>CAZNOH010000001.1:0-654272 GCA_964574655.1 uncultured Candidatus Saccharibacteria bacterium
ACTACTACTACTACTACTACTACTACTACTACTACTACTACTACTACTACTACTTTGTGTTATAATCTATTTATCTAAAGGTTTTTAAAAAAATAAAATAAAAAATATGAAGAAAAAAGTATTATTGTTTTTGCTTTGTTTTTTAGTACTCTCTGTGTTAGTGGGGGGGGGTATTAATGTGTATAAGGCGAAGGCAGCGACAAAGGTGGATGGTAGTGGCAAGGTTTTTTTAAATGGGATTCATTCCTCTAGCACGGAATTGGGATCAGGACGAAATGTAGCATTGGATAGCAATAATTATCCGCATATTTGTGTTTACAATGCTTATGAGCCAGGTTATTTATATGATTTTTATTGGAATGGAACTGTTTTTGTATATGATCAAATTCATGCTGGTGGTGGCGCTTATTGTTCAATAGCAATCAACAAGACTAATAATGACATTCATGTTAGTTATCAAGAGAGCGGAAACTTAAAATATGCGAAAAAAATAAGCGGTGGGACATGGTCTAACGAGTCTGCGGGTGGCGGAATGGCTTCTGACGGAGCTTGGACATCTATTGCTTTGGATACTTCTGGTAATCCGCATATTAGTCATCAAGATACAAGCAATAACGATTTAGTGTATAGCTATCATAATGGTTCGTCATGGTCTTATAGTACTGTTTATGATACTGGCAATGTAGGGATTCATTCATCGATCGCAGTTGATTCAAGTAATAACGTTCATATTGTTTACAATGATACAACCAATGCGAGATTGTTGTATGCGACAAAAAATAGCAGTGGTACTTGGACGCAAACAAATAGAGTAATTGATACTTTGTCAGATGACGGATCAATTGTTGTAGGCAGTGATAATGTTGTAAAAATTGCCTATAGAAATACTGGTGGTTTTGGTTTGGGATATGCTTATGGAAGCGGTTCAACTTGGACGACATCGACTGTTGGTTCATTAGTACAGCCAAGTGATATCTCTTTGGCTTTAGATAATAGCAATAATCCTCATGTAAGTTATCGACGTAGCGCAGCTTTAAATTATGCATATCATAATGGTTCATCTTGGACGTTGAGTACCATTGATAATGCTTCGCAGAATGTGTATTATACTTCTATTGCTTATGGGAATAATAATTCTTATATTACTTATCAACTAGGGTCTTCTGGCGGAGTTTTGAATTTTGTTTTAGTTGATAATATTGTTCCAAGCGGTACTGGTTTTTTGACTGGTAAAACAGGAAATGTTTTTGGATGGAATTTAACTTCTTCTGACTATGCACAAATGGGCGGTGGAAAATATTATTGTGTTGACGAGACAAATACTTGTGATCCGACAACTAGTTTAAGCGCAGCAACAGCTACTGGTGCTTATACTATTACTAGTGATTTTATAAAGACTTTATATTTAAGGATGAAGGATTGGTCGGGCAATTTGGTTTCGTTGGCTTTAGTTGAACAGTCGGAAAGAATAGTGCCGAAGGAAGGCGAAAAAGTAATTGAAGATGATTTGACATATATTTGGAAGAAATTACCAAATAATTCTGATAATTATTGGATAAAAACTACTCGTTATAAAAAATATGCTTCAAATTTTTCTAATGCAAGCAATTATTTATTGAAAAGATATTGGAAAATAACTACTAATTTGTATAAATATCGAACAAAATCTCGAGCTAGCCTAATAGCGGCAGAGGCAAGATATTCAAACTGTAAAGCTGATTTGGGATGCTCTAGTGTTGATTTGAAAAAATACAAGAAACAAGTTAAAAAGTATAAAAAAAGAATGTTTAGAGTAAGAGTAACTTTTTATTATACTGCAAAATTATCTAATAATTTGAGATTAAAAAATTCTACTTTGAACAAACTGACTAAAACTCAGGCGGAAAAGAAATTGTGGCTAAAAGTTTATAATAAGAGCATAAAAAAATGGGTGAATATGAGTAGTTTTAGTCTGATTAATGACACAAAACAAAGTATAGATAAGCACACTTTTGCAACTGATCTAAAATATTTTAGACAGAAAAATACTTTGTTTACGATAGGCGTGAAATAGTTTTTCTCTAATTTTAAAAATTTCTATTCGAAATTTTTAAATCTAATATTACGAATGCGATCTCGAATACGGCTAAATAAATTAGCCGTATTTTTTTTAAAGTTGAAAAAACAACTCTTCTGTGTTATTTTGTGTGTATGATGAATATCTTAAGAAAAATAATTCCGAAGCCTTTATTAAGGTTTTATCATTGGACATTAGCAGGTTTAGCTGCTTTTTTGTATGGAAATCCATCTAATAAGTTGACTGTTATTGGAGTAACAGGTACAACTGGCAAAACAACAACATGTAATTTGATTTATCAGATTTTGCAAAAATCTGGCAAAAAATGTGCGATGATGACAACTGCTAATTTTGCTTTAGATTCCAAAGAATGGATTAGCAAATATAAACAAACAATGCTGGGCAGATTTAAAACCCAAAAATTTTTGAAAAAGGCAGTCAAAGCTGGTTGCAAATTTTGTGTAATTGAAGTAACCTCGCAAGGGATTGAACAATATCGACATAAGGGTATCAATTTTGATTGTGGAGTTTTCACAAATCTTTTTCCTGAACACATTGAAGCGCATGGGGGTTTTGAAAATTATAAAAAAGCAAAATTAAAATTTTTTAAAGTTGTAAAAGATAAAATTGTTGCGAATGCTGATAGTAAATATGCGCCTGAATTTTTGGATTTTTTGGTTAGAGAAAAATTGACCTTTGGAATTAAAAATGAAAATTGTAACTTCAGAGCAATGAATATCAAAACAGAAGGAACTGGCGTTAAATTTCAAATTTTAAATGATAAATGTAAAATGGATAATCAATGCGAAATGTCAAATATCAAAAATAATATTGATTTTGTTTTGAATATGTCAGGTGAATATAATGTGTATAATGCGTTATCTGCAATTTCCGTTTGTTCATTGTATAAAATTAGTCTTGAAAAATGTGCAGAAATTTTAAAAACAGTAAAGTTGCGTTTAGGCAGGATGGAGTTTATTGAAGAAGGGCAAGATTTTAAAGTAATTGTTGATTATGCTTTTGAGCCTGTTGCATTAGAGAATGTTTATAAAACTGTTCAAAAAATAAAAAATAATGGAAAAATTATTTCTGTACTTGGTTCAACTGGTGGAGGACGTGATGTCGCAAGACGGCCAAAATTAGGAGAATTGGCTGCAAAATATGCTGATATTGTGATTGTAACCAACGAAGATCCATATGGTGATGATCCGAAAGAAATCATTGATCAAGTAGCGCAAGGTGTTATTGATTTCTCGAATGTTAATAATTTCTCGAACAAAATATCTAATAAATCGAATGCAATCTCTAATGCGATGCCAAAACGGTTGGACGAGAATTTGTTTAAGGTTTTAAATAGACGAGAAGCAATATCTTTGGCAATAAAAAAAGCCCAAGCAAGTGATGTAGTCTTGATAACTGGCAAGGGTTGTGAACAAATGATTATGACTGGACCTGTCGGATCTGGAAAAGGAATAGAATGGGATGATAGAGTCGTTGCAAGGGAAGAACTTAAAAAAACTCTAAACTCTAAACTCTAAATAAATTCAAATGATAAAATTCAAATTTTTAAAACCTGATGTTAATAGTTTTTAGATTTTGGTCATTTGAGTTTTGTATTTATTTAGGATTTAGGATTTAGAGTTTTGGATTTAGATAATGAAGAATAAAGATAATGTAACAAGGATTCCGATCATTGCACCGACAAAAATTTCAGGCAGGGTGTGTCCGACACGCAAGCCTAATGTTTTAAATCTTTTGTATTTTTCAATTTCTTTGAATTCTTGCTGATGATTTTCAATCATTCTTTTTAAAGTTTTTCCTTGATTTTCTAAAAGCATTCTGAAACCAAAGGCATCTCTAATGATTATGATAGAAAAGATCAAGCAGATAGCAAAAGAGGTAGAAGCATAACCATCTTCTAGAAAAACAGCTGATGTCAGAGAAGCTAAAAATGCAGAATGGGTAGATGGCATACTTCCGTAGCGAGATAAATAACGGAAATTAAAAATTTCTTTATTTTGCCAAGATAGGATGCAGGCTTTGACTATTTGGACTAAGACTCCTGCGACAAGAGCGATGATTAATATTTTTGGAACGATGAACATTGTAAAAAGTTAAAATTAAAAAGGCAAAAGTAAAAAAGATTATTTACTTTGCTGTTGAGATTTTTATTATAGCATAAATTTTAAATTTATAAAAATGATATTGTTAATTAATACAGCAACTTATATATCTTTTGTAGGCATCGCTTCCGAAAAGAAGATTATTAAGAAAAAAGTCTGGGAAGCAAATTTGAGGCAGTCTGAAGAATTATTGCCAATTGTTAAAAAATTAGTTGGCAAGAATAAAATTGATGGAATTGTTGTTGTGACTGGTCCTGGATCTTATACTGGGTTAAGAGTGGGGATTGCAACAGCTAATGCGCTTGCTTTTGGATGGAATTGTAAAGTGGTTGGAGTGGATAGGTTTGAGATGTTGGAGCGTCAGAGCTTTGGAACTTCGGAACGTCAGAACGTTAGAGTGTCGGAACATCGGAGCATCGGAACGTCAGAAATCGGAGATAATAATTTTGTTATTATTTTGGAAAACATTAGTGATTTGATTTATTTTGAAATAAAACGAGTAGAAAATAGAATGCAGAAAGTAGAAAGAGGTGTTTGCATTGTAGAAGAATTGTGCAAGAACATTACAGAACCTTGTTATTTTATTGGGCAAATTAATTCTGAAAAAGAAAAAATAATTAGGGAAAATTTAAAAGATAAAGTCTTGGAAATCAAAATTAAAGATGATTTTGACAAAGATGTCTTGGAAAATTTGTATAATATAGGAAAAAATCTTTTAAATAATGAAAAACAAAATAATATTGTAATGCCTTATTATTTAAGAAAACCACATATTACAAAGCCTAAAAAATAATGCAAATTTAATTATTTTTTGTTATAATAAAGAAACAAGTTTTTTGTTAAAATAAAATCAAAATTTATATGTCAAAAAGAAATATTGATGTTTTAAAAGATGATCAAGCAAGTTTTTATGAACGAGAAGGCGAAAAATCATCACAACCATCTGAAAAGAAAGGAGTAGCTTTAGAAGGTGTGGATACGATTAGAGAAGAGGCAGCGCCAACAGTTTTAGAAGGTAGGGATCTGCAAGAAGTTGATGAGGATGGTTTGTCAAAAGTTGAAGTTCCGTCTTCGGATGAATTTTATCAAGGATTAGGAGGCAGAGAAAAATTTGACCAGCAAATAGCAGATATCGAGGGAAAATTAGGCGAAGAGACATCGCGAGATTTTCAAGAGATTTTGCGAGAAATTCAGGAAATGATTTTTAGAGATGAATCTAAAGAAGAATTTGTTGATTCTGATTTTGATGAACAATTTGATAGAGATTGGGAAAGGCTTGATCAGAGTCTTGATCAAAGTATTGAGGGCGCGCTTGGCGAGGCCGAGGCTTTAGCTGCAGCTGTTGAAGTTCTTACAAGCGATGTGGAAAAATTAGTTGACGAGACGGGTCGCGAGGAAGATAAAGTGCTTGAAGTTTCGGTGCAAACAGATAAAGAATTAAAATTGTGGGATACTGATCTTGGAAGACAAAGAGTAGAAAGTTTAGCTAAATTTGCAAAAAGGGGCTTGAGCAAAGCTGGAGGATTGCTAAAAGGTTTTTTGGGTGGGCGTGTCAAAGAAAGTTTGTTGTCTTTTGGCAGTACAATGCGTGATTTGGGGTATGGATCTGTTTCGCTTGGCGAAAATTTGCCAAAGGCAGGAATTAAAAAAATGTCTAGCGGAGTAAAGGCAATTGCTTCTGAATCTGTGGCAGCTTATAAAAAGGTGGCAATCGAATTTCCCGCTGAAATTAAAAGAACAAAAGAGAAAATGACTGTATGGCAAGAGGAAAGAAAGAAATATAATGCAAGAGCAAAAGAGGTTTCAGTTGAGCAGAAAGAAAGACAAGAATTTGAAAAATTAAGAAAGAGGCTGGAACGCTTTGAGTCGTTGCGAACAAAATTTGGAGAATAATTATTTTTAAAAAATATTTTAAAATAATAAAAATATGGAAACAAAAAAAGCAATAGAATTAATTAAACAATCTGATTTGACAACTCGTGAAAAAAACAGTTTGATTAAAAAAATAGAGGCAGAAGGTTTAAGCAAGAAAGTGCGCGATAGTATTATCAAGGCAATTGATAATCATATCAAAAAAGTGCAAAAAGGAATTAAAGACAAAGAAAAAGCAAAAGAAGGATTGGGTACAGAGATACATCAAGATAAATTAGTTTTGGATTTGATTTATTTCAGAATGTTGAAAAGAATGAAATATGCTTACGATGAATATCAAAAAGGCATTGAAAAATTAGATGGCAGATTAGATAGTGTTTTTCAAGATGCTGTAAAAATGGTTGAAGAAGATAAGAAAAGAAGAATCAAAGAACAAATTAAATAGAATGTAAGGATGTAGCAATACTGCGTTTGTGCGAGAATTAAAAATTAATTTTTATAAATATGGCAAGAAAAGAAGTAAATAGCAATTTTGCAGATGAAAGGAATGCGGGTCGGCAAGAAGCAGGTGTTAAAAGAACTCACAAAGTTACTGAAGTTGAGCCTGGTGTAGCGACAGATGATGAAAAAAATTTTTTGAAAAATAAAGCTAGAGAATTAAGCGAAGAAAGCGTTAAAACAATTGAAGAATCAATCATTGAATTAGGCGTTGAAGATTTGGAGCCTATAATTCAAGATGTTGCTGAACCGCCAACAGGTCCAAAAAATGAAAAAGAAAAAGCAGTCTGGGAAGAATGGAATGAGAAATTTGATGATACTTCTCTAAATTATTTTCATGAAGAATTGCCAACTCATAAAGAAATAGATACAGAGGAAGTGCCAACAGTTAAAGAGGTTGGTTATGGCGAGCAAAAAGTTCAAGAGGCTCCTGCCTTGGAAGAAGAAGGTGAGGGGTGGCCTGTTGAAGACAAGGATATTGAGGAAGAGATTCCAGCAGAATTTAAAGATGGCAAGTGGGTAGCTTCACAAAAAAAAGTTGAATTGCCAAGTTGGTTACAAGAAGGACATGAAGATGAGGGGAAAGCTTCTGATGTTGAAGAAGTGTGGAAAGCTGTGACAGATGATTTGGTTAGACAAGAAGCGAGAAATCAAGGAAGCGAAAGCAAGGGAACAACTCATCTCGCCTTTGAAGTAGCGCCTTATGATGATTTAGAGCCACCAACTGTTGATGAATTTATGGCAGAATTTGACTCGGAAAGAGCTGAAACAGTAGAAACTCCTGCTTTTCAACAATTTGAATCTAATATTGATGCCGTTGCTTCAGGTCAATTTGATGCAAGAAAAAAAGAGACAAAAGGATTTTTTAAAAGATTTACAGATACTGCTAAAAAAATTGGCGGAGTTGCAAGTGAATTAGGTTATAAAGCAGATGAGCTTAGAAAATCTGCTGGCTTAGAAAATCTTGGTGGCAAGATGGTGAATATTTTAGCGCGGTCAAAAAATTTGACTGAATCTAGTTTGTCAAAAATCGCTGGATCGGTAATGGCAGCTGGCAAGGAAGCAGAATATTTTTTTAAGACTCCAAGAAAAGAAAAAAAATTAAGGACGAAATATAAAAAAGAATTAGAAGGTGTAAAAACAAGGATTGATTTGCGTGAAAAATATCCTGTTCCTGGTGTTGAAGGTGAAGAAGAATTGGAAGGTTTAAGAAGATTAAGAAATATTATTACTGAAGCTTTGGGGTAATAATGCTGTGGATAAGAAATAGTCTATACTTATATTTTGCTTTAGATAAGCCATAATAGTGTTTTTAATTAAAAAAAGCTTGACTTTTTAAATAAAACGCTTATACTTGGAGTATGATATTCAAAGCAGAGGTGTTGAGCCTCGGGCGTGATATTTACAAAAGACTTTAAACAAGCCAAATAAGTCATTTTTTGGCTATTTTTTTGTACTTCGCAAATGCAGATTTAGGCACCTGCCTGCCCTGCCTACCGGCAGGTAGGCGGCAGGCAGGGATTTTTTCCAGATCAAATACTTGGTTAGATTGATCTAGGCAGATTATAGGAAGAAAATATTTTTTATAATTATATATTTGATATTTAATTTTTTTATATTATGCCTCAAAAGCAAAAAAGAAAATTTTTCACTAAGTTGCATGATGTTATTGAACTTCCTGATTTAATCAAAGTTCAAACGGAATCTTATGATTGGTTTTTCAAGGAAGGCTTGAAAGAATTATTTGACGAAATTTCACCAATCAAGGATTTTACAGAAAAGAATTTGGAGTTAGGTTTTGTTGATTATGCAATTGATGAACCAAAGGTTGATGAAGTAGAATCAAAATCAAGAAATGCGACTTATGAAGCTTCTGTTCGTTGTAAAGTTCAGTTAGTTAATAAGCAAACTGGAGAAATAAAAGAACAAGAAGTTTATTTAGGAGAGTTTCCTTTGATGACAGAGAGAGGCACATTTATTATAAATGGCGTTGAAAGAGTTGTTGTTTCTCAATTGATTAGATCTCCTGGCGCATTTTTTACCGCAGAAATTACAAAAGGCGAAAAATTATTTGGTGCAAAAATTATTCCTAATAGAGGCGCTTGGATTGAAATTGAAACAGATTCAAAGAGCGTTATTTATGCAAAAATTGATCGTAAAAGAAAAGTACCAGTAACATCATTATTGAGAGCTTTTGGTTTTTCTTCAGACGAAGAAATTTTAGCTCAATTCAAGGATGTTGATACTTTGCCTGATAGAAAATTTATTAAAAATACTTTAGCAAAAGACATTGCAAAAAATCAAGCTGAAGGTTTTATTGAAGTCTATAAAAGAATTAGACCTGGTGATCTAGCAACTGCAGATAATGCTAAATCATTGATTGAAGCAATGTTTTTTAATTTTGAAAGATACGATTTTGGCAAGGTTGGACGTTTTAAGATGAATAAAAGATTAGGTGAAAAAATTGTTATCAACAAGCAAAATAGAATTTTAAGAAAAGAAGATTTAGTTAATGTTATTAAAGAATTAATTAAATTAAATATTACTCAGGGTAATCCAGATGATATTGATCATTTAGGAAATAGAAGAGTGAGAGCAATCGGTGAGTTGGTTCAGAACAAAATGAGAGTTGGCTTGATGAGAATGGAAAGAATTATCAGAGACAGAATGAGTACTTTGGATATAAATACTTCTACTCCTGCTCAATTGGTTAATGCTAGACCAGTTATTTCTTCAGTAAGAGAATTCTTTATGTCTTCTCAACTTTCTCAATTCATGGATCAAACAAATCCATTATCTGAGTTAGAACATAAGAGAAGGTTGTCAGCTATGGGTCCTGGTGGTTTGTCAAGAGAGCGAGCTGGTTTTGATGTTCGTGATGTACACAGAACTCATTATGGTAGGATTTGTCCTATTTCAACTCCTGAAGGTCCAAACATTGGTTTGGTGGGCCATCTTTCTTCTTATGCCAGAATCAATGAATATGGTTTTATTGAGACTCCTTATAGAAAAATTTTAAGAGAAATTCCTATAGAACAATCTGAAAAAGCAATTGGCGAGATTTCTTATAAATCTGGAATTTTAGATGAAAAGGGCAGAGTAATTGTGCCAGCTGATAAAATAATTGATAAAAAAGATATTAAGAAAATAAAAAGTGCTGGTTTGAAAGTGATTCAAATTAGATCAAGAGTGACTGATGAGATCGAATATTTAGATGCAATAGAAGAAGAAAAACATATTACAACTCCGGCAACTACCCCCATTGATGAGAAGGGCTATTTTGTTAATAATAGAGCTGAAGTCAGAGTTGCTGGCGAGCCTTCAATGGAAGCAGCTGGTAGAATTGATTATATGGATGTTTCTCCAAAACAAATCGTATCAATTACGACTGCATTGATTCCATTCTTGGAACATGATGATGCGAATCGTGCTTTGATGGGTTCAAATATGCAACGTCAAGCAGTGCCATGTATTAATCCAGATTCTCCGATTGTTGGAACAGGTTGTGAAGAAAGAGCAGCTAAGGATTCTGGCGTAGCTATTGTATGTAAAAAAGATGGAGAGATTATTGAGGTGTCAGGAAAAAGAATAAAAGTATTGGAAGTTAACAAAAATATTAGAGAATATAAATTATTGAATTTCTTAAGATCGAATACTTCAACTTGTATTGATCAAAGGCCGATTGTATCTGTTGGTGAAAAAGTAAAAAAAGGACAAATTATTGCTGATGGATCTTCGACTGATAACGGCGAATTAGCTTTAGGTAAAAATGTTGTAGTCGCATTTATGGCTTGGCAAGGTGGTAACTTTGAAGATGCTATGTTGATTTCTGATAGATTGGTTAGAGAAGATGTTTATAGCTCAATTCACATTGAGGATTTTTCTATTGATGTTCGTGATACAAAATTAGGTCCAGAAGTAGTGACTCGCGATATTCCAAACGTTGGCGAGGAAAAATTAAAAGATTTGGATGAAGAAGGCGTTGTCAGAGTTGGAGCTCAAGTTACATCCGGAGATATTTTGGTAGGAAAGATTACACCAAAAGGCGAGACTGAATTGACTGCTGAAGAAAGATTGCTTCGAGCGATTTTTGGTGAGAAAGCAAGAGATGTAAAAGATACTTCTTTGTATTTGCAACATGGTGAACATGGAAAAGTTGTAGATGTCAAAATATTTTCAAGAGAAAAAGGTGATAAATTACCAACTGGAGTAATAAAGACGATTCAAGCTTCTGTTGCTCAATTACGCAAAATTCAAGTTGGCGATAAATTAGCTGGTCGCCATGGTAATAAAGGTGTTATCTCAAAAATCGTTCCGCAGGAAGATATGCCTTATTTACCAGACGGAAGAACAGTTGATGTGATTTTGAATCCATTAGGCGTGCCATCTCGTATGAATCAAGGTCAGGTCTTGGAAGTTCATTTGGGTTGGGCTGCAAAACAGTTAGGCTATAAAGTTGCAACTCCAGTATTAGATGGTGTAAAAGAAGAAACAATCAAATCTGAATTAAAGAGAGCAAATTTACCAGAAAATGGCAAGGTTCAATTATATGATGGAAGAACTGGTAATGCATTTAGTGAAAAAACAACGGTTGGTGTTATGTATATTTTGAAACTTTATCATTTAGTTGAAGACAAGATCCATCAAAGGTCAATTGGCCCTTACTCTTTGGTTACTCAACAGCCTTTGGGTGGTAAAGCTCAATTCGGTGGACAAAGATTTGGTGAAATGGAAGTATGGGCGGTTGAAGCTTATGGCGCTGCTCATGTTTTGCAGGAATTGTTAACAATCAAATCTGATGATGTTATTGGACGTTCTAAAACATACGAGGCGATTATTAAGGGTGAGCCAATAAGACAGCCAAATGTTCCAGAGTCATTCAATGTTTTGGTTAAAGAATTAAAAAGTTTAGCTTTGAATGTTGAGATTCTAGATGTATCTGGAAATATTCTGAAAACTGAAGAAAAGAAATTTGATCGCAAATAGACGAATATTCGGATATTAAGATATTACGGATATTGCGAGTTAAATAAGTTAGACTGGTTAGATTGGTTAACTAATTGTTCTATTGCTAAATTGTTAACGTCTAACTAGTCGCTAGTTACTAATTACAAATTTACTAATATAAATCAATGGCAAATATAACGACTGATTTTAATGCGATAAGATTAAAATTGGCATCTCCAGACGAGATTCTAGACTGGTCTTTTGGAGAAGTAAAAAAGCCAGAAACAATCAATTATCGTACTCAGCGTCCGGAAAAAGATGGTCTTTTTTCGGAAAGAATTTTTGGTCCAACAAAAGATTGGGAATGTTATTGCGGAAAATATAAAAGAATTAGATATAAGGGAATCATTTGTGATAAATGCGGTGTTGAAGTTACTAGATCAATTGTTAGACGTGAAAGAATGGGTCACATTGAATTAGCAGCACCAGTTTCTCACATTTGGTTTCTTAGAGGTGTCCCATCAAAAGTTGGATTGATTTTAGATTTGTCTGCAAAAAGTTTGGAAAAAGTCGTTTATTTTGCCAGTTATTTAATAACTTCTGTTGACGAAAAAGCAAAGCTAGAAACTTTGAGTGAATTGGAAGATGAATTTAAATCAAAGAAGAAAGCAATTGATGATAAATATAAAAATTTAGCTTCTGAATTAAAACAATTGAGAGTCAGACAAAAGTCCGAAAAAGGAAATTCTGCTGATGCAGAAAAAAGATTAAAAGTTTTATATTCTGAAAAAGAAAAAGAGCAACAAAAGTTGAATAAGATTTTTAATTTTGAAAAAGAAGAAGTTAAAGACATTAAAGAATTGAGTATTATTTCGGAATTAAAGTATAGAGACTTGTCTATGAAATATGGACATGTCTTTAAAGCTGGAATTGGAGCTGAAGCAGTTAGAAAAGTTTTAGTTGAAATTAATTTGGAAAAATTAGTAGCTATTTTAGAAAAAGAATCAACTAATGCTCCAGCCCAAATCAAAAAGAAAATTAAGAGAAGACTAAAATTAGTTAAAAATTTGATTAAGGTTGGAATCAGGCCTGAATATACAATTTTGACTGTTTTGCCAGTTATTCCTCCTGATCTTCGTCCGATGGTTCAATTAGATGGTGGTAGATATGCAGCTTCTGATTTAAATGATTTATATAGAAGAGTTATCAATAGAAACAATCGTTTAAAAAGATTGATTGAGCTTAATGCGCCAGAAGTTATTTGTCGAAATGAAAAAAGAATGTTGCAAGAAGCAGTTGATGCATTGTTAGATAATTCTGCAAGATCTGGAAAAGTAACAGCTGCTTCAACTGGTCAAAAGAGATTATTAAAATCTTTAGCTGATATGTTGAAAGGCAAGCAAGGACGTTTTAGACAGAATCTTTTAGGCAAGCGTGTTGATTATTCTGGACGTTCAGTAATTGTCGTTGGACCATATTTGAAATTAGGTGAATGTGGTATTCCAAAAATAATGGCATTGGAATTGTTCAAGCCATTTGTTATTCATAGTTTGATTAAAAATGAGTTTGCTCATAATGTTAGATCAGCTGGAAAGTTGATTGAAGAAGGCAGACCAGAAGTTTGGGATGCATTGGAAGATATTATTAAAGAAAAATACGTTTTGTTAAATCGTGCTCCGACTTTGCATAGATTAGGTATCCAAGCTTTTAAGCCAATTTTGATTGAAGGCAAGGCATTGCAGATTCATCCAATGGTTTGTTCTGCTTTTAATGCTGACTTCGATGGTGATCAGATGGCTGTTCATGTGCCTTTGACAGATATGGCTCAAAAAGAAGCTAGAGAAATTATGGCTGCTACTCGTAATTTGTTAAAGCCAGCGACTGGTGTTCCAATTTCTACTCCTTCTCAAGATATTGTTTTGGGTTGTTATTATATTACTAACATGCGAGCTGGTATGAAAGGAGAGGGCAAGATTTTCTCTGATTCTGAAGAAGCAATTTTGGCTTATGAAAATGACTTGGTTGATATCAGAGCAAAAATAAAAGTAAGAGTTAATGAAGAAATAATTGAAACTTGTGTTGGTAGGATTGTTTTTAATAGAGTTTTACCAAAGGATTTTGGTTTTAGAAATAATGTTATTGATAAAAAAGCATCACGTGAATTAATTGGTGAATGTTTGCATAAACATGGTAATGAGGAAACAGTAAAATTAGTTGATGCGATTAAAGAAATCGGCTTTGAATATTTGACTAGATCCGGACTTTCTTGGGGCATGGATGATTTGAAATTACCGAAAGAAAAAAAGGGAATGATTGATGAAGCTGCAAAGAAAATTGAAGAAATTAGACAACAATACAAGACTGGACTTTTGACTGACAATGAACGCTATGTCAAAGTTATTGAAACTTGGGCTAATGTAAAAGAAAAAATTACAGAAGTAACAAGAAATACAGTTGAAGAGTTTGGTCCAGTTTATTCAATGGTTGAGTCTGGTGCTAGAGGTTCATGGCCACAAATTGTACAGATGATGGGTATGAGAGGTTTGATGGCAGCTCCTTCTGGAAAGACTATTGAGTTGCCAATCAAAAATAGTTTTAAAGAAGGTTTAGGTGTTTTGGAATATTTTATCTCTACTCACGGTGCTAGAAAAGGTTTAACTGATACAGCCTTGCGTACAGCTAATGCTGGTTATTTGACTCGTAGATTGATTGATGTATCTCAAGACGTTATTGTTCAGGCAGAAGAATGTAGCGAAACTAAAGGTCTGGAAATTAGCAAAAAAGATAGTCTTGATATGAACACAACAATTGGTGATAGAATCTTAGGAAGAACATTGGCACAAGACATTAAAGATAAGGCTGGAAAAGTTGTTATCAAAAAAGGTGAAATCGTTACAAAAATATATGGAAAATTGATTGATAGTTTAGATTTAGATGGAGTTAGAATTTTTTCAATAACTACTTGCAAGATGGAAAGAGGAATCTGTCAAAAATGTTATGGTTGGGATTTGGGTGTAAATGATAAGGTAAAAATTGGACAAGCTGTTGGTATTATTGCTGCTCAATCGATTGGTGAGCCTGGAACACAGTTGACGATGAGAACCTTCCATACTGGTGGTGTTGCAAGTGAAGGCGATATTACTCAAGGTTTGCCTAGAGTTGAAGAATTATTCGAAGCTCGAGGAATCAAAAAACCAGCAGTATTTGCAGAAAATGATGGCATTGCATCAATTGAGGAAGGAAAAGATAGTAAGATTTTGAGAATAGTTGCTTCAAATGTTAGCAAGGATTTATATCAATTTGAGGCAAATGACAAGCTTGTTATTTCAGATGGAACTGATGTTGAAAAAGGAAGCGTCTTAATTAAGACGGAAAAAGGCAAGGATATAAAAGCAAAAGCTTCTGGCTTTGTGAAAATTGAAGGACAGAATTTGATAATTGTTAAAGAAGGCGATGTTGAAAAAGAATATATTTTGCCAGGCAATACTGTTTTCTTGGTCAAAAATAAAGATTTGGTTAGTAGCGGACAGCAATTGACAGAAGGCACGTTGGATTTACAACATTTGTTTAAATCCTGTGGACGCGTAGCTGTTCAAAAATATATTTTGAAAGAAGTACAATATATTTATTCAAGCCAAGGTCAAGATGTAGATGATAAGCACGTTGAATTGATTATCAGACAGATGTTGAATTGGGTTAGAATTAAAAAATCTGGCAAAAGTAATTTTATTACTGGCGATGTTGTGACTAGAGTTAAATTCTTGGCGGTACAAGAGAAATTAAAAAAAGAAGGAAAAGAATTTCCAGAAGCTGAAGAATTGTTACTTGGTATTACGAAATCTTCATTATCAACTGATAGTTTCTTATCTGCTGCTTCCTTTCAGGAAACTGCAAGAGTATTGATAGATGCTTCTATTACTGGCAAGGTTGATGAATTGAAAGGTCTGAAAGAAAATGTAATTCTTGGTAAGTTAATTCCAGCTGGAACTGGATATAAGAGGAAGGTATAAAAGGATTGGAAATATAGAAAGAAGGCTTTAAATGGGCCTTCTTTTTTTATTGTTGCAAAGGTTAAATTATAGTATAATTAAAGTATCCTATTTGTTAGGACCTTGTCATTCGATAGGGCAAGAATTTTTATTTGTAAAATAAATATAAAATAAGATGGCACAAAGAGGACGTCCGCCAAAGGTAAAAAATTTGGCTTCAACGACAATTTTGAGAGGGCAACAAAAAAGAAGACCTGGGAGACCGCCAAAATTACGTGGACGAAAAAGAAAAGGTTCGATGGGTTTTTTGTTTAATATTGGCATGCAACCAGAAGTTGTGAGAGGCATAATGCTTGTTGTTTTTTTTATTGTTGGTCTTTTAAGTCTTTTGGCATTAATTGGTTTGGCAGGAAAAATGGGTGATTTTTTGAGCTTAGGTTTAAGACAAGCTTTTGGCAGGCCTGCTTATATTTTTCCATTTTTATTAATTGGTTTAGCGATTGCGATATTTAGGTCAGAGAGATTAGAAGATCCTAATTTTAGCAAATATAATTTAGTCGGTGCAGTCATGCTTTTGGTTGGCTTATGCGGTATTTTTCATGTCAAATATAACGGTGAAGCAGCCTTGAGCGTGATAAAGGATGGAGTTGGCGGTGGATATTTGGGCTATGCTTTTTCTTATCCAGCACAGCTTTTTATGGGATTTTGGGCAACAGGTGTTATTTTATTAGCGATCTTTATTGTAGGGACAATAATGACTTTTAATATTTCCTTGAAAGATGTTATTGAAAGTTTCAAAAGATTAAGGTTATTGATTCTAAAATTATTACATAAGCAACCAATAGAAGGAGAATTAACAATCAAGGGAATGAATGAAAGATCTGCTGTACCAGTTGAGGCTGAAAATAATTCTGAATTGCAAGCTAAAGATATGGAAGATGGAAAAGCAAAAAGCGTGTTACGGTCAAAAAAATGGGGAGATTGGAAACCTTATCCTTTAGAGCTTTTAAATAATCAGAGTACAACGCCAATGGCTGGCGATGTAAAAAATAATGCAAGAGTTATTCAGCAGACTTTGAAGAGTTTTAATATTAATGTAAAGATGCATGAAGTTAATGTTGGTCCAACAGTTACTCAATATACTTTTAAGCCGACAGAAGGTGTAAAATTAAGTCAAATCGTAACTTTGAATAATGATTTAGCACTAGCTTTGGCGGCTCATCCAATAAGAATTGAAGCGCCGATTCCTGGTAAATCATTAGTTGGCGTGGAGGTGCCAAATCAAAAAGTGGCGATTGTTAGATTGCGGGAAATTTTGGAGAGCAAAGAGTTTGCAGATGATAAATCTAATTTGACTATGGTTTTGGGCAGAAACGTTGCTGGCAGTCCGACAATTTGTGAGCTTGATAAGATGCCTCATCTTTTGATTTCTGGCGCGACTGGTTCTGGCAAGTCAATTTGTCTGAACACAATTATTATGAGTTTGTTATATAAAAATTCTCCTGATGATTTGAGATTAATACTGGTTGATCCGAAGAAAGTAGAAATGACTAATTATGCAGATATCCCTCATTTGTTGACGCCAGTGATTACAGAAGTTGATAAAACTGTTAATGCATTGCGTTGGACTGTTTCAGAAATGGAAAAGCGTTTTACTCTGTTTGCAGAATGCAAGAAAAGAGATATTCATTCATACAATGCGTCAGTTGGAAAGGATAGATTGCCTTTCATTGTTGTAGTTATTGATGAGTTGGCGGATCTTATGGCTGTTGCTTCAAAAGAAGTTGAAGCTGCAATTGTTAGACTTTCGCAAATGGCTAGAGCAACTGGTATTCATTTAGTTTTGGCAACACAAAGACCTTCGGTTAATGTTATTACTGGTTTAATTAAAGCTAATATTACGGCAAGAATTGCATTCGCAGTTGCTTCACAGATTGATTCTAGAACTATAATTGATTCTGCTGGCGCGGAAAAATTATTAGGCAATGGTGATATGCTTTTCATTTCTTCGGACTTAGGAAAGCCGAGAAGAATTCAAGGTTCATTTGTGACTGAAAAAGATATTCATTCTGTTTGTAAATTCTTAAAAGATAAAGGTCAGCCAGAATATGATGAAGCAATCGTTCAAAGACAGCAGATGATGGCGTCAAACGGGATAATAGCTAATGGCGAGGTTGATGATGAATTGTATGAAGAAGCCAAAGAGACAGTGATGATGTCTGGAAAAGCATCAGCGTCGTTATTACAAAGAAGATTAAGAGTTGGTTATGCAAGAGCTGCTCGGCTTTTGGATATTTTGGAAGAAAGAGGAATTGTTGGACCGGCAAACGGAGCAAAGCCAAGAGATATTTTGGTAGTGCCAAGTGATAATATGATGGGGTTGCCGAGCAAGGAAGATTTAGCCAACAAGCAATTTAATAATAATCAGTTATGAAATTAGGTGAAGGTTTTACCACTCATCGCCTAAAGACGGCAGAGACTTTGGGTGAAAGATTGCAGAACGCAAGAGAAGAGGCTAATTTGACATTAAAGGAAATATCACAAAGTATAAGAGTTCGAGAAACATACATTAGATATTTGGAGGAAGGCAGATATAGTGAATTACCGGCTGATGTTTATGTCAGAGGTTTTTTGAGGAGTTATTGTAATTATGTTGGGACTGATTTTCAAGGATCATTAGATATATATAAAAATGAAAGAGGTATTCAGGAAAATATTAAGAAATCAAAGGAGCCGATTCCTTTGTCATCGTATAAATCTAATTCGTTTGTGATTACGCCGAGATTGATAAAAATTTGTTTAACAGTTTTGGCTGTTTTTGTGGTATTTTTATATATTTGGTTTCAGTTAAGTGGATTATCAAAACCGCCAGTATTAACTATTCTGGATCCATCAGAAGATAAGACAATTAATGATGATGTAATTGTGCTGGTTGGCGAGACTGATTTAGAAGCAGAAGTAAAAATTAATGATCAATCAATTCAGGTTGATGGCAGTGGAAAATTTAAAGAAACTATTGCTTTGCAGGACGGATTGAATGTTTTAAATATTGTTGCCAATAATAAATTTGGCAAGAGTACTGAAGTGAAAAGAAATATCATGGTTGAGTTGACTGGCGATTTAGAAAGACAAAAAGAAAATGAAAAGTTGGCTTTGAAGGGTGAATATAAAAAAGAAGTAGTGGCAGTGGATAAAAATGTAAAAGATAAAAATGTAAAAGTAACTATAAAGCCGGAATTTGAGTTGGTAGTGACAGTTTTAGATAAAGTAGCGTGGATACAAGTAAAGGCTGATGATCGGTTGATTTATTCTGGCATGATGTTGCCAGATGCATCACAGACATTTAAGGCAAAAGAAAAATTTCTCGTGTCTTCAGGAAAAGCAGACAAGACAAAAGTTGTTTTGAATGGCAAGGATTTGGGTTTTCTTGGGAAAGAAGGAGAAGTTGTGAGGGATAAAGAAATAAAATAATCGCTAATCATTTGCGAATATATGCGAATAGTTTGCTAATAAAGTAAAAAAGTATGACAGAAAAGTAATTTTTATTTGCAAATTATTAGCAAATATTTGCAAACTATTAGCGAGAGTTTAAAAAAAGTAATTTAAAAAATATGGCTAAAGACACAAAAAAAGAGATGATGGAGGGAAAGAACAAGGCTGTTGAATCAGCGATTGATCAGATCAAAGATCGTTTTGGCGAGGGAGCTATTATGAAGCTTGGAGAAGTGAAGACAATGGAAATTGATGCAATTACAACTGGATCAATTTCTTTAGATATTGCTTTAGGTATTGGCGGAGTGCCAAGAGGCAGAGTCATTGAAATATTCGGCATGGAGAGTTCAGGTAAGACAACGTTGGCCCAGCATATTATTGCGAGCGTTCAAAGAAAAGGCGGATTGGCTGCTTTTATTGATGCTGAACATGCTTTGGATCCTGATTATGCAAAAGTAATTGGCATTGATATCAATGATATGTTGATTTCTCAGCCAGAAACAGGCGAGCAGGCATTAGAAATTGTAGAGACATTAGTCAGATCAAATGCAGTTGATGTAATTGTGATTGATTCTGTGGCAGCTTTGACGCCGCGCGCAGAAATTGAAGGCGATATGGGTGATTCTCATATGGGTTTGCATGCAAGATTAATGTCGCAGGCTTTGCGAAAATTAACTGCAGCTATTTCTAGTTCAAAAACAACTGTTATATTTTTGAATCAAATAAGAATGAAAATTGGCGTGGTGTTTGGTAATCCAGAAGAGACAACAGGTGGCAAGGCTTTGAAATTTTATTCTTCTGTCAGAATTGAATTAAGGCGCGCTGCTCAAATTAAAATGGGCGATAAAATTATTGGAAATCGTGTTAAAGTCAAAGTTGTCAAAAATAAAGTTGCACCGCCGTTTCAGACAACAGAATTTGATATTATGTATAATGAAGGAATTTCCAGAGTTGGCGATTTGTTAGATACTGGTGTTGTTTATAAAGTTTTGGGCAAATCTGGATCTTGGTATACTTTTGGCGATTCTCAGATGGGTCAGGGCAGAGAAGCTTCCAAGCAATATTTGAGAGATAATCCAAAAGTTGCAAATACAATTGAAAAGAAAATTTGGGAAATCGTGGAGGCGGGGAAGGTGGATTAGTACGAAAGTTTATAAAGTTTTTAAAGTTATAAAGTAAAAACGAGCTTTAATGCTCGTTTTTTTATGTTTAATTATTTTATAACGTTAGACTCTTTCTAAATATTCTCCTGTTCTACTGTCTATTGTAACAGAATCTCCTTCTTTAACAAAAGGTGGGACTTGAATTTTTTTGCCAGTTTCAAGAGTAGCTTCTTTCATAGTATTGGTTGCAGAATTTCCTTTTACACCTGGCGCTGTTTCAACAATTTTGAAATCCATTTTGATTGGCAGTTCAATATTGATTGGATCATTATTGTAATAAACAATTTTGACTGTGCCATTTTCTAAAAGTAAATTTGTTTTGTTGTTTAGAATGTCTTTTGATAAAGAGAATTGCTCGTAGGTTTCGCCATCCATAAAATTATAATTTCCATTGTTTTCATACATATATTGAGCATCTTTCTTGATGACATCAGACTCTTTTAGGCGGTCACTTTGTTGAAAGGAATGTTCTACTATTTTTCCGGAAATCAAATTTTTTAATTTGGTGAACATCACTGGTCGTCTTTGAGCGTTTTTAACAAATTCTTTTGATAAAACTTCATAAGGATGGTCTTCGTAATCAATAATTGAGCCAATCTTTAGGTCGTTCATAGATAGCATCGTTTTTTAAGTTAAAAGTAAAAATTTAAAAGTAAAAAGCTGCAAGTAAAAAGTAAAAAAATTACTACTGGCCGATTCTGAAATAAGCGGTATCTCCGTCTTTTATGATGTATTTTTTTCCCTCTACGCGCATTTTGCCTTTTTCTTTAGCTTTTGTTTCTCCATCTGATGTTATGTAATCGTTGAATGCAATTATTTCGGCTCTAATAAATTTGTTATAGAAATCAGTGTGAATTCGGCCGGCGGCTTGTTGGGCATTAGAGCCATTTTTTATTGTCCAAGCATGGGTTTCAGTTGGGCCAGAAGTAAAAAAAGTGATCAAGTTCAAAAGTTCGTAAGATGCTTTAATAAATTTGTTTAGGCTTGTTTCTTTTAGGTTATATTCTTGCAAATATTCTTTGACTTCTTCGGAAGATAATTGAACCAACTCTGATTCTATTTTGGCAGCGATTGGAATACAAGGTTGTTTTGGGCAATTTATTTCTTTGCCAATTTCGCTTTCATCAATATTCAAAACATAAAGAATCGGCTTGGTTGTCAAAAGCTGGACATCTTTGATTGATTTTTTTTCATCTTTTTCTAAATTGACAGTTCTGGCAAGTTCGTTTTTTTCTAAAGCTTGTTTTATTTTATCTAATGCAGAAGCTCTAGCAATTATTTCTTTATCACCTGATTTTGAATTTCTTTTAGCAAGTTCTAGTAATTTTGTGACTAGATCAAGATCGGCTAAAATCAGTTCTAATTCTACTGTATCGGCATCCTCTTTGGGGTCAATTTTTCCATGAACGTGGGTAACATTTTTATCTGAAAAATTTCTTAAAACATGCACTATAGCGTCAACTTCTTTGATGTGAGTCAAAAATTTATTACCCAAGCCTTCGCCTTTGTGAGCGCCCCGAACTAATCCGGCAATATCAACAAATTCAACAACAGCAGGAACAATTTTTGCTGGATGATCAATCTTTACTAATTGATCAATTCTTTCATCAGGTACGCTAACGATCCCGACATTAGGGTCGATTGTGCAAAAAGGATAGTTAGAAGCATCAACTTGTTTTTTGGTCAAAGCGTTGAAAAGGGTTGACTTGCCAACATTTGGAAGACCGACGATTCCTACTTTCATATGATACAAATTATAAACAAATTTATTACAGATTATGGACAGATTACACAGATTATAAACTAAATTTTAGCTTATTCTCTTGTTTTTTGCAAGGATAAAATAAAAAACGGCGATCGGCCGCTTAGGAAAGAGCAACGAAACCTTGGGTTATTTTTTCTGGCGGTAGTTCCAGAAGTGTGCTAGCTAAATTTGATTGATTGCAGTTTAGTGAATTTTTAAAACTATCAAGCCAATGGGTTGCAAATCGAGAGGTTTTTATAAAGTGATAGGCAATTAGATCGCAGAGAAATTCGATATCTTCGTGAGTCAAAGCAAAAGAATTATTTTCGTGCAACCAAGCATGGAAAAGTTCGTGGACAAAAATAGCAATAAATTGTTCTTTAGGCAGGCCGAAAAGGATAAAGATTTTGTGGCAGGAAATTGTTTTTTTCCCATTGGGGAAAACTTGAAATTGAGTTTGGCATTGGCCTAGAACTGTTTTGCTAATAACGCCATTGTGTTTTCTTAATTTTAATAATGTATTTAGATCAACTATTTCATAAGAGAGCGGTTTTCTGACGACTATTTTCCATTGAGATAAGATTTTGAAAACAAAGTTAATAATTGATTGATCTAAAATATAAATGGCATTGGAAAAACAGTTTGAACAGACAAGGCGATGATCTGATAATGGGAATGTAGTTTTTTCATCTAGCTGTTTGGTGCAAGAAAAACAGCAGAGATTTGGTTTATAACAGGTTTCGCAGACATTGCCCCAATCTGTTTTGAGAAAAGATGTGGTGACTGGTTGATGGCAAACAATGCATTTTGGCGCTTGATGGTTTCGACAAAAAATACAAAATTTTCTATCTTCAATTCGATAGATTGTGTTTACTTCCATACCGCAGTCGCAACGCATGGCTTCCTCCTTTTTTTAAAGAGCGAATTTATGTTTTTAGAATATACTTTTTTTGAGAGGAAAAATATTGAAAAAGTTAAGAAAATAAAATATGGCTTATTCAAGCCATATTTTTAGTATTTCTTTATATTTAGATTATTTTGTCAATAATGCTTATTTTAAGATCGTCTAGATTTATTTTTAAATAAAATTTAATTAGAGTTCCGTTGGTTTTTAGATCTAGGTCTTTTTTAGTATATTTTTTAACAAGTTTTTTTAAAGGGCCGATGATTTTTCCTTGCATATCATTTCTATTGGTGCTGTAAGAAGAGCGGGGCAATTTATTGCTGGTAATACTGGATTGTTGATTTTCCAATAATATTTTTAATATTTCAATGGCTGTTTTTTGGGAAGGAAGTTGTTTGGAAGTCAGAGTTTTGCCTTTGATAAAAATTTTATGATTGATATTATCTAGGAGTAAATCAATTTCTTCTTTCTTAATTTTTTCTTCCAGCAGTAATTGAATTGATGTTTCAGAGGATGTAAAAGTTTTTTGAATAAGGGTATCTTTTTGGACATATTTTGAATAAATTCCTTGCAACCAAGATTGTTCAATTTTTAATCCTTGTTCTTGAGAAGAATTATCCAGCCAAGAGGCAAAATCTAGATTAATATCTGGATTAAATTTGCTTTTTAATTCTGCAACAATCTGATCAATTTTGTTTCTCAATTGATAGGAATTAGCAACAAACAAAATATCGCCTCGGCGAACGGTGCCGGAGATCTTAGCAGCAGCTAAAATGTCTTCTTGGCCAGATTTTTTAGCTAGCAATCTAAAAGACGAAATTAAACGATCGCAATTTGGCGAGGAAAGATTAAGGAGGTTGAAGAGATACTGCTCTTTATTTAATAGTTCGACAAGATTTTTTAGCAAATCGGAAGAGAATCCTTGGCTAAAGATTTTTTTGAAAGCAATATAAGATTGAAAAGAATTGATGGGCAAGCAATCAGTATATTTATTCCAAAGCTCATTATTTTCTTGGTAAATTTTTCCGATCAGAGTTTTTGATTTGCCTAAATATTTTTTTAGATCGATGAAGCAGTTTTGAGAATCCTTAATCAGTTTAGTTTTAAATTCTTTAATTTGAGCTTGTGAATCATGGACATCTCTGTTTTCTCCCGTATAAATTAGGCCATAGTCAAAAGGCCAAGACCAGCTGGTTAGATGATTGGTTATTTCATCTAATTTAATGATTTGATAAAAGCTGGAATCGATAGAATCAAGCTCTTCTAATCTAGGCTGATTTTGAGCTGGATTAGATTTGGTTTTTTTGCTGAAAAATAGAACAGGAACAGAAGATGGCAAAATGCTAGTAAGATTGCTGCCGCTAGCATTTGGAAAAAGAAAGCTTTCCCATTTCCAAATGGTTTTGAAAAGAAAATCAAATTTTAAATCTTTATTTTCTTTTAACTCAAGGCAATTTTTATTTTTCCAGCTAATAACGTCTTGTTGGTCTAATTTTTGGTTAAGAATCAAAGCACTAGTTAACAAGGCAACTAAAATAGCGCCACTGCCTAAGCCTCTTTCTAAAGGCAGTTCATTAAGAATATGAATATTAAAACCAATAGGCTTTTTAATTTGGCAAACATCTGTTAAAAATTTAAGGAAATATTTTTCAGTTTTTTCTGTTAAATACGGATCAAAATCATCCTTGTGGAAGGTTTGTGAATTAGGATCAAAATAAGCATAGCTGGTGATTCTAATGTTTTGTTTTTTATTGGGAATTAGGCCGACATAAGTTTTGAGAGGCAGATTTTGACGCAAAGTTAATCCGTCGTATTTGACAGCTTGCTCGCCAAACCAAGTGAAAGATCGCGGGGAAGAACAAACTAAAGGGCATTGTGAAAAGAAATCTCGGTAGATTTTAGGGAATGTCTTTTGTAAAGACAATGAATTCATTGTAATGCGATTAGCCATAGGTTTGTTTAAGTTCGAGTTATTATAACAGAAAACTTATTTTTTTGCAAGGGATTTTGTCTTGACAATATTGTTTTTCTTAATTATAGTAAAAAGAAATATTGATTGTTCTTTGACAAAGACAAAGAAAGGAGGGAAGGCAATGGTAATGGAAAATCTGATGCCTGAACAAGAAAAAGTAAAATTGGAACCATTAACAGCTTGGATGATGCGGGAACGGCGAGATTTTATAGCCAAATCTTCTTTGGCAGTGAGAGCTTTAGTTGTAGAGTTTTTGGGAATGGGCGGTTGTTGGAAAAGCACTTTGATCAATGAATTGGTAACAAAATATTTCTATCCATTTGGCATTGAATTAGTGACTTATGAAGAGCCTGATAAAAAGATTCCGGAAGTTTCTCGAGAAAGGGAGCCAAAGAAGTTTCGCATCGCTACATATAGAAGAACTTTGGCTAATCTTGATGAAGCTTTGGGTTCAGTAAAAGATTTGGCTTTGTTTGATCGCGGACTTTTTGATTTTATTGTTTGGTTTAATTTGGATTTTACCGGAGGGCTGTTGAGCGAAGAAGAATGCAGAAGAGGCATTGCTGATATCATGTTGCGTGGTTACGGAAAGGTTGACTTGATGTTTGTACATACAGATCAGGTTGCTTCTTGCTTGAAAAGCACTCCATCAATGGGTTCAACATCTTTAATGGATTCTTTTTATCTGTCTCGGCGGAATGCAGGAGAAAGGCAAATTCGTTTCCAGCTTTATCAAAGAATGTACCAAGAAATGTTTTTGGGCGATGAAAAAAAGTTAGTCAAAAAGGCTGTCAAATTTATGTTTGACATGAATTTGGGAAAGTTTAATCGTAATTTTGCTGAAGTTTTTTGGCAGGCAGTAGTGCTGATTGATCTGTATCTGGTCTTTCAGACTTGGGAAAGCCTTTTCTTGGATCGTTTTGGAGATGAATTGAAGCAAAATGAGCGCACATCTGATTTGGAAAAAAGGATTATGAAGTTAGGCGAGGCCTTGTTTTCGTCGCTAGAGCATTTGCGGAGGATTAAAGTTTATGAATTGCATGCAGATATAGTAAAGATCTTGGATTCATACGCGCAGACAGAATTTGTTATTGCTCGGTGCGATGGATGGCGGGTGGTGGTTTCGGATATTTTCGGGTCTCCGCCAAAGTTTCGTATCTTGGAAGGTTAACTCCTCTTTTTGGGGAGTTTTTTATTGACAAAAAGTAATTATTTTATTATTATTGAGTAAGTTCTTTTATTGAGCGAGTTCTTTCAAAACTAGGAGGAGGAAGAAATGGATGAAAAAAAGACATTTAAGGTTGTATTGCCTTCGGGTGATGTGAAGGTTTGGGAATTTGATATTAAAACAAAGCCAAGTGAAGGATTGAATCAAAAAGCAGGAATTGGGAATTTATTTTTTAAGTTTGGGAAGATAGCAGGAAAGATAATAGGATTATTTTTCTATTGGTTGGGACATGGATTTGTGTTGATGTTTAAGAAAATTCTAAAGGCGATTTCTGTCTTTGCAATATTGATTAAAAAAGTAGTGAAAAGAATTTATAGAAAAATGGAATTTCATGGTTTTTTGAGAGTCTTTTTGAATTTCTTTGTTTTGTTTATTTTAGGATTGGTCAGTTTTTGTTATTGGAAATGGCTAGTTCCTTGGATTCTGTCTGTTGAAGAGATAGCTTATCGTCATTCTGCAACTGTGTATTTTATTTATTTAGGGGTGTGTTTGTTAGTGACACTTGTATGGCTTTTTAGAAATCTGAATTCAAAAAAACGTAGTGAAATTACAGTTTTATATCTTGCTTTGATCTTGATTGTAATAGCAATAGCAATGTCAGGTTTTTTTGCTTTTCTAGCAATATCATTTTCTATTTATATCTTTGAAAATGTTGTTTTATCAGCGATTGTTCATGGGATTTTGCTCCTTTTAGCGATGATATTTGGTATTAGAGAAGCTGAATGGTTAAAACCGGATAAAAAAGAACAACTTGTAATGATTGATAGAAACTTAATTGGATTGAAGCGTTTTGCCTCAGATAGCTTAAGAAAATTGGAAAGAATTGAGAAAGAACGTTCAAAAAAATAAATTTTAGTCCCAATAAACAAGATTGGGATTTTTTCTTAATTTTTTCTCTAGTAAAAAGTTTTAATAGTTAGATAATGGAGTTGTTCTTTGACAAAAAGGAGGAGAAAATGAGCAAGTCTGTAGTACCGATTATTTTGCAGTCCATGAGACATGAGCAGGATTTATTTAAATGGAATCCAGAATTTGATTTGAATGTAGTTAATTTTGATCAGTTTAACAGGCCTTACATTAGGCAAAGAGGCAATGATGATCATGAGACTAGTTTTGTTCAAGTTTTGGATGACAGTGGAAAATTGGTAAAGTATGGTTTTGTGAAGGCAATTAAGGAAAGTTTTTCTGATTTTACAAAGACACTTTTAGGAGCTGGATCGCAGATGGCAAGGATTGTGTTTGATAAAGATAACCATGCTTATACTTTAGTACGAATTGCTTGTGGCTTGGGAACGAAAGAAGTCCAGATAGGTTTGTTGCTTTATTCAAGAGATCAATGCAGAACTTGGCAAGTTTATAAGTTGCCGATTAATGGTGTGGCAACGATGGAATATTTTACCGGACATAATCAGATTAATGGACCGCCAATGATTGCTGTTTTTGAGAAAACAAAGGTGAAGGTGGCAAAATGGGCGACAATTCATAAATTATATGTTGTGGTGGTTAAAAAAACTAAGACAGGTCTTGAGTTTGAGCAGATAATAAAAGTGACAGAGAAATCTTTTGGTCTTTCAGCGCATTCTGGTGGGGCATCAGTCTTGGCTAGTTTAGATAGTAAAACGTATGTTATTTGGACAGAAGTAACTAATAACCCTAGTCATTTGGGATCGCCGACATTTGTAGCGACTTTTGATCATAGTTCCAAGAGATTAATCAATAAATCATTTGTTGGTTGTACATCAAAGCCGAAAAATGATATGCACAATACTCCAGGGATTTGTTTGGATAGCCGAGGATTTTTAAATGTAATGCTTGGAGCGCACGCTGGTAGTTTTTTTTATGGCAGGAGCCAGATTTCTAACTCAGTAGAAAGAGGATGGACTTTGTTGCATGAAACATATTCGTCTGTCGGTCAAACTTATATTGCTTTGGTTTGTGATCAGGTAGATAATTTACATCTTGTTTTTCGGGATCATAGATATGGCAAAAGAGATTTTCACGCTAGCCATTTTCATTATTGCGCGCTTTGTTATCAAAGAATGTTAAAAGACGGATATTGGGAAGTTTCAAGACTATTGGTTGTGCCGCCATTGCCAGATTACAGCATCTATTATCATCAGTTGTCGATTGATCGATTAGGAAGATTGTTTTTATCTTACAATTACTATAGCGAAAGTGAACCATACAAGAGTTGGATTGAGAAAAATGGCAGATATAATAAGAAATTTCGCGCTATGCTTTTTAGTGGAGATGGCGGTATGACTTGGCAAATGGCGACAACGAGAATTTTTTTGGATGGATTTGTGAAGACTTGAACTTTGTTAGCTAGGTTAACTCTTCTTTTGGGGAGTTTTTTTATTTTTCCTAGTTTTTTCAATTTTTTTCTTTTTGATAAGAGATAATAATGAAAGTGGAAAGTAAAAGATAGGACTTTACAACTAGGACATGATCCGCTTTCGCTAAAGCTACGGCGGACAAAGGAGAACAGCCATGAAGAATATCGGATCAAAATTGTTTGTGCTACTGGGGATGCTTTTGATCGTTATTGGAGCAATTTCGCTTTTGGTAGCAATTCTTTACGGCAAGTATTTTGCTTTTTTGGCCTTGTATCCTGATTTGGTAGATATGGTGGCGGATTTTGGAGTTAATATTTATCTGTCAAGAATTGTAGCAGTCTTTGTAACGATTGGATTGTGGGTAGCGATTTTCAAATTCTTGTTGAGCTTCAGCCAGAAAAAGAGAGAAATTGGTTTTTTCATTTTGTTAGGATTGTTTGTTCTGCATACCTTTTGTTTGTATATTATTAATTTGAATCGGTCTGTTTCTGTTGATGGGCAGGTGGGATTTTGCACGCGAGACCAAATTACTGGACGAGTGGAATATTTCGATCGGTCTTTGTATGATGCTTCTGGCCAGAAAGCGGAAAAATGCACAAAAGATGAAATTCGGCAGCTCCGTGTTCAGGATAAATATCCCAATAATGAGATTCCTTTGATAGCGATTGGCAACTGGTTTGATGAGAATGGTAGTTCGTTGGTTTATTACTATAAAGATAGTCAAGGCGTACTTCATTTTCGTTATATGGGAGGTTTTGCTCAAACAGGAGAGATGTGGCAACAGGTAACAAAGGAAGTGCTTGGAAAAATCAGTCCAAATTTGCAGTCGCAGTTTCAGCAAACGAAAGGTGATGTTGTATTGAGGCATAATTTTGATGATCGACCGAATTTAAAGACTCTGTATAGAAATTCTTTGGCGGGATATCTGATTTTCTTTGTCTTTCTGAATATTGTTTTTTGGGTGGTGTTTTTGAAGATAGCAAGTCTTTCTTTTGGTACGAGGGCTAGTTTAATAGGTTTGGCTGGTTTGGTTAATCTGGTTGGTTTTTGCGGTATTGATTATGCATCAAGTTGGTCAGGATTGGCAGTTGCGGTTTTAATGATCAGCTTGGCATCGCCGTTTGTAATTTCTTTCGTCAAAGGTTTCTGGACAGGAATGAGAGAGAGCAGGCCCGTCTAATTAAGGGCGGGAGGTCAACCAACTGGAAGAGGAGGAGACGGTCATGACAGGATACACAATCGCAATGTTGATTACTGGCGGGATTTTGCTGATTGTCGGTGTTTTGATTGTAACAGGCGTTTGGAATCCATTTTCTAAGAAGGATGCAGATGGCAAGAAGGAGCCGTTGTCCCGAAAGGAAAAAGGGATGGTGGCAGGCTTCTTTGCAATGCTGATTCTGGCAATCGTGAATTTCTTCTACGCCATTTTTCCGATGCAGAAGCGAAAGTCCTAAAATATCATTCGTTCATTCATCCCGATTTATTCGGGATTTTTATTTAATTGACAATAAGATTCTTTTATACTATGTTGGAGAGAATGTTCTTTTCAAAATAGAAGAAAGGAGGAAAAAAGGATGTCTAAGGGAGAGAAATTTAAAGTAATTGATCCATCGGGGGAATTGAAGGAATGGTCATTTAAAGAAAAGCCAAAAAGTGCTGAACCAATGGTTTGTGAGGAAAAGAGAATAGAAACAAAGCCAAGTGTATTTTTCGAACTTGGAAAAATGTTTGGAAAAAAAATGAAGTTCTTGAAGTTATACGGAGTATGGATTATTTTTTGCATTTTGGGTATTCTCGCTGTTTTTTTTATTTGGGTATTGGCAATTTTTGTGCATGGAAGCGATTTTCTTTCTCAGACCATTCCAATACAGTCTAGGTCGCAACAGAAGCAAAGTATTGTCACACAAAATACCAAAGTGGTACAAAGATCATGGCCACTGGGAAGCAAAGCAGAAGTATTGGTAGAAGATGTGGAGTGGAATTATTCAAGAAATGAGTTTTACTGTAATTTACATGAGATTAAGGGATGGAGTGTTGTTTTTGATCGGGTAGAGACGCGGATCTGGAAATTACAGAAAAGTGATGAATCACCACAAGTTTTTAAACAAAGAGAGCCTCATTATTGGACCCGAAACGTGCATCTTAATATTAGGCCTTTTCAACGTTATTGTGGAAAAGATAGACGGTCAGATCGTTGCGTGATAACTTTGGAAAACTATCGAGCATGGCTACAAGAAATAGAATGGATTGAGGTGAAACTTTTAGGTAAAGATGCACGAGGAAATGAAGTGAGTGTGGTTTTAGAGACTTATGATCATTGATATTTATACAGTTTTTTGAAGCTGTATTTTTTTTCTTAACTTTTTCAATTTTCTTTTTAAAGATTTGTTCTAATATTAGGTTAGATGATAGTTGACTAATTTTATTGTTCATGCTATCCTACAGTGATTGTTCTTTGACAAATCAAGGAGGAAGGAAAATGCCAGAAGAAAAGAAAACTTTTCAAGTGATTGCGCCGGATGGAGAGCTGAAAGAATGGGAAATTGAGAATTCAAAAGAAATAGGATTGGTGGAAAACAAGTTTAAAGAGAGACGAGCGATTTCAGTGAATGTTTTTTTTAGATGTGGAAGATGGGCAGGAAAAATAATATTGGGTTGGTTTTCTTTTTTCGTTTCAAAATTAGAACTTTTATTAAAACAAAAAGCCGAAAAGAAATTATTGAAAGTAAAAGAGAAAGTTGAAAGGGAAGAGAGTAAACGGTTAAAAATAAAGAGAATACATGAAGAAAGAATGCATGAAGAAGCAAAGAGAAAAGAATTAATTTTGCAGAGTATTGATGTTTTGGACAATGCGGGATATCACGAAAAAGCTGCAAGGATTGCTAAGGAGACAGGAAGTTATGAGAGAGCTATTGATATTTTAGATCGTACTGGACACCATGAAAAAGCTGCAGAGATTGCTGAGGAGGTAGGAAATTATGGGAAAGCTATTGATATTTTGGTACGATCGGGACATCACGGAAAAGCAGGGAGAATTGGTGAAAGACTTGCTAGAAGATCTAATAATTCTGTAAAAAAAGTTTAAGATTTAAATAAAGATACTATTTTATTAATTTGTACCTTTTCGGAGTTTTCTCCGATTTTTTTTATTAACTTTTTCAATTCTCTTTTTAATAATTTGTATTAAAATTAGATTAGATGGATAGTTGACCAATCTTATTGTTCATGCTATTCTTCAGTGATTGTTCTTTGACAAATCAAGGAGGAAGGAAAATGGCAGAAGAAAAGAAAACTTTTCAAGTGATTACGCCGGATGGGGAATTGAAAGATTGGGAATTAGATGCGCCTAAACTAAAAAAGGCGGATGATAAGCTTAATAAAAAAAATCAGAGTTTGAGATTGGCTTTTGAATGGATGAAGAAAGCAGGAATGGCAACAGGAAAACATTATAGATTAATCCTGATTGTTGCGAGCTGTGTTTATTTGGCGGTATGGATTTGGCAAGAAAGATCTTTTCGTCTTGAAGAACTTCATCGTCAAGAAGTAGTAGCTATGCAGTTACAGCAAAAAGAGAAAGCTAGAATGAGAGTAGGAGAAGAAAAAAAGGAAGAGAAGATTGCAACCACAAAGGCACAAAAAACTGACGAAAAAACACAAGAGGTTGAAGAAAAAGTTGAAGTTGCAGAACCTGAAAAAGAAAAAGAATGCTATGGTAAAGGGAACAAATTGGTGAATGGGGTATGCGTACTAGAACATGTTATAAGAATGCATGAACAGTACGAGCACGAATTACAAAAAGAAAGACAAGCAGACAAAGAGAGACAACGTGGAGATGAGTTACGCAGGAAAGAAGTGTTTCACAGACAAGAGGAAGCTTGGTTGGTAGAAGAAGCAATGCGAAAGTTAGAAGTGGAGCGGAAAGAGGAGCACGAAGCTATTTTGGGACAACGACATGAGTATTTGAAAGAGCAACGAAGATTAGAAAGAGAGAGCAATCCTCATGTATATAGATCAAAATATCCAGTAGTTTTAAAGCCAGATTTATTAATAAAAGGAGCCTCTTCTAGCGTGATAGACGTTCCGGATGACTTTATAATCAGAGAAGTCATTATTGAACTAGATGTGAAGGTGGATAAACAGTATCTTCCATCTCAAAGTCATTTTGATTGTAATCTCTTGAGATCAGGCAAATTAATTAGTTTAAAAGGTTGTTGTATAGGTGGATGTGTTTTTAGCGAATTTATTCGTGAATCGTCAAGAGGGGAATGGAAAATATTGAAGAAAAAAATGCCAGGACGATTTCTTAGGTGGAAGATAACAATTGTCCCGGCAATTGCAGAAGATGGAACAGTGTTAAAACCTTAGATCTTTTTTGTTAAAACGCGCATTATTGACGCGTTTTTTTCTTAACTTTTTCAATTTTGTTTTTGAAGATTTGTTCTAACATTAGGTTAGATGATAGTTGACCAATCTTATTGTTCATGCTATTCTTCAGTGATTGTTCTTTGACAAATCAAGGAGGAAGGAAAATGGCAGAAGAAAAGAAAACTTTTCAAGTGATTACGCCGGATGGGGAATTGAAAGATTGGGAATTAGATGCGCCTAAACTAAAAAAGGCGGATGATAAGCTTAATAAAAAAAATCAGAGTTTGAGATTGGCTTTTGAATGGATGAAGAAAGCAGGAATGGCAACAGGAAAACATTATAGATTAATCCTGATTGTTGCGAGCTGTGTTTATTTGGCGGTATGGATTTGGCAAGAAAGATCTTTTCGTCTTGAAGAACTTCATCGTCAGCAGGTAGTAGCTAAGCAGTTACTGCAGGTGGAAGAAGGAAAAAGAGAGAGAATAAGAATACGAACAGATGAAGAAAGAAAACGTCGTGATGAAGTAGAGAGACAACAGTTGGAACGGCAAAGGTTGGAAGAACAGCTGTGGGTAGAAGAGGAGCATAGCAGGCAGGCAAAATTACGTCAGACGAAAGATGATAGGAGACGTCGTGATGAAGAGGAAAGACGGCTGATAATGTTGCGTCGACAAGAGGAAATCAGATTGGCACGAGAGGCAAAGCAAAGAGAGAGGGAAGAACGTGAACCGCATACATATAAAACGAGTCAGCCAATGGTATTAAAAGCAGGCGCATCACAAGAAGCTTATTTTAAATTTGCAGAGAGTGTAATTGATGTTCCAGATGATTTTTATATTAGAGGGATTAGGATTTGGTTAAAGTTGGATGTTAAGAGCTTTTATAGAGATGAATTTTTAAAACCTCGTTATGACGGTTTAGAATGTAATCTCGTGAGATCTGGCAAGGTAACTTTTTTAAGAGATTGTTGTCTTGATGGATGTCTTTTTGATGAATTTAATAGTGAATCGTCAAAAGGAGAATGGAAGATAAAGGTAAGAGCAGTAGAAGGATGGATTAATTCGTGGCAGATAACAATTACGCCAGCAGTTGCAGAAGATGGGACAGTATTAAAACCATAGATTGTTTTTTGTTAAAACGCGCATGTGTCGCGTTTTTTTTTTAACTTTTTCAGTTTTCTTTTTAATAATTTGCATTAAAATCAGATTAGACGGATAGTTGACCAATTTTATTGTTCATGCTATCCTGTAGTGATTGTTCTTTAAACAAAGAAAAGAGGAGGGAAGTATGCCTACAGAAAAGATATTTAGGGTGATTACGCCGGCAGGAGAGAGAAAAGAGTGGGTGATAAAAAATGAAGCTTGCGAAGTTCAACCTAAATGTTTAGTGCAAGAACAAAAGAAAGATAGATTTGATGGATTTTTAGATGGAGTGAGCAAGAAATTGGGTGAAGCGGGAAAGGAATTAGCTAAAATAACAGTTTCTTTTATTTCATGGTTGAGAACGAATATTAGAGTGATCTTGCTTGCTATGTTAGTCTTAGCGGCTTGTATAGCGCTATGGCGCTTAGTAGTTTTTGTAGGCATTCTATACGAGGCATTTGTTGATTGGTTGACGAAAAATAAATCTTCAGATGGAGCATGGTGGATGACTTATTTTCTTGGCATTGGCATATGGTTGATGATTGCTGTTGTTTATTTTCTGTTGATCTATGTCAAAAGAGAACACAGAATTTGGGGAGTTCGTTATTATGATTTTGCTGACTTTTTTTGGTTCTTGGCATTAGGAGTATTTTTAGCATTTGTTGGCGGGTTAATTTCAGCGCAGGTCGCTTCTTGGCTTGCTTCGATTGTACCTTGGTACTTGTCAATAATTATTCCATTAGCGGTTTCTTTGTTAGGAATTGGATTGATTAAAAACGGAATTTATCAATGCAATTTTGATGAAAAAGTTTGGTGGATAGTTATTCTAGCTGTGATATTGTTAGTCTCTGGAGTTAAAGCAGGCTGTGAATTAAGAAAAAAATGGCAGACTGAAAGAGAAGAATCTTTACGACAGCAAGCAGTTGAGCGTTTGAAATGCAAGGCAAGAATTTTGGTAGAACATTCAAGTTGGGGTTGGTCAAATAATGAATTTCATTTTAGTTTACAGGACATGGGAAATTGTGGAGTTGTTTTGAATAAAGCGGAAGTCAGGATTTGGAAATTGCAAGAAGATAATGAATCTCCGCAATCTTTTAAGCAACGCCAGCCGTTTTTTTGGACAAGAGATGTTCATTTTGAGGCTGACTCATTTCAATGCATGGAGGGTAGTATAAAATTGGAAAATTATCGGGCTTGGTTGCAAGATAAAGAATGGATTGAAATTAAACTATTTGGTAAAGATGAGCGTGGAAATGAGTTAATTGTACTTTTGGAAGCATATGATGAATAATATTATTACAGCTCTTTAAAGCTGTATTTTTTTCTTAACTTTTTCAATTTTCTTTTTTATAATTCGTATTAAAATCAGATTAGATGAATAGTTGATCAATTTTATTGTTCATGCTATTCTATAGTGATTGTTCTTTGACAAATCAATCCGCCTTCATCTCTGCGGAGACTACGGTGGACAGGGGAGGAAGGAAAATGGCAGAAGAAAAGAGGACTTTCAAGGTTGTTGCGCCGGATGGAGAGTTGAAGGAATGGGAGTTTGGAGCTTCGGAGGCAAAGAAAAGTATCTCTTTAGAATCATGTCAGTCAACTAAAACAGATGAGATTATCAAACATTCTTCAAATCAGATTCGAGCAGAAGCGTATATAGTTGTTTTTAAGATCGGTAAATGGTTGGGAAATGTGATTAAACATTTTGTTTTGCAACTTAGGATATTTTGGCAAAAAATGACAGCTAAGAAATATTCTACTTATGATGATTTTCAGAAAGGCAAGTGTCTTATGGTAGTAGAGGAAGACTTGATTATTAGTGAAAAGGAACTTAGATATGAACAATCATATGGAAGATCGTATTTGAAATTAATTATGGTAATTTCATGTCTAAGGGAAATAAATGTTGTTTTCACAAAAGGCAAAGTTGTAGGCGAGAGTGAATATGGTCTTGCAGAATTTGATATTACTGGTTGTATTAGGAATTTGGAAATTTTTGTTTTTGTAGACAGAAAAGAAATAGTTATCGATTTGAGTTGTTTAATCAGTCTGATTGAAAAATGTGAAGTGTTAAATATAGAACTTTTGGGGAGCGAAACAGATTTGTTTTCAGGGCAAAAAAGATTGAGAAAAATTCGTTTTGAATTTGCTAAATTAGGAGGTAAATTAGTTAAATATCATTGTACTTTTTGTGATTCTAGTGCTTTCTCTTCTGATTTGCTTTTTTATTCCCAATTTATTTGGGATTTTTTATTTTTCTTAATTTTTTCAGTATTTTTCTTATTATAAAAAAGCAAAAATGAAGCTAGCAGATAGTTCTTTCACAACAGGCAAAGGAGGACAAAATGTGGGCGAAAATCGGGTTTTTTTTGCTGGCAGTCTTGGCAATTTATATCGGCATTGCGCTTTTAGTAAAGTTTTTTCCGCAGATTTTTCGGCAAAAAAATCTTGATACTCTGCGGAGGGCAAGCGGAAATATGTTTGTTCCTCAAGGCGCTTTTGGAAGAACTCTTGGATTAACATTGGGAATTCCGGTGGCGATAATGGGAGTAACAGCAGTAGTAGAATTTGAACAAAAAAGATTGCTAGGTTTGAAAATTAGAGAACTGGAAAATAAGATAGTTGCTAAATTAAGCAAAGGAATTATTTATTTTATTTCGCTTAGAGTTTTTTTGGATGAGAAGTTGAGTTTGTGGAAAAGACAGATTGCAATTGGTGAATTTGAGCATCTTAGTTTGTTGGGCGAGGTTGATGATTTGGCGAGAAAATTAAAAGATTTTTGGCCAGTGATTTCAGAAATCGAAGTTTTGCTGGCAGATAATTTTCAATTGTTAGAAAAAGTGAAGCAAATGCAGTTGCCTTCGGAAATTAATGGCGAGGTTGGGAAATTGGAGCAGGCTTTGAGGGAATACCAGAAAATAACGATAGATTTTGACAGTTTGGCGCCTTTTGTTTCTTTGGGCGATGATTTGAAACAGATCAATACTTTATTAAAGCAAATTATGATGATGGATTCTGAATTGCAGAATAAGATTGAGCCTAAAAAAGATTATTATATCATTTTAGGACTTAAAAAAAATGCTTCACAAGAAGAGATAAAGAAAGCTTATCGAGCTTTGGCGATAAAATTTCATCCTGATAAAAAAAGATCCCAATTGGAAAAAATTGACGATGAGGATATGAAAGCCAGAATTGAAGAAGAATATAATCGGATGCTGGCGGATATTAATGAAGCTTATGGAATTTTATTAGATGTCCAAAAGAGAGAAGAATATGACCGAACTTTTTCGTCAAGTACTTTTTAGTATTTGACATTTTTCTTTTGTTTTGTTTGAACAAGATAAAAGAAAGATAGTTAGCTCTTTAAAAAAAGGAGGGAGAGACATGGCAAACATAGTCAAGAGGCCAGAATCAGTAACAGCGCTTTTGACTGATATTCGGAAATTTACAGGCGGTCAATTTTCATCAGTTAGAAAAGAAGATCAGCAGGCAAGTTTTGGCAAAAAACTGCAAGTTGTTTTTCTGTTTGATACAACTGGAAGCATGTATCCGTATTATGAGCTTGGCAAGAAGCAAATTAGCCAGATAGTTTCGAAGGTCGTAGAAAAACATCGGCAGGCGCAGTTTTGCTATTTGGCTTATAAGAATCATGGCGATGAAACAGAATTTTTTGACGGCGAGAATCCTTTCTTTGCCTCTTCTTTTACCAGTGATCCAGAACAAATCAAGTTGGAATTAGAGAAGGTGAAGAATGGAGGCGGAGGCGATGGTTTGACAGCTTTGGAATGCGTTTTTCATTATCTTAATGTAAATGTCAAATGGCAAGATTCGGCAACAAAAATTGTGGTTTTAATTGGCGATATGCCGCCTCATGGAGTGATTGATTCGGTAGCAAAATGTCCAAAAAAGCATAATTATCAAGATGAGATTGCGCAAATGAAGGCGAAAGGGATAAAGGTTTATTCAGTATTCTGTTTTGAAGAGGGTAATTTGGTTTCATCTCGGATAAAGCAGGTTAAAATGTTTTTTAGGGAAACAGCTTCAAGAACTAATGGGCGCTATCTGGAATTGGCAGAGATTGGAGAAATTGTTGATTTGTTGACAGGAATTTGCATGAAGGAAATTGGTCATTTGGATGAATTTGTCAAGGATTTGGAAAGATTGCAGCAGCTTTCCGATGGGAAGAGAAGACTGTTGCTGGCACTGAAGTAAGGAGGAAGCCATGGTAGAAGAACGGAATGAAACAGTTGCAAAAGGAATTAATTTTTTGTTGGATATGGCTGCAAATATGGGCAAGATGGCAGTGAACAATGTTTTTGAAGTGGAGACAGCGGATGATAGGACAAAAGAAGTGAGCAAAGCGGAGATCAAGAAAAGTTTCAGAAAGCAATTGATAAAAATGGTCTTGGATTTTTTCGGTGACGAGGAGGATGAGCAGAAACCCGAAGACAAACAAGGAGGCGAGCCATGTGGTTGACAATTCTTTTGATTGTTTTGTCGGCAATTGCGATGTTGGTTGGTTCGGCTTTGATTTTGGATTTTTGGACGCCTTTCAAAAATGAACATGGCGAAAAAACGCCGCTGTTGCCAAAAGAAAAAAGTGCAGTCGGAGTGATTGTGCTAGGAATAGTTGTTTCATTGTTATCATTGATCTTTGTTGCTAATCCGCCTTGGCTTAGTCAGCTTCGCGAGAAGATGAAGTCTAACAAGGCGTGAACTTTTGTACTTTACCCGAAAATAACTTCGGGTTTTTTATTTAATCGACAAGTTGTTATTAAAAACGTATAATTTAGATAATAAAAATATAAAATTTATATTAAATTAAAATAAAAATATTTGTTCTTTGAAAAAAAGGAGGGCGTAAAAATGGCGTGGTTGAAGAAAAATGATTGAATGGATAAAAGTTGTGATTAATAATTTTATTCCTATTGTAAAAGAATTGCTAAGTGCAAGAATTTCAAAAATGAGGCAAGTGATTGTTAATTTTCGATATTGGAGATTGATGTCATTTGTTTTTGTATCTGTTTGTTTGTTGGTAGTCTTTTTGTTTAATGCTAATTTGAGTTATGAAAATTTAGATTCAGACTTTGATGTTAAATCTAATATTGTTGATTTGAATAAGCGAGATGTTGGAATCTTGAATTATCAAGATGTGATTTTGTCTTCAGGGCCATTTTTGGATTCTGGCAATGTTGTTTTTGATAGGCCACAAAAACAGATTGTTGTCGTAGAAAAAAGATTTGAGAAAATAAAAGTGAAGGAAAAATTGAAGAGAGATTTTTGGAGGGTGTTTTTTGTTGTAGATGATAAATCATTGGATGCAAAAGCTACGAGATGGAAGGCTGATCTTTCGCAGATGAGATACATATGTAATTCAAATTGGAATAGACGAGCTGATGTTGTTTGCAAGAGACATGATTATTTTTGTACTGTTGCATTTGAGATTGTTTTGGACGGACAGAAATATAAAGTTGTTTTTAGATCAGATGTTGCTATGAATGGCTTTGACAGGGTAAGTAAGATGAAAGTGTATGTTTGGGGACAAGAAAATATGAAAATTGATATAGAAAACAGTAAGGATTTGGTTGGCAAAATAATTGCATTAAGACCAAAGTGTTCGCCTTTTTCAAGTGATTAGTTTGTTCTTTTTGGGGTCAAAATGCTATATTCTGGCATTTTTTTATTGATTGTTGTCTTGTTTGTGGCGAAATCTAATTTTTTCTTGCATTATTTAATATTACGTGGTAAGATAAGAAATACAAATTTTAAAATTATTACATTATGAAGTACGAATTATCAATGTTTTTGTCGCCTAAAATGACCGATGAGCAGGCAGAAAAAAAGACAAAAGAATTAGAAAAAATCCTAGCAAAATTTGATGCGAAAATTTTAGAATCAAATTTTTTAGGAATGAAAGATTTGGCTTATCCAATCAAGCATTTTAATCAAGGATATTATTTTATTGTTAAAATTGAGGCTGATCAGACTAAAATTAAAAAGATAAGATACCAAGTTTGTGATGAATTAGAAGCTGTCAGATTATTAGTGACCAAACAAGAAAAAGATATTAAATTAGAAACTGAAAATAAAGTTGAAGGCGAAGTAAAAGAATTAGCAATAGAAGATAAAGGCGAAGTCATTTCTGAAAAGAAAGAAGAGAAGAAAGAGAAAAAGATGGTTGAAGATAAGGTTGAAGAAAAACCAATTCTTAAAAAAGAAAAGCCAGAAGAAACAGATATGGATAAAAAATTAGATAAAATTCTGGAAGAAGATATTGTTGATTAATTAAAAAAGTTATTTTAAAAATAAATATTTGTGAGTTCATCCTTGCCTTGGCTTACTAAGTTAAGCACTAGGAAACTCTGCTTGATTCCCGCAATATACGGGATTTTGGCGGATAAGGAGTAGAGCTTTAAAAATCTATGGATTTGAACAAAGCAATGATTATCGGAAGATTGACTCGTGATCCAGAAACGAAAACTATTCCTACGGGATCAAATGTTTGTACATTTGGAGTTGCAACTAATTTGATGTGGAAAGATGCATCTGGCCAAAGACAAGAAAAGGTTGAGTACCACAATATTGTTACATGGAGAAAGTTAGCTGATATTTGCAGCCAATATTTAACAAAAGGCAAGAAAGTTTATATTGAGGGCAGATTGCAGACTCGCGATTGGGTTGGACAAGATGGAGCAAGGAGAAACAGAACTGAGATAGTTGCGGAAAATATGATTATGCTTGATTCAAAAGGTATGAACCAAACAGCTAATACAGGAAGTTTTGCAAATCGAAATTCTGTACAAACTCAACCACAAGTAACACCTGCAGTTAGACCAGTTAATCAAAATTCTGAAAGCTTTGGAGCTGTTTCAAAGCCTGTTTCTGAGAATTTACCTTCAATTTCTTTGGAAGAGCCAGCTAATTCAATAGCGCCAGCTATGCCTGTTCAAAATGTAATGCCAAAAGCAATTCCAAGCCCAACCGTATCAGTTGCAACAGAAGTAAAGAAAGACGAAGAAATTAGAGTTGAGGATATTCCATTTTAGAGCTTCGGAGCGTAGGAACTTTGGAACTTCGGAAAATGAACATTTGAAATCAAAAATTGGATACGAACTAGTATTTTTAATTTTTTATTTTTTTATATTTTAAAATGTATGGCGGAGACTATTTTTAGAAAACCGTGTATGCTCTGCGCGGAAAAAATTGAGGTGATTAACTATCGAGACGTTAATTTTTTAAAAAAATTTTTAACTCCTTATGTAAAAATTGCCTCTACTAGAAGATCTGGAAATTGCGCAAGACACCAAAGAATGGTGGCAAAGGCAATCAAAAGAGCAAGAGTATTAGGATTACTTCCTTTTATTAGATAGCAAGCGCTGATTTTACGCTGATTTCTAACGCTGATTTGACGCTGATATTTTGGTTAACATGTTAATATTGTTCTATAATTTTTTTATTATGGATAAAATAAAATTAAAATTAGAGGAATTAAGAAAGAAGGGTCTGGTTGATTCTGCTTTTAAAAATATAAATGATTGGCTTTCAAATTCTGATTGCCAATCTTTTTTTGGTGAAATTGAAAAGATGATTTTGGATAGCAATGTTGACGATTTGAATAATGCTTTTTTTCAGGTTATTCCTTTTGGGACTGGAGGAAGAAGGGGAATGATGGGCGTAGGTTCTAACAGAATTAACATTCGGACAATTTCTGAATCAGCTCAAGGTTTTGCAGATTATTTAATTGAATATTTCGGCAGCAAGGTATTGAAAAAGGGTATTGTGGTTACTTATGATGTTCGTCATAATTCACGTCTTTTTGCAGAAATAGCGGCTTCAGTTTTTGCTGGAAATAATTTTAAGGTTTATTTTTATGAAGGTGTTAGATCAACTCCGCAAATCTCTTTTACAATCAGAAAAATGAAGGTTGTTGGCGGGGCAATGATTAGTGCTAGTCATAACCCTCCTTCTGATAATGGCATTAAAATATACTTTGATAATGGTGGACAGATTGTTCCGCCTCATGACAAAAATATTATTAATAAAGTCATGGCTGTAAAAAAAATAAAAACAATTGATTTTGATAAAGCAAAACAAAGTGGAAAAATAAAAATTTTGGGTAAAAAAGTTGATCAAGATTTTATTGATACGGTTAGCAAATTGTCATTAGGAAATTATCGTGATGTCCATATTTTGTTTACTCCTTTAAATGGTTGTGCGAGTACTTCTTTTTTGCCAGTCTTGAAAAATGTTGGTTTTAAAAAAATAGAAACAGTAAAAAGTCAGATGGCTTGTGATCCAGATTTCAAAGGCGTTGCAAAACAGATTCCTAATCCAGAAGTGCCGATTTCTTTAGACATAGCAACTAAGCAGGCTAAAAAAAGCAAAGTTGATGTGCTAGTAGCAGCTGATCCTGATGCTGATAGAATTGGCGTTGTCAGTCCTAAGACAATAAAAAAGGAAAATTATGTATTTATGAATGGCAATCAGATTGGCGTTCTGCTTTTAGATTATATTACGAAAATATTAAGCAAGAAAACTGACTTGAAAAAATCAATGGTAATTAAGACTGTTGTGACAACTGATTTGTTGACAAAAATTGCAGTTGATAATGGCTGTAAAGTAATTACTGATTTGCCAGTTGGTTTTAAATATATTGGCAATGCAATTGATGAAAGATTAAAAGGCAATAAATTTTTATTTGGTGCAGAAGAAAGTCATGGATATTTGTATGGAGATTATGCTCGAGATAAAGATGGCGCAATTGCAGCATTATTGATTTGTGAGTATGCAGCTTTATTAAAAAAAGAAGGTAAGACTTTATTTGAGCAACTAGAGATTATAAAGAAAAAATATGGTTATTATCGAGAATTATTGCAAGCTGTCTTTTATAAAGGTATGGATGGGATGGACAAGATGAAAAAAATCATGGATAAAATTAGATCAAAATTACCAACTAAAGTTTCTGGCTTGGAAGTTTTTACTGTTCTTGATCAATTAGAAAAGAAGTTTATTGATCCAAAAACTAGTAAAGTTGTTGGCAAATATATTGGCTTTCCGGATAATGCTTTGATATTTTATTTGAATAAAGAAAAAACAATTAGGGTGGTTGTTAGACCATCCGGAACTGAACCAAAAATTAAATTTTATGCAGCTTGTGGAATGGAAGTTGGAGAAGAAAAATCTGAAAAGGAGTATAACGAGATTAAATTAAAATGTGATAAATTGGTGCATGAAATTTTGGAAGACTTTGTTCTAAGAGCAGAGAAAATTTCTGCTGGTGGTGAAAGATTTGAAATACTAGGATAATAAATTTTACACAAATTAAAAACTAATTAGATATAAATAAAAAACGAGAATTGAACCTCGTTTTTTTAATTACTTTATATTTCTACTAATTTTTTTTCGTAATCTAGGACTAATGTTTTTTTATTCTTTTTGATTATTTTTTGTCCTTCTTGCTTTAAAATTTTGGCTTGATTGGCGATTCCGCCTGGATATTTTTCATTCAATTCGCCATCTTTTTTTAGCGTTCTCCAATATGGTGTAATTTTTTTCTTGCCTTCCTGTCTCGCTTCTTCAGCAGCATGAGCTGATATCCATGTAAAGATGCCACAAGTAAGCGGACAGCCGATATCAGTGCCATGTTTTTTGGCAACTTTTTGGCGAATGATGTCGGTTGTAATTAATTTTCCTCTCGGGACTTTGGCCATAATATTGTTAACTTCCATTGGTGAGGGGACAGTCATTGTCTCTCCTTTCCAATGAGTTTGAGCTTCTTTATCTAGTTTAACAATCTTTGGCAAATCTTTGCTGTCTTTTAATTTTTCTTGCCATGATTTTTTCTTTTTAGTTGCCATGTTTTTACGTTATATTTTTAAAAAAAGACAGAATATTGTTCTGTCTTTTAATTATTAAGCTAGTCCCATATTTTGTTTAACTTTTTCCATTGTTTTTTTGGCTTGTTCCTGGGCTTTATTTGTACTGTTTTGTAAAATTTTTAAGATTTTTGTTTTATCTTTTAACAATTCTTGTTTTTTGTTTTGGATTGGTTTTAATAATTTTATTAATTCTTGAGCTAAATCTTTTTTGAAATCAGCATAGCTAGTTGAATCTTTATATTTATTTTGGATTTGTTGTAAAGTCCAGCCAGTTGCTAAATGATAAATTGATAATAGATTTGAGATAGCTGGCTTTTTTTCAGGATCAAAAAATATTTTATTATCAGAATCAGTAACTGCAGACATTATTTTTTTCTTAATATCATCTTCTGAATCTGAAAGAGAAATATATGATTTTGGGTTATGAGATTTGGACATTTTTTTGGTTGCATCTTGCAATGACATTATTTTTGCTCCAACTTCTGGAATGAAATGTTCTGGAATTGTGAATGTTTGACCAAATTTTGTATTAAACTTGTGGGCTAAAGTTCTGGTTAGTTCAATATGCTGTTTTTGATCATGACCAACTGGTACAATATTTGTTTGATACAGTAAAATATCAGCAGCCTGCAAAACTGGATAATCTAGTAGACCGATATTAATGTTTTTGGCATGTTGAGCTTTTTTGTCTTTGAATTGAGTCATTCTTTCTAATTCAGAAATTGGCGTAATTGTATTAAGAAGCCAAGCAAGTTCGCTATGTTCTTTGATTTTTGATTGGACAAAAATAATTGATTTTTCTGGATTAATTCCGCAAGCGATGTAGGTTGCTATTGTGTCTAAGATTTTGTCTTGAAATTGTTTTGGATCATAATCAATTGTAATGGCATGTAAATCAACGACACAAAAATAGCAGAGATTACCTTGTTTTTGGAATTCTAACCAATTCTTGATTGCACCAAAATAATTTCCGATGTGTAATTCTCCACTAGGTTGGATGCCAGAAAAAACTATTTTTTTAGACATAAAATATATTTTATTTTCTTGTAATAATTAAGCCTCCTAGGAATGTGTGGGTAAAAACAATTTTATTTTTAAATAATATTTGTTCGTGTCCGTTAAATTTTGATATATCTCCTTGCCAATCAGATTTGTATTGCCAGTCTTTATCAATAAATTCTTTTGGGCCACGTGGTTGGAATCGTTTTTTCTTTTCACCAGCTGATAGAGCTTTTTTTAAAAAATTGAAAGTTAGGTGGGCAAATTCTGTATTATCTTGAAAACTTTTTTCTATTCCGCCTCCGTAAATTTGTGTCCATAATGGTTTTTTGTTATGCCAAACAGTTTCACGGCCCCAAGATTGGAAGAAGCCAGCATAGCTATCTTTATAGTACCATTCATTTTCGGTAAATTCCAATTCTTTGAATCCTGGTTCTTCAGGATCCATTTCTGGTCCGCCGCCAGCGTATGTAGCAAGAGTTGCTTTTCCTAAAAAAATATTTAGTTCTTTTAATGATAGCATATGTCTTTATTTAAACCTCTATTATTACAGGTAAAATCATTGGTCTTCTTTGAGTTTTAGTAAATAGAAATTGGCCAATTTGATCACGAACTTTGTTTCTGATATAAGTATCATTTGATGAAGTCCTTGGGTCATGATCGATCATAATTCTCTTTATTCTTTCTTTAGTTTGTCCAATCAATCTTTTTGATTCTTTCATAAAGACAAAGCCACGAGAAATAATATCTGGATCACTGACTAATTTTCCAGTTTTGCCATCCATGGTTAAGATTATTACAAACATGCCATCTTCGGCCATTGCTTGGCGATCTCTTAGGACAATATTTGAAACATCACCAACTCCAAGACCATCAACCATGATATGTCCAGCAGGAACTTTTCGTTTTGTTAGCTCGCCAACTACAGTTTCTCCTTGTTTTTGATATTCCATGATTTGGCCATTGTCGCAGATGAAAATATTTTTTTCTGGCATAATCTTTGTATTTCTAGCAATATCGCCGTGAAGTTTTAGTAGGAAATGATTTCCATGGACAGGAATAAAATATTTTGGTTTGGTTAAAGTAATCATTTCTGTTAGATCATCAATAAAACCATGACCGCTGGAATGGACATCCATCATTTTGTAATGAAAAATGTCTGCACCTAATCTTGTCAAATTATCTTTTAATCTTTGAACACTTCTTTCGTTACCAGGAATTACAGAAGAGGAAAAGATAATAGAATCTCCTTTTTCAATTTCTATTTCTTTGTGGTCTTGATTTGCAATACGCATCAAAACAGCTGCTTCTTCGCCTTGAGCGCCGGTACATAGAATAATTATTTTATCTTTTGGTAATTTTAAGGCTTGTTTAGTGCTGACAAGAATCTTTTTTCCAGTTTTTAAATAGCCTAATTTTCTGCAGATTTCAACATTTGTTTTCATTGAAAAACCTTCGATAGCAACCTTCTTGCCTAATTTTTCAGCAATAAAAATAACTTGTTGAATACGAGTAATAAGGGAAGAAAAAGTGGCTAAGATAATTCTACCTTTGGCTTCGGAAATGATTTTGCTCAATGTCTCCATAATCGTTTTTTCGGAAATCGAATGGCCTTGATTTTCAGCACCAGTGCTATCTGACATCAAAGCTAAAACGCCTTGTTTTCCCATTTTGGCTAATTTTTCTTTGTTGGCTGGCAGGTCGCCAATTGGTGTTGGATCAAATTTGAAATCGCCAGTATGAATTACAGTTCCAACAGGTGAGTGGACGATTACTCCATAGCCATCTGGAATATTGTGATTGACTTTGAAAAATTCAACTTTAAATTGACCAAGTTGAATTTGGTCTTGTTCGTTAATTGTATAAATTGATAATTTTTCTTTTTTATCAAATTCTTCTTGGCGTTTTTCGATCATTGCCCTTGTTAATTTGGCAGTGAAAATTGTTGGATTGCCAATGCGATCCATAATGTGAGGGATAGCGCCAATGTGGTCAAAGTGACCATGAGTAATAATAACGCCTCTAATATAGTTTTCTTTGCCTTTTAAATAGGCGATGTTTGGAATGATATAATCAATTCCGGGCATATTTTCTTCTGGGAACTGCAAGCCCATATCAATAATGATAATGTCTCTTGCATATTCGATTAAGGTCATATTTCGACCTATTTCTTCTAATCCGCCTAGTGGAATAATTTTTAATTTCGGTATATATTTGTTGTCCATAATAGTTATAATTTTTAAGTAAAATAAAAATTTATTTTAAAATGTTTTATTTTTGTTTGTTAAATGTTAAATTGTTTAATTGCTAAATTGTTAAAGTATAAAAATTTGCCCTGAGAGAGATTTGAACTCTCACGCCCTTGCGGGCACTAGCTCCTGAAGCTAGCCTGTATGCCAGTTCCAGCACCAGGGCTTGGGCTAATAACTAAATTCTAAATTATAAATAACAAAATTTAAAAAATGTTAGTGATAAAAATTTTTATTTTGTGAGATTTGTGCTGAATTTGTGCAAATTAGGGATTCTTTATTTTTAATTTTGTTTTCATGTACCAATTTTCCACATCTGAAAATCGGTCTGATGGAACAAAAGTAAATTTTTGGTTGAAGCCTTTAACTTTTTTATTCTGTCCATATAAATAAGTTGGACTGTATAAAAATATTGCAGGAGCTTCATTGATTAAAAGTTCTTGAAATTTCTGATAGGTTTTTTTACGTTCTTCAGGATTGATTTGTTGACGGGCAGTTTCTAAAAGTTTATCAATATTATCTCTTTCTAAAGAAGAAAGATTTAAACCTGGATCTTTAGTTTGAGAAGAATGCCAAAAAGGATAAGGATCTGGATCGTGACCTAACAATTGTCCATAAAGAAGAGCTTGATATTTTCTGGGACGAATATAATTAGATTGAAGATCTGTTGCCTCTAAAGCTTCAATATTAACTTTAGCACCAATACTTTCCCAGTTAGATTTAATAATTTCAGCTATTTTTTGAAATTCTGGCTGGTTAATTATAGTTAGAGTTATTTCGAGCGGTATATCTTCAAAAGTTAAAACATCATTATTTTTTTTCCAGCCACCTTTTTTTAAAGTTTTCTTTGCTTTTTCAATATCAAAGCTATATTTGTTGATTTCAGGACTATACTTATAATAATTTGGTAGCAAAATAGGTGAAGTGATATAGGTTGCTTGCTTATCGGAAAAAACTTCGTTAATTATTTTTTCTTGATCAACAGCATAACTCAAAGCTTGTCGGACAGGCTTGTATTTTAAAGCATCATTTTCATTAGTATTAAAAAAGATAGCATAATATTGAGGTAAATTGAGAAGATATGAATTAATATCTTTTTTTATATTCTGTTGCTCTTCAAAAGGAATATAGCTGATGGCATCAATTTGTTTTTTATTGTAGGCAGTTATAAGATCAGGATAATCATTGTAAAATTTAAAAATTATTTCAGAAAGATATGGTTTTTTATCGTAATAATCATTAAATTTTTCTAGAGTGTAAGAAACAACTTGGCCATTAGTTTTATCTTTTTTATATTCTTTGAATTTGAAAGGACCTGATCCCACTGGAACTAGATTTTGTTCAGAAAAAGGTGCATTTTTTGGAGGAATGTTTTCCCAAACTTTTTTTGGAATAATGCCAAAGAGAGTATTTTCGGTGAGAAATGGAGAATATTTATCTTTTAATAATGTAAATTGAACGGTAAAATCATCAATTTTGCTGATTTCAACACCTTCAAAATTTATTTGCAAAGGGCTTTGATATTCAGGATTTTTGATTGCTGAAACTGTAAAAGCTACATCATCAGCGGTAAATGGTTCGTTATTGTGCCACTTAATATTATTTTTTAGTTTGAAAGTATATATTTTTTTATCTTTGGAAATTTCGTAAGATTCAGCGAGATCAGGCACCAGTTCTTGATTACTGTTATATTTCATTAATCCGCGATAAATTAGCTTGGTTAAATCTGAATCTACATCATTAGTTTGAGAATAGATTGGATTAATAAATTTTGGCGTGCCAACAACGCCTTCTGTGTATTTTCCTCCATTTGTAGCAATTGCCTCAATTCTTTTTGTGTATTGCTGATAGCCTAAAAATCCTAAACTAATGAATAGAATTATGATTAGGCCAATGCTCAAGATTTTTTCTTTTTTGTTTAAGGCTTGTGGAAGATATTTGATTTGAGAAAAACGAGGAAGTTTTTGTTTTTTGTCCTCCGTGTTAAATTTGTTCATTTAGCTAGTTTGGTTTAGAAAAACAGGTTTAGCATTGCCGTAACTAGAAAAAGTACAGCCAAAACTATTGTAGTTATAAAAATGGCTCTTTCTGCACCTCTTTTGGTACGGTAAACATTGCCTTCACCGCCAAAGGTGGCAGACAAGCCAACTCCTTTATTTTGAATTAAAATAGTAATCATTAAGAAAACTGCGATGATGATTTGAATAACGCTTAAGATATTTGACATTACGAGGTTATAAAGTTATAAAGTTTTTAAAGTAATAAAGTTGACAGGTAGTATGAAGATGTTTATTTTTTTAATTACTTTATCTAGCTTTCTGATTTTAGCATTAATCTGGTCAATTGACAATAGATTTTAAAAAAAGCCAGTTTTTGCTGGCTGTTATAAAATTTCTTCAATTGTGACGTTGATTATTCCCGCACTAGTTGTGCCGCCAATTTTTTCAAAATAATCATAGCGAAGATCAATTACTGTCGGCCAGCCAAATCCGCCGGTATCGTCAACTGTTACCTCAATATTTTGGCCAGTGCTTGTATTTGTGACTCGAAGTCTTGTTCCAGCTGGAAAGATATTGCAGGCAGCAATTGTTGGTCCATAATAGTAAGTTGCACGACCTCCAGTAATCACTTTGCCAACAGGATGTTTTTTTGTACCATAAACAATAATTTTATTTTGAGGTTTCAAGGTATTTTTTTCAGAAACTAGTTTTCTGCTGACTTCTTTGTTGTTTTCTAATTTAATTTCATAAACTTTTTCTAAAATTCCATTTTCTCCATTTTGGGTAACTTTTTGTTCATCTTCATACATTTGGTCTGAATATTCTGTTTCTGTCTCAAAAGCAACTTCGTTTTTAGTAGTTTCATTTTTTTTAGAGACTCGGATAATCTCAATATTAGTATTATTTTCTATTTTAGAGTCTTTATTTGGAATAGAATAATCATCTTTGTCTAATTTAATGCCTGCTTGGGCAATAATTTTGTCCACTTTTTTTAGATGAGTTTTGATATTTCTTTCTTGTCCATCAACTGTGATATTGACTGAATTGGCTCGAGAAATCATTATTTTTCCATTGTCTTCAATTTTTTCATCTAAATTTGGAATAATCGTATCTTCTTTAATGAGTTTAATTTTTTGTTCTTTTAAAATATCTTTAACAACATTTTTGTCAGTAATAATTTCTTGTTTATTCTTTTTATCAATAATGGTAACTGCATATTTTCTTTGAATATCAACTATGAGTAGACTGTATTTTTTAATATTGGTGTCTAATTTCGGTGTTATGATGTCATGTTGGAAAATAGAAATATTATTATCTGTTAAAGCTTCCTGCAATGATTCTTTATCGGAATTAAATTCCTTTTTTGAATCTTTATCATTGATAATAATTTTAGTTGTGTTTTGTTGTTGTGGTGTACGAGTGATTTTAGCTAATAGAACATGATTTTCATCTGTAATTACTAGAGTACCAAAAACAATGGTAATAATTAAAATTATGATTAAAATGATAAAACGGATTTTGTTTGGTTTTGTTTGCATATCTCTAATTTGCACGAATTAAGCACAAATGTCACAAATATTGCTGTATTTTTTATTTTAGCAATTGGATATGAAATGTCAATTATTCCTATTGATTTATTATTTAAGATGGTGTATAATATGATTGGTTGCCTGAGAGGAGGCAGAATTGCGGAAGGAGGGTCAGAAATGGACAAGAGGCAGTTGTTGGGAAAAATGCTGGAAGTGTTGCGAAAAGAAATTCCTGTGGAAAGAGTACCAGATAGCATTGAACAGGCTTGGATGTGTGATTTTGATTATGGCGATGGTGTTCATGAAAGGATGGAAAAGATTTTGGAAGAATGCGCAAGAGCTTTGGCGTTGGCGGTTTCCTTGGAGGATGATGTTGTCTTTGTTGAATTGACAGAATTGCGTAAACGGAAGGCGTTGCGTTTGGCAAAATACGATTTTGATGATGCTAAGCGACGCATTCTTAAGAAGAGAGCGATTAGTTCTTTGGAAGATGTTCCAGGTTATTTGGTGATTGCTGGAGCTAAATTGGAAGATATTGGATCTAGTCAGGAAGAGTTTGATAGACTGAAAAGAATGTGTTTTGATGAAAGTTATGTTTTTAATGAGGAAGATTGCGTGAAAGGCGGATCAAATTATGACACTCAGGGAAAGGGTCATGACCCTGAGCGTGATCCTTTTTTCTAGTTCCTAAGTTTTACTTAGGATTTTTTTTGGCCTTTTTCTTGAATAATCTTGGCTAATTTTTTGACGCTTTGGCCGGAAATTTTCATCTTGTCTTTGCGTTTTTCTTTTTTTTCAGCTTTTTTTTCAAGTTCTTCTTGGATTTTAAAGTGATTATTGTTTTGCATATTCCATAGTTATATTGCAACCACTAAGGCACTAAAACGAGTTAAGACACAAAAAATCATTTTGTGTCTTCGTCAGTTTTGTGTTTTTGTGGTTGCAGTTGTTTTATTTTAAATTATAAACTTTGCTTAATTTGCTGAGCAACTTTTTTGTTCGAGGCTTTTGTTAATTCTTTAATGCTTGCTTTTTTAATATTATCAATATTTCCAAATTTTAAAAGCAAATTTTTTTTATATTTTGGACCTAATCCTTGTATTTCGTCTAAAGAAGATATGATTGATTTTTTAGATCGAAGTTTTTTGTGATAGGTAATAGCAAAACGATGCGCTTCGTCTCTAATTTGCTGGAGCAAATGAAGCTCTTTTGAATCTCTTGGTAAATTGATCGGCTTTTCAGTATTAGGGGTATAAATCTCTTCAAATCTTTTGGCTAAAGAAATTAAAGAAGTCTGCCAATTATGTTCGCCTAAAATTTCTAGTGCAGCATTAATTTGAGGTTTCCCACCATCAATGATAATTAGATCTGGTGTTGGCCAGTCGTTATGGACTCTTCGTTCTAAAACTTCTTTGATCATAGCAACGTCATTGGCCTGGAAGACAGTTTTGATTTTGAATAGCCGATATTCTTTTTTGGAAGACATACCATTTTCAAAAACAACCATTGATCCAGTCGCAATTTTTCCTTGAATATTGCTGATGTCATAACATTCGATTCTATCTGGTAAAGTATTCAAATTCAGTATTTTTTGAAGACTTTTTAGAATCGAAATTTTTTCGCCAATTATAGATCCATTAAATTTTCGTCTTGTGTATTCAATAGCGTTTTTTATGCCTAAATCTAGCATTTGTTTTTTCTTACCAATGCTTGGAATAGTTATTGTTAATTTTAACCATTTCTCAATAAGATCTTGATCATTGATTGTTTCTGGCAAGATTAATTCTTCTGGCCGATCAAGTTGTTTTTGATAATATTGTTTAATGAATGATTCTAGTAATTCTGAGTTATTTGAATCCGAATTGGCTTTTAAAAGGAAATTTTCTTTGCCAATTAGCTTGCCTTCACGAACGATAAAGAGATTAATAACAAAATCGTTTTCTTTACGATAAAGAGAAATATAATCTTGGTTTTCTTGTTTTGGTGAGATGACTATTTGTTTTTTGATGATTGTTTTGATATCTTTGAGGCGATCTCTTAGTCTTGCAGCTCGTTCAAAATTTTTGTTCGCTGACTCTTGTGTCATTTTTTCTTCGAGATCTTTGGCGACCTGATTTTGTTTTCCTTTTAGAAATAGTTCGCATTGTCTGATTGTTTGATCATATTCTTCTTTAGTTACTTTGCCAATACATGGAGCAAGACATCTTTTAATATGATATTTAAGACAAGCTCTTTGTCCAAATTTTTTGTTTAGGCCCGCCTGCGTTCTTTGTTCGGAACTTCGGCGGGTAAAATCTTTTTCGCAATCCCGGTACTTAAAAACCTTTTGTATTAGATCTAAAGTTTGGTTTACTGCATAGCCGTCAGTAAATGGGCCAAAATATTGTGCAGGTCCTTTTTCAATTTTTCGTACTGAATAGATTTTTGGAAAACTATCTTGATAATCAATTTTGATATACTTGTAATTTTTATCATCTTTTAAGATAATATTATATTTGGGACGGTGTTGTTTGATCAAATTTGATTCTAATAACAAAGCTTCCAGTTCATTAGACGTTAAAATGTAGTCAATATTATTGGCTTGGTTAAGCATTTTTATCTTGTCTAAAGCTAAGCTGGCTGTGTTTTGAAAATAGGAATTTAATCTTTTCTTTAGATCCTTTGCTTTGCCAACATAAAGAATTTGTTTTTTGGCATCTTTAAAAAGATAAACACCAGGTTTATTGGGAATATTTTTAATTGTGGCTTTGTTGACAGACATATTTACTTACATTATAGTATGATATTGGTTAATTATAAATGTTCTTTTGATAATTTTCAAGAAAAGAAGGAAGGAGGTGGAACAATGCTTTGGGTGGAAGCAGATTTGGTTGAAATTTGTTTGGCAAAACGGTTATTGAATTTAGGAAATGAAATATTTGCTTTTGCTTCAGAAAATAGTGACAAAAAATTGGCAATTGAAAGTCTTCGTTTTTGGGATGATGAGCGAAGAATTGTTCTTCCTTTCCGGACTGGTTCTGTTTTAATTGATTTGTCTTTTTTGTTAGGTGTTGCAAAGTGTTCTTCAATAAATGTTGTTAGTGCCTGTAAGAAATGGTCATTGCAAAGACGTGGCTATGAATTATTGGGATTAAGAATTGAAGAGAGCGGGTTGATTGTAGCAGAAAAGCAAGATTTTAGTGGATTTGGCAGTGATAATTGGCAAGTGTTGCGAATCGGAGACGATGGATACAGTATTTGCGTTCATGTTCAAGGAACTGTATCAGTATGGAGATTCTTTTTTGATCAAACGAGAGTTAAACTAGTTTTAAATCGGAAATTAGTTCTATCATTGAAGGATAAGCGTATTTTTGCCAATGTTGGTAGTTTGAGAAAAGCAATGTTAAATAAGCAAGGTATTGATGCAGATGACATTGAAAAATTAGCTGATATGATATATACTTGTTATAGAGATATTCAGGGCGTTCTTGTTCCAAGAGATTCCGTGGCAGACAAAAGCCGCGATGTTGCTCCCTAAGAAAGAGAAGGAGGGAGCCCAAATATTAGCTTCCAAAATGGAAGCAAAATTTTGACAGAACACTGACCATTCTTTGGAGAGGCAAGGGGAATGACAACTTGTACATTTCGCATAGACCCCAATTAGGGTCTTTTTGTTTGCCTTAAATTAAGGATTTTTGTATAATGATATGTTATATTAGTTAATTTTCAAAACCATGTATAAAACTAATGGCGGAAATAATAATTTTGGAAAAGGTATTTTTTTAGGATTTGTTGTTGCATCAATTTTGTTTGGTATTATTTTTTTGTTTAGCAGTTGTGGAAATGATGACAGAAAAAATACTGAAGTGAACAATGAAAATAGTTCTGTTGAAGTATATCGACCAAATGAAATAGCTATTAATTCAAATGAAAATTCTGTGAATGTGAATTCTAATGTTAATGAAACTAATGAGAATTTGAATGTAAATGAATTAAATAAAGAAGATATTGGTGGAAAAGAATATAGCGATACGTTCAACGGACAAAAATTTGCTTTTACTATTATAGATGGTTTTCAAACAGATGAAACAGAAAAAAATAAAGTTGGATTAGTTGATTTGTCAGATGGTACAGCAAATAATAAAGGTAATATAGTTTTTACATTTAAGAGTAATAAACAAAATTATAATTTTGATAGATATTATGATGGATTAAATGATGTTAACTATTTTTCTGATTCTTCAGGCGGTTTTGAGAAATTAAAAATCAATGGTTTGGATGCATACAAGTTTAAAAATGTTGCTGGCTATTCAAGCTCAACAGTAATTTCAGTAAAAACAAATGGCGGATATGTTGAGATTTCTGATTTAAGCAATAAATATCAAAATAATGGGACTTTTGATAAGATTGTGCAATCCTTTACTATAAAGTAAATAAAGCAATAAATAGATATTTGTATTGCTTATTTGTGCTTTTTAGATTATTCTGGGATATTAGTTTGTTCCTTACAATCAGGGGAGGAGGAGGACGAGATGGCAACAAAAGTTTTGGAGTATTCGAAAGAATTTAAGCAGCGAAGAATTTTCAACTGGCTGATGTTTGGAACGACTTACATGATTGTTTACATGGGTCGGTATAATTTGAATGCAACCAGTCATGATTTGGAAAAACTCTATGGATTTACTCATTCTGATTATGCTAGCATTGGACTCTTGGGATTTTTTATTTATGGCGTGTCAATGTTGATTACTGGTCCGTTGTCTGATCGTCTTGGAGCAAAAAAAGCAATTTTGATTGCAACAGCTGGTTCTGCTGTTTTCAACTTTGCAATCGGTCTATTGTTTTTTAATTCTTGGGTTGCTAATTTGGCGTTGAGTATGTCTCTTTTGTATGGTTGCAATATGTTGTTCCAATCATTTATTGCTTTGGCTGTGATTAAAGGAAATGCGCCTTGGTTTCATATAACTGAACGTGGCAGATATGGCGGTTGGTTTGGAGCAATCTTGTCTTGCGGATACTTTATGGCTTTGACTGTCGGTGGATTCATTCTTTCGTATTTGCCAATTTATTGGGTTTTCTTTATTCCTTCGGCATTGATTGGTTTGATGTTTCTGGTGGATTATCTTTGGTTAAGTAACAAACCAAGTGAAGCAGGCTTGATTAATATTGATCCGGAAGATGCAACTTCGAAAGAGATTCGTTTTACTGCCAAAGATTTGTTGGATAAAGTATCTCAATGGTTGGAATATCATCGAGACGATAATTATCACGTTATTATTTTCTCTGAGTATTTGAGATTGCATGAAGCAATGGAAGATCAGGATCTGGAAAGAATTGAGATGTTAACAAGAAACTTGATAGAAACCGCTCAAGTTGTTGGCATTGATTGCAAAATTGAAAAGCCGAAGATGTTTGATATTTTGAAATGGGCATGGTCGCAGAAGGTGATCAGGCGTTTGACTTATTCAGAATTTTGCACTGGATTTGTACGGCAAGGCATTATGTACTGGTTTATTTTGTATCTGGCGAATGTCTGGGAAGTGAAAAAAGGAACTGGTTTGTTTACTGTTGCAACAATGGGGATCACTGTTGGCGGTGTTTTGGGAGCAATCATTTGTGGACAAATGTCTGATCGGGTGTTTGGTTCACGGCGGGCGCCAGTGGCATTTATTTTTTATATAATGCAAGCTGTAAGTTTGGTTTTGTTGGCAAATGCTTCTGGACCAACTATGGCATCGTTGATGATTCCAATTCTGGCGATGTGGATTTTCGGAGTGCATGGAATGCTGACTGGAACAGCAACAATGGATTTTGGCGGTTCAAGAGGCGCTGCAACGGTTACGGCAATGCTTGATGGCATTCAGTATGTTGCCTCGACAATTTGTGTTTTTGGAATGGGCAAGTTGCTTGATTTGACGAAAAGTTATGATTATTGGGCATATTCGTTGGTTCCTTTTGCATTGATGGGAGCATTTCTGATGCTGACTATTTGGAATGAAAAACCAGCAGGTAAAAAAGTAGGAGCACATTGATTTAGTACTCGCTTAGTTTAGCGAGTTTTTTATTTCAGAGCGTCAGAGTATTGGAACGTCGGAGCTTCGGAAGTTCCGACGTTCTGACGTTCTGACGGTCCGAAGTTCTGAAGCTCTGTTTTCAAGCTTGCAACTATTGAAATAATTGGTTATACTTATCATTAACTGTTTATAAAATAATTATTTTATGAAAAACGACAAAATCGTAATAAAAGGCGCCAAAGTTCATAATTTAAAAAATATTGATGTTGAGATTCCAAGAGATAAAATAGTTGTGATTACTGGAATTTCTGGATCAGGAAAATCCTCGCTTGCTTTTGATACAATCTATGCTGAGGGGCAGAGAAGATATGTCGAAAGTTTGTCTGCTTATGCAAGGCAATTTTTGGGAGTGATGGACAAGCCAGATGTAGAAAGGATAGATGGAATGAGTCCAGCAATTTCAATTGATCAAAAAACAGTTTCAAAAAATCCAAGATCTACAGTGGGTACGATTACAGAAATTTATGATTATTTAAGATTGTTATTTGCAAGAATTGGCAAGCCTCATTGTCCGAAATGCGGAAGATTGGTTTTGAAGCAGACAATTAATCAAATCTTAGATCAAATTTTAAAATTAAAAAAAGGTACAAGAATCAATTTATTAGCTCCGATAATTTCTGATAAAAAGGGCGAGCATCAGCATGTTTTGCAAGAAATTTTGAGAGCAGGATATGTGAGAGTGCGATTTGATGGAAAAATTTATCCAATGGAAGAAGCCTTAGATATGGATGTGGATAAAAATAAAAGGCATAGTATTGAGGTTGTAGTTGATAGGATTGAAATAAGCGGTAATAACGGAGATAAGATTAGGGTAGCTGATTCTTTAGAAACTGCTTTGGATCTAGGCAATGGAATTATTACTGTAAATTTAGTTGACGAAAATAATCCCCGAACCACTGAAGTGGTACGGGGCAGGGATATGCTTTTCAGCCAACTTTTTGCTTGTCCGAAATGTGGAATAAATTTAAGAGATTTGGAGCCTAGAAATTTTTCCTTTAATTCTCCTCATGGTTCTTGCAAAGAATGTACTGGATTGGGCACAAAGCTTGAAGTTGATGAGAATTTAGTAATTCCAAATAAAAAATTGACTTTAGCGCAAGGCGCAATTCGTCCTTGGTCTTCCTCTGTTTCGATGAGACAGACATGGTTTTCAAGAATATTAGAAAGCTTGGCAGAAAGCTATGGTTTTTCTTTGGACGTACCAGTTAAGGATTTGCCAGAAAAATATTTAGAAAAAGTATTATTGGGCACTGGCAGTAAACTAATTGAGGTAAGCGATGGAATGAAGACAATTAAAACAACTTTTGAGGGCGTTATCCATAATTTAGAAAGGAGATACAAGGAAACTAATTCTGATTATATCAGGTCAGAAATTGAAAGATATATGAGAATACAGGTTTGTCCTAGATGTAATGGCAAGAGGTTAAGACCAGAAGTTTTGGCTGTGAAAGTTAATCAAAAATCAATTTCTGATGTTACTGAAATGACAATTGATAATTTAGTGCCATGGTTTAAGGAATTATATAATGGCAAAAATATTTTAAGTGTAAAAGATCAAAAAATTTCTGGCCAAATTGTTAAAGAAATAGGCGATCGTTTGAAGTTTCTACAGAATGTTGGCTTGGAATATATTACTTTGGATCGTGCTGCTCATACCTTATCAGGCGGTGAAGCACAAAGAATAAGATTGGCAACTCAAATAGGCTCAGGATTGGTTGGCGTTGTCTATATTTTAGATGAGCCGTCAATTGGTTTACACGCTAGGGACAATGATAAATTGATTGAAACTTTAAAAAATTTGAGAGATATGGGAAATACGGTGATTGTGGTTGAGCATGACAAAAAAACAATTTTAGAAGCTGATCATGTAATTGATATCGGTCCTGGTGCAGGCAAGCATGGCGGTGAATTAATCTTTTCTGGCACTCCTTTAAAAATGAAGCAAGATAAAAAATCTTTAACTGGACTTTATTTGTCGGGAAGGAAGAGAATTGAAGCGCCAAAGAAGTATCGTAAAGGAAATGGCAAGGAATTAAAGGTATTAGGCGCTTCAGAATTTAATTTGAAGAATATTGACGTGTCAATTCCATTAGGGAAGTTTGTTTGCATAACCGGTGTTTCTGGATCTGGAAAATCAACTTTAATGGATGAAATTTTAGGCAAGGCTTTAGCAAATAAGTTTTATGGCGCAAAAGATTTGCCAGGAAAGCATAAGAGTATTTCTGGAATTGAAAATATTGACAAAGTAATTAGAATTGATCAATCACCGATTGGCAGAACACCGAGATCTAATCCAGCAACATATACTGGCGTGTTTACTTATATTAGAGATCTATATGCTGCAACTTCAGAAGCAAGGATGAGGGGCTATAAAGCTGGAAGATTTAGTTTTAATGTAAAAGGTGGAAGATGCGAGGCTTGTCAAGGAGATGGTTTAGTAAAAATTGAAATGTATTTTTTGCCGGATGTTTATGTTGAGTGTGAAGAATGCAAAGGAAAAAGGTATAACAAACAAGCTTTAGAAATCAATTATAAAGGAAAAAATATTTCAGAGGTTTTGATGATGACAATTGATGAGGCAATGATGTTTTTTAGAAATATTCCGGCATTAAAGCAAAAGATAGGAATTTTGCAGGATGTGGGATTAGGATATTTGCAATTAGGCCAATCAGCAACGACTTTATCTGGCGGTGAAGCGCAAAGAATAAAATTGGCGACCGAATTATCAAGACGGGCAACTGGCAAGACATTATGCATCTTGGATGAACCGACAACTGGTCTTCATTTTGATGATGTGAAGAGATTGCTAAAAGTTTTGGATAGATTAGTTGACAAGAAGAATACTGTCTTAGTCATTGAGCATAATTTGGATGTAATAAAATGCGCTGATTGGATTATTGATTTGGGGCCGGAAGGCGGAGATAAAGGCGGTGAAATAGTGGCTTGTGGTACGCCAAAAGATGTGATGAAGGTGAAGAGAAGTTATACTGGGCAATACTTGCGAAAATTATTAAACTAGTTTGAAAGTTATAAAGTTTTTAAAGTTATAAAGTAAATTGCTAAATTGTTCAATTGTTAAATTGTTTTGATAAGTTCTTTTGACAAATAGGAGAAGAAGGAGGGAGAAATGCAGGAGTATTCCGAGAAAGAAAGACAGGATTATGTTGATTGGATGAACATAGAGAAAGAAGCCAGAAAAAATTTAATGGATCAATTAAATGTAGCAAGAGGGACTTCAGAAGAAAGCGGTCTTTTGGAAAAATTAGGAGAACTTTTCAGACTGGGGTCGTCTGGGTCTGGATATTGTTTGCATGAACGAAGTCTTTGTTCTAATTGTATAGCTTGTGATGAGTTGAATCGTCTCTGTTTTTCGCGTTATTGTGAATGTGGAAAATTGGCTATCGGTTTGGTGAATAATTATGGGGCAAAAGATAATGAATTTTTCTGTGAAGAGCATAGTAAAGATGTAGATAATTTTGAGCCTTACGAGGAAGAATAAGGAGAATGAAAGATCTTTTTTGAAGCATACTTTGAGTGTGCTTTTTTGTTATTAAAAAAAAGACCTAGAATTTGGTCTTTAGTCTGAAAGGACAATTTTTTTGTTGGACTGAAAGTAATCGTAAAGAGAATAAATGATAATTACAGCAACGAGCCATTGGACGTGAATGAAGTAAGGAATAATGTCAAAGACATTATAGATTTTGAAAATGTAGAAAAACATGATCAAGCAGGCATTCCAGGCTAGAGCATGGCATTTGATTTTACCTGCGATTCTGGCGGAAAGAACGATTCCAGTAATGAGGCTTTTGTAGCGAATGCACATTACTGCAATTTCTCGGCTAACCATTAGAAATAGAAGCCAAGGGTTTGCTAGTTCAAGTTGGATCAGGCAAAAGTATACGGTGCCGTGCCAAAATGCATCGCTTAATGGATCAAGAAGTTTGCCGATTTGGCTGACTTCATTATATTTTCTGGCGACATAACCGTCAAGAATGTCTAATATTTCTGAGACAACCATAATGAACAAAGCGATAGGTATAGCAATTTTGTTGCTTGGCCAGAAGTAAATGATGAAAAAGAGCGTTAAAGGACAAATGACCATTCTTGATACAGTAATCTTGTTAGCACGAGTCATTTTCCCAGCCATTTTGACCTCCCGTCTTTCCGAGTTTGGGGTATAAAACCGTTAAATTAGAATAGCATTTTAGTTTGGTTTTTACAATAAAATTTGGTATAATAATCTCAAATGCTCACAAATGTGCCACAAATTTCACAAATAATTATTCGTGCTATTTGTGCAGAATTTGTGATAATTTGAGATTTTTATGTTAAACGAAAAAATTGCCGATATTTTTGATGAGACAGCTGATATGTATGCAATGGAAAATGTACAATTTAAGCCAAGAGCTTATCAAAAAGCAGCTATTTCTTTGCGTTCTTTGAATCGTGATGTAAAAGATATTTATAAAGAAGGCGGTTTAAAAGCATTAAATGAAATTTCTGGTGTTGGCGAATCTATGGCTTTGAAAATTGAAGAAATAATAAAAACTGGCAAGATCAAAGAATATAAGAAGATGAAGGAAAAGATGCCAGCCAGGGTAGAAGAGATGACAGCTATTGAAGGAGTCGGTCCAAAATTAGTCAAAGAAGTCTATGAAAAATTAGGAGTTAAAACTGTAAAACAATTAGAAGAGGCAGCGGAAAAAGGGAAAATCAGCAAGCTCAAAGGCATGGGAGAAAAAACTGAAGAGAACATTTTGTCAGGAATCAAATTTTTGGAAAAAAGCAAAGGCAGGAAATTATTAGGAGATATTTTGCCTGAGGCAAATTCCATAAAAGAAAATTTAATTAGATTAACTTCTGATAAAGATATCGAGGTTGTTGGATCAATAAGACGAGGCAAGGAAACAATAGGTGATATAGATCTTTTAGCAGTCTCTAAAGATACAAAAAAATTAATTGATGTTTTTTGCGAATTAGAACAAGTTGAAAAAGTTTATGCTAAAGGAAATGATAAGGCATTGGTTCGATTAAAAGTTGGAGTTGATTGTGATTTACGAGTTTTTAAAAAAGAAAGTTATGGAGCTGGACTTCTTTATTTTACGGGATCGAAATTACATAATATAAAATTGCGGGAAATGGCCATGAAAAAGGGCTGGACGTTGAATGAGTATGGGTTGTATGAAGTCAAAAGTCTAAAGTCAAAAGTCAAAAGTAAGAATCAAAATTCAAAAATAGCTGGTGAAACTGAAAAAGAAATTTATGCTAAGTTTAAAATGGATTATATTGAGCCAGAATTGCGTGAAGACCATGGCGAGATTGAGGCTTCATTGAGCCATAAATTACCAAAACTTGTTGAGAGAAAAGATATTCTAGGAGTTTTTCATGTTCATAGCAATTATAGTTTGGATGCTGTTGGCAGTATTTCTGATCTAGTGAAAAAGGCAAAAAAGATGGGGTTAAAATATTTAGTAATGGGCGATCATGTTGGAAGTTTAAAAATTGCAGCGAAGATGGAAGATAAAGATATCTTGGAATATATAAAATATATTGAAAATTTAAATAAAAAATTATCTGGTTTTAGAATTTTGTCTGGAGTGGAGGCAAATATTTTGAGAGATGGAACTATTGATGTCTCTGACAAAATTTTAGCAAAGCTTGATGTGGTTGTAGCTGGCATTCATTCTGTTTTTAAAATGCCAAAAAAAGAAATGACAGAAAGAATGATTAAAGCAATGGAAAATAAAAATGTTGATATTATTTCTCATCCGACTGGAAGATTATTGACTAGACGAGATGAATATAATTTAGATATTGAAGAAATCTTGAAAGCTGCAAAAAGGACAAGAACTTGTCTTGAGATTAATGCCTTTCCAGATAGATTAGATTTGAATGATGTGAATATAAAAAGTGCAATTGATCATGGAGTGAAATTAGCAATCGGACTTGATTCGCATAATATCGATCAGATGGATGTTTTGGATTTTGGAGTAATTACAGCTCGGCGTGGATGGGCGGAAAAAGCGGACATTATAAATACTTATAGTTTAGACAAGTTAATGAATTATTTAGGGAATAAATAGTTTCTTCTGTAAATTTTTTCGCTAATCATTTGCGAATATTTGCTAATTGTTTGCTAATAAAATAAATTAAAATTTTCTTTAAAAATAAAAAAACCTAGATTAACTAGGTAAAAGGGCTACTATATTTTTCCAGAATGAATCCATTTGCGTGAAGGATCTGATGTTGGTTTGGTGAGATTGCGGAGTTGCTTGTGGCAAAGGTAGGTTTGACGGATATACAGAATCATGATACCGAAGACTGTACCGGACAAGAAATAGGCAGATGAAATCATTGTTGGTAGATTGTTGGGTGTGTTCAATATGGCAAAACCATAAAAGAAAACGTACGAGATAACACAGAAGACGATCATTGAGATATTTGTGTAAAGCGTTACTTTTAGTGCTTTCTTTTCGCTCTTTTCGTCCATCATTGTCCTCCTTTCCTCTTGTCTATGGTCTTTTCAAGCTTATTTAAGCTTAGCATATATTTATAATCTTGTCAATTGCAAAACAAAAACAGCTTCACACTAATAAATTTTCGAATAACACTAGTAAGTTTTTAAATACATTTTTGAAACAAAAATAATTTATGCAAGATTTGGAAAAAGCTGTATTATCGGCTGTTTCTTATTATGATATTTTTGAATACCCACTGACAAGTTGGGAGATTTTTAAGTGGGGATATTGTCGAGTTAAAAGTCCAAAGTCTAAAGTCAAAAATAATTTGAATAGTATAAATGTTGTTTTGAATAATTCTGAAATTTTGAAAAAAAATTTAATGCATAAAAATGGATTCTATTTTTTGAAAGGTAGAGAAGACATTGTTGAAATTAGAAGACAAAGATATTTGTTGGCGCAAAAGAGATGGAAAAAGTTGCAAAGAATTACGACTATTTTGCAAGTTGTGCCTTTTATAAAAATGATTGCTGGATGTAATAATTTATTAATTAATAATATCAAGCCTGATTCAGATATTGATGTTTTTATAGTGGTTAAGGCTGGTCGAATGTGGATAACGAGATTTTTGGTGACTAGTTTAGTAAGCCTATTAGGGCAATGGAGACATAAAGACAGGATTTCTGGTAAATTATGTTTATCATTTTTTGTAACTGATGATAATTTAAATTTAGAGAAAATCTCTAAAAAACCTTACGATATCTATCTAAATAATTGGATTTTATTAGCAGCGCCTTTATTGGATAGAGGAATTTACTCTAAATTTATGTTAGATAATATTTGGGCAAAAAATTCTGTGCCAAATGCTTTGGAATATCTGCCAGTTGGTTATGAGAGGAAAATTAAGAAAATATTATTTTTAGATAAAATGAGAGAATTTAGCGAGAAAATTTTGGCAGGTAAAGTTGGCAATGGTTTGGAAAATATTTTTCGAAAAATTCAAATTAAAAAAATGAGAGGAAAAGGATTAGATGTTATTATTTCTGATAAAATGTTGAAGTTTCATGAAGTCGATAGACGGGATCAGTTTCGAGAAGAATTCGAGGTTAATTTGAATAAGGCGATGGGAAATTGAGATATTAAATATTTAATATTATTATGAAAATAACACTAAGATATCAAGAAATGTCTGATGCTAAGAGATTTTGTGAAATTTTAAATAATCCAAATTTTATTTATTTTAATGCAAAGCCGTCAATGAAGGAAGAGATCGAGTGGTTGAAGGCAGTTCTTGAAAAAGCAAAAAATAATTACGAGCATAATTATACGATTCTTTGTGATGAAGAGATAGTTGGTGGTATTGGAATAAAAATAAATCAACATTGTAAATTTGTTGGCGAAATTGGTTATTTTTTAGATGAGAAATATTGGGGCAAAGGGATAACTTGCGAAGCTGTAAAATTAGCTGAAGAAATTGCTTTCAAAAAGTTGGATTTAAGGCGGATAGAAATTTTGACAGACGTAAAAAATGAACAAAGCCAAAGAGTAGCAAAAAAGTGTGGTTACGAAAAAGAAGGAATTCTAAAAAAAAGAATTATGAATCAGAAAAAATACGTTGATGCAATTTTATTTTCAAAAGTTAAATAATAAAAATAAAATATGAGAAAAATAATTGGTGGTTTTATTTTAGCTGTTGGATTATTTTTGGGAGGTTTTTGTTTTGCTGCAAATTTAGGAGATACCTGGACCAAAACAGGAAATTTAGATGGAGCAACTACAGTTTATTGTTTAGCACAAGGTCTGGATGGTGCTATTTATGCAGGTACTTATCCAGATGGCGATGTTTATAAATCAGCTGATGATGGTTTGACGTGGGCGAATACCGGAGATCTTTTAAACGCAACTGGCGTTCATTCTTTGCTGGTTGATTCTTCGGGCGCGATTTATGCTGGAACTGCTCCGAATAGCGATTTGTTTAAATCTACTGATAATGGAGCAACTTGGACAAAATTAAAAACATTTGTTGGCGGATCAAATGTTTATAAAATTATTCAAACGAGCGATGGTTCAATTTTTGCAGCAACAGATCATGACGGGAATATTTATAAATCAGAAGATGCAGGTTTGAATTGGCAGGATACAGGTAATCTTGCAAACGCAGAAAATGTTTACACAATTATTCAAGCCTCAAGCGAAGTTTTATATGCTGGAACATTTCCAAATGGCAAAGTTTTTAAATCTGTCGATTTAGGAGCAAATTGGATTGCAACTGGTACATTGACTAATGCATCTTATGTTGATAGTTTGCTAGAAACTGCTGCGGGAGTATTGTATGCAGGAGCGCGCGGAGATACTGTTGGCAGAGTTTATAAATCAGTTGATGATGGTAATGCTTGGGGAATAACTGGAAATTTGTCAGATGCTTGGATTGTTGAACATCTGTTGCAATTACCATTAGGCTCTGTTTTTACAGCAACGGCAAGCAGTGGAGATATCTTTAAAACTGTTGATTCTGGTCAACTGTGGACTAAAAATGGCGCTTTGAGTGGTGTATCTTGGGCATATAATTTGCTTTTTACTTCAAGCAATTCTTTGTTAGCGGCGACTAATAACGGAGTTTTCAGAAGTGTCGGTGATCAGCAAATAGGCAGTGATAAAAAAGGGAATCAAGATATTGATAAAAAGAAATTAAAAGACAGCGATAAAAATCAACCAATAATTGGCAAGGATGTAGTAATAATTTTTCAGCAGTTGCCTACAAATCCAAAAAAATATTATATTAAGGTTAAAAAAGTTAATAAAAATCCAATAAATTTAGCATCAAGCAAGACTTTGCCGTATTACTGGAAATTAACAACAAATTTACGTTCAAATTTCAAACTAAAATTAAAATTCAAGTTTAAAAATAATGAAGTAAGATTATTGAAGTATAAACAAACTTTGCAATACAAAAAGAGCAGATTAAAATTAGTTTTTAGAAAGGGTAAAATTAAAAGTTGGAGCAATATGAATAATGTGGTTTATAAAAAAAATCTTAGAAAATTTGTAGCGACTTTTACTTATTTTAAAAAAAATAAAAATTATTTTGCAATAACAATGCGTTAATCGCGAATTTGCACAAATTCTGACACAAATTGCACAAATAAAAAAAGACGAGGTATCTCGTCTTTTTGAATATTATCTAATTTTTAAAGCATTTGATCGATTTCGGCTTTGAATTTGTCAATTGTTTTTTTCAAAACTTCGCTGCAATTTGCAACAATGGATTGCAAATATTCGACTAAGCCTGGTTCATTTTTAGAAATTTTTTCTTGGGCCTCTTGTTTTTTTTCTTCTGGGATTGCCAATGTCAAAGCGATAATCAGTCTTTTTTCTAAAAGTTCGCCAATTTTTGGCAATAATTTTTCGCGCATTTCTGGAGCAATTTTGTCAGTAATTCCCAAATTTTGCAATATATTTTTGGTTTGTTCTAGCATTTTTATTTTAAAATTTAATTAATAATAAATTAACGGCTAGTTCTTCTTAATTTTTCGCTAGCTGGTGTTGTCTTTGCAAATTTTTCTCGAGGTTTTTGACCTTCTTGTTCGCTTATCATGACAGCTTGGACGTATTTTCTTCTGGCTTCTTTAACGAAATCAGGATTTATTTCGGAGACATTGTAAACATTTTCTAGCTCTACCCCATGTTTTTTGCAGAACATCATCATTCTGGAAAGTTGTTCAATAATAGCGCGGCCGATTTCACCAGCTTCAACTGTTTCTTCACCTTGTTCTGCTCTTTGTTCAGTCAAACTTTCTAATTCTTGTCCATAACGATAGACTGTATTTTCGTCGCCTTCCTTAAATCTTTCTAATATTTCTGATTCGCTTTGTTTTACGTTTTCAGGACGTTGATAATAGAATTCGGCTTGAGCTTCTTTGCTTGCTAAAACGCCAGCAGCAAGCAATAAGCCAGCTAAAGCAACTTCTTTGCTTCTTGATAATCCGTCAAAGATTATTTTTCGATCTTGAGATATTTCAGGAGATTCTTGTAGCCTTGATTCAATTTCAGAAGCTAATGCTTCTTGTCGCATTTCTGGTCCTCTTTCTAAAGCGGTCATATTTTTGTATTAATTTATTAATCTAGCAATAGGTACAAATAGTTTGTAGCTAGTAGCTAGTTAATTTAGTATAACATAAATTGTTTGAAATTAAAGTGTATAAGTATTGACTTTTGTTCTTGGAATGACTAAACTAAGGTGATGTGGACAAAATTCTTGACATCATACTTTGAGTGTTATAAGATTGTTATCTAGCACTCATAAGTAGCGAGTGCTAATAATGAAATTATAAATAACTAAATAACAAAATAACTAAATTAAAAAAAATGACTAAAATTAAACCATTAGGCGACAATGTGGTTTTAAAACCGATTGTTGAAAAAGAAGAAAATAAATCAGGAATTGTATTGCCTGAGACAGTGGCAAAAGAAAAAACAGAAATTGCAGAAGTTATTGCAGTTGGGGAAGGAAAATTATTATCAAATGGAAAGCGTTCTGAAATGGGTGTTAAAGCTGGAGACAGAGTTTTGTACAAAAAATACGGTTTGGATGAAATAAAAATGGATGAAGAAGATTATTTAGTCGGCAGTATTAATGACGTTTTAGCGGTAATTGGAAAATAATATTCTGAAGATATTCGGATATTATGATATTACGGATATTGTAACTAATTAACTAATGAAACTAATAAACTAATTAACTAAAAACTATGGCAAAACAAATTAAATTTAATGAACAGGCAAGAAGAGCTTTACAGAAAGGCGTTGACAAGCTCGCCAATGCTGTAAAAGTAACATTAGGTCCAAAGGGCAGGAATGTTGTTTTAGATAAGGGCTTTGGTTCGCCAACAATTACAAATGATGGTGTAACAATTGCCAAAGAAATTGAATTAGAAGATAAATTTGAGAATATCGGCGCACAGATTGTCCAAGAAGTTGCATCTAAAACAAATGATGTTGCAGGTGATGGAACAACAACTGCAACTCTTTTAGCGCAGGCAATTATTAATGAAGGAATGAAAAATGTGGCAGCTGGCGCAAATCCAGTTGGAATTAGACATGGAATTGAAAAAGGCGTTGATGCTGTAGTTAAGAAAATTAAGAAAAATGCACAAAAAATTTCTACAAAAGCAGAAAGAGAACAAGTAGCAACAATTTCAGCTCAAGATCCTGAAGTAGGAAAAATTATTGCCGAAGCTATGGAAACAGTTGGTCCAGAAGGCGTTATAACTGTTGAAGAATCAAAAACTTTTGGCTTGGAAAAGAAATTTGTAGAAGGTATGCAATTTGATAAAGGCTATGTTTCTCCGTACATGGTAACAAATACTGAAAAAATGACTTCTGAAATGGAAGATCCATATATTTTAATTACTGATAAAAAGATTTCAGCAATCAAAGACATTCTGCCATTGTTGGAAAAGATGGCTCAAGCCGGAAAAAAAGATTTGTTGATTATTGCTGATGATGTTGAAGGTGAAGCTTTGGCTACGTTAGTATTAAATAAATTGAGAGGAACTTTCAATTGTCTTGCAATTAAGGCTCCTGGGTTTGGCGATACAAGAAAAGCAATGTTAGAAGATATTGCTATTTTGACTGGTGCTAAAGTTGTGACTGAAGATTTGGGAATTAAATTGGAAGGTGCAAAAGCAGAGCAGTTTGTTTGGACTGATTCCCAAGAAAAAGAATTAGTTGTAAAAAATCCAAGCAAGGAAGCTATAAGATTGGGACAGGCTGCGAAAATTGTTGCAGGTAAAGAAAATACAACAATTATTAATGGCAAAGGTGCAAAATCAGAAATTGAAAAGAGAATTGCACAAATTAAAAATGAATTAGAAAAAGTTGAATCAGAATTTGATAAAGAGAAATTGCAAGAAAGATTGGCAAAATTAACTGGTGGAGTTGCTGTAATTAAAGTTGGCGCGGCAACAGAAACTGAACAAAAAGAAAAGCAACACAGAGTTGAAGATGCATTAGCAGCAACAAAAGCAGCAATTGAAGAAGGAATTGTTGTTGGTGGTGGAGTTGCTTTGATTCGTGCATTGTCAGCTTTAGACAGTGTTAAAACTTCTAATTTGGATGAAAAGACTGGCATTAAGATTTTGAAAAAAGCATTGGAAGAACCATTAAAACAAATTGCTTATAATGCTGGTCAAGAAGGTGCAATTGTTGTTGAAAAAGTAAAAGCAGAATCTGGAAATGTTGGTTATAATGCAGCATTAGATAAATATGAAGACTTGGTAAAAGTTGGCGTTATTGATCCAGCCAAAGTAACAAGATCTGCTTTGCAAAATGCAGCGTCTGCAGCAGCGATGTTATTGACAACTGAAGCAGCTGTTACTGATCTTCCAGCAAAAGAAGACAAAGGCGCAGGAATGAATGCAGGCGGAGGAATGGGAATGCCAGGTGGAATGCCAATGATGTGATCGCACACTAATGCGACACTAATCTAAACGAATAAAACACTAATTCGAATAAAAAAAAGACGGTGTGAAAATGCCGTCTTTTTGTTTGAGTATCAATATTTTTATCTATTTTTTTCTTGATAAATTTTTTTTGCTTTATAATTATTTAAAACTAATTCTGTTCCTTGAAATATTTTTTTTGGTAATTTTTTTAAACTAAACCATTTCCATTCTAAGCATTTGTCTTTTTCCATAACTTTTGGAACTCCGCTTTTATATTCTGCTTGGACGCCGATATTAACACAATGCCTGCCATTTGATTTTAAATATCTGAATTCTTCAGCTAATGAAATCATTTTGCATTTTTTCACTTTTAGTCCGGTTTCTTCTTTTGTTTCTCTGATTGCGGTTTGAAAAAGGGTTTCACTAAATTCTAAGTGTCCGCCAGGAAAGCACCATTCTCCAGCGCCATGAGATCCTTGACGCAAGCCAAGTAGAACTTGTCCTTTTTTGTTTTTGATCATTACGCCAACTCCGACTAACGGTCTTTTTTTATCCATAGAATTTATTTAATTTATTAAATTTTAGTATATCAAAATTTTTGTAAATAAAAAAGCGACAACGTCGTAATTATTTTAAAAATTAAATTACTATTTTTTAACTAAAACGTCTTGTTGCTGGCTTGCCTTTTCATAAACATACCAAAGATAAAGTCTGATATTAGCTTCGACATTCAGCGGATATTTATTTTGTTCATTATAAGATTGATGAAGACAAAGATAGGTAACTTCTTGTTTTTGTAAATTTAGTTTATTAACTTTCTCTAATAATGGCTGACCTGGTTTTTCTTGAATGCTGGCAAGATAATGATTAAGATTACCCATTCCTTCATTGTAGGCGAGCATGGCGAGATCCCAGCGGCCATATTGGTTGTAGAGTTTTTTCAGATAAATTAATCCAGCGCGAGTATTTTTTGTTGGATCAAGTCGTTCGTCAACTTTTGCGCTAACTTTTAGGCCTAGTGATTCAGCAGTAGCTTTTTTAATCTGAAATAATCCTGAAGCGCCTTTTATTGAATCATGAGCATCTGGATTGCATCTAGATTCGTGCATGGCTATGCCTAAGGCAATAGCTATGGGAACTCCCTGTTCTTCTGCTTCTTTTATAATAATTGGAGCAGCGTTTTGGACATGTTCAAATAGCCGATCTAGCTCTTTGATATTCTGATGATGTGTTTCATAAATTTCTTGTACTTGGATTTGAACGAGTGCTTCAAAATCTTTTTTTGATGCAGGATCTTGATATTCAATTGATAATCCTTGTTGTTCAATAAATTCTTTTGGAAAATCAATTGCTTGCTGAAGGATTTCTTCTGGTGTTCCTTGAAATAAGTTTGTTTCTATTTTTTCTGGTGTTTTTTTAAGATCATCTTTTTTAGGTAAAACTTGGGCAACTGCTTCTTGTTCTTTTGTTAAAAGCCTGGCAGTTGTTCCACCAAGTGCCATTGATAAACCAAGAAGCCCTAAACCTTTTAGGAATTGTCGTTTGTTTTGATCAACTTGCGGTTCTTCTTCAAGATCTTTTGGACTTGGTCCGTTGATTTCGATTTTCATAAATCGCTGATTTTACGCTGATTTCTGACGCTGATTTGACGCTGATAGAGCGTTAAAGATGCTATTTTTATTTTAGAATATAGACAACAATATCTCCAACATTTGTTCCTGTTAAACCTGTTTCAATTAAAGAATTGTTAATTTGTTTGAAGAAAGAATTGCTGTCGAATTTTTTTAAATATGACTTGAGATCTAGTTTTTTTTCTTCTGCTTTTTTTGAAGTTTCTTGATCTGCAATTGCACCTGCGATTTCTTTCATAAAATCTGAACCATCAGTTGAGCAACTTGCGATTGTAAATTCGCCTTCATATTCTTGTTCGATGAAAGCTTGTAATGAAGCTAAAACATAATGTTGATTTCTGCCACCATTTCCATGATCAGTTGGTAACTTTGGTGTTGTTTCTCCGCCTAAAATTAAACAATTATAATCTTTAAATTTACCTTTTTTAATTTCTGAAGCATAAAGATTAGCTGCTTCTTCCGGACTGCCTTGCATTTGAGCGGTCAATAAGATTGGTTCTAGTTTAAATTCTTTGGCTTTGTTTTGTATAGCAGAAAGTGCAATTTTGCTATTTCCAATCAAGAAATTATGGCAGTTTTCTAATTTTTCTGGCTCTAATTCTTCTAATGTAATATTTTTTTCAAACAGAGTGACAATGCTTGGCGGAATTTGATTCATTAATTTATATTTTTCTAAAATTGAATAAGCTTGTTTGTCGGTTGAAGTATCAGGAACTGTTGGGCCTGAAGCGATTGTTTCTAAATCATCGCCAATTACATCTGATAAAATTAGAGTAATAACTGGAATTGGCGAGAAATATAATCCTAATTTTCCGCCTTTGATTTGAGAAACTTTTTTTCTGATAATATTTATTTCTTTGATGTCAGCGCCTGATGAAATTAAAACTTTATTCAATTTTTGTTTGTCTTCTAAGGAAACATTTTTAACTGGATTGACCATCAAAGATGATGCGCCACCAGAAAGAAGGCAGATTATTAAATCATTTGGATTGATTTTGTATTTAGATTTTAATTCCATCATTTCTTTTGTACCATTCAAGCTATTTTCGTTTGGAATTGGATGGCTGGCTTTATTTACTTTTATTTTTTCTAATTTGTAATTAGTATTAGGACAATTAATAATTCCAGCTGTAATATTTTCTTTGCCTAAAACTTGTTCTAAACTTTCAGCCATTTTGCCAGTTGCTTTTCCAGCTCCGATGACAAAGATTCTGTCTTTGACAATAAATTCTTCTTCTTGAATTTTTAAAGTCTTGTTCTTGGTATCAAATTGAACAAAATCTTTGATGATTTTGTCTGGCAAAACGCTATTTATGCCAGCTTCTAAAATTTCTAAAGCTTGTTTTTTTGTCTCTGTTGTTGCTAATTGAGCTTTGTTTTTGATCATTTGGATTTAAGGTTAAAGATTTAAGATTAAAGTTAGTTTTTATTATTTTTGAAGTAGATTTAAAATTGTTGACTTTTTATTATTATTTTGATATTATATTTTGTTGTAGTTTGGCTTTGGCAGAGAGAGAAAAGGAGGAGAAGATGGCTCTACATCTATTTGCAGGAATGGGTAAGGTGGGAGAAAAAGAATCGACATCTTGTGGAAAGAATCTTTTGGTGAAAAGTATCCAAGCAGTATATTTAGATGATTCTCGTGTGTGTCAAGATTGTCTCAAAGAAGATTGCCTTGCACCAGTTGCAGATCCAGCAATGGTTTTTGAAGCCAAAAGGTTGGGAGTGATTACGGGGACAACCGTGATTAACACCGGGATGATTTCTTTCGTATTTTTGCGTGATTCAGGAGTGTCTTATGATAAGATTTTTGAATTTCTTGGTTATTATGGTCATGCAGAATTGATCAAGGATGATGAAGGCAAACATTGGGAAATCTGCGTGATGCAATCAGGACATGGACAAGTATTTCATAGTGGGAATTAATTCTCTTTGCAAGAAATTTTACCTGAAGTACCATCATGTAATCTGCTGATGCAAAGAGATCTTTTTGATGAGTTTGAAAGGGTGTGTCAGAAGGTGGGGATCGAATTGGTCGTCCATCATTTCGATGGAGAATTGCGAACAAGTTGATCTTTTTTTGTGAAACCGCGACGCGGTTTTTTTTATTTTCTTTTTCTGGACAGAGCAATGCTCTGTCCCTACAACGATTTTCTATTTTATAAATTTGAATCTTGGAATTAGGACAGGACAATGTCCTGTCCCTACATTTATTTTTTCTAGAAAATTATTAATCGGTCTTGCCCAAATTTGTTTTTTGCCATATTGAGCTTGATAAATAACTAGATCCTGTAATGTTTCGCTGTGTTTGGCAATGCCAATTATTTTATATTTTTCACCTTTAAAATGCTGGTATAGGTCTAATTTGATTTGAGGCATAATAATCTATTTTGATTTGATTTGGAATTTTGTAGCCGAATTTTTTAATATAAATTTTCAAATCTGATTGGCTGGCAATAGTCAATGTTCTTGGATTAATTTCTTTTAAATTAATCCATTTTATTTGATAACATTTTTCTGGCTCTAATATTTTTGGCTGGCCTGATTTGTATTTGGCAATAAAAGTAGGCGAGACCCAATGTTGTTTTTCGTTTGGAATAATATGATTGACAACTTCTAGTAATTCCAAAATTTTTATATTAAAACCATATTCTTCTTTAATTTCTCTGATTACTGCATCTTCACATTTTTCGTTAAATTCAACTGATCCGCCTGGAAAATCCCAACATCCTTTTTCATTTCTGGCTTTTTTGCCTCTTTGGGCCAAAAATACTTGGCCGATATTATTAAAAATCATTGCGCCTGACCCTATGCCAATAAAGTCGATTCCTTTGCGTAGATTTTTTGAATTCATTTTAGTAAAAATTTTAATTAGAATTTAGATTATAACCATTTTTTCTTTCTGAAATAAATCATCATTGTAACTGCTACTCCAAACATTATCAATAAAACTGCTGGATAGCCCCAACGGGATTGAAGTTCCGGCATGAATTCGAAATTCATTCCATAAAGTCCGACAATAAAAGTTAAAGGAATGAAAATTGTGGCAATCATTGTCAGGACTTTCATGATTTCATTCATTTTGTTGCTGATTGTAGATAGATAAATTTCAATCATGCCAGCCAAAATATCGCGTAAAGTTTCAACATTTTCAATTACTAAAACTGTGTGATCATAGATATCTCTCAAATAAATTTTTGTATTTTCATTAATCAAAGGCGATTCTTCTCGTTGCATTCTATTGATTACTTCACGCAAAGGCCAGATAGATCTTCTTAGATCAATTATTATTCTCTTGAGATTGTTAATATCTTGAAGCGTGCTGGAATCTGGATCGTGCAACAATTCTTCTTCAACGTCTTCGATTTTATCGCCTAATTTTTCGATGACTGTAAAATAGTTGTCAACTATTGCATCAATCAGCGAGTAGCATAAATAATCAGTGCCTAATTTAGAAATTTTATTTTTGCCTGTTTTGATTTGACTGCGGACAGGATTAAAAACATCGCCTTTTATTCCTTCTTGAAATGAGACAACAAATCCTGAGCTTAGAATAAGACTGATTTGTTCTGAAGCTAATTGATTGATATTGTTGTTTTGGTAGTAAACCATTCTTAAAACAATATAAATATAGTCACCATAATCTTCAATTTTTGGACGCTGTCTGGTGTGGTAAATGTCTTCAATTACAAGCGGATGCAAGCCATAACATTTGCCAAGCTGTTCTAAGGCTTGTCTTTGTTGCAGTCCATCAATGTTAATCCAAGTGACTGTTGGTTTATTCTTGTATGCAAAACATTCAGTGATTGATTTGATTGTTTTTTCTTGATAACTGGTTTTGCTATAATCAATTAGATTTATTTTTGGACGACGTCCATGTTTTGGTTTTAGTTGCATAATTTATTTATATTTGTTTTAGTAATTAGAATTGTGAAGTGTGAATTCTAAATTTTAAATTTTATTTTTGAAAAATTGCAATAAGAAAGAAAATTATCCTACTTATATTATAATCTTTTGAAAGTAGATAATCAAATCTGTTTTGTTTCTTCTAAAATAATTTTTTTCTTAAAGCTGCCTCGTTGCAATGCTTTTTTGATACGAATATTCTCTAGTTTTCTTTTTGTAATTTTTTTAGCCGTACTAATTGCATAAATCACTTCAAGAATATCAGCTAGCTCTTCAACATTATTATTTTTCTTGAATTCATCAACTTCTTCTTGCAATTTTTCAACTAATTTTTGATTATATTCTTTTTGTTTAGCAATGTGCGTAATTGGAATTAAATTATCTTTTTTTATAATTTGTGGTATTTTGTCGCGAACTAACTTATTATATTTCATAATATTAGATTATTACAAAATCTTTTTGATCAATTATCTTTTCCATTTTTTTGAAAAGCTTTATAACTTCAGGAACGTTTTTTATCATTGGTTTGAAGGAGCTGATTTTATTAATTTCAACCCATTTATGATTTGAATATTCGTTACTTAATTCTATTTTCCCATTTTTATAAATAGCATAATAATGAGGAAGAATCATGTGATTGCCATCTTTTTTTATATAAAAATAATTTGTTGTTAACTTTTGATAAATCTTTATTTTGAAATCTTTGCCGACTTCTTCATTTTTTTCTCTTCTTAAGCCTTCTAATTCTTCTTTTTTTAAACCTTTAAAAAATTTTTGATCAGTTGTTTCCATTTTTCCGCCAATGAAAGAATAGAGGTCATTAAAATCAGCTTCTCCTTTTCTTTGGCATAATAAAACTCTTCTTCGATCTTTTGAAAAGACAATAATTTTTTGGCAAATTTGAAAGCTATATTTTTCGTTCATAAAAGTAAATATTATATTAGTTTAACCCTAAAATAATAAACTTACAACCCTGTGGATTACTTTTCTTATGAAGTATGATAGAATATCATTGCTTATCTCAGAATTTCAAAAACAAAAACCAAACTTTCGAGAGGGGGGATGAAATGCAGATAATAAGAGTAATGCATTTGTTGTTCGCTCAAAGCTTGCCTGTTGCAGGTTCAAGGTTTTTGACGCATTGCGGTAGAGAATTGCCCTTTGAAGGATTTTTGCCAACTGGAATGGCAGACGGAAGAATATGCAAAGAATGTTCAGGAAAAATAAATGGATATTCTGTTTTGTCAGGTTGTTCTGGATTGAAATGTTTTGTAGTTGTTGAATATGGAGAAGGTAGCTATTCCGAATCGTCGTGGGGAAATTAGTTTTGTTCTTTTTCGACCCTATTTGGGTCTTTTTGATTTTGGAGCTTCAGAACGTTGGATCTTCGGACCTTCGGAACATTAGAGTAAAAGCTGGATATTGATTATCTTTTTTGTGGTATAATATTGTTAGATTAGAATAATTAAATAAAAAAATATGAGAGGGAAATTTTTTGGAGCAACAATGGGTTGTTTTTTTGTTGCTTTGGTAATGTTGCTGGCAATGCCAGTTTCGGCAGCTACATCCTTCGCAAATAAAAGAGTATTCTTTGTGCATCATTCTACTGGCCAAATCTATTGGGACAATGGCATGAAATCTGCATTAAAAAGCAACGGCTATTCTGGTAAGGCGCCATGGTGGGATGGCAATACAGATCCTGGTGATTTTTATTCACTTTTTACAGATCCTAGCTCTTGGGCGACATTTGGAAATGCTGATATAATTATTTTTAAATCTTGTTATCCTGCAAGCTCTATAACTTCCAAATCAATGTTGAGCCAGTACAAAACTTGGTATAAAGAATTATTTACGATTTATAAAAGCCATCCTGATAAATTGTTTGTTCCAATGTCAACTCCGCCATTGCCAAAAGCAATGACAAATGCTAAAGAGGCGAGCAGGGCAATTGAATTTGACACTTGGTTGGCAGGCAAATATGTTACAAAATATCATGAAAATTCAGGCAGAAATAATTTATTACCATACAGATTACACAAAAAATTAATGAATAATAATGGATATTTGGCAGGAAAATATGTTGTTGATCCTAATGATGGCCATCCAAATGTGTTATCTGGAAAAAGAGTTGGAAACACTTTAGTAAATTTGCTTAATAATTATTTTGCTAATTAAATAATTATAGAAATTAGATTTTAAAACCAAAGAGCAGATCTTTGGTTTTTTTTGACATAATTTAAAATGTGGTGTACAGTATAATGTTTTGAGATAGCACTTTTTCGGACAAAAAACGGAGGGGAAAATGCCAAAAGCACCTGGTCCTGTTTCAAAGCGCGGAGATTTGGATTCTTCAGGAAAGAAAATTATTTTGAGAAGTGGCGATACTGGAAATATTTGTCCTGACGATATGGATTATTGTTGGGAATGCGGTTGTGTTGCCAAGAGAGAAGTCTTTCTGAAAAAAAATAGATGTCCAAATTTGAGATGTCCATCTCCTCATTTGTGGGATGATTGAAATGATCTTTTGTAGCCGTTCAGTTTGTTGAGCGGTTTTTTTATTGTTCTAGATATTTGTTGTCTAGATAAACAGCAATTAGAGCTAAAATGGCGCAAATTAAGGCGAATTGGCAATAAATTGAAGGGAACATTACGCTCAAAGAAGGTAAAATAGTAATTAGCAATAAAGCTGGTAATAAGCTTAAAAGATCAGCCATTAAAATAATTATATATATTTTTTTTCTAATTTTGTTTTTTTCTGATTTAATATCAAATAACAGAATAATGCAAATGGAAATGATGTAGGTAAGGTAGTAAAAACAGTAAAGAACAGTTGGAATAAAATGGGTATCTAGTTGTGTAAAATGATTGTTCAGAATAACAAAGATTGTTGAGCATTTTCCCAAGATAATAAAATCTTTGGTAAAAATTGCTATAAATGAAAAAATTATTGCTGGCAGATAAACTAGATAAACAAGTTTGTTTATTTTTTTATTAGCATATTTTAGGATAAAGTGAATGCCTAATGGCGGTAAAAATGTGTAGATAGTAAAAGCTATTGTGCCCCAAAGATTTGGATTTGTAGTTTCGCAAAGCATGAATTGAGTGAATTGATAAAGTCCAAGCAAGATTATAAAGATAGCTAACAATTTGGCAATAGCTGGTTTTTTTGATTTTAGAAATATAAAAATACCGGCACCGAATTCAATCAGGGCAGTTGCTAAAGATATTTTTGGACTAAAACACATAATTTATAATTTAAAAGGTATTGACTTTATTGTATTTTTATATATAATTTTTGGTATTGCACCTTATCAAAACAATCTGACTTTGCTTACGTTCTGGCGGACAAAGGAGGGGAAAACAATGAGCGGACAATGGGTAAGATGGGATCAGGATCCAAGCAAGATTAGTATGTTGGCGAGTGATCCGAATTTTACTTTAGATCTGACCAAGTTGGAAATGGGTGACAAGCTATTGGTGACATATGGGAGTAAGGCAGAAGGATTGGCAAACTTTATTATTGTCTCTCCGGCGACTGGATATACAAATAAGGATATGGCTAAGGCTTTGACTGTACTGCCGGAAAATAGGACTCGAAGAACGGATGTATTGATAGGCGGTTCGTGTACTTATAATCCTGAATCGTTCTTGGGCATTACTTCTATTACTTTAGGAAATTTGACTATCGGTCGAGATCTGATTTTTTGGATCGGTGATACTGAAAATGCAGTAATTAGATTTATGGTTTCTAAGATTCAAGTAATTCGCCGGGCAAAAGCTGAAGCCTAATAGTTCTTTATGTTGATATCGTAACATTGGTTACGATTTTTTATTGACATTGGGCGTCTTTTTTGATTAGCCCAGTATTTTTTCAATCTGAAATTTTGCCATCAATTCTGAAATTTGCAATTATTTTTTTAGCAAGTCTAGAAAAACCAGAAATGATCCGATGATAAATATTATAATTAATATTTTACGATGATGCTTAATGAACCAATCAGGAAAATTATTTTCAAAATAATCTTTTTTGCTTTTTGAATATTTTTTGGCAATTTTAGTTAGCGGACAATTCCAATGATTAGCAATTAAAATAATTCCTTCGCTGATAACAATAAAAAACGGAATTATCAGCCAATAATTAATTTTGTTAGCAATTCTTGCATAAAGAATATAAAAAATAGAGCAGGCAACAAGAAGCCAGACAAAACTATGAAAAATTTTTAGAAAAATTATCAATTTGTTTTATTAAAAAATCTTATTCTGTTGTTTTGTTGTCAAATTCTGGTGAATCTTTTATTGCGTCTTCTTTTGTTGCTCTAACAACGCCATCTTGATGATGAGCAGGCGAATAAATTGTGTAAAGTTTTAGATCTTCTGTGTCTGAAGTATTGATGATATTGTGTTGTGCGCCGGAAGGGACAATGATAACTGATCCGTCTTTTAATTCATATTCATTGCCATCAATAATACATTTGCCTTGGCCTTTTTCAAAACGGAAAAATTGGTCATTTTCATTATGAACTTCCATGCCGATTTCTTCTTTTGGTTTTAAACTCATTAAAACTAATTGGCTATGTTTGCTGGTGTAAAGCACTTTGCGAAAGTTGGTGTTTTGTAAAGTTTCTTGCTCAATGTTGGCGTTGAATCCTTTCATATTCTTTTTGTTAAATTGTTATTAATCATATGATAAATTTTGTGAAATCGCTAATTAAGTTCTGCTGCGTTTGATGCCAATTATCATTCCTAAAATTATGCCGATAATTATAAATAAAATTACAGCGTAAAGATAGTTGAGATTATTTTGTGTGTCAGGAAAAAAGATCAAGGCAATCAGCCAAGATAGAAAATAGCCTAAAAGTCCGCCTAGAATTGTGTAGAGAGGAATGACAAAAATTGTTTGAATCCTCCTTTGTCTTGAGATTTCGGAGGACGAGGGATTTTTTTTGTTTTTTGATTTCATTTATTTTTCGACAACTATTGTTTTACCACCAGCTTTCTTGATTATGCCAATTGCTAGATACTCAACATCTTTGGAACCAATATTTCTCATTCTATGCTTGGCTTGGGATGGGATGTAAACAGTATCGGTAGCTTTTAATGTTGTTCTTTCTTCATCGATTTCAATTTCTGCTTTTCCAGATATGATAATAAAGATTTCGTTCATATTCTCATGATAATGTTGAGCAAAGCTTTTATTTGGTTTCATTTTTGCCCAATTGATCATTTGAATAGTCCCTTTAATTTTAAGGTCGTCAATTGTGAAAATGATTTTTTTTAATACGCCAGGATTTTGAGTGTTTTCGTGGCTAGCAGGAATAAATTTTTTATTTTCTAGACTAAATTTTTTCATTTTTGCTTGGTTAATTTTCTTATTTTTTTGATAACTGCATCTTGATAAAGACGAAAAGTTTTTTTATTTTCTTTAACGTAAATATAAGGCGTGCCAAGAATTTCGTTGCATTTTTTGCATTTTAAAACAGGAATTTTTTTTAGATCTAATGTTTGTAAATTTGTCAGCTCCTGTGGCGCAAAAATTCGATCTAAATACATTCTACGTAAATTACCTGGTCCATCTTTTTGATAAATAGCAACTATATTTTCACATTTTCGGCATAAAATATTTAACAGTCTTGAATGACCACCACGTGCTGATTTGTATTTATCTTTTTTGAATGAGAAACTTGATTTTTTCATCTAATTATTGGTCAATGTAAGAATAAAGCTAGTATTTTTATTGGCTTTTAGAGAATGAATTACATTTTTTTCCAAATAAATAAATACTCCTGGTAACATTTTTATTTCTTTTTCTTCAAGATTGAAAATACCATCTCCTTCAATAACATAAACAAATCCTTGTTTTGTTGATGTATGATTTGATATCTCTGTATCTTTTGCCATGCAAAATAAGGTAATATTTAATTTACTATTTTTTACAATATCCTTGCTTAAGATTCCTTTTTTTGGATATTCAATTAGATCAGTCAACTTTTCATTCATAATTTTTCAAATTTAATTTTGTCATTAATATTAATCATATTATTATTGCAGAATCCAGCATTAACTTCAACAACAAATTGAGCAGGTATTTTTGATGGAATTGATATTTCGCTGAGCGGAACAGTATTGTTGTGAATAGCGATTATTTCTTCAAGCTTGTTGACATAGATAATATCAAGAGGAATTAAAGTATTTTTCATCCAGAAAGATAATTGTTTTTCTGCATCAAAAATAAATAGCATGCCGGAATTTTCTGGCAATGATTTCCGCCACATTAATCCTTGAGTTCTGTTTTGATCATTATTAGCAATTTCGATATTGATTGTTGTAATCAGGCTATTATCTCTTCTTAAAAATTGCAGCTCGCCATCTTTGATAAAGGCTGGAGTGATTCTATTTGTAACTTCATTATTTGTCTTGAAATAAAAAATTATAAAAATACTTGCTATGAAAAACAATGCTATTAAAGAAATAACTAGTTTTTTATATTTGTAGAGAATATGATTTTAAAATTTATTATATTAAGGCTGTGATGGCTGTAGCAATTCCTAAAATAATACCTGGAACATTGGCAATTATAATAGGCCAGTCTTTTTTTGTTTTGAATGTACCATATGATGTCCAGGCAATACAGTTTATTGTTGTTATGATTGGCAGAACTATTGATCCTGTTTGACCAGAGATATTTAATCTAATTTGATCTATATACGAAAAATACATGGTAACAGCCATTAAAGAAGCAAACCATCCAATTTTATTTACAATATTTTCGTTCATAATTATAAAAAATATTAATTAAGTTTTGTTTTGGAATTTCGCATAACGGAAGCATATATCTGATGTCCGTCGAAGCGTTAGCGTAGGCGGATATGGGTGAAGTTCACCTCGTGCGGGCATAACCAGAGATACGTTGTTGTGCGATGTTAAATAATTTTTTTCAAATTTCCCAAAATACTTTCCGTAAATGGTTTACTTAATTCACCGTTAGTCATCCATTCAAAATATTCCATTTCAGTTTTATTATCGTCTAATTTGCGATAAGTATATTTTACAAAATAATTTTCATCTAAATCCGACAAAATAAATACCTCATTTTTTTTAATGTCTACGACTTTATATTCATCCCAATTATCACTTTCTCCGCGATTTTTATATCTCGTATTTATTTTTGGAGGATATTCATCAGCAACCTCTACTGAAATGGAAGGAATCCATAAGTGAGTATTTTGGGGATTTGTTGTAAACTCAAATACTTTATCAATCGGTTTATCTATGACAACTGTAATTTTGTTTTCTCTCATATTTGAAAAAATTATTTAATTTCGTACAACGGTCGCGAATAAAACGCAGTTGCTTTACGCAGTAAACAATTGCGGTTATTCGCTGTTGTGCGATCGTACAAAACTTTGCATCAATTTATTCAATTTCAAATTTGGTTATATTTATAATTTTTTCAACTATCTGATCTTCGGAATATGATTCCGGTAGTATAGTTTCTAATTCATGACCTGATTTATGTGCTGCAGGAAACCACTGCCTTATTTCGTCCTGACCATACTCAAAATTTGCTTCTTTTTTTTGATGCCTCTTTACTGTTTCTTCAAAACTCACATCAAAATAAAAAATATAACTTTTACCACTATGTACTGTGATCAATCTTTCGATAATTGATTGATAGGACTTTACTGAAAGAATGCCCTCTAAAATAACATTATACCCAGCTTGTAGGGCAATAGCTGTATTATGTTCAATCATTTTATGGATAACATTAGCGTTTGATTTACTTCCACCTCCAGCGGGTTTAAAAATGAATCGATAATAATCTTGGTGAATGAGTGCGGTTTTGCTTTTTGCTTTTTTAAATAAATTTTTAGCAACAGTTGTTTTTCCTGCAGCAGATGGACCACGTAAAATTATAAATATATTTTTAGATAACTTATTATTCATATTTTTAGCAAAGTTTTGTATGTTGCACAACGTATCCGAATATCGGAAGTTGTCGAAGCGTAGCGAAGGCAATTTGCGAAAATTGCGAGCTGAGCAATTTTCCCGATATTCGGTGTTAGGCGAGGGTTCTTTTGCTCTACCTTAATGTAATTATATCAGATAAAAGGGCAAAAGAAAGCGCAGCGACCCCTTGAGTTTCGCTTTTAAGCAATAATTTTATTTCGTTTTTCCTGCTAATTTCATTTTCTCGTTATAATGTGCTTCAACTTCTTTTTTTATTTCAGGCCACCTCATAATCCAATTAAGCCCATCACCAGCTGATTTTATTTCCTGGCTTTCTAAAATTTCTATACGCATGCAAAATCCAGCCTTATTTTTTTCAAGATACAAAAATTGTTTTTGCTCATCTGGCAGATTAAGCAAAAATTCATCAGAAAAGTTTGGCCATGAATATTGCCCATCGCGAATCGGACGCAACTCTGTTCCGTTTGGCGCCTGGATATATGGCCTGCTGTGTATATTAAACCTGTATATGCCGGATTGCCAATCTGACGTGTCAACTTCAAACCATCCTGGAAAATTTTTGCTTTCTGTCAGATTAACAGCTTCAATTCCAGAAATACGATGGCCTGGTTTATTTTTTTCAGATTCTTCTTTTACTCGCTCCTGTAATACACGCTGGTCATTGTTATCTATCGGGCCATCGGGGTTTGGTCCGATCCAAAGCTGGGCCTCGCCTAAACCCAATAATTCCTTATTGAGCAAAAACAAATTTTTGTCTTGGATTTTGATGAAGTTTTCCATAGATTTAAAAATTATTGCTTAAAAGCGAAATTTCGCCTAACGTCTGCCGATATGCGACGTTGTTACGACCGCAGGGAGTAACAATGTAGGTGAAGGCCGAGCCGAGGCCTGAACCGCATATCGTGCTGTTAGGCGAGGGTTCATTTTGGCTTCCTTATTATAGTTTATCAAGAAAATGCCAAAATGAAAGCGTAGCGTCCCCTTGCGTTTATTTTTTCAAATTGCTTTTCACACCAGCTTTCGCTACTTGACAGTTTGCCCGCCCTCGTGGTAATGTGCAATGTCCTTTGGACCGTGCCTCACAAGGGGCGCGAAACCGCACTTTTAAGGAGGTGCAGGATGGTCAAGAACGAGACCAAGATCAAGGTGTTCGAGGTGGGGAACGGCGACGACGAGTGTGTGAAGCGAAGCCGGAGCGTGGGCGACGTGCTCGAGGAGCGCGTCAACGCGTGGCTCAGCGGACAGAGCATCAAGGTTCTGCAGGTCGTTCAGAGCACGAACACGTCGCCCGGGATGGCGAGCTCGACCTACTTCAGCGTCACCCTCACGATCGTCTACGAGACGACTCGCTGACGAACATCAAACCGCGCGCCCGTCCGTGTCCACTGACCAAGCGTTGGTGGGCACGGGCGGGCAAACTTCATTCACTCTACCGAGTGCTTTTTTATTTTACAAAACTTTCACGAAAAGCAATTTGAAAAAATAAATGTCGCTTAACGTTAAGAATATCTGAAGTTCATTGTAGCATAGCGGAAATGAATTTGGGTCGAGAAAATTTCTTTTTCATTAATGTAAGGAATATAAAAGTGAGAAATTTTTGAGCCAGATATTCTTTGTTATCGGATGTTTTACTCACGGTTTTATTGGAATAATTCCCTAATTTCATCCACATAAGGTTTTAGTTCATCAAACGACAAGTCCTGTTTAGTTTTGGGATCCCTATGAAAAAGATGATATTCAGGAAGCCTACTTTTATCACCATCCGTGCGAGGCATTACGTGAAAATGGAAATGTTCGACCATCTGTCCTGCATATTGACCTTCATTGAAACCATAATTAAAACCAGTTGGCTTCAAATATTCTTCATATTTTTTAGAAACCATTTGAACTGTAGTAATGAGGTCAATCAATTCATCTTTGGTTAGTTCGCGAATATTTGTCACATGTCGTTTTGGCACCACAATACATTGTCCTTTATTTGCAGGACGAAAATTATGAATAACACGAACATTTTCATTTTCATACAATGATTGCGCTTCGATTATTTTTGGATCACAAAACGGACAGGTCATATTTTTAAAATTAAGTGAGTGAGCAAAATTTCCGATAACGTTCCCGAGTATGCGAAGCCGCGCTATTGTTTTCAGTACAAACTTACGCTTTCAGATAATACTATTTTAGCACTTCAGACACTCGATTTCAAGAAGCGCGGTTTGGGAGAGGAAAATAGCGATACCTTTGAAAATATAAAAATTATCGCTATTTTCTGAACCGCATACTCGGTGTTATCGGATGTAAATTATTTTCATTTTTCGATTTTTTTCAACTATTCAAGGGCGAATTTTGATTCCGTTTGGCGGGGGCGCAAGAGGGGAATAAAAGGGGTGAATTGCGCCCCCGCCAATCACTTCGTTTAAAATGAAGAAGGCCAGCGGTAATTTTCGATTGCTCGAATTTCCCGCTGGCTTAGCCCTCCCTATTTCTCGCAAACACCGACGAGTACGCAGTGAGGACCGCAACGATCATCGTCGGCGTATTGCTTGAGGCCGCGCGTAGGACCTCCACTGATAAAGAAGCTGCTCCTCGAACCCCCAATGAAGGCCATATACGGGGCATCATTCAGTCCCAAATTATGGTCTTTTGCAGGGGGCAAGAGAGCTTCTGCGGGGTCGCAGAGACGCACGCCAACCTCACGAAAAGCGGCTTCCACGTCCGCACGGTAGACGATCCCGTCTGCACGCTTGAACAGCTTGCCGGAGACGATGCAGAACATCACCGTCTCGACACCCTGCCGCTCGGTCGGGAAGTTGTTGTCGGTGATGTCCCTGTCTACGCCATGGTATTGACCCTCACTGGCGAGTTGGGCGATGATGTGCGAGTTCCTGTTGAGCTGGAGCACGATCTTGTTGTCCGCGATTGCTCTTTTGAGTGTTTGCGACATTTTCACTCTCCTTTTGTGTTTGTCTTTCCCCGCACCCGTCGCGGAGTTAGACAATTTAATCTATCATGTATATAATACTTGTAAATACTATATGTCAGTAAATAATGATAAAATATGCTAAAATAAAGCAAAATAATGAGATAAATTACAAAATGTAAGTAATTATTGACACAATTTAGCTGTTGTGATAGGATAGAAAAATCTATCTTGGATATTTAGCCACCAAACCTATGGAAAACTTAATCAAAGATCTCGGACTTGATGAAAACGAGGCGAATGTATATCAAGCCCTTTTGGAACTTGGGCCGTCTACTGTTAGCCAAATAACAAGAAAAGCGGGAATTACCCGAACATTCGGCTATCAAATTTTAGAAAAGTTAAGTGTGTATGGATTTGTCAATCGTGTATCGGGGGAGGGTGCAAAAATTCGTTTTGTAGCAGAACACCCGAGACGCTTAGTGCAGTTTATCCAAAACAGAAAAAATCAATGGGAAAGACGTCTTAAAGAAGCAGAAGACAGATTACCTGATTTAGTATCTTTGTATAAACTTGCCGATAAACCTACTATTAAATATCTGGAAGGCATAGAAGGAGTAAAGTCAATTTTCATCCAAACACTTGAGTCAAAAGAGGAAATTTTTTCTATTTTGGACATCGAGGGTTGGGATATTCCTGAATTTCAAAGTTGGGGTAGAGAATATAACCGAGAAAGAAGTGCGCGGAAAGTAAAAGAAAGAATACTTATGTATGACACGCCACAAGGTAGGGAGTGGATGGATGACTATCGGGGTTCGTTCAAATATACAAACTGTCGTTGGATAAAGCCCGAAGATTTACCAGGAATTAGAGAATTCGGTGGCGAAATAAATGTTTATGAAAATAAAGTTGTAATGGCCTTGCTGAAAAAGCCAAACATAATGGGGGTGGTGATTGAAAGCCAAGCATTGTCAAATATTTTAAAAGGTTTGTTTGAGTTGGCGTGGAAGCAAGGTATTGAAGTCAAAAGAAAAAAATAAAAAATCGTCCCGCCCGAGTATACGGGCGGGACATCATATTTCCCCTAATCAAATAATTATCAAAATTCGCCCCTCAATTATCAAAAAAATCGAAAAATGAAAATAATTTATTTCCGATAACTCGTTTATATCTATAATGTTTACAAATAGTATGCTAAATTTTGTATAATTGTGCTATATTATTGTTGTAAAAAGTAATTTTTTATTTATGCCTAGTTTAATAGAAATTATGAAGCGGGACATGGAAATCCTAAATTACAGCCAAAAGACAATTGATGCTTATCAACGAAATATTGCGGAATTGTATAGATTTGTAAAAAAGCCATTGAGGAATTTAGATGAGAATTCGATAAAGGATTTTTTGAGCCAGAAACAGAAAAAAGGTTTATCAAGTCAGTCCATTGCTTTGGCGGTGAATGCGATTAATTTTCTTTATACTCGCATATACAAGGATCCTGATTATAAAAAAATGCGACATCCTAAGCGTTCTAAACGTTTGCCAGTGGTATTGTTGAAATCAGAGATTGAAAGAATTATTGAGCAGACAAATAATAGAAAACATAAATTAATTATTGCATTGGCGTATGCTGGTGGTTTGCGTGTTAGTGAGGTTGTCAGTCTCAAGGTTCAAGATATTGATATAGATGCTTTGACATTGATAGTTCGACAGGGGAAAGGAAAAAAGGATAGATTAACAGTGCTTTCTAAAAGAATTATATCAGATTTGAGTGAAATGATAAATGGCAAGCATAGTTTTGATTATGTTTTTGAAAGTGAACGAGGTGGCAAGTTGACTGTAACAACAGTTCAAAAAGTATTTAGCAAATGTTTAGAAAAATCAGGGGTTAAAAAACCTGTGACTTTTCATTCTTTGCGCCATAGTTTTGCAACGCACTTGTTAGAGAATGGCACTGATATTCGCTATATTCAAGAATTGCTAGGACATCAAAATATTCGAACAACGCAAATTTATACGCAAGTAACGAATCCGAGTATTAGGAAAATTGTAAGTCCGTTTTAGAAAAGTAAAAAGTCAAAAGTAAAAAGGTAAAAGTTACAAGTAAAAATTAAAAAGTATTTTTATGATAGGAAAGCCATCTGAAGAAATAAAAGAGCGGTTGGATATTGTGGATTTGATTTCAGAATATATTCAACTAACACCTGCTGGTGTTAATAATTTTAAAGCAAGGTGTCCTTTTCATAATGAAAAAACGCCGTCTCTTTTTGTATCCAAAGATAAGCAGATTTTTAAATGTTTTGGATGTTTTCCCAAGGGTGCAATCATTAGAACGGTAGAAGGCAACAAGGCAATTGATCGATTGAAAATTGGTGATTTAGTCTTGACGCATAAAAGTCGATATAAGCCGGTAATTAAGTTATTTAAAAGAGATTATAAGGGACTTATGGTTGATGTTATAACGCGAAAATTGAATGAAGTTGTTTCTCTGACTTCTGATCATAAAGTTTTTGTAATAAAAACAATAAATTGTAAACAAAAAAATAGAGAATCAAGGATTTGCCAACTACGATGTACGCAGAATTGTCCGACTAAATATTTTAAGGATTATAAAATTAAAAAAATATTAGCAGGAGAATTGAAGCAGAATGATTATTTGCTTTATCCAATCGATGAAAAAGTTGTTGATATAAAAAAAATAAATTTAAAAAAATATTTGACTAAGAAAAAACCAATTCATGGCAAGGAGATTAGAAAATTGCCTGATTACTTAACTGTTAATTCTGATTTATTAAAGTTATTAGGCTATTGGATTGCTGAGGGCAGTAGTCATCGAGCATATATCAGATTTAGTCTTGGCAATCATGAAGAAATTTTTGCTAATGATATTGTAAAATTGCTTTTTAAAGTTTTTAAATTAAAAGCAAGTATTTATCGAAGAAAAAATACTGAAAAAACAGGCTTAGAGATAACTTGTTGCAATTCTAATTTGGCGAATATTTTTGAAAATTTGTGTGGAAAGGGTGCTTTGAATAAACATATACCATTTGAATTTGTGAATTTACTTGCTAGAAAACAAAGAATTTTGTTAGAGGCGATTCATCGAGGGGATGGTTATCAAGGGTTTGTGAATGATAGTAAAAGAAAATATAGAGCAATTACGGTAATTTCTAGAACTTTGACAGATCAGATGAAAGAGATTTTGTTGCGTTTAAATTTAATGCCAACTTTGTTTATTGCTGATGAAAAAGTTGACAAGAAAGGGGTTCGTCATAAAAAATCTTACACTCTAAGCTGGCAGGAAAATATTTTAGGGCATTATGCTGATTTTTATAGATTTGATAAAATTAAATATTGGATTTTGCCAATAAGAAAAATTGTGAAAAGAAAATTTTCTGGAACTGTTTATAATTTGATGGTAAAAGATGATCATTCTTATACAACAACAAATTTTACAGTTGGTAATTGTGGAGAGGGCGGCGATGTTTTTTCTTTTGTGATGAAAATGGAAGGATTGGAATTTGTTGATGCATTAAGAATTTTGGCGGTTAAAGCTGGCGTGGAATTGAAACGCGAACAGCCAGAATTTTATTCTAAGCGAGCAAGAGTTTTAGAAATTTTAAAATTATCAGCGGAATATTATAATTTAGCATTATTAAAAAGTAAAAGCGGACAAATTGCTAGGGATTATATTGCGACAAGGAAATTAAAATCAGAAACTGTTAGTCAATTTAAATTAGGATTTTCACCTGATGATTGGGAAATGCTGTCTAGGTTTTTAAAGTCTCGTGGATTCAGAGATGATGAAATTTTAGCAAGTGGAATGGTTGTGCCAAAAGATTATGGCAGATATTATGATCGATTTAGATTTAGATTAATGTTTCCGATTTGGGATGGACAGAATAATGTGGTTGGATTTACGGCCAGACAATTGAGAGAAGAAAAAAATATGGGCAAGTATATTAATACTTCGCAAAGCTTGGTTTATGATAAGAGCCGAGTGATTTATGGATTGAATTTTGCTAAGTCAGATATAAGAAGAGAGGATAGGGTGGTAATAGTTGAGGGCAATATGGATGTGATTGCATCGCATCAGGCAGGAGTTAAAAATGTTGTGGCATCTTCTGGGACGGCTTTGACTTCAATGCAAATTGATTTGATAAAAAGGTATACAAATAATGTTGTTTTTTCTTTTGATATGGATTTGGCTGGAAATATGGCAACACAGAGAGGAATTGATTTGGCATTGGAATCAGGATTGAATATTAAAGTGGCAGTACCTAAAAAAAACAATGACGTGAAAGATCCTGATGATATTATAAAAACAGAAGGCGTTAAGGCATGGAAAGATGTAATTAATTCGGCAAAATCAATTATGGATTATTATTTTGAAAGCAATGCAGAAAAATTAAATTTAACTGAAGTTTTAGATAAAAAAATAATGGCAAAGTTTTTATTGCCAAAGATTAAAAAAATTCCGGACAAGGTTGAGCAGGCGCATTATTTGCAAAAATTGGCAGGATTGCTTTTGGTTGGTGAGGATATTTTGCGAGAAGCAATGGGAAAAACACGAGTTTTACATGGCTATGGAAGATCGGCAAGTGCAAAAGCATCCGCCTTCGCTCCAACTGTGGTTGGAGCTTCCACCTACGCAAATGCTTCGGCGGACAAGCCGGTGGACAAAGAAAGCGAAACTGAATTGTTGCAGGAGCGTCTTTTTGGCTTGATAATGTCTGATTTTGAGAACTTTAAAAAGCTAGAAAGCTTTGATTTAGGGTTATTTAATGATCAAATAAGTTCACTTTACAAAAGAATAAAAGAATATTATAATGATAACAAATCATTTGAGTTCAACGTCTTTAGTTCTGAATTAGAAAAGGATTCAGTTGTTTTGTCTTTATTTGCCAAGGAGCTAGTTTTGGGGATTGAAAAGGAGCAAAGTCAGCGAGAGAAAGGTGAAATTTTTGAAATCAAAAAAGAGGTAGATAGATGCCTGAACAGATTGACAGAAAATGATTTAAAGAAAAGATTAATGGATATTGAGGCGCAAATGCGCAATGCAGAGGTCAGCAAAAATGTAGAGAAGGTTACTGATTTGAGCAAGCAGTTTAATGTTTTGTCACAAAAGTTAGATAAAGTTAACGAGATTATCTAAAATATGGCAAAAAAGAAAAAGAAAAAAATTATTAAAAAAACTGTAAAGAAAATGGTCAATAAAGCTAATAAAAAAATTAAGAAATCTTTTGTTTCTAAAAAAACGAAAGGTTCAAAAGAATTTTATTGCCGTGTCTGCAGTAAATATCATATAAAAAATTCTAAAATAGGAAGATCCCATCTTAGAAAATTTGTTTTGAGAAAAAAAAGCCGTCCGCAAAGAATGTTCATAGAAAAAAAGGAAATCAAAAAAGAAGATATTGATTATTTAATTAGAAAAGGACGCGAGCAAGGCTTTGTAACTGAGTATGAAATAATTTATACTATTCCTTATCTTGAAGATAACATTGATGTTTTAGAAGATTTGATTGATGAATTTATCAGAAATGGCATTGAAGTCAAAGAGCCAGAAGAAAGATTGATAATGGAAGACAAGAAAGAAAAAGCTGGATCCAAAATTGATTTAAGCGCATTATCTTCTGATTCTATTCAGATGTATTTGAGAGAAATTGGCAAGGTGCCATTATTAAAAAATGTAGAGGAAGTTGATTTGGCAAAAAGAAAAGATGCTGGAGATCAAGAGGCTTTTAAAATGTTGGTTGAAGCTAACTTGAGATTGGTTGTTTCAATTGCTAAAAAATATACTGGCCGAAATTTAACTTTGCTTGACTTAATTCAAGAAGGAAATATGGGCTTGTTCAAGGCTGTTGAAAAATTTGATTATCGCAGAGGTTATAAATTTTCAACTTATGCAACTTGGTGGATTAGACAAGCAATAACGAGAGCTTTGGCTGATCAATCTAGAACAATCAGAATTCCTGTGCATATGGTTGAAACGATTAATAAATTTACTCAAGTTGAAAGAAGGTTGGTTCAGGAATTGGGACGCGAGCCATTGCCAGAGGAAATTGCCGCTGAAATGGGAATTGAGATTGACAAGGCTAGAAATATAATTAAAATAAATCAAGATACTGTTTCTCTTGATACTTCTGTCGGCGATGATGATGATGAAAGCACATTGTCGGATTTTATTCAGGATGTAAAAAGCGTTTCTCCAGATCAAGCGGCAGCTTTGAGATTATTGAAAGATCATATCAAAGAAGCGATTCAATATTTAACTCCGAGAGAACAGAAAATTCTTGAGATGCGTTTTGGATTGGTTGATGGAGTTGGACATACTTTGGAAGAGGTTGGACGAGAATTCGGCGTGACGCGTGAAAGAATTAGGCAGATTGAAGCGAAAGCATTGGAAAAAATTCGGGCTCATGATCTTGTTAAGAAGCTCCGTGAGTATTAGTTGTTTGTGATATCTTTTTTAGAATAACAAAATAACTAAATAACATAATAACAAAAGTGAATTATAAATTAGAAATTTTGTTATTTATAATTTAGTCATTTAGTTATTAATAATGTTCCCAGGTAGCGCAGTGGTAGCGCAGGAGACTGTTAATCTCTTGGTCGCGAGTTCGAATCTCGCCCTGGGAGTTCAAAAAACAAGGTTTGATGCCTTGTTTTTTGTTGTCTAATTTTTAAAAATTATTATCTTGATATTTCTCTGACAAGATCGTTGGCATAATCTGCAAGGTATATTTTTTTGTTGGCAAAATCAAATCCGTTGGGGTTGGAGAAGCGAGTATTATTTTTTGAGCCATTTTGGAAGCCTCTTCTGCCATTACCAGAAATTAAAGAGGTGGTTTGATTGTCAAAATTGATCATTCTTAATCTTAAATTTCCAGCTTCTGTAAAATAGAGATTGCCGTCTGGTCCAATTTTGACATACACTGGAATGGATAGGCGAGCGTAAATTAAATAATCTTCAGAATAACCGCTTTTGCTTGGTCCGCCAGCTAAAGTGGAAACATAATTAGTGTCTAAATTAATGTTTCTGATAGCGCTATTATATTTGTCGGCAATGTAAAGAGTATTTCCAGAAGGTGAAACAGCAATAGTAAAAGGTCCGCGAAATTGAGCTTGATTATTATAGCCGTTAGCATAGCCTTCATTGCCTGAGCCGGCAATCAGCGAAGTTTGGCCGGTCGCAATATCGACTTTGCGAACGCGATTATTGGAAGCGTCAGCAATATATAAGGTTTTTTCATCTTTAGAAAGAGCAATGCCTGTTGGACGATCAAAATAGGCACAGCCAGCAATTCCTTTTCGCATTTCATTTTTGCAGGCTTTTCCTTCGGCATAGCCATTTCTTGATTCATTAGAAGAATTGATCTCGCCAGCGCCAGTAATGTAGGACGTTTTTTCTGTTTTAGTATCAATTTTTCTGATCCGATTATTATTGCGATCAGCAACATAAAGAGTTTTACCGTCTTTGGTTATGGCAATGCTGGTTGGGTCGGAAAGTCGGGCTTTGTTTCCTTTTCCTTCTTTATAGCTATCCATTGGATGGCCAGCAAGGTGTTGCAGTTTTTGCGATAGAAAGTTAAAAACGAAGACTTGATTATTAGCAGTAAAATACATTTTATTTTGAGCAATTGCAATATCTTTTGGCCGGCCAGCTTGGGCCTTTTTAATTTTTTTCATTTCTTGCGCGTAGCGATGTTTGCCAGCAATTCTTAATTTTGATTTTTTAGCGCCTTTTTTATTAAATTTATAAATACTTGATCCGCCATTGTAAAGAATATATATTTTTGGAACTAAGATTTTGTTTTTTTTGTTTTTTAATTTTACTTTTTCTTCTTTAATTAATACTTGTGATGGATAATTCAATAATTCTGTTTCTAAAATTTTGTGCAATCTTTTTGTTTTTAGATTGCTTAGATTTATTTTCCATAATCTGTTCCAAACTCCATTATCGCTTTCAACAACATATAGAGAATTTTCGAAAACTTGAATGCCGCCGAAATTGTTGGCATTTCGGAAAACGGTAATTTTTTGTCCGGAAACTAGAGATAAACCGATCACGCCTTTCAATTGTTCGCTAGCAATATAAAGCATGTTGTCGTTCCAGGCGAGTTTTTTTGGAGTCAAAATATCGCTATTAACAACTGACATATTATTACCGGAAAAATTAGTTTTAAGAATACGATTATTATTGGTATCAGCAATAAATAGTTCATTGCCTTTGATCATGACATCTTTTGGTTGGCGAAGATCAGTAACAATTGTGCTGACATTATTTGTGCCGTGGTCAATTTTTCTAATTATGTTGTTGCTTGTATCGGCAACATAAATATTTTTTTGGGCATCAATGGCGATTCCTTCTGGAAAGCCGAAAGTTGCTCTATCTGGCGAGCCGTTTATTTTGCCATAGTCGCCATTGCCGGCAATTTTGGTAACTTTACTTGTTTTGAAATTAATTTTTCGAATAATATTGTTCATGGTGTCAGCAATATAAAAATTGCCTTTGGAATCTTGGACAAAATCTTGAGACATATCAAGATAAGCTTTTAATGCTTTTTTGCCATCGCCGTAGAAGATCTTGCCAAAGTAAGTTTTGGAATCTCCCAAAGCGGCAGATGCAGGATTGACGGCGCAAAAGATTATTGCGCCGGCAATAAATGCGATGATTTTTTTGGTCATGTTGTTTTTTTTATTTTTTATAGTTTTTTTGAATTGAGTTAAGTATACCATTTTTTATTTTATTGAATAGATTTTTTTGTTTGTTAACAATTTAAGATATAATATAATTGATTTTAAAAAAATATGCAGAGAAAAGGAGGTTGAATGCCTTGTTTTTTGTTGGCTAGTTTTGTGATATAATTATATTAATATGTTTTATTAAAATAAATTATGATTTACTTAATTGGCGGTCCTCCAAAATGTGGAAAGACGACTTTGTCAAAAAAAATATCAAAATTGTTTGGTATTCCTTGGGTTTCAACCGATACTCTTCAGTGTGTAATTAAGCCGTATTTGGCTAATAAAAATTTATCAAAAAGTTTTCCCACTTGCGATCAGCGTTGCAAAGATAATGACGAAAAATATTCTAAGTATTCGATAGAAGAAATTATCAAAGCATATCAACAACAGGCAAAAACTGTATATAAAGCGATAGATATGTTTGTTGAATGTGAAATTACTGATGGCAATGATTTTATTGTTGAAGGCTATCATGTTGAGCCAGAATTAGTTTCAAAATTAAATTCAAAATATCCTGGAAAAATAAAGAGTATTTTTCTTGTAAAATCTGATATGGAAAAATTTGTTAGTGATATAAAGAAAACTACAACTCCAAATGATTGGATAATTGCGAGAACTAAAAATGAAGAAACTTATAAAAAAATTGCAAAGATGATTTGTGAATACGGAAATTATTTTGAAAAAGAATCCGAAAAATATAGATTAAAAGTATTGAATATGGATATTGATTTTGATAATAAAATAAAAGAGGCCGTTGATTATTTGAGGGCTGAATAAAATTAATTTTTATAATATGGATAAAATAAATACAATAACTAAAATTGCTATATTTCGGAAAAAAGAAATTCGAAGAATTATTTATAAAAATGAGTGGTGGTTTTCGGTCAATGATGTTATAGAGGTTTTGATAGGTACTAAAAGACCTAGAAAGTATTGGAGTGATTTAAAGAGAAAACTATTAAAAGAAGGATATTCTCAGTTGTCCGCAAAAATCGGACGACTGAAAGTATTCTCGTTTTGGGAACATTTGAGATGTTGATAAAAAAGAGATAAGGAGCTTAATTTCTACTGGGGGACAAATTGTCTCCTCCTTTGAAATGATGGCTAAGGATGGCAAAAAAGTTTCGACGAGCAGAAATTATTTGCCAAAATTAAAAAGTAGAAAAAAACTAAATTGATTAATTTAAAATAAAATGCAAAATATAGGTTTAACTTCAGAAGAAGTTTTAAAAATTCAAGAAAAAAGCGGTCAAAATGTTTTACCTTCAGAAAAGAAATTTACTTGGTTTTCTATTTTGGTCAATCAATTCAAGAGTCCAATCATCTACGTTTATTTGGCGGTTATTGCGATATCTTTGTTTTTGAAAGAATACATTGATATTTTATTGTTAGGCGCAGTAGTTATTTTGGATGTTGCGATGGGTTTTTTTCAAGAATACAAGGCACAAAAAACTTTAGAAGAATTAAAAAAAATCTTGAAGCCAAGAGCTGTTGTATTTCGTGATGGAAAGAATCAAGAAATAAGCTCTTCTGATCTTGTGCCGGAAGATATTGTTGTTTTAAATTCTGGAGATAAGATACCAGCTGATGGGTTTTTAGTTGAAGGAATAAATTTGTTAGTCAATGAGGCAATATTGACTGGCGAGGAGGAAGCAGTTGAGAAAACTGTAGATTCCAAAAGACGAAAACTTTTTATGGGTACAACTGTTATCTATGGTCGAGGTTTGATGAAAATAGAAAAAATTGGCAAAGAAACCGAGATTGGTAAAATTGGAAAAAGTTTAGTAACAATTGAGGATACAAAAACGCCATTGCAGAAAAAGCTGGAAAAGTTTTCCAAAAGTATACTTTTTATAGTTTTGGCTATTTGTGGAATAATTTTTTTGTTTGGCGTTTTGAATCATCAGGATATTTGGCAGATGTTGCGAATTTCAATTATTTTATCAATTGCGGCAATTCCAACTGGTTTGCCAGTTGTAATAACTGTTATCCTGGCTATAGGCATGAGACGGATTTTGAAGAAAAAGGGATTAGTGAAAAATTTGTTATCAATAGAAACATTAGGATCAACTTCAGTTATTTGTACTGATAAGACTGGCACTTTAACAGCAGGAAACATGATGGTGGCAAAGACTTGGTTTATGGATGAACAAAAAGCGAACTTGGCAATGATTTTGGATAATAACCAGAGAAGCAATTTAGAAATTGCTTTGTGGAATTACTTGAAAGATGAAAAAGATCTTAATCCGCAAGAAATTTTCAATAAGAATAAAAGATTATACGAAGAGCCTTTTGATAGCGAGAAAAAATACAGTTTGACGGTTAATGATGTTAATGGCAAGGAAATGGCTTTGTTAATGGGAGCGCCAGAACTTGTTTTGTCTTTTTGTGAATTAACTGATGAGGAAACAAAAAATATTTTAAGCAAGATTGATGAATTTGCAGAGAGCGGTTTAAGAATTTTGGGAATAGCAGGAAAGGAAGATGGCGATTTGAAAAGAACTAATGATTATAAATGGCTAGGATTAATTGGCGTGTCTGATCCGATCAGACCTGAAGTAAAAGGCGTAATTAAGAAAGCCCAAGAAGCAGGCATAAAAGTAAAAATTGTGACTGGCGATTTTCGAAAAACTGCCGAGAGAGTGGCGATGAATTTAGGCTTTGAAATTCATGACGGCAATGTTTTGGAAGGCAAGGATTTGGAAAAAATGTCGGAAACAGAATTAAAAGAAAAAATTGAAAAAATTGTGTTGTTTTCTAGAGTGACGCCACATCAGAAATTAAAAATCGTTAAGGCTTTGCAAGATAATGGCGAGGTTGTGGCAATGACAGGCGATGGCGTGAATGACGCACCGGCTTTGAAGAAAGCTGATATTGGCGTGGCGGTTGGATCAGCAACCGAAGTTGCAAAAGAGGCGGCTGATTTGATTTTACTGGATAATAATTTTAAAACTATTGTTGCTGCTTGTGAAGAAGGAAGATTGATCTTTTCGAACATGAAAAAAGTGATTGGTTATTGTTTGTCTAATTCTTTTGTGGAAATTGTTTTGATTTTTGGGGCAATGCTTTTAGGATTGCCAGCGCCTTTGTTGATTGTGCAAATTCTTTTTGTGCACTTAATTTGTGATGGTCCGCCAGATATAATTTTGAGCTTTGAGCTAAAAGAAAAAGGTTTGATGTTAGAAGTTCCAAAGAAATTAAAGTCAGAACAGATTTTGAATAGATGGATGAAGTTTTTGATTTTTACAATAAGTTTGGCTGTTGGTGGTTTTGTCTTAGGATTGTTCTGGTATTTTAATAACAAAACTGGCGATATTAATTTGGCGAGGACAATTGCTTTTGCGACGATTGCGGCAGTTGATTTGATTTATATTTTTTCTTATAAAGATTTGCGCAATTCCATTTTTAGCATGAAGAACTTTTTTGCTAACAAATGGCTGTTTTGGGGAGTAGGCTATGGTTTTGTTTTGTTGTTGTTGGCAATTTATGTGCCTTATTTAAATAAAGCATTGCAAGTTGTGCCTTTGAGAGCGCGGGATTGGGTGTTAGTTATTGGCGTTGGATTTTTGGCGATGGTTTGGGTAGAGATTGTGAAGTGGGTAAGTAATCGTAAACGAGTTAAAAGTTCATAAAGTTTTTAAAGTTGTAAAGTGTTATTGACTTTTTGGTTTATATTAAGGTAAAATATCTAGATAATTGTTTTTGCTAGGTTCTTTTCAAAAAAAGGAGGAGACACAATGTTGTACGCGAGTGAATTAAAGAAAGATGATGTTGTGTTTGTTGTCAGAGATATTGTATTGTCTGATCGTTTATGTATTGTTCGTGGTACGAGAGCAAAAGTGATTTGTGTTGATGATTTTCGAGCAGATTTTGAAATCGTTTCGAGTAATGATGTGGTGTTGGGTGGAACCATATTTTCACTTTATGATGCATTAGGAAGGCATGCGAATTGTAATGAATCTGTAGCGAGTGTTGTTCTTGTTTTTCGTAAAGATGGACTCGGACCTGGTTTGGATTATGAAATTTCTGAAGGTAATGAGCCGTATCCAATAGTTCCTGTAGATAGATTTGTGACTGTTTTTGGACCGCCAGGCATTTGGGATTCTGCTGACTGCGGTGTTGATGCTCTTACTTCTTTTGGTAGGCATGTTATTGAGTCTGAAACTAGAAGTTAGTTCATTTGTGTATTGCCTAGACTTTTTTGTCTGGGTTTTTTTTATTGACAAGTATTATTTATTATTATAATATATCAATATATATTGATATGAAAAAATGCAATTGTGAAAATAAGAAGAAAAAAGGTCGCGAGGAGGTCCAACCTCCAGCGGGAGGTTAGACCTCCAGTTTAGACCTCCAGTTTAGGTTTTTTTATTTTTAATAATAAATGCTAAGAAAAGTTCCATTAGAAATTGAACATTATTATCATATATGTAATCGTGGTGTTGAAAAGATGGAGATTTTTAGAAATAATTTTGATTATTTTAGATTTTTGAGATCGATGAGAGAATTCAATGTTGAGAAAGCGATTGGGAGTTTACTTGAATTAGAGATAAGAAGAAGAAATAATCTTGAAGTAAAAGCTTCCGGCCTGGTTGATATTATTTGTTATAGCTTGGTTTATAATCATGAACATATGATTTTGAAGCAATTGCAGGAGAAGGGTATTTCAAAATTTATGCATAAATTAGAGACGGGATATGCAATGTATTTTAATAATAAATATAAGCGGTCTGGATCTCTTTTTCAAGGGAAATTTAAGTCTATTCATATTACTAGTGAAACACAGTTGTGTTGGTTAAGCGCATATGTCAATTGTAATGTCGAAGTTCATAAAATAGCCAGTGCTGAAGGTTGGATGTGGTCGAGTTATCTTGATTATATTGGCAAGAGAAATGGGACTTTGTGCAAGAAAGATATCGTATTGGCTAATTTTCAGAATGTTGAAGAATATGGGCAATATTGTAAAGAGGTAATAAAAGAGGCGCAAGAAACTAAAAGAGCAGAGAAAGAGGATGATTTTTGATAAAAAATTGCTAGGAGGAGTTGCGAGGAGGTCCAACCTCCAGCGGGAGGTTGGACCTCCAAGAAGTAAAACCTCCAAGAAGTAAAAAATTTATAAAGTAAAAAAATCACCCCGTAATTTTGAGGTGATTTTTATTTTAGAATTATCTTACAGTTAGTTTTATTTTCGGACTTTTCTTTTTATTATTAATAGTTTTTGCTTTGTAGTAGAATTTGCCTTTTTCAATTGCTTTGAATTTGTAGTCATAATAACCATTTTTCTTTTTTGTTTTTACTTGGGCTAAGAATGTAAATTCACTAGTGCCTTTTTTCTTATAGTAAATATTAATTGCTGTGCCTTTTTTGCCTTTGGCTAACCAGCCGTAAAGTTTGGCGGTTTTATTTTTCTTGATTTTATTTTCGACAAAGGCAGCGCTTAATTTTTCTCTTTCTTGGGCCATAATTGTTTTACTGATTGTTGATGTAGCACTGGTATTGGTGTCGCCGGCTGTGAAAGTCAGATCAATATCAAAAATTACGCCGTTATCAGCAGTTACGGTTTTATTGATTGTGGATTGTTGGCCATCAATAAACAAAGCCATGTCAGCTGGAGTAACGGTCTTGCCAGACATAGTTGACATTAAGGTTAGCATTGTGCCAGGCATGTAAATTGTGTAGTAGCCTTTTAATCCGGCTGGGCCATTTAAGGTTAAACCAAAGCCCATTTGCTCTCTGGAAGTTGGAGGGCTGATTTGCCAATCAGTGATATTGGTGGAGACATAGCCGCCGGCCATGGAAGCAGGAGGTCCGGAAGTTTGAGGATTTTGCGGGGTTGGATCTTCGCCTGGAGCAATAAAGACAAAAGCTGATTCATTTGCTAGTTGGTTGTTGTCAGGAATAATAAATTGGTCGCCAATCCAGACAATTGTTGCTTGATGAGTCGTGGTATTGTAAGTGTAGCTTTGGATGAGCCCGCCGCTAATTAGTAGCATTGGAGAATAGAGTAGTTCTGTATCTGTGCCACTGACTGTAAAAATGCCAGTGTAGGTTGTGCCAGGAGCGTCATAACCAATGCCAAAAGTGACTTCTGTGCCACCTCTTGATGGTGTTGATTGGCGCGTGACTGGCGCTGCTGAGCCGTCTGAAAGCGTGATGGGAGCAGTGTCGTAGTCGACACTGTAAGCATCAGCTAATGTTGGGAGAAAGAATAGAATTCCTGCTCCAACAATAAAGAGGCTCAAGACTAAGAGTCTTTTCATGTTTTTGTGTTAATTATTTATAATACGAATTTTACGAATGGCTTTGCCCGCGAATATCACGAATAAAATTTGTAAATTTTAATATTTATATTATAGCATATTTTGTCAAGCAGGGTTGTGAATAACTTTTATTTGACAAAGACTTGTTATTATTATAATATATCAATATATATTGATATGAAAAAGTGCAACTGTAAAAATAAGAGGAAAACTGGTCTATGTTGTCATGGGCGTTTTTTGGCGATCAGCGATCAAAATAGGTTGAGGATTTTGGAATTGTTAAGCGAAAAAGAGCTTTGTGTTTGTGAAATTTATGAAAAATTAAATTTAGCGCAGAATTTAGTTTCTCATCATTTAAAAGTATTGAGTGACAGTGGATTAGTTTCTTTTAGAAAGGTTGGAAAGAATGTTTATTATAAATTAAATAAAAAAGCTGTTGATGATTTGAACAAATTATTAGAATCTTTAAATCGATAGGTCGTTGTTAAATTTGGTTTCTAGGTAGAAATAATTTTGTGGAATTATATATTGTTTCATTGTTCAATTGTTCAATTGTTGAATTGTTAAATTTTAGTCAAATTATTATGAGAAAAAAAACTGCTTTAATTTTGTTTTTGTTTTTGGTTTTTGTGGTAGTAGCGGGGACTGGTTGTAAGACAAAAAAGTTGGAGAATAATAAAATAAAAGTGGCGGCGACAATTTTTCCGCTTTTTGATATTATTAAAAATATTGCTGGAGATAAGATTAACGTAATCCAAATCTTACCAGCTGGTGCTAGTCCACACACTTTTGAATTAACAACTGCAAAAGGAAAAGAACTACAAAATGCTTCTGATATTTTTATGATTGGCTACGGAATTGATAACTGGGCAAGTTCTGTTAAAGAGGCGATTGGTGACGTAAATGTTGTTACGGTTGACAAAAATATTAATTTAAAAACTGCCAAAGGCGATGAGGGGCAAGCGCAGTATGGGAATAAAGATCCTCATTATTGGCTATCTTTAGATAATGCCAAAGAAATATCAAAGACAATAGAACAAGAGCTTGAGAGAATTGATCCAAATAATTCAAAATATTATCAAGATAATCTGAATAATTATCTTCAAAAACTTGATGTTTCTAAAAATAAAATTAATAAAGATCTTAAAGACGTAAAATCAAGAAAATTAGTGACTTTTCACGATGCTTGGGAATATTTTGCAGATGAATTTAATTTAGATATTGTCGCGACATTTGAGCCATTTCCAGGAACTGAACCAACGCCTAAATATTTGCGAGATTTGAGCAATACGGTCAGAAATGAAAATGTTAAAGCCATTTTTTCAGAGCCGGAATTTTCAAATGAAACGATCAAGCCTTTTGTGAATGATGCTGGTTTGCAACTATATATTTTGGATGCAGAAGGAAATTATTATGGAAATAGTTATATTGAAAATATGGAAGGAAATGCTAAGATTATTAAAGAAGCGTTGAGCCAATGAAAAATAACAAAATAACGAAATAACAAAAATAATTATAAATTAAAAATTTAAAAATGACTGAAATTTCTAATAAAGAATTGATTGAAAAAGCAAAGTCGGTTATAAATACAAAAAAAGTTGCAAATGATATGATTGCAGGTGATGTTGGTTGCGCTTTGGTGACTGATCAGGGCAATGTTTATGTTGGCGTTTGCATTGATTTTGTTTGTGGATTAGGTTTTTGCGCTGAAACAGCTGCAATTGCCAACATGATAACAAATGGAGAATACAAAATTAAAAAGTTAGTGGCGTATGGCCATGATACGATCATGTATCCTTGTGGACGATGTAGAGAATTAATTCATCAAGTTCATAAAGATAATATAGAAACTGAAATTATTGTTAAAGATGAAAAGATTTTAAAACTAAAAGATTTGCTTCCATATACTTGGGAGGAAAGTTGGAAATAACGAAGTCCATAAAGTGTAGAGACGTAGCATTGTTACGTTTGTACAAAAGTTTATAAAGTATGACTCGAACGTGTCCGCATAGCGATATTGTTGCAATCAAAGTTTCTGATCTTACTATAAAGTATGATTCTTTTGTGGCGCTTGAAAATATTAATTTAGAAATTAGCAAAGGCTGTTTTGTTTCAATCATTGGTCCAAATGGTAGCGGTAAAACTACGTTGCTTCGATCAATGCTGGGTCTAATCGTGCCGAAAAACGGAAAGATAGAAATTTTTGGTAAAAATATATGGGAACAAAAGAAAATGCTTGGTTATGTGCCACAAAGATTTAGTTTTGATAAAACCTTTCCTTTGACAGTAGAAGAATTTTTGAAATTTTCTTTAAGAAAAGGAACATCATTTGAAAAAATCGATGAAATGCTTGGGGAGGTAAATATGGAAGATAAGAAAAAGAAATTATTAGGTCATTTATCAGGCGGACAATTGCAAAGAGTTTTGATTGCTCGGGCAATTTTAAATGAACCGCAAATTTTATTTTTGGATGAACCTGCTTCTGGTATTGATATTGGAGGAGAGAAAAGTTTTTACGAGTTGATGGATTATTTGAATGAAAAATACAAAATGACAATTATAATGATTTCTCATGAATTAGATGTTGTGGCAAAATATGCGCATCGAGTGATTTGTTTGGATAAAAAATTAATATGTTATGGTGATCCGAAAACTATTTTGGATTTGGAAATGGTAAAAAGATTGTATGGAGAAGATACGGCGATACATCAGCACTAATGTTAAAAAACTCTAAACTCTAAATACTAAATTCTAAATAAATTCAAATTGCAAAATTTAAAAATTAAAAACTTAACGTTGATATTTTAAATTTTTGTTATTATAATTTTGGATTTATTTAGGATTTAGAGTTTAGAATTTAGAAATTTATGATAGAAATATTACAATTTCCATTTATGCAGAGAGCTTTGATTGCTGGAATTATTCTAGCAGTGCTTTTAGCTTTTTTGGGAGTTTTTGCTGTTTTAAAAAGAATGTCTTTTTTAGGTGATGGTATTGCGCATGCATCGTTAGCTGGAATCGCAATCGGTCTTTTGGCATCTTTGAATCCGTTAGTAATTGCAATATTCTACAGTATAATTATTGCTTTATTAATTTATGTTTTGGAAAAAAAGACCAAGCTTTCAGTTGATGCGATCATTGGAATTTTGTTTACTGCAAGTTTGGCTTTGGGTGTTGTATTAATGAGCTTCAAGTCTGGTTATCAGCCAGATTTGATAAGTTTTATGTTTGGCAATATTTTGGCTGTAAGTATTAATGATTTGATAATAATGGCTAGTATTTCTGTTGTCGTAATAATTTTCTTGGCAATATTTTACAAAAAATTATCGTTAGTTGCTTTTGATAAAGAAGGCGCTTATTTGGCTGGCATAAATGTTTCTTTATTTGAAATATTATTTAATGTATTTTTGGCAGTTGCTATTGTTCTCGGAGTTAAAATATTAGGTATTATTTTAGTTTCTGCTTTATTAATAATTCCAGCCTCAACGGCAAAAATTATTTCAAAATCATTTAGATCATTAATTATTTTAAGTATTATATTGGGAGAGATTACAGTAATTTCAGGAATGATTTTGTCATATGTTTTTGATTTGCCATCTGGTGCAGTAATAGTGTTATGCGGGACTGCGATTTTTATTTTGGTAGCTTCTTTTTATCGGTTATTCATATTCGGAGGTTATAGAAAGTAAAATAGACAATCCAATGTTTTTAATTGTTAAGATTGTTTTGACGCAGAAGTAAAAATTTTTGTGACAAAATTCTTGACGCAGAAGCTAACGCAGAAAATGCGGAACTTAATTGGTTTATTTTCTAAAATTTTTTAAAAAAAATATGGCAATATCAATGCAAGAAGTTGAAGGGGGGATAGAAGAATATTTAGAAGGAGAAATAAATCCAGAATTGAAAAGGGCTTTGGGTTTGCATATTGTTGATAAGGAGCCAGGCGGAAAGGGCAATGTTGAAAAAACTAGAAGTTTGGGTGCGATGGTTGGAGCAGTTAATTCTGAAATAAATCGTTGCGAACCAGCAATGAAAGTTGATCGTCTTGCTTTGGAAGCAGGCAAAAGTGTTGTTGTGATTGGACCGAATGGTTCGGGCAAAACAACTATTTTTGATGCTTTAATGGAAATTAGAAATGCTGATTTTGAAACAAAAGGCGGTGCAGGAGGAATGGTTTATGGAAAGTCAGAGCATTCTAGAGATAAATTAAGAATTGCCAGGTTGAATCAAGAGGAAATATTAGGGCAGATTGGCGATATGAAAGCAAGAGATGTATTAGATCAATCAGCAAAATATTTTAAAAAACAACTGCCAATAAATTGGGAAGATGTTGATCTCTTTGAACAAAATACAGCAAATGAAGAGGCGCATCGAAGAATTGAAGAATTAATTTCAAAAGTTGCTGGATTGTTTAATATGGAAGAATTTTTAGATCGAAATGTCAGTCAATTATCTGGTGGAGAGAGAACTAAAGTTGTTTTGCTGACTGTTTTAGCATCAGAGCCGGATGTTTTGTTATTAGATGAGCCAACAAATCATTTGGATATGGTGAGTATTGCAAAATTAACAGCTTTATTTAATGTTTATAAAAAATCTGGAACTTCAATTGCAAGCATTAGTCATGTTGATTGGTTTCTCCGAGGTGCAGGAAACGATGGAGTAATTGAAGCTGCAGCTGATGAAAAAGGAAGAGAAGTTAGACAATCAACTACGACTTATGAAAAATATTTGAAGGATAGATCAAGAAAAAATTTTCAAATTATTACAGGCGATATAGATTGGCGAAAAAAGAAATGGACGCATGGTGAGACAGTAATTAGTGCTCCAGAATGGCTGACTGTTCCTGATTCTCCATTGCAGAAAGTTAAATTTCCTTCGGTTCAGGCTGGCGAGGTAGTGTTTTTGTCTGGAGAGAATGGCACAGGAAAAACAAAGTTGATGGAGGCTTTAGTTGCTGGACGTGGTAAGGATTTACAAAGTTTTGACAAGTTAAAAGGCGTCAATTTTGCGTATATGCCGCAATTCTGGCCAGAAGATGTTGCATCTGGAACTTTGGAAGATTTTTTTGGATGGGTGAAAGAGAGTGTTGATCCGCATAGCATAATTCAACCAGGAAGATTTTCTCAAGAAGCAAGAGATTTAAATTTTGGCGGCAATAAAAAATTTGAAGCATCCTGGTTAAAAAGAAAATTGAACACTTTTTCTGGCGGAGAACAAAGATTGCTTTGGTTTTTGGCTGTTAGCTCTGTTGAAAATGTTGATGTCTTAGTTTTGGATGAGCCAACAAATCATATGGATCGACAATTGCAAGCAAGAATTACTAAAGCAATGCAGAATTTTCCAGGAGCCTTAGTTATTTCAACTCATGATGTTGATTTGATGAAAGCATTGTCATTGGATGTTGGAAAAAAAGTTGGGTCAACGGTAAAGCCAAGAAATTTGGTTTTGACAAAGCAAAAAGGATTGACGTCGATTGCTGAAGTAAAAGAGAGTCCTTATGCTTATGCGGAAAAAGTTAGAGAAGAGGCGTCGAGAAAGGCGAGGAACTTTAAACTATGATGCCAATCTACGAATTTTATGCCAATCTGCAAATTGCTAATATATGGTGCTAATCTATAAATTGTGAATAATTATAAATAACTAAATTATGGAAAAATATACATCATTGGTTTTAGATCATTTTGAAAAGCCGAGAAATGTTGGCGAGGTGAAAGAGCATAATGCGATGGCAATGATGTCTAATTCTAAATCAATTTGTGGCGATACAATAAAATTAACTTTAAGAATTGAAAATAATATTATAAAAGATATTAAATTTCAAACTTTGGGTTGTGTGGCGAGTATGGCTTCAAGTTCAATGCTGACAAGTTTGGCAAAGAATAAAACACTTGATCAGGCTTTGAAATTGACTGATCTAGATGTTGTTAAAGCATTAGGTGGAATGCCGGCGCAAAAAATGTTGTGTTCTAATTTTGCGGCATCTGTTTTGCATCAGGCGATAAAAGATTATTTAAAAAAATAAAATATAATTTGGAATAAAAAAATACCAATTAATTTCGGTATTTTATTTTTGAGCTATATAATTATTATTCAGTCTTGATCTTGTTAGCAAAAGTCTGAACTGTATCTCCACCGCCGATTTTGATTCTTGGTAATTTCAGTAATTGGCTGGTTTTGTGATTATTGTTGTCTTCAGTTGTGAAAGCAGCTTTAAATTTATTTTTTTTGATTGCATTCAAAACATTGTCATTATAACTGCCATAAGGATAGGCGAAATAGTCAATTTTTGTGTCCAATCCTTCTTCTAAAGCAGTTTTGTTGATGGTTATTTCTTGGTCTAACTGTTCTGGCGATATTTTTGTCAACTTCATGTGATTCAAAGTATGTCCGCCAATAAAAACTCTGCCAGATGCTACCATATATTTTAAATGGTACCAATCAAGATATTTTTCACGGCCTAAGAAATTCGAAATTATAAAGTTAGTGGCTGTTAAACGATTGTCGCGTAGAATTGGAAAAACTTCTTCAAAAAAATCTAAATAGCCATCATCAAAAGTGAGCATTATTGGTTTTTCTGGCAATGGCGTTCCATATTTTAGATATTGATAAAGATCATTTGGAGTAATTGTTGTATAATTTTCTTTAACTAAATAATCCATCTGTTGTTGAAATGTAGATGGAGGAATTGAAAGGCCCCAGCCTAGACTATCAGGTTGAGGAGCAATATCTCTGACGTAATGATAGAGAATAATTGGTATTTTTGTTTCACGTTCAATAATCTCTGAATCAATTTTCAAGTGTTTAATTAAGGCTCCGCTTGCTTCTTGTGAGTTTGTTTTGTTTGGCTTTTTTTGAGAGTAGGAAGTATAGATGACTGTTGCAAAAACAATAATCAAGCCAAAAATTATTAGATATTTTTTCATGGTTAAATTCAGTATAGCATTTTGTATAAAAAAATTAAAATATATTAAATATAATTTAGAATAGGGAAGATAGCAGTTGATAATTTAATCCCCTACACTTCCCTATTGTCGAATTTTTTTAATTGCTCGAATAAAAAAGTTATTTGATAAATATATAGCAGGAGAGAGACTTGTTTTGTCTAATATTTATGTTTTTATGATTTTTATTATGACTATTTTTTTGATTTTTAAAAATAATTTTTTTTGACTTGTTGTATCGGTTGTGCTATATTGTTATGTCCGTAAAATGGCGGACCAGCTTGAGGAGGTTGTGATGTTGCAATGCAGATGTTGCAAACAAAATTTTGAGCCAGGTGATAATGATCAAGCTGTTTGTGATATTTGTAGAGATGAGAATTCAGTTTTTGCAGATCTGGCAAGGATGGAGGCCGAATGTGTACCACTGACTATTGTAGAATTTGATTTGCAAAAGAAGCAACGAGAAGAAGCAGAGATGAGAGAAAATCCTTTTTCAGAAAATGGGGAAGCAAGTGTTTCGTCAGAAGCTGGTTTGGAAGAACAAAGAAAAATTAATCTTGATCCTTTTTATTTGAACAGAGATACCTTTTGATCTTTTTAACCCATTATGATTTCCTAACGGGTTTTTTATTTGAATTAATTTTCAGGCTAGGTATTGTTTGGACCGGATAATAATAAATTAATTAATATATAAACACACTTGTTTTATATTTGAAAGTAGGTTAAAGGTGACAAGATAAAGAAGAAAGCTACTAACAATAATCAATAATAAATCTCTGAGTATTCAGATGGAATTTTTTGAAAAGTCTAGTTCCCTATTTTGCCATATTTTTGTGGATAATTATTTAATAAATTAATTTAATTAGTATATAATATATATCGGTAGGCAATATATTGGATAACTATATAAAACATGAAACTAGAATCAAAAAAATATTGGGACGATTTAATTAAAAAATCAATTACGAAATTTTTCATTTTGTCAGCGCTTTATGGCAAAGAATGCTATGGTTATGAGCTTGCTTCTTTGGTTTTTAATAATTCTTATGGTTCTTGTTCCCCATCTTTCGGGACTATATATCCAACTTTGAATTTATTATTGAGAGGCAAGTATGTCGAAAAGAATGATGTTTTTATTGGCAGGAGAAAGAAAAAAGTTTATTTTTTGACAGGCAAAGGCAGAAAAGCTTATCAGGTTGCTTTGCGAGCTTTTTGTGATCAAGCGGTATTATTATCAAGTATTTGCGATAATGATTTGAGAGGTTAAATTGCTAAATTGCTAAATTGTTTTTGAATAATATTGCTAATTTTATAAATGAGTTTGCGAATTAGGTTAATTCTACTCTGCCCATGGCAGATATTTTGGGTTTAAATAACCCTTGCCCCAGCCATGAAGGCGGGGCAGGCATGGGCAAGGTAGAAGGGCTCTAAAATTTGACAAAATCATTATAATGTTATATACTTAAACATTATGAAAAAGAGCCTAATTCTGACAACTTTAGTGCTATTTCTGGCAAGCGTGTTTTTGCCTGGTTTAAGCTTGGCTAAGGTAAATCCTATTCCTTATAAAGACAAGGTTGGATTGAATGTGCATTGGGCTTTGGGTGGAGATAATGACGGGTTAGATGCAGATTATGAGACAAGGTTGAAAGATAGTAAGACTAAGCTTGTGAGAGAGCATTTTCAAATGGAATCATTATGGGGCAATGATATTAATGCTTGGTTAAGGCGCTATGATTTAATAATGGAGAATTATAGAAAACAAAACATAAAAGTAGTAGGTATGTTGGCATACAACAAGGATTATGGAGATTTTAGAGCTCCGAATGAAGTAATTTGGCGAGAATTTGTGGCTTTAGTTGCGGATCGTTATAAAGATTATGTTGATGTTTGGGAAATTTGGAATGAGCCTGACTCACCTACTTATTTGACTCCAAATAATCCAAAAGCATACGGAATGATTTTGAAGCCTGCTTATACTGTTATAAAAATGGTTGACCCAGAAGCGATTGTTATAACAGGCGGATTATCTTGGCCAAATCCGTATTTTATTAAGCAAATGTATCAAAAATATGGAAATTATTTTGATGGACTTGGTCTTCATTTATATTATGCTGACCAATATTTTGCGGAAGGAAAAAGCTTGAATGCTTTATTGTCTGATTTGGATCGAGCAAGTTTGATTATGAAAAAATATAATAAAAATCATAAAATTTGGATTACAGAAATGGGCGTTTCAACTGGCGGGACAGGCATTACTGATGATATGCAAAAAGAATATTTTCGAAATGCAATTCCAGAGATTTTGAGACGCAAATACGTAGAAATGATTTTGATTTATAATATTAGAAATTATGATTATCGCGGATTATTTGAAAATCATTTTGGTTTGTTAAAAACTGATATGCAACCAAAACCAGCTTGGGGCTGGTATACAAATATTAAGATCGGACCTTATGGCAAGAAAAAAGTTGCCAAGGTTGAACAAAAAATATTGGCGACAGAGCTAATGACTAATTTAAAGGCAGACTACTTTAAAACAAAGAAAGATCGCGCAAAATATTTGCCAAAAACATTTACATGGAAATGGTTGAATTTGAGAAACGCTTATATTTATGGCGGATATAATACAAAACAAATTGCTTATTCTTTGAAATATGGAAAAGCAGTAAGCTATACCATTCCTTTCAAATTATGGAAAGAAACAAAAGATTATAAAGAAGTGATGAAGAAGCAATTCAAGGACAATAGGGCGAGTGTTGCGAAAAAGAAGGCAAAAAATGAAAAAAAGGTAAAAGTAAAAAGTAAAAAGGAAAAAGCTACAAGTAAAAAGTCAAAAAAATAACGGGAATATTGAATATTAAAATATTACGGATATTTTTAAATTGTTGAACTGTTATTTTATCAATTTTGCTTGGATAGCCAGACGGGAGAGAGTGGTGTTTGGAGGCCAACAGGTGAGGAGAGTGATAATTTTGTTATTTTCTTGGTCAAAAATTGAAAGGTCTGAAGGGCTCAGGTAAAATTTTTGAAAAGTTTTATATTTATATAGTTTATTTTTATAGGCTATAAAGACGAGGTCGTCTTTTTTTATTTGGTTTAAATTTAAGAAAACAGAATCATAGTCTCCCCTGTTCCATAAAAAATTTGAGGAATGTCCAATATAGACTGAATTGCCGATTTTATTTGGCTTGGCAGTATAGGGGAAATGGACAATCCCCTTTTTTAGATTTTCTAAAATTATTTTTTCATTTTGATTTTTAATAAAAATAATTGGCACAGAAATTCCTAAATTTGGAATGATTAGCGTGTTATTTTTATAGATTTTGTGATTAAGAATTTTGCTTATCTTTTTAATCTTTTTTTGTTTATTTAAATTAAAATTCGTTTGATGAATAATTGTTGGCGTGTTGATCAAAAGATAGGATGTTAAAATTAAAGCGAAGATGATGAAAATGTGTTTTGATAATTTCATTATAAAAAATTCTAAATTCTAAACACTAAATCCTAAATAAATTCAAATTATCAAAATTCAAAAAGTGTTTTTTGTTTTTGGTATTTTTTTATTTTAAATTTATTTAGAGTTTAGAATTTAGGATTTTTAATTTTAGTTCATTTCTATTATAATACATTTGGGAAGAGTATTCCCGTCCTTTGAAAAATAGGAGGGCAGGATGAGGAAAATGGGAGGGTTTTTTATTTGGTTGAGTTTTTTGTTTTTAAGCTGTGTTGATAGTATCAACAGTAACGGAGTTATCTCAGATACTAAATTGCAAAATAACGGTTCAAGCAATGCGAAAGATGAAGAATCTGAGACTGAAAATGTTAATTCTGGAAAAAAAGAACCTTGGGATTATCGCCAAACAAATTATCAAAATAATGATTTAGGATTTAGATTGTCGTATCCGAATAGTTGGAATTTCTTGGAAACTGGCGATGTTGATTCTGGGCTTGTTTTAATGATGGGTAATTTTGATTTTGATGGTTTATATCATCCAAAAGAAAATGAGATTTCAGTCGAAGGACTATATTATGATAATCCTGAAAATATTGATTTGTGGAATTTTGCAATTTTGAAACGTCCTAATTTTCGAGGAATGTTGGTAAATTATGAAATAAGCGATGAAAGCTTGAGGCTATTATTTGATTGCATAGAAATGCCGGAAGATTATCAAGGCGAATGGATGTCTGGATATGTTGAAGATTATTATTTTGCAAAAGATGATAGAGTTTACTTTTTTTCAGCATCTGTTTTGGAAAGAGACGCGATTTTTTTGGCAGAGTTTGAAACAATGATGGCTAGTTTTGAATTTTATCCTCCTTCGTTTTAGGATTTTGGATGATAAGAGGTCTGCCTTCGCTAAAGCTTCGGCAGACGAGGGAGGTCGAAAATGAACGCTAGAAAATTTGTTGTTTTGTTTGGCTTGTTGATTTTTGGGATTGATTCTGAAATTTTTGCCTCGCCAATTGAATTGTATGCTCCGTGGAGATCTGGACAGCGCTGGCAAATTGGCGGAGGCGGTAATTTTTATGGCGAGGGCTATCATGTTGGATTGAGCCATTTCTGCGTTGATGTAAATGCTGTTGATTCTGATGACATGGGCCAAGATATTTTGGCTGTAGCAGACGGAGTTGTTTCGCAAGCATTTTTTAATGATGGCTATGGTTGGATGGTGAGAATTAATCATGCCAATAATACCCAAACTTTGTACGCGCATTTATTGGAACAGCCGTCTGTTTCTGTAGGCCAAAGAGTTTTGCGTGGTGATGCAATTGGAAGATGCGACAATACGCCAGGCATGCCTTTTTCTACTGGTTCTCATTTGCATTTTTGCTTATTCCAAAATGGAGCATCTGTTGAACCATCTCCAATTGAAGGGCATGATTTGTTCAATGGAATCATAATAACTTCAGGAAATTTTGGCCAGCCAAGATATTCGTGCGAGTATTATCGGCAGGATCCAGATGATTTAATAGAATTAAATCCAGATGAAGAAAAAGATTTTATTGTTGCTTTTAGAAATACCGGATCAAATTATTGGAGTAATGACAGAGAGAATGATAATTATGTTGAACTAAGATCTGTTAATCGAGATGGCGATATAATATCTAGTTTTTTGTGCCATGATTCTTGGTTGGGAAATAATTGTCAAAGAGTAATCAGTCAAACAACTGCAAGAGTTTCATCTTCCGAGGTTGCTTGGTTTAGGTTTAAGGTTAAAGCAAGAGATGATGCTGAATTGGGTCATGAATATACTGTGTATTTTAGAATTTGGCATAAGTCAGCGGGATTTTTGAATGATTGGGCAGAAATGCATTTCAGAGTTGTTGTTAGAAGAATTGTTGAATGCCAAGTTGGTCAAATTGAAAAAAGACCTTGCGATTTTTGTGGTGAACAAATTAGACAATGTAATAATAGATTGCTTTGGACTGAATGGAGTCAATGCGGATTGTTAGCTGGACTTGAATGTGAGTCTTTGCAATTTCAGATTCAATCTTGCGGACATTGCGGGACAATGAGAAGAGACTGTGATATTTCTTGCTTGTGGCTGGCTTGGGATATTTGTCAAGAAGCTGGAGTCTGCGAACCAAATCAGGTTGAAGAATTTGAATGTCCATATAATATAGGAGAGTGCAGAGTTGGCAGAGCAAGGCGAACTTGCGGACCGACATGTCTTTGGGCGAGTTTGACGGATTGCGTACCACAAGGCAGAAGTCCAGAAGTTTGTGATTTGAAAGATAATGATTGCAATGGATTAATTGATGATGGAGCACATTGTAAACAGCAAGTCTTTAGATATTACTATAACAGGAATGGAGATGTAGCACATTTACTAAGGTTAGAAAATGATGGAGTAGACGGTTATAGATTTGAAGGCGAGAAATTTAAGACTTATCGAGAAAAGGTTGATGGTCGGTTGACTGAATTATGGAAATTGAAAAGAGCGAATCCGCGCGATCATTTTTATACGATTTCCGACAATGAAAGAGATGGAGCAAATAACTATGAACAAAAAGGAAATATTGGTTTTTGTGCAAGACAAGAAGTAGCAGGATCTGTGCCTTTATATAGATTATATAATAATCAAGCGACAGATCATTTGTATACAATAAGTAGAGATGAACGCAATAATGCTAGAGATAATTTAGGCTATCAAACTGAAGGGATTGAATGTTGGGTTTGGCAACCGTGACACAAATTTTATACAAATTTAAGACAGATTTTACACAAATAACACAAATATAAAAATAAAAAATTGCTCTTTTTGAGGCTAACTGAATTAAGTTAGCTTTTTTGTCTGTTGATAACTTTCTTGTGGGGGGGGTTATATATGTTAGGTTTAAGTTAAAGAAATTTTTATAAAAAAATAAAATTTAAAAACATGAGAAAGTATTTATTAACAAGTTTTTTTTGTGCTGTGTTTTTGTTGTTAGGTATTTTGGGAATAACGAAAACAAGTTTAGCTACTGATGGAACTTGGAGCGCAGTCAGCGCAGGAATGAATGGCGGAATTAATTCTTTGGCAGTTTATAACAGCGAGTTGTATGCTGGTGGCAGTTTTACAACTGCTGGCGGTACAACAACTAACTATATTGCTAAGTGGAATGGCTCATCTTGGAGCGCAGTTGGCTCAGGGGTAAACGGTGAAGTAAACTCGTTAGCAGTTTATAATAATGCATTGTATGTTACTGGCAGTTTTACATCAGCTGGTGGTAGTTCTGCTGTTCGTATTGCCAAATGGGATGGCTCATCTTGGAGCGCGCTTGGTTTAGGAATTGGAGGCGAAGGCTATTCTTTAGCAGTTTATAATAATGAATTATATGTCGGTGGCAATTTTACATCTGCTGGCGGTCTTGTTAGAAATTATATTGCTAAATGGAATGGCAGTACTTGGAGCAAAGCTTATGATATTGTAGAGCCGAATTCAACTGTCAATGCTTTAACAGTATACAACAGTGAGCTATATGTTGGCGGAGCTTTTTCAAATATTGGAGCAAATATTTCTAAATTGACTGTTACAGGCTGGCAGGCATTGAGTTCAGGCACTAATGCTTCTGTTTTATCATTAACATCGTATAACAGTAATGTTTATGCTGGAGGCAATTTTACAACTGCTGGTGGTACAGCAACTAACTATATTGCTAAGTGGACAGAAGCGACTCCAACTCCAGCGCCAACAGTTGTTGAAATACAACAACAGAATTTAGTTGATGGAAAGAAAGTAAAACTAAAAAAAGCATTAAAAAAGCAAACAATATCTGGTCAAGACTTAAAATTGAATTTCAAAAAACTGCCAACGAAATTAACAAAAGGCAGCAAGTATTATATGAAATGGAACAAGAATGAAAAATATCCAAAAAATGTTATAAAAGTCAAGAAGATGGCGATGAAAAAAGTATGGAATTTGAAGACTGACTTGAAAAAATACAAGGCAAAAAAGAAAAAAGATAATTACAAGATTAAAGTGACATTTCAATATACTGATGCTGAGTTTGAGGCGATGAAGAAAAAGAACAAAAAGCTGAAAGAAGAAGAATTGGCATTGTATGCAAAAAAGAAAAGAGATACAGAATGGAGAATTGCTAGTGAAATGTATTCAAATGCTGATGTTGAACATGATGCCGAAAACAACGCTTTTATTTTTTACACAACAAATCTTTTAACTTCAACTCTTTTAACTTCAACTGTTACATCTTCTGATCCATTAACTGCCAATTTTGATTTTATGATTGCTGATGCGGGTTGGGAACCAATGGGTTCGGGAATTAATAATGGTACTATTAAGGATATGCAGTTTTATAAAGGTAACTGGTATGTAGGAGGTCATTTTAATATTGGAGGAGAATATAATCTTGCTAAATGGGAACATGGTACATGGACAGCAGTGGGTGGTGGAATTGGAGCTAGATTTGGTGTTGTAAATGCTTTGGAGGTTTATCGTAATGAACTTTATGTAGGTGGAACATATTATAATGATCAAGGTAATGAAGCCGATTATGGTAATCTTAGAATCTGGGATGGTAGACGCTGGAAACGCGGGGATATTTTAAGGATTATAAAAGGTCGACCGAGATCCCAACCCAGTGTAACATCGATGTTGGTTCATAATAATGAACTTTATGTTGGATTTGCAGAGAGTTGTGTAAGAAGGGGAACACCTCATCATTTCGAAGTAGAAAACTCACCCGTTGCTGCTTGGAATGGTGCTAGTTATAGTTGGAGAACTTTTCCTGTTCGTGTAGATTTGTGTAGGGGCTCGTTGGGTCGTCCTGACCTGGTTCAGGTTGGGTCTATTCAGTTTTACCAGGACCAACTTTATATGATTGGTAATTTCGCTTTTGTGCATTATCGTGGAGATAACATTGGAAATGCTTATTATACTATGGGCATAGCAAAATGGGGTGGTACTGATCTTGGACATATTGGTTGGGAATCAGTAGGAACACTTAATGATAGTCCTTTTACTAATACTAATCATATAGATCCTAATACTCATATTGATAGTCCGCTTGCGACTGTTGCTGCTGTTTGGCAAAATAGATTATATGTAGCAAGTTCAAATTTAAATAATGGAGTTAGGATGCACTCTTTTGATGGTTCAAACTGGGAAGAAGCTGGAGGTTTGGGATTAAATGATAACAATATTATAAGATCAATGTTGGTTGATAAATGGGATGGAAATTTGTATCTTGCTGGAGATGGATTTTTTGGGAAATTACAGGAGTTTTGGGATTATGAATTTCTGTTTGATTGGCCGGGAATGACAAGATTTAATGTTATTAATCAGTCGTTATCTGGTTTATATATATATGCAGGTGGTAACTTTACGGATGTCGGTGGATTACCAGCAAATCGTATTGCAAGAAAAAATCTTAGTCGTTAAAATGTTTTGGATAATTACTTGTAAAAAGATTAAGACGGATTTGAAAAAGTTCACTTTCGTCTCCCTTTTCGGGGGAGACTTTGGTGAATAAGTCCGTCTTTTTTTGTTTGCTGAAGACGCTCGGCTTTTTCCGGAGAAAGCCGAGCGTCTTTAAATTTTTTTGGTTGTAAAAATGTTAAATTGTGGTATAATTAGGATAGTTTGGATTTCAGAAATGTCTTGGCAATCGTCTATCATTCGTCTATTTTTAGTCTATAGAAATTCATAAAAAGCTTATGTTCAAGCCAAAATTTAAAAAATAAATTATTTAATTTTATGTCAAAAAAAAATAGGGAAGAAATCGAAAAAAAATATTTTGGGGAGTTGCAATTTCCTAAAGATAGGCCTGCTTTTAAATTTGATGAAGCTTTAAGAAAGGCAGCAGAGGATGCCAAAAAAGCTATTGAATTGGAGGAGAAATATGCTAGACAAAGTTAAATATAAGCACCTTATTATTGATACTAATATAATTATTGAAGCAACGAGGCATTATGATGAATTCAAATAACGATCATTTTTCGACTAAATTGTTTGATAGAATAGGTATCTATACAATACCAACAGATAATAAGATATTTAATATTAGAATATATAAGTTTTCGGAAGTGAAATACAATGGATTAAAGAATCGATTTGTAAGAATAAAAAAATAATAAAAAATTTTCAAACGAATATCTAAAGTTCGTTTTTTGTTATTTTGTGCTAATAATTTAGTAAAAGCAAATTTTTATAAGTATTATGTTGATAACTTTTATTCTATTAATGTTATAATAATATAAAGAAAAAAATTATAAAAAATAAACTAAAAAAATGAAAAAAATTGTTTTTTCAAGCATTATGTTTTGTCTATGTTTTGTTTTGGTGTCACCAAATTTTGCTGATGCCAAGACTTTTAAGAATCATTTGAATATGATTGGTAATTATTTGAATCAGGCAAGATATGGTCAATTAGTAAATTCTTATGCTAATTCAAGAAATACTGGTTATTTAATCGGTACTTTTATGTCAGAAGGTCATTATTATCCAAAAAGTATTTTGAAGAATGAAATAAAGCAAACTGATTATTTAGTATTGCAGAAAAAGATTTTGACAAAAGATCAATGGAATAATTATTTTACTAAAGTTAAGGCAAGAAAAAGAGGAATAGTAATTACTCAAAAAGTACCAACCAGCAGTTTAAGTCCCGAAGCTGTTATTTTTCAAGTTATTAAGAAGAATAATGGCATTGTAACTTTGAGAGGTTATTTGGAATCTCAAGTTGAGACATTAGAGTTTTTCGGATTATTATAAAAAAAGGTAAAAAATAAGATTAAAAAGTAAGAAAAATATATGGCGAACAAAATAAAATTTTTATTATTTTCCGTTTTGGTGATATCTTGTGTTTTGTTAGTTTCTAATTTGGTTTTAGCGGCTGATGAGTATGTGCCTGATGAAATCATTGTTAAGTTAAATGAAAATGTGGCGACAACTGCGGAAAGCGCTGGCAAGATAGCTCAAGGTTTTGGAGCAAGTGTAGATAGAGTTGATACTTCGTCTGAATTTATGGTTTTGAAGTTGCCGACAACGGCAACAGTTGATCAGGCATTAGCGTATTATAATAATAAGAAGTTGCGACCGGAAGTGGAATATGCAGAGCCGAACTATATTTATCATGCTAGCTGGGCTCCGACGACTGATCCGAATTATCAATATCAATGGCATTTTCAAACGATAAGCTTACCGCAAGCTTGGGACTATGATACAACGTTGCCTTTGCATGGCGGAGATTCTTCTGTTGTGGTGGCAGTTGTTGATACTGGTGTTGCTTATGAGAATTGGGATATTTATTCTAAAGCAACTGATTTTACAGGCAGTTATCCGGCTTTTACATCTGGTTATGATTTTGTGAATAATGATGCTCATCCGAATGATGATCAGGGACATGGAACTCATGTTGCGAGTACAATTGCAGAAAGTACTGATAATGGGGTTGGCGGAGCAGGAGTTGCTTTTAATTCAACAATAATGCCAATAAAGGTTTTGAATAGCGCAGGTAGCGGGCAAAGCGATTGGATTGCTTCTGGCATAACGTATGCCAAGGATCATGGTGCGCAAATACTAAACATGAGTTTGGGCAGTACGAGTTATTCTCAAGTAATTGCTGATGCGGTGACAGGTGCGTCAAATGCTGGAGTTGTCATGTTCGCTGCAGCAGGGAATGGAGGAGGAGATGGCGTAGGAGATGCAGAATTGGATTATCCAGCTAGGCTATCTCAAGTAATTTCTGTTGGATCAACAAGATATCATAATAATCTAAGATCTTCTTTTTCAAATTATGGAACTGGTCTTGATTTGGTAGCGCCTGGTGGGCAAACTGATGAAGGTTATTTTAATGGTTTTTATGGCTGGGGTTTGAGCAATTATGCTACTTTGTCTGCTTGTGTAACTGCAGTTTGGTTAAATTATGGCGTGGCAGATCCAAATTTATGTTCCGGCGATGGAATTGTTCAGCAAAGTTTTGCATCATTTTTTGAACCAGATTATTATACTGGTTATACTACATTTGCAAATTGGCCGATTAATGGAACATCGCAGGCAACTCCGCATGTTGCAGGAACAGCAGCGCTTTTGAAAGCGTATGGCGTTCCAAATAATAATATCAGATCAATTATTGATAATTCAGCAACTGATTTGGGATCAAGCGGTTATGATACAGAATATGGCCATGGACTTTTGAATGCAGCTAATGCTTTTACTTTTCCAACTATAAAATCTTTATCAGCATCTTCAGCTGATAATTCAGAGAATACAAATATTACAGTAACTGGAACTAATTTTACGGCAGGAGCAACTATGGCAATTGGAACAACCTCCATGACAAATGTCAGTGTTACCAATAGTACAACAATTACAGCAACAGTGCCAAAACATATTTCGGCTGGGACTTATGATCTTTCAGTAACTTCTAATGGAAAAACAACTTCAGCATCTAGCGTTTTTACAGTTTTGAATTCTGCTCCTGATGATATTTCAAATTTAAGAATGATTGTAAAAAATGGCAGTGTTTATTTTAAATGGAAAAATCCGACAACCTGGGATTTTGAAAAGGTAAAAATATTAAGAAAAAATAAATCATTTCCGACAAGTTATGCTGATGGCAAGAAAGTTTTTCATAAAAAGAAAACGAGCTTTACTAATAAAAATTTAAATTCGAATAAAAAATATTATTATAAAATATATACTTATGATACAGCTGGCAATTATTCATCTGGCGTGCCAGTGGTAATTGTGCCAAAAACTAATTCTGTAGTTTCAGAAAATTCTAATAATTATTCGGCTATTGGCGATGTTAATGCTGATGGCTTGGATGAAATAATTGTTGGCGCGAAAAAGGGCCATGATCCTAAGATTTTTATTACTGATAAAAATGGCAAGAAATTATTTAAGAAAAATGGTTTTTATCCGTTTGGAAGTGGTAAGAGCAATTGTGGTGTAAATGTGGCAGCTGGAGATTTGAATATGGATGGAACTGACGAAATTATTGCAAGCCAAGGATCTCCATGCAAGTCAAGAGTCAAAGTTTTTAATAAATCAGGAAAAGCTAAATTCAAGAAAAAAGGTTTTAAACCTTTCAAAAAAGCTGTTGGCGTAACAGTTGCATCAGGTGATTTAGATGGAGATAATTATGATGAAATTATAGTTGGCCAGGAAAAAGATTCGGCAAAGATTTATACTTATAAATTATCAGGCAGTGATTTTGTAAAAACTTTTAAAACAAAAGGATGGAAAGCTTATTCTAATAATAGTGGAGTCAGATTAAATAGCGGAGATTTAGATTTTGATGGCAAAGATGAGATTGTAGCAATTCCAAATTCTGGAAAAAAGGAGATTAGAGTTTTTAATAAGAATGGTAAAAAGAAATTTAAATCTTTGGGCTTTCAACCGTATGCTAATTATTCCAATTATATGAGAGTGTTTGTTGGCGATGCTAATAATGATGGTTATGCAGAAATTTTGACAGCTTCTTTAGCAAACGCTACAATAGACGCATGGAGCTATAAAGGACAGAACAGAGTTCCAAAGATTGCTGATAGATATGCTCTGGGAAGCAAAGAGTTTGTGGTTGGCAGGTTTTGATTTCGCAGAAAACGTAGAAGTCTAAAAAATTTAAATAATATTAAATAAAAAATTATGAGTATGTTGAGACGGACTAATGTCCTTTGGAGTTTGGTTATTATGTTTCTAGTAATTTTTGGAGTGGGAATTTTTGGTTTAAATTTTGCCAAGGCTCAAGATAATAATTTGGGTTATAGGCCTGATGAAGTGGTTGTGAAATTTAAAAAAGGTTTTGAGCCATTATCGGGAGGAAGTCTAGGCAGTGATTTAGGAATGATCGTTAAAAAAAGAGGATTGTCAGGTTATTTGGTTTTGCAGGTGCCTAAAGGTGGATCAGTAGAAGAGATGATTGCTAAGTTAAAAAAAGATAAACGGGTAAAATATGTTCATCCAAATTATGAAGGGACATTGGCTTGGAAACCGAATGATCCTTATTATCCAGTGCAATGGAATTTTGACAAAAATCATTTGAACATGGAAAAGGCTTGGGGGAAGACAAGGGGCAAGAGCAGTGTTAAAGTTGCTATTGTTGATACTGGAGTTGCTTATGAAAATTATGGTATTTATGGCAAGGCTCCAGATTTGGCTAATACAAAATTTGTTTATCCTTATGATAATGCAGTTGATTATTACGGAACAGTTGATTATCATGCCAATGATGACTATGGCCATGGAACGCATGTAGCTGGAACAATTGCTCAGAGCACAAATAATTCAAAGGGCGTGGCTGGTGTTGCTCCTAGCATATCAATTATCCCGATTGATGTTTTTTATTCAACTGGAACAACAGATTCTTCGAATGTTGCTGATGGAATTTATTGGGCGATTAACCATGGAGCCAATGTGATTACAATGAGCTTGGAATTTCAATATCCAGTAGAAGTTGTTGAAGAGGCGATTCAAACAGCAAATGATCATGGCATATTAGTAACTGTTGCTGTTGGCAATGGCAAAAGGCCTTGGCCATATGGCGATGGTATTGATTCAACAGGTGATGCGTCATTAGCTTATCCGGCGACGTATAAAGAATCTTTTGCAGTTGGCGCAACTGATTATGCTGATATTCGTTCTTATTATTCTAATTATGGCAACAATTTGGATATGATGGCGCCAGGCGGAGATATTTATGCTGACTTGAATAATGATGGCTATTTGGATGGAATTTTACAGCAGACTTATACTGATCCAACAACAAGTTATAAGAATTTTTCTTTGCAATTATATCAAGGAACATCAATGGCGACTCCGCATGTGGCTGGAGTAGCAGCATTATTGTTTTCTCAAGGAAAAACTTTTTCTCAAGTTAAAAAAGCTTTGAAAAGAACTGCAAAAAAAAGTATGACAAATTATAGTAATTTTGAATATGGCGCTGGTCGTTTGAATGCTGGAAGCGCTTTAAGTTATAAATTCTGTTCTAATAGTTCTTTGAAGATATATCAAAGCAATGTTTCAAAATATAAAAAATTGATGAATCAATATAAAAAAGGCTCTACTAAATATGATAAATACAAAGCCTTGAAGAAAAAATGGGCAAAAAAAGTGACGTGGTGCAAAAGCCACATTTAGACAATAACAAAATAACTAAATTCTAAATAACAAAAAGACGAGCGTTGCTCGTCTTTTTAAATTATTGAGAATAGTGATTTACTTTTTTCTCTTGATTCTAATCAAACCAGAACATGGAATTATTTCAATACCCTTTTGTTCTAGTTTGTCTAAGAATAAATTCATTCCTAAAGAATCAGATGAATAATGGCCGGCAACTATAACATTGACATTGGCTTTTTCAGCTTCTTTTCTATGTTCTTCAGAAAGATGCATTGCAATTGTGGTGCCAATTCCAGCTTGAGCCATTTTTTCGTAGATTTCTTTTGAACCTTCTGTTCCGCCAGTTATTTCAGTAATAGCAATTTTTCCTAAGCGGTGTTTTTGATTTCCAATAGTAAATGGTCCGAATCCCATTTTTTTTGCTTCTTTATATTCTGGAATTTTTAATAAACAATTCAAAGCTTCTTCAACAGTATAAGGTTTTTCTTTAGAAAAATGTTTTTCTAAAAAATTGGCAGCTAAATTATCGCAAACAGTATGAGTGCAGATAAAGCCAATATTAAGAAGTTGCGCTACTTGAACAGCTTGGTAATGATTTACTGGTTTAACATTTCTTGCAACTTCAGAAATTCTTTTTTCTAGTAATTTTTCTGCAATGTTAATTGGAATTCCATATTTCGCTAAGATATCGGCTTGCATTTTCATGACATCTTCAAGCCCATCTGCCAATGCTTTTCCAGTTGGATGGTGCATGATAATTAAATCAACATTAAGATGATTAGCTAGTAAAACTTCAGCAGTATCAATGTCAATGCCTGTTAATATTTTTTTTATTTTCTTTTCTGGCTTGTCAATTAAAATTCTAGTATCAGAGTAGGGATTAAAAAGTTTGTCTTTATCAAAATATTCTTTTTCTTGTTTTGGCAAATCTTGATATTCTTTTTTGGCTGAAGTCAAAACACGTTCTACTTCTTGTTTAGAACGGAGGTCTGAGTGTTTGCCAAGCTCGATAACTAATTTATAAATTTGTTGAATTGTCATAAATAATAATACGAATGGCCATACGAATAATGCAAATGATACGAATTGCGAATCGGTAGCGTTTTCTACCTTGCCCATGGCAAGGGTTCATTACTTTGTAATAAAATTTATTTTTAAAACCCTCCTGTGAGGGAGGGTAAAGATTTGTTATTTTACAGTTTCAACAATTTTCTTGAATGTTTCAGGATTATTGACTACTAGTTCAGCTAATATTTTGCGGTCTAATTCGATTTTATGTTTTTTCAAAGCAAAGATAAATCTGCTGTAAGAAAAATCATATTGTTTTAAAGCTGCATTAAGTCTGATAATCCAGATTTGTCTAAATTCAGCTTTCTTTTTTTTGCGATCTCGGAAAGCATATTTTTGCGCGTGAAGATAAGCTTCCTTGGCAGCTCTATATCTTTTTGAACGGCCATTAGTATAGCCCTTAGTTCTTTTTAAGATTTTTTTTCTTCTTTTATTAGCAATTGTACCGCGTTTTACTCTTGGCATTGTTATTAAATTAAAAGTCTAAAATTATCCGCCTTCGCTAAAGCTTCGGCGGACAAAGAAATTAAGCGTAAGGTAATGATTTTTTGATATGGCTAACGTTGCCTGCAAAAACTATTTGATCAGATTTTTTAGCGCGAGAAGCTTTTCCATTATCACGTGCGTTAAAATGGTCTTGTCCGCAAGATCTTTGAATAAATTTTTTCGTTCCCGTTCTTTTAAATCTTTTTAATGTGGCTTTGTGAGTTTTTAGTTTAGGCATCTGTTTAAAATAAATTGAAAATAATTAAAATAAAGAATCTTGTCTTTGGTAGGTTATCACAATGTTTGTTTTTTGGCAAGGTTTTTAAGCTTTTGCAACTACCATGGCCATACCCAGTCTTTGTCTCTTTGGTTGTTGTTCGACTTTGATCTTTGTCTTTATGGTATCAACAAATTTATGAAGAGTTGCATTGACCAAGTCTATGTGAGCATTTTCGCGTCCCTTGATGACTATTTCTATTCTAACTTTGTTGCCTTCGTCCAAAAATTTGTCAGCTTGTTTAGCTTTAAATTCTAAATCGTTTTGGGAAATTCTTGGTGAGATGCGGACGCCTTTAATTTCAACCTTTCTAGCTTTTTTCTTTTGTTGCTGTTCTTGTTTTTCTTTCTGATATTTGTATTTTCCGAAATCTAAAAATTTGCAGACAGGAGGATGAATATTAGCCGCTACTTCAACAAGATCAAAACCCCCTTCTTTTGCTAGAGCAATGGCTTTGTAGGTTGGCATAACGCCCAGGCTTTTTCCTGTTTCATCGATGACTGCTACTTGAGGCAATCTAATTTCTTCGTTAACCCATGTTCTTTTGGATTTACTTGGGTTAAATTTTTTGTAGTGTGATCTATATTTTATACGTTTAGGTTTAATTAATAAAAATTTTTTTCGATAATAGCTAATAATCAATAACCAATAATCAATTAATAACCAATTATCAATAATCAAAAGTTTTGAAATTTGGTTATTGAGTATTGGATATTGTTTGGTGATTGGATATTGGTTATTATGTTTAATTAATGGAGGTGGCGAGAATTGCACTCGCGTGTAAAAAGTTTGCTTAAAAAACTTTTACAAGTTTATTTAGTTTTGGTTGTCTCGAATAATAAACTTAAAACCAAAAAAATATTTATTACTCAAAGCCATTAAAGTTTTCAATAATCTCTAAGGCGAGAGATTATCTACATTCGTACGATGACACCCAAATTCCCACACACGAATCTAGCGGGATGGATGGTAATCGGGTATTAAGCGATTACAGTTGAAGGTTGAAATGAAAAAGATTGAGCAAAAGCTTTTACTTTTTCAGAGACCTTTGTTAATAAGTTTGCACTTATAAAATGCAAGAAGTTTTGAGAGTATCTTGCGACTCTACATGAATTTTTTAAACTGCGCTCTTTAGCGAAGCTTTTCACCCCCATGATATGATGCTAATCTACTAATATTATGCCAATAATGCTAATTGCGAATCGTATTGGCAATTTGTAGATTGGCATCTTTGTTTATATTTTTTGACGGAGCATTCTGTTCATTTCGCGTTGGCTTTGTTTTTTCTTCAGATCCTCTCTCTTATCATATAATTTCTTGCCGCGGCAAACGCCAAGCAAAAGCTTAACTAATCCCTTTTTAGTATAAACTGAAATAGGGATAAATGTCAAGCCCTTTTGCTTTTTTAAGCCAATAAGTCCAATTATTTCGTTTTTGTTTAAAAGCAATTTTCTTGATCTGGTAGGATTATATGATTTTAAATTTCCAGCGAATTTGTATGGTGAAATGTGGGCGTTTAAGAGCCATGCTTCTGGTTGATGATTATGTCCTGTATAGCTGATTGTAACATAGGCGCCTTTCAAGCTGATATTTTTTTGTTTAGCAGATTTTACTTCTTGCCCTTCCAATTTTAAGCCAGCCTCGATTTTGTCGAGGATATGATAGTTGAAATATGCTTTTTTGTTGGTAGCTAATATCATAATACGAATGACGATACGAATAATGCGAATGATACGAATTACGAATCTGACTTTTTGTTGATTATATTATACTAAGTAAATATTGTAAATCCAAATAAAAAACGCTAGAAACTAGCGTAATAAAAAGTGCAATCTGGTGGTTTAGGGTTCAAACATTTCGGGTGGAAGTTCGTAGCAGCGTAGTGAAGGGTCAAAGATTAGTTGGAATGGTCCAACATTGTTGATTCCAGCTTTTTCGTTGCCATTCATTATAAATATATGAAATCTTGCTCTTCTTCCTTCCAGCCGTTCTATTTTTGTAATTCGGAATGTTAGTAATTCATCAGTATCTTTTCCTTCAGAAATAAGATGAGCGATGAATCCGTCTCCGAGCAATAGCATCTTGAACAGATTGTTGTCTGATTGTTCTTCGGGAATGATATGTAAGCCAGTAAATTTTTGAGTCATGGCGATCTCCTATCAGGCGAGCCAGCAAAGAAAGAGATTTCTCTCTTTGTGTCCGCGGACATTTGACCACATCTGTGGACGGTCAGGAAATTGTTCACGACCTTGGCAACTGGTACAGCTAGCACTAATTTCAACTGGCATTCCAGAATGGCTGACGGCAATTTGGGAGATCATTGCTCTATTGTCATAAGATACTTGACCTTTTCTTGGTCCATGGAGGACAAGTCCAGTTGATTCAATTAGATCATCCTTATATTTGTAGCCAACGACTGGCAAGTTTTTATAACCAAATTCTCTGTTGAGTTTTTCGCCAAGTTCGGCGTTCTTTGGATCAGAGTGGTCATAGCCATTACAGCAAGGACCGATTCCAGCTCCAGCCCAGAATTGCAATTCGCGAACAGGTACGCCAAGAGCATAAATAGCTTGATCAATAATATTCGATGAGCCGTCTTCGCGATAAAAACATTTCAGGCCAAGATGGATTAAGACAAAACGATGGGTTTTTTCGTGATACAAGATTCCGATGTGGCAGTCGGCGTTGAAGATGGCAGCAGATTCATCTGTTGAGCTTACAATGACACCATCGGCTGGTTTTTCTGTGCGATGAAGACCAGTTTGATTTTGAAAGGCGAAATCATCATCAGGGATGGCAATTCTATTTGTGAAGGCTACTTTGGGAGCGAGCACTGTTCTGGTTGCAATAGTATGGTAAGCATCTTCTACGATTTTTTGGACCATTGCAAGTCGGATTTCGAAGCCATTGCTTTGAGGATGAAAATTGTCAGGACAACCGAGATGAAGATATTTCACTTTGCCATGGAATAAAGTTTGTACTTGTGAAAGAACGTGCTGTTCGTGCATTTATCCCTTCCTCCTTCTCTGGGGAACGTTGATTAAATCCGCCTTCGTCTTGCGAGACTTCGGCGGACAAGGTAGTATTGCATAAAAATGTTGGGAAATCAAGGTTTGAGTGTGATGTCGAAGAAGCTCGGCTTTTTCTAAAGTTGTATGCGCTTGCAATTAAGGGAGACTTTATTAAAAAGATTGACATTGGTTTTGAATAAAAAGCCGAGCTTCTTCGTCTTTGTATTTTGGCTTTCATTTTTGAAAAATCTTGCTATAATTTGATTGACTAGTTATTTACTTATTAGGTATTTTTGTTATACTGAAGGGGTCAAAAGAGATTCCTTTCCATGCTTCAAGTGGCGGAGTAGTCTACAGAAAATTGGATAATAAAATTGAAATTATATTGCTTCATAGAAATAATACTGATACTTATCATTTTCCAAAGGGAACAGTTGAGGATGATGAGACTTTAGAACAGACTGCAATAAGAGAGGTGATTGAAGAAACAGGTTACAGAATTAAATTAGAAAGTTACTTAGGTTTTTTGAATTCGGAATTTGAAAAAGATGACACAATAATAAAAAAAGTAACAAATTATTTTTTATTTACTGTGATTGATGGAGAGCGAGGTGATTTTATTAAAGAGCATGATAAAGTTCTTTGGGTAGAAATTGATAAAGCAAAAAAATTAGTTTTGGAAAATAGATTGGATTGGATGGAGAAAGAAAATGAAATGATTGAAATAGCGGAACGAGTAATTTGTAACAGGTAACTAGTAAGCTAGTAATTGAATTTTATGATTAAAGACAAAATTAGAAAAAATTTAGAAGAGGCAATAAAAGAGGCTGGTTTTACTTTGCCAAAAGAAATTGCTATTTTGCAACCACAAAATGAAGAGTACGGCGATTATTCTAGTAATATTGCGATGATTTTGGCTAAACAAGAAAAACAAAATCCGATGCTTGTGGCCGAGAAAATATTCGGATATTTGGATATTCGGAAATTAGGTGGTATTTACAAAGATATCACAATTGCCAAGCCTGGATTTATTAATTTTAAATTATCAGAAAAATATTTGATTAATGAGTTAAATATAATTCTGGATGTTAAAGAAAAATACGGACAAGGAAGAATCGAAAAAAGAAATAAAATTAATGTTGAATTTATTTCAGCAAATCCAACTGGCAAATTACATGTTGGACATGGACGAGGCGCTTTTTATGGAGATGTGCTATCTAATGTTTTGAAAAAAGCTGGATTTGATGTGACTCGAGAATTTTATATTAATGATGCTAAAGATTCAAAACAAATAAGAACATTAGGTGAGATTTTGCATGGAAAGAAAAATCCTTATGCAACTCTTTTTGTAGAAAAATTAATTAAAGAATTATCTGGAACAGCAGAATATTGGAAAACAACACAATTGGGAGATGCTGGTTTTAAATTAGCTGAAAAAATTCAGTTAGCAAATCGTGAATTTATTGAAAGAGATTTGGGTATACATTATGATGTGTGGATGTCAGAGCAAGGCATGTATATATTAGGCGCTCGAGAAAAATTGATCAAGTGGCTCGAAACAATGGGTTTGACTTATGAAAAAGATAAGGCTTTATGGATGAAGACAACAAAATTTGGCGATGATAAAGATCGAGTTTTAATTAGAACAACTGGAGAACAGACATATTTTTTCTCGGATATTATTTATCATTGGGACAAATTTGAAAGAGGCTTTGATAAATTGGTTGATGTCTGGGGAGCTGATCATCATGGTTATATCGGCCGAATGATGTCGGCGGTCAAAGCGATGGAACGAGATGGTGATTTTAAAGTTGTCATTACGCAGTTAGTGAGACTAGTTTCTGGCGGTAAAGAGGTAAAGATGTCAAAAAGAGCGGGAACAGTTGTAAATTTAGACTGGCTTGTTTCCGAAGTTGGTTTGGATGCAGTTCGATTTTTCTTTTTGATGAAGGCAGTTGAAACACACATGGATTTTAATCTTGATTTGGCAAAAGAGCAGTCGAAAAAGAATCCAGTGTATTACGTACAATACGCTTATGCTAGAATTTGTAGCATTATGGAAAAATCAGGAAGGAAATTCGGATATTCGGATATTCGGAAATTAACCGAACGACCGGAATTTGATTTGGCCAAAATTTTATTGAAATTTCCGGAAATGGTTTTTGATGTGGCAAATAATTATGAAGTGCAGAGATTGCCTTTTTATGCGATGGCGATTGCTGATAAATTCCATGTTTTTTATGAAAAATGCAGAGTGTTGAGTGAAGACAAAGATTTGACTGAGGCGAGGCTTGGATTGGTTGAGGCAACGAGAATTGTGTTGGGTGAGACAATGAACTTGATGGGTATTGAAAAGAAGACAAAGATGTAAATATTGGTGAGTTTTTTTTGAAATGTTATACTTAGAATGTTATTTACTTAAAATAAATAAAAAATTGAAAGGGGGTGAATAGAATTGAAAAAAAAATTGTTTGTGTTTTTTAGGACGATAGTAGCTTTAATGTTTGGTTTTGGTTTTACTTTTGGAATTTATACTCCGACGACTTTTGCGGTTGCAGATACTGATCATGATGGAATTTTTGATTATAAAGATCATTGGTTGAACGATCATGATAATGACGGCAAAACTGACAAGAAAGATAAAGATGATGATAACGATGGACTTCGCGATAAAGTGGAAAAAGGCAAATATAAGCTAGATCATGATAATGATGGTCTTCGTGATGACAAAGATAGCGATGATGACAATGATTGTATAAAAGAAAAAAATGAGAAGAATTTACAAAGAAGATTTGATCATGACAATGATAACATTATGGATAATAAGGATAAAGATGATGATCAGGATGGAACAAAAGATGTTGATGAGGCTGAAGATGAGGAGTTTGATCATGATAATGATGGATTAGAAGATTGCAGTACAGGATTGGAGAATGAAGATATTGATGATGATAATGACGGCATAGAAGATAATAAGGATGATGACGATTTTGATCATGACAATGACGGTGTTGAAGATGCAGATGATTCTGATGATGATAATGACGATATAAATGATATTGATGAAGATGATGACGAGCAGTTTGATCATGATAATGATGGCATAGAAGATGATCATGATTCTGATGATGATAATGATGGGAACAATGATGATGAAGACGAAGATGATGATGAATTTGAAACTGAAGATTAATTATCTTTTAGATAGTTAGTAATAAAAAACGGGCTTGACAAAAAGCCTGTTTTTTATTAATGAGTCTTGAAATTTGATTATTTTAATGCTAGTTTATAGATGTATGGAGGTTTTTTTGTAAAATTTATTGATCATGAAAAAAATAAGTTTATTTTTATGCGAATAGGCATTGATTGTCGAACAATTTTAGATCCAGAACATGGTGAAGCAGCAGGTGTAGGTCATTATACTTATCATTTGATTGAAAATCTATTAAAAATTGATACAAAAAATAAGTATGTGCTGTTTTTTGATCGCAGAGTCGGAGATGCTGGCCATTTTAAACAACGAAATTCGGAAATAAAATTTTTCCCTTTTATTGAATATAAGACTTTTTTGCCGATTGCTTATTCTCATTTTTTAGTCGCTGCTTATGTATCAAGAGAAAAGCTTGATGTATTCCATTCTCCAGCTTGCACTGTTCCTCTGGCTTATTCTAAAAATTCTGTCGTTACAATTCATGATATGGCAATTTATCAAAACAAGTCTTGGTTTCCAGGTCAAATTTTTTCAACTAGAATTGTAGTTCCACAAAGTGTTAAAAAAGCGAAAAGAGTGATTTCTGTTTCTAATTATACAAAGCAGGATTTAGTTAAATTCATGCAAATACCTGAAGAGAGAGTGACAGTTGTTTATAATGGAGTTGATATTAAAATTGATGAACGTCAATCAGCGGAATCTAGAAAGGATTTTTTGAAAAACAAATTTGGAATAGAGAAAAAATATATTTTGTTTGTTGGAACAATCCAGCCAAGGAAAAATGTAATGGGAGTGATTCAGGCATTTGATCGTTTGCGCGGAACAAGCGCTTATGAAGATTTTCAATTAGTCATTTCTGGCAAAAAAGGTTGGGATAATGATGATGTGTTTAGAGCAATCAGGCAATTTGGTTTAACAAAAAAAGTTATTTTTACTGGCTATATTACTTCAAGTGATAAGGCTTTGTTAATGAGGAATGCTTCACTTTTTGTTTTTCCATCTTTTTATGAAGGTTTTGGGCTCTCAATTTTAGAAGCGCAAAAAGTTGGAACACCAGTTATTACTTCAGATATTACATCAATGCCAGAAGTTGCAGACGATGGAGCACTTTTAATAGATCCTTACGATATCGATGCTTTATCCAAAGCAATGAGAAAAGTTTTGACTGAACAGAATCTTAGAAATGATTTGATAAAGAAGGGTTATGAAAATGTGAAGAAATTTTCATGGGATAAATGTGCGAGAGAAACCTTGGCTGTTTATGAAGAAGTTGTGGGAAAAAAATAATTCGACATCTATGAAAAAATTTTTACTGTTATTTTTAGGAATGTTTGTTTTGTTAGGAGTAGGTTGTAAGAGTGAAATTCAGAATACTGTCAATCAATCTTTAGGTATTGATGCTTTGAATACTGAACAAAAATTACAGAAAGATATTGCAGAATCAAAAGCAAAGGAATTGTTTGCGCAAAAAGCAAATCAGGAAATTGATTTGTCATCTGGTCCTTGTTTAGCAGAAGAAATTATTGTTGATTGGTCAGTTGATATTATTCATAATCCAAGAACAGCTATTGATAATAAACCAGAGAATCAATGTCAAAATATTTTGAATGGCAAGACTCATCATTTTGTAGAATTGGATTTAAATGGAAATGTGATACAGATAAAGTAAAAAGTCAAAAGGAAAAAGGTAAAAGCTACAATTAAAAAGTAAAAAAATATAAATGGCAGTAAAGAAAATTAAAAAACCAATAAAGAAAAATGTTGTTAGAAAGACTTTAAACAAAAAGCCGATTTTGAGTTTGAAAAGGAAAGTAAAGAAACAGATAAAACTAGCTAAGCCAATTAGAATAAAGCCAAAAAAGATCAAGAAAATTAAGAAGCAAAAGAAAGGCGGAAAGATTTGGTTGATTTTGCCAATTATTATTTTAGTTCTTCTAGCAGGATATTTTATGGTTGCTAGTTATTATACTTTTTGGCCATTCTCTAAGAGCTATAATGTTTTGGAAGATAAGGTGATTATTAAAAAAGATATTCCAATTGGTGCTGCAAGATTGGATTGGGATAATATGCAAATTCAAACAGAAGAAAAAATTTCTGATACAGATGATGAAAAAAAGAATTTACTAAGCTCTTCATGGTCTGCTGATTCTTCAAGGTTAGTTTTTTTGGATGAAGATAAGAGTTTATCTAAAGAAAATGATGTAGATTATCCTTGGAAAGGAAAACTATTTATTTTGGAAAATAAAGAAAGAAAAGATCTGGCTAATTTTTTCTATAATACATCGGCAAATGATTTGAAAATTATTGGCAAGACTGCGATTGATATTTTTAATAATGAGAGACAAATTATCAAGACTAATTTTAATGGCGATGATTTAAAGAAAGTTGATTTAGATAAAGCTGTTAGCTATGATTTGTCTTCTGACGGTAGAAAAATAGTTTTAGTTAAAAATAACGGTGAAGTTATAATTAAAGATTTACAAACTGGACAATCAAGAAGTTTAGGCAAAGAAAAGACGGGCGAAAAAGTTATTTTCTTGAATCCAAGATGGTCGCATGATGGCAATCATATTGCTTTCTTGAAAAAATTGGACAATAAAGATGTTTATCAAAAATCTGAAAATTTTGAAGTCGGAATAATTGATTCTAAAATTGAGAAATTAGTTGATTTTAAGAGATTGGGAGTAACATATATTCCAGATAACTCAAATATTTCTGTTGATATGATATGGTCAGTAAACGATAAATTTTTGCTTGATAATGTTTCAAGCAATGTTTATTCAATTGATCCAGCAAAAACTTTGATTTCTAATGATGAAGATTCTTATACCAGAATGAAAAGTGTTTTATCGCCAACTTCAGACAAGGTTTTGGTTTATGAGTATTATAAAGATAATATTAATTTGGATCCAAATCATGCAATTTTTGATCTTTATGTTATGAATTTAGATGGATCAAAAAGAATTGAATTATTACATAAAGAAGGTGATGTTAATGATACAGGATTATTAAACATTTTTGGAACTTGGTCTCCAGATGGCGAAAAGATTATTTATAATAATGATCAAAAATTATGGATGGTTGGATCTGATGGAACAAATTTAAGACAAATTTCTAAAGAAGATAAAGATTATTTTAATGTGATATGGTCTCTTGATGGCAGAAAATTGGCTTATCTTTTGGGTAATGAAGTGTGGTTGATTAACTTTTCCGACAAGGAAGAAAAAGTAGCTCAAATTGGCAGCAACGATAATGTCACTGTTAAATTAGATGAACAATTAACATCGACAGCGGAAGAAGAATATTTAATAGGACAGACTTTTTCGCTTGATAGCAAAAATATTTTGTCAGAAAGATTTTTTAAAAATAATGAGGGCGTTACTTCGCCCTTGATTTATTATTATTTAACTAATCTTGAAAATAAAGAATCAAAAAAAATAAGCGATGAAATCTATTCATTGGGTGGAAGTTATAAAACAAGATGGTTTGATGATGGAACTGTTGTTTATGATAATCTGATAGGCAATAATTTGAATATAATTTGGATGGATAAAGACGGAAATCTGGTTGACAAAAAAGAGATTAGCAATTGGAATATGAATTGGTTTGGCTGGGATATTTCGAATGATGGAAAAGAAGTCATTACATTAGACTCTAATAATCGAATTTATTTGTATAAAAAAGGAGAGGTTGATTCCAAAATAATTTATGAAGGCGATCCAAAGAGTACGACAAATTGGATAAGATGGTCGCCAGATAAAAAGTATATTGCATTGTTAAAAGGCGACAAGGATGTTTGGTTGTTAAGATTAGAAAACGATAAAGTCGTAGAAAATAAAAGATTAGGAGGAAATCAAGTTTTTGGCAGAGACGGCGGTTTTGATCCAGAAAGTTTTGTTTTGTGGTCGCCTGACAGTACAAAAATGGTTGTTCAAGATTCTGGCAATGTTTTTGATGTTGGTAGCGGGTTAATAGCAGAAGGACTATTTCCATGCTTTTCAACTAAATTTGAAGTCAAGCCAGTTTCTTCGGATTATAAATGGTCGCCTGATAGTTTGAATATTGCTTTTAGGCAAGATGATAACTTGTTCGCTGTAAAACCTAATGGATCTGACAAAAAAACTTTAGCTGAAAAAAACATAACTGCTTTTGGTTGGAGTCCTGATTCAAGCAAAATATTTTTTGCAGATGATAAGGGTATTTCTGTTGTGAATTTAGATGGAAGCGAAAATAAAAGATTAGTCGAAAAGTCTGGGAATTATAGCTATATTAAATTATCTGCTGATAATGAAAAATTAGTATATGCTAGAGATGGAGAGTTGTGGGTGGCATATTTATAATTAAAAATCCTAAATCCTAAATAAATACAAAATTTAAATAATCAAAATCTAAAAATAAAAAAACCGCTTAATATTTTGGCGGTTTTTTGTTTTAATGTCTTATGATTTCTGATTGAAAATATTTTTCTTGAAAATTTGTTATTTTTTTTATTTCCTGATCTGTTAAATTTGTATTATCCGGTACTATGATTAACTTATCATCATTATCATTAATACGGTGAATGACTGCGATGCATTGGCCCGTAAATTCTTTTAAGGGTTTTTCAATATCCAAAATGTAAGCATCTACTTCTTTGTTATCAGGTGCTTTTGTATTTGGAACAAAACCATAATTGATAGGATAATGATAATTATGTCTTGGGTGTTTTGAACCGAGAGGTCTGTCTATCATGATATGGACTTTTTTATTGATGAATTTTGTTGCGTAATTTTTAATATTTTTTTGCATTATAATAAAATAGTTATTGACATTTTTAATTGATTTGTTATATTGTTTTTTGTGTTGCCATGGTTAGGGAGGAGGAAAAGATGGGAGGGAAATGGGCGGTCTTTCGTTGTGTTGACGGTCGTTTGAATGTACCTTTAGAAATATTTTTGAAGAATTTAGGCGTACCGCCTGATTATTATCCTTTTACTTTAATTGGCGGTATGAGACAGAGTCATCAAGTTATAAGTGATTTAGATTTTGCTGTTGGTCGTTTGGGTATTCGTCATGCTATTTTTGTTCAACATACTGATTGCAAAGCATATGGCGGAAGAATAATGTGCGGGAATACGGAAAAAGCGGATAAAGAATTTCAGACGAGAGAACTGAGGCGAATCATTGATGATGTAAGAAGGTGTGAAAGATTGGTCAGTCGTTTTGTTTTGGCTCACATTGATAATAATGGGCAAGTGTTCTTTGAAGAAATAGATTAAATTATTTCTATTACGCTGTTTAGACGGCGTTTTTTTTATTAACACTAATTTTATTTTTTATTTTCAGGATGTTTTTTGGGATCTTCTTGGTTTTTGTCCTGATTATTTTGCATTTTTTCTGGTTGTGTCGTTGTATTATTCATTTTAGAACTTATACGGCCGAATTGCAAGAATAACAATGTAAAAAATATTGCCATTACAAATGGAGCAATAATAGAGAGATAATTTTTTTTGTTGGGCTTGAAATATCTAAGCAAAAGAGAATTTGTAACAACTGATATTGAAGAGAATGCCATGGCAAGTCCGGCTAATTCTGGTTTTAAGACTAGTCCATATTTTGCAAAGACCCTGGCAGCAATTGGAATGCCAATAACATTGTAAAATAAAGCGAAAAACATATTTTGTCGGATCTTGCTCATTGTTTCTTTGGAAAGTTGTATAGCTGTTATAACAGCGCGAAGGTCATTCTTGATAATAACAATTCCGCCAGTTTCCATGGCAATGTCAGTGCCAGATCCCATGGCAATTCCTAAATTAGCTTGGGCAAGAGCTGGAGCATCATTAATGCCATCGCCAACCATGGCAACAATTTTTCCTTGATCTTGAAGTTTTTTGATTTCATTGGCTTTGTCTTCTGGCAAAACTTCGGCAAGGACATTAGTAATGCCAACTTCTTTGGCAATGGCATTAGCTGTTCTTTGATTGTCGCCTGTAATTAGAAAAGTTTCTATGCCAAGATTTTTTAGCTGTTGAATTGCTTCTTTTGATGTCTCTTTAATTGTATCAGCAACAGCAATGATTCCTAGAATTTCAGATTTATTTGCTAGAATCATAGCTGTTTTTCCTTGTTCTTCTAAGCGAGTAATCTTTCGATTAATTTTTGATAGATCAAGATTGATAATGTCGGTGATCAGTCTGCGATTGCCAAAGTAATATTCTGTATCATTTATTTTTCCTTCTATTCCATGGCCTGGAATTGCTTTAAAATTAGCAACATTAATTGAATCAATACCTTCTTCTTCAGCATAATTAAGGATTGCTTCAGCAAGAGGATGTTCGGATGATTTTTCTAAAGAAGCAGAAATTTGAATAATATCGTCTTCGTCATTTGCGCCTAAAGATAAAACATCTGTAACAAGAGGTTCGCCGTTGGTTAAAGTTCCTGTCTTGTCAAAGATGATTGTTCTTACTTTTTCAGCAATTTCCAAAGGCTCTCCGCCTTTTATTAAGATTCCTTGTTCAGCGCCTCTGCCAGTGCCAACCATGATTGCAGTTGGCGTTGCTAATCCCAAAGCACAGGGGCAAGCAATGACGATAACAGCAGTGAAAGCCATGAGCGAGAAAGATAAGCTAGCGCCAAGTACAAAAAACCAAACAATAAAAGTAAGCATTGCAATGCCAATTACAATTGGAACAAATTTGGCTGAAATCTTATCAGCAAAGGCTTGAATTGGAGCTTTTGAGCCTTGTGCTTCTTCAATAAGATGGATGATTTGAGCTAATGCAGTTTCAGATCCAACTTTTGTGGCTTTAAATTCAAAACTGCCGTGTTTATTAATGGTTGCGCCGATAACATTATCGCCAACATTTTTTTCAACAGGCAAGCTTTCGCCTGTAATCATTGATTCATTAATAGATGATGAACCTTTTGTAATAATTCCATCAACTGGTATTTTTTCTCCAGGCTTAACAAGGATAATATCATTATGATTAACTTGATCGATCGGAATGTCTATGACTTTGTTATTTTTCAAGACATGGGCTGTTTTTGCTTGAAGCCCCATTAGTTTTTTGATTGCATCACTGGTTTTGCTTTTGGCTTTTGTTTCTAGCCATTTTCCTAGAAGGACAAAAGTAATCAAAAAGGCTGCAGTTTCAAAATATAAATCAGGAATTTTTTCGCCATTAATTCCAATAAGGCTTTGATTAGTAACAGCGTAGTAAATAAGCGTGGCTAAACTATAAAAAAAGGCAGTGCTTGTTCCAATGGCAATAAGGCTGTCCATGCCGAATGTTTTCATTTTCAAACTGCTCCAAAATCCTTTATAAAATCCGGCACCTAAGATGAATTGTATTGGGATTGTAAGAGCAAGAGAAATGATGCCAATATATGGCAAGATGGATTTTCCAGGCATCCAGGAAAAGAAATCAAAAAGCATAAAATAAAACATCGGCAAGCTTAAGGATAAGCTCCAGATAAATTTATGCCAATAATTCTTGGTTTCTTTTTCTGATCTGATTTGGTCTTGTTTGGAATTGTTTTTAGTTATAATCGAAGCATTATAGCCGGCATGTTTAATGGTTTTTATAATATCGTTTTCGCTTACTTTTGTACTATCAAAAATTACTCTACCTTTGGAAGCAGTAAGATTTACATTTGCGGATTTAATTCCAGACAATTTTTTTAATTCTTTTTCAATAATATTGGCACAAGATGTACAATGCATGCCTTCGATTGCTAGATTGATTTGTTGATTGGCAGAACCAGTTTTGATTACTTTTATAGGTTGATTGGTATTAATCTCATTATTCTTAATATGTTGATCAGCGGTAGCGGTATTTCTAACTAAGCAGGCTAGATATTCAGCTAATTTTTCAGCATTAGAGCCTTCGGCTTCTATTTTTGTTTCAATCTTTATTTTGAATGCCAAAGGCTTTTCGGTTTTTTTGATGATAGCCTTTTCTGAATTATTATCTTTTGGTTTTTCTTGATTATTGTCATTATTATTATCTTCGTTTTTTTCATTAATAATTTCTGCTTCATAGCCGGCTGTTTTTATTTTTCCTAGAATTGCTGATGAATTAGTTAGAATGTTATCGAAAGTAATTTCGCCATATCCAGAAGCATGGTTGATTTTGATATCTTTAATTCCAGGCAATTCGCGTATGGTCATAGAAATTATTTTTTCGCAGGAAGCACAATGCATTCCCAAAATATCTAAAGTTATTTTGTACATAAAAATTTGATTAATTTATTATTTATTTATTTATTTATTTATTAATTAATTTAATGGCAACTATAGCTAGAAGGCGGAGGATTGTAGTCGATATAGCTGTCATAATTATCGTTATTAATATCAGTATTGGTGTCAGTACTGGTGTTAGTATTTGTAACGGCATTATTTTCAGTTGCAGTGTCATTGGAACATCCGTTGCAGCCTGTATTGCCTGAAGGTACGATGTCCAAGTCAGTATCTACTTGCGCATTAACATTATTAACAATTGAATTTTTAGCTGAGTCGTTGTTATCAACTACTTTAATAGCACCAGAGACCATGCCCATCCAACAGCTGAATTTGTATGTTCCTGATTTTGTAGGTGTAAATTCTTTGATGCTAACTTGGCCAGGCTTCAAACTTATGGAGTCGTTGAATAACCCTTTTGAAATAACGGCATTAGTGCAGCCGCTTGTACCAGTATCGGTGATTTCCCATCTAACTGGAACATTTGTTTTGATTGTGAATTGATTAGGAGAGTAGCCTCTGGAAGAAGCATCCATTTTTAAAAGTTGTTTTCCATTAACAATTGGCGCTAGATTTTTTTCTGGATTATTATTTGTTTTTGAGGGATTGATTTTAATATTATTGAAACTAGCAAGGCCAGCGGTATTAAGTTGAGAATTGATATTAAAGATTGCAAAAAATAAAACTAAAATTCCAGCAATTCTTAGGAATTTACCTGATAGATGCGGTTTTTGGGATACTTTTACTGAAGAAAAACCAATCATTAATAATGGACCAAAAGTTCCAAGAGCAAAGAAAAGCATTATTAAGCTTCCTTGCAAGGCGCTTCCGGAGATTAAAGCAATGCTTTGAGCTGTAATGGTAAATCCGCAAGGCAAGAAAAAAGTGAATGCGCCCATTATAAATGGCATATAACGGCCTTTAAAATTTGACTCATCAGCAACATATTTGGTTATAAATTTTGGAGTAGTGATTTGAAATCTTTGCAAAGCCTTTACGCCTAACATTTGCAAAGCTAAAATTATCATTAATATTGAGACAATAATGACTAGCGCAAATGTAAAATTAGTTGAAATTTGAAGTTTTTGTCCGACAAATCCAAGGATTGCTCCAAAAAATGCATATGAAATGATTCGGCCGAAATTGAATAACAGATGAGGCTGTAATTTTTGCGTTAATGATTGTTTATTTGAATACAACTCTGACCATTGTTTAGACATTGATAAAATAATACCGCCAACTAAAGCAGCACAGCTTGAAACTCCAGCTAAAAGGCCGAATAAAACAAAAATCGGCAAAGATGATTTGCTGTCAACATTAATCAGGTTAGAAAGTCCGAGCTTGTTCAGAATAAGAAAACCAGCAATTAGTAACAATGCTGTGCCTACAATGATGAAAAAGTTTTTTTGCGGAGAATGTATTTTATCCTCTTCTTCTTGTTGCTCGGAAAAATGATATTTTTCTTGAGAAAAATAATGATTAAGCGATTTTAAGCTGGGTTGTTCCTTTGTATATTCAATAGTTACCCTAGCTTTATTGTTTGAAGCATCAACTGATTTTATGTTTTCTAGTTTCAGTAATTTTTTTTCAATGATAAGTTCGCATGATGCGCAATGCATGCCTTTGACATAATAAGTTTGCTGTTTTATCTTTTGGTTATTTTTTTGCATTTGTTTTTTTATTTGTTAAATAGTTTAGTAACGCTTAAAATTTCTTGGCTCATAATTTTCTTTTTTTTCTCATTATTGGTTGCCATAGCGCTTTTAAAGCAAGTATTAAGATGATTTTCCATGAGCATTTGATGAGCAGAGCGCAATAGGCCGATAGCTGCTAGATTTTGTTGCATAACATCAATACAATACTGATCAGATTCGATCATTTGAATCATCTTAGCAATTAGGCTTTGAGCCTTTTTAAAGTTAATAAGGGTTTTTTCCTTCTCATTTGTCATGGTTGTTTAGAAAGTTAATATTTATAGATACCTATACCCTAGGTACAGGTATGCAATCAATATATATGATGGGCTATTTTTTGTCAAACATTAATTATCCACAAGATAAAAAAAGGCAAAAGTAAAAAGGAAAAATTAAAAAGTTTCAAGTTAAAAAATCATTAAAGTTTTATGTATTTTTTAGTGATTGTAAGTGTTTTGTTTGTAATATATAATAGGGTTGCTATAAGATATTGGTAAAATTTATGCAAAATAAAAATAAAATGATTCATCATTGTAGTTGTAATAAATGTATTTGTGGTGAAGCTGAAAAATTAAGTGTTAGTTGTGGTTGCGAATTGGAAGCAAAACAATATGAATATGGTCTTGATAAAAAAATGAAGCATAAGGATCATAAGATGAATATGGACTCTAGTTCAACAGCTAATCAGGCAAAGCATGATATGTCTAAGATGAGCCATCCCTCCTTTGCTTCTGCTACGGAGGGCAGGCAAGATCATGAAATGGCAATGACAAATCCAATGATGGCCAAAGAGATGGAGGCAGATATGAAGCGCAGATTTTTTATCTCGCTTTTTTTGTCAATTCCGATTCTTCTTTATTCGCCTGTTGCCATTAATTTTTTTAAACTTAATTTACCGTCATTAATACCGGTAAATTGGCTGTTATTTATTTTAACAACGCCAATTGTTTTTTGGGCCGGTTCAATTTTTATTATAGGCGCATATTATTCTCTCAAAAGTCGAAAATTAAATATGTCTGTTTTGATTGCAACTGGTGTTTTGGCGGCATATTTATTTAGCGTATTTTTAACTATTATAAATGGCGGAGAGACTTTTTATGAAGCGGCAGCGTTGTTGGTAACTTTTGTTTTGTTTGGGCATTGGATGGAGATGAAATCTCGGCGAGGTACTTCTGATTCTTTGCGGGCTCTTTTTGATTTGGTTCCGCCTCAAGCTAAAATTTTACGGAATGGAAAAGAAATTACTGTTCAAGTTAGTAAAGTAATAAAAGGAGACATTGTAGTGATTCACCCTGGCGATAAAATTCCTGTTGATGGTGAAATAATTGAGGGTGAAACAGTAATTGATGAGTCATTGGTTACTGGCGAATCTATTCCAGTTGAAAAAAAAGTAAAAGATAAAGTTATTGGCGGATCAATTAATCAAACTGGAGCAATAAAATTTAAGGCAGAAAAAGTTGGTAGTGAGACAGTTTTAGCTCAGATAATCAAATTAGTAGAGACTGCTCAAAATTCAAAAGCTCCAGGACAGAGAATTGCTGATAAGGCAGCTGGTTGGTTAGTTATCTTGGCAGTTGGTTCTGGTTTGGCAACTTTTTTGGGCTGGTATTTTGTAGCTCAATCATCATTGTTTATTGCTTTAACTTTTGCGGTTTCAACTGTTGTGATTGCTTGTCCGGATGCATTGGGATTGGCAACGCCGACTGCGGTTGCAGTTGGCACTGGCATTGGAGCAAAACATAATATTTTGATCAAAGATGCTACAACATTGGAACAAGTTTCAAAAATTCAGGCGATTGTTCTGGATAAGACTGGTACTTTGACAGAAGGAAAGCCAAAAATGACTGATTTGAGAAGTTTTAACGGATTTACAGAAACTGATGTTTTGCTTTATGAAGCGAGCTTGGAAAGCGGATCAAATCATCCAGTTGCTAAAGCAATTGGTGATTCTGCAAAAGAAAAGAAAGTTTTGCTTATGCGTTTGAATAAGTTTGAGTCAATAGCTGGATTTGGATTAGCTGGCATAGTTAACGGAAAAAATGCTTTGGCTGGAAAAGAACAATTATTGATAGATAAAAAAGTTGATACCTCAGTTGGAAAATTAGATCGAGATAAATTTTTTGATCAAGGCAAAACATTAAGTTTTTTAGCAATAGATGGCAAGCTTGCTGGAATAATTGCGGTTGCTGACACGATCAAGCCTACTGCAAAGCAAGCAATTAAAAATTTTAAAAAAATGAATATAGAGGTGGCGATGATTACTGGCGATCATAAAAAAGTTGCAGAAGCTGTTGGCAAAGAATTAAATATCGATCGTGTTTTTGCTGGAGTTGAGCCTTCAGATAAGGCGAAATATGTTAAAAAACTTCAAGATGAAAATAAATTTGTGGCAATGGTTGGAGATGGTATAAATGATGCTCCAGCTTTAGCTCAATCTGATATTGGAATTGCAATTGGGGCAGGGACAGAAGTCGCAATTGAAACTGCCAAAGTTGTTTTGATGAAATCTGATCCATTTGATATTATTCGAGCGATAATTTTGAGCAAGGCAACAGTTACAAAAATGAAACAGAATCTTTTTTGGGCGGCAATTTATAATATTCTAGCAATTCCTGTTGCAGCTGGAGTTTTTTATAATTCTTTCGGTATTTCTTTACGTCCAGAAATTTCAGCTTTGTTGATGTCTGCTTCTTCAATTATTGTGGCAACTAATGCAGTATTATTGAAAAGAGTTGAGTCTAGATTAAAATAAAATAATTTTTATCCGCCTTTGTTAAAGCTTCCACCTTCGCTAAAGCTTCGGTGGACAAGTCGGCGGACGAGGGAGGTGATAAATATGATGGATTATAATATGATGAGTGGAGTTAATGGGGGAAATATGATGTTTTTTGCTTGGACTATATATATTTTGATTATTGTTTTAATTATTTTGGCAATTATAGCGTTGTGGAAATATATAAATAAAAAATAAAAATATGATAAATTTAAAACATTTAAGTAAAGTTGTTGTTTTATGGATGAGCCTTGTTTATACTGTTTGTTACGCAGGAGTGGCAATTTATCCTCCGATTAGAGGATTATTTATGAAATATTCTTTGCATGCTGACATGGTTTTTGTTTCTAATTTTTTCAGTATTGGTTATTTTATTTCTGGTTTGATTATTTGGAATGTGGTTGGATTAGCTGGAGCCGGGTTGTTTGCTGTGTTGTTTAATAAAATTAAAAGTTAGATAAAGAGTAGAAAAAATTATTATCATTTTTTTTGACAAATTTTGTATTTCTGGTAAAATAAACTTGTAAATTTTAAAAACGTTTGAGTCTGGTTATCGCCAGATGATGTTGGTGAAAGAAAGCTTGGAAGTTTCTACCTTGCCTCTGCCTTCGTTACGCTTTGGCAGGCAGGCATGGCAAGGGTCGAACCTCCGCCATGGGCGGAGTAGAAGTTCTGAGTAATTAGATTCATTCGGGTAAGCCCGTTATAGCTTGAAATAAGTTACCGCCTTCACTCTTCACTTCGTTCAGAGCTTCGGCGGTTAAAAGAGGTGGTACCGCGAATTATTCGCCCTCTAAATTTTTTAGGGCGTTTTTTAATGGTAATAAAATGATTATTGATGTGCAGACTTTTATAATTAAATAAAAAAACCACGTTAGTGGTTAAGTAAGTGCATTATTTCTTTTGAGGAATGATCTGGAATTGAGAAATGAAAAGGTTGGAAAAATAGAAACAGAACAAACCGTTGATTAAGCAAAAAATGGTTAAAACTTCCATAATAAGAATATTCGTAGAAAGGAAAATCATGACTATTGCATATAGCACAATTGCGAAATGTATTAGAGAAGCTGTTAAAAGAAACATCGTTATTGCGACTATCCAAGGATGTTTTTTGAGTGTGTTTCTCATTTCTCGTCCCCTTTTTTGTTGAAAGAACTATATAAATTTTAGCATATTAATTAATAATTGTCAATAGAATCGCGAATATGCACAAATTTATCACAAATAGCACTAATAGTCTATATGTGAAATTTGTGCAAGATTCGTGCAAATTCGAGAAATTTTATGTTTAAAAAAGTAGATCCAAAACAAGATTTTATAAAATTAGAGCATGATGTTCTTGGTTTTTGGAATGAGAACAGAATGTTTTATAAATTGCAGAATAAAAATCATGGCAAAGAGCCTTGGTCTTTTATTGATGGTCCAATTACAGCAAATAATCCAATGGGAGTCCATCATGCGTGGGGCAGAACATTGAAAGATGTTTTTCAGCGTTATAAGGCGATGCAAGGATTTGATCAACGATGGCAAAATGGTTTTGATTGCCAAGGTCTTTGGGTTGAGGTTGAAGTTGAAAAAGATTTGGGATTTAATTCTAAAAAAGAAATTGAAAAATTCGGTTTGGATAATTTTTCTAAAGCTTGCAAAGAAAGAATTGAAAAATATTCCGAAATTCAGACTGAACAATCAAAAAGACTGGGACAGTGGATGGATTGGAGAAATTCTTATTATACATATACAGATGATAATATTGAGGCAATCTGGACTTTTTTAGAAAAATGCAAAAGAAATGGCTGGCTATACAAGGGATATTCAGTAATGCCTTGGTGTACAAGATGCGGGACTGCTTTGTCTCAACATGAATTATCAGATGATGGCTGGAAAGAAGTTGTTCATCAGGCAGTTTATATTAAATTAAAAAGAAAAAGCGAAGAAGCTGAAATTAATGAATATTTCTTGGTTTGGACAACAACTCCTTGGACATTGCCAGCAAATGTTGCTTTGGCTGTAAATCCAAAAGTAAAATATGTCAGAGTAATGAAGGACGGCGAGACCTATATCTTAGCTAAGGCTTTAGTTTCGAAAGTTTTGGGTGAAGCAGAAATTGTAGAGGAAGTTGATGGAAAAAGTCTTTTGGGTCTGCATTATGAAGGACCTTTTGATGAATTGCCTGCACAAACAGGAGTAGATCACAAAGTAATTTCATGGGAAGATGTTTCTGATGCTGAAGGTACTGGCATTGTTCATATTGCGCCTGGTTGTGGTGAAGAAGATTATCAGCTTTCTAAAACTAATGATTTGAAAATTATTGCTCCAATTGATGAATTTGGCAACTACGTTGATGGTTTCGACTGGTTGAACAAAAAAAATGTTCACGGAATTAAGAATGAGATTTTTTCTTCTTTGAAAGAAAAAGGTAATTTTTTGAAAATTGCTGATATTAAACATCGCTATCCATTTTGCTGGAGATGCAAAGAAGAATTAGTATTTAGAGCTGTTTCAGAATGGTTTATTGATGTTTCTGAAGTCAGAGAGCCAATGAGGAAGGCTGCAGAAAAAGTTGGTTGGTTGCCTGAATCAGTTGGCAAGAGAATGCAAGATTGGCTTGATAATATGGGAGATTGGGTAATTTCTCGAAAAAGATATTGGGGTTTGCCATTGCCTTTTTATGAATGTGAATGCGGTGAAGTAACTGCTGTAGAGTCACGAAAAGAGCTTTTAGAATTATCAAATCAACAATCAACAAATTTGATATTAGCAAGGCATGGAAGAAGCGAAGGAAATGTTTTAGGAATTACTGATGGAAAAATGCCAGGAACAAATTTAGATTGGAAAGGCGAGGAAGAAGCCGATCAATTGGCGAAACAGATGAAAGAAAGAGGAGTTGATATTGTTTATACTTCACCTTTCTCTCGTTGTAAAAAAACAGCTGAAAAAGTGGCTAAATTATGCAATGCAGAATTAGTTGAAGATGAAAGGTTGAGAGAACAGGCTTTTGGTAATTGGAATGATAAGAAAGTTTTTGAAGTTGAAAAAGAACTTACTGATTTTTATGAGGAAAATGATGATAAAAAGGCTGGTGAGACAGGTGAAAGTATGAAAGAACTTTTTGCAAGATGTCAGGATTTTTATCATGAAATTTTGAAAAAGCATAATGGCCAGACTGTTGTTGTAGTTACTCATGATGGAATTTTGGCAAATCTAGAAAAAGTAATTGTGAATAATAAAAAAGTTAGAAATGTTATGAAAGTTACAGCTCAAAATGCTAAAGCCCATGAAATTAATATTTTAGGGAATGGCCCCAGCCATGAAGGCGGGGCAAGCAAAATTATTCCTGAATTACATCGTCCTTGGATTGATGAACTAAAAATCATTTGTCCAAAATGTAAAAAGGAAGTATCGAGAATTAAGGATGTTGGTGATTGTTGGTTGGATGCTGGAATCGTGCCTTTTTCAACATTAAAATATTTTAGCAATAAAGAATATTGGGCAAAATGGTTTCCTGCTGAATTTGTTTGTGAAATGCGTTCTCAAGTAAGATTGTGGTTCTATTCAATGCTTTTTATGGCTGTAACGTTGGAAGATGAGACGCCATATAAACAAGTGCTAGCTTATGAAGAAGTAAGAGATGAAAAAGGCAAGCCAATGCATAAGTCTTCTGGCAATGCGATCTGGTTTGATGAAGCAGCAGAAAAAATGGGAGCTGATGTGATGAGATGGATGTACTGTGTCCAAAATCCAGCTTACAACTTAAGATTTGGCTATAGATCCGCAGAAGCAATTAGACGCAAATTAATTTTGTTATGGAACGTTTATTCTTTCTTTGTGTTATATGCGAACATTGATAATTTTAAGCCTGTTGAAAATAATAAATTAGTACTGAACAATAAACTTGATCAGTGGATTATTTCAGCTTTGAATGCATTGATTGCTGAATGCAATAAAGAAATGGATAGATTTAATGCTCAACGCGTAATGGAAAAATGCGAGAAGTTTTTGGATGATTTAGCAAATTGGTATGTAAGAAGATCAAGAAGGAGATTCTGGAAGAGTGAAAATGATCAGGATAAGAATCAAGCCTATCAAACGTTGTATACTGTTTTGACAAATTTTGTGAAATTAATTGCACCTGTTGTGCCATTTTTGTCTGAAGAAATGTATCAGAACTTGGAGCGTCAGAGCGTCGGAGCTTCGGAGATCGGAAGCGTCCACTTGTGTGATTATCCGAAGGCTGATGTAAACTTGATTGATGAAAAGTTGAATATGGAGATGGATTTGGTGAGAACAATTGCGAAATTAGGTTTAGCTGCACGTGCAAAAGCACAAATGAAAGCACGACAGCCGTTAGCTAAGTTGAAAGTTAAAAGTTTAAAGTTAAAAGTTACGGACGATTTAATTGCTATTTTAAAAGACGAATTAAATGTGAAAGTTATTGAATTTGTGGAAAAGATTGGTTTTGAGGTTGAAGAAAAGAAAAACAAGAAAAAGTATATTTCTAAAGAAAAAGGCTTTGAAGTTGAAGGTGATGGTAATGTTGTTATTGCTTTACAGACTGAATTAACTGAAGAACTAGAATTAGAAGGTATGGCTCGTGAAGTTGTCCGACAGATTCAATCAATGCGTAAAGAAGCTGATTATCAGATTGCAGACCGTATTAAAGTTTGTTTTGAATTAGGTGAAAAAGGTAAAAAAGTTTGCCATCAGTTTGGTGATTATATTAAAAAAGAAACTTTGGCAACTGAATTAGAAGAAGGTAAAAAAGAAGTTGATTTGGGCAAAGAGGCGAAATTAGGCAAGGAAGAAGGATGGATTGGAGTGAAGAAATAGTTGAACAAATAGTTTGAACAGAAAAAAGATAGGCGAAAATGCCTATTTTTTTTGACATTTTGTGTTTAAAAAGGTAAAATATTATTATAAAGGTATGGATTGTTCGTTAAAATTTAATTGACTATCCAATCGATTTCTTTTCATCCCCAAGAACCAGGAGGAGAAGATGCGAACAGAAAGATGGTTGATGATAGGTTTAATGTCTGTTTCTTTGATTTTTTGCACTTGCGTTATTGAACAAGCTGAAGTAGAAAATGAAGAGGTTGCAAATCGAGATATTGGCGGCAACAGTCCTAGTTTTAAGATTCCTCTCCCGAAAGGATTTGAATGGAAAGTCACGCAATCTTGGGGCGAGCATGCTGAACAATGTGATATTGATTATCCTCCAGCGTCTGGAGAAGATTATTTTGTAGAATCTTCTCATAATACTAGTTCTTATTGCGAATATGGTTGGGATTTTAGTTTACCAGGTTCAACTGATAGCGGAAAACCAGTTTTAGCTTCTGGCTTGGGCACTCTTAAATATATTGGGGATGGGACAAGTTCTGGACAATGCAATGGTTGGGGATACTGTGCGATCATTGATCATCAATACAAAAAAACTATTGATGGCTTAGAGCATAATGTTTGTTCACGTTACGCACATATGATTATTGATTCGGGATCTCAGTTAGAAATAGGTCAGGATATTTGTCAGGGATTAAAAATAGGAGAAATCGGAGATACTGATTCACCTGGAGCGTATCATCTTCATTTTCAGTTTGAAGATTGTGATAATCGGAAGCCATTGCGGATGGGATTTACAGATGGAAATGGAGTTCCTCGATGTGAAGAATATTTGACGCTAACCAATGATGAAGTAGAAAGCTGTGGTGATTCTCCTGACGATGTTTTTGGTGATGCTGAATTGCCAGAAGGTGGCTGGGTGAATGCAGGTTGTGGATCTTTGCCGGATTGTCCGTTAATTCCAAATTGTAATAGAGAAAAAGGAACTCATCTATTTTCTGATTACATGATTGTTGATGATGTATTATTAGCTGCTGGATATCTTTATGGCGAATGTGCTTTGGATGGTAAAGCTGATGGCGGGTTACATCCAAATGATGACATTTCACGAGCAGAAACTTTAAAAGTTGCATTGAATTTGTTTGGTTTGGCGAGTGACAATTGTGGTGATTCAGAGAGCTTTACAGATGTTAGTCCTGATGATTGGTTTTATGATTTGGTGAATTGTGCCCAGAAGTATGGAATCATTGAAAGCGTGGGCGGATCTTTTTATCCCAGTCATGCAGCGACTTTTGCTGAAGCGGCAAAAGTTGTTGTCGAAGCAGCGAATCAGGCTGATGTTATCGAAATAAAAAATGCGCATGAGTTAGGATTTAGCGGTTCGTCAGATTCTCATTGGTCATTGAATTATTTTGCCACTCTTTATTATTATGGAGGAATCGATTTGGGTTATTTGCCAACTGCAATTTTGGAGCTACCAGTCAAGAGGAAGGATTTTTTTATTATGGCAGCTTCTCTTTCGCCTTGTTTTTGCGGAAATGTTAATTGTAGTTCTGGCTGTGTTTGTGATCAGAAAGTTAGCGCTTGTGTTGATCCTGATGATGTTTCGGATGATACAGGTGGTGGAGATGATGTAGAAGAAGAACTTGAGGAAAAAGAATTTGATTTGCAAATTGATTGCTTTGTTGATGTTGAGCATACAAGATGTGAAGATTCTGGTACAATTTTGTATGTAAAATGCGATTTGGAAAATAATGGCGATGAGGTTGTGAAGCTAAATAATCTTGTAATGTTTATGTCTAGTTCCTCTGAACAATGTCAAGTAACTGATCAAGATTTACATAGCGGTGTTGGAACTCAACATGTTGAGTCAGGAGAAATTAGAGATCTCAATGGACATTTTGAAATAACTTGTACAGATCAACCAAGAGATAGTGAATTTGAAGTCTATTTTGATTTGTATGAAAGGATTGATGGGGAAGTGACACAATACGAAGATATTTTGACAGCTGAAATATTTGTTGCTGATGAACCTTTTGAATTGTGCGAGGAAGATACGTGTACTCTATTGACGTGCCGTGTTATGGGATTTAGTTGCGGGTCTTACAGTGATAATTGCGGAGGCATAATAAGTTGTGGGAATTGTGAGCAAGACTTTGACTGCGTGGATGGCAGATGTCAGCAACGAGAAGTTTGTGAACCAGTGATCTGTCAAATATTAGGATATCAATGTGGAAATTACAACAACAATTGTGGAGGTATGATTAATTGTGGAAATTGTGGAAATGGTTTTTCTTGTCAAAATGGTGCATGCGTTGGAATACAAGAAGGTGTTTTTGATCAAGACCAATGCAATTTGTGTCCTTATACAACACCATGCGATGAAAATAATCATTGTCAGGCGGAAGGGTGGTACGATGATTGGGTATGTGAAAATGGATATGTCACAACTATTGGATCTCCAGGAGGCAGAGTAGAAATTGAAACTTCAGGCGGTCAACAAAGATTTTACCAATTTGATTTAAATCCGGCGATGCTATTTACTTTTAGTTGTGATGAATTGCCAGTGGCAATTTGGATTGAAACTGGTCCAGAATCGTTAAGTGTTGAAATTATGGATCCAAGTTTGCCATATTTTTCTTTTATTTCCCCACCATGTGAATGTGGTGTTTCAATTTATCCAAGGGGGATTGAAATGACTGCAAGAGGTATTTCTCTTTTGGTCAATAATGATGCAGAACATTGGTTGATTCGAGTGCCGATGAAAGATTATCGATCTTTTTTTGAGTAAGCGATTTTATATCGCTTTTTTTATTTGTAAAATAATGATAAATCAATGCGAACAAATAATTTGAACAGAAAAAGATAGGCAAATATTCGTCTATCTTTTGTTTTGTATTGACTTTTTATAGAAATAAGGTAGAGTAATTAGTCTTGGATTTTCAGGATGCCTAGAAGGAGGAGGAGAAGACAATGAAAAGATCTCCATGCAGTTGGTGTTGTGGTGAAAGTTCTTTAAACATTGGAGCGGGATCATTTCGTGATTTTGACTTTGATTATTCTTATGGTCTTCCGATTTGTGGTGGCTGTGGTGGTTTAGGAATTCAAGTTGATGATGAGGAGTTCAGGCGACTTACGAAAGAGATTATTAGATTGCGATTTGAGTATTGCCCTACTGGTGATATGCACTTGTGTCCAGACTTGCCTTTTATTGTTAGATTGCAAAAATATAAGGCTTTGCAAGCTGTTGTAGTTGAAATTTTTGGGAAATTTGCTGAATCTGGTAATGAATGTTATGCAAAAGATCTTATTGGTAGTGGCTTTGCTTGGGGGATTGAGCAATTAGAGAAGGCGTCTCAAGTCTATTGTGAGGTCTTTGAACGTGAACCGGAGAATGAATCATGAGAAGTTAAAGCAGTTCGGTTGGCTTGGTTGGAGTTTTGGAAAGGAAATTTTGAAGATGGTAAGAGATTGTTTTTGGCTGTTTTAAGAGATTTTCCTGAATCGAGTATTGTTAGCTGTGATTATGCTAACTATCTGTTGCTTTTCGAACGAAATCATGTCGAGGCTCTGAAATATTTTGAACAAGCAGTGAGTCAAAAACCGAGAAAAGCTGCTCATTATTATAATTTGGCAAAATTGTTGTTCAAAAAAGAACAGTTTTCAAGAATTGATGAATTGCTTGGTGAAGCTTTAGTATGTGAAGATTCTTCTTCTTTGAATGATTGCTTTGAGGAAATTACATTGATGAGGGAAAAAGCAAGGTCGCGAGCACATTTGTCTTAGTAACTATCCATATGGATAGTTTTTTTATACCTATGCTATAATGTTTTTGTCTATGGCAACATATAAAACAAAAGGTATTATTATTAAAAGAGTGAATTATAAAGAAGCAGATAAAATCCTGACTATTTTTACGGCGAATATGGGCAAGATTACAGCTTTGGCAAAAGGAGTTAGAAAGACAACTTCGAAATTAGGCGGACATTTGGAATTGTTTTGTAGCGTGGATTTGATTTTGGCTGAAGGAAAAGCTTTTGATATTGTGACGTCTGTAGAAAAAAATTGTCATTTTAAAAACTTATGTTTTGATTTAGATAGAACTTCTCATGCTTATTATGTTTGTGAATTGGTTGATAAATTTACTCATGAAGATTACAAAGATACAAGGTTATATAATTTATTGTTTTTAGCTTTGGATTCGATAAATCAAGAAATATCTTTGGATAAAAAACTAGATTTGATTTTGAGCGGTTTTAAAATCAAGCTTTTAAAAATTCTTGGTTTTTTGCCTGATTTAAAAAAATGTGTTCATTGTGGCAAGAGGGATCAAGAAAATTATTTCAGCTCTTTTTTGGGTGGTTTGATTTGTAAGAGTTGCTTTGATATGGATCGTGAGAGTTTGAAAATTTCTTTGGAATGTTTAAAGATCTTAAATTTTTTGGAAGATAATAATTTTGAAAATATAAAGAGACTGAAAATTGATGATAAGTTTAGTAAAGAAGTGGAAAGAGTGTTGGATCAATTTATTAGATTCAATCTAGATAGGGAATGTAAAGCTAAGAGTTTGTTATGCGATGTAAAAAGGCTATGTTTGACAACAAATTAAATTAAACAAAATTAATGAAAATAATAAAATTTTTTATAATTGCATTATTAATATTGTGTCCGAAGTTTTCTTTCGCCGAAGATTTTCCGGAAAAGAGCGATAAGTTAGTTAATGATTATTCTAAAATGTTAAATAGTATTGATAGTATAGAACAAAAGCTTGTTGATTTTGAGAGAGATAATCAAGCTCGGATGGTGATAGTTGTTTTGCCTGTTGCAGGTGATTTAAACGAATATGCGGATCAATTATTCACGCAATGGAATGTTGGTGGCAGAGAAGATAAAGGAATTTTGTTTCTGATTAGTTCAGAAAAAAAAGAAGCAGCAATGAAATTGAGTTATGGTTTGAGTGAAAATATAAAACAAGAGCAAATTGATGAATTAATTTCTAAAGGAATAAATCCAGCATTATTAGAGGGTAATTATTCTAATGCTGTTGATTTAGGAGTGAAAAGTCTGGAAAAGATTTTAAAAGGAGAGTATAATGGCGTACAGTCAAAAGCTAGCAATAATTGGGTGTTTGGCGTAATATTTTTATTTGTTGTGTTGTTTATGATTATTGCTTCAGCTTATGGAAGACAGGAGAGACGGAGAATAATTTATAATAAAGAATAATGAGTATTTTTAAGTTAGTTGGTAAAAAAAACAAGGCCAGATTAGGAAAGTTAAAAACATTACATGGAGAAATCGAAACTCCTTTTTTTATGTCGATTGCAACTTCTGGATTTATTAAAGGTCTGACAACTGATGAAATGAGGGAAATCAACGCTCCAGTTATTTTAAGTAATACATATCATCTGATGCTTAGGCCTGGAGAAAAATTGATTAAAAGAGCTGGTGGATTGCATGAATTTATGAATTGGGAAAAGCCTATTTTGACTGATTCTGGCGGTTATCAAGTTTTTAGTTTGGCTAAGTTTAGAAAAATTTTAGATTCTGGAGTGAAATTTAAATCTGGCATTGATGGAAAAGAGTATTTTTTAACGCCTAGAAAAGCAATTCAAATTCAGCAAGATTTAGGTTCGGATATTATGATGGTATTAGATGAATGCGTGGAAAATCCAGCTAGTTATAATGTTGCATTAGAAGCTGTTGAGAGAACGACAAGATGGGCGAAATTATGCCGAAAAATTTTCAATGACCAATTTTCAATTTCCAATAAATTTTCAATGACCAATTTTCAAATAAATCGACCTCTGTTGTTTGGAATTGTACAAGGTTCGTTGTATAAAGATTTGCGAAAGAAAAGTGCTGATGACTTAATAAAGATTGGTTTTGATGGATATGCGATTGGAGGATTGGCAGTTGGTGAAGGAAAGTCTGAAATGTATAAAATGGTTGAATATTCAGCTAATCTATTACCAGAAGATAAACCTAGATATTTGATGGGTGTTGGATATCCAGAAGATATTGTTAAGGCAGTATCTTTGGGTATTGATATGTTTGATTGTGTTATTCCAACAAGAAATGCAAGGCATGGGATGTTATTTACTGGTTTGAAAAACATTGATTTGAAAAAAGGAACTGTAAAATATAAAGCATTAAATATTACTAATAAGGAATTTAGAGAAGATTTTAAGCCAGTTGATAAAAATTGCGATTGCGAATTATGTAAAAATTATTCAAGAAGTTATTTGAGACATTTGTTTATGTCGAAAAGTTTTCTGGGACAAAGACTGGCAACCTTGCATAATTTGAGATTTTATGTAAGATTGATGGAGGCGTTGAGAGAGGAAGTACTTTAAACAAAGATCTGCCTTTGTTTCTCTGCGAGAGACTTTGGCGGACAAGGGAGGAGAGGATGTCGGACAAATTTGATGTTGTGATCGTTGGTGCTGGACCTGCGGGTTTGTTTGCAGCTTATGAGTTGGTTACGGTAAACTCTGGCTTGAATGTTTGTTTGATTGATCGTGGTCCTTCAATTAAGAATCGTACCAGCAGGGATGTTATGTGCGGTGTAGGAGGAACGGGTTTGTTTTCTGACGTAAAACTTCATGTTTCAGCTGTATTGTCGCACGAAATGATGTTGAGACTGGTGCCTGTACAAGAATATCAAGAAGTTGTTGATTATGTAGATTCTATTTTTACTGAATATGGTGCTCCGGATAGTTATTTTCCTAGAGAAGAAGATGAAGAAAAAGTAAGACAATTGGTAGATGAAGCTGGGCTTTGTGGAATTAAATTGGTTTCGCGGAAAGTGAGACATGTTGGATCTGACAATTCACCAAGAATTATTGCAAGGTTTGAAGATTTCTTAGTTGCTTCTGGTGTGACATTGAGAACAAATTGTCATGTTGAGAGAATATTGGTTGAGAATGGTAGTTGTGTTGGTGTTCTAACGAAAGATAATGAAGAGATATTTGCTTCCTATGTTTTAATTGCTCCTGGAAGATTGGGATCAGCTTGGTTGCAAAAATTAGCAGTACATTTCAATCTAGGCCACAATTATGAAAAGGTTTTGATTGGGGCTAGAGTCGAATTTCCAGCGGCAGTTATGCAACGTCATTCCGATGTAATGTATGAACCTATCTTCTTGATTCGGACGCCAACTTATGATGATCAAGTTAGAACATTTTGTCCATGTCCGAGAGGTAAGGTAAGTATGGAGAGTTACGATGGTTATATCGGAGTGAATGGTTTTTCAGAATCAAGCTATGCATCAGGTAATTCTAACTTTGCTTTTTTAACAGAAGTGCAATTGGTTAAACCAGTCGAGAATACAACTGATTATGCTGAAATGATGGCAAGAATGGCGACAACTTTAGGTGGCGGGAAACCAATTTTGCAAAGGCTAGCTGATCTGAGATGCAGTAGAAGGAGTACTTGGGAGCGGATAAGTCATAGTTTTGTTGAACCAACTTTGAGAGAGGTAACACCAGGAGATATAGCTATGGCGTTGTCAGGAAGAATAGTTGTAAATTTGTTGGAAGGATTAGAAATCTTGGATCGGATTTTACCTGGAATAAATAATGGATCAACATTACTTTATGTGCCTGAATTAAAGAATCGTTCTTCAGTGATACAAACTGATTCATTTTTAGCTACAGCCATGCCAGGACTTTTTATGGCTGGCGAAGGGGCTGGTGTTTCTGGCAACATTGTTGGAGCAGCGGCAACAGGAGTGATTGCAGCTAGAGGAATTTTGAAGCAAGGAGGAAAGAATGAATGATTACTTGACTTGGCATGAATATTCAAGGGGATGTTTGTCTGTATTGGTTTATATTGGATTGATCATTATATTTACACATATGCCTTATATACGAGCATATCTTGATGAGCGAGAGGACAGGAAGATTCGAAGAATGATTGAAAAGATTAATGGAAAATAAATTGCACATTTAAGATCTTATTGAAGGTCTTATTTTTTTATGGTAAAATTTAAAAGCAAAAATAATTTTAAATTATATGGAAAATTTAATGGATAAAATTGTATCGTTGGCAAAAAGAAGAGGATTTATTTTTCCGTCTTCAGAAATTTATGGCGGTTTTTCTTCTTGTTATGATTACGGTCCGATTGGAGTTGAATTAAAAAATAATATTAAGATGCAGTGGTGGAAAACTATGGTACATGATCGAGAGGATATAGTAGGTTTGGATGCCTCAATACTAATGTCACCAAAAGTTTGGTATGCATCTGGTCATTTGTCGGCTGGCTTTGCTGATCCAATGGCAGAATGCAAAAAATGCAACAAGAGATTTAGAGCTGATCATTTGAAAGAAGAAGCAATAACAAAATGTCCGGAGTGTGGTGGTGAATTGGGCGAGGTGAGAAAATTTAATCTAATGATGAAGACTTTTGTTGGGCCATTGGAAAATGAATCAAGCATTGCTTACCTAAGAGCAGAAACTTGCCAAGGGATTTATGTTAATTTTAAAAATGTTTTGGATACCATGAGACCAAAAATTCCATTTGGTATCGCCCAGATTGGTAAGGCTTTTCGTAATGAAATTACGCCTGGAAATTTTACTTTTAGAATGCGTGAGTTTGAACAAATGGAACAGCAGTTTTTTATTAAACCGGGAGAGAACGTAAAATATTTTGAAGAATGGAAAAAAATAAGAATGCAGTGGTATATTGATTTAGGTATAAGTCCGGAAAAGCTAAAATTTCATGAACATGCAAAAGAAGATTTAGCTCATTATGCTAAAGCTGCTTTTGATATTGAATATGATTTTCCTTTTGATAACAAAGAATTAGAAGGCATTCATGATCGAGGGGATTGGGATCTTTCTAACCATGCAAAATCTTCTAAACAAGATCTATCTTATTTTGATACAAAAGAGAACAAAAAATTTGTTCCAAATATAATAGAGACTTCAGCCGGTGCAGATCGAGCGGTATTGGCTTTTTTGGTTGATGCTTATTATGAAGAATCCGTTTTCGCTTCTAAAGGAGCTTCAACGGACAAAGAAAGTAAAGATAATATGAGAGTAGTGTTGAAATTTCATCCAAAAATTGCTCCAATTAAAATTGCTGTTTTGCCTTTGGCTAAAAATAAAACAGATATTACTGATTTGGCTAAGAAGATATTCAATGGTCTTAAGGCTAGATTTGTTTCAATGTATGATGAATCTGGAAGCATTGGAAAATTATATAGAAGGCAAGATGAAATCGGTACGCCATTTTGTGTGACAATTGATTTTGATAGCTTGGAAGATAAAAAAGTGACAATTAGAGATCGAGATACAATGGAACAAGAAAGAGTGGAAATTGATGGATTGAAAGATTATTTTGAAAAGAAATTAGACTGAGTTAGAAAGTTTAAAGTTATCCGCCTTCGTCCTGCTGGACTTTGGCGGACAGGTAAAGTTTATAAAGTATCTAAGACCGCTCTTGCTAGCGGTTTTTTGTTAGACATTAATTATTATTTTTAGTATAATTTGTGTATATTCGCCTACGTCCTGTGGGACTTTGGCGGACAAAGTAATTTTAAAATATATGCCAATAGGTGAAGAACCTCCTTTTGATCCAGAAGAAGGAGAACAAAGAACATATACTCAGCCTGGAATTGAAAAAGAAGAAGGCAGTGAAGCAAGAAGAGCACGAGAAATTTATGAAAATTTGGTAAATCGGAGGTTGGGTAAAGCAGTTGATATTGCAGCTGTTCCAGAGGAAGCCAGGGAAAGGCTGATGACAGCTTTAAAGGAACAAGCAAGAGAGATAGCTTTTGAACAGATAAGAGGAGAAAAAGATGAATTGACTGGACTTTGGAGAAAAGAAGGATTAGCTAGACAATTTGAAATTGAATTGGACTACATGGAAACTTATAAATCTGACGAGGTGATGGTTTTGATTGCCGTAGACTTAGATCGTTTTAAAAGAATAAATGATACATTGGGACATGAGGGTGCAGATAAGGTATTAAAGAGTTTTGGATTGGTTATTCGTGAGGCAATTAGAAAAACTGATTTAGGAGGAAGGCCTGGTGGCGATGAATTTGTTATAGTGCTGACAAGAGTGAAAAAGACTGATATTGATAAAACTGTTAATAATTTATTAGAGAATATTAGAAAGATTGATGTTCCTGAACTTGGAAATTTAACAGCTAGTTTGGGAGTAGCATTGATTGAAAAAGGTGAAAAGCCATACTTTGAGGATAAAAGAGAGGAAGCTGATTTTGCAACTTATGTTGCGAAAAGAAATGGACGTGATCGTTCTGTAAGATCTGATAGTAACGAAATGCAGGATGTGGAAAAAGGAGAAGACTGGTTTTTTACGATGCAAAAGGAAAAGAATGGGCGAGAAATAGAAAGATATTCCATATTTTCTGATTTGTTAGAAAAATTTATTAATTTGCTTGCACAGCAGGCTAAATTAGATTATGAATTATATTTAGAAGAGAAAAAAATAAAAGAAAAACAAAGTTGATTTTTATTAAATTATTAAATCATGTATAAAAAAACTAGTTTGAAATCAGGTTTGCGATTTATTCATGTACCTGTAAAAGATATTGATACAGCAACCTTTTTAATTCTTTTTGGCGTAGGTTCAAAATATGAAACTGGCAAAATAGCTGGGCTTTCTCATTTTTTAGAGCATATGTTTTTTAAGGGGACGACAAAAAGACCAGATTCGATGGCAATTTCTGAATATCTAGACGAGGTTGGCGGAGAGTATAATGCTTTTACTTCTAAAGAATATACTGGATATTATGCCAAGGTTGCTTCAAAACATGTTGAACGAGGCGTTGATTTTGTGTCTGATATATTACTACATTCTAAATTTGATAGTACAGAGATAGAAAAAGAACGTGGCGTAATTATTGAAGAAATGAATATGTATCGTGATATGCCGACAAGTTATGCTCCAGAATTATTTGAGAAATTGTTGTATGGAAAAACACCAGCAGGAGAATTAGTTGTTGGACATCGAGAATCTATTTTAGGCGTCAAGCGCGATGATTTTGTTAATTATTTTAAAAATCATTATTTAATAAAGAATGCGGTTGTGTGCATGTCTGGAAATATTGATGAAGAAAAAAGTTTAGATTTGGCTGAAAAATATTTAGGCGAATTTGTTGATGGAGAAAGAAAAGAAAAAGAAAAAGTTGTAGAAAAGCAGAACAAGCCAGAGATTTTAGTTTTTAACAAAAAAACTGATCAGACCCATTTATGTTTAGGAGCTAGAGCTTTTGACATGTTTTCAGAAAAGCGTTATCCATTATTATTGCTATCAGTTATTTTAGGCGGTGGAATGAGCTCTAGATTGTTCTCAGAAATTAGAGAAAAAAGAGGATTAGCTTATTATGTTCGTGCAAATTCTGAAGAATATACTGATTCTGGATATTTAGCTGTGCAAGCTGGTGTTAAAAATGAAAATGCAGATGATGCAATAAAGGTATGCATAAACGAATTCAAAAAAATCAGAGATATAAAAGTTTCTGAAAAAGAATTAAATAAAGCTAAAGAATTTATAAAAGGCAAGACTTTGATTGGCTTGGAATCTTCTGATGAAAAGGCAATGTTTTTTTCAATGCAAGAAGTTTTGAAAAATAAGATAGAGACTGTCGAAGAAAAATTTAAAAAGATTGATGCAGTGATAGCGGATGATGTGCAGAAAATTGCACAAGAAATTTTTACAAATGAAAAATTGAATTTATCGATTATTGGATCTATTGAAGATAAAGAAAAATATTTGAAATTGTTAAATTTATAATTTTTAATATAAATCTATGCAAAAATTGTTAGATCGCAAAGTAGTTTTTGATGTTTCTTATGCTACTTTTTTAAGAGCAGTTTTAATTGTGTTGTTGTTAATGTTTTTGTTCGCAGTTAAAGATATCTTGTTAATAATTTTTGTGGCTTTGATTATCGCTTCAGGCTTGGATCCTGTAATCGATTGGCTTCAGAAAAAAAGAATTCCTCGTGGCATTAGTTCTCTTTTCCTTTTTTTGATTTTGTTTGGTTTGATTGCGTTAATTGTCTATTTATTGGTACCGCCATTGGTTGAACAAACACAGCAATTAGTTGAAGTTTTGCCAGGTTATTTTCAAACTGTTTTTGAAAAAGTTTCTGAATTTACAGGCTATTCTCAAGAACAGAGTTTAGATAAGGCAAAGGAGATATTGACTTCATTAGAAGACAAAGTAGGAGGTGCAGCATCAAGTGTTTATGGCTGGATTTCTGGTTTGTTTGGCGGAATTTTATCAGTAGTTATGATTTTTGTCTTATCCTTTTATTTTATTGTTGAAGAAGGAAGTTTTAAAAAATTTATTAGATCAATTGTTCCTTTTCGTCATCGTCCTTATGTTGAAGATTTAGTTGGTAGAATGCAACTTCAAGTTGGTAAATGGCTAAGAGGGCAGTTGTTATTAGGTGTGATTGTTGGAGTTGTGATCTATATTGGTTTGTCATTGATGGGAGTGAAATATGCTTTAGTGTTGGCGCTTGTGGCAGGCCTTTTAGAAGTTATACCATATATCGGACCAGTGATTTCCGCTATTCCGGCAATTTTAATTGCATCTGCGCAGTCTCCTTTATTGGCTTTGTTTGTGATAATTTTGTACTTCTTAGTTCAACAGTTAGAAAACCATATATTGGTTCCGAAAATAATGCAAAAGGTTGTTGGACTTAATCCATTAGTAATTATCTTGGTTATATTAGTTGCTGTGAAACTAGCAGGAATTTTAGGAGCAATAGTCGCTGTTCCAGCTGCTACTTTGCTTTCTGTTTTCTTACGTGATTTATTTGATGAAAGAGACAAAAAAGATGAAGAAAAATTGAAAACACAAATCTGCAAGCCAGGAGAAGTGGAATTGGCTGGAGTAAAATCAGAGCATGTTGAGGATTTACAAAAGCGTGTATGTAAAATACCGCCAGAGAAAAAAGAGATAGAAACTTAATTATTGTCATTCCGAGCGAAGCGAGGAATCCCGTGGTTTTTTGTTAAATTCATGGGATCCCTCACTGCTGTTCGGGATGACAGATGAAATTATGGGCATACTATATGTGGTTGGAACGCCAGTTGGAAATTTAAAAGATATAACTTTACGCGCTTTGGAGATTTTAAAGAGCGTTGATTTGATTGCTTGCGAAGATACGAGAGTGACGGCAAAATTATTAGCAAGATATGAAATCAGCAAATCTTTAATTTCTTATCATCAGTACAGTAAATTGCAAAAGATTGATTTGTTAATTAACGAATTAAAAAATGGAAAAAATGTGGCTTTAGTTTCTGATGCTGGTACGCCAACTATTTCTGATCCTGGAGATGTTTTGGTCAATGAGGCGTATAAAAACAATATTAAAATAATTTCGATTCCTGGAGTTTCAGCTTGTATTTCGGCTATCTCAATTTCTGGTTTTAATACTAATGAATTTGTTTTCTTGGGTTTTTTGCCAAAGAAAAAAGGACGAGAGACGATGTTAAAATCTTTACAGGAAGAGAAAAGATTGATAATATTTTATGAGTCGCCTTTTAGGATCAAGAAAACATTAAATGACATTTTAGAAAAACTTGGCGATAAAGAAGTATTTGTGGCTCGTGAATTGACAAAAATGTTTGAAGAAGTGTATCGAGGAAAAGTTTCGGAAATTATGGATAAGATTAAAGAAAAGGGTGAATTTGTAGTGATAATAAAAAATTAATATTTATGACAAAGAAATTTTATATAACAACTCCGATCTATTACGTAAATGATAAGCCGCATCTTGGTCATGCTTATACAACGATTGCAGCTGACATCTTGGCTAGATATCATAGACTAAAAGGTGATGATGTTTTCTTTTTGACTGGAACCGATGAGCATGGTGCAAAAGTAGCAAAGTCTGCTGAAAAAGTAGGTAAAACGCCAAAACAATTTTGTGATGAAATTTCTGCTTTATATACTTCTCTTTGGGATGCGTTGAATATTTCCAATAATGATTTTATTAGGACAACTGATGAACGTCATAAAAATGGTGCGATTAAATTCATTGAAAAATTAAAAGAAGCCGATGCTATTTATGAGGGATCATATGATGGATTGTATTGCACTGGTTGCGAAAAATTTTTGACAGAAAAGGAACTAATAGATGGCAAATGTCCTGATCATAAAATTGCTCCAGAAATAATTTCCGAAAAAAATTATTTTTTTAAGTTGGATAAATATGCTAAGAAAGTTCAAGAATTAATTGAAAAAGATAAAATTAAAATTGAGCCAGAAAATATCAAGACAGAGGTTTTGGGATTATTTAAACAAGAATTAGAAAATTTTTCTGTGTCTCGAGAAAAAGTATTATGGGGAATAAAAGTGCCGTGGGATGAAAGCCAAGTAATCTATGTGTGGGTAGATGCATTATCAAATTATATTACAGCTTTGGGATATGGAAATACTGATGACTCAAAATTTAAAAAATATTGGCCAGCTGATCTGCATCTAATGGGAAAAGATATTATAAAATTTCATGCAATTTATTGGCCGGCAATGCTGTTAGCAGCAAAGCTTGCAGTTCCTAAGCATATTTTTGCAAATGGTTATTTTACAGTTAATAATCAGAAAATGAGTAAAACAATTGGCAATGTGATTGATCCGAATGATTTAGTTAAAAAATATGGATCTGATGCTGCAAGGTACTTAATTATTTCTCAATTTCCTTTTGGACAAGATGGTGATGTAAAAGCAGAAAAATTTGATGAACAATTTAATGCTAATTTAGCAAATGGTTTAGGAAATTTGGTGAGCAGGGTGACAGCAATGTATTTAAAGTTGAATTTGAAAAAATGTAAAGGTAAGATATTAGAAAGTAAAGAAGCAGTCAGATTGGTCAATAATGCTTGGAAGAATTATGAAAAGTTTATGGAAGAAAACAAAGTTGACCAAAGTTTGAAAACAACTTTTAGTTTAGTAAAATTTGCTAATGAATATATATCAGTTGAAAAACCATGGGAATTGTTTGGAAAAGATGATGAAAAATGCGCTTTGGTATTGTGCAACTTAATTGAAATAATCAGGCATATTGCTTGGATGATTTATCCTTTTTTGCCAGAGACAGCAGAAAATATTTTGACGCAATTTTCTCTTTGGGAAGAAGAAAGCAAGTTAGAATATATTAAATTAAAAAAATGGAAGCGTTTTGATTTAGATTTGCAGGTTAAAAAGGGTCAGGCTTTGTTTCCACGCATTTAATTTCTCTAATGCTATTTCGAATACGACTAATAAAATCTCTAATACAGTATTAGAGACAGAATTAGAGAAAAGTTTATTAGAATTTAATTAAAAAAATAATATGATAGAAAGATATGAATTTGGTCTAATGTTAATTGATGGAAAAGAATACAAATCAGATATTGTTATTAAGCCTGGTGAGATTTTGGCAAAAGAATGGTTTCGGGAAGAAGGCCATGAATTGAGAGTTATTGATGTAAAAGATTATATTAACGAAGAAGATAAATTTGTTGTTGTTGGAACTGGCGATGGTGGAGAGATGCAAGTCCCAGATGCAACAAAAGAATTTTTCAAAGACAATAATTTAGAAGTCTTTATTGGCGATACAACAAAAGCAGTTGAGGAATATAATCGTCTTGAAAAAGAAGGAAGAGGTGTTGTTGGATTTTTTCATATAACTTGCTAAATAAAATAAAATTTTATGAATATAGAAAATAAAGAAAGGCGTCCTATTTTTGAAGTTGATGGTTATCCGGTATTTGACTCTCAGATTATTGAAAGTGAAAATTCAGTAACTTGTTCATTTCTTTTACAAATGAGTGAGCTACCTACTCCTGAAAAAATTTCCTTTCGTAAATTAATGGAAAATAGTGGTGGTTCGGAAATATTGAAAAAGAAAAAATGGATGAATGAACAAAATAAACTTTTGATAAAGATAAAATTGAGACGAGAATGCTTGAAAGAAGGTCCAGATTTATATAGATTAAAATTCACATATTTGCATGAGGTTACTAATTAGGCAAATTATGAAGAAAAAAATTATTGTTGTTGGTTGTTTGTTGTTTTGTGCCATGATTTTGAGTGGTTGTGCAGTGAAGAATATGACTTGTGGGTTGAAAGACGCAAATACAAATTTGTCTTATGCTGATGCTTTGAAAATTGCTAAGGCTAGCGATTGTTTAAAAGAAGGATTGACGACAAAAATTTCTTGCAATGAAAATACAGGAACTTGGTGGATTGATTTGAAGACAAAAAAAGAAGGATGCAGTCCAGCTTGCGTGATTGATGTAAAAAATAAAACAGCCGAAGTTAATTGGCGATGTACTGGTTTAAAGAATTAATAAGGTAGAGACGTAGCAATGCTACGTCTCTACAGAAATTAAAAAATATGATCGATACTCATGCGCATTTGGAATCTAGAGATTACGATATAGATAGAGAGGCTGTTATAAAGAGATCATTTGATAACGGAGTTGAAAAAATTATTAATATTGGAACAAGTTTGCGAGGATCGTATGAATCGATTGATTTAGCTGATTCTTATAAAAACATTTTTGCAAGTGTTGGAATTTTTCCAGAAGAACAAAATAAAATTGATAATGATTTTAAGAAAAAATTTGAAGAATTGGCTAAAATGAAGAAAGTTGTGGCAATCGGCGAATGTGGATTGGATTATGTAATTTTCAAAAAAGAAGAAACTTTTGAACACCAGAAAGAATTGTTTAAATTCCAGCTAGGAATTGCGCAAAAATTAAATTTGCCAGTTATTATCCATGGTCGTGATTCTTATGCTGACATTTTTGAAATTGTGAAATTTGTGAAGTTTGGAGAAAGACCAGGAGTTGTTCATTGCTATCTTGAAAATTGGGAGATAGCGCAAAATTTTTTGGATTTAGGATTTAATATCTCATTTACTGGCGCGATTACGTATAAACATAAAGACGAAGTTTTAGAAGTGATCAAAAAAATGCCATTAGATAAAATGATGGTTGAGACTGATTGTCCTTATCTTACACCTCAAGTTTTTCGAGGACAGAGAAATGAGCCGATGTATGTGAAGTATGTTTTAGAAAAGATAGCCGAGATAAGAAACTTGAGTTTTGAAGAAGTAGAAAAAGCAACCAACAAGAATGCAACTAAATTATTTAAAATTTAATTTGTTATAAAAATATGTCAGTAGAAAAAATTAATATTTTTGGCGATGATGAGGAAAGAGAGACCAATGTTTCTGATCAAAATGAAGATCAACAAGAAGGACCTCAAAATGGTCCAGAACCGGAATTGGAAATAGTTCCAAGTAAAAAGAAAGAGCCGAAATTGCCGCCATCAATGAGAATTATTCCAGAGAAGCCTAAAGAGAAAAAGCCAGAAAAACCGAACTAAGCTAATTATAAATAACTAAATAACAAAATAACTAAATTTCGTTGACTTTATATTATGAAATACGATTTTAAGAAAATTGAACGTAAGTGGCCCCAAACAAATTTTATTATAGTTGCTGTTTGTGGCATTGGATTTAGTCTTGAATAAATTTTGTTTTATTTTTCTGATTACAGAGAATTTGTTCGGGGCAGGCAATTAGTTTTATTATATGAAATATGACTTTAAGAAAATTGAACGCAAGTGGCAGTTAAAATGGGATAAGGAAAAGCTTTATCAAGTTGATGTAAAAAATTCTGCAAAGCCTTTTTATAATTTGATGATGTTTCCATACCCATCAGCAGAAGGTTTGCATGTTGGAAATATGTATGCTTTTACTGGTTCTGATATTTATGGAAGGTATCAAAGATTAAAAGGTAATGATGTTTTTGAGCCAATTGGTTTGGATGGTTTTGGTATTCATTCAGAAAATTTTGCAATTAAAAATAAGATTCATCCAGCAAAAATGGCTTTAAAAACGCAAAAAAGATTTTATGAACAATTGCACATGATTGGAAATGCGTATGACTGGCCAAAAACTTTAGAAACTTATGATCCAGAATATTATAAATGGACGCAATGGCTATTTTTGCAAATGTACAAAAAAGGATTGGCTTATAAAAAGAAGGCAGCGGTGAATTGGTGTCCTTCATGTATGACTGTTTTGTCTGATGAACAAGTTATAAAAAAGTCAAAAGTCAAAAGTCAAAAGTCAAAAGTTCAAGTAAAAAATCAAAAGGAATCGAACGAACAAATCGATGTTTGCGAACGTTGTGGGACAGAAGTTATCAAGAAAGAAATGAGCCAATGGTTTTTTAAGATTACTGATTATGCTGAAAAATTATTAAAGAATATTGATAAAATAGATTGGACAGAAAAGACAAAATTAGCGCAAAAAAATTGGATTGGAAGAAGCGAAGGCATAGAAATTAATTATCTAATAAACAGTAAATGCAATTTTGTTTTGCTACATGGCTATACTGGTAGTTCGAAGGATGATTTTTTTCCTTGGCTAAAAGAAAAATTAGAAAAGCAAGGATGTGACGTTTTTGCGCCAGATTTGCCGAATACAAAAGATCCAAATGAAGATGAGCAGGTTGATTTTGTTTTAAAAAATGCAAAGTTTGATGAAAATACTATTTTGCTAGGTCATTCATTAGGTGCTGTTGTTGCAATGAAAGTTATGGAAAAATTAGATAATAAAATTGCGGGTTTGGTTTTGGTTGGTGGTTTTGTCGAGCCAGAATTTAAAGATCATTCAAGATCTTTTACTGATAAATTCAATTGGAAATTTGATTTCGTGAAGATAAAAAATAGTGCAGATATCATAAATGTTATTAGTGATATAAATGATCATATCATTCCTTTAGAACAAGGTAAGTTATTGAGAGATAAATTGAGTGCAAATTTGACTGAAACTGTTGCTGAAAAAAATCATTTCAACAATGTCGAAGCCAAAAGTGTTTGGGAAAGTATCTTTCCTGAAATTAAAGTTTTTACAACTAGACCTGATACAAATTTTGGAGCAACATTTGTTGTTTTGACGCCCGAAAATAAAATCTTAAGCTCTATAACAACTAGTGATCATAAAAGAGAAGTTGATGATTATGTTAAAAAATCATTAGAAAAAGGTGAACAAAACAGAATTGAAGAGGGACGAGAAAAAACAGGAGTTTCTACTGGAGCTTATTGTATTAATAGTTTGACAGGAAAGAAAATGCCGATTTGGGTGTCTGATTTTGTTTTGGGAAATGTAGGTACCGGTGCAGTGGTTGGAGTGCCAGGTCATGATATCAGAGATTTTGAGTTTGCTAAGAAATTTGAATTGCCAATTATTCGAGTTGTTGTTGGCAAAGATAATGATGTTTCTGAAATTATAGAAGCAAAACAAGTGCAAGAAGAAGAGGGAAAAATGATTAATTCTGATTTTTTGAATGGTTTAGATATTCATGACGCGACTAAAAAAATTATGGATTATTTGGAAGAGAAAGGCTGGGGTAAAAAAGTTGTGAATTACAAATTACGTGATTGGTGTATTTCTAGACAAAGATTTTGGGGACCGCCAATTCCAATTGTTTATTGTGATAATTGCAAAAAAAACATTGAAGAAAAATCTTTTGAATTAAGATTTCGTGATAAAAATAGTTTTGCTGATTTAAAAAGTGGTTTAAAGACAGTTGAATCAAGAGCTTTAAATCCAGAAGAAAAAGACAGATATTTTGGAAATTTGAAAATTGGTGATTATATTAAGGCTTTGTCAAAGATAACCGGAGAAAAATTATATTTTGAAATTACGAAGATTTATAATTTTAAAAATCTTAATGAATTATTTGAAGAAAAAGAATTATTGACAAAGATATTGCCGAACAAAACAATTAATTCAGTAAATGATTTAGAAAAATTATATGTTTTTAATGATGAATATTTGGCAAAAATAAATGAGAATGGTTTAATTGCTTGGGAAATTAAAAATGTTGAGCCTGGAGTTTTAGCTGTTCCTGAAAAAGATTTGCCAGTGATGTTGCCAAAGACTGATGATTACTTGCCTGACGGAACTGATCGATCTCCTCTTGCTCGAAATTCCGAATTTGTTAATACAAAATGTCCAAAGTGTGGAGGAGATGCAAAAAGAGAAACTGATGTGTCAGATACATTTTTGGATTCATCTTGGTATTTTTTGAGATATCCAAGTGTTGATATAAAAGATCAGCCTTTTGATAAAGATATTACAAAAAAATGGTTGCCAGTTGATATGTATATTGGCGGACATGAACATGCTGTACTTCATTTGCTTTATACAAGATTTGTAACAATGGTTTTGCATGATTTAGGGATGATAGATTTTGAAGAGCCTTTTAAAAAATTCAGAGCGCATGGTTTGATTATTAAAGATGGTGCAAAGATGTCAAAATCAAAAGGCAATGTTGTAAATCCAGATATATATATTGAGAGATATGGTGCTGATGTATTGAGAACATATTTAATGTTTATTGGGCCGTTGAAGCAAGGTGGTGATTTTCGAGATGAGGGAGTGGTTGGTATAGAAAGGTTTTTTGGTCGCTTATATTATTTAGTTAACGAATTTATAAAGAGTCCCAGCCTAAAGGCTGGGCTACAAGATGGATTTGTAATTGAGAGAAATAAACTGATTAAAAAGGCAACTCATGATATTGAGGAATTGGATTATAATACGATCATTGCTTCTTTGATGGAATTTTTGAATTTGTTAGATAAAAATAAAGAGAAAGTTGCAAAAATTGATTTGGAAACGTTAATTATTATTTTGTCTTCTTTTGCGCCTCATTTTTGTGAAGAAATGTGGTCCACCTTCGCCTCAGTTCCTTCGGCTACGGCGGATAAAAGAGATTTGGATAAATATAAGCAATCAGTTTTTAGGCAGAAATGGCCGGAATTTGATGAAAGTAAAATGAAAGAAGAAAAAGTAAAATTAATTATTCAGGTAAATGGCAAAGTGAGAGATTTCGTGGAAGTCGAGATCGATATCTCTGAAAGTAAGGCGAGTGAATTAGTACAAAAACGAGAAAAAATTATGAAATTTATTGTTGGAAAAAAGATCAAGAAAATGATATTTGTAAAAGGCAGATTGATAAATATCGTGTTATAACACACTAATGTGACGCTAATAACACTAATTAACACTAATAAAAAATCCGCCTTCGTTCTGCTGAACTTCGGCGGACAAAGAAAAAAGTCCAATGTGAGTTGGACTTTTGTATGAATGAGCTATTTTCTTTTGTGCGATCTTTTTGCTTTTTGCTGTGATTTAGTGAGCAATAGATATTTTAACCAGCCGATAATGATTGAGATTCCTATTTCGTTAAAGATGCCCTTGTTTGGAATAGTTATGTCGGCATGGAGTTCTGTTGGTTTGAAATGAATGATGTAGGCTTCTCGAACTTGATGCCATTGAGTACGAACTGATCCATCGGTTCTGCCACGGCCGCCTTCTTCGATTGACCTTACATCTCTTTCTTGTCGGCGGATAAGACAGGTGTCCAGATCAGCGTCAACGAAGAATTTGTAATCAGCAAGTTTTCTTAGCACTTCATGCCATAGTGCCATATGGCTGTTTAGAATAACAATTGGTTTTGGTTTGGCTGTTCTTTCTCGACCAGGAATTCTGGTATGTGTGGCAAAGTCATATTTGGGGATGGTTGCTTCCTTGCCTTCTTTGAGACACATTACTGCGTGTAAAATTGCGAACCAGTCTAAAGAATTAGGATTGTCAAAATCTACCTTATGACGTTCTTCTATTGGAATATCACCCAAATCTTTGTAAAACATATCAAGTTCTATATGTTCAACATTCTCTTTACCAATTTCCCCGACGATTCTATTGGCAACTTCATTTTTTCCAGAGCCACTTGCACCAGCTAGTAAAATAATTATTGGTTTGATTGCCACTTTTTCCTCCTTTGTGAGAGTGCGAGAAAAGTCTTGTTTAAATCATATTAAGATATTAGAATAGTTCGTCAAGAGGAATCGCTGATTTTACGCTGATTCTGACGCTGAAAAACGCTGATAACTTTTTTTATATGCGAAAAGCGTTAAAAATTGTATTTGTTATTTTAATTTTGGCTATATTATTAGCCTTGGATTTGTTGTTGGTTAGAATGTTTCAGCCTCGTGAATTATTGATAACAAAAGAATCACTAGTTTTGGAAAATAATAATCAAGCTGTTTTAGAAAATGTTGAGAAAGTTGTGAAACAAAAGCCAGTTAAGAAAGAAGTTGTTATTCCAGCAAGTTGTGATTTAGAAGTGCCATTTACTTGTCAGTCTCCTTATCAAAACTGGAATATGCCATGGCAGGAGGCTTGTGAAGAGGCATCTTTGATAATGCTTGATCATTATTTGAAAGACGAATATTTGAATTTAGAAATTCCTAAAGATGTTGCGAATCAAGAAATATTAGATATGGTTGATTGGCAATTAGCTAATTGGGGTGGACATTTTGATTTGAAAGCAGAAGATATTGCCAGATTAGCAAAAGAGTATTATGGTTATAAGAATGTTGAAGTTAAGTATGATATTACAATTGATGATATTAAAAAAGAATTGGCACAAGGAAATGCGGTGCTAGTGCCAACTGCTGGGCAAATGTTAGCTAATCCTCATTTTACTGCGCCTGGACCTGTTTATCATAATTTGGTTATTGTTGGTTTTGATGAGAATGGATTTATTACAAATGATCCTGGAGTGTGGCAAGGATTTAAATTCAGATATACTTTTGATAATTTGTATAATGCAATTCATGATTTTGTTGAAGGAACAACTAAATCAAATCCAGATCCGATTTTGAATGGCAGGAAAGCGATGATAGTTATAAAGTTGTAAAGTTCTTAAAGCCTGCCTGCCGGTAGGCAGGTTATAAAGTAAAAAAGATATTAAGATATTGTACTTTGAAAATTGAACCTGTCTGAGTTTGGACAGGCAAGAAAAGGAGGAGACGGGAATGGCTGAAAAAAGGGAAGGAATGATTTTTGTATGCAAGGCAATGCCTTTGTATTTCATAATTGTTGCCGACTATATTAGTCGTATTTTCACGTATGAAAGGCAAAGGTATACTGGATTTTTACAAGAATCAAAAGATTTGTTGTGGCATTTTAATCTGAAGAGTGGTTTGATGTACGTGTCGGATGAAAAGATGTATGAATTTTATCTTCCTGATACTGAAGTTGGAAAAGCGGCAAGAAGATTGTTTGAAATGATTCTTCTAGAATTACAAGTACAACTAGGCTTGATGATCAGTCAGGTTCAGAGTGTCCAGACAGAAAGAAAAACGGGAATGGCTGAAAAAGATCATCAGCGTAAAAGTGAATGTCGAAGTGCTAAACCGAGAATTGGGAAGTGCAAATGGGTAAAAGATGGGAATGCTTGTGATTCTTGTCCTTATGATAGTACTTGTCTTAGGCTTTCATACTGTAGAGATGTGGGAAATAGTGATGATTGCAAGTCTTGTCCTTTGGAAAGTTTATAAGGTTTATGTTTGAGTTTTGACCTGAACAGGGAAAAGGAGGAGACGAGAATGGTTAAAAGAGATCCGATTGTAATTGAATTCCATTATACTTTAGCACATTCTTTGTTGGAAATTGTTAAGGAAACTTTGAGCAACGATAGTCCATTAATTGGCAGGCTTGTTGTAGCGATTGGGAATAATGCAAGAGGAAAGGGTGAGATAGCTTGTGTTAAGTTTTCCAATGACAGGGAAGGTAGAAAAGAATTGGAAGATTTTAAAAAAGTTTCTCAGCTTTTGGAGGAAAGAGTTAAGGAGTTCTTTGGATATTTGGCCTAGCCAGTTTTTATAACTGGTTTTTTTATGTCTTGAAGTTGTCTTTAAAATATATTAAAATAATATAACTAGTAGTTTAATTTTATTACTTTTCCACCCTACGTCTGCCTGCCGGTAGGCAGGGGTGGTCACCCGAAGGGTGATAACTTTTAACTTATGTGTGGAATTATAGCTTATATAGGAGATAAAAAAGTAGCGCCGATTTTGGTTGATGGTTTGAAAAAATTAGAATATCGTGGATATGATTCTTGGGGTTTGGCAACTATCAGTGATGGTAAAATTAATTTTGTAAAAAGTGTCGGTAGAATTGGCGATAATTTAGAAATGACAAATCTTTCAGGAACAATTGGCATGGGCCATACAAGATGGGCAACTCATGGAGGAGTAACAGATCAAAATGCTCATCCACATCTTGATTGTGAAGGAAAAATTGCGGTAATTCATAATGGCATTATTGAAAATTTTGCCAAGCTAAAAGAGCAATTAATTAGTGAAGGCCATAAATTTAGGTCAGAAACTGATACTGAAGTTTTGGCTCATTTGATTGAAAAATATTATGAAGGAAATTTAAAAGAAGCAGTAAGACGTGCATTGCTATGCGTTGATGGAACATATGGAATTGTGGTTATTTCGTCGCTAGAGCCTGATAGAATTGTGGCTGCTCGTCATGGCAGTCCATTAGTTGTTGGAGTTGGCGAGGGCGAAAATTATTTTGCATCTGATGCAACAGCTTTGATTCCTTACACAAAGAAAGTAGTATATATAGAAGAAAACGAAATCGTGGAAATTACAAAAGAAGGTTTCTACACTATAACAATTGATGATAAAAAAGTTGATTCGAAAATACATGAAATTGATTGGCAAGCTGATTTGGCGGAAAAAAAAGGATTTAATCATTTCATGTTGAAAGAAATCTTTGAACAGCCAAAAATAATGGAGAATGCGCTTGCTGGCAGAGTAGTGTCTTCAGAGGGTGTTGCGCATTTGGGAGGCTTAAATTTAACCACAGCCGAATTATTGAAAGTTAAAAGAATTGTTTTTATTGCTTGTGGTACTGCTTTGCATGCTGGATTGGTTGGAAAATATATGATAGAGGAATGTGCTTCTATTCCTTGTGAAGTAGAATGCGCTTCAGAATTGCGTTACAAAAGAATTTTGTTAGATAAAGATACTTTGGTTTTTGTTATCTCGCAATCTGGTGAAACAGCTGACACAATTGCAGCAATGAGAGAAATTCAGCGAAAGGGAATCAAAGTTTTGGGAATTTCTAATGTTGTTGGATCAACAATTGCTCGCGAAACTGATGGCGGAGTTTTTGTTCATGCTGGACCAGAAATTGGAGTTGCTTCAACTAAAGCTTTTTTGGCACAAATTACAGTATTATCAATTTTGGCATTGGAATTTGGTAGAGTGAGAAATTTGTCTTTCATGGAAGGAAAAAATATTGCTGAAGAGATTAAAAAGATTCCGGAAAAAATTAAGAAGATTCTTGAACAAAATGACAAGATAAAAAATTTGGCAGAAAAATATCGAGATTATAAAAATTTCTTATATCTTGGCAGAAGATTTAATTATCCTCTAGCCTTAGAAGGCGCTTTGAAGATGAAAGAAATTTCTTATGTTCATGCCGAAGGTTATTCAGCTGGCGAGATGAAACATGGCGCAATTGCAATGATTGATGAAAATTTTCCATGTGTTTTTATTGCTCCGAAAGATAGTGTTTATGATAAAACAGTTAGTAATATGCAGGAAATTAAGGCAAGAAATGGTAAAATTATTGCAGTGACAACAGAAGAAAATTATGAAATTGAAAAATATACTGATGATGTAATTTATATTCCAGAAACTTTGGAAATGCTAGAGCCGTTGTTGACTATTATTCCAATGCAACTATTGGCATATCATATGGCAGAAATCAAAGGTTTGGATGTGGATAAACCGAGGAATTTGGCGAAGTCTGTAACTGTTGAATAATTTCTCTAATATAATCTCTAATACGTCGAATACGATCTCTAATAATAAAAAAACCTCGGATGAGGTTGTTAGAAGGAACGTTTTAATATTTCTCTTCTGAGAATGTTTGCTAGTCTGTCATAATGTCGAAATTTGGCTAGCACTTCTGCATGTTGTTTTACTTTTTGAAAAAGATGCGTGTATGTTCTTGTTTCTATTGTATATGTTACATCGAGAACATTTTGCAAACTTCTTGGAATTATCATCTGGAATTCTTCGGGTCTATCTTTAGAGAGCATTTCAAGGAGTTTATTTTTGTCATGATCATAGTCTGTTTGACGAATTAAAGCCTGGCATTGTTCGAGAATTTCAAGGCTTTGTTGGTTGATTGCTCGGCCTTTTAAGAAAAGTTCGTTTAGTAATGCTTTGATTATTTCGTTAGTAACAGGATTAATTTTAGGTAATTGGTATTTAAGGTATTTAGCAATTCTTTTGACAACGAATTCCGGAATTCTTTCTATGAAAATGAGCAAGAATGCGAGACCAACAAGACATCCAATTAGAAATCCGATGATGATGTCTTTCATCTTTACTTTCCCTCCGTTTTTGACATATCATACTAATATATATTATTTATGCAAAAGGTCAAGAAAATTGTTTATATTGGTGGTGGTACTGGAGCAAGTGTTGTTTTGGGTGGTTTAAATAAATCTAATAATGTTCAGTTGACTGGTATTTATCCAATTACCGATAATGGCGGGTCAACTGGCAGATTGTTGAGAGAAAACAAAGATTTATTGCCAATGGGTGATTTGAGAAAAATGTTGTTAGCTTTAATGCCTGAAAACAAAACGTGGCAGGACATATTGGATTTTCGTTTTGAAGAAAGAGAATTTAAAGGTCATAATTTGGGAAATATTATCATTGCGAATTTGCAGGAGAAACATAACGATATCGAAATAGCAATTGAGGAGCTGAAGAAAGAGTTAAAAATTAAAGCTGATATATTTCCAGTTGCTTTGAAAAAAGCTGATTTGTGTGTTGAATTTGAAAATGGTCAAGTTATAAAGTCAGAAACTTTAATTGATGAAGCTGTTGGATTTGACGGCAAGTCAAAGATTAAAAAAGCTTGGATTGAGCCAAAAATCAAGGTTAATCCAAAGGTTGTTACTGCTATTAAAGAGGCTGATTTAATTGTAATTGGACCTGGAGATTTGTATACTTCTATTGTAGCATGTTTATGTGTACCTGGAGTTGCCAATGCTTTGAAGTCAAGCAAGGCTAAAAAAGTATATGTTTGTAATTTGATGACGAAGTTTGGACAGACGAACAATTTTAGTGTTCAGGAACATGTTGACATTGTTCAAAAATATTCTGGTTCAAAAATTGATTTTGTGTTATATAATAATGTGAGACCTGATGAAAAAGTTCTGGCTGAATATCAAAAAAGAAAGGAAAGTTATGTTGAATACTTATCTAGTGAATCAAAGCTTGGATTTATTAGTGCAGATTTATTAGGCAAGCTTAAAAAAAAGAAGAAAGGCGATGTGTTGAAGCGAAGTTTGATTCATCATGATCCAGAAAAATTGGCTAAGATATTGTTAAAATTATGTTAAAAAAAGATAAATTAGTAATATTAGACTTTGATCATACAATATTCAATACTGAGCTCTTCAAGAGGTATTTGAAGACTATTTTTATGCGTTATAATGTTTCTTCTGAAAGATATGAACAAACTTATAATTATATTAAAAAAAAATTAAAGAGGCCTTATGATCCGGCTCTGCATTTGAGACTTTTGGAAGGCGAAATAACGGATATACAGAGCCTAATGACCGAAGTGAATGGTCTTGTTTCTAATTCAAAAACTTATTTATATGATGATGTTATTTCTTTTTTGGAAAGTATCAAAGACGAAAGTGAATTATTTTTAGTTTCTTTAGGAACAAAAAGATTTCAGGAGGCAAAGATTAATAGTTGCCAGATAAATGGTTTTTTTTCAAAAATTATTGTAACTGAAGGAGATGGCAGTTTTATGAAAGATGTTTTGAAAGATGTAATTAATGAGCATCGAGATAAAAAAATTGCAATCATAGAAGATGTGCCTGACAATATCGATTACATAAAACGAGGTTTTCCGTATATTGTAGCTATCAAGATTGAGAGGCCAGGAGGCAAGTATTCGGAAGAAAAAGCAGAATTAAATAATTTTACGGTAAAAGGTCTTTATCAAGCAACGAATATTGTAAAATGTATATTATAAATAACCACCAAAGGAGGAAGAAAAGATGGCAGTATTAAAAGTTATTATTGAGGGATGCAACCAATCTGGAAAATCGAGCGTTGTCCAGGAATTAGAAAAAATGTATACGGAATCTATTGTTACAGTTATTCATGGTTATTATCATCCTGCTGTTGTCGAACATTTTGGATCAGATCTTAAAGCTATGGCAGAATATGGACGAAAGAGGCTTTTTTCTTTTTTGCCAGTATTCAGAGATGTAAAGTTTGAAGAAGTGCTGTTTTTGCGCCTTCATCTGACTGATATGGTTTACTTAAAACTATTTCATGAAGTTGAGGCTGATTATCCTGATTTGGAAAAAGACCTTGATGAACAAGGAGTTGCTTTAGTGCTATTGGATTTGAATGATGAAGAGCTAGAAAAGAGAATGTCAAAGAGATTAGCAGAAGGAAAAACCGGAAGCTGGGACAAAGATATGGAAAGCGTAAAGAGCAAGAGGGATGCTTATCGCTGGGCTTTTGAAAAAAGCAGAATGAAAAGGAAATTGTTACTTGATACATCTGGCAAATCTGCAGAACAGAATGCACAAGCCATCCTTGAATGGTTTTGAACTTTGAGTTAGAATTAAAGTGAACTAGTTTCACTTTTTATTTTATCTAAATTTATGAAAAATACTATTTCTGTAATTTTGGCAGCAGGAAAAGGGACGAGATTAAATTGCATTGATATGCCAAAAGTAATGTTAAAAATTGGCGATAAGCCAATGATTGAATATTCTGTTAAAACAATGGAAGATTTTGGCGTGAAAAAAATTATTGTGGTGACAGGTTTTAAAGGAGAATTGATCAAAAATTATTTAAAAAATAGAGTAGAATATGTTGATCAAAAACAGCAATTGGGAACTGGCCATGCTGTAAAAGTGGCTAAAGATTTGATTAAAGAATTTGATGGTTATGTTTTGATTACTTATGGTGATATGCCTTTTTTAATAAAAGAAATGTTTTCTTCTTTGATTAATAAATGCGAACAAAATAATTTAGACGGTTGTATCTTGACGGTTGACATTAAAAAAAATCCGCCTGAATGGGGACGGATAATTAGAGATGAAAATATGAACGTTTTAAAGATTGTTGAACAGAAGGATGCAACAGAAGAACAATTGAAGATTACTGAAATGAATACAGGAGTTTATTGTTTTAAAGCAAAAGCTTTGTTAGATAATTTAGATTTAATTACGAATAAAAATGTTCAGCATGAATATTATCTGACTGATCTAGTTGAAATTATGAATAAAAAAGGATTAAAATTAGATACTGTTATCACAACTGATTTGGAAAATGTTCTTGGAATAAATAGGCCAGAAGAATTGGAAAAAGCAAAACAAATGATTAAATAAATTTTGAATTTTAAAAACAGCCCTCCGAAACGCTGTTTTTTTATAAGCGATTATTTTTTACCACAAAGCTTACAGCATTTGTAGCCTTTTTTTTGTGCAATCTTGCAGGATGAAAAATTCTCGCGGTTGCTTTTCTTGATGTTCTTCAAGGAACCGCATCCTGATACGTGGCACATTTTTGTTTCTTTGTTGCCAACAAATTTTGCTTTTGCCATTTATTTTGGATTATTTATTAATCTTAATTATATTCTAGCAAGATAATAAAACTTTGCAATAAATTTTGGCTATGATAAGATAAATTAACGAATTGCTTCATTGTTCAATTGCTAAATTGTTATGAAAATAATAAAGCTAGAAGAAATAAAAATTGAAGAAATTATAAAATATTTGAAAGATGATAAGGTTATTGTTGCGCCAACAGAAACTGCATATGGAATGCTGGCTAATGCTTTGAGTTTCGATGCTGTTAAAAAAGTTTTTGAGATCAAACAGCGTGATGTCAGTAAAGAGTTATCTGTTTTTATGAAAGATTTGGAAATGGCAAAAGAATATGTTGAAATTAATAGTAGTGTAATAGAATTAGCAAAAAAATATTTGCCTGGACCATTAACTTTAGTTCTAAAAATTAATAAAAGCATTCCTTATGTAAAAAATACATTAGGAATTAGAATCTCAAGCTATGATCTAATAAAAAAGATAATGGAAAAAGCAGATTTTCTAGTAACTTCAACGAGTGCAAATTTGGCAGGCGAGAAAACTTGTTATTCTGTTGAAGACATTAAGAAACAGTTTGAAAATAGAGAAAATCAGCCTGATTTAGTTATTGATGGCGGAAATCTTGCTAAGGGACATATTTCGACGGTTGTCGATTTAACTGAGAATAAAATTAAAGTGTTGAGACAAGGTGATATTAAAATTTAAGAATTTTTTATGCTAGAAAAAAGTGATTCAAAGATTTATAAATTAATACAACAAGAAGAAAAAAGACAAGCTGAAAGTATTAGACTAATCCCTTCTGAAAATTATGTTTCTAAGGCAGTTTTAGAAGCAACTGGCTCTATTTTGACGAATAAGTATTCTGAAGGCTATTCTAGAAAAAGATATTATGAAGGACAAGAGTTTATTGATCAAATTGAAGAGGAAGCAATTGACCGAGCAAAAAAGTTGTTCAGGGCAGATCATGTTAATGTTCAGCCATATTCTGGATCTCCAGCAAATTTAGCAGTCTATTTTGCATTATTAAAACCAGGTGAAAAGATTATGGGAATGAGTTTACCGCATGGCGGACATTTGACTCATGGCTGGAAAGTTTCAGCAACGGCTAAGTTTTTCAATGCAGTTCAGTATACTGTTGATGAGAAAACAAAGCTTTTAGATTATGATGCAATTTTGGCACAAGCCAAAAAGGAAAAACCGCAAATCATTGTTGCTGGTGCAACTGCTTATCCTCGTAAAATTGATTTTAGAAAGTTCAAAGAGATTGCTGATTCAGTCAATGCTTTATTTTTGGCTGATATTGCCCATATTTCAGGATTAGTTGTTGCTGGTTTACATCAAAGTCCAATTTTATATGCTGATGTTGTAACAACTACTACTCATAAATCTTTACGAGGACCAAGAGGGGCAATGATTATGTGCAAAGAGAAATATGCAAAATTAATTGATAAGGCTGTGTTTCCTGGTCTTCAAGGCGGACCGCATGATAATACAACAGCGGCAATTGCGGTTGCGTTGAAAGAAGCTGATACTTCAAAATTCAAAAATTATGCTAAACAGATCATCAAGAATGCCCAAGTTTTGGCAAAAGAATTATCAAGTTATAATTTTGATTTAGTAACTGGCGGAACAGATAATCATTTAATTTTGATTGATATGACTAATAAAAAAATATCTGGTAAGCAAATGTCAGCTGCTTTAATTAAGGCTGGAATTGAGTGTAATGCTAATACAGTGCCTTATGACAAGCGCTCGCCTTTTGATCCATCTGGAATTAGAATCGGAACTCCGGCTGTAACTTCATTAGGAATGAAAGAAAAAGAAATGAAACAAATTGCTGCTTGGATGAATAAGGTTAGCGAAAATATTGATAATGAAACAGTTTTGAAGAAAATTAAGTATGAAGTTAAAAAGTTGTGTGGTAAATTTGAGATGCCAGGATTGAAATAGATATTCGGAAATTAAGATATTAAATATTATCCACCTTCGCTAAAGCTTCGGTGGACAAAGAAAAACGGCTCGATGAGTCGTTTTGTTATTTTAGATTTAAGTTAGAATATAATGCCGAAGGAGGGAGTCGCCCTGCCATGAAGGCAGGGTTGCTCATTTCGTTCGCAAAACCTAATTTTTTTGATCATGCCGCGGGAGGGAGTTGAACCCTCATGAGCCGAAGCTCACACGATTTTGAGTCGTGATTGTATGCCATTCCAACACCGCGGCTTACTTTAAGTCAATTTTAGCTTGATTTTACGTTGTTGTCAATTTGAATTAAATATAGTATGATAAAATAAAAGTATGCCAAATATAATATCAATTGTAAATCAAAAAGGCGGAACAGGAAAAACAACCACAACAATAAATTTTGCGGCGGCTTTGGCTGAATTAGGAAAAAAAGTACTAATTGTTGACTTTGATCCACAAGGGAATGCAAGTTCAGGAGTTGGAGTTTTGGTAAATGAGGAAACAAAGGGAATCTATGAAGTGTTGACTGATAAAGCAGAAATTCAGGATGTGATTATGGAATCAGTAGTAAAAAATCTTTTTGTTTTGCCAACTAACCAATCTTTAGCTGGAGCAACAATTGAATTAGTTAATATGGAAGATAGAGAATACAGATTAAAAAAAGCTTTAGAAAAACTAGATGATTTTGATTTTGTATTGATTGATTGTCCGCCTTCTTTAGGTTTGTTAACTATTAACAGCTTGGTTGCTTCTAATTATGTTTTAATTCCAGTACAATGTGAATATTATGCTTTGGAGGGTTTAGGGCAATTGCTAAAGACAATCCAATTAATAAAAGACAATTTACAGCCTAATTTGGAAATATTAGGAGTATTATTAACAATGCATGATCGGAGAATTAACTTGTCTGAAGAGGTTGTATCTGAAGTTAGAACAAAATTTCCATTCAGAGTATTTGAATCAATTATACCTCGCAATGTTAGATTGGCTGAAGCTCCAAGTTTTGGAAAATCAATTTTACAATACGCTTCTTGGTCAAAAGGTGCTCGAGCTTATCGAAGTTTAGGCAAAGAAGCATTGGACGTTATTAATAAAATAAATTTAGAAAATTCACAACAAAAAGTAAAAACTATTTATGCTAAATAAGAGTTTGGGTAGAGGATTGGAATCATTAATTCCATTAAAAAAAAATCAATTTATAAAGAGCAATCAAAAAAAAGATGCTAGCGAGAAAACAAGCGAACGCTTGAAAAAGTTTTCTCCAGCAATGAGCGAGTCTGTTTTATTGGTTGATACAAAATTTATTGAGCCAAATCCGCATCAGCCGAGAAAAGATTTTGACCAACATCAATTAAAAGATTTGGCGGATTCTATAAAAATTCATGGAATTTTACAGCCTTTGATTGCAACAAAAGTTTTTGATAATCAATATCAGCTTTTAGCAGGAGAGCGAAGGTTGCAAGCCTCAAAAATAGCTGGTTTGAAAAAAGTTCCGGTGATTGTTAGAGAAGTTACTGAGCAACAAAAATTAGAGTTGGCTTTAGTTGAAAATGTTCAAAGGCAGGACTTGAATCCGATGGAAGAGGCTTTAGCATATAGCAGCTTGATTGATGAATTTAATTTGAAACAAGAAGAAGTAGCAAAAAAAGTTGCCAAAAGCCGTGTTTTTGTGACTAATACTTTGAGATTGTTGACTTTGCCAGAAGAAATTCAAAAAGCAATTTTTGATAAAAGAATTAGTTTTGGTCACGCAAAAGCGATTTTGGGTTTAAAAAGCGAAGAAGAACAATTGAAATTGTTTAAGAGTATTTTGTTAAATAATCTATCAGTTCGAGCTTCGGAAAGTGGAGCAAAGAATGTAAAGGTAAAAAAGCATTTGAGATCTTTTAATCAAAAAACTCCTCTAATACAAGATTATGAGGAGCGTTTAGCTCAATCTTTAGGTACAAAAGTAGAAATAAAGAAGACTGGAAAGTCTGGAAAAGTAATTGTTGATTTTTTTTCTGATGAAGAGTTGGGAAACATTATGGAAGTAATTTCTGGCAAGAATTATTAGACTCTGCGGACATCGATTATGCCTTCAATTTTTTGGATTTCATGCAAAACTTCGACAAATTGGTCGAGGTTTTTTATTTCTAAATGAAGACAAATAATAAAGGTATCTTTTTTGGGATTTTGCTTGGAATGAAAATGTTCAATGTTGATATTGTAATTAGACAAAAGCGTGGCAATGTCTTTGACCATGCCGATGCGATTCAAGCTTTCTACCTCAATTTTGGCATGGAAATTTTCTTTTATTTTTTGATCCCATTTGGCATCAACTATTCTTCCTTGTTCAGCCTTTATTAATTCTGGGCAATTATATTTATGAATACTAGCACCTTCAGATCTGGTAATGTGAGCTTTAATTTTGTCATTTATGTTTGGGCTGCAGCATTTGGCAATTTTGGTTAGAAATCCTCCGGTATTGGAAATTATTGCTCTTGGTTGCGGTTCTTTTTTGAAAAATATAAATTTTTTGTCATCTTTTTCTAGAATTTCTTTTTCTTCATAGACAGCTTTGATAATTTGATTTAAATTAATTTCTCCTTCACCCAGTGCTGTTAGTATACCATTTAAATCATGGTAGTTTAATTTTTGAAGTGCTTTTTCAATTTTGTTTTTTGGTATTGTTTCGATTGGTTTGTGTCCGAGTTGAGCAAGCTCATTGTTTAGAATTCTTTTCCCGTAGGCAATGTTTTTTTCTTTGTTGACTTGCTTAAACCATGTTTTTATTTTACTTTGGGCGATGCTTGTTTTTGCAAAAGTAAGCCAATCTCTTTTTGGTTTTGCAATTGAAGAAGCAATAATGTTTACTACGTCTCCGTTTTTAATTTTGTAATCTAACGGTGCGATATGGCCATTGATCCAAACTTCTTTGCAACGATGGCCGACTTCTGTATGAACTTGATATGCAAAATCAATTGGAGTTGCCCCTTCTGGCAGATCCAAAACATCACCTTTCGGGGTGAAAGCAAAAATTCTATCTTTAAAGATATCTATTTTTAGAGACTCGGCGAATTTTTCGGAACGATTTTTAATAGGTAATTCTTTTTGCCAATCAGTCAATTTTTTGATCCAAGCAATTTTTTCGGCTGGTAATTTTGCTGGATTTTTGGGTTTTCCAGATTCATCATATTGCCAATGGGCTGCAATTCCGCATTCAGCTTCTTCGTGCATCGTGGCGGTCCTGATTTGGATTTCAATGATTTCGCCATCAGGTCTGATAATTGTGGTGTGGATTGATTGATAGCCATTTGTTTTGGGAACGGCAATAAAATCTTTGATTCTGCCGAGTAAAGGTTTCCAATTTTGATGAATCATGCCTAGAACAGTGTAGCAAGTTGAAACATCTTTGACGAGGATGCGGAGTGCAACTAGATCATAAATTTTGTTAATATTTTTGTCGTAGCGCAATAATTTCTTGTAGAGGCTGTAATAATGTTTTGCACGGCCATGGATGTTAACATAGTTAATATTTGAAGATTTAAGTTTTCTTTTTATATCAATAATAACTTTATCAATATATTTCTTTCTTTCTTCAATTCTCTTTTGAGTTAAACTTTTGACCCAATTATATTCGTTAGGCATTAAAATTGGAAAGGCATAATCTTCTAGCTGGCCTTTTAGCTCTCCCATGCAAAGGCGGTTGGCTAAGGGGGCATATATGTCTAGTGTTTCGCGAGCTTTTTCCTGTCTTTTTTTTGGTTCTTTGTAATCAAGAGTAGCCATATTGTGATGGCGGTCGGCTAATTTAATTAAAACAACTCTGATATCTTGTGCCATGGCTAAAAACATCCTTCTGATATTTTCTGCAGAATAGCTTTTAATATTTTCTTGGTAGACAACTGCTTGTTTTAATTTTGTGACTCCGGAAACAAGCTTGGCAACTTCATTGCCGAATTCTTTTTTAACATCTTCTAGTTTTATGCACGTATCTTCAACGGTGTCGTGAAGTAAAGCAGCGACAATAGTTGTTGCATCTAGGTTCATATCCATCAAAAAAAGAGCCACCTTAACAGGGTGGGTAATAAAAGGCTCTTTACTTTCTCGATATTGTCCAACATGACATTTATTGGCAAAAACATAAGCTCTCTTGATTAATTCAAGTTCTTTTTCTTGATATAGTTGTTTTGCTTTGTCGAAAAAAAGTTGAGTGTCCATAAGCTATTATTTATAGCATAAAATTTAATAATCATCAAGTCAAATAGTATTTAGTGAGGTAAAAGTAAAACCCCGCAAATGCGGGGTTAAAAATTATTATTCTTCTTTTTTTTCTGGCTGGTCTTTTGTGAAATCACATTCTTTGCTCGAGCATTTTATTTTTTTATCAGTAGCATAGATTAATAATGACTGACATTTTGGACATTTTTCACCAGTTGGCTTGCTCCAGTAGGCATTTTTGCATTCAGGATATTTATTACAAGCAAAGAAGGTTTTGCCTCGTTTCGATCTTTTCTCAATAATATCGCCTTTACCGCACTTCGGACATTTGACTCCAGTTGCTTTTTCAATTGGCTTGGTAGTTTTACATTCTGGATATTTAGAGCAAGCTAGAAATTGGCCAAAACGGCCTTGTTTAACAATCATAGAAGATCCACATTTTTCACATTTTTCTCCAGCATATTTTTTTTCAAGCTCTTCTTTTTCTTTTTTTTCTGATTCAATTGGTTCAGCGAATTTGCATTCTGGAAAGCCAGAGCAAGCTTGGAATTTGCCGAAGCGTCCATATTTGATAACAACTGGTTTTCCGCATTTCGGACATTTTTTTCCAGTTTCTTCTTCGAATTTTTTAACTTCTTTTTCTTTTGCTTTTAAATTTTTAGCAAAAGGATCGTAGAATTCTTTAATAGTTGGTTGCCATTTTTTTTCTCCTTCGGCAATTTTATCTAAGCTTTCTTCCATTAAAGCTGTAAATTTAATATCAACTATTTGTGGAAAATGTTCTACTAGAAGATCATTAACTAAAATGCCGACTTCTGTTGGATAAAATTTGCGGTTTTCATCTTTGGCAATATAATTTCGAAGTTGAATCGTTGAAATTGTCGGTGCATAGGTTGATGGACGGCCAATACCTTGTTCTTCAAGCGCTTTGATTAATGTTGCTTCAGAATAACGAGCAGGTGGTTCGGTCATATGTTTGCCTGGAAGTAATTTTATGAAATCTAAAATTTCTTCTTTTGTTAATTCTGGTAGAATTACTTCTTTAAGTGGCAATTTTCCATCTTGACTGTAGACTTTTAAGAAGCCTGCAAATTTAATAGTTGAACCGTTTGATCTGAAAGTATAATTTTTTGCTTTTATGTCAACAGAAATTGAATCTAGAGTTGCTTGTTGCATTTGGCAAGCTAAAGCTCTTTGCCAGATCAAGCGGTAAAGTCTATATTGTTTTGGATCTAAATTATTTTGAATTTCTTCTGGAACTCTGGCGAAAGATGTTGGTCTGATTGCTTCGTGTGCTTCTTGAGCTCCTTTTGATTTTGTTTTAAAACGTCTTGGTTCAGGTAGACAATGCTCTGAACTAAATTTTTGTTCAATAACTTTTTTTGCTTCTGTGAGTGCATCCTCAGCTAAATTAACAGAATCTGTTCTCATGTAAGTGATTAATCCAGTTGATTTGCCATCAAGATTGATGCCTTCGTAAAGTTGTTGAGCGAGCATCATTGTTTGCTTAGCAGAATAGCCTAATTTTTTAGAAGCTTCTTGTTGCAAAGTACTTGTAGTAAAAGGAGGTGCTGGTGATTTTTTGATTTCTTTTTTTACGATATCTGAAACTTTATATTCGGCATCATTAAGATCGGCAACAATTTTATCAGCTTCTTCTTTGTTTTTGATGTCTAGTTTTTTAAAAGTTGTTTCATCTTTTTTTATTAGTCTTGCTAAGAATATTTCTTTAGCATTTTTTTTCTTCAGCTCTGCTTCTATTTGCCAGTATTCTTGTTCTTTAAATTTTTCTCTTTCTCTTTCTTTATCAACAATTAATCGAACAGCAACAGATTGTACGCGTCCGGCTGATAATCCACGTCTTATTTTTTTCCATAAAAAAGGCGATAGTTTGTAACCAACTAATCTATCTAAAACACGTCTTGCTTGTTGAGCATCAACTAAATTTAAATTAATTTTTCTTGGCTTTTTTAAAGCATTCAAGATTGCCTTTTCTGTGATTTCATGAAAAACAATACGATCAGCTTTGTTTTGATCAAGATCCAATGCTTTTACTAAATGCCAAGCAATTGCTTCTCCTTCACGGTCTTCATCAGTTGCAAGTATAACAGCATCTGCTTTTTTTGCTTCTTTTTTTAAAATACTAACTTGTTTTTTAGCTTTTGTTGGAATTATGTATTTTGGTTCAAAGTTATTTTCAACGTCAACCCCTAATTCAGCTTTGGGCAAATCTCTGATATGACCGTATGAAGATTCAATAATATAATCTTTTTTAGGCAAAAAGCGAGTTATTGTTCTGGCTTTTGTGGGAGATTCCACTATAACTAACTTGGACATAAGTTTAAAAAGTAAAAAGTTAAAATTAAAAAGTAAAAAATATTTTTAATTGCATAATTTAAACAATAACGTTTTTTAAATTATTGTCAAATTTTATCTTGCCAGTACATAATTCATCGCGCCTAAATTGCGAACTTTGCCTTTCATTTCCATTATTGTTAAAGTTGCGCTAACTTGGGGAGCAGACATTTTTGATTGTTGAACTATTCTATCAACATGAAGTGGTTCTTTAGTAATTATTTTTAGTAATATTTCCTCTTCTTTGGTTTCTGGAACTATTTCTTTGGTTTGTTGATATGAAGTAGCCATTGATAAGTTTAGCTCGTCTAAAATATCTTGCGCGCAAGTTATTAATTTGGCACCTTGCTTGATCAGGCTATTCGGTCCTTGAGAATTTTGTGAGTAAATGTTGCCGGGAATAGCAAAGACATCTCGATTTTGTTCTACTGCAAATCTGGCAGTTATCAGTGCGCCAGAATCAGATGGAGCTTCCGTTACTAATGTTCCGATTGAAAGGCCGGAAATTATTCTGTTTCTAGCTGGAAAATGTTGTTTAAGAGGCAATGTGCCAAGTGAATATTCAGAAATAACTGCTCCGTGATTAGCGATAATTTCTGATAATGATTTATTGGAATATGGATAAATGCTTTGGCGGTCGATTCCTGATCCAAGGACTGCTATAGTTCTTCCCTTGACTGCAACTGCTGCTTGATGAGCTAAGGTGTCAGATCCTAAGGCGAGACCGGAAACTATGGTTATTTTGTTGCTTGCTAGCTCTTGAACAATGTCGGGAATAATTTGTTTTCCGTATTGAGATATTTTTCTGGTGCCAACAACGCCAATCGCAAATTCGTCTTGTTCTTTTATTTCTCCGCGAATATAGAGAAGCGCTGGTGGATCATAAATCTCTTTTAATAATTTCGGATAGTTTTTGTCTTTAAGAGTAACTATTTTGATATTCTCTCTTGTTAATTTTTCTATTTCTTGATCAGGAGAAATCGTTGGTCGTTTGACTAAAACATAATCAACAATTTTGTCTTCTAGGCCAGCTTTTTTTAATTCAAGTGAATCGGCATGCCAAGCTTGTTCCATGTTTGGAAAGTAGGTATAAAGTTTCTTAAATCTTCTGGAGCCAATTTTTAGATTTTGATTTAAGGCATTCCAATATTTAAGATCATTGTCCATATAGTTTACAAAATCGATAATTTACTTTACAGTAACAAAAAAGATGATTATAGACAAACTGTTGACAAAAATTAGAAAATAAATTATACTGCTGAGTAATTAAATTTAATTTTATTTTTATGATTAGTGAACAAAATCAAGAAGAAAAGAAACAAAAAGGAGAAAAGATGTTGAAGATTGTTTTTGGAATTATCTTTGGTATTTTAGTTTTAGGTTTAGGTGGATATTTGGTTGCTTTCTTAGTTTCAGATAATCTTGGATTCAAGAACTATATTAGTTTAAAGAAAGATAGAAAAGCTGATGAAGTTAAGACAAATGAGCAAAAAGAAAATACTAACGAAAATACAAACATAGTTAATGAAAATGTAAATAGAGATGAAAATCAAGATATTATTGCTGATTGGTTGGAATTTGATGTCCAAGGAATTTCATTCTTGTATCCTGAAGTATTGGAAAAGAGTAGAAAAGTAAGGCAGATAGATATTCCTGGTGAAAGAAAATATGATTTTTATGATTTTGGAGTATTTGGAATTGGTATTATCAATAACGATGCAAATGAATCTTTGAAAGATGTAATAACTTATAATTTTGATCAAGAAAATTTATTAAAATTAGAAGATGTGAAGATTGGCAAAGATCGAAAAATAAATGCTTTGAAAGTTACAGTTACGGATGAATTTGATGAAAAGTATGGTATTTTAGGGATTAAATATTTCTTTGCTGTTAACAATAGAGTATTTTCGATTGTTCCTGGTCAAGCTTTTCCAACTAAAGAGGCAGAAGATTATTATACAAAAAATAACATCAAGAATATTGATGCTTTAATTGAGACTATCCAAGTTAAAAACTAAGCAAAAAATTGTAAACTTTGTTTTAAAGAATTTTTCCAGTCTGGTCCTAGATCAGACTGGTTTATTTTTATTTCAGTATCTTCAATATCCCATTGAGGATTTTTTTTGATTAATTCGTAAGCTTTTTGATAATTTGTTTGTCTTTGAAAATTAATAACAAAACGGTTATAGTTTTTGCCATCTGGCTGATTGATTTGTTTTGTTTTAATAAATTTTATTTTTGCTTTTTGGGCGATGATTTTAAGTTCCAAAATATAAAACAGGTTATCAATGTATGATTTTTCTCTAATACCATCTCTAATAATACTAATGTGATCTCGAATATTGTTAATGAGGTTTTGTTCGTATTCTTGAAGTTCATTAATGTTTTCAATGTTGGCAATTTGTTGATATAATTTTAAACGTTTTTCAAAGTTTGGGAATATTTTTTCAGGAAGATATGCAGATAATGGTAAATCAAGAGTTGGCGATATTTTTTCTTCTATTGTTTTTTCTTGTCCTGATTTTAGATTTTGGATTGCTTGATTTAAAAGTCGGCAATATAAATTTAAGCCAATTGTTGTGACAGCGCCTGATTGTTCTTTTCCTAAAATATTTCCAGCACCTCTAATTTCGAGATCTCTAAGCGCTAATTGAAATCCTGAGCCAAGTTCTTTTGCTTCAAGTAATGCTTCTAGTCTTCTTCTGGCTTTTTCTTTTAATTCAGTGCTTTTGTATAAGAAATAAGCATAGGCTTGTTTAGTGCTTCTGCCAACTCTGCCTTTTAGTTGATATAAATCAGCGAGGCCGAAGTTCACAGCATTATCAATTATAATAGTATTAACATTTGGAACATCAAGGCCATTTTCAATGATTGAAGAAGCGACCAAGATATCAATTTTTTTGTCGTAAAATTCGGACATTATCTTTTCAAGATTGTTTTCTGGCATTTGTCCATGAGCAAAAGCAACTGAAACTGGCTTATTGTATTTTTTTAATAAGTTTTTAATTTTTTGAGTTGTAGCTTGGATAGTTTGAACTTTGTTATGAAGAAAATATATTTGGCCATTGCGATCTAATTCTTTTTTAAAAGCATTCATAATAATTTCTTCTGAATATGGTTTGATAAAATTGGCTACTGATTGGCGGCCTGGAGGAGGAGTGTTGATGATACTAATATCTCTTAATCCTGACAATGACAAGTTCAATGTTCTTGGGATAGGAGTTGCTGATAATGCTAAAATGTCGATATTGGCTTTTAATTTCTTTATTGTTTCTTTATGTTTGACGCCAAATCTTTGTTCTTCGTCTAAAATGAGGAGGCCTAAATCTTTAAATTTGATATCATCAGATAATAGTCGATGAGTGCCGATTACAATATTTATTTGGCCTAAGGATAATTTTTTTAAAATGTCTTGTTGCTGTATTTTTGATTGAAAACGAGAAATAACAGCAATCTTTAAATCGAAATTTTCTAGTCGGTTTTTAAAATTATCAAAATGTTGTTTAGCAAGAATTGTTGTTGGACAAAGAATGGCAACTTGTTTTTTGTCTTGAGTGGCTTTGAAGGCAGCTCTCAATGCAATTTCTGTTTTGCCAAAACCAACATCGCCACAGATCAGGCGATCCATTGGTTTCTTCAATTTTTTCTTTTCCATATCAATTTTTACTTCTGCTATAACTTTCAATTGATCAGGAGTTTCTTGATAGGGAAAGCTATCTTCTAATTCTTTTTGTTTTTCTGTGTCAGTTGAAAAAGCAAAGCCAAGTGATTTTTCGCGGTTGGCGTAAATTTTTAGAAGATCTTTTGCAATAATTTCAGTTTTCTTTTTAATTTTACTTTTTAATTCTAGCCATGAGGCTGTATGAAGATGGTTGATTTTTGGGTGTGATTGACCGATATATTTTGTTATTTTTTCAGAATATTCAACTGGCAAGAAAAGCTTATCATTGTTAGCATATTCTAAAATCAGATATTCTTTTTTATTATTATCAATAATCTTTTTTGTTGTTCCTTTAAATAAACAGATACCATGATCCTCATGGACTAAAAAGTCATTGATTTTTAATTCCGAAATAAAAGCCTCATTAATGCTTTTTTTGTTTTCTGTTCTTTCTTGAATTATTTCATTGTCAGTTAAAAGCAATAATTTATGTTGATTGCTCTTGAAGCCAGAAATATTTTTTGAATATTCTTTTTTTTCAAAAATGATTTTTGAGAAATTAATATCTAGATTGGCAAATATTTTTTTAATTGCTTTTTCATCTTGGGTAAAAATAATTATTTTAAAATCTTGGTATTTTTGTAACTCTTTTTTTAATGCCAATAAATTGTTGGCGTAATTTGATATTGATAAAAAGTCTAGGTCAATTGTTTTTTCTTCTGGAAAAGATTGAATAATAATCTGTGTAAACTCGCTAATTGATTTTTCGAAGTGTTGATATGGTTTGTAAGAAAAAGGATCAATTGATTCTTTTAAGCTTTCTGGATCATTGATGATCATTAATGCTTGCTTTGGCAACACTAAATAATCAGATAATTTTCCATTGCTGTCATTGGTTTTAATCGGAGGAATGAGAATGTTATTAATACTTTTTAATGCTTTTTTATTTTTGGGATCAAAGATCTGAATATTCTCAATTTTGTTGCCAATGAATTCCAAGCGAACAGGATATTTTTTGTTGATTGGAAAAATTTCAATTAAACCGCCTTTTTTTGAGAAGAGTCCTTTTGCTACTGCATTAGTTTCTCGTTCGTATCCTTGAGAAGCAAATTGTTGAGACAAGTCATTTGGGTCAATATTTTCATTTTTCGAAGCTGTAGAAAAATTTTTTTCAAAATTACTTATTTTCGGACATGAACTATTAATGTGTTCAATGGGAATAATATAAAATCCAGGTTTGTTTTCAGAAATATCAGATAAGAAATTTTGCTTTTTTATAAAGCTCTGCCTTATTTTTTCATTTTCTAAATTCAATGATTTTTCTTCAATTGGCTTAAATATTTTGATTATGATATTTTTATTTTGCCAATTTCTGAGATTTGAATATGTTGATAGGGCAGTATCATGGTTTTTTACGAAATAAAAAATCGGCTGATCCAATTTTTCTGGGGGTATCAGCTTGGTAATAATGAATGGCTTTGCTTGTTCACAAATGCCGGTAAGAATCGTCTTTTTGCTTCGCAGGGGTTCAAGATTTTGAACCCCTGCCTGTTGTTCTAGCATGGGCAGATGATAACATTTTTTTTGATGTAAGGCAAGGTTTCAAGCAAACAAAAAAATGTTTTTTGTTTCAATTTTGTTATTAGTAAATCTTGACAATATTTTTTGCTTTGATAAGATGTTATGAAAATGTTTTTTTCATTTTTCTGTCTGCGAGTAGCCAAAGCAAAACTATCCCTCCTTAAGTTTTGTGAGTAGCTATAAATTAAGCTTTTGCTTAGGCTCGCAGACAGGAAAATGGGAAGAATATGAAAAAAATCACCTAATGTGGTTTTTTATTTAGGCTTGACTTTTTTTAATTATCTGTTATGTTGGTGTTAGTACTTTCCACGAGGAGAAAAGGAGGAGAGAGATGAGTCTAGCTTTGGACATGGGAACAACTCCAATTGGTTTGGAAGCAAAAACTCGTTTTTTATCTTTTGGATTTTTACAACTTGGTGATTATACGATTAATTTGGAAGATTGTATGATTTTGATTCAGTTTGTACTTCGGCAAGCTTTTTTGCTAGAGACAAAATTGACATGGAGGTTTTGGAAGTATTTCCGAAATCTTAGGATTTGGAAAGGATATTCTGAGACAATGCGTTGTAAAAAAATTTGTACTCATAGAATTCATTCAGAGGGTAGTTCTTTATGTCAGCTTGTAGGTGCTGTTGAAGATTGGTCCGTATCTGTCGAAAGCGGTGTTTTGCAGAGAGAGCTTGTTCCTAGGAAGATTTCAGTAGCAATTTCTTTTGGAGGAATAAGAATTGGTGATTATAATCTTTCTAATGCTGATTTTTTGTGCTTAATGGATTATGTTTTGACAAATGAGAATTTGGCTAAGAGTGATCTTAGAAGAAGATTCATGAAGAATGTAAGGCGTTGGAAGTGTTTTGAAAGATATGTTCGTTGAGACTGATTGCTTGTCAGTCTTTTTTTTATTTTGTTTTAAATTTACCTACGTCCTGCGGGATTCTGGCGGACAAACAATTTCTTTTATGACTTGATCAATGCTTTTGTTGATAATGTCTTGTTCTTCTTTTGAGAAATTTCCAAGAACATAATTGGCAGTATCTGCAATTTGTTCTTTTGGCAAATTCAAAATGCCAATTCGGAAGCGATTAATTTCATTTGTATTTAAGCTTTGAATAATTGATTGCATGCCATTGTGTCCACCAGCGGATTGGCCAGAAGTTCTAATTTCGCCAAGTTGCAAATCAATGTCGTCGTAAATTATTGTTAAATCTTTTTTAGGATCAATTTTGTAAAACGAAATAAGGGCTTGAACTGCAAGGCCTGACTTATTCATGAAAGTTTGCGGTTTGGCAAATATCGTTTTTTCGTTGTTAATATTTGTTTGGCTAATTTCAGCGTTAAATTTTTTTTCCAAACTAAAATTTAAATTTAGCTTTTTTGTTAAAGCATCGAGTGTCATAAAGCCGACATTGTGGCGAGTGTTTCGATATTTCTCGCCAGGATTGCCTAGTCCGATTATAATTTTCATATTATTATTTTATTTGTTTTCGCGAGCTACTGAGATATGAAGTGGAGCGCTTTCAAATCCATATTTTTCATGTATTTTTCTTCCAAGAAATCTTAAATATTGAGGAGCAATTGTTTCTGGTCCTTCTAAATAGAGATTGAATTTTGGCGGATTGGTTCTAAATTGAATAAGTTTAATCAATGTAGGTCTTTTTTGTGATTTTTTATTTCGATGAGGAGGATATTCTTTTAACAATTCGTGTAAAAATTCTGTTAGCTCTTCTTTGTCAATGACTTTTTTTCTTTCTTTGTCAGCTACAAGCACTAAATCCAAAATTTCTTTAATGTTTTGATCGGTTTTTGCAGAAGTAAAAACAATTGGAGCGAAATACAGAAAGTTGAAATTAGAGCGAAGAGATTCAGCAAATTTATCAATATCGCTTTGTTTTTGATCAATTAAATCAAGCTTATTAACTATAATAATAACACTTGCATTGCTTTCGAGGATTCTTTCAGAAATTCTCTGGTCTTGTCTAGATAAAAAATCATCGCAGCTTAAAATGAATAAGATAATATTGCAGTCTTGAATTGTTTCTAAGCTTTTCCTGATAGAAAATTTTTCAATGCCATATCTTGCTTCTCTTTTTCTTTTAATTCCAGCTGAGTCGATCAAAGTTATATGCTTGTCTTTGTATTCGATTACATTTTCAATTGCATCTCGTGTTGTTCCTGGAATAGCAGAAACAATAACTTTTTTTTCACCAATTAAAGCATTAATTATAGAAGATTTTCCGACATTAGGTTTGCCAAAAAGGCCAACCTTGATTGGTTCCGAGTCAATTTCAATACTGTCTGATTTTTTTTCTTCTGTTTTTTTTATTAATGAAGAAATTTTATCAAGTAAGTCACCTGTGCCAACGCTTGTTAAGGCTGAAATTATTAGTGGTTTGCCAAGTCCTAGACCCTGCATTTCTTCGCCTTTTTGTCTTAAGTCGTCGTTATCGGCTTTGTTTGCAACAAGAATTATCGGTTTTTTTATTTTTTTAAGCTCTCTGGCAAAGCTAATATCTGGAGCAGTAATTCCAGTTCTAACATTTGTGATAAATAAAATAATATCTGCTTTCTCTAAAGCGAATTGTATTTGATCTTGGACACTTTTATTAATAACATCTTGTTTTTTGACTTTGTATTCAAAGCCACCAGTGTCAAATACGGTAAATATTTTTCCTCTCCAGCTTGTGTTGCCGTTGACAACATCTCTTGTTGTACCAGCAATTGGCGACGTAACAGCTCTGCCACGTCCAATGAGCTTGTTAAAAAGTGTTGATTTGCCACAGTTTGGTTGGCCAATGATGACGACGTTAGTATTCATAGCGAGGTAATTGCGAAAAATTTTTGCCAATAATCATGATAATATCTATTTGATTATTGTTAGCATTATATTCTTTCGGAATTGTTGTTGATTTAACGACTTTAGCATTAAATCTGTTTTTTAAAAATTCAATGGTGTTTGGTTTTTTACCATTTGAGTAGTCATAGACTATTGTCTTGTTATAATCTATTTTAGATGCATTGTCAAGAGCTAATATCTTGATATTGTCGTAAGCAATCATTGTGGCTGCTTCTTGTGCTTGATTTGGTGTTTCTGTTCCGTTTAATACTTTTATGTTTGCTGTCTCAATATCTTCTTGCTTTGGTTCAAAAACATTTTTGCAGTAATGATTAATTTCTGTAAAGTTATTTGATTTTGGCAAGAAAATGAATGAACCGTCTGAGCTTTCTGAAGCATAAAGCAGGCCGTTCGGAGAGTCATCTATAACGTGATTTTTCAGATCGTTAGAATCAATATTTTTAGCTAATTCTCCAAGTTTTATTATTTCCCATAATTCTAGATTTGTTCTGATGTGATCGCCGATGATGTTAAAGAGGTCGTTGATTTTTTTGGGATTACTGATTGTCCAAAGCGACAAGGCTTCTTCTTTAGATGCATAGAGGATTTGTTGTTGTCTTTTTGCTCTAGCGCTATCATTTGCTTCATAAGCTTCTGATCCGTCTATAACAACGCCATGACGAGAACGCGAGTATTTTAGAGCTGTTTCTCCATCCATGTGGCTTAATCCTTTTTTAAAAGAAATAGTCTCAACACCAAAATCTTCAGTTGGATATTTTTCATCAATAAAGCTGTGTTCAATATCAACATCAATACCACCTACGGCATCGACTGCTTTTTTAAACCCTTCAAAATCTGCTTGAACATAATAATGTATAGGTAGGCCAGTGATATCCTCGATCGATTTAACAATGCGACTTGAATTTGGACTGCTATCTTTATCTAAAGCATAAACGCTGTTGATTTTCGTATTACCAAAATTTTTTAAATTAACATATAGATCTCGCGGAATAGAAATTAATGCAACCCGTGGTTTGTCTTCTTCGTATTTGATGCTGAAAATAATTATTGTGTCAGTAAGCATTGCACCATCATGTCCTTCGCCTCCAACGCCAAGAAGCAAAATATTGGTTCTTTTTTCATTTTCGCCTTTTAGTTTTTTGTTTGGAATAATAAATTTATGGAGTTGTCCTAATAAGGAAGTGTTAGAAGCCGTGACTTTAAAAATAGTCTTTCCAATTGAAAAAACTTTATAAGAGATTAATGACGAAATTAATAAAAAAACAATCAGAAATAGTGGTATGATATTTTTCTTGTAATTCTTTAATTTTTCGTTGAGCTTTGTTATCATGTATATGTATTATATAAGTTGTTGTTTGTTGATGTCAATTGGTCTTGCTAATATTTCTTTGGTTGTGGTATAATTATGTAAATATAAAGTGTTTATTTTATTGATTTCGCTTTTTTTTTAAAAAAGCCTTGGAGGTTTTTAATGGAAACAAAAACAGTACAAAAGACTTCAACAAAAGAATTCGTTGTTGAATTGGTAAAGATAATTTTAATTTCTTTGGCAATCATTGTTCCTGTCAGATATTTTTTATTTCAGCCTTTTTTTGTGAGAGGTGAAAGCATGGAGCCAAATTTTTCAGATGGTCAGTATTTAATTGTTGATGAAATTAGCTATCGTTTTGATAAACCAAAAAGAGGAGATGTGGTTATTTTTAAATATCCTAAAGATCCATCCCAATATTTTATTAAGAGAATTATTGGTTTACCAGGAGAAAGACTTGAAATTTTTGATGGAAGTGTTAAAGTGTATAACCAAGATCATTCAGAAGGAGTTTTGGTTGATGAAAGTTATTTGCCGTCTGATTTGAAGACTCCAGGCAGAATTGACTATAAGGTTAATGAGAATGAATATTTTGTTATGGGAGACAATAGGAAAGCAAGCAGTGATTCGAGGATATGGGGGTCATTGCCAAGGGCAAATCTAATTGGACGTGTTTGGCTTCGAGGTTGGCCATTGGCAAAGGTCGGTATTTTTAAGACTCCCTTTTACTTCAGTGTTAAAAATTAAATTTAATTAACCATATGGGCAGACCAAAGAAAACATTAAAGAAACCTAAGCTAAGAGTAAGAAAAAAATTCGTTGAGAAAGTTAAGGGGATGCACGATATATTACCTTCAGAAACGCCTTATTGGGATTTGTTTTTAAAAGTCGTTGAAAAAACAACAGCTGTTTTTGGTTTTAATAAATTTGAAACCCCGATTTTAGAAAATACTGAGTTGTTCCAAAGATCAACGGGAGAGAACACAGATATTGTTCAGAAGGAAATGTTTTCTTTTGTGGATAAGGGAGGAGATGATTTGACGTTGAGACCTGAGGGTACGCCAGGTGTTGTTAGGTCATATATAGAAAATGGAATGCATACTTATCCGCAGCCAGTAAAAGTGTATTATATTGCTCCAATGTTCCGAAGAGAAAAGCCTCAAGCCGGAAGACAGCGAGAATTTCATCAATTTAATGTTGAAGCATTAGGAAGTTCAAAGCCAGTGATTGATGCTCAAGTAATTTTTATTGCTTGGAAAGTTTTGAAAGGGATAGGCTTGAACAATTTTGAGGTTCAGATCAACAGCGTTGGTTGTAGAGTTTGTCGTGAACAGTATCGTGAAATGTTGGTTGATTTTATGTCGAGTAAAAAGCAAAGATTGTGTATTGATTGCAAGAAAAGATTAAAAAAGAATCCCTTGAGAATCTTAGATTGTAAAAATTCAAGATGCCAGGAAGTGGTTAGCGAGGCTCCGCAAATTATTGATTATCTTTGTGAAGAATGTCACAATCATTTTAAGGAAGTATTGGAATATTTAGATGAAGCGAAGATTTCTTATAATCTGAATTCGAAATTAGTTCGAGGATTGGATTATTATACAAAGACTGTTTTTGAAATTTGGCCGACTGGTGAAAAGGCTAATGCTTCTCAGGGAAGTTTTGGCGGAGGCGGTAGATATGATGATTTAGTGGAAATAATGGGCGGTAGAGAAACTTCGGCAATTGGCATGGCTTTAGGCGTAGAGAGAATAATTAATTGTTTAAAAGAAAGCAAAGATCGAAATGATATTTTTATAAAAAAACCGGATGTTATGTTTGTGCAACTAGGCGATATGGCTAGAAAGAAAGCTTTAGGAATTATTAATACATTAATGGATAATGGTATTTCTATTGTTGAGAATTTGCATAAAGATAGCATAAGATCTCAATTAAGATTTGCTAGCAATTCAGGTGTTCGATATGCATTGATTTTGGGTCAAAAGGAAGTTTTGGATAAGAGTATATTAATTAGAGATATGCAAAGTGGCATTCAGGAAGTTTTGAATCAGGATAACCTGGCAGCTGAGATCAAGAAGAAGTTAAGTCAAAGGAATTAGTTTAATAACTATATTATATAAGAAAGGTGGGTGAATCTAATGGTTGATGTAACTAAAAGAGGCGATGAAAAAATTGAGAGCATGTTAAGAAGATTTAAGAAACAGCTTTTAAGAAGCGGAGTTTTGGTTTTGGCAAGAAGTAAAAAGCGCTTTGAAAGAAAGAAGAGCAAGAATTTAACAAGAAGAAGCGCGATTAAGCGAAGTGAGTTTAGAAAAGAAAGAGACTATCTTCGCAAGATTGGTAAATTAGATAGTCAAGCATTCAAACAATGATTTTTATCAATCGCACAAAGAATAAAGCAAGTAAAAACTTTTTTGAAAAGATAGCTAGAGATACCTTTAGCTATCTGAATGAAAAAAGTAATTATGATTTTGATCTTTTTTTAGTCGGAGATGATGAAATAAGAAATTTGAATAACAAATATCGCAAAATAGATAAGGTGACTGATGTCTTGTCGTTCAATATAAAAGAAGATAATTTTTTAGGGCAGATTTTCATCTGTTTTGATCAAGTAACCAGACAAGCAAAAAAGGTTAGAAGAGATGAGAATGAAGAATTGGCAGAAATTTTGATTCATGGAATTTTACATCTTTTGGATTATTCTGATGAGGATGAGAAGGGCTACAAAAAAATGGTTTTTTTGCAAAAGGCAATATTAAAAAAACAAAATGAAAATAATTGATTTAAAAAGGTTAGTCAAAAGTTTTGGTTATTCTTTTAGGGGTTTGATTTATACATTCAAAGAAGAGCAAAATTTCAGAATTCATCTTTTTGTGGCAATGATTGTGATTATTTTGATGATATTTTTTAGAGTATCAAGATTGGAGGCCTTGGTTTTAATAATAGCAATGACGTTAGTTATTTTTGCTGAATTAATTAATTCTATTTTCGAAAGAATCGTTGATATCTTGAAGCCAAGAATACATTCTTACGCGATGGTTATTAAAGATATGATGGCTGCAACAGTTCTGGTAGCAGCTCTTGCCGCGGTTGCAATCGGTATAATTATTTTCTTGCCAAGAGTTTTAGATTTGTTTAATATTTAATTATCAACAAATCTATCTTACAATTTATCTATTTTTTTGTTAAAATAAATTTGTTATTGCAAAGAATTATATTTACAAAACAAAATAAAAATTAAATGCCTAAAGAAGAAATTATTGTTGGACTGGATATAGGGTCTCACAAAATTAGAACAATCGTTTCAAGAGTTAATTTTGAAACAGAAAAGCCTCAGATTATTGGTTTGGGGGAGTCTTTTTCTAATGGAATAAGGCGCGGAGTAGTTGTTGACGTTGAAGAAGCAACTAGTAGCATATCTTCTTCTATAGAAAAAGCTGAAAGGACAAGTGGTGTTCCAATTGAGCATGCTTTTGTTTCGGTCGGTGGCAGCCATGTTATTTCTGAAAGTAGTAAAGGTGTTATTGCTGTTGGACGTGCTGATAATGAAATTACTGATGACGATGTTTCAAGATCTATTGATGCTGCGTCAGCTATTTCTTTGCCGCCAAATCATGAGATTTTGCATGTTATACCTAGATATTTTATCGTTGACAATCAAGAAGGTATAAAAGATCCAGTTGGAATGAATGGAGTGAGATTAGAAGTGGAAGCAGTAATAGTCGAAGGTGCAACATCATACATAAAAAATTTAACTAAATGTATTGCCAGAGCTGGCATTGAAATTGACGATTTAATTGTTTCACCTCTATCAGCTAGCTATTCTGTGCTATCAAAAAAACAGAAAGAGTTGGGCGTTGTTTTAGTAGATATCGGTGGAGGAACAACAGGATTGGTTGTTTATGAAGAAGGCGATCTAATGACTGTATCTGTTTTGCCAATTGGTTCAGAACACATAACTAATGATTTGGCTATTGGTCTCAGAACGTCAATCGAAGATGCAGAAAGGATAAAATTAGAATATGGAGTAGCAATGACTTCTGATGTTGATAAAAGAGATGAGGTTGATTTGTCTAAAATTGTTGGTGGCGAGCCGCAACTAGTTTCTAGAAAAAAGATTGTTGAAATAATTGAAGCAAGATTATCAGAGATGTTTTCAATGATTGATAAAGAGCTAAGGAAAATTGATAGGTCTGGTAAATTGCCTGCTGGAATAGTGTTGTGCGGGGGTGGTGCGAAATTACCAAATATTGTAGATTTAGCAAAAAAGGAATTAAGATTGCCTGCACAAATCGGTTTTCCAGAAAGTATTCCTGGAGTAGTTGATAAAATGGACGATCCATCATATGCAACTTCCGAAGGTCTAATTATGTGGGGCTTAAGTCATGTTGAGGAAAGAAAAGATATTCCTGGTATTTCTTCAATGGGTAATACAGTAGATAAAATAAAAGGTTGGTTTAAAACATTTCTTCCTTAATTTGGTGTAAACAAAATTTGAACAGTTTGAACAATAGTCTTGTTCAACTTATCCACATTGATTCTTGATGAATAAATTTTTTTAAACTATAATGAGCTATTAGATAAGCTCATTTTTTGTTTAGAAATATTTTTTAGCATTTAAGATAAATTTATGGAGATAAAACCAGAAATTGATACATATGCGAAAATTAAAGTAATTGGTGTCGGAGGCGGTGGTTGTTCAGCGGTAAGCAGAATGCATTCTTCAAGCATGAAGGGTGTTGATTTTATTATTGTTAATACAGATGCACAAGCATTGCAGGTGTCTAACATTAAAACAAGAATTAATATTGGCAAGACCTTGACTAGAGGATTAGGCGCTGGCATGAATCCTGAGATAGGCAGACAAGCTGCTGAAGAAGAACAGGAAGAAATTCAAGAAGCAGTAAAAGGCAGTGATATGGTTTTTATAACATGTGGACTTGGCGGTGGAACTGGTACTGGTGCAGCTCCTGTTATAGCAAGTATTGCTAAAGAAGCTGGTGCTTTAACTGTTGGCGTAGTAACGAAACCTTTTTCTTTTGAAGGGGCGCAAAGAAATGAAATTGCTGAGAAAGGACATGAAGAGTTGGAGAGCAAGGTTGACACATTAATTACGGTTCCAAACGATAAATTATTACAAATAATTGATAAGAAAACTTCTTTAACCGATGCTTTTAAAGTGGTTGATGAAGTTTTAAGGCAAGGCGTTCAAGGTATTTCTGACTTGATTACAGTTCCTGGAGTTGTTAATGTTGACTTTGCTGATGTTCGAGCGATTATGGAAGGTACTGGTTCAGCATTAATGGGTATTGGCGTTGCTTCAGGTGAAAACAGAGCTGCCGAGGCTGCAAAGAAAGCAATTGATAGTCCTCTGCTTGAGCAATCAGTTGATGGAGCTACTGGCGTATTATTTAATGTTTGTGGCGGTGATGATTTAGGAATGTTAGAGATTGATGAAGCTGCTAAAGTTATAACAGAATCGGTTGATCCAAAAGCTAAGATTATTTTTGGTGCTGTCAGAGATGAGAGCCTAAACAATGAAATAAAAATTACTGTGATTGCAACTGGTTTTTCATCAAAGAAAAAGAAAAAAAACTTGGATGGCACAATGCCATTGTCAGCAACAGCTTCTGCTCAAAATGATGTTTTTAAAGGTTTTAGCTATCAATCAGTTGATAATAATAGGCCAAAAATTCAAGAGCCTCGCAGACCGATCGAAGCTGATGATGATGAATTAGATGTTCCGGCTTTCATAAGAAGAAAGCTGAATAAGTAATTATAAAATATTAAATATTAGATATTAGTCCGTGAAATCTCACGGACTTTTTGTTATAATTAGATTTGTCTGATTGAACAAAGATTTTGATCTTTAATTTATTTTATTATTTTAATTGAACAGATATAGTGTTCAAATTAACTAAAGCAAAAATATTTTTTTGGCTTGGTGTGTTATTTCTGGGAGGGATTTTTTTATCTCAATTTTTTGTTTTTAATTTGATCATTAAATTAGCGCTTTTGAATTGCGCTTTTATTTTGATTTTTATTTGGCATAAATTCAAGGTGTGTTTAGCAATTGGATTTGGAATTATTGTTTTTCTACTTGGAATGTTTCGATATGATATGGCATTGCCAAAAGTGAATGATAATTGGATTCAAAGTCATAATGAAAAAGACGAGATTGTATTGATTGGAACTGTTGTTGTTGAGCCCGACTTACGAATAGAAAACACAAAACTAGTGCTTGGAAATTTGGAATTAAGAGAGCTCAATAAAAATCTTTTTGGCAGGATTTTAGTTACAGTGCCTAAATATCCAGAATTTAATTATGGCGATAAATTGGAAGTAAAAGCAAAATTAAAAGATCCAGGAGAGTTTAATGAATTTAATTATCGTGATTATTTGGCAAAATCAGGTATCTATTCTGTAGCTTATAATCCAGAGGTTGTACTGATTGATAAGAATAAAGGAAATTTTGCATTTAATTTTGTTTTAAAAATAAAATATTATTTCAGAGATAGTTTGAACAAAATTCTGCCAGAGCCGGAAGGCTCGTTGATTGATGGTTTGCTTTTGGGAAATAAAAGTGGTTTGCCAAAGGAATTATTAGACAAATTTAATTTAGTTGGTGTTTCACATGTGATTGTTGTTTCTGGCTATCATGTGACAGTGATTTCTTCATTGCTTTTGTATTTTGGGATATTAATTTTTGATCGTAAAAAAGCGTTTTGGTTGGCTGTATTGGGGTTAATATTTTTTGTATTGTTAACTGGAATCCAAGCTTCAGCGATTAGAGCCTCAATTATGGGTGGATTAGTTGTTGTAGCATTAAATTCTGGCAGGATGTCAAATATCAGGAACGTTCTACTTTTTTCGGCAATTGTAATTGTTGCTTTTAATCCGTTGCTTTTGTCTTTTGACGTTGGATTTCAACTATCATTTTTGGCGACAATTGGCATTGTCTATTTTACGCCAATTATTTTGCGATATTTAAAAAAGATGCCAAATGTTTTTAAGTTAAGAGAGATATTAGCAACGACTTTTGCAGCGCAATTTTTGGTGTTGCCAATAATATTTAACAATTTTGAAAGGCTATCATTAATTTCGCCTCTGGCGAATTTAATGATTTTGCCGATAATTCCAATAACGATGCTGGTTGGTTTTTTAGGAGGATTGGTTGGAATGATATTTTTGCCTTTGGGAAAATTATTGGGATTGATTACTTGGTTGTTTGTTTCGTATATGATTGAAATTGTGGAATTTTTTTCACAATTTGATTGGGCAGCAATTGAAGTAAAAAAGATTTGGTTTGGATTTGTGGTTTTATATTATGTTATGATTTATATTATCTGGAGAGTTTTAAGAAAGAAATCTTAATAAATGTAGAGACGTAGCAATGCTACGTCTCTATGAAAAATTATGATCAAAGTTAAAAATAAAAAAGTTGCATATAGCGTGATGGTTGTATTTGGATTATTGAATATTGTTTTGTGGCCAATGGTTTTTAAAGGCAATGATAAAAACTTAACAGCCTATTTTTTTGATGTCGGTCAAGGAGATGTAAGCTATTTTCGAACTGCAGATTCTCAAGATATTTTGATTGATGGCGGACCTGGCAGTAAAGTGCTGTCAAAATTGGGTGAGGCAATGCCATACTATGATAAAAAAATTGAGTTAATTATTCTGAGTCATGCTCATGCTGATCATATTGATGGTTTGGTTGATGTTTTAAAAAGATATGATGTTGATAAAATATTATATTATGCAACTGAAACTGATTATGCTGGTTATCAAGAATTAAAAAAAATAGTAAAAGAAAAAAATATTGCTTCGAAAAATGTTAAAGCTGGAGACGAAGTTTTATTAGGTCAGACAACGATTAAAATTTTATCTCCGATTAATTATGTTGAAGGCACTGATTTAAATGATTCTTCAATTGTTTTAAGGTTGATTTATGGGCAAAATTCTATTATGATGACTGGTGATGCAGGATTAAAAACCGAGAAAGAAATTTTAAATAATAATGTAGATATAAAGAGTGATATTTTGAAGGTTGGCCATCATGGTAGCAAGTATTCAAGTTCAACTGATTTTTTAGAAAAGATTGCGCCAAGCTATGGTATAATTATGGTGGGTTTGAAAAATTCTTATCATCATCCGCATCAAACAACTTTGGATAATTTGAATAATTTAGGCATTAAAATTTTTAGGACTGATTTGGATCAAGATATTAAGTGTCTTGGGGATGGAATCGTTGTTAATTGCGAGAAAATTACTAATTACTAATTTTTAATTACTAATTAATTTAAAATGAACTAATTTTCAATATTTTTCTGGGTATTTAGAAATTAGGTATTTGGAATTGATTAGAAATTAGAAATTGAAAATTAGAAATTATGATAAAAATATCAATTGTTGTTCCAGCATATAACGAGGAAAAATATATTAAGCCCTGCATTGAATCTTTGATTAGTCAGGATTTTTTGGATTATGAATTAATTGTTAGTTTGAATGCTTGTACTGATCAGACGGAAAATGTTGTTTTGGATGTTGCGAGAAAAAATAATTTTACTAATTTAAAAATTGTTAAAGAGAATAGAAAAGGTGTTTCTAATGCTCGTCAAACTGGAGCAGAAAATGCACAAGGTCAGATTATTGTCAGTTGCGATGCTGATACAGTTTATCCTACAGATTGGTTGAGTAGAATTGAAAAATATTTTGATGATCCAAAGACAGCATTATTTTATGGAAGCGTTAGAATGAACGGTGGGCCAGTATATTTAAGATTTTTAGCTAGATATGTTTACACTTGTTTTTTACATATTTCGAGATGGTTTGGAAAAGATAATGTAACTGGGATGAATTTTGCTTATCGAAAAGATTTATTTATAAAAGCAGGCGGATATGATTTGAATTTAAAATCAGCTGAAGATGTTTTTCTTGGACAAAAATTAAAAAAATATGGTAAAGTTGTTTTTGATCCAAAAATTTTTGTATATACATCACCAAGGCGTTTTCAAAAAGGTTTTTGGCGTTTTTTATGGTTTCATGTAAAGAATTATTGGAATGTGTTCGTGCTGAAAAAGCAACCGAGCGATTTTATTGATATAAGGTAACATTATGATGCCAATATACGAATATAATGCTAATTTACGAATTGCGAATCGAACGAATTGGCAATTAGCATTATTGGCATTAGATTAGTATATTAGCAACATATTTTTATGAACATAGCTTTTTTTACCGACACTTATCATCCTTATGTTTCTGGTGTTGCTAATTCAATAGATTTATTTAAAGATGAGCTTGAAAAACAAGGTCATCAGGTTTTTATTTTTGCGCCATTATTAAAAGATGAAAATGGAAATATTCCGAAAGACGGTCCAAGAGTTTATCGCATTGAATCTTTGAAGCAGGATGTTTTTTCGGAATTTACAATGACCTTGCCTAATTTACCGCCGATTTTTCATGATTTTTACAAATTCAAAATTGATGTTGTTCATTCTCATACTCCATTTTATATGGGAATGTATGCGAGCATTGTTGCTATTTTTTATAATATTCCGGTTGTTCATACCTATCACACTCTTTATGAAAAATATACTGGACATTCATTGTTCAAGAATTGGTATAGAGTGGATAAAGCAGTAATGAGTTTGGCAAAAGATGTTTCAGTATTTTATAGCCAGAGATGCGATGCTTTAATTTCGCCTTCTGAAAAAGTTAAAAAAATGTTGCAAGAATATGGGGTAAAAAATGATATTTCTGTTATTCAAACAGGAATTGAATTGGAAAAATTTGATAATATTGAGAAAAATTATTTGAGATCGAAATTTAATATTCCAGCTGATAAAAAAATAGTAATGTATTTGGGCAGAGTAGCTCTTCCTAAAAATCCAATGTTTCTAGCGGAAATGTTTGAAAAAGTGGCTAAAGAAGATGAAAATTGCGTGATGGCGATAATAGGCTCTGGTCCAAGCTTAGATGATTTGAAAAAGGAATTTGAAAAAAAGAAATTGCAGGATAGAGTTATTTTTGGCGGATTTGCAAATCGAGATGAAGTGCCAAAGTGTTTTGCTGATGCATCAATTTTTGTTTTTGCATCAAAGACTGATACACAAAGTTTAGTTCTATTGGAAGCAGCAGCATCTGGTTTGCCGATTGTAATGTTAAAAGATGAAGGTTTGACTTCTGTTGTATCAGACTTAGAAAATGGCTTTGAAATTCCAAATGATGATTCAAATTTGTATTCCGAAAAAGTTTTGGAGCTGTTGCGAAATTCGGATTTACGTGCTAAGATGTCGACAAAGTCATTGGAATTAGCAAAATTATTTTCAATCCAAAATCAAACTCAGAAATTATTAAATTTATATTTAGAAACAATAGAATCACACGAGCAAGCTTCTTGGAGAAAGAGAATAAAAAGAGGATTGAATAAAGAAATAAATTTGAAAGATTTTTTTATGGAAGATGGACAGTTCAGGATATTGAAAAAACTAAGAAAATTAATGGACAAAATTAAAGGTTAAATTAAATAAAATAATTTTATGCCAGACAAAATTGAAAGAACATTAGTTATTATTAAGCCAGATGGTTTGCAAAGAAATCTTTTAGGCGAGGTGATTTCTCGTTTTGAAAAAAAAGGATTAAAAATTACGGCCTTAAAAATGATGCAATTGAGTGATGTATTGCTAGATGAACATTATGCGCATCATAAAGATAAGCCATTTTTTAATGACTTAAAGGGTTTTATGAAAAGCGCGCCTTGCGTGGCAGTTGTTTTGGAAGGCTATGATGCAATATCAGCTGTTCGTTTGCTAGTAGGTCCAACAAAGGGCTATGAAGCTGATGCTGGCAGTATTAGAGGTGACTTATGCATATCTGGATCAAGCAACATTGTTCATGCATCCGATAGTCCAGAAAATGCTGAGAAAGAGGTTTTTAGATTTTTCAATAATGATGAATTGTTTGAATATAAAAAAATTGATTATGATTATCTTTATTCTGAAAAGGAAAAGAAAGTAGAATAATCTTTAGATAACGTAAATTATAAATGAGCCAAAAGTTGGCTCATTTTTTTATCCACATAAATAGTCTTGACAGTATTTTTTAATCTGCTATACTTTATCTAAGTAAATCACTTTACTAAAGTAAATTATATTTATGCCAAAATGGCGCAATCGAAAAACTGATAATTTAATAAATGTGATTCTTGATTTGAAAAATCAAAAAGAAGCGCGGAATTTTTTTCGTGATCTTTTGACGGAGCCGGAATTGATTGAATTTGGTAATCGTTGGCAAGCGGTACAAATGTTGGATCGTAAAATTTCTTATACTAAAATTGTAAAACAGACTGGTTTGAGTTCTCGAACAGTTGCAAGAATTTCTAAATGGCTGAATGATGGGATGAATGGCTATAGATTGTCTTTAGATAGATTAAATAAAAAAAATCATCATTACTCTTCTTATCTCAGGAAGAGCTAATTTTGTTTTAAATACTAAATTAATAATCTCTTCCTGAATTGGAAGAGTTTTTTATTTATTAATTATTTTAAAAAAAATGCAATTACCAAATCTAAAAATTGAATCAGAATTAATTTCAAAATATGTTTTATTGCCTGGCGATCCTGGTCGAGTTGATTTGATTGGAAAAAAATTAAAAAAGTTCAAGATTTTTGGCCAGAATCGGGAATTTAGAATTGGCCAGGGATATTATAGAGGAATTTTAATAACAGTATGTTCAACAGGTATTGGTTGTCCTTCAACTGCTATTGCAACTGAGGAATTAATAAAAGCGGGTGCAAAAGTTTTAATTCGTGTTGGTACATGTGGAGGAGCTTGGAAATTTGAAATAAAAGAAGGCAGTCTAATAATTCCAACTGCTTCAATTCGAGATGAGGGGACAACTAAAGAATACATCGATCAATCTTTTCCGGCTGTTGCAAATTTTGAAGTAATTGATGCACTGATAGAATCAGCAAAAAAAAGGAAGCAAAAATATTTTGTTGGAATTAATAGAACGCATGACGCATTTTATGGAAATTTTGAATCTATAACGAAATGGGGTAAATATTTGTTGGATGATAAAAAGAATATTGATATGCCAATTTTATCTTCTGAGATGGAAAGTTCAGCTTTATTTGTTATTGCTTGTTTGAGAGGTGTTCGTGCTGGAGCGATATTGGCTGTAAATTCAAAACCTGAGCCACTGCTGGAAAGGCTGAAAGGCCAGAAGAAAAAAGTAATTACAGAATCAAGTTTAGATTTAACGAAAAAAACTGTTGAAAAAATGATTGATGTGGTTTTAGAGGCAATATTAATTTTAAATAAATAATTATGAAAAAAGTTATTTGTTTTGATTTGTGGAAAACTTTGGCTTATGAGCCATATTCTTTAGAAGGATATTTTGACTTGGCAATTAAAAAATATCCCAAGAAGGTTACCAATGCAAAAATATTAAGGTTGATTGATGAAATTCCGATGAAAAATAGTTTTACTTTGAAAAAATCAGTCAGATTAATACTAGCTGAATTGGGAATTTGCGATGAAAAGTTGGTCAAACAGATAGTGAAGGCTTGGCAATATTCTTGTGATAATGCCGAACTGTTTTTTGATGCGTTGCCAATTTTAAAAAAATTAAGAAAAAAATATTTGTTAGTTTTAATTACAAATACTTCGAAATATGGTTGGAATAGTATAAGTCGGAAGTTCAATTTGAATCAATATTTTGATTTTGTTGCAAAATCTTTTGAGTTAGGTTATGTGAAACCAGAAACAGAAATTTTTGAGTTTATTGAGAATAAATTCAAAATTTATGAATCAAATGTATTAATGATTGGTGATTCCAGAGAAAAAGATATTTTGCCAGCTGAAAAAAGAGGTTGGAAAGTAATTAGAATAGACAGAACAATCAAGAGAAAGAATAAGAAAGTAATAAAGACTTTGTTGGATTTAGAAGGAATTACTTTTTGATTTTTACTTTTGATAAGGAATTATTTTGGAAGTCTGTTTTGCACCTTAAAAATTAACAATCTCCAAAAGAGGAGAGGAGGGAGAGATGGAAGAGAAAAAAGGATCGTCGGGATGCCAAGTTCTGATTGGCGAGACTGTAGAAAAGAAAGGAAATAGAGATGCCTTGAAGTTGGAATTGGATGCTTATTTGCGATTGGAAAATATTTTGGGAGAGAAAAGTAATGTTTTGCCTAAGATTTTGGGATTTGTTGAAGATGAAAATAAGGCAGTATTAAAGTTGGAAAGACTACCTGGCAATGTTGATTTGGAACAATATATTTTAATAGTTTTTGATGAAGCAGAGAAAATTGAGAATATTAGAATTATGATCGGAAATGTTCTTGAAATGTTGGATGATTGGTTAGCAATAAAATCAACTGATGATCCAGAAATTTTGTTGTGTGAGATTGGGCAGGCATTGAATGTTGCTTGGGAAAAATATGTGCGACTTGGCGGAGATCAAAACTTATTTGATTCTGTTGCGTTGAAAAGTTTTGTAACTGACAAAAAGATTAGAGAATTTCTTTTGACTGGTGTTTCTTTGGGACCATGCCATCGTGATCTTTGTACTAACAATATTTGGCCATTGTCAGATAATTCAGTACAGGTTTTTGATCCCAGATGGCAACTGACAGGATCAAGCGTTACAAGCATTGGTCATGTTGTTTTGGATCTAGCGTCATTTCGGATTAATTTGGAAAGATTGCAAGCAGATCGGTTCAAAAATGGTTTGTCATTATTGATTCCAATTGACATTGTTGATTCAAAAATTGATGAATGGATTAGGCAGAAACATTTTGTTAGAGAGTTGTACGATTTGGTATTGCTCAGAAGATATATTGCTTTTGCAGCGTGTAGGTGTGAGCATTGTATTCATCCATCGCGCTTGCATCGTTTTGAACTGATGGAAAAGCAAGCAGCAATAGTAGGGAATAAGTTGATTAATATTTTTGCAAGGAGATCTTAGATGCCTGTAGTTTGTTTTGATTTATGTAATACATTAATTACTGCTGGCAAGAAGCAAAGAGGCTACGAAATTATTTTGCAAAGATTTGGATTGCAGAAAGAACAGTTATATCCTTTTGTTCGTGATGTTTTGATGGTTAAGAAAGAAATTACCTATCGAGAAATGGTTGAAGAATTATTTCAACACCTTGGATTAGAAAAGGAAGAATTGGCTAAATTAGAAACTGAAAGACTATGGGCAGAAGATAATAAAAGTTATGTTTGGCTATCGGGAGCGCAAGATTGTTTAGGGCAGTTGCATAAAAGAGGAATAAGATTAGTCTTGATTTCTAATTTGACATTTCCAGCTTGGCAGGAAATTGATTCCGGACTCGATGTCTCGTCTATGTTTGACGAACTTTTCTTGTCATGTATGGTTGGTATATCAAAACCTAATCCGGATATTTTTCGAAAAGTAGTAGAACAATTTGCTTATGAAAAATTTTGGATGATTGGTGATAGTCAGTTAGATGATATTGAGCCGGCAAAATTGATGGATTGGCAGACTATTCTTGTGCCAAAATCAGCGACTGATTTTCCTTTAATTTTGAGGAGTTTGTTGTGATGAAAGTTTTAATTTTTGATATTGATTTGGATAAAGGACTGATGAAATCATTTGAAAATTTTGGTTTTGTTGTTTGCGATGTTGAAGAAATGACGCAAAGTATTTTGGAATGGGAAGGCTGGAAGGATTTTGACAGATCGAGGACTGTATTGGTCTTTCCAGGTAATGGCGCGAATTTGTTGAAAAGATACTTGTCTGAAGATTGGTTAGCTGGTTGGAAAACTGAAAGTGTTTTTGCAAAGCGGTTTTGGGAACCGGGGAGAGATCCTTATGTTATAGTTGAACGAATATTTCCAAATCAGATGGCATTAGGTATTGAAAGAATTGTGTTGTTAGATGATGTTGTTTCTAGTGGGATGACATTTAGAAAAATGCGCAAGAAAAATAGTCCTTGGATTCCCAATGTATCATGGAGTGGCGTGACCTAGATTATCCAAAAGGCAGCCAATACGATTGGGTTTGAAAATGTTTTTGCTGTTAAAACATTTGGAGAGAGCGATACAAAAGTGCCGATTATATCTTTGTCAACTTTGATTATGGAAAAGGATATTGCAGTTTCTTTTGCAAAACGTAATTTTTCTGCTGAACTTGGTTTGGAATTCTTAGCTTTATTGGAGAAATTAAGGTAGAGTTTGTTCCTTGAAGACCTAGCAATAGGTCTTTTTTTATGATAGGATAATCTTTAATGTGGATTCTTTTCTTGACAAGATATTCTAATAGTATATAATGAATTATATGAAAAATATTAGCCGACAATTTCATATGCATTTCTGGTATTCAATGATTTTGAGTCGGCTTTTTATTGCGTAAGTTTATACTAAATATTTTATAAAAAAGCTGGCTCAAAATTTGGGCCAGTTTTTGTTTGAATCGCGAATATACACAAATGCGAATATAAGTTTTAATAAATATTATGTTAAATATCAGTCGACAATTTAATTTTTATATGTGGTATTACCATTTCATTTTTATGAGTCGGCTTTTGCGTTTATAAGATAATTATTATTTTAAATATATTGTGCAAAGACCGGCTCTAAAGGCCGGTTTTTGATTGTTCTTTACAACAAGAGGATCCACCTACGCTTGCGAGCTTTGGTGGATAAGTCCGCCTTCGTCCTGTGGGACTTTGGCGGACAAGGGAGAAAAGGAAATGCAAGGGATAACAGGACAACAGCATAGCTCTAATGAACAAGAAAATTTTGGAAGAAGCTTGGAAAGAGAATATTTGGAACAAGGTTTGTATTGGGGTAGGATTGGTAGTAAGCCAAAAGATTATACTGCGCGGATTGGAATGGAAACTTATCCATTGAGTGGAAGCGAGGTTGAAACTTTGAGAAGACTGGGAATTTTAATTCCTAGATTTTTAGAAGGATGTGTTGATTTAGCGAGAAGATCTGTGTCTGGTGAATATCCATGGCTCTGGCAGGATTTGTGTTTTGGGAGATCGGATTTGCAAATTGCTATTTGGAAAAGAGAGCTTGAAAGAAAAGATATCGTGTTGGCAAAGAGAGTAAGAATCGATGCGATTCGCACTGACAAAGGCTTGAGAATTAATGAGTTTACTTTAGGAGCGACTGGATCTGGATATAGCGGCTTAATTGATCTGATTTCTCGTAAGTTTTTTACGGGAAAGAATTTTTTTGAACCAATTGCCAAAAAATATGTTGAGGCAATACATGATCTGTTGCCAAACGGTGGTTTTGTTGGTATTCTTTTGACTCCATGGCGAGAATTATATGGGCCGGAGCAGTTTGCTTTGACTGGCTTGCTAAATGAATTTGGGAAAATCTTTGGTCTAAAATTTGCATTTGCATTTACTTATGAGGCTGAAGCAAGAGAAGGTGGCGTGTATTTGAGAGGCGAAAAATTGGATTTGATTGAAAGAGTTTTTAAAGAGTATACAGAAATTGATAAATTGATCTTGAATAGACTGGTAGGGCTTGCTGCAAAAATTGAGAAGCAGATTATTGATGCATATTTTGAAGGAAAGGTATTGTTGCATCCAAATCTTTTGACTTTTCTTGATTATAAAGAGTTGATGGCTTGGTTGTTTGACGAAGAGTTAGAATCAGAATGGAGAAAATATTTGACAGACGACATGTTTGAGGAACTGAAAAATATTTTTGCTTACACAATTATTTTTAGGCCAGGTAGTTTTGTTTGGAAAGGCAAGAAATATGAAGAATCAGCCATGAGAGATTTAGAAAGCCAAATAGTGAAAAACATGGAATTTGAATTTGAAGGTAAAAGATTGATGCTGTTTTGTAATAATGGAGTGCAAACAAATGTTTGGACTGGTGAAAGTCTTATCGATGGTTTGGGAAATCTTGATGTGATAATTGATTGGCTAAATAAGATTGAATGTGGGAGCTATACTTGTCCAAAACAAATAGCAGATCAAATTACTTTTTTTGCTAAGTCAGACCGTTTAATTATGATTGAAAAAGAAAGTGGGAGATGGAAGTTGAAGATCGTACAAGTTAAGAATGTTTTGTACTCTGATATTGTTTTGAAATTGTCTGGTGGAGATAACCAAGCAGCAGGTGGACACGGGATTGCTATTAGTAGATTGATGCCAAGAAAAATATGGAGTCGACATGTTAGTAATTTTTTGAAGCTAGCTCAAGTAAGAACTGTTGTTGCTCAAGAATATTGTGAGATGGCAGTTGATGAGATGATGGTCTTTGATCCAGTGACCAAAAAAGTGAGTAAAGAAAATGTAAGAACAAGAATTTGTGTTTGGTACTGGCTTGATAATGATGCGAGCAATTCTAGTTTTGGAGGAAATACGGTAACTTGCATTCCAATCTCTGACGGCTATATTGTGCATGGCCGGTCTAATTCGGCGATGACGGCTTGTTCTTTTTAAGGATTGTTCTTTTATGGATTGGTTAACAAATGTAAAATTTTGTTAACCTTTTTTGAAAATTACTAAATTTAAGATATACTAAATTGTTAAATTGTTCAATTGTTAATTCGAAAAAATATTGTATGGTAAAAAATGATGTTAATTAAATTTTATGACAAAACAAGAAAAAGAAGCATTGAAAACTTTTTTAAGTTTAATAAAAATTGATAGTGAAACAGGCAATGAAAAATTGGTTGCTGATTTTATTATTAATTATTTAAGAAAAATTAATGTTAATGCAATCAAAGATAAATTTGGAAATGTTATTGCAAAGATAAAAGGAAAAGGTGAACCAATTATTTTGTGTGCTCATATGGATACGGTAGCGCCTGGAAAAAATATAAAGCCAATAGTTAAGAATGGCGTGATTAGGAGCGATGGCAAGACAATTTTGGGAGCTGATGACAAGGCTGGTATTGCTGGTATTCTTTTTGCAGTTAAAAATTCAAGAAATAAAAAAAATAATAAACCTTTAGAATTGATTTTTACAGTTGAAGAAGAAATTGGCTGTGTTGGCGCAAGAAATTTGGTTTTTAATACTATTAAGTCTAAGAAGGCAATAATTGTTGACAGTTCATCACGTTGTGGTTTTATTACAATTGGCGCTCCTTTTATTCAAAGTTTTTCAGGTGAAATCATTGGTAAAATGGCGCACTCGCGCGCACCAGAGGAAGGAATAAATGCAATTAATTGTTTTGCGGAATTTGTAAAAATGTTTAGACCAGGAAGAATCAGTAAATATTGTGTTTCAAATATTGGCTTTGTTTCTGGTGGAAGAGGCGGTAACGTGATTTGCGATCAAATAAATTTTGTCGGCGAGATTAGAGCAATAGATAATGATGTTTTCAGAAAACGAGTTATTATTCTTAAAAAAATATTAAAAAATGCTTGCAGAAAATTTGGTGCAAAGTATAAACTAAAAATGGAGGAAAGCGTTGTTGGTTATGATCATAAGAAGAATAGCGCTTTGGTTAAAATGATTTGTAATGGGATAAAAAAAACTGGTTTAAAAGTATCATACGAAAAAAGAATGGGAGCAACTGATGCTAATGTATTTTGTGAAAAAGGAATAGAGGCTTTGAGTATTGGTTATGGTCGAGAAAAATGTCATAGTGTGAAAGAAAATATCAGGGTTTCGGATCTGGTAAAAATAGCGGGAATTCTTGAAAATCTGATACGCCTATGTCCATAGGACTTTCACCTTCGCTTCTGCTTCGGTGGACAAGTTGGCGGACAAGGAAAATTAAGATAGTGTCATAAAAAAGAATCCATATAATGTGGATTCTTTTCTTGACAAAATATTTAATTAAGATATACTAGCGGATATGTTCTTTGACATCTAATGTCATTTTTTTATTCTCAAAATGGCGCCCTAGAATAGGGCAAAAGTCCGCCAAAGGATATTGGCGGTATTCGGAGGGAAAGGGAAATGGAGTTTGGAACGTTCGTAGATCTGGTGCGGATGGCTGGCGGTTGCAGAGATGTTGAAGGGAATGAAATGCATGGAATGCAAGTGATCGAGCGGGTGGCAAAGGAAAATGATTTGAACCTAGAGAGAGTTATTCAGTTTTTTCAGGAGTATGGACTGAGATGCGATTGTCAGGTTCCTTGTCTAGTAATTTCGAATGGCATGCTTCGAATGGCTTGGTTAACGATGACGATGGGCAGAAGTATTGAGATTGGTTTGCCTAGTGGTTTGGGACAAGAAAGGACACCCACAAGACGTTTTGATGCGTCTTCGTGTGAAGAGGGGGCGTGAGATGCAGGTTGGAACTTTCTATCAAGAGCTGAATGCTCGTCGTGGCGGATGTTGCAAAGATGGAAAACACAGTTTGCAAAGAACTGAAGAAGTGATTGCAGAATATAATGCAACGCAGAAACGTGGATCTGGCAGAATCTATTTTGGAAGGGTGATGGTTTTCTTCAGAGCCTTGAGAATTGAATGCGATTGTCAAGTTCTGGCGAGATTCAATCCTTTTCAAGATCTTATGTGCGTTCAGAATTGGAATTTGGCGATTTTGCCAAGCAGTAGCAGTCCTGTTGGATCAGAAGGCAAAGGTTTTTTTTATCTATTGCAAAGCAGAAGGGCAAAATTCGGTGAACTGAAAATTGAACCTGTTTTGACTCTAGAGAGAGGTGACTATTGAGACAAGGCCAAATGGTAGATCGAATACTTTCGGCATTGGTCTTTAGCCTATTTAGCAATCAGTTGCCAGTTGATTTCGTTTTCATGATGAATCAGGCAAGACGAAAAGAAGGTGTTCCTCTCGAACGATGCGAGAAAGCTGTTTCGACAGTTCGGATTCAGAGGAATCCAAGAGATAAAAGATTTCATTTTTTGAAACTTCGCGGTTAGTTTGTTCTTTTTCATAAAGCTACATTAATGTGGCTTTTTTTATTGACAAAATAGAAAAATGTTATAATATATATTGATGTTTGGACGATAATCATTCTTAGAGGAAAGATCTTTAGAAAATTATTTCGTGATAGTAGGAACCCAAAAAAGGAGGGAGAGAATGTCAGAGAACAAGACTCGATTTTCTAGTATCGTGTTATTTGTTTTGATAAGCGTTTTGTTATCTTGCGAACAAGATCAGAGTCAAAACCAAAGTATTTCTTTGTCGGAAGATCAGTTTGGAAGCGTGTCAGGTGCAGTATATATTAAGTTCCCGGGAGGAGGAGTCATTCCTTATTTAGCTATAAAAGAAGGTCGAGAAATACGATGTTTATTTACTGAAGAAGGGAGGTTTCTATATGAATGTACTGGACAATACAATGATTTTGATACGGAATTGAGAATACAGTATAGCTATAAGGGTAACAATAGCGATCTTATGGATGCTTGTAGATCTAATCCTCTATGTCAATACGAGGGAGTTGATGCGGTAGATTTTGACGGGACATATTCTTTTTCCAATTTGTTAATTGGCAAATACGAAGTTAAGGTAGGCGCTCTTCATATTGAGAAAGAAAGTAAATTTGTCAATTCTGAATGTTTTGCTATTAAGGACAATGGTGACAAATTGTCTGTAGAAGGTGTTAATTTGAATTTCTCTGTGTGGGGTAGCAGTTTTTATCAAACAGTTGGTAGTGAGACAATTGCTGATATCACAGTTCTGGCAAAGTATTGGGCTACTCGGTATCCGACATTGAGATGCGAAGTAATTGAATAGAAAATTTCTTTGCTTGGATCTATAATAATTTTTGTTTTTTTGTGTAAGAAGTTATGTATTAGCTTCTTTTTTTTGTTGATTGTGAGGTTGTTAAAGCGTATAATAATATTTGTGTCGGGGACTAGTATACCGGCAGGCAGGTATGCCCAATGGGGTGGGTAGTGAAGTTTTAGAATTTTTATTCTAATATCGGGGAATAGTATATCGGTAGTACGCATGTACGGGGTACATGTAGGGGGAGTCCAATTCTCCCTTCCCCGAAAGTTATAAATGTAATTAAACTTGACATTTTTTTTGATTTTTGTTATGATATCCTAACAATCAAATAATCAATTTTTTCTAAAAAGACAGTCTTGTACAGAGTGTCTTTTTATATAGATTTACATTATGAAAAAGATACCATATTCAAAATTTAATTGCACAGGAGCATTGTTGTCGGCGGCCAAAAAAAAGGGCGTTAGTGTTGAGTTGGTTGATGAAGTTAGAGGCTTGAGGATTTTTAGTAAAAAAGGTAAAAATGTCTATGTAAAATGGCATGTGCCTGATTTGAATAGTCATATTTCTTGCAATATATCTGGCAACAAAGCTTTGGCAAAATTAATTTATAATAAAAACAAAATTCCGAATCCAAAAGGTTGGATTTTAAAAAACATGCGCAAGACTTTGCAGATGATTGATCAAGGAATTATCAAATTTCCAGTTGTAGTCAAGCCAATAGATGGCAGTCAAGGTCATGCAGTAACTGTTGAAATAAAAGATAAGGAATGTTTAATTGGTGCAATTAAAGAAGTTTATAAATACAATCGTCGTAAAAAAGGTAGGAAAAATTCTTTTTTGATAGAAGAATATCTTTCGGGCTGTGATTATCGTCTTTTGGTGATGGACGGAAAGGTGCTGACATCATTACGCCGTGAGCCGGCTTATGTTGATTGTGATGGTAAGCAGACAATTAGAGAGTTGATTAGTGAGTATAATAATCAGCCAGGAGTAGGGAAGGATCAGCCATTATGTCCAATTGTGAAGGATTTTGAATTTAGAAGGAATTTGAGAGAAAAAAGTATAACTGAAGAAAGCATTATTTTAAAAGGTAAAAAAGTTTATTTGAGACAGAATGCTAATGTCAGTACAGGAGGCAGATCTTTTGAATGTGATGATGAAGTCAATCCTGAATATAAAAAACTGGCAGTGAAAATTGCTGATATTTTTCAATTGAGATTTTGCGCAGTTGATTTAATTGCAGTTGATATTAAAAAGTTTGAAAAATTTGGCATAATTGAAACAAATTATATGCCGGGTTTTGATATTCATGAGGTGCCGTATCAAGGCAAGCCATTTCGTGTGGCTGAGTCTTTGATGGATGCGATGTTTGATTCGTCTTTGTCTTGAGTTAAGTAGCTTTCCGATTCTATTGACAAACCCTAAAATATTTGCTATACTTAAAATAATTAGAAATCAGGGTGTTTTCACCCATAGATTCGAGCCTCGCTCATGCATTTTATTAAATATGTGACGTTGCAGGAATCGGATCACATATTTATGTTAAATGAAGCAAAGCTTTCAAAGAAAGCGACATTTTTAAATCTTGGATTAGTCCCGGATCTTTTAAGTGCGTTAGAAAAACAACAATTTACAATTCCTACTCCAATTCAGGAGAAGGCTATTCCAGTTGCTATTTCCGAAAAAGATATTATTGGTATCGCTCAAACAGGTACTGGCAAGACATTGGCTTTTGGTTTGCCAATGATGCAAAGAATTGCTAAAACAAATGGACAAGGTTTGATTCTTTTGCCAACTAGAGAATTGGCAATGCAAGTTGAAGAATCATTATTAAAAATTGCTAGAACTCTTGGTCTTAAAACTGCAATATTAGTTGGTGGCGCATCAATGAGTATGCAAAGACAAAGAATTTATAGCCATCCACATATTATTATTGGTACGCCTGGCCGTATTATTGATCATCTGCAAAGACGCAATTTGAATTTGAGCAAAGTTAATACTTTGGTTTTAGATGAAGCTGATAGAATGTTGGACATGGGTTTTGCACCTCAAATCAAAGAAGTATTAGAAACTGTACCAACAAATAGACAAACAATGTTATTTTCTGCAACAATGCCTGGAAGAATAGTTGCAATTGCTGCAAAGTACATGAAAAGCCCGATTAGAATTGAAGTAGCTCAATCTGGTACTGCAGCTGAAAAAGTAGAACAAGAAATGTTTGTTGTTAATCCACATCAAAAAAGATTGTTAGTATCAAAATTGTTAAAACAATACAAAGGAACTGTATTAATTTTTACTAGAACTAAATTTGGTGCAAGTAAATTATGCAGATTTTTAATTACTTCTGGATTCAGCGCTTCTGAAATTCATTCAAATAAAAGCTTTGCGCAAAGACAGGTTGCTTTGAATTTATTCAAACAAGGAAGATCAAGAATATTGGTTGCAACTGATGTTGCATCACGCGGTATTGATGTTTCTGATATTGAATTAGTTATTAACTATGATTTGCCTGATGATCCAGAAGATTATGTACATAGAATTGGTAGAACTGGCAGAGCTGGAAAGGGCGGAAAGGCAATTTCATTTGCTTTGCCAACCCAAAAACATAAAGTTGTGCAAGTAGAAAGACTAATTAGAAATAATATTACTATTTCTAAAACTCCAGAATTAGAACAGTCAATTCAACAAGCGACAAATTCTTTTCGTCCAACACAAATTAAGACTCCCATTCAAGGAAGAGGCAGATCTAGTTTTCAAGGACAAGGACGCGGACAAAAGCAAGCTAGCGGACAAGGCAATAGACGTTTTCCAAAAAGAAATGGCGGACAATTTAATTATGGAACTGGTTGGTAATTTAGCAAGCGCTGATTTTACGCTGATTCTGAACGCTGATAAACGCTGATGATTTTAATATTTATTTATTTTGTGATAAAATATATCTAGATTAATTTAGGTATATTTTTTTAACATAAATATTATGCCAAAAAGAAAAGGCGTATTTAGAACAAAAATGGAACGAAAGGGCAAAAAATTGTATGCCAAGCGGGAAAGAACTGGAGAATTCAAAGACATCCAGAATATTTCCAAATGTGTGAAGGGCGAAATAAAACAGCACTCGAAGAAAAAAGTTAAGCCTGGCTATGGTTTTCGCGGTGAGACAAAATAAATTTTATTATTTTTTTAGATATTAGATATTCTAAAAATATAGTCTTGTTATTTGTTAAAAATCTAATAAAATATAATTATTGCTTATAACATAAAAAATATATGGCATTGTTAGAATTAATAAAAAACATAGTTGCGGAATTACCAGCAGAATTAAAAGAAAAAAACGGAAAATATGAATTTGAATTGAAAATTGCTGAGCGAAAAGTTTTTTTATCAAACAAGAAATTAATGTATATCGGAAAATTTAGAATTGAGGAGGAAAAGAAAGAGCTAATCTTTTCTGAAATGTTAAAAGAAACTGGATTCGGATTATCTGGGGGTGGAATTGACGAGACTCCTGGATTTAGTTTTAAGACGGAAACTTATAAAACTGGAATTGGTCCAAGAAATGGAAAAATAGAAGAGCAGTCAGAATTATTTAAGAAGAAATATGATTATAAATTTGATTTTCAAGCAATAAGAAGTCAAATTGAACAAGCAGCTAAAGATGCTGGCTATAATTTTAAATATCAAATAATTGGAGTATAATCCGCCTTTGTCCTGCCCTCGTTTTACTACGGCAGGCAAGCCTGTGGGACTACGGCGGACAAGAAGTTAAAGTATTTTTTTTGTAGTGAGTCTTTAAAAAAGTTTTGTAGTGTGTTTTAGAGGTTTATAATATTAACAGAATGATTTTCGAAGCAATCATAGTTATTTTGGGCTTATGCGTTTTTGAAATAATATCCAGCGTTGATAATGCAATTGTTAATGCCCATGTTTTAAAAACAATGCCGGAAAAATTCCGGAAGATTTTTTTGTTTTGGGGAATATTAATTGCTGTTTTTTTAGTTAGAGGCATTTTGCCATTTTTGATTGTCTGGCTGGCTAATACAGACTTGGGACTTGTGGAAGTGATTAAATTTTCTTTTTCCAATGATCCGGCAATCAAGGATGCTTTAGAGGAAAGCAAGCCTTTATTATTATCAGGTGGCGGGATTTATCTTTTATTTGTAGCTTTGTCATGGCTATTTTTGGAAAAAAAGAAATATGCGTTTTTAGTTGAACATATTATTTTCCATCAAGGAGTTTGGTTCTATGCAATTGCATCTGTGTTTTTTACAGTGATGATTGGATTGTCAGTAAGTATGGGAAATCCGGCGATGGCTTTGTCAACTTCAATTGGCGCTACCGCTTTTTTTATTACTGACGGATTAAAAAAGAATGCTGAAGAAAAAGGAAAACAGTTATTAAAATCAAGCGACATGGGTGCTTGGAGCAAGATTATGTATTTGGAAGTGTTAGATGCGTCTTTTTCAATTGATGGCGTGATTGGCGCGTTTGCTTTTACGATTTATGTTCCTTTGATTTTGATTGGTAATGGTTTGGGAGCTTTTGTAGTTAGAGAGATTACAATACGAGGAATTAATTTAATTTCAAAATTTGCATATTTGAAAAATGGCGCGATGTATTCAATTGGAGTACTAGGCGCTGTTATGATTTTAGAGTCTTTTGGCAAAGAATTTCCTTTTTGGTTTGCTCCATTGGCGACAGTTTCTCTTTTAGCATTCTTTTTGTATCTTTCTTATAGAGAAGGCAAAAAACAAAAACTCATTAAAGTTTAGCAAGAATAATTATTAAATAAAAAACGGATTCTGAAAAGATCCGTTTTTATTTTTAAAGTTTATTTGGCTGGCTTGTTTGGCGGAATTAATTTTGTTTTTTCTTTAGGAATGAAAAATGAAATAAAAAAAGCAATCACGCTAATACTTAACAGCAAAATAGCTTCGATTAAATAAGGTTTGATGAAAACAATTTTCAGATTATTTAAAACATCTAAAGCAATTTGGGCGATATTTTGCGAGCCCAGAAAAATATATTTTGATGGATCTAAAAAATAGGCAATTAGATAAAAAATTAGATATGTTAATCCTAAGCTAAAAATTAAATAGGCTGGTAATCTAAATTTTCCGCGATTATTTTGTTTAAAAAGAATTATTAATAATAAATATAATAATGAAAGTCCGAAGAATGTAAAAGTAAGAATTGGCAAAATAGTAATAAACGGCTGGAATATTAAAATAGTTCCAGGAATAGTAATCGAATAGTTTTGAGGGATTGTTCCTTGTGGCAGAAAATCAATTGGAATATTATATTGGCCTAAAAAATCTTTTTGAAAACCAGATAGATCAATGACAATTGTTTTTTTGCCATTTCTTAAAACATCAATAAAAAAGAAATCAATTGTTGGTTCAACGGTTTTTTGGATAGTTTCTTTTGAAACTTTAATTTCGACAATTTGTGTTATATCTAAATTTTTCTCTTTTGAAAAACTGGATAATAGCTGATTAATATTAATTTTTGATAAGCGTTCATGAGCATTAGCATCAGTTAGAGCTTTCTTATAAACATCTGGCGAAAGCATGGTATGAGTAATGTTGAGAAATAAAAAAGCCAAACCTAAAGTTGGCAAAAAAAGCATTGAAGCAACGACGAGTAAAAATCTTTTCATAGATAACACGCTAATTTTTTCTAATGATACTAATAAACACTAATATTATACATTAAAATAATGTATAATTAAAATATGAAAAACTATGCTTCAAGTAAAACCCATCATGGAAAGGTAGTTTATAGAACATCGCATAGATTGAGAGTTTTGCTGTCGGAAAAATTAAAACTGGAAAAAGATTATAAAAAAATAAAAAATTAAAAAAAATAATCAATAATTGTTATGGCAAAAAAAATTTTTACAGTTGAAGAAACCAAACAAATAGGTGAACAATTGGGAATTGATTGGACAAAATTTGATGTTGATCAATTTCAAAGAGGCTTGGATGTTGAATTAGAACATGGAAAAATTGATATACATACTAATGTTACCAATGACGATCCTGTTATGACTGGAAAAATAGCTTTGGCGCATTTAAATGAATTTCCTGATTATTATGATAGATTGGAAAGAATGGAAAAAGAAGGTGATGCTTTTTGGGAAGGAAAAAGCTAAATTGTTAGATTATTGATTTTTTAATAAAGATGTGCTAGCTTATCAGGTTGATAAATTAGTATATTTAAGATGATAAAAATGAGTTTAAGCAAAATTAAAGAGCACAGCATAGAATTAAGAGATGAGGCTTTGAAAAAAGTGAGCGGATATATTGTTGCTGCTTTTGGTTTGATAATTGGTTTGGCTTGGAATGATGCGATAAAATCTTTAATAGATTATATTTTTCCGCAACGAGATAATGTTTGGGCAAAGTTTATTTATGCGGGTGCTTTGACTATTATAATGGTACTTGGCGCGGTATTTTTGGTAAGGTTGTTTAGAAAAGATAAAAAATAAATGTTATATTGTCAAATTGCTAAATTGTTAATAAAAAAACGGGACTGAATAATGTCTCGTTTTTTATTTTTGATCTTTATGTTTTTATGCTATGGGGCGATTCTAGTTCGTTGATTATTTTGATCTGGCATTGGCCAAGGCATGTTGTTGGTTGGAAAATTTAATTCCCAGGCATTAATTTTATTGCCAATATTTGAAATGATATCAATTCGATTATTGTTATCTAGATCAGTCAAAATCGCAGTTGGAAAATAACCAAATTGGCTAGGATCATCGCCATTAACATCAATTTTTTGGAAGGCTAATTCAGCTGTATCTATTATATATAGAGAATTATCTATCCCTAAGACAATTTCTAAGTTGTTATCAGCATTTAAATTAGCTAGCAAAGGTTCGCTAAATTTTAATCCAGGCATGTGTGCAGTTAGGAAAGTGGAGCCGTCGGAATTTATTATTTTCAAGGTAGCAAAATTTTCATTGTTGTTTCTATAAACTAGAACTAATTCTTTGTTTTGATCTTGATTAATGTCAGCGCTGGAAATTTTTATAGGACTATCTGAAGCTGGATTGGATGTGATTTGTTTTGGAAATCCTGATAATGAGCTGCCATTATTGCGAATTGCGTTAAGATAAAGACCATTTTGAGAGTGTTGTCCAAGAACAATTATCTCTTTTGTTCCATCATTATTTAGATCAGATAGTGTCAGTGAATTATCTTTTGAAACAATGTTTTTAAGATTAGGTAACGATAATCCATTCGGAAGGTTTGCGATGTTATTGTTGTTTTTGTCAAAAATTTGTAGGAATGGAGGACCAGCAGTAAAGTCTAGAGTAATAATTTTTGGATTAATATTGCTAGAATTGTCGACTAAAATTGTTGTGCCTTTTTTGCGAGAGTCTAGAAGTTGATTTCCTTGATTATTAAGAATGTAGCTAGTGTTATTATTGCCAAAAATAACATTCGTGTTTTGATTATTCTCAAAATTAGCTATAACGATGTTGCTGTTGCTTCCTTCAAAAACTTTAGGCCAATTTGGAATATTTTCGGCATTTTGATTCAAGGAGTAAAAATAATTATTTCTGAATTGGAATAGAATAACATTGTTTAGTGTAGAGGTGATTATTTCGTTGTTAAAACCAACAGAAATTGGTTGTGCCCAGATTTCAGGTTCTTGAATTTTTCTGGAAAAAGGATTGGTAGGCACTTGGACTGTAGCGTGAGGTATAGAGATTCCGTTATTTTTTGGTCCACAGTAGTTGCAGGCAGAAAAATCTAGTGGCCATTTTTGGTTAAAGTTGGTGTTGTTGGAATTGAGGCAATTTAATCTTAAAGTTAACTTGCCTTCAAAAAGACTTTGGCTCAAAATTTCTTTGTTTTCTTGATTATCGATATTGGCAGCAATAATAGTATTCAATCTTTCTGATTCATGACTTTTTTCTTTTGGCCAGCCTGGTTTGTTGACTAAATTGATGTTAGCTAAATTGTTATCTAATTCAGCAATCGGCTCTGCTGGCTGTTGATTTTCGATATCTTCAAATTCGTCATCAATTGGATCATCAATTGATACATTGCCATTAGCTGATTCGTTTTGATTCAAGCTAGCATTTTCACCAGGTGTATTGGTATTGGCATTAGTATTTGGTTCGTTAGTTGGCTGATTAGTATTTTGATTAGTATTGTTATCGTTGTTGGTTTGATTCGGACAATATAATTTGATTGTTTTATCATAATAAGATTTGCAGGCTTTTTTCTTTATTATTTTGTATGATTTATAGCATTTCTTGCTTTTCTTTAATTTTTTTATTGCTAGTTTTTGTATTGATTTATTTTTTGAGCAAAATGAAACAACTGTATATTTTTTGTATGAACTTTGGCATTCGTTAGATCTGATAATTTTAAAGGCATTTTTGCATTTAGATTTAGGATAATTTTTATTATAAAAAATTCCGGCAGCTAAACTTAGGCCGGAAATTATAAATGCTATTAAGGCGATAGAAATTATTGTTTTTGTTTTTTGTTTGATTTTTATTTTTGTTTTAGCCATATCGTTATTATGTTATTTTGTTCTGTATATTGTTTTGATGCATTTTGTGCAGGCTTTTATTCTTTCACCTTTATATTCAATTTTTTGCAAATTTAAATATTGCCTTCTTTTGTTGGCGATGTTAGAATGAGAACGTGATACTGCTTTTTTTGATCCGCGTTTGCAGATTTCGCAACGTTTTGCCATATGGTTTGAATAATTAAAGTTTAATTTGTATTTGTAATAATAACAGAGTATTATTGTTTTGACAAGCGAATTTTATATCTAGGGGCTTAAAATTTTAAGCCCCTACAAAATTAATTATTATTTTTATGATAATTTCATTACTTTTAACAAATCCGATAATGTTTTTTGCTTGGGCAGTGTCAATGGTTTTTGCTATCACTATTCATGAATTTTCTCACGCATTGGCTGGGACTTTGCTTGGCGATCCAACTGCAAAAAATCAAGGTAGACTGACTTTGAATCCTTTGTCGCATTTAGATATTTGGGGGACATTGCTTATGCTTTTTGTTGGTTTTGGCTGGGGAAAACCAGTGCCTTTTAATCCTTATAATTTGAAGAATCAAAGAATCGGGCCGGCAATCGTGGCATTGGCTGGACCTTTTTCTAATTTAGTTATGGTTTTTGTGTTTGCATTGCTTTTGAAATTTGCTTATCCTTTGACTGGATTAGGCGAGGGAAATGCTCTGTATGATTTTTTATATACATTCATTTTAATCAATGCCTTGCTTTTGTCTTTTAATGTTATACCAGTCCCGCCTTTAGATGGGTCAAGGTTGTTGTTTGCGTTACTTCCTCCTTCAGCTGAAAATATAAAAATGTTTTTAGATAAATATGGCTTTTTTGTTCTTATTGGATTGTTGTTGTTTGCTGGGAGTTTGTTTTCTAGATATTTTTATTGGATAATTGGATTTGTAGATAGGTTTTTGGCTTGAACGAATTTATAATTTCTAATTTTTATTAAATTTTTAATTTCTAATTTCTAATGAACGGAACGAACGGTTTAGAAATTTAAGCATTAGAAATTTAATAGAAATTAGAAATTGAAAATTAGAAATTCAGAGAACTGTTGACAATCAAATTATTATTTGATAATATCTGTTTATCATCAACCTTCATTCTATATTATATATAGAATGTGTTTGTAATAAGAGCTTGTTTAAAATTTATATTTAACAAGATTGTATCTTGATATCACGGTTGACAAGTAAAAAATATTCATTATGCCGACAATAAATCAATTAGTTAAACGAAGGAGAAAATCTGGAAAAATAAAATCTAAAGCACCTGCATTGCAGAGGGATTTTAATAAAATTAAAAAAGAATATGTAGTTCTAGAAACTGGCAATCCTTTTAAAAGAGGTGTTTGTACTAAAGTTACAACAACTACTCCAAAGAAACCAAACTCTGCTTTGAGAAAAATTGCTAGAGTTAGATTGACAAATGGCATGGAAGTTACTGCCTACATTCCTGGTGAAGGACATAATTTGCAAGAACACTCAATTGTTATAGTTCGCGGTGGCAGAGTAAAAGATTTGCCTGGTGTTAAATATCACATTGTTCGCGGAGTTTTAGATACAGCTGGCGTTGAAGGCAGAATGCAACAAAGAAGCAAGTATGGTGCAAAGAAAAGTGCTGGTGGAAAAAAGACAAAGGCTGTTGCTAAAGCAAAATAATTAGAAATAATAATAAGTAATTTGATATGGCAAGAAGAAAAAGACAATATAAAAGAGAATTAAAACCAGATCCAAAATATGGTAATTTAGTTGTATCTAAATTTATCAACAGTATCATGAAAAGAGGTAAAAAGGGTGCAGCTAGAAAAATAGTCTATAATGCAATGAGCTTAATATTCACTAGATCAAAAAAAGATCCAGTAGAAATTTTTGATTTAGCTTTAAAAAATGTTGCTCCTGATTTGGAAATAAAGGGCAGAAGAATCGGCGGCGCTAATTATCAGATTCCTTATGAAGTAAGAGGCGATCGCAAGCAAACTTTAGCTTTTAGATGGATTCTTGATGCTGCAAGAAGTAAAAAAGGTCAGCCAATGTCAGTTAGATTGGCTACTGAAATAATGGATGCTTCAAAAAGTCAGGGATTGGCTGTTAGAAAGAAAGAAGATTCCCACAGAATGGCAAGAGCAAATAAAGCTTTTGCGCATTTTGCACGATAAGATGCTAATTTACAAATCTCATGCCAATCTACTAATTGCTAATATTAATCTAACGATTTGCAATTTGTAGATTGGCATTTTTATTTGTAGATTGGCATCATGTTTTATCCTGTGCATTAATAATCTTGCATGATTTTTGTAAGATGTTATATTACAAATAACAAGACAATTTTTGTTTGGTCGACTTGTCAAAAAGATTGTTAAAAATTTTAATTCGCCTTTGCTTATGCTTTGGCGGATAATAAAAAACAAAATAATAAATAATAATTAATAAATTTTTATGAAAAAAGTTTTTGCATTATTGGTAATGTTGACTCTTTTATTAAGTTTCAATGTTGCTTTAGCGCAGACTGATTTAAATGAATTGGATTTTAATTACACGACTACAACAACATTAAATGAAGCTGATGCTGAAGCGTTAGCTGGGTTGGGAGTAGGAATGGGCGTTTTTGGAATCGTAATTGCGATTATTGCTGGTTTGATTGGTTTGTTTTTCTTGATTTTCTGGATAATGATGTTAGTTGATTGTATCAAAAGAGAATTTCCAAACAGAGGTGTTTGGTTGGCTGTATTGATCATTACATTCTTTATTGGATGGTCTTGGTTAGCATGTATTTTGTATTATTTCATGGTCAAGAAAAAGAATGTTGGAACAATGAAAGGCGGATCGCAAACTCCTCAAGCTCCATCTGCTCCAGAGGCACCGAAACAATAAGATTTTAGAAAAGTTAGATATAAAAAGCCCTTGTGATGAACGGGGGCTTTTTAGTTATAAAGTTCATAAAGTTTTTAAAGTTATAAAGTCGTTGACGTCATAAATTTTACGTATTTTACAAATTTAACACAGAGACACAAATAAAAAACTCACATAAGTGAGTGAAATTAAAGTGCAAATTGTTGAATTAGATTGGATGATGTGTGGTGTCGACTTTCATTGCTTTTCTTTCGAAGACGCCGGCATCGTATTTTGGTTTGCAGGATGGACATTCGAGGATGTGATGGAGATATGCTGTGAATTGATTGCGAGGCGGTGGTGATAGACGGCCGAAGTTGAAAGCAAATTCTAAAATGTACGGCCGTACTTCTTGACAAGTTGGTTGTGGTTTGGGCATCGGATCTTCCTCCTCTCCTTGTCGGTCTGACTGATTCTGATGTTATGCTTTTTTTATTGATAAGTCAAGATTAATTGGTCTTGCAAGATTTTTATTTTGTATTATAATCAATATGTAAAAAACTAGAAATATAAAAATATAAAAATAGACGGAGAGTCTTGATTATATTTTTAGGTTTTTATTTTTTTATATTTTTAACACAATTATGCCACGAGAATACTCACTTGAAAAAACAAGAAATATCGGAATCATTGCTCATATAGATGCAGGAAAAACAACTGTTACTGAGCGTGTTTTGTTTTTTACTGGAATCTCACATAAGATTGGCGAGGTTCATGAAGGTGCTGCAATTATGGATTGGATGGAGCAAGAACAAGAAAGAGGTATCACGATTACTGCTGCAGCAACAACTTGTTTTTGGTCTCCGATCTGGAAGAAAGAACCTGACAAACATCGGATTAATATTATTGATACTCCTGGACATGTTGATTTTACCGTAGAAGTTGAGCGATCATTGCGTGTTTTGGATGGTGCAGTTGTTGTTTTTGATGGCAAGATGGGTGTTGAGCCTCAATCAGAAACAGTTTGGCATCAAGCTGACAAGTATCACGTGCCAAGAATTTGCTTTTTAAACAAAATCAATTTAGTTGGCGGAGATTTTTATAAAAGCTTAGATTCAATTCATGACAGATTATCTAAAAATGCGCATTCAGTAATGTTGCCAATTGGTTCTGGAGAAGATATCAAAGGAGCTGTTGATCTTGTACTCATGAAAGCATATTATAATGTTGAAGAAGATGGATTAAAATTATCTGAACCATCAGAAATTCCTGCTGACATGAAAGAGAGCGCAGAAAAATATCGAGCAGAATTAATTGAAAAAATTGTTGAATTTGATGATAAGTTGATGGGAAAATATTTGGAAGGCCAGGAATTGACCGAAGAAGAAGTAAGACTAGCTTTAAGAAAAGCAACATTGACTGGAAAGTTTTTTCCAGTTTTGGGTGGTGATGGCAGAAAGGCTATTATCAAAAAAGTTTTGGATTATGTAGTCGATTGTTTGCCTAGTCCTTTAGATGTGCCACCAATAATTGCTTTTGATCCAGAAGATGAAACTAAAAAAATAGAAAGGAAAGTTTCTGATACAGAGCCATTTACAGCTTTGGCTTTCAAAGTTGCAACTGATCCTTTTGTAGGAAAATTAATTTATTTTAGAGTTTACGCCGGGACATTAATTGCTGGCTCTTATATTCTAAATTCTTCATCTGATAAAAAGGAGAGAGTCGGTAGAATCGTTCGTATGCATGCTAACAAGAGAGAAGAAGTTGACGAGGTTTATGCCGGAGACATTGCTGCAATCGTTGGTTTGAAAGGCACGACTACTGGTGATACTTTGTGTGATGTGAATAATCCAATCTTTTTGGAAAAAATTACATTTCCAGAGCCAGTTATTTCTATTGCAATTGAGCCAAAAACAAAAGCTGATCAAGAAAAAATGTCACTTGCTTTACGTGCTTTGGCGGAAGAAGATCCGACTTTTAAAGTTCATACTGATGAAGAAACAACTCAGACAATTATTTCAGGCATGGGTGAATTGCATTTAGATGTTTTGGTTGATAGAATGAAAAGGGAATTTAAAGTTGAAGCAAATATTGGTAATCCTCAAGTTGCTTATAGAGAGACAATTACTGCAACTTCTGAAGCTGAGGGAAAATATATTAGACAATCTGGCGGTCATGGACAATACGGACATGTTTGGCTTAGACTTGAACCAAATGAAAAAAATAAAGGTTTTGAATTTATCAATGAAATTAAGGGCGGTACGATTCCTCACGAATTTATTCCAGCTGTAGAAAAAGGCGCAAAAGAAGCTTTGACAGAGGGTGTTATTGCTGGATATCCAGTTATTGATCTTAAAGCAACTTTGTATGATGGATCTTTCCATGATGTTGATTCTTCAGAAGCTGCATTTAAAATAGCTGCATCAATGGCTTTGAAGGAAGGTGAAAGAAGAGCAAAGCCAGTATTACTTGAACCAATAATGAAAGTTGAGGCAATGATTGCAGCAGAATATATGGGTGATGTTGTCGGTGATTTGAATTCAAAAAGAGCACAGATTCAAAAAATGGAAGATCGAGAAAATTTGAAAATCATATCTGCAATGGTCCCATTGGCATCAATGTTTGGCTATGCAACAACAATAAGATCTATTACTTCAGGACGTGGAAATTTTTCAATGGAATTTGATCATTATGAGCCAGTTCCGAAAAATGTAGAGCTGCAAATAGTTGAAGGGCGGGTTGGAAAAAAGTAAAAAGTCAAAAGTAAAAAGGTAAAAGTTGCAAGTAAAAAGTAAAAAATTATTAAATAAAAATTTCTAAATTGTTAGCAATCAAGTTTAACAATTTAACAATTGAGCAATTTAACAATTCAAAAATAAAATTATGACAATCAATGTTTTAGATCCAGAAGAATTTCCAGCAATTTTGAGATTATTGAAATCAACTGGCGGAAAATATATCATTGTTGAAAATGGAAAACCGTCTTTTGCAATGATGACAATCTCTGAGTATGAAAAATTGTTGAACAAAAAAGAAAAAACAGAAAAATGCTGTTCAGGAAAATTGTTGCTTGATAAAATTAATCATGATATTGCTGATTGGAAGATGAAACAAGATGAAGAAAATAAAAAATATTTTGATTATGAATTGCCGAAAAAAAGCTATAAAAAAGATGTTTTGGTTGAAGAAGATTTGAGCTACTATTATGATGTTGAGGAAGAGCAAAAAGATGAAAGATTTGATTTTTAATCATCGCAGAATGACGCAGAATCGTACGCAGAAAGTGCAGAATCTTTTTCGATTAGTTATTAACAAAAAGGTCTTGCCTTATATCATAAATGTTGTTATAATGCTTCTTACAAAATAGATTTTCGGAAAAAGTATTTTTTATTTTTGCATAATTTATTTAGGTTAGAAATATAGAGGATTTAGTATTTGACAATATAATTTTTTATGTATATACTTAAAATAATAATTAAATTCTAAAAAAATGGCAGAAAAATTTGACAGATCAAAACCACATCTAAATGTTGGTACAATCGGCCATGTTGATCATGGAAAAACTACTTTAACAGCAGCTATTTTGAAGGTTATCAATGCTACTGGCAAAGGAAAAGCACAAGAGAGAACAGTTGATCAAATTGACTCAGCTCCAGAAGAGCGCGAGAGAGGAATTACAATTGCAACTGCTCATTGTGAGTATGAAACAGAAAAAAGACATTATGCTCACGTAGATTGTCCAGGACATGCTGATTACATTAAGAATATGATTACTGGTGCAGCTCAAATGGACGGTGCTATTTTGGTTGTATCTGCTGCTGACGGACCAATGCCTCAAACAAGAGAACATATTTTATTGGCTTACCAGGTTGGTGTTCCATATATTGTTGTTTTCTTAAATAAAGTTGACCAAGTTGATGATCCAGAAATGGTTTCTTTAGTTGAAGAAGAAGTTAGGGAATTATTAAATAAATATCATTTTCCTGGAGATGAAGTTCCAATTGTCAAAGGTTCAGCTTTAAAAGCTTTAGAAGATCCATCAGGTGAAGCTGGCAAACCAGTTTTGGAATTATTAGAAAAGTTAGATTCTTATATTCCTGAACCAAAAAGAGATGTTGATAAACCATTATTGATGCCTATTGAAGACGTATTTTCAATTGAAGGTCGTGGAACTGTTGTTACTGGTAGAATTGAGAGAGGCATGGTTAAGATTAATGATACAGTAGAAATTGTTGGTTTAAAACCAACTCAAAAGACTGTTGCTACAGGCATTGAAATGTTCAATAAATCTTTGGATGAAGGCAAGGCTGGCGATAATGCAGGTATTTTGCTTCGTGGTACAAAGAAAGAAGACGTTCAAAGAGGACAAGTGTTAGCAAAGCCTGGTTCAATTACTCCACATACTGAATTTGAAGCAGAAAGCTATATTTTGAAGAAAGAAGAAGGCGGACGCCATACTGCATTCACAAATGGCTATAAACCTCAATTCTATGTTAGGACTACCGATGTTACTGGAGAGGTAACATTGCCTTCTGGAACTGAAATGGTAATGCCTGGTGATACAGTAAATGGTATGAAAGTTAAATTAGTTGCTCCTGTTGCTATGGAAGAAAAAATGAAATTTGCTATTCGCGAGGGTGGCAAGACTGTTGGTGCAGGCGTTGTAACAAAAATTGTTAAATAAATGATTTCATAATAGGGAACAAATTTTTGTTCCCTATTAATTATTATTAAGCCCTTTTGATGCCAAAGACTAAAGAAAAAGTAAAGAAAGAAGAAGTTTCTTCTCCAAGAATAAGAATCAAAATTAAGGCGTTTGATCACAAGATTATTGACAAGTCTGCAGAGCAGATAATTGAAACTGCAAAGAGATCTGGTGCAGAGGTTATCGGCCCTATTCCACTTCCTACTGAAAAACATAGGGATACTGTTTTGAAATCCACTTTTGTTCATAAAGACGCTCGTGAACAATTTGAGATTAGAATCCACAAGAGATTGATTGATATTGTAAAGCCGACACCGAAAACTATCGAAGCTTTGTCGAACCTTAATTTACCAGCAGGTGTTGATGTAGAAATAAAGATGTGATGTTTTATTTGAATGCGTTTTCGAATGAGTGCAAATGTGTTTTAGAATGCTTGAGAAAGAGTTTGTGAATGTTTTAAACATTTTTGTTAACTATTTTTTTAGATATAAAGTAGTATTTAGCAAATAAATAGGCGAGTGAATCGCTTTGGATTTGTTAACCTAATTTATTTAGGTCTTTATTTATTTTTTAAATAAATATTGTTAATATATATATTTTAAGCAATGAAATTTATATTTGGTGAAAAAATTGGAATGAGCAGAATGTATAACGAAGGTAAGCTAGAAGCTGTTACCTTGGTTAAAATTGATGATTGTGTTATAACAAGGCTTTTGGATATGAAAAAAGATGGTTATTCTGCTGTTCAGGTCGGTTATTACATAGTTAAAAAAGGCGATGGCAGAGTAAAAGGCGCTTTAAATAAGGCTGGTATAAAGGAAAATCTAAGTAATTTTGCTGAATTCAGAGTTGATGACTTGACTTCATATAAAATCGGTGGTAAAATTAATATTTCACAGTTCAAAAAGGGTGATTTATTGTCTATTTCTGGGCTTTCAAAAGGCAAAGGTTTCGCAGGCGTAATGAAGCGACATGGTTTTCATGGTGCTTCACATTCACACGGCCATAAGCATGATTGGAGAGCTCCTGGTTCTATTGGTTGTGGTTTTCCTCAGCACGTTGTGAAGGGTAAAAGAATGGCAGGCAGAATGGGCGGGGATAATGTAACTTTGAAGAATTCATCAATTTTGGATATCAGTTTAGATGAGAATGTTTTAGCTATAAAAGGGGCTTTGCCCGGAAAGATTGGTACATGGCTAAAGATTTGTGGCTAAAGTTCTTAAAGTTATAAAGTTGTAAAGTTATAAAGTCGAACTGCTAAATTGTTAAATTGTTATGGTGTTAAAGTTAATTTATGTTAAATATTGATGTATTGAACAGAGAAGGAAAGAAAGTCGGAACAGTGGATTTAGATCCAAAGATTTTTGGCGTGGAAATCAAAATTGCAGTTGTTCATCGCGCAGTTGTAGCTCAATTAAGCAAGAAAGAAATTACTTCAAAAACAAAAGATAGAGCTGAAGTAAGCGGTGGTGGTATCAAGCCTTGGAAGCAAAAAGGCACAGGTCGCGCTCGTGTTGGTTCCATTCGTTCTCCGTTATGGAAGGGCGGAGGCAAAACATTTGGTCCTGTTATGACTAAAAATGATGTCAAAAAAATCAATAGGAAAGAAAAAAGAAAAGCTTTGCATATGGCGCTTTCTGATAAATTTAATTTAAAGAAATTAATCGTTCTTGATGAACTGAAGATGGAAGCAATCAAGACTAAAGAATTTGTTAAAATTTTAAAGAATATTAAGGCTGAAAAGAGTACTTTGGTAATGTTGAAGGACAATGATGAAAAGACGATGAAGTCAATAAGAAATATTGCTAGTGTGAAGCCTTTGCTGTCTAATCTTTTGAATGTTTATGATGTTGTAAAGTATGATAAATTAGTTTTAGATAAGAACGCTTTAGCAATGATTAAATAATTTTTGAAGTTAATTGTATGGCTTTATTAGATGTATTCAAAAAAGGAAAGAAGAAAGAAAAAGAAGTTTCTGCAAAGAAGAAAGTTTTAGCTACAAAAAGTTCTGAAAAAATGCAAAAGGCTGTTAATATTTATAGCGCTGCATATAAAAATTTATTGAAACCAGTAGTTTCAGAAAAGTGCGCAAATTTGAATATCTCCAATAAATATGTATTTCAAGTAAAGAAGTCAGCATCTAAGAATGATATTGCAAAAGCGATTTTCGCAGTTTATGGAATTAAGCCAGTCAAGGTTAATGTTATAAATTTATCTGGAAAATCAAGAAGATATGGCAGAAGTATCGGCAAGACTATAGACAAAAAGAAGGCAATTGTAACTTTGCCAGCAGGCAAGAGCATTAAGATTTATGAAGGAGTATAATAAATAATTTTCAATTACCAATTTCCAATTTTCAATTGTTTCATGCGAAGTTGTAAATTGATTATTGAAAATTGAGAATTTAATTTTAATATGCCAATTAAGACTTACAGACCAATTACGCCTTCAAGACGATATATTACGACCGTTGATTTTTCAATGTTGTCAAAAAAAGAGCCTGAAAAAAGCTTGACTGTGGCATTGCAAAAACATAGCGGTAGAAATAATCGTGGTAAAATTACAGTTCGTCATAGAGGCGGAGGCAGCAAAAGAAAGTATAGAATGATTGATTTCAGAAGATCAAATTTTGATATTGAGGGAGAGATTAAGAGTTTAGAATATGATCCAAACAGATCTGCTTTTATTGCGTTAGTTCAATATTCTGATGGCTCTAAGACATATATTTTAGCGCAAGAGAATTTGAAAATTGGTGATAAGATCATGAGTTCTTTAAAAAAGCTTGAAGCAAATATTGGAAACAGATATCCATTAAAATATATTCCTACTGGCACTCTTGTTTCAGAAGTTGAATTTGCGCCAATGAAAGGCGGTCAAATGGTTAGAAGTGCCGGTTCAGCTGCTCAGCTTTTGGCGATTGAAGGTAAATTCGCTCAATTGAAGTTTCCTTCTGGAGAAGTAAGAAATGTATTGATTGATTCTTCTGCAACGATTGGCAGAGTTGGCAATATTGATCATGGCAATATTACAATTGGTAATGCTGGAAGGGTTAGAAATATGGGTCGAAGACCTCAGGTAAGAGGCAAGGCGATGAATCCAAAAGATCATCCACATGGCGGTGGTGAAGGTAGAAATTCAATTGGTTTGGTTCATCCGAAGACAAAATGGGGTAAGCCAGCATTGGGTGTTAAGACAAGAAAGCCTAACAAATTGTCTAGCAAACTAATTTTGAAGAGAAGAAAATAATTTTTAAGATACTAAGTTATATATCATTATGTCACGAAGTTTAAAGAAGGGTTTATGGTGCGATCCTAAGCTTTTGAAGAAAATTAAGAATCTACGAAAAGAAGATAGAACTATCCTTAAGACTTGGTCTAGATCTTCGACTATTTTTCCTGAGATGGTAGGCTATACTCTTGGTGTTCATAATGGAAAAGAACATATTCCAGTATTGTTGACAGAAGAAATGGTTGGACATAGATTAGGTGAATTTTCTCCAACTAGACGATTTGAAGTTCATGGCGGTAGAATTGCTAAGGAAGAAGCAGCAGCAGCTCAAGCAACTGAAACACAGAAATTAGCAGCCACAAAAGAAGGAGAAGGCGAAGTTGAGAAAAAAGAAGTTAAAGAATAATTAATCTATATATGTCAGTTAAAGCAACATTAAAACATTTACATATTGCACCAAGAAAAGCGAAATTAGTAGTCAATCTAATTCGTGGTTTGGATGTTTCTGATGCAGAAGATCAATTAAGATTTTTAAATAAGAAATCTTCTGACTTGGTTTTGAAATTGTTATTATCAGTTGCTAGCAATGCAGTCCATAATTTTAATATGGAAAAAGATAATTTGTTTGTTTTAAAGATTTTTGTTAATGAAGCACCGACTTTGAAAAGATTCCGTCCTCGAGCTTTTGGAAGAGCTTATACAATAAGAAGAAGAACTAGCCATATTGAAATAGAATTGGAAGAAAAGATCAAAGGCAAGAAAGCTAAAAAGATTAAAAAGCAAGAAATCAAAGCAGAAGAGAAGCAAGAAAAGAAGGTAAGCAAGGAAAAGGGATGGGATAAGAATAAAGATCAGAAACGAGGAATATTCGGAAGAAAATCGGGTAAAAGTAATAAGATTTTTCAAAGAAAGGCAATGTAGAGTGAACGCTGATATGACGCTGATTTCTAACCTGCCTACCGGCAGGCAGGCGCTGATCTGATGCTGATTAAATCGTAATTAAATTTTTATATTTTAGTTTTTCAAGTAAACATATGGGACATAAAATTAGTCCAATTAGTTTCAGAATTGGTGGTTTGCAAACTTGGTCATCGAAGTGGTTTTCAGATAGCAAAAAGTATAAGGATTATTTGATTAGCGATGTTAAGCTAAGAAGAATGATTTTTGAAAAATTGAAAAATGCAGCTTTATCTTTAATTGAAATTGAAAGAACAACACAGTCAATAACTTTTACTTTACATTCTTCAAGACCTGGAATTATAATCGGCCGTGGTGGAACAGAAATAGAAGAAATGAAAAAAGAGATTGCAAAGAATGTTGGTCCTGGAATTAAGATTGATATTAATATTAAGGAAATAAGAGAGCCAGAAGCAGATGCAGCAACAGTTGGCGTTTTGATAGCTGAACAAATTGAAAAAAGAATTTCTTTTAGAAGAGTTATCAAAAGAGCTTTGGAGAGAACAATGCAGAATAGAAATGTAAAAGGTTGTAAGATTATGATTTCTGGCAGATTGGATGGATCTGAAATGTCAAGACGCGAATGGGTAGCAGAAGGAAAATTGCCTTTGCATACTTTGAGAGCTAATATTGATTTTGCGAAGAGGGTTGCTCGTACTACAATGGGCGCGACTGGAATAAAGGTTTGGATTTATAAGGGCGAAGTTTTTAAGTAATCGCGAATGTGCACGAATGTGCCACAAATTTCACTACTTGCTATTTGTGTCATTCGTGATAAATTTGTGTAAATTAGAGAATTATATGTTAATGCCGAAAAAAGTAAAACATAGGAAGTGGCAAAAAGGAAGCAATAAGAGGATTGAAGTACGAGGAAGCCGATTGAGTTTTGGTATGTTTGGTTTGAAAGCTTTAGAAGGAAAATGGTTAACAGCAAGACAAATTGAAGCTTCTAGACGTGCAATGACAAGATTTATTCAACGTGGTGGAAAAGTATGGATCAGAATATTTCCTGATAAGCCGGTAACTACAAAAGGTGCTGAAACTCCAATGGGTAAGGGCAAAGGTGCAGTTGATCATTTTGTTGTTTCTGTTGCGCCAGGAAAGATTTTGTTTGAAATGGATGGAGTTAAAGAAAAGGTTGCTCGCGAGGCTTTGAGATTAGCAGCAAATAAATTGCCTATCAAGACTAAATTTATAATGGAATTATAATTATGAAAGTTAAAGAAATCAGAGAAAAAAAAGATAAGGAACTAGTAAAAATGCTGGCTGAAAAAAGAGAGAGCCTGCGCGATATTAGATTTAAGATTGCTTCAAGTCAGTATAAGAATGTTAAAGAAATTTCTTTTTTGAAAAAAGACGTTGCAAAGGTTTTGACAGTAATGAACGAAAGAGCATTAATCAAAGCTTAAGTGTTTTATTGTTAAATTGCTAAATTGTTAAATGTGAATAATGTAAGAGAATAGAAATACGTGAATAAATTATAAATATTATGGAAAAAAATTTAGATAAGAAGAAAATGCCACGCCAATTGAAAGGCACTGTTGTATCAGACAAAATGGAAAAATCCATTGTTGTTGAGGTTGAAAGAATTAAGGCTCATCCAATTTATAAAAAGAGATATCATGTTTCTCTGAAAGTAAAGGCTCATGATGCAGATAACAAGGCTAAGGTTGGAGATGTTGTATTGATTGAACAATGCAGGCCTTTAAGTTCTGACAAGCATTATAGATTAAAGAAAGTATGCAAATAGCCTTAGCGAATGGGCACATACGAATATACTAATAAATTGTTATGATACAGACTCAATCAAAATTGAAAGTCGCAGACAATTCCGGAGCAAGGATTATCCGTTGTATTAGAGTACACAGAGGATTTAAGAGAAGATATGCAAGAATGGGCGACACTATTACAGCTGTTGTTTTAGAAGCTATTCCAGGTGGAATTGTAAAGAATAAAGAGGTAGTGCAGGCTGTTGTAATTAGGCAGAAAAAAGAATTGCGCCGAGAAGATGGTACATACATCAGATTTGATGATAATGCAGCAGTAATCATTGATGGAAAGGAACCAAAAGGTACTAGGATTTTTGGTCCAGTTGCTCGTGAATTGAGAAAGGGTGATTTTACAAAAATCATTTCTTTGGCAGTCGAAGTATTATAAATCGCGAATTTACACAAATTTTTCACGAATATCGCAAATATTATATCCAATAAATTTTTATGAGAATCAAAAAAGGCGACAACGTATTAGTAATATCAGGTAAGGACCGAGGCAAGGTTGGCAAGGTGCTTTCTGTTTTGCCTAAATTGGATAAGATCATCGTTGAGAATGTCAATAAGGTGTCAAAGCATACAGAATCTAAAAGACAGGATAAGAAAGGACAGAAATTGCAAGTAGATTCGCCAATCAATATTTCTAATGTTTTGTTTAAGTGTCCAAAATGCAATAAGGCTGTTAGGACTGGAATTAAAATTGGCGAAGATAAGAAAAAATTCAGAATTTGCAAGAAGTGCAAAGAAACTATTTAATTTATACAAGGTAGAGACGTAGCAATGCTACGTCTCTACAAAAATAATTATGACAGAATTACAAAAAAAATATAATGAGAAGATTGTGCCTTTTATGAAGGAGAAGTTTGGTTATAAAAATGTAAATGAAATTCCAAGGATCTCTAAGATTGTTTTGAATATTGGTGCAGGAAAGACCTTGAAAGATCCAAAATTAATTGATATAATGATTGATAACCTGAAAAGAATCAGCGGACAGGCTCCAGTTAAGACTCGCGCTGCAAAATCAATCGCTGGATTTGGCATTAAAGAAGGTCAAGTAGTAGGTTTGGCAGTAAATATGCGCGGTGCTAGAATGTATGAATTTTTGAACAAGTTTGTCAATGTCGCTCTACCAAGATTTAGAGATTTTCAAGGTTTGTCTCCGGAAGCGTTTGATGGACAAGGAAATTACAATATTGGAATAAAGGAACAAATTGTTTTTCCAGAAATAAAGGCTGATGAAATTGAAAAGGTGCATGGATTAGAAGTAACCATTGCAACAACTGCTGAAACCGATGAAGAGGGGTTGGAACTTTTAAAAGCTATCGGATTTTTATTTAGAAAACGCGGTGAAAGAGCAAAGGAAGAAGCGTTGAAAGAAGTCAGCAGAAAAGAATCGGTCATGAAGAGATATGATGCAATGAAAAAGAAACAAACTGTAGTTGGAGTAATTCCATCTGCTAAGGTAAAGTCTGAAGCTCCAAAGAAAGAAAAGTCTAAATAATATTTTTTTAAATAACTATTATGGCACGAGAGGCATTAATCGCTAAAGCAAAAAAGAAACCTAAATTTTCGACTCGTATTGTAAGACGATGTGAATTGTGTGGTCGAAAACATGGATATATGAGACGCTATGGAATGTGTAGAATTTGTTTTAGAGAGCTTGCTAGCAAGGGAGAAATTCCTGGAGTTAGAAAAGCATCCTGGTAGAATATTTAGTAGAGACGTTGCATTGCAACGTCTGTACAAAAGTTTATAAAGTAATAAATTTATGGTAGATCCTATTGCGGATATGTTAACACAAATTAGAAACGCTCAGGCAGTAAAGAAACCTGAAGTCACTTTATCTTATTCAAAGGTAAAGCTTGGAGTTGCAAAAATCTTGAAAGAAGAAGGCTACATTGCTGATTTTTCAATTTTGGAAAAAAACAAGTTTTTGAAGATGGTTTTGAAATATTTAGAAAATGGAAAGCCACTTATTCAAAATATTAAGAGGGTAAGTACTCCTGGACAACGGATTTATGTTGGCAGCAAAGATATCAGAAAAATTTTAGGCGGTTTAGGAACTTCAATAGTTTCTACATCGAGAGGTATTATGACAGGCAAGGAAGCAAGAAAGAAGAACTTAGGCGGTGAAGCTATTTGCGAAATATTTTAGTTAACATCGCGAATCTGCACGAATGCCTTACGGCCACAAATTGCACGAATAGATATTTGTTAATTTAGTTAGTGATTTATTAAGTGTAAATTAGAGAAATTTATGTCAAGAATTGGAAAATTACCGATTCAGATTCCAGAAGGTGTGGAAGTAAAAATTGTTGATAATACCATAACTGTAAAAAAAGAAAAAAATCAGTTACAGTTTTCTTTGAATCCAAAAGTTATTGTTACAAGTGATGCTAAAGAAATAAAGGTTGAAGTAAAGAAAGAAGTAAACAGAAATCTTTGGGGTGTTACGAGATCAATTATCAATAACATGGTTATTGGTATAACAAAAGGATTTGAAAAGAAGTTGGAAATAGAAGGAATTGGTTTTAATGCACAGGTTAATGGCGATAAATTAGTCATGAAATTAGGTTTTTCTCATCCGATTGAATACCTTGCTCCTAAAGGAATAAAATTTGAAGTGAAGAAAAATTTGATTACAGTTTCTGGAATAGATAAACAATCAGTAGGTCAAGCAGCAGCCGAGATAAGAGAATTCAAAAAACCTGAACCATATAAAGGAAAGGGAATCCATTATCTTGGCGAGCATATTATTAGAAAAGAAGGAAAGAAAGCTGTTGCCTCAGAAGGCGGAGCTAAATAATTATATAAGAGTTTATGAATAAAAAATTACTTAGAACGAGAAGACATAAAAGAATAAGATCAAGAATGGATGGTTTAGCAAAGAAACCTAGATTGGTTGTATTTAGAAGCAATAAGCATATTCATGCTCAATTGATTGATGATTCTGTTAGTAAAACTTTAGTTGCTGCAGCTGATTTAGAATTAAAAGATTTAAAGAAGAAAAAGAGTGAAATAGCTTTTGCAGTCGGAGAGTTGGCAGCAAAAAAAGCAATAGAAAAAAATATTTCAGAAGTTGTTTTTGATAGAGGCGGATATAAATATACGGGAAGAGTTAAGGCTTTGGCTGATGGCGCAAGAAAAGGCGGACTCAAGTTCTAATAACTAAATAACTAAATTAAAAAATAACTAAATTGCGAATTATTACGAATTATAAATTACTTAATTACTGAATTAAATAAATGGATAGAAATAATAAGAGAAATTTTAGAGGGGACAAAGAATTTGATCAAGAATTAGTTGATCTTGCTAGAGTTACCAGAATAGTTGCTGGTGGACGTCGTTTTAGATTTAGAGCAACATTGGTAATCGGAAATAAAAAGGGTTCAGTTGGCATGGGAATTGGAAAGGGTGTTGATGTATCATCTGCAATTGCAAAAGCATTGGCAATAGCAAGAAAAAACATGATAAAGGTTTTGATTATTGACAATACTATTCCATACGAAATTTGGGTAAAATATTGTGGCGCAAAGGTTTTTTTGAAACCTGCAAAAGTTGGTACAGGAGTTATTGCTGGCGGTGCTGTTCGTACAGTTATGGATTTGGCTGGTATTAGAAATATAACAGCAAAAATGTATGGATCAAACAACACTCCTAATAACGTAAGAGCAACTTTGATGGCTTTAGAAAAAATGAGAAAGCCTGAAGATATAGCTTCTGCTAGAGGTAAGAAAATTGAAGATTTGCTTGGAAAGAAGAAAGAAGTAAAGTCAGAAGAAAAAAAAGTTGTTGCTTTCGCTGATGCTACATTGATCAGGGAAGTTAAGAAAGTAGCTGAAATTAAAAAGATTGCTAAAGTTGTTAAAAAATAAGATATTGGATATTAATTATTATGAAATTATACGAATTAAAACCTGCAAAAGGATCAACAAAGAAAAGAAAGATTGTTGGACGTGGAAATGGATCTGGTCACGGAACATTTTCTGGGAGAGGATGCAAAGGTCAGAAAGCTAGATCAGGCTATAGCAGACGTCCAAGCTTTGAAGGCGGTAGGACTCCTTTATATATGCAGATTCCTAAAAAAAGAGGATTCAAAAGTTTATCAGCAAAACCAGAAATTGTTAATGTTTTAGCTTTGGAGAAAAAATTTAATGACAATGATAATATTGATAAGAAAAAGATGGCTGAAGCTGGTTTGATTAAATCTGTTGATGTAGATGTGAAAGTTTTAGGCGATGGTGATATTAAGAAAAAATTAAATATTTCAGCTGAATATTTTTCAGAATCTGCAAAAGAAAAGATTGAAAAGGCTGGAGGCAGTGTTAAGATTATTGAGAAGATTAAAAAAGAAAAGGTTAAAGATAAAAAAACTGTAGTAGTACAAAATAAAGTAAAAAAAGAAAAGGCAAAAGTTCCAAGCCTGCCTATTGGCAAGTAGGTCAAAAGTAATATAATTTTACTTTTTATTATTAGCTTGTTAATTCTCCTTCATGTTTGAGAAGATAGCCCAAATTTTTAAAATAAAAGAGCTGCGAAATAAAATTATATTCGCCTTAGCTCTTTTAATTGTTTTTAGATTTGCTGCTCATATTCCAGTTCCTGGTGTTGATGCTGCAGCCTTAAAAAGTTTTTTTGAAAGCAATCAGATTTTTGGTTTGTTAAATATGTTTACTGGTGGCGGTATGGAAAACTTTTCAATTGTAGCTATGGGCGTTGGTCCTTATATTACATCTTCTATTATTATGCAATTGTTAGTAATGGTTGTTCCAGCTTTGGAAAAATTGCAAAAAGAAGAAGGCGAGGATGGCAGGAGAAAAATGAATCAAATCACTAGATGGTTGACTATTCCTTTGGCAGCATTACAGTCTTATTCAATGATAGTTTTATTGCAGAAAACCGGGCAGAATATTTTGGGCACATTAGATCCTTTTAAGTTGGTGACGATGATTGTAACGCTAACAGCTGGAACTGTATTTTTAATGTGGCTTGGCGAGTTGATTACTGAAAAAGGCATTGGCAATGGTGTTTCATTGATCATTTTTGGTGGTATAGTTTCAGCCATACCTTTGGCAATCCAACAGACATTTGTGAATTTTGAGCAGTCAAAATTGTTAGAATTAGTTATTTTTGCAGTGATAGCTGTAGTTGTAATTGCCGGAATTGTTTTTATAACAGAAGGTCATAGAAACATTCCAGTTCAATATGCAAGAAGAGTTCGTGGTATGAAAATGTACGGCGGGACAACTTCACATTTGCCTTTGAAAGTTAATCAAGCAGGTGTTATTCCAATTATTTTTGCGATGTCATTAATGTTGCTTCCTGGTATGATTGCCAATTTTTTGGTCAGTGTGAATAATGCTATGGTCAAAGGCATTGCTCAAAATGTAGCTGATTTGTTTAACAACAATTTTTTTTACGGCGCGTTATATTTTGTGATGGTTATTTTCTTCACTTATTTTTATACTGCAGTTACATTTGATCCAAAGCAAATTTCTGAACATTTACAAAAGCAAGGTGGATTTATTCCAGGAATAAGGCCAGGTACTCATACAAGAGGATATTTGACAAAGACGATGACAAGAATTACTTTGACTGGCTCATTCTTTTTAGGTCTTGTTGCTGTTCTGCCATTTATTATGAAAGCAGCATTTGATATGCCGTCATTAGTAATCGGCGGTACTGGAATATTGATTGTGGTAAGTGTTGTAATTGAAACTGTCAGGCAAATTGAATCAGAAATGGTGATGAGGGATTACGAATCTTTTTATTAAAACAAGCGCTGAATTAAAAATTTTTGTGACAAAATTTTTAATGCTGATTTCGAACGCTGATTTGACGCTGATAGAAGGTGGAAACCTTCTTTTTTCTTGACAAGATTAAAGATAAGGAGTATTTTTTAAATTGATGATAAATATTTACAAAAATTTTAATTTAGTTCCAACTCCTACTGGTTTTTGTGGGCTAGTTTGATTTTGTTTTAAATAATTTAAAATAAGAACAGACTGGCTCAGATAGCCAGTTTTTTGTACTTTGAGAAACAAGTCTAGTGCATAAGTTTTATGTGCTAGACAAAGGAGGAGAAGATGCGAGAAACAGCATGCAGGGTTATCAGGTCGTTGAAAGGAGATCTGTTTCTGTTTGTCGGAAAAATAAGGAAAACGGAAAGGCGTTGTCCAAAATGCGAGAAACAAGGAATGCCGGTTATTTTGCCTAATGGTAAAAAATATTGTTGTCTTTATTGCGGTTTCGAAATTGATGTTGATATTGCAAAAAAAATGTATGAGGTTTTGAGCAATTTTAATGGTGCTGATCCAAGGCAAATGAGTGAGGAAACAGCGGCGATAATCATTGCAATGGATCAAGTATTAAGCTGGTTCTTGCGTGGATATCGTTGGAACAATTATAATCCGAATGACTTGCGTTGATCTTTCAAAAGAAGGCTAAAGCCTTCTTTTTTCTTGTTTTAATGAGCGAAGAATGATATATTGTTAAGTATAAATTAAGTTTTTTATGCAAAAATCATTATTAATTTTATTTATGGGGCTTTCTGGTTCTGGCAAGGGAACTCAAGCCAAAATGATTGGTGAAGAATTTGATTTCAATTATATTGAGATGGGCGGAATTTTGCGAGAAGAAGTAAAAAAGCAGACTGATTTGGGAAAAAAGATTGATGTAATTATTCATAAAGAAGGAAAATTAGTGCCGGATGAAATGGCAAAAGAATTAATCAAAAAAGCTTTGTTTGAAAAAGATCATGGCGAGACAATTGTTTTAGACGGTTATCCAAGAACGAGCCAGCAGGTTATTGATTTAGATGAGATTCTAAAGGAAATGGGTTTGGGAAAAGAAATCGTTGTTTTTGATATTAAAATTTCTGATGAAGAGGCGATGAATAGGCTAACAAAAAGAAGAATTTGTGAAAAATGCAAGAATGTTTTGCCGGCAGATTCAAAAGACAAAGTTTGTCCAAAATGTAATGGTAAATTAATGCATCGTGGTGATGATAATCCAGAAAAAATCAGAGAGAGGCTAAAATGGGCACATGAAAAAGTTTATCCAGCTATTTTAGAATATAAAAAACGAGGAGTTTTGCAGGAAATTGATGGCGAAAGATCGATTAGTGTTGTGCATGAAGATATTAAAGAGCGTTTAATAAAAATAATCAATAACCAATCACCAAAAAATAATCAATAACTAAATTTTAATAATCAAATCGTAAAAACTTATTATTTGGTTATTGTTTATTAGTTATTTTTTGATTATTGATTATTGGTTATTCACATTTATGAGCAAGATTATTATAAAAACTGATGAAGAGATTGAAATAATCCATGAAGGTGGCAGAAAGTTGGCGAGGATTATGGAAATTCTGAAAGAGGAAATTTCTAGGCCTGGTTATTTGACAAAGGGATTGGATAAAAGAATAAATGAGCTATGTGAAAAGTTTGGCGCAAAGCCTGCTTTTATGGGCTATCGTGGATATCCGGCAACTGTTTGCTTGTCTTTAAATGATGAAATAGTGCATTGTCCTCCTGGAGATAGAGTTATTAAAGAAGGCGATTTGGTAAGTCTAGATTTTGGTTTAAAATATAAGAATTTGTATACTGATAGTGCAATTAGTTTCGGTGTTGGGAAGATGACTTCTTTGGCTGAAAAGTTGATTAAAGTCACCGAAGCTTCCTTATATAAGGGTATTGAGCAAGTTAGACCAAATGGACATATTGGTGATATTGGTCAGGCAGTTCAGCGATATGCAGAGGCTAATGGATTTTCAGTTGTGCGTGATTTAACTGGCCATGGAGTTGGAAAACAAGTCCATGAGCCACCGCAAGTTTTAAATTATGGCAGAGAAGGAATTGGTCCAATTATGAAAAAAGGAATGGTTATAGCAATTGAGCCAATGGTTAATGTTGGTGATTGGAGAATCAAACAAGGAGCAGATGGTTGGTCAATAATGACAGCGGACGGTGAATTATCTGCCCATTTTGAGCATACAGTGGCTGTAATTGATGATGGATATGAAATATTAACAAAAGAGTAAAAATCCTAAATCCTAAGCTCAAAATCCTAAACAAACTCAAATGACTAAAGTAAAAAAATACAAAATCTGATGTCGGTTTTTGAAATTTGGTTATTTTAATTTTGGATTTATTTAGGATTTAGAATTTAGTATTTAGAGTTTTTATGACAATATTAGGAATAGATTTTGGTGGCAAGCATATTGGATTAGCAAAAGGCGATGATCAAAATAAAATTGCATTGCCTTTTTTAAGTTTGGAAAATAATGGTTTAAATAAATTGATTGTTGAAATAAAAAGCTTGGTTGAAAAAGAAGAGATCGGTGAAGTTGTTGTTGGTTTGCCTTTAAATATGTCAGGACAAAAAACCGATCAGACAAAAAAGACTGAATATTTTGCTGAAAAATTGAAGAAAGAAGTCAATATTAAAATTATTTTAGTTGATGAGAGATTAACATCAATTGGAGTGAAAAAGCTTGGGAGTGATGTTGATGAACATCAGTTGGCAGCAAGAGAGATCTTGCAGGGATATTTGGATAAAAAATAAAACTTTGTTTTTGTAGGGGCACAATATTTTGCGCCCCTATTTTTTTATCTGTGCATAACTTTCTTGTGGGGGGGCTTATATATGTTAGGTTTAGGTCAAAGAAATTTTTATATTAAAATAAATAAAAAAATCTATGAGAAAGTTTTTAGTAACAAGTTTTTTTTGTGCTGTGTTTTTGTTTTGCTTTTGTGGAATAACGAAGGCGGCGGAATGGACGGATGTGACAGGAAATCTAACTGGAACATCTATTCATTCTATGATTCAGGCTTCTGATGGTTCTATTTACGCTGGAGGCTATGAGGGTGATGAGCATGCTAGAGTTTGGAGATATTCGGCTGGTTCTTGGGCTGATATTACTGGAATTTTATCTGGATATCGTGTTTGGTCTCTGGTTCAATCTTCTGATAGTTCCATATATGCAGCTAGTGCTGATAAGGTTTGGAGATATTTAGCAGGTTCTTGGACAGATACTGGAACATTAAATGGTGCTTCTGTTGTTTCTCTGATTCAAGCTTCTGATGGTTCGATATATGCTGGAGGTGAAACTAATGTTGGTTCTGCTAGAGTTTTGAGATATTCAGCTGGTTCTTGGACGAATACTGGATTGAGTGATGCTTTTTATGTTTATTCTCTGGTTCAAGCTTTTGATGGTTCGATATATGCTGGAGGTAAAACTAATGTTGGTTCTGCTAGAGTTTGGAAATATTCAGCTGGTTCTTGGACGAATGTTACCGGTGTTTTAGTTGGAACGAGTGTTAATTCTTTGATTCAAGCTTCTGACGGTTCGATATATGCTGGAGGTTATAGTGCTGGTGATGGTAGAGATTATGCTAAAGTTTGGAAATATTCAGCTGGTTCTTGGACAGATTTTACTGGAACTTTATCAGGATTTGATATTGGTTCTTTTATCCAAGCTTCTGATGGATCTATATATGTTAGTTCCGATGATAAAGTTTGGAAATATTCAGCAGGTTCTTGGGTCGAGATTACTTATGGAACATTAGACGGAAATTTGTTGAGTCCTTTGATTCAGGTTTCTGATGGTTCGATATTTGTAGGAGGTAGTAATTATTATGTTGCCAAAGTTTGGAAATATACTGTTAGTCAAGAAGAGCAAGAGCAGGAGCAAGCACAACAAAATCTAGAATCAGGTGACAAAATCATTTTAGAATCAGCCTTGAATCAGCAAACAATTTCCGGCCAAGATCTAACAATCAGCTTTACAAAGCTTCCAACCAAATTAACTAAAAACAGCGCGTATTGGATGAAATGGAATCAGCTAAGCAAGTATCCAAACAAGACATTCTTAAAGAATTGGAAATTAAAGACTAATCTATACAAATACAAAGTCAAGAAAAGCTCTCAGAAATACAAGATCAAAGTATCATTCAAATTCACTAAGAAGCAATTAAAGAAATACTTGAAGAAAAACAAATTGGCGACAAAATCTAATATTACTTTGAAATACAAACAAGGAACATCTTCTTGGAAAAACTTTACTTCTGTCTTTACTGATGCCAAGCTAATTAAAAAGGACAAGAAATTTATTGTTAAATACTTTACGCATTATCCGGTTAAGACTCAATATTTTGCGATTGGAGTGAAATAGCAAGCGCTGATTAAACGCTGATTTCCAACGCTGATTTAACGCTGATAGGGGCATAGAATTGTGCCCCTATTTTTTTTATTTAAAATTTGTTATTATTTAAGCAAGCGCTGATTTAATGCAGATGCTAACGCTGATTTGGCGCTGATATTTTTATTTTTTTATATTTTTAACGCATGAAACTTTCGATAATCATTCCGGCATATAATGAAGAAAAAAGAATAACAATAACTTTAAATTCTATTAAAGAATATTTGAATAAGCAAGATTATGATTGGGAAGCTATTGTTGTTGATGATGGAAGCAAAGACAAGACTCGTGAAGTTGTGAAAAATCTTGATGGTTTTGTTTTGAATGAAAAAAGAGAAAATAAAGGCAAGGGTTATTCAATAAAAGAAGGGATGCTTTTGGCATCAGGGGATTTTTGTCTTTTTATGGATGCTGATAATGCAACAAAAATCAATGAATTAGATCATTTTTGGAAATATTTTGATCCTCCTGCGTCCCGAGGGACTTCGGAGGACAAGTCCGATTATGATGTTGTGATTGGTTCTCGTGATATTAAAGGATCAAAGTTAGCAGTGTCTCAAGCTTGGTATAAAGAGCTGGCTGGAAAAATCGGTAATTTGTTGATTCAAATCGTAGCCTTGCCTGGTATTCATGATACTCAATGCGGATTTAAGATTTTTAAGCGAGAAGTTGTGAGAGATGTTTTTCCAATCCAGAAATTAGGCGGATGGGGATTTGATGTTGAAATTTTGGCATTAGCCAAAAAGTTTGGTTATAAAATAAAAGAAGAGCCGATAACTTGGTTTAATGCTGCTGGAAGCAAAGTAAGTACGGGAGATTATTTGAAAGTTTTTTCTGACCTATTTAAAGTGAGATGGTGGCTGTGGACGAATAAATATAAAAAAATGTAGAGACGAGGCAATGTCTCGTCTTTACAAAGTTTTAAAGTATTGCTATGTTTCAAAGTTTTCCGCCAGTGATTAAGGCGATCTTGATATCAATTTTTGGCGATATTAAGATTGTTGTTCCTTTTTATGCTACTCAAGATGTTTTGTCTTGGTGGAATGTATTGATGGTTTCAGCAATTGGCAATTCTATTTCAGCAGTTTTTCTTTTAACAGTTTTGGTTTTGTTATCAGATTTTTTGAGACGTAAATTTGTTTTTTGGGAGAAATTCTTTTCAAAACTTTTTAAAAATACAAAATTAAAACATAAGAAAAATTTTGATAAATGGGGTATATTAGCAGTTCTTTTAGCGGCAGCAATTCCTTTGCCTGGTTTTGGCGGATGGACGGCTTCGATAGTGGCATTTGTTTTTGGAATAAAATATAGAAAAGCAGTGCTATTTATTATCTTGGGTATTATTTTAGAAGCTGGAATTATGACTTTAATCAGTTTTGGGATTAAGAATATATTTTAACGAGCGCTGATTTTACGCTGATTTTTAACGCTGATTTGACGCTGATATTTATTTTTTATGATGGCTGGCATGAATTCAAGTTTAAATTTTTAAAATGTTATGCGAAATAAATTAATAGTTGGCAATTGGAAAATGAATTTAACTTTGGAAGAAGCTCGAAGGTTGACTTTGGATGTTAGGCAAGGATTAACAAATTTAAGTGAAAAAGTGGAAGTTGCAGTTTGTCCTTCCTTTGTTCACTTGGCTAATGTTCATTATCAATTGCCTTCTAGTATAAAATTAGGGGCTCAGGATGTGTTTTGGAAAGGAAATGGAGCTTATACTGGCGAGATTTCTTGTGATCAACTTTTGGATTTAGGCTGTTCTTATGTAATTGTTGGTCATTCTGAAAGAAGAAAAAATCTGAAAGAAACAGATGTTATAATTAACGATAAAGTCTTAGAATGTTTGAGAAAAGGTTTGAAGCCAATAATTTGTGTTGGAGAAACAAAAGACGAAAAAGAAAAAGGAATGACAGAGGAAAAAGTGACACAGCAAGTTGAAGTAGCTTTAGAAGGTGTGAAAAGTAAGGATGTCGTGAATGTAACAATAGCCTATGAACCAATCTGGGCAATAGGATCAGGAAATTCTGCTGAACCATCCGATGCTCAAGCTGTAATTTTTAGAATAAGAGATATTTTGAGAAATAATTATTCAGAAAAAGAATCAGAAATGATAAGGATTTTGTATGGGGGAAGTGTAGATCCGCAAAATGTTGCGTCTTTTGTTTTGGAAAAAGATATTGATGGCGTGTTGGTTGGTGGAGCGAGTATTAAAGCTAATGAATTTGTGGGAATTGTAAAACAGGTTTTAAAAATCTAATGTCCAAGAAACAAGAAACAAACAAATCTCAAATTAAAATAACCAATTACCAAACTCGTCGTCGAAGGGTTTGATTATTGGTTATTGAATATTGGAATTTGTTTGTATTTTGTATCTTGGTTATTAAATCTTATTTATAAATCATTATGATAGTTTCATCACAAATCTTGTTAAAAAAGGCACAGCAAGGTCATTATGCAATTGGTGCTTTTAATACTTCTGATTTAGAAATTACAAAAGGAATTGTGGTAGCAGCTGAAGAGTTGAATGCGCCAATAATTTTGCAGACTTCTGAAGGCGAAATAAAGCATGCAGGATCTGAAGTATTTTTTGATTCAATGAAAATTTTTGCTGAGAAATCAAAAGCACAAATTAATTTAAATTTAGATCATGGAAAAAGTTTTGAAATGTGCAAATGGGCAGTAGATAGCGGTTATAATTCTGTAATGATTGATGGATCTAGATTATTTTTAGATGAAAATATAAAACTAACAAAACAAGTCGTTGATTACGCGCATTCTAAAAGCGTAGTTGTTGAAGGCGAGATTGGTCTTGTTCCTACTCCTAGCAAAGGCGAAGATGTTAGAATTTTAAAAGCTGATTCAGTTGAATGCAAAAAATTTATAGAAGAAACTGGTGTTGATTTTTTAGCAGTTGGCATTGGTAATGTTCATGGTGAAAATAAAGGTCAGCCAGTTTTGGATTTTGAAAGATTAAAAGAAATTAAAGAAGTCGTTGATGTGCCTTTAGTGTTACATGGCGGATCAGGTATTTCTGATGATGATATAAAAAAAGCTGTGTCTTTAGGAATTTGTAAGATTAATGTTAATACGGAATTGCGTCAGGCTTTTGCTAAGGCTTTGCGGGAAACTTTGGAAGATAAAGATGTAATCAAGCCTTATGATATTATGGATCCGGTTGAGGATCGTATTAAAGAAGTTGTAATGAAAAAGATTGAAATTTTTGGAAGTAAAAATAAGGCGTAGATATTTGGGATATTACTGATATTAAGATATTCGGAAATTATTACCCAACTTTAGTTGGGGTTCGGTAAGCTTTAGTTTGCAGATATTTTAAGTAGTAAAAAATATGAATATCGAAAAAAAAGGGAAAGAATTATATAGCCAATATGAAACTACAAGAAGAATGATGGAGTCATCCAAATTTTATGCTGACGTATATAATCAATGGAAAGGTTGTACAGGTTTTGGCGGTAGAACGAAAGATTGGGTTCAAGAACTAAAGCCGATGACACAATATGAAGAAAGAATTAGAGCTACAGCTGATCAGGAAGAAGCACAAATAATTCTTGATTTAAGCGATCCAGAAAGGGTTGTAGCTTATAATCAACTCGTTGATGAATTTAATGCTGACTTAGAAAGGATTCGAGAAACTAAAGATCAAAAAGCAGCCCAAGATTATATGTCTAAAGCAATAGCTATAATTTATAATCAATCAAAGTAAAAGTATTTGCGATTGCCTTTAATCAAAAGTATTAGAAAATTCTACCTGGCTTTAGCCAAGGGGTTGGAGAGCCTTAGCTCTCATTTCTTGTGAACTAAAGTTCATGAACCCCTTGGCTAAAGCCAGGTAGAAATATCTGAATTTAGTATGACCAAAACAAATTTTTTAGAATTGATAAATTTTTTACAAAAAAACCATAAAGTCTATGGGCCGGTTTTGGATAGGTCTGGCAGATTATTAGTAAAAGAAATTAAGGATCCAGAAAAAATAATTTTGAATGGCAGATTAACACATTATTCTTTTAAAAATTTATTTTTGCCATCTCATGAAACTTTATTTGATTATGATCATCAAAAATTGAAAGAGCCAAATTTAAGCTATAAAAAACAAGCAATTGTTGGAATGACAATATCCGATTTGGAGGCTTTAGAATTATATGATCAAGTATTCGTAAAAGATCCATATTATCAGGAAAGACGAAGACAGACTTTAGTTATTGGATATAGTTTAGCGGGTAAAAAAAGTTTTTCTGAGGAATTAATTTATGAACAGCAGTTTGAAGAAGATATTTTAGAACATGTGAAGTTTGATGTGTTTTGCGAATTGCGCGAATCTGGAACGAATGACACTAATAATTCTAGTGATTTTTGTAAGGTTTTTGCTGGATCGGAGAATGGAATTAAGATTTTGGATGGATTTGGGTATAAGGATTATGAAAATATAAAATATGTTGGGCCAATTAGAGAACCCGCCTTTGCTTCCGAAGAGGCTGTGGTGGGCAAGGGAGGGTTGGATAAGACAATGATGGCGGTTTATAATAAAATGAGAAAAGGCTATGCCAAAAAAGTTTGGGAAGATATTGGAAAAAGGTGTATAGAGTGCGGACAATGTACTCTGGTTTGTCCAACTTGTTATTGTTTTAGAATTGATGATGAGCCAAGCTTGGATAGAGGAAAAGGCAAAAGAGTAAGATGCTGGGATGCTTGTATGTATCATGAATTTTCGGAAATTTCTGGAAAGACAAGATTATTAAAAAGTACTGAACAGAGGATGTGGTTTTGGTTTTATCATAAATTTGTTAGAATTCCAGAAAAATATAAAATACCAGGATGTGTTAAATGTGGAAGATGCTCTCGTGTTTGTCCGGTTGATATTGATTTTATGAAGGTGCTACAAGACATTTTGAAGAGTTGAAAATCAGCTGAATTGATTTTAGAGTTTTGCTAAATAATTTAGTGTTAAATTGTTCAATTGCTAGATTGTTAACGTAAAATCGTTGTAGCAATTTAACAATGTAGCAATTTAACAATTTTGATGTTTAATCCATATCAAACAAAATTGGTTGTAATAAAAAGAGTAATTAAAGAATCTTCTGATGTAAAAAGATTTGTTTTGGAATTTGAAAATAAGTTAGATAAAGAAAATTTTGATTTTATACCAGGACAGTTTATTAAGGTTTCAATTCCAGGCTTATGCGATGCGCCGTTTACTTTTGGTTCTAGTCCAAAAAATAGAGATAATTTTGAAATTGCAGTTAGGGGAGTTGGAAATTTGACCAATTTTCTGAATAGAATGCAAATAGGACAAAAAATAGGAATAAGAGGACCGTATGGAAATGGTTTTCCAATGGATTTAATTAAGAAAAGAAATACTTTGATTGTGTCTGGCGGTTGTGGTTTTGTGCCTTTTAAATCGATGATAGAAGATTATCTAATTGACAAAAAAAGTTATAAATCTAAGTTCCAAATTTTTTACGGAGCGAGGTCTTTTGACGAGCTGTTGTTTAAAAGAGATTTTGAAAAATGGGAAAGTAGCGGTATAGATTTAAAGATAACTGTTGATAAGAATGATGAGAAGTGTGATATTTCTAAATATGGTTGCAATGTTGGTTTGGTAACTGAATTAATTAAAAATGAGGATTTGGTAGAAAAACCAGTTGTCTTGGTTTGTGGTCCGTCAATAATGGTAAAATTTGTAGTAATGGAATTAGATAAACTGTCTATCCCCCATTCTGATATTTTTGTTTCGTTAGAGGGAAGAATGGAATGCGGAATAGGAGTGTGTGAGCATTGCGCAATTGGTCCTTATTATGTTTGCAAAGATGGACCAGTGTTTAGTTGGGATAAGATTGAATGGATTCCAAACATAGTTTGAAGTAAAAATTAAAAAGTAAAAAGGTAAAGGTTGCAAGTAAAAAGTAAAAAGTTACGCGACGATTTTTTTACTTTTTAATTTTAACTTTTGACTTTTTTAACATGTGTTTAACAATGCCTGGAAAAGTAAGTAAAATTAATGGAAACTTTGCGATAGTTGAGGGAAATTTTGGATTGAGAAGTGTCAATATTATGGCATTAGGAAAAATTAAGATTGGTGATTGGCTTTTGGCGACAACTGGTTTAGCTGTTAAAAAAATTAATGAAAACGAGGCGCAGGAATTAATTGATTTATTGAAAAGTCATGATGCGGTTGACAGCAACAAGATAGATAAAAAATTATTGAATGTTTTAGAAAATGCAAGAAAAAGGAATTTGAATAGAGACGAGATTGTTTTTTTATTAAGTTTAAAAAAAAAGAAAGATATTGAGGCTTTGTTTTCAGAAGCTGATGTGATTAGAAAAAGTTATTTAAAAGATTTTATATGCATTCATGGCATAATTGAATTTTCAAATTATTGTGAGAATAATTGTTCATATTGCGGATTGAGATTTGAAAATAAGAAATTAAAAAGATACAGAATGTCTTTTAAGGAGATTGTTGAAGTAATTGATGAAGCAGTAAATAAAATAGGTTATAAAATGTTGGTATTGCAGAGCGGAGTTGATAAAGGATGGAGCGATGCGAAATTAATTGAATTAATAAAATTGATTAAAAAAAAGCATCGAGTTTTTATTCTGATAAGTATTGGTGAACGGAGTTTGGAATGTTATAGAAAGATGAAAAAAGCAGGAGCTGATGGAGTTTTGTTTAGATTTGAGACAGCAAATAAAGATCTTTATCACAAATTGCATTTATCTAAGACATTGAAAGGCAATTTTAAGAAGCGATTAAAATTAATTGGTGAATTAAAGAAAATGGGTTATTATATTTCTTCAGGGTCAATGATTGGATTACCTGGTCAAACAATTGGTGATTTGGCAAACGATGTTTTAATGATGAAAAAGTTGAAAGTAGGAATGGTCTCAATGGGTCCCTTTGTCCCATGTAAAAATACTCCATTTGAGAAAGAAAAAAAAGCTGAAACGATGTTGAGTTTGAAAATGATAGCTATTTGTCGTATTTTAATGAAAGAAGCAAGGATACCAATTACTTCTGCTTTAGAGACAATTGGAGGCGAAGAGATTAGGAAAAAAGGATTGAGCTGTGGTGCGAATTCATTGATGTTCAATCTAACACCGCAAAAATATAGAAAAGATTATAAAATTTACAATAACAAATTTTATGGGAGAAACAAGAAATTAGAGAGAGCAGCTTTATTTCAGAATGAAGATAGCTGGAGGATGATCGAGCAAGAGTTTAGAAAAAAAATAGATAAATTTTGAGTATATGCTAATAATAGATCAGAGAAAAATTAAAGAGTTTTTAGATAATAAGAAAAACGTAGATGAAGATGAGGCAAAGCAGATTGTTAAAAAAGCAAAAAAAAAGAAAGGTCTTAATTTAGCAGAAGTGGCGATTTTATTGAATGTTAATGATGAGAAGTTAATTGCTGAAATGTTTAAGGCGGCGATTGAAATAAAAAAAGCGATATATGGGAATAGATTGGTTCTATTTGCGCCACTATATATTTCGAACTATTGCGTTAATGATTGTGAATATTGTAGCTTTCATATTCGAAACAAAGCGTCAAGAAAAAAATTAACCTTGGATGAGGTTAGAAAACAAGTTGAAATTTTGGAAGATATGGGCCACAAGAGACTGCTTTTAGAATTTGGCGAAGATCCCATTAATAATCCAATTGATTATGTGGTTGATGTAATAAAAACAATATATAATGTAAAAAGGGGTAATGGATCGATTAGAAGAGTGAATATTAATATAGCAGCAACAACCGTCGAAAATTATAAAAAAATAAAAGAAGCTGGAATTGGAACTTACCAGCTTTTTCAAGAAACTTATCATCAACCAACCTATAAAAAATTGCATTGCGGTCCTAAAGCTGACTATGAACGGCAAATTACGGCTTTAGATCGAGCTTTTCAAGCGGGAATTGATGATTTAGGAATCGGTGTTTTATTCGGACTTTATGATTATAAATTTGAAGTTTTAAGTTTGCTAATGCATGCCCAATATCTGGAAAAGAAGAATGGCGTAGGGCCTCATACAATTTCCGTACCGAGATTTCAGTCTGCAATGACTGTTGATTATAAGTCTAGATATAAAGTTTCCGATAAAGCTTTTTTAAAACTAGTAGCGATCTTGAGAATGGCAGTCCCATATACGGGAATAATAATGTCAACCAGGGAAACTCCAGAGATTCGTAGAAAAGCGTTTGAAATTGGCGTATCACAAACTAGTGCAGGATCAAAAACTGCGCCAGGAGGATATCTGAAAAAATCAAAAACTAGTGATTTGCAACAATTTTCTTTGCATGATAAAAGGTCACTGGATGAAGTTGTTTGTGATATTTGCGGGCTTGGATATTTACCAAGTTTTTGCACAGCATGTTATCGTGTCGGGCGGACAGGCGATCAATTTATGGAATATGCAAAATCAGGAAAAATTCAGAGATTTTGTCAACCTAACGCGATAATGACTTTAAAGGAATATTTAGTTGATTATGCATCAAAAGATACAAAGAAAGCAGGTGAAGAATTGATTAATAGTGAATTAAAAAAGATGGATGTGAAAAAAAGAGCTTTGTTTAAGAGAAAGCTAAAATTGATCGAACAAGGAAAGAGGGATATATATATTTAGAATTCATTATTTGTAAAATGAAGACGAAATTTAATGTCCAATCTAAGTAAAAAATAGCAATGTTTTTTATGATTTTGTAAATAAGCGTTCTTTTTAAATTTCAAGGTAAAGGAGGAGAAAGATGAGCAGCAATGATGGTTTGATTGAAGCAGCAAGATTTTCGTGGAATTGTTGTCCAGAAAATAGAGTTCTTTGCGATGGATTATACGGCTTTGTTGGAGGAAATGGCGGGCATGATGTTGCATGGATTCGAGGTCAACTAAAAAGTCTTTATTCATATTTTTATTATCTGTTGATTGCTAGGCAAAATGGAATTTCTGATCCTTTTGATTTGCGAGTTGTTCAGGCACATTGGATTGGCAATGATTTGTTGAGGGTTGTGAAAGCTAGCGATGTTAAAGAATTATTATCAGCTACTAAAGAATTGAGCGCATTGCCGAGAGAAAAAGAAACGATGATGAGGTGGTTATTGAGCAAGCTTGTAAAATTAGGATCTTATCCTCATCATAGTTTTTATGCAACTGTTTATGAAAAGTTGAATCCCGCACTTGTCCGTCAAGGAAAAAGATGTTTTATAGACTGCGGCAAAGTGTTGGAATTGGAAGACGATCATTTTCTTATCGAAGTCAATGGAGTTACGAGAAAATGCGGTTATGGTTTTCTGAAAGGAAAGATTGAAGTTGGAGATTTGGTTTTTATCCATTTGAATGAGGGTTGCAGGGTTGCAACTTTAGATGAAAAAACAAAATTAGATGATTGGTTTGTTGCTACAGAATGTACATTAAGGTTGCTTTAATTTAGATCCTTGATCTTTAATCATTGTGGTTAGAGATTTTTAACCTAAATTGAAATAATGGAACAACAAAAATTAAAAGTAGCAATGGTTTCTTTGACTTCCTGCGAAGGATGTTATTTTAGCTTGCTTGATTTAGGAAATGAATTTTTAGAAATTGCTGACAAAATTGATTTAGTTAAATTTCGATTATTTGAAGAAAAAGAGCATTCTGAAAATGAAAAATATGATCTTGCGTTTGTGGAAGGCAGTCCGATTTCTAAAGAGAATTTTGATAAGTTGATTAATTTGAGATTGAGAACTAAAAAATTAATTATTTTGGGTGGATGTGCTCATACTGGTGGAACATATGCAATGCGAAATCATACTGACAAAAAGAAAGCTTGTAAATATGTTTATCCTAAAACTAATAAAAAAGTTTTTAATCCAAAAATTTTAGAACTTTCTAAAGTTGTAAAAATTGACGGAATTATTCCAACTTGTCCGGTTAATCCTAGAGAATTTGTTAGATTTATGTCTTTTATCTTGAATAGTTTAACGTTTAAAATTGTTGAAAGGCCAGTCTGTCATGAATGCCAATTAGCAGAGACTCCTTGTTTATTAAAAATGGGATTGCCTTGTTTTGGGCCAATGGCTCTTGGAGGTTGTGATGCGCCTTGTCCTCAAGCAGGAATGCCTTGTCAATTATGTCGTGGACCAATGAAAGAGATTGTTTGGGAAAATTTTGAAAAGAAAATGAAAGAAATAATGGGTGCTGAAGTTTGGGAAAAAGATTATCATGAAATACTCGAGATTTTTAATGTGAAGGATAAAATTAATTGTTAAATTGTTTTATTGTTAAATCGTTAAATATTATTTTATGGAAATTAAACAAGAGATTAAAAAACCAGAAGCTGTTAAAATAATTGTTGAAGATAACGGTAAAATTGTTGGCAGAGCTTATTTATATTTGATTAATAATGATTTGCATAAAGAGCCTTATGGATTGTTGGAGGATGTTTTTGTTGAAGAAAATCAAAGAGGAAAAGGAACTGGTACGAAATTAGTTCAGGCAGTAATTGATGAAGCTAAGAAAAGAGATTGTTATAAATTAATTGCAACTAGTAGGAAATCAAGAGAGCAAGTACACGAATGGTATTTGAAATTTGGTTTTGAAGATTATGGTTGTGAATTTAGGATGGAGTTATAAAGTTGTAAAGTTTTTAAAGTTATAAAGTAAATGAAAAAAATAATAAAAATAAATCATCTAGCTAAAATGGAAGGGCATGCTTCGTTTGAAGGCAAGATTTTGGCAGGAAGAATTTTAGAAGCGCATATTATTACAGAAGAAGGCGCAAGATTAATTGAGGGAACATTGGTAGGCAGACATTATTCTGAAGCGTCGACGATTACTTCCAGAATTTGTGGGATCTGTCCAATTGTTCATCATCTAACAGCTGTGAAAGCTTTGGAAGAATGTTTTGATGTTAAAGTCAGCTCTGAAACTATAATGCTTAGAAAAGTTTTGGAATTAGCGCAAATAATTCATAGCCATACTTTGCATCTTTTCTTTTTGTCTTTACCTGATTTTTTGAATTATGATGATACAAAAAAGATGGCAGGTAGATATCCTAATGAAGCGCAGATGGCAATTGATATTCGGAAATGGGCGACTGATTTATGTTTAGTAATTGGTGGTAGAATTACACATCCTTTGACAAATATGGTAGGCGGATTTAGGAAATGGCCCGAAGAAGAAAATTTAGAAAAATTTTTAGATGGTTCTGGTGATATTTTGGAGATGGCATTAAAAATCGCCCAATTATTTAGAGATTTAGATTATCCAAAGTTTGATAATCTAGGAAACTTTATTGCGTTATCAAATGATACTGAATATGCAATCTATGAAGGCGAAGTTAAAATTTGGGAGACAAAGAAAAATTTAGCTAAAAAAATATTTGGCAAGCAAATGAAAGGAATAAGTGCAACGAAATTTATTAAGAAAATTAAAGAAATAGAATTGCAAAATGAATTGGTAAAAAGAGTGAAGTATAATGGAAAGTCTTTTTTTTGTGGAGCATTAGCAAGGATTAATATCAATAAATATCTGTTGAATGAAGAGTCTTCAAAATTTTTAGAAACAACAAATATTGATTTTCCAACAGATAATACTTTTTATAATGTTTTAGCTCAAGCTGTTGAGGTTATTCATTGTGTTGAAGAAATCAGAAATTTATTGAGAGAATTAAAGAAGATAAATTGGTTGAAGGCTAAAAATACGAGTTTTAAAATTAAGGCTGGCAAAGGAGTGGCTGCAATTGAGGCGCCGAGAGGGACTTTGTATCATTATTATGAAACTGATAAAGATGGATATATTAAAAACTGTAATATAATTACGCCAACAGCGCAGTTTTTGGCAAAATTAGAAGATGATTTGAGTGTGTTTTTATCTGATGTTAAAAATTTGCCGGATTTGGAAAGAAAAAATAAAATAAAAATGATGATAAGGGCGTTTGATCCGTGTATTAGTTGCGCTACGCACTAATTTTACAAATACAAAAAATAATTTAAAATATTATGAAAAAACAAAATAGAAAAAAAATAAACAAGGATGTTACAGTCAGAAGTTTATCAGAAAAAATTGATAAGCGTTTTGAGCAAGTTGATAAGCGTTTTGATAAGATGATGAAAGTAATGGATAATAGATTTGGTGAGTTGTATAGTTTTTTACAAAAACACATGGTAACAAAAGAGGAATTTAATGAAAGATTGTTGAAGTTGGAAAACAGAATTGAGAATATTGAACAAAATTATTCAACGAAGGATGATTTATTGAAAGTAAAAGATGAACTTTTGACATTAATGGATAAAATTATTAATGATTATAAAAAAGATAAACAAGAACATGCTTTTTTCAGTTATCATCTGGAAAGAATTGCAAAATTAGAATATCGGATTGATAAAATAGAGGGTAAGAAAGTTAAAGACTTAAAATTTACAAATGCATGACTTTCATGCGGCGGACAATTTATTAAAGATGGCACTTGAACATGCAAAGAAAAATAAACTGAGAAAAGTTGACAAAATTAAAATTGAATTAGGAAAATTTGTTGAGCATGGGCAAGAAATATTAGCAGATAATTTGAAATTTAATATTAAAATGTTGGCTAAAGGTACGATTGCTAAAAATGCAGAAATTGTTATTATTGAGAAACAAGGTGAAAGAGGCTATGAATTAGTAGAGATTGAAGGAGAATAGATGTAGAGACGTCCAATTTGGGCGTCTGTACTTAAAGATTTAAAGTATGAATAAAAAAACAATCAAAGATATTGATGTCAAAAATAAAACAGTTTTAGTCAGAGCTGATTTTAATGTACCAATTAAAGATGGTAAGATTCTTGACGATTTTAAAATTAAAAAAAGCCTTGATACTATAAATTATTTGATTAAAAATAATGCGAAAATTGTTTTGATGTCGCATTTGGGAAAGCCAAAAGGAAAGGTTGTTGAAGATTTAAGATTAGATTCGATTGCGAAAAGATTAAGTGAAATGTTAGAAAAAAAAGTTGAAAAATTAAATGACTGTATAGGGCAGGAAGTTAATGATAAGGTTAAGCAGGCGAAATTAGGTGATGTGATATTGTTAGAGAATGTTCGTTTTCATCCTGAAGAAGAGAAAAATGATCCAGAATTTGCTAAGAAATTGGCGAGTTTGGGAGAAATTTTTTGTGAAGATGGGTTTGGATCAGTACATCGCGCTCATGCATCTGTTTCAGGAATTGCTAAATTTTTGTCAGCTGTTGCAGGATTATTGTTGGAAAAAGAAGTTGATGTTTTGACAGAAGTTTTAGAGAAGCCAGATCATCCATATTTAGTGATTTTAGGTGGAGCAAAGATTTCAACAAAATTAAATTTGATTAATAAGCTAGCAAAACAGGCGGACAAGCTTTTGGTTGCAGGTGCATTGTCTAATACTATTTTTCTGGCGAATGGCGTGAATGTTGGCGGATCAATCGTGGAAAAAGAAATGCTAGAGCAAATTAAAAATACAGTTTTAAAAAATACTAACATTGATATTCCGATTGATGTAATTGTCGGAAAAGATAATGGCGATGGGACGAGAACTGTTGATATTGGGAATGGAATAAGCAGCGATGAATTTATTTATGATATTGGACCGAAAACAATTGATTTGTTTAAGAGAAAAATTGATAAAGCGAGATTAGTTGTTTGGAATGGGCCAATGGGAAAATTTGAGAATAAAAAATTTGCAAAAGGTACTGAGAATATTGCAAAAGAATTGGTAAGAGTTAAAAAAGCAGTTGTTGGCGGAGGAGAGACTTCAATGGCAATTCGAAAATTAGGCTTAGAAGATAAAATTTATTTTTTATCTACTGGTGGGGGAGCAATGCTGGAGTTTTTAGAGGGAAAACTAATGCCGGGAATAGAGTGCTTATTAGATAAATAAAATTAATAATATTTATGAAAATAATTAAGATTAGAGCCCGAGAAATTCTTGACTCAAGAGGTGAGCCAACTGTGGAAGTGCGTGTTGATTTAGATGGCGGTAAATTTGGCATTGCTAGAGTTCCTTCTGGTGCTTCAACAGGAAAATATGAAGTATTAGAATTGAGAGATAAAGATAAAAAAAGATATGGCGGGAAAGGAGTGTTGAGAGCTTGCAAAAATGTTAATGATATTATTTCGCAAAGGCTGGTTGGATTATATGCAGATAAGCAAGAAAAAATTGATCGGACTTTGATTGCATTAGATGGGACAAAAAATAAATCAAAATTAGGAGCAAATGCGATTCTTGGCGTGTCATTAGCATGTTGTGTAGCAGCAGCTAATTCTAAAGAAATCGAACTATATCAGTATATCGGCGAAATTTTTGGCAATGATAATTTTGTAATGCCGCAAGCATATTTTAATATTATCAATGGTGGAAAACATGCTGACTCTGGATTAGATGTCCAGGAATTTATGATTGTGCCAAAAGCAGTTAATTTTTATGAAAAAGTGAGAGTTGGTTCAGAAATTTTTCATGCTTTGAAAGATATTTTGCAAAGAAGAGAATATTCAATTAGTGTTGGTGACGAGGGTGGTTTTGCACCGAAATTAGATAGCAATGAACATGCAATTGAAACTATTTTGAAGGCAATCGAAGAGGCAGGATATAAGCCAGGAGCTGATGTAAATATTGCTTTAGATGTTGCTGCTTCTTCTTTCTATAGTAAGGAGAAGGGATATTGTTTGAATTCTGGCAAGTGCATTGAATCAGATCATTTAATAGCGATGTTTTCGGATTGGATTAGCAAATATCCAATAAAAAGCATTGAAGATCCTCTCGCTCAAGATGATTGGGAAGGTTTTAAAAAAATTACTGAAAAGTTAGGAGATAAAATTCAAATAATTGGTGATGATTTGTTTGTAACAAACATTGAAAGAGTAAAAAAAGGTATTGTTGAAAATTGCGCAAATTCTGTTTTGATAAAACCAAATCAAATTGGTACTTTGACGGAAACTTTTGAATGTATAAAATTAGCAAAATCAAAAGGCTATGCAACAATGGTTTCGCATCGTTCTGGCGAGACAACTGATACTTTTATTGCTGATCTTTGTGTTGGAACTAATGCCGCACAGATCAAGTCTGGTTCCTTGTCTCGTGGTGAAAGAGTTTGCAAATATAATCGGTTGATGGAGATTGAGGAGAAGCTTAAATAATTTTTAATTTATAATTTCAAATTTTAAATAAATTTTAAAATATTAATTTCAAAAATGTTTTTTGACGTTTGTTTTAAAATTATATTATTTAAAATTCAATTAAAATTTAAAATTTAAAATTTTTATGATATATAAACAAGCAGTTTTAATCATTTTGGATGGATTTGGTATTGCTCCACCAAGCAAGGGAAATTGTGTTATGCAAGCAAAGATGCCATATTATAATGAGTTACTAAAAAATTATACTCATACAACAATTCAAGCTTCTGGCGAGGAAGTTGGTTTGCCATGGAGGGATATGGGAAATTCAGAAGTTGGTCATGGCAATTTGGGAGCAGGCAGAATTTCTTATCAAAGCTTGCCATTAATAAATACAGCAATTTTAAATAAGACTTTTTTTAAAAATGAAGCTTTAATGGGTGCGATTGAGCATGTTAAAAAAAATAAGAGTAGTTTACATCTGATGGGTTTGGTCAGCTCTGGGGGTATTCATGCGCATATTGAACACTTGTTTGCGTTATTGAAATTAGCTAAGCAGAATAAAATAAAAAAAGTATATATTCATTGTTTTATGGATGGTAGAGATATGCCAAAGGATTCAGGCATAGATATGATTACAAAAATTGAAGAAGAAACGAGCGGATGGTTTTCAGTTGGCAAAATTGCAACAATGAGCGGTAGATATTATGTAATGGATCGTGATGATAATTGGGACAGAGTTGAAAAAGCTTATAATGCGATGGTCGGAGCGTCGGAGCGTCGGAGCGTCGGAGCGTCGGAACCAAAGTTTTTTGCGAATCCAATTACGGCAATTAAAGATTCTTATGCTCACAAAGTTTATGATGAGCAGGTGGAGCCAGTTGTGATTGGAACAAAAGAAAAACCAGTAGCTAAGATTTCTAAAGGCGATTCAATAATATTTTTTAATTATAGAACTGATCGAGCCAGGCAAATTACTGAAGCTTTTGTTAGCGATGATTTTAAAGGTTTTAAACGTGAAAAAATAGAAGATTTATTTTTTGTTTGTTTTACAGAATATAAAAAAGGATTATGCAAAAATATTGCCTTTCAGCAGAAAGAAACTCCAAATGGTTTGTCAGAAACAATTAGCAAAAATAATTTAAAACAATTTCATGTTGCAGAGACAGAAAAGTTTGCGCATGTGACTTTCTTTTTTAATTGCGGACAAGAAGAACCTTTTGCAGGAGAAATTCACAAAGTTGTAGCCTCGCCAAAAGTAGAATCTTATGACCAGAAACCAGAAATGTCGGCGCAAGGTGTAACTGAAGAAGTAATGAAAGCAATAAAAGAAAAATATAATTTTATCTTAATTAATTTCGCTAATCCAGATATGGTCGGGCATACCGGAAATATTTCTGCAACAATAAAGGGTTTGGATTTTGTTGATTCTTGTTTAAAAAAAATTGTGACAGAAGTTTTGAATAATAATGGCGTTGTAGTTTTGACAGCTGATCATGGTAATTGCGAGGAAAAAATTAATCTGCAAACTAGTAAATCAGAGAAACAACATACTGCAAATCCAGTGCCTTTGATTTTAATTGGCAAAGGATTGGAACGAAAATCTGATAATACTGATTTGAGCTTGGAATCACCGACTGGAGCTTTAGCTGATGTGGCGCCAACAATTTTAGCATTAATGGGAATTGAAAAACCGGTAGAGATGATAGGAATTGATTTAACTAAAGCGATATAAAGATATTAATTTTTAATTATGAAAATAAAAATTGAAGTCAGTGCTCGACATATTCATTTGAGCCAAGAACATTTAGATCAACTTTTTGGAAAAGATCATAAATTAACAAAAAAGTTAGGTTTGTCGCAAGAAGGTGAATTTGCCTGTGAAGAAACTTTGAAAGTTGTGGGACCAAAAGGGAAAATTGAAAATGTCAGGATTATCGGACCTGTTCGATCAAAAACTCAAATAGAAGTTTCGAAAACAGATGGTTTTATGCTAGGCAATATTCCTCCTTTGTGTGTTTCTGGTGATGTTGTTGGTTCTGCACCTGTAAAATTAGTTGGTCCTAACGGCTCCGTTGATTTATTGGAAGGCATGATCATTGTGATGAGACATGTTCATATATCTATTGGTAAAGCCAAAGAATTAAATTTAGAAAATGGGCAAAGAGTTTCTGTTTCTTGTCTAGGAGATCGAGGATTATTATTTGATAATGTTGTTGTTAGAGTTAAAGAAAATTTTCAATTCTTTTTTCAGATTGATACTGATGAAGCAAATGCGGCTGGTGTTGAAAATGGAGATGTCGGGGAGTTAGTTGTTTAATTTCTACCTGGCTTTAGCCAAGGGGTTTGAAAGCTTTAGCTTTCGTACCTGGAGCTAAAGCTCCACAACCCTTCAGCTAAAGCTGAGTAGAAATTTGTAAATAATTTTATGAAAGAACAATTTGGTGAAAAAATAAGTGAGAAGGATATTGTTGAATCTGAAGCCAAGAAAGCTCCTGGTTTAGAATTGGCGAGATCAAAAGAATTAGATGGGCTTGTAAGTCGAGCTGATGAAATTGCTGATGATTTAAAAAATGATCGAAATATAAAAGCTGAAAAGCTGATTGGACTTGACGATGCTTTGGGAAAATTGAGAGTTAATTTTGGCGTGGAAGGCGAAACTATGACAATTGCTGAATTAAAAAAGGTACCAGATGTTGCAGAGAATGCAAGAATTTATGGAAAAATAGAGCGTGCAGTTGAACAAAATAAAGCTAATGGAATTGATGAAGTTACTTATCTTACTCCTGGCATAGCAAGAAAGTTGGTATCTGTTTTCAAGCCAAATCAGTCCATGTCTTTGAATAGTCTTGAAGTAATGACTGATGAGGTGGCTGAAGTTTTGGGTCGAGCAGAAGGTATAAATATTCGATTGTCAAAATTAAATATTTTAACTGGAGGACAATTGCGAAGTCTTTTAGCAAAAACTAATACGATTAGTTTGCGGGGTTTGGATATTGCGCGAGTTGATAGGGATTTAGTGATAACTATAAACCAATGTGCTGGAAGAATTATTATGAATGGTAAGCAGATTGATCAATTAAAAGAACTTTTTCCTCAGTTCAAATTTCCTAGAATTATGGGACATTAATTAATAATTTTATATGCAAAAATATATTTTGGTAATAAATTCAGGTTTAATCTTTTAGATTGTTAAAGAAATTTTTATGATAGAACATTTCGGCGAAAAAATTAGTCAAGCAGATATTGTTGAATCTGAAGCCAAGAAAGCTCCTGGTTTAGAATTGGCGAGAACGTCAGAATTAGATGAAGTCGTAAGTCAGGTTGACCAATTAGCTGGTGATTTAGAGAGTGATCGAAATATTCAAATTGAAAAGTTAATTGGGCTTGATGAAGCTTTGGGAAGATTGAAAGTTAATTTTGGGGCAAAAGGTGAGACGATGACAATTGCGGAATTGAAAAAAGTACTAGATATTGAACACAATACTGGGATTTTTCGAGAGATTGAAGATGGTCATTTTGAACGAATTTCTAGGTTGACTTATATTACTCAAGATATAGCGAGAATATTATGTAAGCGACGAGGATTATTACACTTGGCCAATCTAACGTCAATTTCTGATGAAATTGCAGCGATATTTGGTCAGAAGATTGGCAACGGTATAGTTTTGTGGAATTTACGAAATGTTTCTGAAGCTCAAATAAGAAGTATGTGTCAAAATGGACGCAGTATTGGTTTGGATAGATTAGAAAATTTGACGCCAAATTTGGCAAGATTATTGGATGAATTTGATAGAAATGAGCAGATTGATATGTCTGACAGTCTAAAAGAAAAAGTGGAAAAATTAATTTAATCTTATGAAATATATATTAGTCATAAATTCAGGTTCAACTTCTTTGAAATACAAGCTATTCTCTAATTTGCACGAATTAAGCACAAATAGCACAAATAATTTGAAGACGATTAAATCTGGATATATCGAACACATTGGTGAGAATAAAGTAAAAAATCATGAGCAAGCTCTAGGAATTGTTTTGGAAGAAATAAAAGACTATAAAGATAATATAATAAAAATTGGACATCGAGTTGTTCATGGCGGAACGAAGTTTATTGAGCCAACTAAAATTGATGATAATGTTTTGAAAGATTTGGAAGAAGTGAGTAAATTGGCGCCATTACATAATCCTGCAAATTTAATGGGAATTAAGGCAGCGATGAAATTATTGCCAAATGTTTTAAATATTGCTGTTTTTGATACGGCGTTTCATCAAAGTATTCCAGAAAAGGCGTGGAGGTATGGGATTAGTGATAAATATTTGAAGGACTATGGGATTAGAAGATATGGGTTTCATGGAATTTCACACGAATATGTTATGACGAGAATACAGAATTTAGAATTGAGAATAGAGAAGAACGAAACAAAAGTCCTCAATTCTCAATTCTCTATTCACAATTCTCGTAAAATTATTTCTTGTCATTTGGGTGGCGGATGTTCGATTTGTGCAATTGAAAATGGAAAAAGCGTTGATACTTCAATGGGATTTACTCCGCTTGAAGGACTAGTGATGATGAGCAGATGCGGTGATATTGATCCGGCAATTGTGACATATTTAATGAAAAAAGAAAATTTAAGCGTTGATCAAATTGAAGAGATTCTGAATTTTAAATCTGGAATTTTGGCATTGTGTGGTGAGACAGATTGGCTGAAAGTTTTAGAAAAAGTTAAAGCTAATGATAAATTGGCAAAAATGGCTTTTGATATTTTTGTTTATAGAATAAAAAAATATATTGGCTCTTACTATGCTATTTTGGGCGGACTTGATGTTTTAGTTTTTACTGGATCAATTGGGTCAGGCGATTCTTTGACTCGTGAAGCTGTTTGCAATGGTTTGTCATTTTTGAATAATGTTGAAGTAAAAGCAATTAAAACTGATGAAGAATTGATGATTGCGAAGAAAATTCTAAGCACAAAATTCTAAATTCTAAACAAATTCAAAGAACAAAAATATAAATTTTCAAAACTAGACGTTGTCGTTTTTGAGTTTGGAAATTTGAATTTTGGGTTTGTTTAGGATTTAGAGTTTAGGATTTATAATTTTATTAATTATATGGATAAACTTTGGCAGGTAAAAGAAAAAGTTAGTGAAGATTTTATTAATAAATTTCCAGAATTCGATTCTATAGTTTTGCAATTGTTATATAATCGTGGAATTAGTAATCAAGAAAAAATTGATGAATTTTTTAATCCAGATTATTCTCAAGATTTATACGATCCTTTTTTACTGAAAGATATGGATCGGGCAGTTGATAGAATTTTGCAGGCATTAAAAAATAAAGAGCGAGTGGGAATTTTTGGCGATTATGATGCAGACGGAGTGACTTCGTCTGTTTTGCTGACGGAATTGTTCAAGAAAATTGGTTTAGCTGGACAGGTTTATATTCCTGATCGAGTTTCAGAAGGCTATGGTATGAATAAAAAAGCAATTGATTGGCTGGCAAAAAAAGATATTAAATTAATTGTAAGTTGTGATTGTGGTGTTTCAAATAGAGAAGAGATTGATTATGCAAAAGAAAAATATGGGATTGATTGTGTGATTACCGATCATCATAATGTACCGTACGATTATGATGAAAAATATATTGTTGTTGACTCGAAAAGAAATGGCGATAAATATCCGTATAAAGAATTGGCGGGAGTGGGAATTACATTTAAGTTGGCACAGGCTATTTTTTCTCGAATAAAATCTCGAATATCTTCGAATGCGATCTCTAATGATTTTGAAAAGAGTTTGCTTGATCTTGTGACGATTGGAACGATTGCAGATTGTTCGCCAATTATTTCTGAAAATAGGACGTTAGTTAAATATGGATTAAAAATAATAAAAGAGACGAAAAGAATTGGTTTGCAAAGTTTAATGCAAATTGCCAGAGTTGATGCTAAAACTGTTGATAGTGATAGAGTTGGTTTTGCAATTGCACCAAGAATTAATTCAGCTGGTAGAATGGATCGAGCTTCAGCTTCGTATATGTTGTTAATTACTGATGATTTAGACAAGGCGGTTTGGCTTTCTAAAAAAATTGATAAAACGAATTCAAGTCGTCAAGCTTTGACAAGCAAATTAGTTGATGAGGCAAAAAAGAAAATTGGTGATGTCAAAAATCAAAAAGTATTGATGGCATCTGGTTGGAAATGGCCATTAGGTGTTGTTGGAATTGTTGCTGGCAAAATTTGCGAGGAATATAATCGGCCAACTTTGATTTGTGGCAAAGGTTTGATTGAATCTGTTGGTTCAGCTAGAAGCATTCCAGCTTTTGATATTATTTCTGCAATTTCGTCTTGCAAAGATTTGCTATTAGAATATGGTGGGCATAAACAAGCAGCTGGATTTTCTTTAAAAAATGAAAACTTTGAAAAGTTTCATCATAAACTAGAAAAATTGGCGGATGATATATTGACTGAAAAAGATTTACAGCCAGTGATTGAAATAGATAGTGAAGTTGATTTTAAAGATGTAAATTGGAATCTGTACGAAAAACTATTAGATTTTGAACCGCATGGAATTGGAAATCAAAAACCAGTTTTTTTGGCAAAAGATATTCAAGTTGTAAATGCTTACAATGTTGGTAAAACAAAAAAACATTTGAAAATGAAAATTAAATTTGATTCTGATAGTCGAATTTTTGATGTAATTGGTTTTAATCACGGGCATCGTTTAGAAGAATTAAGCAGTGATAAGCGGATGGATATTGTTTTTCAGCTTGATTGCAATGAGTGGAATGGAGAACATATCTTACAACTTAGATTGATTGATTTTCGGATTGATTAAGTTGCTAAATTGTTCTATTGTTAAATTGTTAAGAAATATTTTAAAAATAAAATAAAAATGAGAAAAAAAATATGGTTTTTGTTTGTTGTAGTTCTTTTTGTGTTTTGTTTCGGTAAAATTAGTTTGACGAACGCGGCGACGGGCGCGTGGGTAGATAAGACAGGAAATTTATCAGGATCTAGTATTTTTTCTATAATTCAAGCGACAGATGGCTCAATTTATGCGGGAGGATATGATTTTTCTTCTAGTTCAGCAAAAGTCTGGAGATATTCAGCAGGCGCATGGATAGATATTACGGGAACTTCATTAGAAACTCGGATTAGTTCTTTAATTCAAGCGGCAGATGGCTCGATTTATGCGGGAGGATTTCGTTGTATTGATTCGGTGGTTTGCAGCAGTACTTCTGCCAAAGTTTGGAATTATTCAGGAGGCGTATGGACAGATGTTACAGGAGCTTTGTCAGGATCTTCGATTAGTTCTTTAATTCAAGCGGCGGACGGCACTCTTTATGCAGGAGGAAAGAGCAATGATTATCCTTGGGCGAGAGTCTGGAAATATTCAGCAGGCGCATGGCAAGATATTACGGGAACTATTTTAGGATCTAGTATTTTTACTTTAGCGCAAGGGGCTGATGGTTCAATTTATGCGGGAGGAGACGGCACTTCTGCTGGTCCAGCTAAGGTTTGGAAATATTCAGCAGGCGCATGGATGGATATCACAGGAGCTTTATATGGCGGAGCTGTTTCTTCTTTGGTCAGAGCTTTTGATGGTTCTATTTATGCTGGAGGAACTAGCGGTGATAATGCTATCGTTTGGAAATATACTTTTGATGTTTTAGAACAACAAGAATATAATCTTGAAAAAGGAGAGCGAGTTGTTTTGATGCAGGGATTAGATAATCAATCTATTTCTGGTCAAGATTTAGCAATTAATTTTACGAAACTTCCAACAAAATTAATCAAGAATAATAAATATTGGATGAAATGGAATAAACTAAGCAAATATCCAAATAAAACATTTTTGAAAAATTGGAAATTAACAACTAATCTTTATAAATATAAAGTTAAAAAATCATCACAGAAATTTAAAATTAAAGTTTCGTTTAATTATACCAAGAAAAATTTAAAGAAATTTTTAAAGAAAAATAAATCAGCGACAAAATCAAATTTAATTATGAAATACAAACAAGGCACTTCTTGGAAAGATATTACTTCAGTCTTTACTGATGCCAAAGTTATAAAAAAGAATAAGAAATTCATTGTTAAATATTTCACTAATTTTCCGGTCAAGACTCAATATTTTGCGATTGGGGTTAAATAACTTCTCTAATAAAATCTCTAATTGATTTCTCTAATACCATCTCTAATTTACAAAGCCGTAATTATTATTTACGGCTTTTTTTATTTTTTGGTATAATTAAATATCAATAACTAATAAAATAAAATGTCAACAACAGATTATATAGACAGTAAAAAAACAAAAGAATTAGATATTTATACTGATGGAGGATCAAGAGGTAATCCTGGGCCAGCAGGAATTGGGGTTGTTATTTATAATTCTGATGGTTTAGCAGTTGAAAAAGTTTCTGAATTTATTGGTGAGGCAACAAATAATCAGGCTGAATATAATGCGTTGATTGTTGGTTTGCAGGAAGCGCAAAATTATAAAGCAAAATCTGTTCATTGTTATTTGGATAGCGAGTTAGTAGTAAAACAATTGAAAGGACAATATAAAGTCAAAAATAAAAACATGAAGCCTTTGTTTTCGGTTGTTCAAGGATTAATCAAAGATTTTGAAAGCGTGAAATTTACGCACATACTGCGTGAAAAAAATAAGGAAGCCGATAGATTGGTTAATGAAGCTCTTGATAAGGCGGAGAGTTAAAAGTTATAAAGTTCATAAAGTTATAAAGTTCGTAAAGTTGAGCGATTGATTTGGAAATTGCTAAATAGTTTTATTATTTTCTTGTTTTGTTGTTTTATGGCTTAATCAAGCCTATAAAATTGTATTGACAAAATTGTGTTTATTTGATATCATAATTTGACTCAAGTAAGTTGAGTGATTGCTTCTCGCTATGTAAAAGTGGTGAGGAGAGGAAAGTCCGGGCATCAATTCGGAAGTCAGATATCGGATGTCGGAGGTCGGATCGTTCCGATTTCCGAAGCTCCGATTTCCGACTTCCGAATTAAGTGGTAGTTCCGAAATGGAACCAAGGATAAAAAGTAATCTGTTCTTCTTAAGAGAACTGATTATTTTGAACCTAGGACAAGTACCACAGAGACATATACCGCCTAGCGCATTTATGTGCTAGGTAAGGGTGAAAAGAGTGGTTTAAGAGACCACAGATTGTTATGGTGACATAACAATAGGGCAAACTCTACCTGATGCAACCCAATATAAAACTGGGGCTTGAGCTGGCAAGCGATTGCCAGCCTAGAGAGATAATCACTGAATCGCGAATTTACACAAATTTTTCACAAATGGTATTCGTGATATTTGTGCTATATTTGTGCAAATTCGCGATTCTACAGAACCTGGCTTATAGACTTACTTGAGTTTTTTAATCGCGAATGTACACAAATTCACCACAAATATCACAAATGTTTTCAACAAGGGCTTGTTGATTTTTTTTATGTTTAAGGTTAGAATATTAATAGTTTACAGTTAATTATTTTCTAATAACTATCTTTTGTTAACATGAAACGATCCGAGTTATTTTTTACAGCTGTATTAGTTCCATTGGATTTTATAATGCTTGTTTTGGCAGCAATTTCTGCCTATTTTTTGAGGTTTACTACTTATTTTGTTGATATTAGAGAAGTAAAATTTGATTTGCCTTTTTCGCATTATATTGTTTTTGTTGCTGTTATTGCTTTAACTTGGTTATTGATTTTTTCTTTTTTGGGACTCTATGATGTAAAAAAGAAAAGAAGATTTGTTGATGATCTCTATCTAGTGTTTGTTGCAGTCTCAACTGGCATGGCGGCAATATTTGCATATTTGTTTTTTTCTCAAGAATTATTTGGTTCGCGTTTTATTGTTCTAGTGGTTTGGTTTTTCAGCATTGTTTATGTTGTTACTGCTCGTCAATTTGTGAAGATTTTCAAAAAATGGCTTTATCGTTTCAATATTGGCGTTCATCGAGTTGTTTTAGTTGGCCTTAATCCAATCAGTCAAAGCATTGTTAAATATTTAACAGAAAAAAAATATTCTGGCTACAAAGTTGTTGCAAGAATTAAAAGTTTCGATGAGACAGTTGAAGGAACATTGGAGAGAATATCACAACGAAAAGGCATAGATGAAATTATTCAGATTGATCCAAAATTGTCGAAAGGTCAGGTTTTATCTTTGATTGATTTTGCTGATGAAAGAAAGATTGATTTTAAATATGCTCCGGATCTTTTTGGGACTCAGGCAACAAACATTGATGTAGAAACTTTTTATGGCGTGCCGATTGTTTGTTTAAAAAGAACACCATTGGATGGATGGGGCAGAATAATTAAAAGAATCGTTGATGTAATTATTGCTGTTATTCTATTGTTGATTTTGTCACCAATTTTTTTGATAGTTTCTATAATTGTAAAAATTGATTCAAGAGGTCCTGTGTTTGTGAGACTGAAACGTGTTAAAAAAGATGGAGAATTCTATATTTTTAAATTTAGATCAATGGTTAAGAATGCTCATAAAATGAAAGAAGAGCTATTGAAATACAGCGAGAGAAAGGGTCCGTTATTCAAGATGAAAGATGATCCAAGAGTTACAAGAATTGGCGGGTTTTTGAGAAAAACAAGAATTGATGAATTGCCACAGTTAATGAATGTTGTTCGCAACGAGATGAGCTTGATCGGTCCAAGACCGCATGAACCGCAAGAAGTAGAAAAATATACAAAACATCAAAGACGAGTTTTAGAAATTAAGCCTGGAATGACAGGAATGGCGCAAGTTTCTGGAGCTTCAGATCTTAGTTTCAATGAAGAAGTCAGATTGGATACTTATTATATTGAGAGTTGGTCTTTGTTGTTAGATTTACAGATTTTCTTGAAGACAATACTTATTGTTCTAACAATGAGAGGAGCAGCGTAACGAATTTCTAATTTCTAATTTTAAATTTCTATTAAATTTTAAATGAATAAATTTTTAAACTCTTGACGAAACTATTGTTAAGGTTTGAAAATTAAGTAATTAGAAATTTAATAGAAATTAGAAATTGATAATTAAAAATTTTAATATGAAGGTCGCTTTAGTACATGATTTTTTAAATCAAGTTGGCGGGGCTGAAAAGGTCTTGGAAATTTTTCATGAAATTTTTCCAAGAGCTCCAGTATATACTATCACTTACGATGAAAAAGAAACTCGCGGTGTTTTCAAACATCTGAACATCAAAACTTCTTTTATTCAGCGTTTGCCTTTTGGTGTGAAGCAATACAAGTGGTATATATCAATGATGCCAGCAGCTATTGAGCAGTTTGATTTTTCAAAGTATGACATTGTTTTGTCTGATTGTTCTGCATTTTCAAAAGGCGTGATTGTTAGACCAGAGACTTTGCATATAAGCTATGTTCATTCTCCAACAAGATATCTTTGGAATGATACTCATAGCTACACTGAAGAAATAAAACAGCCTGGCGTTATTAAAAAAATGTTGCCTTTGGTTTTGCAAAAGATTAGAACTTGGGACCAATTAGCGGCGCAAAGAGTTGATAAAATGATTGCTAATTCAAAAACTGTTTCTGAAAGAATTGAAAAATATTATAAAAGAAAAAGCGATATTATATATCCGCCTGTTGAGACAGGCAAGTATTATATTTCTAATGACATTGATGATTATTTTTTGGTTGTTTCAAGACTTCGTCCTTATAAAAGGGTTGATTTAGTTGTTGAAGCTTTTAATGCTTTGAGATTGCCTTTGAAAGTTATTGGAACTGGCGAGGAATTACAGACTTTGAAAAAAATGGCAAATGATAATATCGAATTTTTAGGTCCTGTATCTGATAAAGAAAAAGCATATTATCTTTCAAGATGTAGAGCTTTTATACATCCACAAGAAGAAGATTTTGGTATTACTGCTTTGGAAGCAATGGCATCTGGAAGGCCAGTTATTGCTTATAAAAAAGGCGGAGCTGTAGAAACAGTAATTCCTGGGAAAACCGGTATCCTGTTTGAAGATCAATCTCCATGGAGTTTGGTTGATGCTGTGAGAGACTTTAAAGAAGAAGATTTTAATCCAGAGGAAATAAGAAAGCGCGCATTGGATTTTGATATCAAATTGTTCAAAGACAGAATAGAAAAATATATTTTTGATTCATATAAAAATTTCAAGAATAAAAGGGAAGATTATTATAAGGTTAGTTAACTAATCGCTAATCATTTGCTAATTTTTGCTAATAATTTGCTAATTGCTTGCTAATTTTTTAATAATATGGAGGGGTTAATATATAAAGATTTAAGTTATAGAATCGTAGGATTGTGTTATGCTATTCATAATCTTTTAGGTCCGGCTTGTAAAGAAATTCAATATAAAGATGGACTAGAAGTTGAATTTAAAGGAGAAAAGATAAAATATGAACGAGAGAAAGAGATTTTATTTTATAGCAAAAATGGAAAGATTGGAGGCAATCGAGTTGATTTTGTTATAAATAATCAAATTATTTTGGAAGCTAAATCAAAAATGTTTCTTACTCCCGAAGATAAAAGACAAGTTTTAAGATATTTAAAAGTTGGAAAATATAAATTAGGTTTGTTAGTTAATTTTAGAGGTAAAAAAGTAAATGTTTGTCGCATTGTTAATTCAGACTTATCTGATGATATTGGAATAAATACTACTTTATTATTGGCAAATAATTTGCAAAAATTAGCAAATGATTAGCGATTAATTAATTTAAATAAACTATATGCATCCAAAAAATTATATTCAAGTAATTTTAAGGCACAAATTTACAATAATTGCCTGTATTGTTTTGTGTGGTTTAACGGCACTGATTTACGCTTATGTAAAACCTCAAGCTTTTAGTTCGAACATTTCAATGTCTTTTCATCGCGTAAATAAAGAAGCAACAGTTGATTATCAGTATGATAATTATTATGCTGGCAAGGCAGTTGAAATTGTTTCCAACACTGTAGCTGGCTGGTTGCAAACTCCGAATATTGTCCAGGAAATTTATACAGAAGCAAAGGTAACTCCAGACGATATTTATAAAGATGCAAAGAAATTTAAACCAAAACAAGTTTCTGCTCATCAAGTGGAAATGAGATTGGTAAATAAAAATAGACAAGATTTAGAAAAATTATCTAAAGCAACTGTTGCGGTAATGAAAAATAAAGTGGCGAATTTGGAAGTTACAAATGAGCAAAAAAATGCTTTTGATGTGATTTCTGAAGATCCAATAATTACGGAAGTAAAATATAGTCCATTGATGTTGGCTTTGATTGGTCTTGTTGCTGGATTGTTTGTTGGCATTGGATTGGCTTTTCTTTGGGAATACTTTAGCGAGACAGATTAGGCAAGCGCTGATTTTACGCTGATTTCTAACGCTGATGTGACGCTGATTGATGCAAAATTAAAGAAGGGATATTGTTCTGTCATTTTATTTTTATATATTTGTGCCAAGATCACCAGAACAGCCATCACAATTAGCTGATATTCAAAAAGAAACTGGAGAAAAAGCTCCAGGTTTTGAAATTGCTAAAACTCCAGAATCAAAGAATTTCGTTGATGTTGTTGGTAATTTAGCAGAAAAAGTGGAGCGAGATGAGAATGTAACAGCAGGAGAAGTTCTAGATTTAGAACAAGCATTGGACAGATTAATCGAATCAGATCCAAGATTAGAAGCAAAAAGATTGTTTGGCGAGAGCTATATGGGACCAGATGAGATAGAAAGACATTTTACTCTAGAAAGCGGTGAGAAGCTATTTGAATATACTCCTAAACAAAGACAAAGAATTAATCAAATGCTCAGAGAAAAGCTAGCTGATCCGCAAATCAAAGATTTAATCAAGAGAACACTAAGAGAAGAATTAAGGCAGAGATTTCAACTTTTTCTTTTTCCAGATAAATTCAAAGATGGAACAAAAGTAACAATGAAAAGTCTGAATGACAAATTCCAGCCAGAAATGACAAGACGAGGTTCGGGTAAATTATTATTCGATACAAGTTGGTACAAAAATGAAGAATTCTTTACTTCTGATTCCAATCCTCTATCTTGGAAGTTATTAAGCCGTGGCAATATCGAAGGATCAAATAACAAGAGCTATATTGAAGAAACAAGATTTTTTAGAGAATATTTGAGGCAAAACAATTTAGCTACAGCTGATGAATTAAAAGAATGCAGTGATGAAAGATTAGCAAAATTAGAACGATTAATGGCAACGAACTGGAAAAAAGCTGGAAAGCAACTATCAGAACTAAGGATTAATAAGAAATACCGGATTAATCCTTTCGAAATTATTTTTATTCATGCTGCTAACAAAAGCGGATTGACTAAATATGCTAGGACTGCAAAGCGCTCGTCTGATGGGAGGTTGGTCCGTGCTGGGCGCTGTGATTCCCTTGGCGCGGATGTGATTTGTTGGAGGCCTGTCGATGCCCTTGACGGTGTGGGTGTTTCTGTCTCCCGCTAGTGCGAACAATTGAATTCTTGATTTGGTTTTAAAATTTTTATGTTTTTATTTTTTTAAGTATGATAATCGGTATTGATATCAGATCTTTGATGGAAGGGAAAAGAAGCGGTGTTCAGCAGTACTTGATTAATTTAATGCGTAATTTATTTGTAATTGATAAAAAAAATCAATACAAACTTTTTTGCAATGCTTATAAAAAAAATAGTCTAGATGTCTCTGAATTTGAAAAATTTCCTAATGTAAAAGTTTGCAAATTCAATTATCCTAACAAAATTTTAAATACTAGTTTCTGGCTTTTGAAGTATCCGAAGATTGATAAATTGATCAATAATTTGGATATTTTTTTTGCGCCTAATATTTTGTTTTCTGCAATTTCTCCGAAATGCAAATTTGTAACAACGATTCATGATTTATCTTTTGATTATTTTAAGAGATTCTATTCTTTGAAAAGAAGATTTTGGCATAATATTGTTGGACCGAAGAAAAAGATTATAAAATCTGATGCAGTTATTTGCGTATCGCAATCAACAGCTAGTGATTTAATAACTAAATATGACGTGAATAAAGAAAAAGTGCATGTTGTATATTCTGGAATTGAGAAATTCGAAAATTCTGATATTCGGATATTAGATATTAAGAAAAAATATAATTTACCAAATAATTTTGTTTTGTTTTTAGGTGCCATGGAGCCACGCAAAAATATTGTTGGACTTATTGAAGCTTTCGAATTATTGAAGTTTTCCCATATCTCATTTCCCATTTCTCACCTCTCAAATCTAAAACTTGTTATTGCTGGATCAGGCGGTTGGCTTGAAAAAAGAGTGAGAAAAGTGTATGAGCAATCTAAATTTAAAAATGATATAATATTTTTGGGCTATGTTGATGAGAAGGATAAAGCTGCTTTATATAGCTTAGCAAAATTGTTTGTTTATCCATCTTTTTATGAAGGATTCGGTTTTCCGCCATTGGAAGCAATGTCAGCTGACTGTCCAGTCGTGACTTCTAATGTTGGATCTTTGTCGGAAGTTTGTGAGAAAGCAGCAATATTGATTGATCCGTATAATGTTAATGAAATTTTTGAAGCAATGAAGCAAGGATTGGATGATGAAAAATTACGGGAATATTTGATTGCTGAAGGCAAGAAACAAATTTTAAAATTTGATTGGAAAAAATGTGCGAAGGAGACGTTGAAGGTGTTTGAATCATTAAGCACAAAATCCTAATATCTAAATTCTAAACAAATTTAAATGCTCAAAACTAAAAAATTAAAAACCGACGTTAGTTTTTGAATTTTGGTATTTAAGTTTTGGATTTGTTTAGGATTTAGAAATTAGTGCTTAGAGTTTTTTATGAAAATAGCAATCGACGCCAGATTCTTTGGCCCATTTGGCAAAGGTCTCGGGCGATATACAGAAAAATTAATAAAGTATCTGGAAAAAGTTGATCAAAAAAATGATTACACTATTTTTTTGCGCAAAGAAAATTTTGATCATTATATAGTAGAAAATAAAAATTTCAAAAAAGCTCTGGCTGATTTTAAATGGTATACGTTGAGTGAACAAAGAGGAATGCCAAAATTATTGAAAAAAGGCAATTTTGATCTGGTCCATTTTCCGCATTTTAATGTGCCGTTATTATATCGAGGTAATTTTGTAGTGACGGTTCATGATTTGATTCTTTTAGATTTTCCAACAAAAAGAGCGACAACTTTGGGGCCAATAAAGTATGCTTTGAAAAATATGGCTTATAAAAAAGTGATTAGTTCTGCTGTAAAGAAAGCCAAAAAAGTGATTACTGTTTCAGAATATACCAAAAAAAGATTGATTGAACATTTTGATTTGGATAATGAAAAGATTGTTGTAACTTATGAGTCTTGTGAAAAAATTAATCTTGAAAAAGAAGTAGAAAATAAAGATTTCTTAAAATTACATAAGATTAAAAAACCATATTTACTTTATGTCGGCAATGCATATCCGCATAAAAATTTAGAGAGGTTATTAAAAGTTTTTAAAAAGCTTAGAAATAATAATTTTGACTATCAATTAGTGTTGGTTGGCAAAAAAGATTATTTTTACCAAAGATTGCAGGATTTGGCAAAAGATTTAGGTTTGCTTGATTCTGGTGAAGTTATCTTTTTTGGTTTTGCGAAAGATAGCGAGTTAGCAGGATTATATCAAAATGCGTCTTTGTATGTTTTTCCATCATTCATAGAAGGTTTTGGATTGCCTCCTTTGGAGGCAATGAGTTATGGATTGCCAGTCGTGACTTCTAAAACTTCTTGTTTACCGGAGATTTTGGGAGATGCAGCAAGATATTTTGATCCAAAAAATGATGAGGATATCGCCAATGTTATTTTAAGAGTTTTGAATGATAATATTCTACGGGACGAGATGAAGAGGTTGGGTTTGGAACAAGTGAAGAAATATAGTTGGGAAAGATGCGCAAAGGAAACATTAGCCGTATATGAATCAATTCTATAATAAGTATTTTTTAAGGTAACTATTGACAATTTAACCACTTTCAGTGGTTTTTTTTATTGTTCACTATTATGTTATTTTGTTTTATAATATAGACATATCAGAAACTTTGCTTTGGCAGAGATTTTTGGAGTTATGTTAAACAAAAACAAATTTAGGATTATTGGCGATGTGGCGGACTTTAATAATGGTCCGGAGATTTTAGATTTGCGTGAAATTGCTAAAGCTAGAAAAGAAGAAGAAAAGATAAGAATAGAAAAAGATTTAATTAATTTAAAGTCTTGTAAAAGAGAAGAAAATGTTGTTGATGAGAAGCCGGAAATTGTAGAACAAAAGGAGAGTTTAAATCTAGAACAGATAAAAGAGAAAATTCAGAAACCGCAAGTAACGGAGAGGCCAATTTTGTCAGAGAGCAATGACGACGAGAAGATTTTGGTTAAACATAATGATTACGCAAAGCCAGTTGTTTTACAGCAATCTGTAGAGACGTTGCATTGCAACGTCTTGTCGCAAGCAGAAAAAAATGAGAAGCCGTTGGTTATTGAAGATTCGAAATCAAAAGCGAAGAAGATGTCTTTTGGCCAATCTTGGTTGCAAAGACAAGCTGAAAAGAAGATATTAAGGAATAAAAAACTAGCTGAAATTAAAAGATTGAAATTTGAAAAGCGAGCTCAGATACAAGAGTTGAAAAAAGCTAAATTATTACAGAAGCAGAATTTAAAGCTAAAAAAAGAATTGGAGAAAAGAGAATCAAAAAAGAGATGGTTGCTGGCAAAGCAGGAGGTTGAGCAGAAAAAGCAAAAAGAAAAAGAAATGTTGCGTAAAAAAATATTTTTACAAAAACAGCAGTTAGGACAACAAGGATTAGAGCAAGGAAGATTAATCAAGAAACAGATGTCAAGGCAACAAAAACCAAAAGTCGATTATTTGTTATTATTCAGAAATAGATTTAATAAAGGACTAGGATTTTCTATAATTGCTTTTATTTTTGTGGGTGTTGTTCTGTTTTCAGGAGTTAAGGGATTAGATTTTTTTAATACCCAAGCTAAAGATACGAAATCAAAAATATTAAGTGATGCTTTAGTTGCTTATCAATATATGGGATCAGCAACAAATTCTGCAACTAGTACAGATTTTGAAATGGCATCATATAAATTTGGCGTGGCAGGCGATAGATTCTTGAATGCTCAAAAAGATTTGAATCAGTATGGAGAAGTACTGACTTCAATGTTGAAAATTATGCCTGGAGCATCAGCTGTTAGATCAGGCGATAATTTACTTTCTGCTGGCGCTAATTTGTCAAAAGCAGGAGAATACGTGACTTTAGCAGTAACGCCTTTTAATGATTTAGGCAGTTTTATCAGTTTGCCAGGAAATTCTGATAGCAATCAGAAATCTTCATTAACAGAATTATTATCTGAAGCAACAAATAATTTGAATTTAGCAATTGGTAAGTTAGACACAGCTAATTCTGATTTAAAAAATGTAAAAATTTCTGATTTGCCGTCAGATGTTGGACCAAAAATTGCAACAATCAAAGATAATTTACCTAAAATAAGTTCCGATTTAAAAACATTAGTTTCCTATTCGGATTATTTTTTGCAGATGCTTGGACATAAGGGCGCAAAAAGATATCTAGTATTATTTGAGAATAATAGAGAATTAAGGCCAACTGGCGGTTTTATGGGAACATATGCTTTGGTTGATATTGATTCTGGCAAAATAAAAAATATTAAAATTGAAGGTCCATATAATTTGGATGGCAATTTAATGGAAAAAATAATTGCGCCAGAACCATTAAGATTGATTCAAGTAAAATTATTTTTAAGAGATTCTAATTGGTTTTTAGATTTTCCGATGTCAGCAAAAAAAGTAATGTCAATGTATGAAAAATCTGGCGGACCAACTGTTGATGGCGTTTTTACGGTAACTGGCAATGTAATGGAAGCATTGTTAAATGTTACAGGCGATATTGATATGCCAGAATATAATACAAAAGTTAATGCAAGTAATTTTTTTGATGAAACGCAGTGGGAAGTTGAATATGATTACGATAAAGAACAAAATGAGCCGAAAAAATTCCTTGCTGATTTATTTCCAGTATTTATTGACAGATTAGCAAAATTAGATAAGGATAAATGGTTAGAAACTGCAAATGTTATGTATAAGATGCTTGATCAGAAAGATATAATGATGTATTTTACAGATGAAAAATTAGAAAATTTTGTTAAGGAATTCAATTGGACTGGCGAGATAAAGAATCCTAGCAAAGATTATTTATCAACTGTAATAACAAATATTGGCGGTGGAAAAACAGATAACGTGATTGATCAGAAAATCTTGCATGAAGCGGAAATTTCAGAGGATGGATCAGTTATTGACACAATTACGATTACTAGAATTCATAATGGCGATCCAGACAATATGTGGACTGGTGTTAAGAATATGTCGTATATGAGATTTTATGTTCCTTTGGGAAGCGAGTTGCTAGAAGCGAAAGGTTTTGATAAAGAATTCTGGGGAGTCTTAAGGCCATTGGAAGAAGGTTCTAATCCTGATCCTATGATTTCAAATATTGAGAGCAATATGAAAGTTAATAATGAAAATGGAATTAGAATAATGGAAGAAGGCGGTAAAACAGTTTTTGGCAATTGGATTGGTGTTGAATGCGGTCAAGCAAAAACCATGGTTATAAAATATAAATTGCCATTTAAAGTTAAAAATTCTGGCCAAGATGTAGCAACTTCTTATGGAATGTTTTTTCAAAAACAGCCAGGCACAAAAGCTTTTGAAACAACAAGTATTTTGAAATATCCAATAGATTATTATGTAAATTGGAAATATTCTTCTGATAATTTGTTAAGCGATGTTGCGGATGGATTGCAATATAGAACGAAATTGAATAAAGATAAAGCATATGCTGTTGTCTTCGTTAAATAAAATCCTAAATCCTAAATCCTAAATCCTAAATAAATTCAAAATTCTAATGACTAAAATAAAAAAAATGACGTTTTCTTATTTTAATTTTTGATTTTGGATTTATTTAGGATTTAGAGTTTTGATTTTTTTAATATTATGATTGAAAAATATAAAAAATATTTTCTATCTGGTGCGTTGATTTTAGGTGTATCTTCTTTTATTTCTCGTTTTTTGGGATTGCTGAGAGATAGATTATTTGCCGAACAATTTGGCGCGGGTAGAGAATTAGATGCCTACTATGCGGCTTTTAGAATTCCAGATTTTATTTTTAATTTATTGATTTTAGGCGCATTGTCTTCGGCCTTTATTCCGATTTTTGTTGACTATTTATCACAGAAAAAACAAAAAGAAGCTTGGCATTTGACTAATTCTTTACTAAACATAATTTTAGGAATTACTATAGTAATTTGTGCAATTATTTTTATTTTTGCGCCTCAACTGGTGTTTTTAATCGCTCCAGGGTTTAGCGGTTCTGAAAAGGAATTAACTGCCCAATTAACTCGGATAATGCTTTTGTCGCCAATCTTTTTTGGTTTTTCTAATGTTGCTGGTGCAATTCTGACTTCACACAAGAGATTCTTTTTTTACGCTTTAGCTCCGATAATGTATAATTTGGGAATTATTTTTGGAGCTTGGTTTTTGGTAGAGCCTTATGGTATCAAAGGTCTTGCTTATGGAGTTTTGATTGGAGCATTTTTACATTTTATTGTTCAATTGCCGAGCATTTACAAGCTAGGTTATCGTTATAAATTTATTTTTGATTATACGCATAAAGGCGTTCAAAGAGTAGTGGCCTTGATGGTCCCGTCAATCATGGGTTTGGGAATGACTCAGATAAATCTTTGGGTGATTACTGCAATTGCATCTTTGATATCGGTTGGCAGTATCACAATTTTTAATTTTGCTAGCAATTTGCAATATTTTCCAGTTGGGGTGTTTGGGATTTCTATTGCTTTATCGGCTTTTCCAAAATTAGCAGAAGCTGTTTCGTTGCGAAAATCAGGATTATTTAAAGATACTTTTTCTTTTGCTTTTTCAAAAATTATGTTTTTCGTGATTCCAATTTCAGTATTTATGCTTTTGCTCCGAGCGCAAATTGTAAGACTTGTTTTAGGCTCTGGAAAATTTGATTGGGAAGATACTTATTTGACTGCGCAGTCTTTGGGATTATTTACATTAAGTTTATTTGCGCAAGCATTAATTCCATTACTTGTCAGATCTTTTTATTCAATGCAAGATGCAAAGACGCCGGTTTTTATCAGCGTTGTTTCAATGATAGTAAACATTGCTGGCGGTCTGATTTTATCAAAATATTTTGGTGTATTAGGATTGGCTTTGGCTTTTTCTTTTGCTGCTTTGATAAATATGTTGTTGCTATTTATTGTGCTGAGATGTAAATTAGGTGATTTGGGTGATTCAGAAATTACAAAAAGTATTTTAAAAACTTCTTTTATCACAATAATTGCTGGCGTTGTTTGCTATTGTTTGTTGCTAGTGATGGCTAATTTTGTAGATATGCAGACTTATTTAGGAATATTTTTGCAAGCAGGCAGTGCATTTATTGGTGGAGCAGGGGTGTTTATCCTATTAGCTTGGGTATTTAAATTCAAAGAGCTAGGAATAAGTAAAAGTTAATTGTAGATAAAAAAATAATTTTTAAATATTTCACTAATTTTCCGAAAAAGACGCAGTATTTTGCAATAGGATTGAAGTAATTTTCTCTAATAAAGTCTCGAATTTAACGAATGCGATCTCTAATTTTTGGGGGCACAATATTTTGTGCCCCTACGTTTTTTAATAAAAATTTGTTATAATTTAATATAATTCTTAAAAATTATGCCAAAAATAATTATTGCATCAGGTCCGGTTATTATTGAAAATAATAAGGTGCTTTTAAATAAACATGGAGATGATAATTTCTGGAAATTTCCTGGTGGCAAAGTAGAAAATTTTGATTTTAAAGATTGGAATAATTCTTTGGAAGAGGCTGCAAAAAGAGAAGTAAAAGAAGAAATGGGAATTGGTGTAAAGATTATTAATCCTTTAAAGACAATGATGATTCCAAAACCAAATTAAAAAGATTCATATGTTGTTTTGGTTCATTTTTTGGCGGAAAGAATTGGAGATGTAAAACCTGGTATAGATATTAAAGAATGGAAATGGATTGAGATTAATAATTTGCCAGAAGATTGTGCGCCAAATGTTACGATAGTTCTAAAGTCTTTAAAGTTATAAAGTTTATAAAGTACCAAAATAATATGTCAGAAAACATTGAAGAAAGATTAGCGGAAGTTCAAGATATCTCTGCTTCTGAAAAAGAAAAGAGAGAGTCTGGTTTGGAATTGGCAAGAGGGAAAGAATTGGATGAAGTTGTTAAATCAGCTGATAATTTGGCGGGAAAAATTGAGAGTGATGAGAATGTTAAAGGCGAAGATGTTTTGAAATTGGAGGAGGCTTTGGGAAAAGTGAAGGTCAATGTCTATGGTGAGGAGCTAATCATTGAAGAAATAAGAAAGATACCAGATTGGCGGCAAAATATGGAAATTTGGCATAAAATTATGGCGATGGAAGGATCGGAAGTCGATGTAGCTCAAGTTGATACGTTAACGCGACAAATAACTTTTTTGCCAGTTGAGGTGGCACAAAAAATTATTACTTTTAGTTTAGGTGAGAGATTAAATTTTCCAGTACTAAAAACTGTTTCTAGCAAGACAGCAAGTGTTTTAGCAACTCATGAAGAATTATTTTTAGGCATAGAAAAACTAAGTTCAGATGCAACTAGACATTTAGGTCAACAAAAAGGAGTGTTGTATATGTCTGATGTAAAATATCTTTCTGATGAAGTAGTCAGATATTTGAGTTTGCATAAAGGCAGATTATATCTGCCAAGATTAGAAGATGTGTCTGATCAAGCTATAAAATTATTAGCAAAAATGGGTTCTAGATTGCAAGTAGGGTTAAAGATTGAGAAAAGAATAAATGAAATTAAAAGCAAAAAATTTAAATTTTGGAGATAATTATGCCAGAAAATATTGAAGGAAAATTAGCGCAAGCTCAGGATGTTTCTGCTACTGAAAAAGAAAGTAGAGGGCCTGGTTTGGAATTGGCAAAAAGTGAAGAAAAAGGTGGCGTGATTGAAGTAGTAAGTGAAATATCTCAAGCATTAGAAAAAGATGATCCGGTTACACAGGAAAAAGTTGATAAATTAGAGGAAGCTTTGCAAAATGTAAAAGTTGATTTTGGCGGTGAGGGAATTCCAATAGTTGAAATAAAAGACGATCCAGAAATGATGAATAATATAAGAATTTGGAATATGATTAAGTCTGGAAGCTTGGATGGGATAGGTGTTTTTATGATGGCTCGTGATTTGACAAGAATTACGCCTGGGATTTTAAAAATAATTGTTAGTCATAGTGCTGCCTGGGATTCATTATCTTTAAGAGAAGTATCTATTTTTTCTGACGATTGTGCAAAGGAATTAAGAGGCTATAATGGTTTTATTGATTTAAGATTAGTTACAAATTTGTCAGATGAAGCAATGGATGATTTGGCGCATAATACAAATAATGCTATAAATTTGAAAGCAATAACTAGTCTTTCTGATAGACAAGCTCTTGCTTTAAGTAAATTGAAGGGTAGCGTATATTTGGATAATTTGGAATCAATTTCTGAAACAGGAATAAGACATTTAGCAAGAAATGATAGAGATAAAATCGTTTTGTCTGGAGAAATGGATGAAAAGGTCGAGAGATATCGATCAACTTGGTCTAAATTGAAAAAACGGCTTAGCAAAACAAAAAAATAACGAGATCATATATCTCGTTTTTTGATTGAAAAAAATCTGTTAATTACTAATGTGATTTTCCCAATTATTATGTTATACTTATGTTAGTTTTTAATAATTAATTTTAAAATTATGGCAGTTGATAAAGAATCAGGTGTGCCTGAGGATGTAAAAGGTTGGGAGGCACCAGAAAGTGAAAAAGCAATAAAGGAAGAAGCAGAAAAATTATCAAGTTTGGAAGAGCAACTAAATAAGGCGAAAATCATTTTTCAAGGAGAAGAGATGACGGTTGGAGAGCTTAGAAGACGAATGAAAGAAGATCCTACTCTTTTAGAACAAGCAAAATCTTCTGATAAAAAATAAGCAAAAATTGATTTTAAAAGAATGTTATAAAATAATATTAATAGCATTCTTTTTTTATTGAAAAAAAATATGTTTTAGTATAGAATCTAGAATATGGTAAAAGATATTAAAAGTATCCGAAATTTTTGTATTATTGCACGTTATTTAAAAATATGTTAGCTTAGGTATGTAAGCTAACTTTAAAATGGCAAGAATAATAATATCAAAAAAAGAACTAATTTATTTATACTGGAAGAAAGGCTTATCTCCTTATAAAATTGCAGATTTGTACAATTGCAGTTTTAGTACTGTAACAAATCGAATGAAGGATCATAAGATACCTTTTAGAGATTCTGTAGATGCTAAAATGAAGTATAAAAAATTTAATTTTAGTGGTAATTTAGAAGAAAAAGCTTATTTGTTGGGATTTGCTTTGGGTGATTTGAGCGTTTGTAAAAAAAGTGTTAATTCGAAAACAATAGTTGTCCGTTGCCATACGACCAATGATACTCAGGTTCGGATCATAGAAAAAATGTTTGAAAAATATGGGAAAGTTACAGTATCAACATCAAAATATGGTGCAAATATTAATTGTTTTTTAGATCTTTCATTTGATTTTCTTCTTGGGAAAAAAGATTATGTTGGTGTTTGGATTAACGAACAAAAAGAATTTGGACTTGCTTTTCTGGCAGGTTATACTGATGCAGAAGGTAGTTTTGGCATAAATCAAGGAAGGGGGCGTTTCAAAATTGATTCTTATGATAAAAATATTCTTAATTGGGCATACAAAATGTTGGTTGAAATGGGAATATTGGCTAAGATTAGAATGATTGGAAAGAGAGGAGAATTAAGAAGCGATGGGACATATTTTAAGAAAGATCTTTGGAGATTGACTATAAATAAAGCTGACTCATTATATAAATTTATAGGGTTAATAAGATTTTATTTAAAACATGGAAAAAGGAGAAAAGACATGTTCAAAGTTTATAGGAATGTAAAGTTAAGAAAAAAAAGAGGAACAGTTTAAAAATATTTTTATGAATATTAATTTAATTAGAAATTTTTCGATTATTGCTCACGTGGATCACGGAAAATCGACATTGGCGGATCGTCTTTTGGAATTGACAAAAACTGTTGAAAAGCGAAAAATGCAGGATCAGATGCTTGATCAAATGGATCTAGAACGAGAGAGAGGTATTACGATAAAACTTCAACCAGTAAGGATGGATTATAAATATAATAATCAAGATTATATTTTGAATTTGATTGATACTCCTGGTCATGTTGATTTTACTTATGAGGTATCGCGAAGTATTGCAGCTTGCGAAGGCGCTTTGTTATTAGTTGATGCAACGAAAGGCGTGCAGGCTCAAACGATTGCCAATCTTTATTTAGCATTAGAGCATGATTTGGAGATTATTCCAATTATAAATAAAATTGATTTACCGAATGCAAATGTAGAACAGGTCAGTCGAGAAATTGTGCAACTATTAGGCTGTAAAGAAGATGAGATTATGAGGATTTCTGCAAAGACTGGAGAAGGCGTGCCATATGTTTTGGAAAAAATTGTTGAGAAAATTCCTGTTCCTGAAAAATCAGATAGCGATGAATTAAAATCTTTAATTTTTGATTCAGTTTTTAGTGAGTACAAGGGCGCAATTGCTTATGTTAGGATTTTTTCTGGATCTGTAAAAATTGGCGATACAATAAAAATGATGTCAACTGGCAAGGAATCGGAAGTTTTGGAAGTTGGTGTTTTTAAGCCAAAGCAATTTGAAATAGATAAATTAACTTCAGGTGAAGTAGGCTATATAGTTGCTGGTTTGAAAGAAGTTTCTGAATGCAGAGTTGGCGGGACTATAGCTTCGGTTAACGTGAAAGAGCCGTTGCCTGGATATAAAGAAGTGAAGCCAATGGTTTTTGCTTCTTTTTATCCAGAAAATGCTGATGATTTTGACGATCTGAAAGATGCTTTGGGAAAATTAAAATTAAATGATGCAGCATTAGATTATGAAATAGAATCGTCAAAAGCTTTAGGCAGAGGTTTTCGTTGCGGATTTTTGGGATTGTTGCATTTGGAAATTATTACTGAAAGATTGAAAAGAGAGTATGGTTTGATTTTAACAATCACTGTTCCGTCAGTTGCTTATGAAATTAATCTTAAATCAAAAAAACAGATAATAATTTTTAGCGCGGCTGATTTGCCAGATATGAGCTTGGTAGAAAGCATTGCTGAGCCTTGGGTTTCTATGGATATTATTTCGCCAAGTACTTATGTGGGAAAGTTGATGGAACTAATGCAATATTACAGAGGACAATACAAAGATACTGAATATTTGGATGAAGCTAGATCTATTTTGCATTATGATGTGCCGTTAGCAGAAGTAATTACAGACTTTTATGATAAATTAAAAAGCGTATCAAGTGGATACGCATCAGTTAATTATGAAATTTCTGATTATAAAATTGAAGATTTAGTAAGACTTGATGTTTTGGTTGCTTCTGATTTAGTGTTAGCTTTATCTAGAATTATTCCAAGAGCGAGGGTTCTTTCAGAAGCAAAGAGTTTAGTTAAAAAATTAAAAAAAGTTGTACCACAACAAAGTTTTCAAGTTTCTTTGCAGGCAGCAATCGGTGGAAAAATAATTGCTCGTGAAGATATAAAAGCAATGAGAAAAGATGTTATTGCAAAATTGTATGGCGGAGATGTGACAAGAAAAAAGAAATTATTAGAGAAACAGAAGAAAGGAAAAAGAAAGATGAAAGAATTAGGACGAGTCAGAATTCCACAGGAAGCATTTTTGGAAGTGTTGAAAAAGTAACAAGCGCTGATTTGACGCTGATTTCTAACGCTGATCTGACGTTGATATTGAATTTTGCCAATGACTTAAAATTCTGCTATACTTTAAGTCAAGGCAGGAAAAATCAGCCAAGTTAAAACGAGGGTAACTGTTACGCCGACAAGGACAATCCAAATAATTTTTTTCTTTAGTTTATTTTGCATATAATACACTAATTATCACTAATAACTCTAATTTACACTAATAAAATATTAGTGGCAATTAGTGGTATTAGCGAGGTATTAGAGTGAGGCCTATGTTTGAAGATTATTTAACCCAAGATTTAAAACAAGACGAGGAAGTGGTGGTTATTTTTCGAAAAAGTTGGGGAAGCCGTCTAGCTTCTATTTTAAAGATTATTTTATTTTTGGCAATACCACTTGTTTTTTCTTTTGTTTTACTGACACATTGGCTGGGCGGAATTATTTTTACTTTATTATTGTTGTGGGCAGTTTTTTACGCTCTATATGTATGGATGAATTGGTATTTTGATAGCGTTGTAATCACAAATCAAAGAATCATTAAAGTTAGTCAAAAAGGGCTTTTTAATAGAGCAGTTGAAGAATTTCCTTTAGATCATGTTGGAAATGTTAGTTATGAAATTCCTGGTTTTTTAGCAACTTTTTTTAAATATGGTACCTTAAAGATTGAAATGGATTATGGTAAGAAGACAGATTTAGAGTGTTTAAGCGGTCCGAGACAAACTCAAGACTTGCTTATAGAATTAGCGCGTTTAGCTCGCAAAAAAATATCAGCAGAAGAATTGATTGAATTTATTTCTCGCGTGAAGTGGGATGTCTATAAAAGAGAGGGAGGGTTGAAGAAGAAAGAGAAGATAGAGTGAATTTCTAATTTCTAATTTTTAATTTCTATTAAATTTTTAATGCTTTAATTTTTAAACTCTACGGGTTAGATAGTATTAGATGTTTAGAAATTAGTTTATTGAAAATTTAATAGAAATTAGAAATTAAGAATTATAAATTTGTAATGAAAAAGCGATTATTAACTAAAAAATGGTCTTTGCGCTTGATAACTGTCACTGGTCTTGTTTTTGTAATTTTTATTGCAATGGGCTTGGTAAGAGAGCTTGTTAATCGTTATATGATAAATCAGGAAATTGAAAAAGTGCAATCAGAAATTAATACTTTAGAAAGAAAAAATAAAGAATTGGCCGGATTGGTTGATTATCTAAACACCGATGCTTTCAAAGAAATTCAGGCTAGGCAAAATTTAGGAATGCAAAAAGATGGCGAAACAGCTGTTTCAATAGAGTCTTTGCCAGACAATATAAATAGCATGGCTGAACTTTCTCAAGATAGTAATGATCAAAGTGACAAGACTAACATTGGAAAATGGTGGGGTTATTTTTTCTCAAAGTAGCAAGTATTATGTAGAAAGTAGAAAGTAGTCAAACTACTTGCTACTTGCTATTTACTACTTAAGTTTTTAAAAAAATGGAAAATTTAATTGAAAAACCAGTTGAAGAAAAAAAGAACGAGAATGATTCTTTTTTGCCGGTTCAAAAGAAAAAAAACAAAAATATAATTTGGATTGTTTTGGGAACTATTTTAGCTGTAATCGTTTTAGGATTTGTGGCTTGGAAATTTGGTTTTTCTGGTAATTTGGGCGGAAGGATTTCAAAAATGTTTCCGCTTCCTGTAGTTAGAGTAAACGGTGGTTTTGTGATGTCATCAAAATTAGACAAAAATTATCGAGCATTAAAATTCTTTTATGATTCTCAAGAAGGCCAGTCTGAAGAAAAAATTAGCGATTTAGATATTAATAAAATGGCCTTAGATCGTTTGATTGAAGACAAAGTTGTCAGCCAGTTGTCAGAAAAATATAATATTAAAATTTCAAAAGAAGATATTGAAAAAGAATACAAATTAGTTTTAGCTGATTATGATACTGAAGATGAATTAAAGAAAGAAATTAAGAATTTGTATGATATGGATATCTTAGAATTTAAAAAAGAAATCTTAGAACCTTCTTTGATGTATGATAAATTGTTAAAATCATATTTGATGGATGACAAAATTGATAAAGATAGAAAAGTAAAAAGTGATGAGGTGAAGAAAAAGGCTGAGGATGCTTTAGCAAAATTGAAGAATGGAAAAGATTTTGCAGAGTTAGCAAAGGAAGTAAGCGAAGATAAATCAACTAAAAAAGATGGTGGTAATTTAGGTTTTTTTGGCAAGGATGAAATGGAATTGGAATTTGAGACTGCGGCGTTTAAATTAAATGCCGGTGAAACAAGTGAAATTGTCAGAACTATTGAAGGATTTCATATTATTAAATTAGACAAGAAAAAAGGATCTGGCGATAATGAGCAAGTCAAGGCTTTTCATATCTTTTTCAAAGTGAAAGATGATTTTGATAAATGGTTCTTAGATCAAAAGAAAAAAGCAAAAGTTAAAATTTATGTTAAAGATATAAAATGGAATAAAGAGCAGGCTACAATTGAAGGTTTGAATGTTGAAAATGCAGATACTTCAGCTGAGGATGTACAGATTGAGGACGTGGAAGTTGAGCCAGTCAAATGATACAAATCTGACACAAATTTAGGAAAAATTCTACACAAATAACACAAATTAAAACCCGTCTTGATGGCGGGTTTTTTTTCTACCTGGCTTTAGCCAAGGGGTCGGAAAGCTTTAGCTTTAGTTTACGGAAGCCGAAGGAGAGAATCGAACTCTCGACCTCCACTTTACGAAAGTGTTGCTCTACCGACTGAGCTACTCCGGCAATTTAAAATTAGCGAGTAATGAGAATCGAACTCACATATCTTGCTTGGGAAGCAGGCGCACTACCACTGTGCTATACTCGCCCCGTACCAAGTTTCTGCTTTTATTGCTTTTAGCTTTGATTATAGTTTACTGAAATCAGAGCTACGGGCTTTAATCACCAGAAACTTGGTACGGGGCACGCATTAGAAGAATTATAAATGATTTCAAAAAAAATGTAAATTGTGGTAAAATAGAAAATGTAGGGGTTCAAGATTTTGAATCCCTACCGATAAATTAAAATTAAAAATATGTTAGAACAAAAAGATGTAATAAAATTAAATCGTTTACAAAGCGATAAAGAAGATGTGGTAACAATTTATTTGAATTGCGATCAAAGGCGCTATAAGCCGGAAGAAATTGAAATAAAACTGAAAGATTTATTAAAAGTCGTTGAAGAAAAACTAGGAGTTGAGGCGACAAAACAAGTTGAAGATTGGATTGATTTAAGGCTGGATAAAAGAGTCAGAGGCATGGCGTTTTATGCCTCGCCATCAAAGAATTTTTGGTCAATTTATAAATTTCCTTGTCCAATAAAATCCGGAGCCTATATTGAAAAAAATGTCCACATTGAGCAATTATTGCAAGTATTAGATGAATTAGAAAGATATTGTGTTGTTGTCTGTGATAAAGAAAAAGCAAAGATTTTTACAGTTTTTTTGGGCGTGATTCAGGATTTTAGTTATATTTTTGATGAATTTCCTGGAAAGCATGCTCAAGGTGGTTGGTCTCAGCAAGGAAATGCCTTACACATTGAAGAACATTTGCATCGCCATTTGAAAAAGATTAATGAGCAGTTATTCAAATTTTGGAAAGAAAGAGGATTCGACAGATTGATTTTAGCAGGCTCAAAAGAAATTTTGCCAGAATTAAGGAAGCTTTTGCATACAGAATTAAAAAATAGAGTTGTTGGCGAGTTTTTTACTGAATTATTCAAGTCTAATGAACATTTTTTGGAGCAGTCTTTAATAGTTGCGGAAAAAATAGAAAGAAAAAATGAAGCAATGCTAGTTGAAGAATTGAATAATAGTTTGAATGGCAAGCTGGCAATTGCTGGACTAAAAAATGTTTTGGATGCAGCGCAAGAAAGAGATGTCAGAGTTTTATTATTAGATTCTAAACTAAGTACAACTGGCAAAAAATGTCCAAATTGTGATTTTTTAGGATTGGATGAAATTGTTTGCCCTTATTGCAGTTTTAAAACAGAAGATGTTAAGGATATTGTTGATGAATTAGTACAAAAAGTTTTTAGCCATAAAGCAAAGATTGAATTTGTGGAAGATAACGAAACATTATCAGGATTGGGTGGGATTGGAGCGATGCTGCGTTTTTAGTTTTAAAGCTATAAAGTGGAATATTTAATATTTATTTAAAAATATGGTTTCTATAGCTAGAAAGAATCTATTTGGTGAAAAAATTAGATTTATGATTTCTATTTTAGGAGTGGCTTTTTCAGCAATGCTTATTTTAATTATGTTGGCTTTGTATCAAGGATGGAATAAAAAAGTAGGAGAGTATATAGAGAATGTGGATACTGATTTTTGGGTTGTGAAGAAAGGTTCTACAGATATGTTTCATTCTATTTCTCTACTGCCAAACAGTTTAAAGCCAGAAATTGAATCTATCCCGGGTGTTGAATTAATATATCCTTTTGTTGGTTACAGGACGATTGTTAATTTTAATGGCCAGGAATTATTGACATTTATTGTAGGTTATAATGCCACAGAAAAAATAGGAGGTCCGAAGAAAATTCTGGAAGGATCAGGTATTCCTAAAGAGAGTGAAATAATCATTGACCAAGTTTTTAGTAAAAGCAAAAAAATAAATCTTGGCGATAAATTAAAAATTGCTGATAAAGATTTTACAGTTTCTGGAATTAGTGAAGGATCAAATATGGCTTTTTTTCAGTTTTCTTTTATTGATTTTGATGAAGCAAAATCATTTTTTCAAGGCCAAGATATTTCAAATTATTTTCTTGTAAAAGTAAAACCAGGATATAACAAAGAAGAAGTAAATAAAAAAATCGAAGATGTTTCATCGGAAATTGTAGTTTTGACAAAGAGTGAATTTTCAGAAAAAAGTCGAAAGTTTTTAAAAGATGCATTTGTTCCAATTCTTTTTGTTTTAGTAATAATTGCTTTTATTACCGGCGTTGTGGTAATTGGTCTAACAATTTATACGGCAACAATCGAGAAATCAAAAGAGTATGGAATGCTTAAAGCAATTGGCGCTTCGAATGGTGATTTATATCGAATTATTTTTCAGCAATCATTGCTTTCTGGCATAATCGGATTTGTGATTGGTGTAATATTTTCGCAAATTGCATCTTGGATAATAGGACAATATGTTCCAGAGTTTGTAACTATGTTTAACATTGCTGACATAATCTATGTTTTTTTGGCATCAATTTTGATGAGTATATTGGCAGCTTATGTTCCAGTTAGAAGAATTGCAAAAATTGATCCGGCTTTAGTTTTTAAATCTTAAATAAATGGAAAATATATTAGATTTGTATAACGTGACAAAAGTTTTCGGCAAAGACAGAACGGAAATTTTGGCTGTTGATAATGTTGACTTGGAATTAAAAAAAGGGGAAATTGTTTTGATAATGGGGCCAAGTGGTTCAGGAAAAACTACTTTACTTAGCATGGCTGGTTCTTTACTTCAGCCAACAAAAGGAAAAATATTTTTGCAAGGTGAGGAAATAACAAATTTGTCGGAAAGAAAACTGCCTTTTGTTAGAAGAAAGAAGATTGGTTTTATTTTTCAATCTTTTAATCTTTTAGAAAATCTGACAGCTTTGGAAAATGTTGAAATTGCATTGGAATTAGCGAAAATAAAATCTAAAGAGGCTAAAGATAAAGCAAAAAAACTTTTGCAGTCAGTTGGATTGGGAGAACGATTAAATCACAAACCGAGTGAACTTTCTGGCGGAGAAAAACAGAGAGTTGCTATTGCTCGGGCTTTGGCAAATGATCCTGATATTATTTTGGCTGATGAGCCGACTGGAAATTTAGATACAAAAGCAGGCCATGATATTCTGATGTATATTTTTAAGATTGCTAAAGATAAAGGCAAAGCAGTGTTAATTGTTAGCCATGATCTTAGAATAATGGATGTAGCTGATAGAGTTTTGTGGCTGGAAGATGGAAAATTGAGCCAGCGTAAAAAGGAAGAAGAGTCAGAAGTAAGAGATTTAGTTTGCGGAATGCATATTAAAAAGCGTGAAGCAGGCTGGGTAAGTTATTATCAAGGTATTGATTATTATTTTGATTCATCTGACTGTAAGAATAAATTTGATGAAAATCCTGAAAATTACGTTAATAAAAAAGAATAAAGATAAATGCTTGTAAAATTTTTATCTAATTATTATGAAGCCAATTGAACAAGACAAATTGTTATATCCAGAGATTTTAGCTCCCAGACCAAAAGAGGCGCATAAAAAGTCTGTTGGCAGTGTGATGATTGTTGCTGGTTCAGAAGGAATGTCTGGAGCAGCGACTTTGTGTTGTGAAGCAGCAATGCGGGCTGGAGCAGGCATTGTTTTGTTGGCATTTCCAAAAAGTTTGAATGATATCTATACAAGATTAATTCCAGAAGTTTTGACTTTGCCAAGTGACGAAACAAAAGATAAAACTTTGGCATTATCATCTTTTGATAAAATTTTGGAAGCAGCAAAAAAATACGATGTTATTTTAATAGGTCCAGGTTTATCTCAACATGAAGAAACAAGGCATTTGATTTGCAAATTATTTAAAGGACTAAAAGATTTGCAAAAAAATGTTGTTTTGGATGCTGATGGCTTGAATGCTTTTTCCGGCCATGTAGAGCTTTTAACAGAATGGGGAGATAACAAAACTGTTTTACTGCCTCATGCTGGTGAAATGGCAAGGCTTTGTAATTTAGATGTTGATAATGTTCAAAGAGACCGTGAATGGTTAGTCAGAAAAAAAGCAAAAAAATGGAAAAGCATATTGGTGATAAAAGGCTATGAAACTGTTATTTCAAATGGAGATAAAGTTATAATTAATAAATCAGGCGGACCTGAATTGGCAACTGCTGGAACAGGCGATGCTTTGGCTGGCATGGTTTCTGCTTTTTGGGCGGGAAATATTAATTCGTATTTTGAAGCAGTGGCAACAGCTGTTTTTTTGCATGGATTAGCTGGGGAGATGGTTAGCGAGAAATTGGGTGAAAGATCTGTTTTGGCGACTGATGTAATTGATATGTTGCCAGAGGCCATAAAACAGTCCTTAAAGTTGTAAAGTATGCTAAACTGTTTTATTGTTCTGTGTTTTAGTGTTTAAAGTGTTTGATTGTTAAAAGGCAATAAAAAAACCGAAATGAATCGGTTTAAATGAGCTACCAGTCAAGATCTGGATTAGTGAAGTCAATTTGTTTTCTACGTAAAAAGGGAATGAGTTCGTGGATAGAACATTGTTTTAAGTATTCTGGACTAATTTTTTTACCTTTTCGTTTTGATGCTTCGAATATTAGAAAAATATCGTTATCAGTCATTAGCGCTAATAGCAAGGCAGGATCAATTTCTTTTACGTTACGTTGCAAATAATCGTGAACAATTTCTAGAATTTGTCTGGTGTTTGCAAGATTGGTTAAGGGGTAGATATCGTACATTTCTTGTTTGATGGCATTAAGCAAATGAGAGGCTTCAGAGATGGAAAAAGAGAGAGATCCTTGTTCAGCTGATTCGAGACAAACATGATATGTGAAGAAATTGATTCTTGTTCTTTGGTTGTGTCCGCATTGTTGTACTAATTTTTGCAATTTAGGATAACTTGTTAATTTGAAACCAATTCTTTCAAAAATATCATTGAAGTTGCCAAAGGTATTGGCAATAGTGTCGGCAAGCCGAACAGTATTGATTTCTGGAAGAAGAGATGGTTCTACGTATCCAGTGTCTTTGCCTAAAGAATGATGCAGAAATCCTTGAAGCACTTGGTGAGTTAGAAAAAGTCCTTGGCCTTTGCGTTCAATGTGTTGAGCTATAATAACGTTCATTTTTTCATGGCGAAATGGTTTTCCAGTTATTTGAGCAATGAATGATTCTCCGGGGTGTCCTAAAGGCGTGTGCCCTATATCGTGGCCCAACCCAATTGCGAAAGCTAATTCTGAATTCAATCCAAGGATTTGACAGATTGTGGAAGCAACTTGAGCGACTTCTAAGCTGTGGGTGAGACGAGAGCGGATGTGAACATTGGTTTTATGAGAAAAAACATGAGTTTTAGAAGCTAATCTTCTTAAAGCTTTGCTTTGCAAGATTTTTACTCTGGCATCAGTGAAAAATGGAGGTAAGCAATTTACAAGCAGTTGGTTTTGATCTGAAGATTCATTTCTACGGCGAGCGCTTTTGTTCGGAGTTCTGAAGCGGCTAAGACAATTTCTGCAAGCTTGAAGTTTTTGCGGATCTATCTGCATTTTCTCCTCCTTGTGTTGTGAATGAACAATTATCTAAGTTTAGTCTAAAAATTTTATTTGGTCAAATGACGAAAATTGTTAAATTGTTAAATTGTTAAAGCGATGGCGAAATTTTCAAAAAACTTTTTTATTTATGAAGCTGTTTTATTTCTAGTAACTCAGTTTTTAGGTTTATATTTGGGTTGGCGATTATTTCAAATCGAAGAAATAAAAGAATTAGTGGCAAAGCAATCTTATTCATTGTGGCAATTCTTGATTGCCTTTTTTGTTGGAACTGTAGTTGTATTATTGATAATAAAATATGCAAAAAGTAGAATTATATTTTCTGGCTTTTTTTATGTTTTATTATTTTTAGGTTGCTTGGCTTTTTTTGATGTTTTTACTTTAGGCTATTTAGGATTAGGCTTGGCTTTGATAGTTGTATTGTTGCGAAGATTTATGCCTTCAGTTTTGACGCATAACTTGGCAATTATATTAGCAATTTCTGGAATCAGCTCTTATATTGGTTTGTCTTTTTTGCCTTTGCAAATAATTATTATGCTGGTTATTTTGTCTATTTATGATTTTATTGCGGTTTTCAAGACCAAGCATATGGTTGTGATGTTTAAGAAAATGATGGAAAATGGCGCTAATCTCACAATTATTGTGCCAAATAGATTAGTCGGTTTTTTATCTGGAATTGATAAAATAAAGCCAGGTGGAGATTTCATGTTTTTAGGAACTGGAGATTTGGCTTTCCCAATTATTTTTGCGGTTTCGGTGTTGAGAGATAATGTTATAAGTTCTATATTAATAATAATTGGAGCTTTGTTAGGAGTGCTGGCAATTAATATTTATTTTTATTTTATAAAAGAACGAAGGGCATTTCCGGCATTGCCTTCGATAACGATTGGTTGCATAATTGGATATCTGGTTTCGCTAATATTTTGATATTCGGATATTGCGGACTAGATATTCGGATATTATGGATATTCGGAAATTATTCTTAATTTAAATTTTTATGAATAAATTACCAAGTTTGTCGGAAATTAAAAATTTAATGCAAAAAATTGCCAAAGAAAATGGCGTTTTAGAACAAGTTGACGAGACTTGGGATCATGAAACTAGGGTTTGGAATTTTTCCAAAAAGATTGCAGATTTAGTAATTAATAATGGTTATAAAGTTGATTTGGATTTTTTGAAAATTGCATGCTATGTTCATGATTTAGGAAGAATGGTCTCTGGAAGTAAGGCTTCTAAAGAATTAGAGCCAGTAATTTTTCATGGATTAAGGGGGTATGAATTGGCAAAGGAACAAGGCTGGCCTGAAAAATTAGCGCGAGCTTGCATTCGGCATATGGGAGGAATCGGGCAGACAAAAGAAGTAAATAAGGAGATAGGTTTAGGTAATAAAGATACTCTAGCTAAGACAATTGAAGAAAAAATTCTAGCTTATTCAGATTGTCGGACTTTTTTCAATGAAGAAAAAGGTAAAGCTGATATTTATCCTTTTAGAGTTGCTTATAATAGGTTTAAAATATATCCGAGAGTCGGAGAATTACTGAAGAAAAATAAAGAGTTTATTGATAAAATAACTGGTGGCAAAGTGGATTAAAATGTGATATAATAAAAAAAATATATTGTTTTATTGCTTCATTGTTTCATTGTCAACAATTTAACAATTGGGCAATTTAACAATTATTAAAAACAAAATGACAAAATTAAGCAAACTTTTTATTTGGAGTGCTTTTTTTGTGTCGTTGGTTTTTGGAATAGCTAACATTTCTTTTGCTAGGACTTGGATGCAGAGTGGGACAGAAGGCATGGGAGACACAAATAATAAAGGTTTTTATGGGTTTGAACAATTGGTTGGACAGCTTTTTGTAGGTACATATAATAATACTGCTGGTGCACAAGTTTTTAGTTCTCCGGATGGGATAAATTGGCTTAGAGTAAGTACTGGTGGTTTGGGCGATGTTAATAATCAGGCTTATAATGGAGGCCATGTTGTTTTTAATAATAATGTTTATGTTTGTACTAGGAATCCGTTTTCGGGAACTGAAATGTGGAGAGTACCGACTTCAGGGATACTTTATGCTGCTCAAGTGAATACTGATGGTTTTGGTAAGGGAGCGGCTAATACTTTATGCATGGCAATAAAAGAGTATAAAGGAATGCTTTATACTGGTACTGAAAATATAGGAAATGGCGGTGAATTATATGTTAGTGGCGGAGATACTACATGGACTCAAGTTGGAGCAAACGGATTTGGCGATACTAATAATGTAATTTTTGAATCTTTAGAAGTTTTTGGTAATTATTTATATTTAGGAACATATAATGCAGTGACTGGAGGAGAGGTTTGGAGAACAGCTGATGGAGTGATTTGGTCCCAAGTTAATGTTGATGGTTTTGGCAATAATTTAAATATTGGAGTTTTGACGCTTAAATCTTTTGGAAATTATCTTTATGCTGGAACTGGAAACATAATGACTGGTGGAGAGATCTGGAGAAGTAGTGATGGACTTAATTGGCAAAAAACTAGTTTTAGTAGTGTTTATGATTTTTCTGTTTCTGGAATGTATGAGGCTGGGGATCGTTTATTTGTTGGAACTCAAAATGTGGTTAATGGGGCAGCAATATTTGAAACGACTGATGGTCAAGTTTGGACGCAGACTAATCAGGGTGGTTTTGGCGTGGCAGGTATTCTGGGTTTATTTGCGGTAAGAGATTTTGGCTTAATGGGAGATTATTTATATGCTGGCGCGAACACTAATTTTTTGAGTCCGATTGGCGGCAGAGTTTATAAGGCTGATGTGATTGCGCCAACTATAACAGCTAGTCCAGATAATAAAGTTTCCAGGAAAAAAATTAAAGTGACATTATCAAGCAATGACAGTTCTGGCTCAATTTATTATACAATTGATGGTTCTGAGCCTTCTATTGCTTCAACAAAATATTCAAAGACATTAACTTTTAAAAAGACTAAAATATTAAAATTTATTGGCGTGGATATAGAAGGAAATATCAGCAGTGTTTCAACAAAATATTTTATTGTAACAAGTTATCCGTATTTATATAATGCAAATAAAGAATTGCGGGAGAAAAATGGGACGATAGAGTTTTATAATATTTCAACAGGAAAATATGGCAAGAAATTTAAGCCATTTTCTTCTGGCTTGAAATATTTTACAGTTGCTGATCCGAATCAAGATAATAAAACAGAAATTATTGCAAATAATGGAAGTGAAATTAAGGTTTATAATTCCAAAAGAAAATTAAAATATACTTTGAATATTTCTAATGATTATTTGGCATTTGGTGATATTGATAATAGTAAAAAAGAAAAAACTTTAATTGCTAAAGCCAAGATTTTGAAAATTTATAATAAAATAAGCTTGGTTAAAACATTTAATTTTTCAGAAAACATAAAAAATATTGCAGTTGGCAGGGTGTTGAAATATGATCAGCCTTTAATAATTATTGGCTTTGATAACAAAATTAAATTATACCAATACAAAAATAGCAGCTTGGTTTTGAAAAAAACAAAAACTTTAGTTTACAGTAAATTAATGGCTTATGATTTAGATACTGATGGTTTAGATAACATAATGTATTCTAAAAATAATAGAGTCTATGTTTTGAATAAAAAATTAAAGAAAAAGTTTTCTTTTAAGGGAGGTTCAAGTTTTTTGTCTGTAGCTGATGTTAATTCTGATTATTTATTAGAAACATTGGTTAGTACTGGAAAGAAATTAAAGACTTATTCAAACATAGGAATATTATTATCATCAAAAAAAGATTTAGGAAAATGGCAAGGGGTAAAATTTTAGCACTAGATTTCTCTTGACACTTATTTTGACTTAGCGTATTATTTAAAGTGATGAAAAAAATTACTGTAATTACAAATCGTCGTAGAAGTGAATTAATGGAAACTGGATTCCCGAATCTTTAATTTTTTTAAAAAATTGATTGCATAAAGATCTCGGAAGTCCGAGGTCTTTTTTTGCTTTTGAATAGGAAGGAGGAGGGAAATGGAGAGAAGAATCTTGGAAGCAGGCCACTACTATAAGGCAAAGGGTCCTACAGCATGGTCAATGATTGGTTGGGGCGTGTTGGAACAGTTGAGGCAAGTTGATGATGTGACGATGTTGTTTGTTGATGACTTTCATGAATTGAAAGATTTGGATGAGACAGAAAGAGAGGCTGATGTTGTGGAATTTGCTCCGAATCCGGATTATATTGTTTATGAAGCTTCTCAAATCTCGAATGCAAAAAAGGTTTTTGAGATGTTGATGGCCCTTTCGGCAAAAAGACGGCCCAAGCAAAGAGAAGATGGCAGTTGGAAATTGAATGGTACGATCAAGTTGAGATATCCGAGTGGCAAGTTTACCTGTGTAATGTTGGATGCCGGACTTTGTCTGCAGAAGAGTGCAATTGCTTCTGAGGCAATCAATGTTGTTCCTTATTATTATGAATCTGAGCAAAGAAGTTTGCTGGCGATTTTGAAAAAAGCGATGCCAGACTTTTCTTTGCAAGTTGTTCTTTTTGAGCTGAATGGAGAATTTCGAATGCTCATGTAGTTTTTATTCTCCATTCCTTTTTTTATGAATTATTTATTTTAATATATATGAAATTGCAGATTGTTTGTTTGAAATGTGGCAAGAAATTTGACTTTGATAAAAAAAATCCAAAATGTTGTTTGGATAGTTTTTATTATGATAATTTTACTCCAGTTGCAAAAAATGTTTTTGCTCTAAAAAGGAAATTAAAAAATAAATGGTTGAGTTTAGATGAAGGAAATACATTGCTTAAAAAATTTGAAAATTTGAATAAATATTTTTCTGGCGTTGAAATTTTTGGAAAAATGGAAAATTTAAATCCAACAGGATCATTCAAAGATCGAGAAACAGTTGTAGCAATCAATGTAGCAAAAGCGCAAAAAATCAAAAAAGTTGGCGTAATATCTTCTGGCAATGCAGCTTTGTCAGTTGCTTGTTATGCAAAAAAAGCTAAATTAAAATGTGTTTGTTTTGTGCCAAAAAAAGTTTCAAAAAGAAAATTAAAATTAATAGAATCTTTTGGCGCAAAAGTTGTAAAAAAGGCAGGATTTTTTGAGGATGTTTATAAAAATGTAATTGATAATGAAAAAAATATTTATCATTTATCTGCTGGGCAAAATTGTTTTAGAGATTTGGGCAGTCAAGAAATAAGTTTTGAAATATTTGAAAAATTTGGCAAGGATAATATGCCCGACAAGATTGTTGTTCCAGCTGGAAATGGATGTTTGCTATATAGCATATATAGAGGTTTTGAAGTATTGAAAAAAGATAATAAAATAAAAAAAATTCCGCAAATGATTGGAGTTCAGATGAAGAATGCTTCGCCGATAAAAAAAGCATTAGAAAAAAAAGAATTGTATTGTGAATTAAAAAATATTAAAGATTCAATAGCTGAAGGAATCGTTGCTTTGGAAAGTTATTGTTCTCCCAAGGCAATTTTGGCATTAAAAAAAACAAAAGGCTTTGTAGTTGAAGTTACTGATAATGAAATTAAAAAATGGGATAAGATAATTCAGAAAAAAGAATCAATATTTTTAGAGCCAACTGCTGTTACTGTTTTTCCAGCTGTTAAAAAACTGAAATTAAAAAAAGGTGAAAAAGTTGTATTGATTTTGACAGGCAGTAAAAAGAAACAAACTACCGTTAGTGGTAGTTTGAGGTAAAAAAAATCCTTCGAGATGAAGGATTGATAAAGTGCAAAATTTAATTACATTTTTTCGGGGGCTTCGATTCCAAGCAATTCGAGGCCTTTTCTGATTACAATGCCGGTACATTTACAGAGTGCAAGGCGAGCAATTTTAGTCGGTTCTGGCACTTCGTCGGAAAGGATCCGATGGGCATTGTAGAACCGGTTGAAAGCTCTTGCAAGTTCGAAGAGGTAGGCCGAAATTTTTGATGGGTCATGGTTTTCGGCTGTAGCTTGAATCGTTGGTCCAAACTCAGTGAGAGCAAGGAGCAAGGAGTGCTCATCGCTCTCTTGTAATGCAGAGTAGTCAGTCGGAATTGTTGTCTCTCCAGCTTTTCGAAGTAGACTGGCAATTCTGGCATGTGTGTATTGGACGAAAGGTCCAGTACGGCCATTGAATGCGATTGACTTTTTGGGGTCATAGCGCATTTCTGAGAGAGCTTTGCTATCAAGGAAGAAGAATTTCAATGCTCCGAGTCCGACTTGGCGAGAGATCTCGTCTAGTTCGGCTTTAGAAAGCTTTTCTTCCCTTCCTTCGTTGAGAGCTTCAGCTTCAGTTTTGGCTAGTTCGACGATGCTTCTGATCAGATCATCAGCATCGATGATTTTGCCCAAGCGTGACTTCATCTTTCCTTCAGGTAGGTTGACCATACCGTAGGGAAGATGATAGAGCACTGTGTCCTTGACTTCTTCGATGCCGAGCATTTTTAGAAGCAGGAACAGAACTTTGAAATGGTGGATCTGTTCAGAACCGACCACGTAGACAGATTTAGCAAGCGGGCGATAGTCAGCAGACTTCAAGATGGCAGTGCCAATGTCTTGAGTAATATAGAGAGAAGTGCCATCGGCGCGGAGAAGGAGCTTGTTGTCAAGCCCTTCAGCACTCAGATTGGCATAGACTGATCCATCTTCCATGCGGAAGAAGATTCCACGAGCCAATCCGTCTTGGACGTGTTGTCGTCCGAGGAGATAGGTGTCGCTCTCATAGTAGATTCGGTCAAATTCGATTCCGAGCTTGGCAAGAGTTGCATCGAAACCAGCATAGGTCCAGTTGTTCATCATGTGCCAAAGGGCCATGACTTCCGGATCGCTGGCTTCCCATTTCAGGAGCATTTCTTTGACAGCCAAGGCTGGCGGATACTGTTCTAGGAAAGCAGTTTTGCGTTCTTCCTTGTCATCCAAAGGAGCTTGTGGATCAAGTCCCTGAGATGTGAGAAGAGTAGCAAAAGCTTCATCTTCTCTTTTTCCGTACATGGCGTAATAGCGTCCAACGAAGTGGTCACCCTTGGTGCCAGTACTTTCTGGAGTTTCACCATCGCCCCAAGTCTGCCAAGCATAGATGCTCTTGCAGATGTGGGCGCCACGGTCATTGATCAAGTTTGCTCGGATAACTTCAAATCCCATTGCTTGGAAAATTCGAGAGATGCTTGCACCAAGCAGAGCATTTCGAACATGTCCAAGATGCAAAGGCTTGTTGGAGTTTGGAGCCAGGAACTCGATCATCACTCGTTGGCCGTTGCCAACAGTGCTTGTGCCGTAGCTTAGGCTTTCTTCTAAGATCTGCGAGCAGACCAGTCTGGCCAAAGCTCCGGTGTTGAGGTGGATATTGACAAATGGTCCTTGAGCTTCAGCTCTTGCAATTAAGTCCGAGGTTTCGAAACAACCAGTGATCCATTCAGCAATGTCTTTGGGATCGCCGAAGTCTTTCAGTTGAAAACAAGGAAATGCGAAATCGCCGAGTTCAGGCTTGGGCGGTTTTTTCATTTTGTCAGGAGAAAATTCTGTTGCAGAAAAATCTGGATTGATTGCTTGTTGCGCTGCAATCAAAAGTTGAGTGCAGACAAATTCCAATAGATCTTGCGCTTTCATTTCGGGCCTCCTTTTATCAGACATCATCACGCAGGAGCGGGCAGGTCATACAACGAGGACCACCGCGACCGCGAGAGAGTTCAGCGCCGGGGAGGGCAATAGCAAGTTTCCAGCCAACATTCTCGTGCTGATACATATAATATCCGGAATTGCGGACGAATTCATCGGCATCAATTACCTTGTAGCCACGTGTGCTGAGTTCCAGCAGAGTGTTGTCATTACAGTCGTAACCAATGACAACGCCAGGCGCAAGGGCAAACATGTTGGCGCCATCAGTCCATTGCTCGCGCAATTGACTGATTTCGTTATTACCGCCGCAGACGATTGGATCAAGTTCGATGCCATTGGCATAAAGAAATTCAATCAAATTGCATTCTTCAGTGGTCCATCTATTGATTTTCTTCGAACGGTATTCGATTTTCAGCTCACCATTTTTGAGAACCTTGGGGGCGTGAACAATCGCTTCGGTTTGTGAGATGCGAGTAAAGATGGTATCGAGGTGCATGCAAGAGCGAGCTTTGGCGAGCCTGACTCGAGCGACGGTTTGGAAACCGTTTTGGAGCAGCCGATCGGCGAGCCGGTCGATAGCAGTTTCGTTGGTTCTTTCGGAGCAGCCGACCAAAACGACATGTTCGTTCATCACTGCCATGTCTCCGCCTTCGATAGTGACGATTTGGTCTTGTCCTTCATTGATATCGATTTGTTTGAGACCGGCGAAGAGCGGATGGTACTTTAGAACTAGCTGGGTCAGCGCCATCTCTCGCTTTCGGGCTTTTTTGCTGGCGTAGCATGAGACTGCATGATTGCCGACGATTGCTGCGATATCACGAGTGAAAATCAAGTTTGGTGCGGGATGGAAATATTCTTCATCGTCCAGCTGGCCATCATGCCGACCAACAATCAGAGTTCGAGTGAGCTGGTCGCCTTCGAGCCTAAGTAGTTTTTCCTGAATTCTTTTGGAGATACGTTTGATTTCAATAACAATTTGAATTGCTTGTTTGCGGACATCTGGATCTCTAAATACGTAGGTCATTAGGTCTTCGATGGTCACGACATCAGCAACGGCGCGAATAATTTCGACAAAAGTTTGATATTCTTGCTTGGTTCTTCCCATATTAACAATGTCATCATAGAGCAGAGATCGACAGTTCTGAGGAGTCAAAAGTGCATGATTATTTCCAGGGAAATGAAGCATGACTTGACGGAGTCGTCCGATTTCTGAATAAATTCTCAATCCTGTTGTTGCCTGTTCCATCTTTTTTTCGCTCCTTGCAGGTTTTCTCCTGCTGTTGTCTTGAGATTCTATTCGTTTCCAAATTTTCTGAAAAAATGTAATAAATTGTGAAGGTGCTTCTGGACATTATAATCTTATAATAGATTATTGCAATAGCTTTAGGCTAAGCGTGCTATTGTTATAATTTTAAGGACGTGTTAAATTATGTTGAACAGGTTACCCGAGGAAGGGAGGAGGAGAAAATGACAGAGACGGAACGTTTGATTGGGTTGGAAGATGCGTATGGAGCCAGAATTTACAGCACTTTGCCAATAGTTTTCAAAGAAGCAAATGGAGCAATTTTGACTGATGTTGAAGGTATCGAATATATCGATGCTTATTCTGCTTATAGCGCCAATATCAGTCATCGAGATCCTCGTTTGATTTGTGCGGTAATGGGTCAGTATATGACTGGTCTTGCTTTGACTGCGCGTTGCGTTCATCACAATCGGCTTGGGCCTTGGATGGAAAGAGTGTGCAAGCTGACTGGAATGGATCGAGTTATTCCGAAGAATGGCGGAGTTGAAGCAGATGAGGCAGCGTGGAAAGCAATGTTGCGTTATGGTGTTCGAAAGATGGGAATTGAAAATGGGAATCAGAGAATTGTGGTGATGAAGGGTGCATTTTCTGGTCGGACATTGACTGCTTTGTCGGCAATGGACAATGAAAAGTATCGGAAAGATTTTGGTCCGATGAGTCCAGTTTTTGTTCCTGTTGAATTTGGAAATTTGATTGCATTAATACATGCATTGAGAGACGAAAATGTAGTTGGGGTGTTTATGGAACCATGGCTTGGTGAAGGTGGAGTAATTCCTGCGCCACGAGGTTATCTGGTTGCTGTTGTGAAAGAAGCGCACAAAATGGGAAAGATTGTTGTTTTTGATGAGATTCAAACTGGACTTGGTCGAACAGGCAAGCTTTTTGCTTGGCAACATGATGGCGGAAAAGCTAAACCGGATGGTATTTGTCTTGGCAAGGCTTTGTCTGGTGGAATGTTCCCAATGAGTGCATTCTTGGGGACAGAAGACTTGATGAGTGTTTTTGATCCTGGATCTGATGGTTCAACCTATGGTGGAAATCCAGTTGCTTGCGCTGCGTCTATGGCGGCACTGGATATCATCGAACAGGATGATTTGGTTGAAAAGTCGCGAGACATGGGTGAAAGGGCTCTGAATTTTTTCAGAACAAACTTGGAGCAAATACCTGGCGTAGTCGATATTCGTGGTGGAGGCTTGTTTATTGGAATCCAATTGGATCGACCTGTTGCGCCAGTTTGTGAAATGTTGCTTCAGAAATATCATGTTGTTTGTTTGGATACGCACAAAGATGTCTTGCGTTTTGCGCCCCCTCTTTGTATTACTGAGTATCAATTTCAAAAAGTTATATCGAAGATTGTTGAAGCAATCGAAACGTTCCTTGCTTAGAACTCACTAATTTTGTGAGTTTTTTTATTTGGTAAAATAAAAAAAACGACATTTAGAGTCGTTTAAAGTTCAGGCAGAAAGATTTCAGCGAGCATGCAACGAGCACTGCCACCGCCATATGTTTCAATAGTATCAAGAGGAATTTGGAGAATTGTGCCATGGTTTTGAAGCATTTCAATTTGTTCTTGTGCGAGAAACGTGTATGCTTGTTTTGACATGACGATAAATCTTCGGCCAGTTTTACTTTTGATTTGGAGTACATTGCCGGCAAAGTGGTTCATTTGCTCCATTGTCAACTCGATTATTTCGCGGCGTGCAAGACGGGCATGAGTAAGAATGCTTTGATGATATCGGTCTGGAATAGCTTTTAGACAAACGATTTGGAATTGTTCGCCGATGGACATCACAACATTGGTGTGGTAAACAGGAATGGTGTTTTGATTAAATGCTTGAAAAGCTACCAAAGAGTACATCATTTTTTTAGCGAATTCTTCCAAGACTTTGAGATGAGTTCGTGGTGAGAGACAAGCGTAAGCAATTCCGTTTCGGCGATCAAGTACCATACTGCCTGTTCCTTCAAGGAAGAGACCTTGTTCTTCCTGGGCAGTGATATCAGATATTGTACTGATTTTGAATTTGGTTGCAAGTTGTTCAATGATGTCATGTCTTCTTTCTGGGCGGCGGTTTTCAGCTAGCATCGGATAGATAACAACAGTTCCGTTTTCATGGAAAGAAACCCAATTGTTGGGAAAGATTGAGTCTGGTGTGTGAGGTTCTGGTGTATCTTCAATTACAATAACATTTACTCCGTGATTTCGAAGTATTGCAACAAAGTTATCAAATTCTTTTAGCGCAGCTTGATGAGTCTCTGGAATTTGTGAATTCACATCGTCTTTTTGGAATGTGCAGGTTTCAACAGTTTGTGTGTTTAAAGTGAATCGGGCTGGTCTGATCATAAGTATAGAACTCGTTGTTTGTTGTTCTAGTGTTACTTTGTTTTTCATCTTCGTCCCTCCTTGTTGGGAAAGTGCTATAGTTAGCATAGGCTTAAAATATTTGTTTGTCAATTTTTGTCAAAGAAAAAACAACATCAAAGATGTTGTTTGGGTGGTCCTGGCCGGGTTCGAACCGGTGACCTTTCGCTCCGCAGGCGAACGCTCTATCCAGCTGAGCTACAGGACCTAAAGGTGCAAAATGTCAATGTGTTGTGTGAAGGTGCGAGAAGAAATAAATTGGTTGTTTTGCAAAAAGTGTTAACTTTTTGGTAGGCCTGATCGGGCTCGAACCGACGACCCTCCGCTTAGAAGGCGGACGCTCTATCCACTGAGCTACAGGCCCGAAAATCTGAATGAATAAACTGAATTTCTGGGTGGGCGTGACCAGATTCGAACTGGCGACCATCCGCTTCGAAGGCGGATACTCTATCCACCTGAGCTACACGCCCTAATGAGAACTGATGTCGTGACCCCAGCGAGGTTCGAACCCGCGACCTACGGATTAGGAATCCGTCGCTCTATCCAGCTGAGCTATGGGGCCTAAAAGGAACAAGAATGAATGGTGGGCCTGGCCGGATTCGAACCGGTGACTTCTCGCTCCGGAGGCGAGCGCTCTATCCACTGAGCTACAGGCCCGAACTTCGAAAGCGAAGATATTTATTTCTAATATTGTAGTTTAATGTAATTGATTTAAGATGTCAAGAGAATCTCGTTTTATGATTGTTTGACAAAAGAATTTCAAAAATTGGATGGTTTAAAAAAACTATGACAAAAAAATCATGGTTTTAAAACTATTTTTTGTTTATTTTTTTGTCAAGTTCTTTGCGAGTATAAAGTTTTTTATTCCAAGTTTTCTTTGAAATAGGAAAGGGTTTGTTTCTTTTTAAATAGCTAATCAATTCATTTAAAACTCCAATGCAGTATTGAGCGGTCACTTTTTTCAGAAGGCTAGATTTTGAAATATCATTTATTGGAAAAGTTCTGACTATTATAATTTTTCCATGATCGATTTTTATATCCATAAAATGCGAGGTAACACCGTAATTTTTATCTTTGTTTTTTATTGCATAATAATAACCTCCTATGCCTCTGTATTTTGGAGGTGCGGGGTGAATATTAATAGCTCCCTTTTTTGCTTTTTTGAGGATTTTTTCATTTAAAATGAGATCTGATTTGTAGGAAATTATCCAATCTCCTTTCCAATTGCTTATCTGAGATGGATATTTGTTACCATGATTATAAAGAATTATTAAATTTTCCAAAAAATTACTTTGTATAATTTTTGTAGCAAGCTTACTCGAATTTGATTTGTCGCCTATAAATAATATTTTCATATTTTTATGTAAATAGTTTTTCGAGACTGTATTGCAAGCTAATAATTTTATTTAAATTGTTCTTGTAAATTTTACTATTTATGTTGGCACGTCTTAAAATTTTTGTCAAGATGTTTATAACTTTGTTGACAAAAAAACTCAAGACGCTATTATGGTATAAATACTTATATTATGATTAAAGTAGAAAATCTTACAAAAACATACGCAGATTTTAAAGCGCTTGACGGTGTTTCTTTTGAGGTTCAAAAGGGAGAAGTCATTGGCTTTTTAGGTCCTAATGGCGCTGGAAAAACAACAACAATGAGAATTTTGACTGGTTTTTTCCCTCCAACTTCAGGAAGAGTTGAGATTGATGGTTTTGATGTTTTTAGCGATTCATTGGAAGTTCGCAAAAGAATTGGTTACTTGCCAGAAAATACGCCATTATATCAAGACATGGAAGTTTATTCTTTTTTGAGATATATTGCAGAATTGAAAGATGTTGAACCAGAAAAGAAAAATCAGCATATCAAGAATATTATGATTCGTTGCGGAATTGAACACATGAAAAATGAAATTATTTCTCGCCTTTCAAAAGGTTATAAACAAAGAGTTGGTTTAGCGCAAGCGTTGATTGGCGATCCAAAGGTTTTGATTCTAGATGAACCAACAATTGGTTTAGATCCAAAGCAGATTATTGAGATTAGAAATTTGATTAAAGAATTAGGCAAGGAAAAAACAATTATATTATCAACTCATATTTTACCAGAAGTTGCAGTTACTTGTTCTAGAGTGATTATTATCAATGACGGAAAGATTGTAGCTGAAGACACGCCAGAGAATTTGGAAAATAAGGTTTCTGGAGTGGCAAAAGTAATTGTTACGGTGCGTGGTGGAAATCCTGATTTAATCAAGACAAGATTGCAAGGAATCAAGGGTGTCAGTAATGTGACTGTTTTAAAAAATAATGCAGGTTTAACTGATTTAAGCGTTCAATCAGAAAAGGATGTTGATACTAGAGATAAGATTTCGCAAATTGTTGTTCAAAATAATTGGGGATTGATTGAAATGCACAGAGAGACATTAGGATTAGAAGAAATATTTTTGAAACTTACAAAGAAGGAAAATTCTAAATCCTAAACTCGTTAAAAGCTTCTAAGGTCGCTTTTAACTTCTAAATAAATTCAAATGATAAAATTACAAATTCGACAAAGAGTTTTAAAGATTTTAATTTTGAGTTTATTTAGAATTTAGGATTTAGAGTTTTGAATTTAAGAAATTATGCATAATATTTTAACGATTGCAAAAAAAGAGTTAAGATCATATTTTTTATCATCGATTGCTTATGTAGTATTTGCGATGTTTTTGCTTTTGGCAGGTTATTTTTTCACTGTAATTTTATTGTATACCCAAGAAGCTTCGTTAAAAGGCGTGGCATATAATATTGTAATTACTTTGTTATTCTTGATTCCTTTATTGACGATGAGAACATTTGCTGAAGAAAGACGGCAAGGTACTTTGGAATTATTAATGACAAAGCCAGTTACTGATTTAGAAGTGGTGTTAGGCAAGTTTTTTGCTGTAACTGCGATGTATTTTATAATGCTTTTGTCAACTGTTGCATATGTATTTATTTTGATTAAATATGGAAATCCTGACATGGGTCCAATTTATTCTGCTTATATTGGATTGATTTTGGTTGGATTGTCTTTTATTGCTTTGGGTGTTTTTGTTTCAACTTTAACTGAAAATCAGATTGTGGCAGCAGTAATCGGTTTTGCTTTAATTCTATTGCTTTGGGTTTTGTCTTGGGCATCATCACAATTTACTGGCAATATGGCAGAAATAATTTCTTATTTGTCTTTATCTGGGCATTACGATAATTTTGTAAAAGGCGTGATTGATCTAAAGGATGTAGTCTATTATTTGAGTTTTATTATATTTTGGCTATTTGTAACTGTAGAATCAGTTGGAATAAGAAGATGGAAATAAAAGTCGCTAATATTTTGCTAATATTTGCGAATATTTTGCGAATAAAGTTAAAAATTATGACGGAAAATTAGTTTTTATTAGCAAATTATTAGCAAATATTTGCAAATGATTAGCGAGTAATTATATGAAATTTGATAAGAAAAAAATTAGCGAGAAGATCAAGAGTGTGAGCAGGAAAGCTGGCAATATTTTAGGTGCAAGACAAGCAAAATTTGGCAGCAATGCTTTAGTATTAATTTTGGCTTTGTTAGGTATTTTGATTTTGATTAATTATATTGTAAGAAAAGAATCTGGAACTTTGAGATATGACATGACAAAAAATAAACAATTCACTTTGTCTGATCAAACAAAAAAAGTTTTAAAAAGTTTGAAAGATGATGTAAATATTACAATTTTTTATCAAACTGATAATCCTTCTCGCGCTCAATTGCAAAATTTGTTGGGTGAATATAAGGCAAAAAATTCTTATATCAAATTTGAATTTGTTGATCCTGATAAAAGTCCAACTAAAGCTCGAGAATTTGGAATTACAAGATATGGCACAATAGTTTTTAAAAAAGGAGATAAAACGGAACAAACAACGGGTTTTTCAGAAAGTGATATAACTTCTAGTATTTTGAAATTAAGCAAGGACGGTAAAAAGGTTATTTATTTTATAATTGGACATAAAGAAAAGGATCTTAGCCTAACTTCAGAAAAAGGTTACAGCAGTATTAAAAACACTTTAGAAAAAGAAGGTTTTGAGATAAAAAATTTAAATTTAACTACGAACAGCAAGGTTCCAGACGACGCTTCTGTTGTTATTTTGGCTGGACCGCAAAAAGCGCTTTTAGATAAAGAAAAAGAAATATTAAAGAAATATTTAGATGAAAGAGATGGCAAGTTATTTGCCTTAATTGATCCAAGAAAAGAAATAAAAGAAGATGTAAAAATGTCTGATCTGTTGGATGATTATGGCATTACATTGACAGATGGCATGGTAATTGATCCGACTAAAGCATTTTTTGGCGATGTTGCAGCACCTGTTGTAGAAAAATGGGAAAGCCATCAAATTACAGAAGGCTTGTCTGCAGCTTTTTTTCCTGGCGTACAAATGGTTTCTAAAATAGATAAAGCTCCTGAGAGTATTTTAGTTAGTGATCTTGGAAAAACAAGCAATGATTCTTGGTTAGAAACAACTTTGGATACAGAAAAGGTAAAATATGATTCTGCAACTGATAAAAAAGGTCCAATTTCAATTGGCAGTGCTTCTCATCAAACTAAAAAGGTAAAAGAAGGCGATCAAGAAGTTACAAAAGAAGGTTTAAGAATAGTTGTGCTTGGTGATTCTGATTTTGCAGTGAATGGTTATGAAACATTTTTAGGAAATCAAGATTTATTTGTTAATTCAGTGCTTTGGCTAGCTTCGGAAGAAGAGTTAATTTCTATTCGTCCAAAGGAAGAAGATCAGAGAACTGTTGCGTTAACAGGAAGCCAGGGCAGAGTTATATTTTACGTAACTGTTGTAATTATGCCGTTAATGGCAATTGGATTAGGAATATATGTTTGGTCAAGAAGAAGAAAAACAAGACGACAATAATTTGTAAATTATATTAAGTTATTTTAATATGAAAAAGTTTTGGGAAAAGATAATGAATTTTAAATTTAAAGGCGCGTTGTTTTTAACATTAATTTTTGTTTTATTGCTAATTTTTGTGTTGGTTTTTGAAAGAAACAGAGAAGTGAAGATTGATGAAGCAGGACAGGAAGTGTTTACAGTATGGGATGTTAAGAAAGATAATGTAAAGCAGATTACATTTAATAACAATGGTGAAAAGTTGGTACTTGATAAACAAGGCGATGGATCTTGGAAAGGAAAAAAACAGCCAAAAGATGAAAAGCAGAAAACTGAAGAATTCAAAGTAGATAGCACAAAGCTGGATTTAGTTTTAGATGAAATTATTAAAATTGAGGCAACTGAAAAAATTGAAAAATCAAATTTAAAAGATTATGGCCTAGAGAATCCAAAGCTTTCAGTAGCTTTTGTTTTAAAAGATGATAAGAAGAAAGAATTGTTTATCGGTGATAAGAATCCTGATGGTTCACAACTTTATGTGAAAGTTGATGGAGAAGATTATGTATTTTTAGCTCCAACTGCTTTGAAAGCAAAAATTCAGACTAAAGAAAGTGATTTGAAGTAATCGAGAATTGGCACAAATTAATCACGAATTTCACAAATACGGCGAAAGCCGTTTTTTTGATATAATAAAGAATTATGTTATAATATTATTGTTTATTTTAGGTCAGTAAAAATAGAAATTGATGAACAATTTTGTTAAGAGTTGTTTTATCGGTTTAAATAATTTTTAGATAATTAATTAAAATAAAAATACATGAAGACATTTATTAAAAAAACGAGCTTACTAATTTTAAGCTTTCTTGTTTTTTTGGCATTCTCTTTTACGATAATGCCACAAAGAAATGCGATGGCTGTTAGCTGGGAAATTCAGACAGTAGAGAGTGCTGGTACAACTGGATATTATTCATCTATTGCCATTGATTCTAACAACTTGCCGCATATTAGTTACTATGATTTGTCTAATACTAGATTGGAATATGCTTCATGGGATGGCACAACTTGGACAATTGAAACAGTTGATGACAGCGGAACTGTTGGTCTTTATTCTTCATTAGTTTTAGATTCCTCCAATAATCCGCATATCAGTTATTATGACAGCACAATTACAAATCTTGATTTGAAGTATGCATCAAAAAATGGTTCAACTTGGAATGTAGAAACTGTAACTAGCACTGGAAATGTCGGCCTTTATTCGTCGTTAGCTTTGGATTCATCTAATAATCCACATATTAGCTATTATAATGTAACAAATGGAGATTTGAATTATGCAAGTTTTAATGGTTTAACTTGGACAATCCAGACAGTGGACAATTCTTCAATAATTATTGGCATGTATACAAGTTTGGCTTTGGATTCTTCTAATAATCCACACATCAGTTATTATGATTCCACAAATCAGGATTTGAAATATGCTTATTATAACGGTTCTGCTTGGTTAACTCAGACAATAGATAGTACAGGCAATGTCGGTGATTACAGTTCAATTGCTTTGAATTCATCTAATAATCCGCGAATAAGCTATCATGATTGGAATAATATGGCTTTGAAGTATGCAAGCTATAATGGTTCTGCTTGGTCAGTTGAAATTGTTGACAGCGTGACTGCTGGAAATTTAGGACTGTATTCTTCATTAGCTTTAGGATCGACAGATATCCCGCAGATTGTTTATCTTGCGACTAATGGCCTCAAGTATGCTTATGATAATGGTTCTTCATGGCATACAGAATTTGTAGAAAATGGCAATGTTGGTTATTATACTTCTTTAGCTTTGGATTCTTTAGATTATCCTCATGTGAGCTATCATGATCAAACAAATTTTGATTTGAAATATGCAACTAAGGTCCAAAGTCCGGAAGGAGTAGCGCAAGAAGAAGCTGAGGATTTATTGGAGGCTGGTGATGAAATTCCTTTAAATGAGCTTTTGGATGGGCAAATAATAAACGGTCAGGATTTGGAAATATTTTTTATGGAATTGCCGGATGAGTTAATTAGCGGTGATTATTGGATTAGATGGAAAAGAGTAAAAAAATATCCGGTAAAATGGAATCAAAAAAAGCAAAAATCTTTAAAAAGATATTGGAAATTGACTACTAACTTGAATACTTATACAGGTCCGAAATTTAAAATCAGAGTAGCTTTCAAGTATAACAAAAAGTTATTTAATTTATTGAATAAGAAAAATAGTTTTTTGACTAAAAAAGAATTAAAAAAAGAGCTGAAATTGAAATTTAAGAAAAAGAAGACAAGTCAAAAATGGCAAAAGATAAATAAAGGTTGGAAGAAAGCAAAGGTGATTCATAAAAAGAAAAATAAACGTTTTCTAGTCAAATATTTTAAGCAGTTCAAAAAGAACAAATATTTTTTCGGAATTGGACTGAAATAATCTAAAAGATGTTCTTAATAAAACGGCGAAAGCCGTTTTTTATTTACAAAAAAACAGGAATTAGATTCCTGTAGAGTTCAGATTGAGGTTTAACATAGGAACAGTTGGACCAATTGTGATTTTGATTATTCTTATTTCTTGCTGTTTATTTAAGAATACATCACCATCAACGTTTATGTCTTCATCAGTCTCTATGATCAAAGTTTTGGCATTAGTATTTACAACTTTGCCAGCTCTGTGATCTTTTTCTACTGATTTGCCCCAAAGATATTTAAAAACATGGCTGAGAAGTTCAGGCGCATTGAGAGCAAAGATACCAAGCAAGAATGATCCTTTCTGAATAGATCCTGATAATGGTTTGAAAGTTAGAACAACATCTTTAATGTTAGCAGCAATTACTCCGGCAAACTTGGTTCTTTTGAAATGCTGATTGTCATAGGTCACCTTTGCTTCAGCGTAATGATGGATTTTGAATTTACTAATAACTGTTCCAAGAATACAGCGGAAGATCAAGCAGATTGCAGCCCACAAACCTTTGCTTGTTTTTTCATAATATTTCAGATAATCGACAACAACTCCGATTGCAAAGAAAAAGCCGTAATAAATTTTTCCAGCGTCATCAATTTTTACCAATTCTTTTTGATAAATCGGTGGATTGGGTTGTGATCTAATTTTCAAAACTGTTGCTAGATTTTCATGAGGTTCTTTTGTAAAGCCTAAAGCCTTTGCAACCATAGACATCGATCCTCCGCCAATATGAGCAACAATTGGTAATTGTTGAGTTCGGTAAATTCTGATTGTTTCTTGAATAATATGGCGCAATGCTCCATCACCTCCGCAACAGCAAATATAACTGACTTTCATTTTTTGTAATTTGCGGATGATGCTACGGACTTGTTCTGGATTTTGAGTGATGAAAACTTGGACATTTTCAAAACTTGTCGCAACTTTTTTTATTCTGTTGATGTATTTCAGGCCTTTTCTTCTAATTAGCATGGCATTCAGATTGATGATGACTGCAACGAGTGGTGGCATTTTCTGACCTCCGCCCCTTTTTATTGTAAGGTGCAATTAGTTTAAATTAGCATAAAAATGAGTTATGCACAACAAAGTTATTGATGTTTGGTTTTTGTTCGGTTATAATAAATTTAGAAAGATAAAATAATTATTTAAAAATAAATTTATGAAAAATTTAACGAAAAAGCAAAAAAAAATATTAGATTATTTGGCTGAATATGAACAGGATAATGGTTATATGCCAGCATATCAGGAGATTGCAGAAGAAATGGGATTAAAATCAAAAGCAACAATTTGGGAGCATCTGAAAAATTTAAAAGATAAGGGCTATTTAGATTTTGTGAAGGGAGCTGCTCGGGCAATAAAATTAGACGAAAAATTCAGATTATTTGCGAAGGCAGTCAGTATTCCTTTAGTTGGTTTAATTGCAGCTGGTGAGCCAATAGAGGCCTTAGAAGATAGAGAAATGATGGATGTGCCAATTGGTTTTGTGAATGGCAAAAGAGTGGAAGATTGTTTTGCTCTGAAAGTCCGTGGCGATTCAATGATTGAAGATGGAATTTTAGATGGCGATTATGTGATGGTAGAAAAAAATTATTATCCAAATAATGGCGATGTAGTAGTAGCTTTATTGGGCAATGAATATGCAACATTGAAGAGGTATTATCGTGAAAAAAAGAGAATTAGATTACAGCCGGCTAATTCAACGATGAAGCCAATCTATGTAATGAATCCGGCGATACAAGGAGTCGTGCGAGCAGTGTTGAGAAAGTTTTAACAATTTATAAAAAATATTTTAATCTAAGTTATCCTTATGTACGAACAAATTAATGATCCAATAGAGGTTTTAGCTGGTTTTAAAAGAGGACAGATAATTCCCTATCGTTTTAAGTGGGGAATACATCAATATGATGTGAAAAAGGTTAATCTTGTTCATGGCGAGATGCGAGGCAAAGATATGTTATATTATTTTTCTGTTTCTGATGAGGCAAATTATTTCAAGCTTTGTTTTAATAGCGGAAAAATGGTTTGGAAATTGGAGGAGATGATGGAGAGTTAGAAAATGCAAAAATTGGGATTGACTTGATCGATAAATTTGTTTATATTTAACGGCTGTTCTTTAAAATTTTTGGTAGCTGACTAATTCCAAGCAAACAAAGTCAGAGGAGGAGAAGAATGCGAAGAAAGGCAATAGATTATTATGATACATTTGCCACTAATCGTGGATTGTTGAAAAAGCGGATTTTGCAAGTAACTGGACTTTCTGGCGTGAAAGAATTGCAAATAAGGATGGCAGAGCGTGTTAATAATAAATCTGTCGACGTGTTGGTTGAAAATACTTGTAGTCATAATTGTATTGGTTGTCATTTTAGCGAAAATAAGGGTAGGGGACTTGTTTCTGTGAGTTCTGAATTAATAGATGATATCAGACATGCTGTTGATTTTGTACGATCAACTAATCCTATGTATGTGACATTTTATCCTTGCGAGATTACAACTGCAATGGAATTATTGCCGATATATACTTATTTGGGCTCTGATAGAGTGCTTACCAATGCTAAATTTCTTGATTGTGAAGGAGTAATTGAAAGATTAAAACGAGCTGGTATTAGGCAGATGAGTATAACTGTGCCTGGTGAGAAAGAAGCGTATGCTTTGTATACTGGCGAGAATCCTGATACATATGTTCATCTTTTATCAAACATATCGTTGGCTGTTGTGTCTGGATTTGATGTTAGTATTTTTATGCCGATGTTCAAAGGCAATCTTTATGATGTCCGATCTACTGTGGATGAGCTGTATAGGCGTGGTATTAGAGAGATAAAGTTTCTTCGACTTTTGCCTGTTGGCAAGGCTAAAGATCTGCCTGATGATATGTTTTTGACCAATGATGAAATTCTTTTATTTTTGCGGACAGTGAATCAGTTGAGACATGATTATCAGGGCAAGGGTTTGAGATTGGTGTTGTTTGGTGGTTATTTTGGTCCGAATTTTTATTCCAAAAATGTCTTTAAGTATTTACAAGGAGAAAATGTGCCAATAAGTAATTTCCGAAGTAGATATTTTTGTCCAGCTATTGGTCAGCAGTTTATTTGCCTATCGGTTGGAAGTAGAGAATTGTTTGGCTGTCATCAGGGAATGTCATTTCATGAATTTTGGATTGGGTCATTGAAGAATGATAGATTTTGTATTGATGCAAATCCATTTGTTTCTGATGATTTAAAAAATAATCTTCGTGGTTTATGTTCTTCTGATTCTTGTGAAGAGCAATCAATTTGCATGGGAGGATGCCGGATGGTTGCATTTTCTAATGCAAAAAGAAGAGGCGAGAATGATCCGCTTTGTGCTGGTCAGGATTTCTGCATCACGCATTTTTTGAGGAGTGTTAGTTCTTTTTAGATAGCAAAAGCTATCTTTTTTTATGAATATTTTTGAATTTAGATTTTTGATTTTAAAATTAAAAATTTGAATTCAAATTATGCAAAAACAAATTTTACATATTGACAAGGAAAAGTCAAAAATAAAAAGGTAAAAGTTCCAAGTAAAAAGTAAAAATAGTTTAATTTCTAGTTTAAATAATAAAAAAAGACTGGAAATATTTTTTGTTTTTTTTACTTTTTATTTGTCGCTTTTTACTTTTTACTTTTTACTTTTGCCTTATGATATTACATATTGATATGAATTCATATTTTGCTACTTGTGAATAACAGGCAAATCCTTTTTTGCGTGGAAAACCGGTGGCTATCGGAGGGGATCCAAGGTCGTTTCATAATGGTGAAATTTCGAGGAGCCGGACTTTGATTGTAGCTGCATCTAAAGAGGCAAAAAAAAGAGGTGTAAAATCTGTTATGCCGTCTTGGGAGGCAGTGAAAATTTGTCCGGAATTAATTTTTGTGCCTGGCGATCATATAAAATACAAATGGATTACTGACAAATTTTTAGAAATATTTAAATCATATTCGCCTATTCTAGAAATTTTTAGTATTGATGAAGCTTTTTTAGAAATCGCGAATTTGCACGAATTAAGCACAAATATCACAGATGGTAGAAATTTTGATAGAGCAATTAAGATTGCTAAAGAAATTAAGTTAAGATTGAAAAAGGAAGTTGGCGAGTGGATGACTTGTTCAATTGGAATCGCGGAAAATAAATTGTTGGCAAAGCTGGCTTCGGATTTAAAAAAACCAGATGGATTAGTTATAATTGATGAAAATAATAAAGAAAAGATTTTGGATTCTATTGAACTGACTGATTTTTGCGGGATTGGCAAAAGAATAGAGGCAAGATTAAATAGAATGGGAATTTTTACAGTAAAGCAATTAAAGAATTGTTCTTATATTAATTTAACGAAAGAATTTAAATCTTACGGCCATAAATTATATTTAATGGCCAGAGGCGAAGATAACTCAGAAGTTGTTCCATATTATTTATTGCCAGATGAAAAATCAATGGGCCATAATTTTACTTTGCCAAAAGATGTTTGGGATTTGAAAGAAATCAAATCAGTTATTTTGCAATTGTCAGAAAAACTAGGCAGGAGATTGAGACGGAAAAATTTTGTTGCAAAATGTATGACATTATTATTGAGATATTCTTTTTATGAAAAAAATATTGGTTATGTGAGTTTTCATCATTTTCATAAACAAAAAAAAGTAAGTTATTGGATTAATGATGGTTATGAGATTTATAAAATTACAGAAAAAATTTTGCAAAGCTGGAAAGATAATCAATCTGTTAGAATGATTGGCGTTGCTGTTTCTTGTTTTTCTAAAATAAATCAAATTTCTTGTTTGGAAAAAGATAATAAGTCAAAAAGAATTTTAAAAGCTTCGGATAAGATAAATAATAAGTTTGGAGAAAATACTATTTTTAGAGGTGCATATTTAAAAGCTGGAAAGTCAAAAATTTTGATGCCGAAAGCATTAAAATCGCCAGTTAGTTTTATGAGAAGAAATGATTAATTAAAATAGCTAATAATGATTTGGCTGTTTTTTTGTCTTGACTAAGTTATAAATTGTGTTAAGCTAGAAACTTGCGTTGAAGAAACGAAGTTCTGCTGTTTGGCAGGCAAGAAGTCCGCCTACGCTGAAGTTTCGGCGGACGATGGAGGAAAAGATGAAACGGACGAGTCTTTGCATGTTGATGGTTGTAATGTGCGGATGTACAAGCTCTTTCGATGGCAAGCAAAATGTGAATTCCGGCAATGGCGACATCAATGGCAAGAAGGCACTCACTACTGACATGCAGCTTTCGGTCGGAGAAGTAGCACCTTTTGGCGATGGGAATGTGATTGTCATGGATATGTCAGGCAGGGAAGTTTTGCATGTCAAGGCAGTTGCAGACGGACTCAAGCGTAAGCTCAAGGGTTCGGCTTGGTCCAAAGATTCGGCAAAGTTTGCTGTTTTATATAGCGATGATCAGGGAACTGAAGTCATTGTCTATTGTATCTATGATCCTTCTCCTTGTGGAAAAGCAATGCCTCGCAATACTGCGATGATTGGATTTCGATATTTGGCTTTCAGCAGGAATCCTGGATTTGTCTTGATTTCGATTGATGGCAAGGATGTAGAAGAATTGCCGATCAAGCCGATTCCTCCTCCGTCATCTCCAGTGTCATCTCCAGTGTTTGTCAAGGAAATCATTGATGCTGGAGCAAATGAAGATATTGAAGTTGATGCTGGAAAGTTGAAGCCAGTTGAAGAGAGAGATCAGGAAGATTTTGAGACTGGAACAATTCCTGAACGGACGATGCCACGTCCTTCAGTAGAAACTGGAAAAGTGGTGGGTGGCAAGCTCTAATAGGAATTAAATTCGTACTTTTTTTTAACCAAGCTTACTTGGTTTTTTTATTTTTAAAAAACCAATAGATATTGACAATTGTTATATTTTTTGTTAGAGTAGCTTAACTTGTTCCTTAAAAATCAGGAAGGAGGGAGAGAGAATGAAGACAGAGATTAGATGGGTTTTTGTTGATCCTTGTCTGGGATTTAAGCGAGCAGGGATGCAGGTTTCTCTTTTTAAAGTGAAACGTGATGGAGAAAAATTACAGCTTATTTGTCCGATTCATTGTTTTTATGATAATCATTTTAACGCTGAAGGACTGAAAGTTGGTGATATTTTGTGCCATAAATTGAGTTTTGAGCATTTTGCCTATGCAAGTCGTAATGATGAACATCATTTTCTAGTTGTAGTTGGCATTTCTGAAAAAGAAATTGAATTTTCATCTGTTTTTGAAAAAGTAGAAGATCTTTTTGCATATTTGGATAAGAAAAAGTGAACTTTGCAATCGAAGAATAATCTTCGATTTTTTATTTATCAATATATTTCTGAAAATTTTCTTGACAAATTTTTTTATAATAATAATATATAAACTATGTTGTTCTTTTTCACAGCAAGGGAAGAAGTGGAGTGAAGATTTTTTGGCGCTTTGCGCGTTTTTTTGGCCAATTTTTTTCGATTCTCTTGGCCGTAAGGCCAAACAATGGGGATAAGAAATATAAGAAGATCTAGTTAAGCCAAAAAAATGCTTTGTTGAAGAGTTTTTCCGAAACAGAGTTAAATATTATTTGTTATTATATTATCGTTAAAATTCTCTCTCATCTTTATGACGGATTTTAACTGGCTCCCATAACTTTGCTGGTAGATATCTTTGGAGGTTACGGCTTCTGAAGACTAACGTGGAACAGTCAAGTTTCACGCCATACAATATAACCACGCTAATTTTTTATTTGATTTTTTTCTTTTGAATTTTTGGTGTGGTTGTTTTTTTTCGATTTGATTTTTTTATTGCTTTACTAGGTTTATTTTTGTATTATATCTGTAGATTGTAGCTTCTCAAAGGGAGGAAGAAAATGGCTGGAAAAAAGGTGAGTGTCTGGAAAGAAAACTATTTGAGCAAAGAAATAAGACAGGGATTGTTGGCTTGGGCAGTAGTTATCGGAATCTGTTTGCTGATAAAATTGATTTTTGATGTAAGCTTTTGGCTGTGTTTAGCAACTTTCTGGGCAATATGTGTAGCTCTTTATTATTTTGTGAATTTGGGTATTGCAATACATGATTTCATGAAAAAACTGCTTTATGAAAGAAATTTTTTTGTGGAGAATAAAAAGAATGTCAGAAAAGCACTGATTTGGTTGATAGTTGTAATTTCAAGTTCCGTTTTCTGTTCGATTAATTTGGGATGGTTTTTCGGTTTACTTTTTATTGTTCCTTGTTTGCTCTTGATCTATTGGACATTCGTAAATAAAGAATGTCCGCGTGTTTGACAGGCTATGCCTGTTTTTTTTGCACTTGAATTTTGTGTTGGATAAGGTAAAATTATATTATATGGTCAAAATAATTTTTGAATCGCATGGAACAACATTAGATAATGAAGCAGGACTTTCGTCTGGCTGGTTTGATGTTGAATTGTCTGATCTTGGAAAAAGGCAGGCAAAGGAATTGGGAGAGCGACATAAAAATAAACATTATGATGCGATTTTTTGTTCTGATTTGAGCAGGTCATATAATACTGCTGAAATTGCTTTTTTAAATCGAGACTTTAGAATTATTAATGACAAGAGATTGAGAGAATGCGACTACGGCGATTTTACAAAACACAAAAGTTCTGAAGTTGAGAAAATGAAAAAAGATCATATTGAAAAACCATTTCCAAAAGGCGAAAGCTATATGCAAACTTCAGAAAGAATGAAAAGTTTTTTGCAAGATTTGTTGAAAAATTATAATAATAAAACTGTCATGATCATTGGCCATCGAGCAACTCAATATGGTTTGGAGCATTGGATCAATGATGTTGATTTGAAAAAAGTAGTAACTGATCCATGGATTTGGCAATCTGGCTGGACTTATTATTTAGAAAGAATATAATAGATCGTTCCTTTCAAATTCAGAGGAGGGAAGAGCAATGATAGGCGTTATGTTGCATCAGTATTTTATTTATCCGTACATACCAATATCTTTGCCGTACGGTAGTGACTCAATATTACGAAAATTGCGTTTATCTGAAAATGGATATATCGGATCAGTTGTAATTAAAAAACTGATAGGCAATTTGTTTGTTTTTGCAGACTATATTAAGCCAGGAGATATTTTTGAAGCAGTTCTTGTAACAATAAATATGCCTGGAGAAAGATTGCTTGGCTATTGTTCTGTTTTATCTGTTGCCGATAATAATCTTGTTTTGTCTGATAATTTCAGATCAAAAAATGAAGCACAGATAGCATATACATTAGCAACTAAAATGAGAGATTCGGAATGATCCTTTTGTTTACCGAAAACTAGTTTTTCGGTTTTTTATTTATCACAAATCTCATGAATGCCGTGTGGCCACTAATTTCACAAATGTTTAGTCGCGAATTATACTAATGAGATGATTGATTATCACTTCTTTTTATTGTAAGCTAGAAAGGTGAAATAAAAAATTATGCTGATTAAAGTAAAAGTATTTCCGAATGAAAAAAAAGATGAGATAATAAAGAAGTCAGAAGATAGCTTTATTATCAAGGTAAAAGAAAAAGCAGAATTAGGCCAAGCAAATAAAGCAGTGATTTGGCTTTTGTCTTTACATTTTCAAATTCCGGGAAACAAATTTAGGATAATTAAGGGAGGGAAAGAAAGAAATAAGATAATTGAGATAATCACATATGGAAAATAACAAAATGAAAATTTTGATTAGCAGTATTTCGGCTACTCCAAGCCCTTTTTATTTGTTGCGCGAAATGGCTTCAAGAAAATTTGACTCTTTGAAATTTTTGCGAAAAAAGAACAAAGCTTTGAAAGAGTTAAATAGCAAATTTTGGGGCGAAAATTTTTATGATGGTGTGGAGTTAAATTTTCCTGGCTTAGGTTTTTTTGATAGCAATTGGAATATAAAAAAGGATAGAGTGATGGAATACAAAAGAAGCAATTATCCTTTTTATTCTTTTCATGGTTGTTTTGATTCTTTTCCGAAAAATTTTAAAGGACTATATTTCAATCTAGCTTCTTCTGATAATTATGTATCAAAAGCTTTGAAGTCTCAGATTGATGTTGCAGCAAGACTTAGCAAAGATATGCCAATTTTGGTTTTACATCCGGGCTTTGCTGATAAATGTAGCAAGGAAAGAGCGTTAGATAATTTGTTATTTAATTTAGAAGGAGCTCTTCCTTATGCGAGAAGAAGAAATGTGATTTTGACTTTGGAGAATATGAATTGGAATCCAGTGCGGAAAAATTTGGGATATTTTGCTGATGATTTTGATTATGTTTTTCGCAGATTAGATGATCCGAATCTGAAAGTAACGTTTGATATTGGGCACATGAATACTCAGGTTCTGAATAGGAAATTTAGAATCTGCCATGACATTGAAAATCTTTCGCATGTTTCAGAGTTTGTTGATAGGATGTCCAAAAGAATTATTCATGCTCATCTTCATTATAATAATTGCCATCATAATTTTGACAATATGTCAGAAATGTTGAAACGAAGTATTACGAAATGGTTTTATTTGGGTTTTATGCTGTGGATGAAGATAAATAGATCAATTATAGCTAATCAAAGTGATTTGTTTGATGAACATTTACCGCTTAACAAAGCAGACAAGATAACAATGGATGCAATAAGTAATTTGTTAGATAAAACATCTATAAGAGAATATGGACGTTTAACTTTTGAGTTTACGCCAAAGAAAATTTTTAAATTTGTGGCGATGAAAAACGGCGCTGATATGAAAGATCATTTAGCTAGTTTGCAGTTGTTAAGAAAGATGATTTAGTTATAATTTAAAGTATTATTCTATTTATATATTATTAAATTGTTGCATTGCTAAATTGTTAAATAATTTTTATTTTAGCAATTTAATAATTTAATAATTAAACAATTAAGCTATGGCAAAAGTAAAAGTTTATAGTACGCCAACATGCCCTTACTGCGTGCAAGCAAAGGATTATTTAAAAAGCAAGGACGTTGAATATGAGGAAATTGATGTTGCTGTTGATGAAGCAGGCAGAAATGAAATGGTTGAAAAATCAGGACAAATGGGAGTGCCAGTAATTTTGATTGGTGAAGAATATATTGTTGGTTTTGATCGTGGAAAGATTGATGAATTGCTGGAAAAATAAAAATATAGAAATTGTCATCCTGAATCGCAGTGCCTGCCTGCCGGTAGGCAGGAAGGATTACGTTTTAATAAACAATTACGGGATTCTTCGCTTCGCTCAGAATGACAAATATTTATTTTTAGGTTTTTAAATTACAATGAGTAAGATTTTATTATTGTTGGCATTATTGGCGGTGCAAATAACTCCATCAGTTGGCGGTAATTTAGATATGCAAAAAAAGGTTGATGATTTAGGGCCGATCAAGAAAACAGAGAGTTTGGGAATGCAAATAACAGCAAAATCAGCGATTGTCTTAGATCGCAAAACAAAAAAAGTTTTGTATGAAAAAAATCCAAATCAAAGAATGGCAATGGCGAGTTTGACTAAGTTAATGACGGCAATCGTTTTTTTGGAGGAAAGCAAGAAAAAGCTTGATGAACGTTTTTTGGTGCCTTATGAAATTACGGTTTTAGATGGTGCTGGCATTGGATTAGTGCCTGGAGAAGAAATATCCTACAAGGATTTGTTTTGGGGAGCTTTGATTGGATCTGGAAATGATGCAGCAGAAGGACTAGCTTTAACTTTAGGCAACCGTAAGGAATTTATTGACAAAATGAATGAGAAAGCAAAAGAATTAGGGCTTTTAGATACTCATTTTGCTTGTGCATCAGGACTTGATACTGAAAATCATTATTCTACAGCTTCGGATATGGCGAAAATTTTGGATTATGCTTTAGGCATTAAAGAGATCAAAGAAGCAATGAAAGTAAAAGAATTTGATGTTCATTCGTTGAACACAGATCTTGTTCACCATGTTTTGAATACAAATAGACTGCTTAGATATGATTATCCAAAAATGAAAGGCGGAAAAACTGGTTATACTGAAGCTGCTGGTTTTTGCTTGGCTTCTTATTCTCTGGATGAGAAAGATAACGGAATTATTACTGTTGTGATGAATTCTGATTTGGATGGCAACCAGTTTCAAGATACAAAAGCATTGGTTGATTGGACGTATAATAATTATAAATGGAAATAAATTGAGATTGAAAAATAAGCCAAAATATTTTATAATAATGACATGCAACATATACAAGATATAATTTTAGTGACAAATTCCGCAAAAGTTTTAATTATAACAGCAATAGCTTTTGTGACTGCAATTTTATTGACTCCTGTTCTGACCCATTTTTTGTATAAATATAAATTAGGCAAGAATATCAGAACTTCTGGAGCGCCAGTTTATACAAAATTGCATCAAAAAAAAGCAGGCACGCCAACGATGGGTGGGATTTTGATTTGGGCTACGGTTTTGATTTTAATTCTTTTGTTTTTGATATTAAGCAAACTGTTTCCTGATTATTTTGGCTGGATGAATTTTATGTCAAGATCAGAAACTTGGTTGCCATTATTTGCATTAATTATAACTGCATTAATTGGTCTTGTTGATGACTTGATGAATGTTTTTAAAATCGGTCCAAAAGGCGGAGGATTGAGGATACGGGCAAAGATTGTTTTGTATACTTTAGTGGCAACAATTGGAGCTTGGTGGTTTTATTACAAATTGGGATGGGATTCTTTGCATGTTCCAGGTGTCGGTGATTTTACAATTGGCTGGTGGTATTTTCCATTATTTGTTTTAGTGATTGTCGCAACTTCTTTTTCGGTTAATGAGTCGGATGGTTTGGATGGATTAGCTGGCGGAATTTTGCTGACTTGTTTCAGCGCTTATGCGGTTATTGCTTTTATGCAAGGCAAGGTTGATTTAGCTACTTTTTGCGGTGCTGTTGTTGGAGCTTTGCTAGCATTCTTGTGGTTCAATATTTATCCAGCAAGATTTTTTATGGGCGATACTGGTGCTTTTGGCTTAGGCACAACTTTGGGAGTAATTGCAATGCTGACTAATTCGGTTTTAGTATTGCCAATTATTGCTTTGCCTTTGGTTTTAGAATCTGGTTCAGTTATTATCCAAATGATTTCTAAAAAATTATTTAAGCATAAAGTTTTTATTTCAACTCCAATTCATCATCATTTTGAAGCATTAGGCTGGCCGGAAACAAAAGTAACAATGAGATTTTGGATTATTGCAATTATATCGGCGGGATTAGGGTTGATTATAGGATTGATTGGAAGAGGCTAAAATTAATAACAAAATAACTAAATTAGAAATAACAAAATTTTTTTATGCAAGAAAAAATAACTATTGGTGTTTTGTTTGGAGGAAGATCTGGTGAGCATGAGGTTTCTTTAGTTTCGGCAACTTCTGTTATTTCTAAATTAGATAAAGAAAAATACGATGTTGTATCAATTGGCATTTCGAAAGAAGGCCATATTATTTATGGTGATAATGCAATGAAAAGATTAAAAGATGGGGAGCAGATTTTTGAAAGCGAAGTCATGATTTCTTGTGATCCTACAGATTCTGGTTTAATTGATTTAAAAAGCAGAGACGAGGCATTGTCTCGTCTTTACAAAAAAATTAAAATAGATTGTTATTTTCCTGTATTGCATGGAACATATGGCGAGGATGGAACAATGCAAGGATTATTAGATTTGAGTGGCGTTGCTTATGTTGGTGCAGGTGTAATTGGTTCCTCTTGCGGTATGGATAAAGTGGTGATGAAGAAATTGTTTAGACAGGCTGGATTAAATATTGTTGATGATTACGTGTTGATTCGTTCAGATATCAAAGATATTGCGGATATTGAAAAAAAAATTGGCTATCCTTGCTTTATCAAACCAGCGAATATGGGATCTTCGGTTGGAATTAGCAAAGCGCATGATCGAAAAGAATTGATTGCAGGGATTGTTGATGCTTTTAAATATGATGCAAAAGTTTTGATTGAAAAAGCGGTTGAAAAACCAAGAGAGATTGAATGTGCTGTTTTAGGAAATGAAGATCCAAAGGCTTCTGTTTTAGGCGAGATTTTTCCGTCTGAGGAATTTTATAGTTATGAAGCAAAATATGTTTCAGAATCAAAGACAGAAGCACCAGCAAAATTGCCAGATGAAATTTCAGAAGAAATTAAAAAACAAGCGATTAATGCTTTCAAGGCAGTTGATTGTAAAGGCATGGCAAGAGTTGATTTTTTAGTGAATCAGGATCTATCAGAAATTTATATTAATGAAATAAATACAATTCCTGGATTTACATCAATATCAATGTATCCAAAATTGTGGGAGAAATCAGGATTGAATTATTCTGAATTATTGGATGAATTGATCAAGCTAGCACTGGAAAGAAATAAAGAAAAAAAAGAATTGAAGACGAGTTTTGAAGAAGCAGGAACGTGGCATAAAAAATAAAATTAAAGATGTAGAGACGTTGCAATGCAACGTCTCTACAAAATTAGAATAAAATGGCAGGAATTGAAACGGGACAAAATTTGCAAAGAGATATCTCAAGTTCTGAACAAGAAAAGCAAGAGCCTGGTTTGGAATTGGTAAAAGGAGAAGAATTAGATGGTGTTGTTGAAGCAACTAGTGATTTGGCTGGAAAAATGGAAAGAGATGAAAAAATTACTGGCGATGATGTGTTAAAATTAGACGAGGCGTTGGGAAAAGTGAGAGTTAATGTTGGTGGCGAGATGATGACGATTGATGAAGTCAAAAATATTCCGGATTTACAAGAAAATTTGAAACTTTTTGATGAAATATTAAGAGGTTCTATTGTTGCGGAACAACATTTAACATTTATTACCCTGAAAATTGCTTCATTATTAATTAATAATGAGTCTCGTGTTTCAATAGATATATATTTAGAAACTCTTGAAGAAATATCAGATGAGGTTGTACTTTTATTAAGTCAATCGGAATTAAATCTTTTTCTTGATAAGATTAGATATCTGTCTGATAAAGCATTGCAATATTTGCTTGATCGTAAAGAGGGGCTTGTTTCTTTAAGAGGATTGCGTGATTTGTCAGATCATTCTATAGAATTGTTAAGAAATTATTCAAAAAATAATATTATTGTTTCTCGCTTGATTAAAGAAAAAATGTTGGAAAATAAAAAATAAATATAATGGCAAAATTGGGAGGATATTATTATTCAAAAAAAAGAGATAGAGGACTTTCTTCTTACGCTAAAAAAATGCGGAAGATGAAAAAAAGGTCAATCCAAAGTTTAGGAAAAACTAAGCCAAATTTTGGTGTTTCTTTGCGAGGCAAAACAACGCTTATTGCTTTGTTAATTGCAGTGATAATTTGCGCTGGCATATTATTTTTTAGTAATTTTTTTGCAGTTAAAAAAGCGGTGTTGGTTGGAAACAACAAAATTAAAAGTGAAGATATTGAAAGTATATTGAAAGATGCTATTTCTGGAAACAGATTTGTTGTTTTTTCAGCAAGTAATATTATGTTAATTAATGATGGAAAGATAAAAAACAAGATAATGGAAGAAATGCCGTTGATTGACAGAATCGAAATAAAAAGAATGTTGCCGAATACTTTGAAATTAAATATTCCTGAAAGAGATCCTTTTGCTATTTGGGAGACAGGCGGAAAAAAATATCTAGTTGATTCAAAAGGAAAAGTTTGTTATGAAATCAAAGATAATGTTAATATGGACTTGCCAATAATATATGATAAGCAAAATAAAGCAGTTGAGGTAAAAGGAGAGGCAACTTTTCCGCAACAAATAAATGTTATTAGAAATATTTTGAATTCATTAAAAGATAAAACAAAATTAGAAGTTGAATTTGTATCTTTGCCAAATTCATTAGGCTTTGAAGTTGATGTAAAAACAAAAGACGGATTTATGGTTTACTTTAATACTGAAAGAAGCGTTGATTCTCAAATAAGAGATTTAAAAAGTGTTTTGGATAAACAAGTTGCTGAGCAAAAAAGTTCTCTTCAGTATATTGATTTAAGAGTTGAAAACTGGGTATACTATAAGTAAAAGGCAAAATTAAAAATTAAAAAGTAAAAAACGACAATTAAAAAGTAAAAATAAATTAAAAATTGTGGCGAAATTTAAAGAAAAAATTGGTTTATTGAAAAAACATCCATATTTTAGATGTAAATTTAGTTTGATTATGCTTTTTAACAGTTTGCTCTTGAATTTAAGCCTGTGGATGTTATTATACTTTAGAATAAAGCCTTCAAATTTTCCTGTGCCTTTGCACTATTCAGTTTATTTTGGCATAGACAATATTGATTATTGGTATAAAGTATTTTTTGTGCCAGGAATAGGTGTTTTATTCATTTTTTTGAATTTGTTTCTTTGTATTTGGTTTTATAATAAAGAAAGATTTATCACGCATTTTTTAAGTGTGAATAATTTTGTTGTTCAAGGCGTTTTGTTTGGTTTTGTGATTCCATTAGTATTTATGCAAACATAATACGAATAAAAATACGAATAATGCGAATGTTGCGAATTACGAATCGACGTATTTGCAATTCGTATCATTTGCATTATTCGTAAGGGCATTCGTATTATTATATTATGAGAGCAGATCAAATTAAAAATAGAAAAGATAGGATTTGTTATCGGCTGTATGAAATATTGCCAGGCTTTTTGTCTTGGGGAGTTTTGTTTGGTAGTATAGTTTTATCTTTCATACATCCTGTTTGGGTAGCTATTTTTATTATTTGTTTTGATGTTTATTGGTTGATAAAAGTGCTGTATTTGGCAGTGTATTTGCTTGTTTCTTATCGAAGGTTAAAAAAGAATGAAAAAGAAGCATGGCTCACAAATTGCAAAAAATTGAATCCTACTGACAGGCCAAAATTTGAAGAGATCTATCATCTGGTTATTATTCCAATGGTTTTTGAAGATATTGAAATTGTTAAGCAGACTTTTCAAGCTTTAATTTGTGCAAACTATCCGAAAGATAAGATGATTGTGGTTTTGGCAACTGAAGAGAGGGCAGGAATTTGGGCTTGCAAGGTTGCTGATCGGATAAAAGCGGAATTTGGCGATAAATTTTATCATTTTCAAGTAACAAAACATCCAGATAATATTATTGGCGAGTTAAAAGGCAAAGGATCTAACGAAACTTGGGCAGCAAAAGAAATTCGTAAATTTATTGATGAAAAAGGATTGTCTTATGAAAGTGTAATTACATCTGTGTTTGATGTTGATACTTGCGTACATCCAGAATATTTTGGCGTTTTGACTTATAAATTTTTGACTGTTCCTGATCATTTGCATGCTTCTTTTCAACCAGTGCCAATGTTTTTTAATAATCTTTGGGATTCTCCGGCGTTAATGAGAATCGTGGCAATGAGTACGACTTTTTGGATGCTGATGGAGCAAGGAAGGCCAGAAAAATTGTATACTTTTTCTAGCCATAGTATGAATTTTAAAACTTTGACTGAAATTGGATTTTGGGAAACCGATGTGGTGTCTGAGGATTCAAGAATATTTTGGCAGTGTTTTAATTATTATAATGGCAATTATCGTTGCGAGCCTTTGTTGATTCCTGTTTATATGGATACAGTTTTGGCAGGCACTTTTTGGCAAAGCGTTGTAAATCAATACAAGCAACAAAGAAGATGGGCATATGGAGCAGAAAATATTCCTTATGTTTTAACTAGATTTTCAAAAAATAAAAAGATTCCATTTTTTAAAAAGCTTGATCATGGTTTTTGGGTGGTTGAGGGCATGTTTTCTTGGGCAACAAGCTCAATAATAATTTTTATGGCTGGCTGGTTGCCATTGTTTGTAGGTGGAGAGGCTTTTTCAAAATCATTATTAGCTCAAAATTTGCCTTATGTGACGCAAATATTAATGACAATGGCAATGTTGGGCATGATCGTTTCTGCTACTCTCAGCATGTTTATGCTTCCTCCAAGGCCAAAGAGACATGGGCAACACAAAATATTATTTATGTTGTTGCAATGGATTTTATTGCCGATTTCAACAATTTGTTTGGGTGCTTTTCCAGCATTAGATGCGCAAACTAGATTAATGTTTGGAAAATATATGGGATTCTGGGTGACTGAAAAGTCAAGAAGGCGTGAGCCAGAAGTAAAAAGTCAAAATTAAAAAATAAAAAGTTACAAGTAAAAATTAAAAAGAACTGCATTCGTTTTTTACTTTTGCCTTTTTATTTTTAACTTTTTAATTTATGTTTGATATTATAATCAGGAATGGGACTATTGTAGATGGGACTGGCAAAGAAAAATATCAGGCGGATATTGGAATTAACCGAGATACGATTTCAGAAATTGGAAATTTGGAAAATGCCAAGGCTTTGCAGCAAATTAATGCTAAGGATTTTTTTGTTTGTCCTGGTTTTGTTGATGTCTTAAATCATTCTGATAGTTATTTTAAGCTTTTCTCAAATCCAACTTTAGATAGTTTGGCTTTGCAAGGAGTAACAACAATTATCGGCGGTAATTGTGGAACATCTTTAGCGCCTTTATCTTCTAGCTTTACAATGAATGAATTAAATAAAAGAATGGGCTTTAAGGCTAATGTAATTACTAATCCAGCTAAAAGTGAGACGTTGTTGAAATCAATGAGAAAATGGATTGATGTTTCTGGGATTAATATTAATTGGTCTACTCTAGATGAATTTCTTGCTGTTTTAGGTAATCAAGGTCTTTCATTAAATTTTGGTACGTTGATTGGTCATAGTTCTATTAGGAGAAATCTTGTAGGTGAAAGAATTTCTGATTTATCGACTGATGAACTTACTTTTTTTAAAGAGATGATTGCTGATTCAATTCAACAAGGAGCATTAGGTATGTCATGCGGTCTTTCTTTTAGTCATGAGAATTTTGTAGAAACTAGCGAGCTTATGGATTTAGCTTCGGTATTGCATGAGTCAGATTCCATTATGTCATTTCATCTTCGAAATGAGGCAGAAAGAATTGTTGAATCAGTATCAGAAGCAATCGAAATTGCCAAGAGGAGCGGAGTCAGAGTCGAAATATCGCATTTTAAGATCAACGGAAAAGAAAATTGGGATAAGATTGACGAAGTTTTATCTTTAGTCGAAAGGGCGAGTGAAAAAGGCTTGGAAATAAATTTTGATTTTTATCCTTATGATTTTGGCTGGGCGGTTTTTTATCAATTCTTGCCAAGCTCGTTATATATCGGCGGTAGAGAAAAAATGTTGAAGCGTTTATTAGACGAAAGAGAGAGACCGGCAATTCTAAATTCTTTGAAGGAAATTTCATTAAGAGTTTCTGATATGATAATTGCTTATAGTCCTTTTAATAAAGCATTTGTGGGCAGAAGTTTTTCTGACATTGCCAAATCTCAGGGAATAAGTTTGGAAGAAGCAATAATGATGGCTTTGATTGACTCGCGCGGCCATTTAATTTGTTTTGATAAAGCATTGGATGAAAAGAATATTGTTAAACAGATAAAACATCCATTGGGAATCTTGTCTTCTGATGGCAGTGGTTTTTTTGAAGAAGAAAATAGAAATGGCCAGCTTGTTCATCCGAGATGTTTTGGAGCATTTACGCGTTTTTTGGGTAAATATGTTCGTGATTCTAGGTTTTTGGAATGGGAGAAGGCAATCCAAAAAATTACTTCAATGCCAGCTTTAAAATATGGAATAAATAATAGAGGTTTCCTGCAGGCTGGATTAAAAGCTGATATTGCAATTTTTGATCCAAATAAAATCACTGATATGGCAACAATAGAAAATCCTTTTCAATATTCTCGGGGAATAAAATATGTTTTAGTGAATGGGAAGTTCGTAGTTAGCGATTCTAAACATACAAAAGAATTGGCTGGTGAGATAATTAGAAAATAATAAAATTTTCTACCCAACTTTAGTTGGGGTTCGGAAAGCTTTAGTTTTCATGACTTGGAAATTAAGAAATTGACTAATTAAATTGGTTGGATTATTCTGATTCTACCCTGCTTATAGCAGGGGTTTTGGTAAATTTATGCAAAAAATAGTTTCTGAAAAATTAAGTAAATATAAAAATCTAGTTCAAAGTTTGTCTATCGGTGACTTTGGGAGATTGAGATTCGGAGAGGATAAAAGCGAAAGTCATATAAAACAGATTATTAAGAATAGAGAAGAGTATTTTAAAAATTTTGGTGTTGATTTGAAAAATGTGGTAATGCAGAATCAAGTTCATGGAACTAATATTTCTTTAGTTTCTAAAAATGATTGCGGAAAAGGTGTATTTGGTCCCAAAACTTATGTTAAAGATAGTGATGGATTAATTACAAAAGATAGAAATGTTTTTTTAGTGTGCTTTACGGCTGATTGCTTGCCCGTTTCTTTTTATGACCATAAGCTAAAAATTTGTGGCATTGCTCATTCTGGCTGGAAAGGAACTTTAAATAATATTGTTGGCAAAATGATTAATGAATTTGAAAAATTGGGCAGTAATGCAAAAGACATTATTGTTTATATTGGACCAGCAATTGGCAAATGTTGTTATGAAGTGAGCAAGGCTAAGGATAATAGAATCGCAAGATTTGAAAAATTCCTTCTTGGTCTGAAGCCTGCCTGCTCGGTAGGCAGGGCCAAGCCACAAGAAGAGTTGATTATAAAAAAAGAAAATAAAGCATATATAGACTTGAAAAAAATCGTTAGAGTAGAATTATTGGATGCCGATATTAAGAAAGAGAATATTGAAATCTCGGAAATTTGTACTAGTTGTGATGAGCGGTTTCCGTCTTATCATCGAGATTTGGAATGCAAGGCTGATTTGTTGAGCGTGATTGGGATGAAATAGCTTGCGAAAAGCTTGTTATTCGGATATTATGATATTAAGATATTTGATAATCGAAACTCGGTTTTGTACAAAATTGAAAGATAAATGTGATTAAGAACAGCTTGATATGAATATTGTGTTGTTTGATTTAGTAAAAAACCGAGTATCTTAAGTTATCTCTATGACAATAGAAGATCTAAAAAAGAAAAATATCCATGTTTTAGGCGTTTCTGGTGCTGAAGGAAGCGCGGTTTTGGAATTTTTGGCAGATAATGGCATTAAGAATATTACTGCTCATGATTTTTGCGATGAAGATAAATTTAAAGAAAGTTTTTTTTCTTTTCATGATAGGTTGAATAAAAAAGAAAAAGAATCAGCTTTTGAAAAAGTCTTCCGCCTTCGCCAAGGCTTTGGCGGACAAGGAAAAATAAAGTTTAATTATAAAGATACTTATCTTGACCAAGTTGAAAAGGCTGATCTTGTTTTTGTGCCACAATCTTGGTTCAGATATCCACAAAATAGCGTTTTGCATCAATACAAAGGTAGGATTGAATTTTCCAATATTACTAAATTGTATTTTCAATTTTGTAAAGGAAAAATAATCGCAGTAACTGGAACTTCTGGAAAATCAACAACATCGGCATTAGTGAATGATGTAATGAAGAGAGGTTACAAATCAGGCAAAGTTTATTTTACTGGCAATGATCGCGAAAATGTCCAAGTATTAAATGATATTTTTGAAATAAAAGAAAATGATATTCTAGTTTTGGAAGTCAGTAATAGACAATTGATGATTGACTTAAAAAAAAGTCCTCATATCGGAATTATTACTAATATTTCGCCAAATCATATGGATGATCATAAGACTTTTACTGATTACATTACGACAAAAAGAAGTTTGCTTAGATATCAGAAAAAGGATGATTTTGCGATTTTGAATTTTGATAATGATATTACAAAAGATATCGGCTTAGATATTGATTCTACTGTTTATTTTTTTTCAAGAAAAGGCAGAGTTGATCGAGGCGCATATGTCAAATTTAATGAAATAACTATTTTAGATGGTGCAAGAGAAAAAAGAATTTGTTCAGTGTTAGATCTCAAAATTCCTGGTCCACATAATATTGAAAATTCTTTGGCTGCAAGTTTAGTTGGCTATCTGATGGGAATTAATACAAAAGACATTAGAGAAGCGTTGTTAGGGTTTAAAGGAATAAAGTCTAGGTTGGAATTAGTAAAAGAAATTGATGGTATTTCATATATAGAAGATTCTTCAGCTTGTAATCCTGAAGGGGCTGCTGTTGCTGTTTCTTCTTTTAGAAAACCGATGCTATTGATTGCCGGAGGTTCAAGGAAAAAACCTTATCCCGGAGAGTTTGATCGCATGGCTGATTCTGTAATTAATTCTAAAGTAAAAATGGCATTCCTTATTGGAGAAAGAGCAGAAACAATAAAGCAGGCTTTGAAAAATTCAAGCATTAGATTTCAGAAAGCTGGTCCAATAATTAAAATTTGTGATAGCTTGGAGGATGCAGTGATATCTGCTAGCAAGTCAGCAAAAAAGGGTGATATAGTAATTATGTCTCCTGGTTGCGAAAGTTTTGGAATGTTTATTGATTATAGAGACAGAGCAAAGCAGTTTAAACGTTTGGTTAAAAACCTGGGTTAGATGTTTTAAATACAAAAAATTCTAAATTCTAAACACAAAATTCTAAATAAACTCAAAAAATTAAATTACAAAATTGCGATTATGGCGTTGGTTTTGGTAATTTTTATTTTGTATTTTTAATTTATTTAGAATTTAGGATTTAGAGTTTTTAAAAGAATGCAAAAACAAAAACCAGATTATGTTTTTCTTGTCGTAGCACTAATTTTAGTGGTTTTTGGTTTGATTATGTTGTCTTCAGCAAGCGTTGTTTTGTCGTATCAGAATTTTGGCAATAATTATTATTATTTTACTCATCAGCTTTTGTTTGGAGTGCTGATCGGATTAGTTGCAATGTTTGTTTGTTACAAAATTGATTATCATAACTGGAAAAAGTTTGCAGCATTGATGTTAATTCTGACTTTGGTTTTGTTGGTCTTGGTTTTTATTCCAGGACTTGGTTTTGAATATGGAGGTGCGAAAAGATGGGTCAATTTGGGTCCCTTTGGGACCATTCAACCAACAGAAATTGCAAAATTAACTTTTCTTTTATATTTGGCAACTTGGCTAGACAAGAGATCTCAAGGAATAAAGGATTGGAAATATAGCTTTGCGCCATTTTTGCTTATGCTTGCTGTTGTTGGAACTTTAATAGTATTGCAACCCGATGTTGGTACAATGACAGTAATTATCTTAATGTCAATCGTTGTGTATTTTGTGGCAGGAGGTAAAATAACGCATTTGGCAGTTCTGGGAGTGGGCGCTGTCTTGATCATGATGCTGTTGATAAAAATTGCGCCTTATAGAATGTCACGTTTTACAGTGTTTTTAAATCCAGAACTAGATCCGCAGGGCATTGGTTATCAGATAAATCAATCTTTATTGGCCGTAGGATCTGGCGGAATTTTGGGTAGAGGCTTGGGCAAGAGTATACAGAAACATAATTATTTGCCAGAGGCGTCTGGTGATTCTATTTTTGCTGTCATTGCTGAAGAAATGGGTTTTATTAGAATAATTTTCTTGTTATTACTTTTCTTATTTTTTACGTATCTTGGATTTAGAATTGCAAAAAGAGCGCCAGACATGTATGGAAAACTAATCGCAGCAGGAATTACAGCATGGGTAGCTTTGCAGGCTTTGATTAATATGTCAGCAATGATCTCTTTGATTCCCTTGACTGGCATTCCTTTGCCTTTTATATCTTATGGTGGATCAGCGATTATTTCTTTGTTAGCGGCGTGTGGGATAATGTTGAATATTTCAAAGCAGTCGAGAGTTTCGGATTAAATTCTCTAATTCGATCTCTAATTCGCCTAATAAAATCTCTAATAATTTAAATCCTGATCTTTTTGACTTCAGGGTTTTTTTGTATTATATTGGAATTATGAAAATACTTTTAGCAGGCGGAGGAACTGGCGGGCATATTATGCCTATTTTGGCTACAGTAAAGCAAATAATAAGAATAAATCCTGAGACGCAATTTTTATGGATAGGAACGAAAAAGGGTCCGGAAGCAAGAATTGCTCGCGATAATAAAATTGAGTTTAAGGCTGTTTTGGCTGGTAAAATGAGACGCTACGTTTCATTTTGGAATCTTGTTGATTTGATTAAGTTGCCTTTAGGTGTTGTGCAAGCTTATTTTAAAGTAAAAAAATTCAAGCCAGATGTTTGTTTTAGCAAGGGCGGATATGTAAGCGTTCCAACTGTTCTTGCTTGCCATCATTTTAAAATTCCAGTTTTATTACATGAATCAGATATAATTGCTGGCAAATCAAATTTGTTTATGGCGAAATATGCCAATAAAATTGCTTTAGGTTTTGAAGAAGGCAAGCAGAGTTTTAAAGATTATTCCAATAAAGTTGTTATTACTGGCAATCCAGTACGTGATGAAATTTTGTCAGCAAATAGAGAAAATGGTTTAAAAGATTTTAAATTGAATAATAATAAGCCAGTTTTGTTGATAATGGGTGGGAGCCAAGGCGCTCAAAGAATAAATGAATTAATTGGTCAAGTTTTGCCCAAGTTTTTGGAAAAATGGCAAATTATTCATCTTGTTGGTCCAGAGCATGGAAATCAAATTTTAGGAAATCTGGGTGCATTGGAGAATGATTATCATGTTTTTAAATTTTTGGATGGAAAAAAGATGGGCGAGGCTTTAGCAGTTGCGACATTAATAGTTTCAAGGTCTGGTGCTAATAGTTTGGCGGAAATTGCAGCATTGGGCAGACCAGCAATATTAATTCCATATCCTCATTCTGCAGGCGATCATCAAAAAATCAATGCTGATATTTATGCTAAAAATAATGCAGCGATTGTCTTGGATGAGAAGGATCTGACTCCAGAAAAACTATTGAAAGAAATTAATAATTTGTTAATAGATAAAGGAAAATTAGAAAAATTGCAGTTAGCGATGTTAAAAATGTCTAATAAAGAGGCGAATAGCAAGTTAACAACTGAAATTTTAGCTTTGGCCAAATCAAAAAATGTTTTGGCTAAAAAGAATAAGAAGATTTTAGTGTTTGTAGAGGGTACTATTTTGATGCAAAAAAAAGCTTTTGGTGAAAGTCGTGATAAAATTGTTTTGCAGGTTAAAAATAACGATCCTTCAATTGATGATTTTGCTAATTATATTATGATTGGCCAAGCAAATTTGAAATTAAAAAAATGGCAAGAGCAAGGCGCAAAAATTTTGTATTTAACTTCAAGAACTTTGGCTGAAGAAGTTGCTCAGATCGGTGAAGTCTTGGCTAAAAATAATTTTCCAGAAGGTGATTTATTCTATAGAAAAGAAAATCAGCAATATAAAGATATTGTTGAATATATAAAGCCAGATATTTTGATTGAAGATGATTGTGAAAGTATTGGTGGAATAAAAGAGATGGCTATTTCTCAAGTTAAGCCAGAAATTAAAAATAATATTAAATTAATTGTTGTTAAAGAATTCGCTGGCATTGATAATCTTGTGGATGAAATTTCTGATTTGATGAAATAAAAAACCCAAAAAATATTTGGGTTAGTGCAAAGTAGAAGCAAGCGCAAGTTGAAGAGCTAAATTAGCTAAAATCAGTCCAGTGACAAGCGTTGGTTCGTTGATGCGAAGGGTGAGCTGACTTGCAATGTTGGAAGTTCCTTGGAAACTGATAACTTCAAGGCAAGGTTTACCGTCATCGAAAAAATTCAGAGGATTATTTAGACTTTTGACGAGCTGTTCGAGTTGCTTGCTAGTCAATTTGATTGTTGCGAGCATTTCCCCTCCTTTTTTCTTTGCAGTTTGAAAAAGCAGGACAACTTATTATATTCTCTACTTATATTATGTCAATAAATTTAGAAAAAATCAAGAAGGCGTATTTTATTGGTATCGGCGGAATTGGTGTTTCGGCTGTTGCTAGAATTTTTATGGAAAAAGGAATCCAAGTTTTTGGATCTGATTTGGTTGAAAGTATAGTTACAAAAGATTTAATTAAAAAAGGTGCTAAGATTTTTATTGGCAAACATAATGCAAAAAATTTGCAAGATGATGTTGATTTAGTTATCTATACTGTGGCAACGGAAAATGATAATCCAGAATTAGTTAAGGCTATTAAATTAAAAATTAAAACATTAAGCTATCCTCAAGTTTTGGGTGAATTAACAAAAAATAAATATTTGATTGCAGTATCAGGTACTCATGGAAAGACAACGACGACGGCGATGATTGGATTAATGTTAGTAAGAGCAGGCATGGATCCAACCGTGATTGTTGGATCAAACATCAAAGAATTTGGTGGTAATGCAAGATTGGGTAAAAGCGATTATTTTGTTATTGAAGCAGATGAATACAGAAGAGCATTTTTAAATTATAATCCAAAGATTGCAGTTGTTTTAAATATTGAATTTGATCATCCTGATTGCTATAAAAATTTAGATGATGTGAAAGATGCTTTTGATATTTTTATGGCTAAGGCTGATTATATTGTTGATCATCCAGAAAATTTAATAAATGATTTAGATTTAAGATTAAAAGTGCCTGGAAAAGGTTTTTTGCTTGATGCGCTGTCTGCTCGTGAAGTTGGTAGAATTTTGGAAATTGATGATAAAATAGTTAAGGAAAGTTTGGAAAACTATCAAGGTTCTTGGCGGAGATTTGAGATAAAAGGTGAAGTTAATGGAGTAATTGTCATTGATGATTATGCTCATCATCCAACAGAAGTAAAATCAACTTTGCAGGCGGCAAAAGAAAAATATCCGACCCGCCTTCGCCAAGGCTCCGGCGGGCAAGGTAAAAATATTATTTGTGTTTTTCAACCGCATCATCAAGATCGATTTAATGCATTGTTTGATGAATTTGTTAATTCTTTTAAAGATTGCGATAAATTAATTTTGACGGATGTGTATCATGTGGCAGGACGTGAATCGCGAATAAACACAAATGCTCTTCGGGTTACAAATAGCACAAAAAAAACCTCTAAAGAATTGGCTGAAAAAATTGGTGGAAAGGCTGTTTATGTTGGGTCTTTAGATAAGGCTTTGGAATGGCTGACTAAAAATGTTAAAGCTGGCGATGTTGTGATTACGATGGGAGCTGGAGACGTGACAAAAATAAGCGATGAATTGGTTAAGAAATTATAAATTTTAAAAATAAATTAATAAAAACAAAATGAAAAGACAGAAATTATTAATTATCGGGATGATGTTTGTTGTGTTTTCTTTTCTTGGTATTAATGCAAATGCCGAGATTTTGGATAGGACAACTGATTCCTTGTTTGATTTCGAGACTTATGGCGATTCTAGGACAGGTCATACCGCACATCAACAAATTGTCGATCAAATGGTGCCATTGAATTCTGATTTTGTGTTGCATGTGGGAGATATAGTGGACTCAGGTGCTTCAATACCTGAATGGAACATTTTTTTGAGCATTACAGCAGGATATAGAGACAAAGCTATAAAGAACGGCTTGACTAGAAATTTTTATCCAAGCATTGGCAATCATGATTATCCTTTAGCAAACTATGATGATTTGTTTGGCGTAGATCATTATTATTCTTGGGATTATAAAGGTTTTCATTTTATTTCTTTAAATACGCTGGAATCTTATATTCAAGGGAGCGATCAATATAATTGGCTAGTTAATGATTTAGTTGTAAATGATGATAAAGAAATAATAGTATTTTTTCATAATCCGCCTTATAGTTCTGGATCGCATGGTAGTGATTCTGGTGTGCAGAATATTCTAGTTCCATTATTTGAACAAGCGGGTGTAAGTTTAGTTTTTAATGGACATGATCATCTATACGAGAGGACCTATCCGATTTATAATAACGCTGTAAATTATTCAAATGGCGTAACTTATATTACAACTGGAGGAGGTGGCGCTCCGTTATATAATTTTACATCGGGAAATTGGTGGACAGCGTATATTAAAAAAACTTACGAATTTGTTTATTTGCAAGTAACGAGCAGTAGAATTTATGGAACTGCTGTTGATGAAAATGGAAATCAGTTTGATAGTTTTGAAATAACAAATAGAAAGAACCAGAAATATTTAATGACTTCTTTGGAAGATAATGGACGTGAGAGAATAAAACAATATCAAACTTCAAGAGATCTCTATGATAATGGATTTTATGCCTATAAAAATTCTAATAAAAATAATGGGACTAGGATTGCAAGAGCTGATGTTGATTTAGATGGCAAAGATGAATTAATAATTGGCGCTGGACCTGGCGGAAGGCCGTGGGTAAAAATATTTAAAACTGATGGGACTTTATTGAAGAAATTTTATGCGTTTAAGAAATCTTATTCTGGAGGAGTAGATGTGGCAGGAGGTGATGTGAATAATGATAACTATGATGAAATTGCAGTGTCAAAATTTTCTGGAGATGGATCGAAAGTAAAAATTTTTAATTATCTTGATAATGCTGTTCTTTTTGATAGAATAATATTTCCGAACTTAAATACAGGTGCTTCGATATCAATGGGAGATGTTGATTCAGATGGCAAAGATGAATTAATTGCTGGAACTTCTGGATCAGTCTCTACTATTGTTAAATTCTATAATATCCGTACAAATGATATTAATGGCAAAAAATTAGATATTGAATTAAAACCATTTAAAAGTTCAATAAAAACTGGGATAGATGTCAGCAACGGAGATGTTGATGATGATGGTTTGGTTGAAATTGGAGTGTCAAAATTATCTGGCGACAAAGGCAGAATTAAAATTTTGGAATATGATGTGTCTGGTATTGTTTTGAAAAAGATTTCTGTTTTTAGGAAAGATCATAAAAGTGGTGCGAATATTGAAATGTTTGATGTAAATTCTGATGGTAAAACTGAAATAATTGCAAGTTCTAGAAAAGCAAACGATAGCCAACCTAGAATAAAAATTTTTAAGACTAATGGTAAAAAGTATAGTGATATTTTTTATCCATACAATAAAAGTTTGAAAGCGGGAGTTGTTGTTGCAGGTGTGAATGAATAGATATTCGGACATTGTGATATTCGGATATTAGGAATCGCTACCCAACTTTTGTTGGGGTTCGGCAAACTTTAGTTTGCAGGAGGTTGAGATATTTTAATATTAAGATATTTGGGTATTAGAAATTATGAATAATTTTTTCGAAAAATGCGAACGAAATGTTAGTTTAAGTGAACATACAACATTTAAAATTGGCGGACCAGCTGATTACTTTTTTGTAGCAAAAAATCAGGAAGATTTAATTGAGGCGTTGAAGGTAGCACAGGAAGAAAAAATTGATTATTATATTCTAGGCGCTGGGTCAAATGTGTTAATTTCAGATGATGGTTTTAGAGGCTTGATAATTAAAATAGAGATTACTGATTTGAATTTAGAGAATAATATTATAAAGGCAGGTGCTGGTGTTGCAGTTGGAAAAATCGTGAGTTCAGCTTTAGATAATAATTTGACAGGCGTTGAATTTTGGACAGGAGTGCCTGGAACAATTGGCGGGGCAATTTTTGGAAATGCTGGAGCTTATGGAAAAGACGCAAAAGATGTCTTAAAAAGTGTGACTTATTATGATATTACTGAAAACAAAATAATCAAGAAAGAAATTAGCGAGCTTGGTTTTTCTTATCGATCCAGCGAATTTAAAGAAGATAAAGATAAAATTATTTTGTCTTGTGAAATTAAATTAGAAAAAGGCGATAAAAATAAGATAATCGCTGAAATGTCGGATATTGCAAAAAAACGAGTTTCTAAAATTCCTGTTGAACAAAGCGCTGGTTCAGTTTTTAAAAATGTAGTTTTAAAAGAATTAAGAATAGAGAATAGAGAATTGAGAAAATACTTGAAAGAATTTGTACATGGAAAGATTCCTGTTGCATTATTAATTGAAAAATGTGGATTAAAAGGTAAGCAAGTTGGTGGCGCAAAAGTTTCAGAAAAGCATGCTAATTTTATAGTGAATACTGGTAGCGCAAAAGCAAAAGATGTGCTAGAGTTAGTTGAAATAGTAAAAAAGAGCGTGAAGGAAAAGTTTGGTGTAGAGTTAGAGCTGGAGAACATTTTAGTTGGATTCTGAATTTTTCAGGAATAAAAAAATCGCCTTTTGAAAAGCGATTAGAGAAAGTACTTTTAGTCGATTGTTGACGCAACGAGGTCAAGAATCGTTTGCGTATTTGCAGGTTTTTCAAGTTGGACAGCATTGTATTGTTTTACTTGCTCCAATGCTTCATACGTAGACGAGAAAAGAATAATTGGCTTGGAATAGCCATTGCTTCTTAGTTGAATAATGGCTTGAAGTCCAGTCATTTCCGATCCCGTATCATGATCAGAAATGATCAGATCAAAGATGCGTGACGATGCAATTTCAAATCCTTCTTCAGCAGTTTCTGCTATAACAACATCATATTGTCTTTTCAAGAGACGATTTAACATTCCACGGATCACTCGATCATCGTCAATGATCAGAATTGTCCTTTTCGTTGTTGCATGAAGAGTAGCGAGAAAAAGGCAAAGTGCAACCCCGACGCCTCCCAGAACCATGCCGGTCTCGATCATTTAGGAACCTCGCAGTATTACCCGCGCTTCTGGCTTTATGTGGGCCAGTGTGTATATAGTATCATATTTTAATAATTTGTCAATACTTTATGAAAATCACAATTTATCACAAAAAAATTGAATTAACGGACAAGCTTTATGCTTATGTCCAAGAAAAAGTCGGCGGGTTAGAGCAATATATTGACAATGTCATTGAATGTTTTGTAGAGTTAGACGAAGATACTTCAATGAAATCAGGCAAAAAATTTAGATGCGAAGTGCAAATGAAAATTCCAAGATCTTCAATTCGAGCTGAAGAAATCGCTTATGATATTTTTGAAGCAATTGATTTGATAATTCCAAAATTAACTAAACAAATTGAGAGATACAAAGATAATCAAGAACATAAAAGAGGAATAAGAGAGGTAATGGGTAAAATCTAATTATTATTGTTATTCTGTAGCTTTGCGAGGAATCCCAAAATTATTTTTAATAACGGGATCTCTCGCCGCGGCTCGAGATGACAGAAATTTTTTATGGCATTTAATTTTTTAAAAAAAATATTTGGTGATCCAAATAAGCGAGTTTTAGATCAGCTCGCTCCTTTGGTTGAAAAAATAAATTCATTAGAGCTGGAAATAAAGAAACTATCGGCTGATGAATTAAAATCTAAAACTCAAGAATTAAAATCGGAATTAAAAAATGGCAAGACTCTAGATGATATTTTGCCGAAAGCTTTTGCATTGGTTCGTGAAGCTTCAAAAAGAACAACAAAGATGCGACATTTTGATGTTCAGCTTTTGGGTGGAATAGTTCTTCATCAAGGAAAGATTTCGGAAATGAAAACTGGTGAAGGAAAAACATTAGTTGCGACATTGCCATTATATCTTAATGCTTTGTTAGGCAAGGGCGCGCATTTAGTAACTGTAAATGATTATTTGGCAAGACGTGATACTGTTTGGATGGGACAGATATATAATGCATTAGGGTTAAGTGTTGGCTGTATTCAGCATGAGCAGGCATTTGTTTATGATCCTAGTTTGAAAAATCCTAAATCCCAAATCCTAAATCCTAAACAAATTACAAATAACAAATTACAAAATTCTAATGACGACGAAACTGCTGGCGAACTTGATGAAGAGCGGGATGAGATGGGAAGTTTTAAGGTTTTTCATGAATTTTTACGGCCAGTTACTCGTAAAGAAGCATATTCGGCTGATATCACTTATGGAACAAACAATGAATATGGTTTTGATTATTTGAAAGATAATATGGTTGCAGAATTGTCTGAAAAAGTGCAAAGAGATTTTAATTTTGCGATTGTTGATGAAGTTGATTCTATTTTGATTGATGAAGCGAGGACTCCTTTAATTATTTCTGCACCGGCTGAAGAGGCAGTTGATTTGTATAATCAATTTGCTAGATTAATTCCAAAATTAGAAGAAAACAAAGATTATAATATTGATGAAAAAATGCGGGCAGCAACTTTGACAGATGCTGGAATTGCAAAATTGGAAAAGATGTTGGGTTTAAAAAATATTTATGAGGAAAAGGGCATTGAGGTTGTACATCATATAGAACAAGCTTTGAAAGCTCATACTCTGTTCAAAAGGGATAAAGATTATGTTGTTAAAAATAATGAAGTAATGATTGTTGATGAATTTACTGGAAGATTAATGCCAGGCAGACGTTTTTCAGAAGGTCTGCATCAAGCATTGGAAGCAAAAGAAAATGTGGCGATTCAAAGAGAATCAAGGACATTGGCAACGATTACTTTCCAAAATTATTTTAGGATTTATAAAAAATTAGCTGGCATGACTGGAACAGCGGCAACGTCAGCTGAAGAATTTTCGAAAGTTTATAAATTAGATGTTGTTATAATTCCTACAAACAAACCGTTGGTCCGTAAAAATTTGAATGATTTGGTTTATAAAAATGAATTAGGAAAATATATTGCAGTTGTTAAAGATGTGAAAGAGAGGAATAAATTAGGCCAGCCAGTTTTGATTGGCACTATATCGATTGAAAAAAATGAAAGACTGGGTCAGATGCTAGAAGATGAAGGAATAAAATGCAATGTTTTGAATGCTAAGAACCATGAAAAAGAAGGAGAAATAATTGCTCAAACTGGAAAAATGGGAGCTGTGACTGTTGCTACAAATATGGCAGGTCGTGGTGTAGATATTATTTTAGGCGGAGTGCCTTTGAATAAAGAAGAAGCCAAAAAAGTTTGCGATTTAGGAGGTCTTCATGTGATTGGAACAGAAAGGCATGAAGCACGAAGAATTGACAATCAGCTAAGAGGACGCGCCGGACGTCAAGGCGATCCTGGTTCTTCGCAATTTTTTGTTTCCATGGAAGATGACTTGATGAGAATATTTGGTTCAGACAGAATGAAAGGAATGATGGATACTTTGAAATTGCCAGATGATCAGCCAATTGAACATGGATTGATTTCAAGATCAATTGAAGCAGCACAAAGCAAAGTTGAAGGTAATAATTATGATATTAGAAAGCATGTTTTGGAATATGATGATGTAATGAATAAACATCGCGAAGTTATTTATAAAAAGCGTAATAATGTTTTATTGGCATGGGAGCGTGAAAAATTAAAAGCTACAAATTCTAAATCTCAAATCTTGCCTACTGGTAGGCAAGTAGATGACAAATTACAAAATACGAATTCGAAACAACTGACAACTAAAGAAATAGTTTTACAATATGTTGAAGATGAGATTGATCAGGTTGTAACTAATCATACTGGAGCAGAAGAAGTAGAAAATTGGAATTGTGAAGAAATTTATGAATCGATTAATTCTATTTTTTCAGTTTCAAGCGAGATCCATATTGAATTAAAAAATTTAGCTAAGAAAGCTGGAAATGAAAAAAATGGCGCGGAAGCGAGGACAATAATTATAAATTATCTTCTAGGCTTGATGAAGAAGGCTTACGATGTTAAAGAAAAAGAAAATGGATATGAAGGAATGCGACAGATTGAAAGAGCAGTATTGCTTCGAACTATTGATTCTTTGTGGATGGATCATCTTGATGCTATGGAGTATATGAGAGAGGGAATTGGTTTAAGAGGTTTTGGTCAAAAGGATCCATTAGTTGAATATAAAAAAGAAGCATTTGGAATGTTTGGCGCTTTATTGGCAGAAATTCAAAATCGAGTTGTTTACACAATTTTTAAAGTTGGTATTGTTACACAGCAAGTATCTCCGATGCAAAAAGCAAAACAGCAAATGCAAACTTCTGGAGCAGAAAAAGGCGAAGATTCTAAAATTTTGCCGGAACGGGTTGATGAGATAGGTAGAAATGAGCCGTGTCCTTGCGGTTCAAAAAGAAAATATAAGAAATGTTGTGGTAAAGATAAATAAGGTTATGAAAAGTAAAATTAAGAAATGGAAGGTATTATCAAGAAAAGCAGTATTTGAAAAATATGGTAGAAAGATTGAAAAGGTTGTTTTTCGATTGTCTAATGGCAAAGATAGCGATTTTTATATATTGAATATAGAGAAGCCCATAGTCTGCATTCTCGCCTTAACAAAAAGAAAACAAATAGTTTTGGTAAAACAGTTTCGACCCGGACCAAATCAAATTTTAATGGAAATGCCTGGAGGTTATGGCAATAAGAATGAAGAACAAATTAAAACTGCGGAAAGAGAGCTTCTCGAAGAGACTGGATATAAAGGTAAATTAAAATTGGTTGCAAAATGCATTGATGATGGTTATACAACGATTGATCGTTTTTGTTATGTTGCAACAGATTGTGAAAAAGTTTCCGATCAAAAATTAGATGAGTCAGAATTTGCAGAAGTAAATTTGCTTTCAATTAATAATTTTAGAAAATTGTTAAGAAGTGGCAGGATGACTGACGTGGAAGTTGGCTATTTGTGTTTAGATTATTTAGGATTGTTATAAATAAAAATAAAAAAACGAACATGGAAGTTCGTTTAGAGGGCTAGATGGATAGGATACGGCAAGATGAAATGAATTGAGTGGAGTATACTGTTTGAACATGTGGATTTTTGATTTCAATTTTGTTACAGAAATTGCTGAGAAGTAGAGCATTAGTTATGTTTTCAATTTCTTTACGAAGTCTTGGACCCGTTTCAGATTCGGAATCAGCGATGATAGTGAGTTCTTCTCTTAGTAAACTTTGCGATATAGGTGAAATGTTAATGATTCGTTCGGCGATTTCTTTGGCGACTAGCCATTTTTGCCAATCTGGCATATCAGCAGTAACTACGAAAAGTTTTCTTTCCGTCATTTTCTTTTGACCTCCTTGCTTAGTCCTCTTTTTCGAGGAAGGTGCGATGTTTTATATTATGCTTTTTAAAATAAAAAATCAAGAGAATAAAAAAAACGAACGTGGAAGTTCGTTATAGAGCGACGTGCTGGGTGAGTCTGATTTGAAATGAACGCATGTATTTGTGTTGGTGTTCCAGAAAAGGATTTGGTGTAGTAGAAGAATTTTCGGATAATTCAAAACGGTATTTGTACCCAAGAGAATTGAGGTAGGCGAGAAATCTGAGCTTATCGTCAAATTCTTTATTGGATTGAGATTTGGTGACGAAGTGAATCGTTCCATAAATTGATGAAGATAACCCAAATATTTCTAGCAGCTTGTCTTCTGTCTCTTGATCTGAATATATGCAATTTATTGCGAGATTTTGGAAAAGATCTCCGACTTGAAGCCTTACATGATCTAAAATTCTGGCGGCTACGTTCCAGAGTTCCCATTCGGGAGTTTCATCATGGATAACGAAATTGTCTTGTTGTCTCATCGTATTTCTCCTCCTGGTTGTCTCCCAGTTTCTAGGAAGGTACACTAAATATTTTGATTTAATATAATAACAAAAATCAAAATTTATGTCAAGATTTAATCGGATATTGCGGATATTAGATATTCGGATATTAGGATATTTGATTTTGGTTGTGCCGATTTTTTTTGGTTTTCGGGTTTTGAGTGTATATGCATCTGACTATATTCAGCCGGAGATCAAAGTTTACAGCGAGGCTGGCGATAAGATCGAGGCTGATTTTTTAGCTTTTGACAAGAATTTTAAAGGCGGAGCTTATCCAGCAATTGGAGATATCAATAATGATGGAAAGGATGAAATTGTTATTGGCGCAGGATATAGTGGCGGGCCACAAGTTAGGATTTTTGATAAAAAAGGAAATTCAATTGGCATTAATTTTTTTGCTTTTGAAAAAGAATACACATCTGGTGTTAATGTTGCAGTTTGTAATTTGGATAACAAAAAAAGAAATGAGATTGTAGTTGGCAAGGCATTGCAAGATAAAAGCGAGATTAGAATTTATAGAATAACTAAAAAAAATAAAGCTAAATTTTTAAGCAAGACTATTGTTTATGACGAAAGTTTTGAAGGCGGAGTAAATATTGCTTGCAGTGATTTAAATGATGATAAAAAAGATGAAATTATAACAGGACCTGGACCGACAGGGCGTAGTCATATCAGAACTTTTAAATATAAATCAGCTAAGAAAGAGATTGTGAATTTCGGTTTATCATTTTTTGCTTTTAACGATGATTTTATGGGAGGAGCAACAGTAAGTGCTTATAATAGCAAAATAATTGTAGGACAGGCCACAAAAGGTGGATTGGCTTATGTTTATGAAGTGAATCGTAAAGATGTGAAGAAGTTTGCTAAGCTAGGTACTTTGGATAAAATGACGCCAAAATTAGTTAGGAAGATTTTAGCATTTAAAAATTTTTCAGGAGGCGTTAATGTTGCTATTGGAAAATTGGATTTAGGAAAATCTAAGATTTTAATTTCTCCAGTTTCAAGCGGTGGCCCAACGGTTGAAATATTTAATTTAAATGGTAAATTATTAAAGAATTTCAGTGTATATTCTGGTGATTTTAAGGGGGGAGTTAGAATCGCGAATTCACACAAATCTGTCACAAATAGCACAAATAATAATAAAACTGATTTTAATTTTGTTGTAGCGCCTGGTTTTAAATTGGGAATTAAATGTGAAAGGAATTGTGTGGCTTTAACTCTTGATGATGGTTATACTTCTGCTAGTGGATCGTTTGATCGAATTTTAGATACCTTGAAAGCTAAAAAAGTGCATGCTACTTTTTTTATGTTGGGAGTAGTAATGAAGGGCTATCCTGATCGAATGTTGCGACTTGATAGAGAGGGTCATCAGTTAGCAAATCATAGCTATTCTCATGGCAGTTTTACATTGATGTCAACTTCGCAAATAGTAGAGGAAATAACTTATACTGATCAGATTGCTAAAAGTATTACTGGCAAAGAGACTAAGCCATATTTTCGTTATCCTGGTGGCAGTCATAATTCTTCAACTGATGCAATTGTGAAAAATTTAGGCTATAAATATTTTGGTTGGACTGCTTCGGCTGGCGATACAGGATCTGGTGTTACAGTACAATCTGCGACTTGGGGAATGCTGTGGAATTTGCATGATGGCTCGATTATTTTGGCTCATACGATGAAAGATCAGACAGCAGGTGCATTGCCTACTGTTATTGATGCAATAAGAAATGCTGGATATACTTTGGCAACACTTGATGAAATGAGTAGTTATTGGGGAACGTAATTAAATAACAAAATAACGAAATTATAAATAACTAAATTGCTGGCTTGAATATTGGATATTTTTGTGCTATTATGATGTTGTAAGAAGACGTAATAGTTCTATTGTTACATTGTTACATTGCTAACTTTTTTTGCTTAGTAATTAAACAATTTAATAATTATAATTATAACTATGAAAAAAGGAGCTTGGTTATTTGCGTTAACGTTAATTTTTGGTTGCGGTTTTTTAGTTTCTAACGTTTCTGCTGATGTTACTTCTCCGGAGGTTAAAGTATATAAAGGCAAAGGTCAGATTAGCAAAACTTTTTTTGCTTTTGAACAAGCATTTCAAGGCGGAGGCTTTATTGCTACTGGCGATGTTGATAACGATGGTTTAGATGAGATTGTCATTGGTGTTGGACCAGGCGGAGGTCCTAGGGTAAAGGTTTTCAAAAAGAATGGCAAGTGTATTCTTGATTTTATGGCTTTTGAATCAACTTTCAGAGGTGGTGTTGATGTTGCTGTGGGCAATGTTGATGGTAAGGGAAGGGCAGAAATCATTGTAACAAAGGCAACTTCAGGTCAGGCTTGGGTTAAAGTATTCAGAGGTAAAAAACAAATTAGTAATTTTTTAGCTTTAACTCCTTTGCATACTGGTGGAGCTTCTGTTTCTTCAGGTGATGTTAATGGTGATAAAAAAGATGAGATTGTCGTTGGTTCTGGATTGGGATCAAAAGCTCATGTTAAAGTGTTTAGTGGCAAGGGCAGAGAATCAGACAAAATTTTTTGGCCTTTTGAAGATTCATATAAAGGCGGAGTTGATGTTGCTGTCGGAAATTTTGATGGAGGCAAAGAAGAGGAAATTGTAATTTCAAAAGCTAGATTTTCTAATGCTAGATTAAAAGTTTATAAATTTGATAAGGAAAAAACTATTTTAGGCCAATTTGATGCTTATCCAGCTTCTCATCAAGAAGGTGCAAATGTTGATGCAGGCGATATTGATAATGACGGGATAGACGAAATTATTACTGGTGCGAATGGTCAGACTTCAGAAGTAAGGGCTTTTAAAGTAAATGGCAGACAGCTGAAAACTAGTTTGAAGCCTTATGGCAATTATATTAGCGGAGGAACAAGAGTAGCTGTTGGAAAATTTTTTAAAGGTGTAAAATCAGAAAGAATTACAACAATACCTGGAAAAAAATATTATCAAGGCAGAAATGAATATCGTTATATTGAAATAAGCTTAGCTAATCAAAGATTATATGTTTATGAGCAGGGCAGAGTAATAAATGAAATGTTGATTTCATCTGGTATTGCTAGATATCCAACGCCAACTGGTGATTTTTATATTCTAGCTAAGATATCGTCAACTCGAATGAAGTATGAATATGGGCCTGATAATCCGGATAATTATGATATTCCTAATGTACCTTATGCAATGCCTTTTGATGGACCGTATACAATACATGGCGCTTTTTGGCATAATAATTTTGGAACTCCAATGTCGCATGGTTGCGTTAATTTGTCAGTGCCAAATTCTAAATGGCTTTTTGAATGGGCAAATTTAGGAGATAGTGTACATGTTACACCATGGTGAATTATAAATAACTAAATAACAAAATAACAAAATGTCCATAAGGAAAAAGGTCTGGTTATCATTTTTAGGTATAATTGTTTTGGCTGTTTTGGCTGGCATTGTAGATTGGCCAAAGGGTCCAAATATTGATTTCACAATTAATGGCAAGAAAATTTTCAGAGAGCTCAAAGTTCATTTAGGTTTAGATTTGCAAGGTGGGACGCAATTGGTTTATCAAGCTGATCTGAAAAATGTTGAAAAGAGCGAATATGAAAATGCGATGTCAGGAGTACGCGATGTTATTGAAAGAAGAGTTAACGGCTTAGGTGTTTCAGAGCCTGTTGTCCAGACAAACAAAGTTGATAACAACTGGAGAGTTCTTGTTGAACTACCAGGCGTTACAGATATCAATGAGGCAGTTAAGTCTATCGGCGAGACTCCGTCTTTGGATTTCAGAGAGTTGCCAAAAAGTGAAGCTCCAGCTACTGAGCCGAAAACAGGTAGCGCTGATTTAATTGTTCAAGCTAATGACAAGACAAAAGCTGTAAAAGTAAATGAGCCAACAGCAGTGCAAAATAAAGGAACAACAAGCCAAGAAGTTATTGATACAAAAGGATTGAAGGTTGTTGGCGAAGGAAATGATGCAAAGGTTGTTGATAAAGATGGTAAGGAAATTGATATCAATACTTTGACTGAACAACTAAAACAACAAGAGTCTGGTTTGGATTCAGGAAGCTGGATAATGACAAAGTTGACTGGTCAAAATTTAAAAAAGTCACAATTACAATTTGATCCGCAAACTAATCAGCCTGTTATAGCACTAGAATTTGATAATGAAGGAAAAAAGTTATTTGCTGATATAACGGAACGAAATATCGGCAAGCCATTAGCAATATTTTTGGATGGTCAATTAATTTCCGATCCTGTTGTTAATGAGAGAATAGGCGAGGGACAAGCAATTATTTCAGGTAAATTTACAGTAGACGAAGCAAAACAATTAGCAATCAGGTTAAATGCTGGCGCATTGCCGGTGCCTGTTGCTTTGGTTTCTCAAACTAATATTGGTCCATCAATTGGCAAAATTGCTATAGAAAAAAGTTTTATTGCTGGTTTATTTGGCTTGCTATTGGTTGGAATATTTATGGTTGCTATGTATCGTTTGCCTGGATTAATTTCAGTCATAGCTTTGTTTATTTATGCGTTATTATCTTTAGCTATATTTAAGTTTATTCCTGTGACAATGACATTGGCAGGTGTTGCTGGTTTCATAATGTCTATTGGCATGGCGGTTGATGCCAATGTTTTGATTTTTGAGAGAATGAAAGAAGAGCTGTATTCTGGAAAAAGTTTAAGCGTTGCTTTGGATGACGGATTCAAACATGCTTGGTTGTCAATTAGAGATTCACATGTTTCAACCTTGATTACATGTTTTATTTTAGCTTGGTTTGGAACATCAATGATTAAAGGCTTTGCTATTACGCTTGGAATAGGAATTTTATTAAGTTTATTTTCGGCTTTGACTGTTACTAGAACTTTTCTAAGATTAGTTTTAATGATAAAAGGTTTAAAAAACAGATTATGGTTATTTAGCATTAGGAAGTCATAAGGCTATTTAAAGGGCAGTAAGATAATTAAACTAATAAACTAAATATAATGTTAAGAATTATAAAACACAGAAGAATATTTTTGACGATTTCAGGGCTTTTGGTTTTGGCATCAATTTTAAGTTTAATATTTATTGGATTTAAGCCAGGAATTGATTTTACTGGCGGTACGTTGATGGAAATTGATTTTAAAAATAGCAGACCAGATGTTCTTTTGGTAAGAGACAAATTGAATTCATTAGATTTGGGTGTTGCGTTAGTTCAGCCAGCTTCTGAAAAGGGCGTGATTATAAGAGCAAAAGATTTGAATAATGAACAAAGAAATACAATATTAAAGACTTTAAAAAGTGATTTCAAAGATGCTGGCAAGGTTTCAGAGCTTCGTTTTGAATCTATTGGTCCAAGTATTGGCAAGGAATTGAAGAACAAGGCAATTATTGCCGTTGCATTGGCATCGATATGTATGATTTTGTATATTGCATATGTTTTTCGAAAAATGTCTTCAACTATTTCTTCTTGGAAAATGGGTATTTGCGCTATTTTGGCTTTAATTCATGACATTTTGATTGTTTGCGGAGTGTTTGTCTTTTTAGGCTATTTCTTAGGTATTGAAATTGATGTTTTGTTTGTGACTGCCTTGCTTGTTGTTCTAGGTTATTCTGTTAATGATACAATTGTTGTTTTTGATAGAATCAGATTCAATGTTTTGAAAGATCCATCTATTGATTTAGAAGCCAATACTGAATTAAGCATTAATCAGACTTTGGTTAGATCTTTGGGTACAGGAATAACAACCTTGTTAGTCTTGTTTGTGCTTTATTTATTTGGAGGACAGGCAATACATTGGTTTGTTTTTGCTTTAATAGTTGGTATTTCAATTGGCGCTTATTCTTCGATATTTGTTGCTTCATGTTTGTTAGTAGCGTGGGAAAAATGGGATAAGCGTAGACATGCTTAATTGCTGAATTGTTAAATTGTTATGTTAAACAGGATTTAATAGGTCCTGTTTTTTTATAATAAAAAAACGAGATTAACTCGTTTAGATAGGACAATTTTGTTCTTTGAGCCATTGAACAATTTTTTCCAAGTCTGAATAACATTCTTCTCGATTTTGAAATACGAATGGTTTTTTGGGATTTTGTTTCGGTGTTCTTCTTACATGCAGCATTTCTTTAAAGTCATAAAAAACTACAAAAGTATTTTCCGGAATTTTTCCGTATAAATCAATGTAAGAAATTTCGGTGTGTGTTTCTCCTCCGATAATTACAATAAATGGAGGTTGGGATACTCGGACTGCTCTTTCAAATTCTTCTTCTTCGTCAACTGTTTGGATAGTTGAATCTTTGAGGCATGAATGTCTAAGACATGATCTTATTATTTTTGCGCTTTGTTCGTCTTGTTCATAGAGAACGATTTTCATGGCTCCTCCTTGTTTCTTAGGGTGCTGGTTTTAAATTTATGCTTGAAATGGGTTTTTGTCAAGCAGGTTTTGACTTTTAAGCTTTGGATTGTTATACTAAAGATTGAAAATGAATTTATTTTTTTATTATGTTAGAGAATTTGAATAATTACGCGTTTATTGATAGCCAAAATATTAATTTGTCAATTTTAAAGCAAGGTTGGAAATTAGATTTTGCAAAGTTTAGAAAATATATAAGTGACAAATATAGTATAAACAAGGCCTTTCTTTATATTGGCTATGTTCCGCAAAATCAGAGAATGTACACTTTTTTACAGCAGAAAGGATATATATTAGTTTTTAAGCCTACAAATTTATTACCAAACGGAAAAGTAAAAGGCAATGTTGATGCGGAACTTGTTTTGCATGCGATGATTGAATTTAAAAATTATAATAAGGCATTAATAGTGACTGGTGACGGTGATTTTTATTGTTTGGTTGATTATTTAAAAAAATGTAATAAATTACTAAAATTAATGGTGCCAAATAAATATAAATATTCTTCTTTGTTTAGAAAGCTGAATCCTGATATTGTTTTTATGAATAATTTAAGAAATAAGTTAGCATATAAAAAATAAAAGAGAGGCATTGCCGCAGGACGGAACCCTTTGGATAGCCTCTCATCGTGATTGCTTTAAGTATCGCATATTTTAATTTTTTGTCAATATAATTTTTGTAAGTCAAATTTATGTTAAGAACTCATACTTGCGGGCAATTGAGCCTGAAAGATAATAAAAATAAAGTTAAATTGGCTGGATGGGTAAATTCCAGGCGCGATCATGGCGGGTTGATATTTTTGGATTTGCGGGATCGATACGGAATTACGCAGGTTGTTTTTGATCCAAAAAATAAAGAAGCTTTTGATTTGGCAGATAAAGTAAGAGATGAATTTGTTGTTTTAGTTAATGGTTTAGTTAGAGAAAGACCTGAAGAAATGATTAATAAAAAAATTAAAACTGGCGTGATAGAAATTTTAGCTGATAAAATTGAAGTTTTAAGTACTTCAAAGACTCCGCCCTTTACTATTAATACTGAAAAAGAAGTCAACGAGGATTTAAGATTAAAGTATAGATTTTTGGATTTGCGACATGCAAGACTTCAGAATATTTTGAAAAAAAGAGATGAAATGATTACTTATATACGTGAATATTTTCACAAGAATGATTTTATTGAAGTTCAGACTCCAATTCTAGCAAATTCTTCTCCAGAAGGAGCAAGAGATTATTTAGTTCCATCAAGAGTTTATCCGGGAAAGTTTTTTGCTTTGCCTCAAGCTCCACAACAATTCAAACAATTATTGATGGTTGCAGGATTAGATAAATATTTTCAAATTGCGCCATGCTTTCGCGATGAAGATCCAAGAGCTGATCGTCATCCTGGCGATTTTTATCAAATTGACATGGAGATGAGCTTTGTTGATCAAGAAGATGTTTGGAAAATGATTGAACCTTTAATGATCGAACTAACTGAAAAATTTTCAGATAAAAAAATAATTACAAAGCCTTTTCCAAGATTTACTTACAAAGAAATAATGAGCAAATACGGATCTGACAAACCTGATTTGAGATTTGATTTTGAAATAAAAGATGTGTCTAAAATAGTTGAAAAATCTGGTTTCAAAGTTTTTAGCGAGGTCTTAAATAATAAAGGCGTGGTTTACGCGTTGAAAATTACTGATGGCGCCAAGTTTTCAAGAAGCGAGATTGATAGTTTAACAGAGATTGCAAGAAGTAAAGGCGCAAAAGGTTTGGCTTATATTGTCTATGGAGCTTCGGAAATCGGAGATCAGAAATCGGAAACTTCTGGTTTAAAATCGCCGATCCTGAAATTTTTGTCGGACGATGAAGTTAAAGGAATTACTGATTTAACGAAAGCGAAATCTGGTGATATCGTATTTTTTGGTGCTGATGTTTGGAAAACTGCTTGTATGTCTTTGGGAGCTGTTAGAGAAGAATGTGGCAGGAAATTAAATTCAAAAGATCCAAAAAAAGCTGCTTGGCTTTGGATTTGTGATTATCCAATGTATGACATGTCAGAGCTTGAGCATGGTAAGATTGATTTTTCCCACAATCCTTTTTCAATGCCACAAAGAGGCTTTGAAGCTTTAGAGAAAAAAGATCCATTAGAAATATTGGCTTATCAATATGATATTGTTTGCAATGGCTATGAAGTGAGCTCTGGAGCAATTAGAAATCATGATCCAAAAACAATGTACAAAGCCTTTGAGATTGCTGGATATTCTAAAGAAGATGTTGATAAAAAATTCGGCCATATGATCAAAGCTTTTGAATTTGGCGCTCCTCCTCATGGTGGTTGTGCTCCTGGCTTAGATAGGTTAATGATGATTTTGTTAGAATGTCCAAGCATCCGTGATATTTATGCTTTTCCAAAAAATGGCAAAGCTCAAGATGTAATGCTTGGCGCACCATCAACTGTTTCTGAAAAACAATTGAAAGAATTGCATCTGAAGATAGTTGATTAGTTAATTAGTTTATTAGTGATTAGGGTCGAGATTTCTACTCTGTCCATGGCAGAGGTAGTACAGATTGCATATAAAATTTAGTTTTTGACAATATCGAAACCCTTGCCATGGGCAAGGTAGAATACTTTAAAAAATTAAAATAAAAATTATGTTGAAAAAAATTGTTTTTTCTTTGCTGGCTTTGGTTTTTTCTCTGCCTTATGTTGTTTCTGCAGATGGAGGTATATTACCGCCACCGAATTATTATGTTAGAGAAGACAGTCAAAAAGCAGTAATTGTTTATGATCAAGGTGTTGAAACTTTGATTTTGTCAGTTGAATTTTCTGGTGATGCAAAACAATTTGGCTGGATAATTCCAACACCAGCTAGGCCAGAAGTCTCAAAATCTTCAGATGAATTATTTAAATCTCTGGAAGATTTGACTGGTAGTACAGTAGTCTATGATCAAACTTATGGTTTAGGTAGCGCGCCAGAAGCTATGAAAGAAAGTGTTACTGTTTTGGAAAGAAAGAAAATTGATATTTATGATATTGCAGTTTTGGAATCAACTAGCAGTCAGGATCTTGCAAAATGGTTAAAAGATAATGGATTTCAATATCCAGAGAATGAAGCTTATATTTTTGATGATTATATCAAAAATAGTTGGGTCTTTACGGCTGTAAAAGTCCAGGCAGAATTTTTAGATACTGTTGCTTCAAAAAGATTGAGTGAGGGTAGAGCAACACCTTTGCAATTGGTTTTTAAATCAGAAAATATTGTTTATCCTTTGAAAATTTCTGCTGTACAAGTCGAAAAAGCAAAACAGAAAAATACAAATGCTGTTTTTGATGATGAAAGAGATTTGTATACAATTCAAGGCGAAACAGCTGTTTTAAAACAAGAATATTTATCAATATATTATCCGCCAACTGAACCACAGGTTGGAATTACGCTTTATGTTTTAGCAGATCATAAAAAAACAGTGCCAGGATTTGCAACTGATTATGCTGGATTTGTAAAACCTGAACAAGTTGAAAAATGGGCAATTGTTTCTGGAAAGCCATGGATGGAAACTTCAAATAAGTATTTTTTGACTAAGCTGTATGACTCGATGACAACTTCTGAGATGACTGATGATTTGTATCTGCGAGATGCTGATGATAATAAAACGGTTGGGACTGGAATTGATCAAGGATGGAAAACAGTCACTAAAGAAATATTGTATTTCTTTTTGTATTTAATAATCTGGATTATTTCGCCAATTGGAATTATCTTTTTGATTGCAACGCTAGTTCAATTTTTAGCTAAATCAAATGTGGCGCATATTATTGCTTGGGTATTTCAGATTTTGATGTTTTTGGGAAATTTAGTTTTTGTGATTTTGTTTAATTTGGCTTCTTTAGATTCTGGTTCAACCTCAACGTTTAAAATGTCTTTAGGGTTGAATATTGCGAGTTATTTGACGATATTGATAATGGTCATTGTTGTAATTTGTCAGGAAATGTATAAACGACGGAAATTAAAAAAATAGATATTACTGACATTACGACCCAACTTTTCACCCTGCGGGTGATCAACCGAAGGTTGAAGTTGGGGTTCGGCAAACTTTAGTTTGCAGGGTTAGGGAATTTGTAGATGAATATTAATAATTAGTTTTAAAATCATGAAAGAAGGAGAGCCAAAAGGATTTGAAGATGACCAGCAATCTGCAAATGATGGACAAGAGCCAAAAGAAGGAACAACTGGCAATGAACAAAAAATAGAAACTGAAGAAACAGGCAAAATGGAGCAATGGGAAATTGATTCTTTTTTAGAAAAATCTATCGAAGCTTACAGGGAACAGGTCAGATCTTGCGAGGAACATGTTATAAAAGCTGATTTAGATATTGCAGAGGCTGAGAAACTTAGAGATGGTGTAAAAAATAATCCAAAGCTTTTAGAATATGCTGATCGTGTTGTGAAAGATTGGAAGGAGTTGCGACGAAATTTTATTGATGATAAAAATAGAGCTTTATTTATGATCGAACAATATCAAGAGGCTTTGGACGAACGTCAAAAACTGTATGAGCAAATCGCTGAAAAAACTAATCAAGGATCGGATAATTAATTTTTTATGTTAAAGAAATTAGAAAATTTTTTAAAGAATAAAAAAGCGAAATTTAAAACAATAAATCATCGCAAAGTTTATACTGCTTGGGATAGTGCAGCAACACAACATATAAATATTAAAACTGTTGCAAAAACTTTATTAGTCAAGGCAGATAATGATTATTATTTTGTTGTTTTGTCAGCAAATAAAAAGTTAGATATTAATAAATTAAAGAAAGTTATTAATAAAGAAAGAAAAAAAGAAGATTTGAAAGCTATTAAAAGAATATCTTTGTGTTCTGAAACTGTTGTTAAGAAAAAGATTGTTGGAAAAGAAGGAGCTTTGTCAGTATTTGGCAGTTTTTATGGATATAAAACTTTTGTAGATTCTTTATTATTAAAGCAAAAGAAAATTAATTTGAATGCTGGAAGTTTTACTGAATCATTGGAAATGACGCCAGCGAATTATAAAAAAATAGAAGAGCCGATTATTGGAAGTCTTGGAAAATAATAATCGCGAATTTACACAAATTTACCACCAATACTACACAAATGCGAGAACAAGCACCAATTCATGATATGAGCATAGAAACTGGAATAGAATCCAAGCCTGGTTTGGAATTGGCGAAAGGCGAGGGATTTGATGCTGTTGTTGATATAGCTAATTATTTGGCTGGAAAAATTGAAAGAGATGAACCAATAAAAGTTGAACAGGTGATGAATTTGGACGAAGCTTTGGGTAAAATTAAAATTGATGTCGGTGGTGATCAAATGACATTGGCGGAAGCAAGGCGAATTCCTGATTTGGGGAGCAATCTGGAAATTTATAAAATGTTTGAAAGGCAAGATAGGAGGGGTTTAGGACTATTCAAATCTGATTATGAACAAATGACATATTTGCCTATAAAAATTGCAAGAATTTTAATTCGAAGGTCAGCCGGATCAGTCGAATATTTGTATTTAGGCAATATAAAAGTAATATCTGATGAAGTCGCGCAAGAGATAAGCAATTTTAGAGGAACAGTGCTATTGAATGGATTGGAGACATTGACTGACATCCAAGCTGATCATTTGGCTAATATATATGGTGTTCTTACGTTGTATGGTTTGAAAAATATTTCTGATGCTGGTTTAGGATCTTTATTGTGGTCAAATGCGAGTTTGGATGTAAGGTTTTCGAAAGATATTCAAAAAAAGTTTGGATTATTTAGTAGAACAAAATGATAGTTTATAAAGTTAAATTAGAAAAATTTGAAGGACCTTTGGATTTACTTTTAGATTTGATTGAAAAAGAAAAAATGGATATTACCCATGTTTCTCTTTCAAAAGTAACAGATGATTATCTAAAGTATCTAGAAAGTTCAGAGGGAATTAATCCAAGCATCTTGGCTGATTTTTTGCATGTGGCTGCTCAATTAATTTTAATAAAGTCAAGAAATCTTTTGCCAGAAATTAATTTAGGAACAGATGAGGAAGTGTCAGCAGCTGAATTGCAAGCTAGATTGATGCAATACAAAAAATATAAAGATTTGTCATTAAAGATTCAAGAATTATATGGCAAGAACATTTCTTTTGAGCAAAAATTTAGTATGCAAAAAATTGATGCTTTTTATCCTGGCAAGACTTTGGATTTTAAAAATATGAATTTAGCTTTGGTTGATTTGTTAGGCAGATTTGAAAAGCTAGTTGTTTTGGAAAAGAAAATAATTAAAAAGGCTGTTTCGATTAAAGAAAAAATTGTTTATATAAAAAGTTTGATTTTAAAACAGGCAAAATTTAAATTTCATGATTTGATAAAAAATAAAAAATCAAAAACTGAAACAATTGTTTCTTTTTTAGCATTATTAGAATTAGCAAAACAGCATTTTTTGTTTGTACAGCAAGACAAAATTTTTGGCGATATTTCAATAAATAATTCTTCGGATTCTACCCGGCTTTAGCCGAGGGGTCGGAAAGCTTTAGCTTTCGTCACTTGTGAACTGAAGTTCACCGACCCTTTGGCTAAAGCCAAGTAGAAATAAAAAAATATTATGTTAAATATGAATAGTGCGCTAGAATCATTAATATTTGCATCAGGAAAACCAATCGAAATAAAAAAGCTTGGAAAGATTTGTAATCTAGATTGCAAAAAAGTTCAGGATTCTCTTGTAAAATTAAATGATGAATACGAAAAAAATGATCGAGGCATTAGACTAGTTTTAAAGTCAGACGTTGTGCAAATGGTTACAGCTCCCAAGAATTCAGAGATTGTAAAAAGTCTTTCAACAAGCGAATTAGCTGAAGATCTATCAACTGTGTCATTGGAAAGTTTGACGATTATTGCCTATAAGGGTCCAATTACTCGCGCTGAGCTTGAGGCAATCAGAGGAGTTAATTGTTTATATGTTTTGAGAACTTTGTTGATAAGAGGTTTGATTGAGAAAAAACAACATCCAAAAGATTCGAGATTAGGAATCTATGAAGTAACAACAAAATTTTTACGGCATTTAGGATTAAAAAATATTTCTGATTTGCCAAATTATGAAGATTTGAAGAAAAAAATAAATGCGCCAGCAATTGAAAAGAAAGATGAGCAAAAAATATCGGTTTAATAGTCTTGACTGGTTATTGATTTTGGCAACTAAAAAAGGTAAACTTTAAGATAAAAGAAATTATTAAAATTTAAAAATAATATTTATGGGAAAGTATTTCAGACCGTCATGGGATGATTATTACATGGCGATTGCAAAGATTATTGGGACAAGAGGGACTTGCGACAGATTGAGGGCTGGAGCAGTATTGGTGAAAAACAAAAGGATTATTTCAACTGGATATAATGGCGCGCCTCCAGAATTAGGACACTGCGATGATATTGGTCATTTGATGGAAGAAGGTCATTGCGTTAGAACAATTCATGGCGAGCATAATGCTATTTTGCAAGCCGCTGTTTTGGGCAGTACTTCAACTGTTGGATCAATATTATATACTCTTTATAATCCTTGTATTCATTGCGCAAAATATGTTGTGATGGCTGGTATAAAAAGAATAGTAATTGGACAAATTTATCGTGGAGAAAAAGCATTAGATTATTTGAAAAAAGCTGGATTAGAAGTCGAATTATACAAACCAAGCGCTGAATGGGATAGAAATTTATTAAAACTTTTTTCTGCTGATATCGAAAAAGTTGAGGCAAAGGAAGGAAATGTGAAATTAAGCGAAGATAAGATTGATGATTTGAATATTGTACAGCCTAATCAAACAGTCAGGCCGTTATAATTTTGTGTCATCCCGAACCGCTGTGAGGGATCCCGTTATCGAGTAAATAATCACGGGATTCTTCGCTTCGCTCAGAATGACAAAATAGATATTATGGATATTCGGAAATTAAATTATTTATTAATTTATGAAAAAAAACAAAGTGATTGCTGTTGTTGGAATGCCAGGAGCGGGCAAAACTGAAGCAGCAATGTATTTATTAAAAAAGGGATTAAACAGAGTTTACTTTGGTGATTGTTGTTTTGATGAGATCAAAAAAAGAAAATTAAAAACTAATGCAAAAATTGAAAAAGAGATCAGAGAAGAATTAAGGAAAAAACATGGGATGGGTGCTTTCGCGATCCTTTCAATGCCAAAAGTAAAAGATGCTTTTAAAAAAGGGGATGTGGTAATTGAAAGTATGTATTCTTGGGATGAATACAAGATTGTTAAAGATAAATATAAGAATGATTTTAAAGTTATTGCTGTTTGCGCCAATACTGAGCTTAGACACAAGAGATTAACAGGCAGAAAAGAATTGAAACATGGTGTTGCTCGAAAATTTTCTTTGAAAGATGCATCTGAAAGAGACTTTGTTCAGATTGAAAATATTGCAACTGGCGGACCGATTGCAATTGCTGATTATATTATTTTGAACGAAGGATCAAAGAAGGCTTTGTTTGAAAATTTGGATAAAGTATTGAAAAAAGAAAAAGTTTGATGTCATTCTGAGGCCGTAGCCGAAGAATCTCGTGATTTTTGTTTAACGACGGGATCCGTAGCTTTGGCTCAGGATGACAGTTTTAAATCCTGCTTAAAATAAAAATTTGGCAGGATTTTTTGTAAATAAAAAAACGGATTAATTAAGAAATCCGTTTTGACATTCGTTCTGTCCAGCATTCAAAACAAAGAGCAACGTAATTATAACCAACAGTGAATCTTTCAGTACTTTGATCAAGACGAAAACTGCGAGTGGCATCCTTTCCACAGTCAACGCAGATAGCAGTTAGTTTTGTAATCTTGACTTCAGGAATAGGCATAAGTAGTTCAACAAGTTTGAATGTTTTGCCTTGAAAGTCAGTATCAAGAGTGGTAATGTAGCAAATTTTTTTTTTCTGGTAAAGAGCTAGGACGACTTCAACTAGTTCAGGGGCGTTTTCATCTCCATAAAATTGAGCCTCTTCAATTCCATAGACTTGTACGTTTTGAGTTAGAGGAATGATTTCCCGTGGGCATTGAGTGGTAACAGGATTTTCCCAACGAATTCCACATCTTGATTCTACGTCTTCGGTTCTTGTTTCAAGAGCTGGACGGAAGACTTCAACTCTTTTTTGAGCATATTGATGTCTTCTGAGTTTACGGATAAATTCGAGAGTTTTTTCAGAACAAACTGGACCAGTAATGAGATGTATCTGGGGCTCGCGATCCATTTGTTTCCTCCTCCTTGTTGGTGGTTTTTTGTTTTTAGGGTTGCACTACTTTAAAGAATTATATAAGATTAATATGTTTTAGAGAATGCTAACTTATACACATGGTATTTGCACACGCTCCAGCTGGATATTTAATACTTAGATTTACTGAAAAATTTTGGAACAAAAAAAAACTTTTAAAAAGAAAAAAAGGTTAGTTTTGTATTTGATCGGAATACTATTTTCCATTTTTCCTGATTTTGATTTGTTTTATCATTATTTTTATTCAGCTAATACTCCGCATCGCCAATATATTTCACATGGAATTGTTATTTATCTCTTATTATTTTTGTCTATCTATTTAATTGGTTCAATATCTAAAAGGCAATTTATTAAATCTATTGCTTGGGTGATTTTGCTTGGCGTATCGACTCATTTATTTTTTGATATGATTGCTTCTGGAATTGCAGTTTTTGCGCCAATTTCTAATTTAATGATCGGCTTTCGATCTATTTCGTTATTAAAATATAGTTTTTTTACTGAAAATATATTTTTGATAAATTGTTCTTTAGAGCTATTAATTATTCTCTCAGCAATTGTTGCCTTTGCTTATGATTTTATAAAAAATGCAAAATTAAAATTAGCAATTTTGATTACTAGTATTATATTATTTATTGCTGGATTTTCGGCATTATTCTATGTGAACAGCCATATTTATAATGGCGGACAATTTGATGCTTATTTTGAAGATAATGATCATGACAAAAAAATTAATTTAGTTGATTTTGATATCGATAATGATGCTTTTGATAATATTTATGATAATGACGCTAATGGCAATGGCTTGTCTAATCAAGACGATATTTTGCGAGCGACAAAATTAATGAAAGGCAAATGGTATGATTTTACAGAAGGCAGCTGGGGCGAGATTTTTTCTCGCTGGGGTGTATTGACTAATTCTGATATTATAACAAAGTCTTACGAAACTGCTGGAATATATTTTCAAACTGAATTTGATCGAGATTACAAAAACAATCCAAATGACTATGTTGGCGTGCCTGAAGATCCTTTGTTTGATAGGCGAACAGAAAATATTTATGCATTTTGCTTGCATAATATTCGATTATTCGATGGTGCAGATTTGCAAGTTGGTGATGTAATATTCTTTAATGATAATTTGGTTGGATTAACGACTTTTGTTGATAATTCTAACAAAGCTGATATAATAATAGGAAAACGTGGTAAGATGATATATGAAGACGATATTGACGTACTGAGTAATGAAATGAACGGCGTAAAAGCATATTGTCGGATAGTTAAGAATTAACAAAGTTTTATAGAATTGCTAAATTGTTTCATTGTTAAATTGTTAACATGAAAAATATTAGCAATTTAACAATTTAGCAATTAAGCTATAAATTTATGATGGTCCAAGAAGTAATGACGAAGAAAATTATCAAGATAAAAAAAGGCACGACTTTGCGCGAGGCGGCAAAAATTTTGATTAAAAATGAGATTACCGGCGCTCCAATTGTTAATGAAAAAGACAAAGTAATTGGTATTATTTCGGAAAAGAATGTTTTTAGAGCTTTGTATCCGAATTATGAAGAATTTTATATTGATTTAGATGTAATTACAAAGCCAAATAATTTGGATGACAGATTATTAAAAATAGTTGATTTGAAAGTTGAGGATTTTATGGTAAAAGATGTTGTTTCAGCCTTGCCTTCTGATTCAGTAGTAAAGGTTGGCGGAATTATGATGGCAAGAGGGATACACCGTGTTTTAGTAGTAGATGAAAAAGAAATTTTGTTGGGTGTTGTTAGTAGAAGAGATATTTACCCCGCAGTGTTCAAAATGTTATTAAATATAAAATAAAGCGTAAATTGTAGAGACGCCCAAATTGGGCGTCTGTACAAAAATAAAAAAATGCCTGAACTTCCTGAAGTAGAAACAATTAAACGACAGCTTGAGACAAAAATAGTTGGCAAAAAAATTAAGAATGTTGAAGTTCGTTATGCAAAACTATTGAACATGCTTGAAAAAGAATTTGTTGCTCAGGTTGTTGGAAGTAAAATTATTGCCCTGAAAAGAAGGGCAAAACTTTTAATTTGGGCATTATCTGAAAATAAGAATTTGGTTTTTCATTTAAAGATGGCTGGCCAGGTAATTTGGGCTGGAAAAAATCCTAATCCTGCAAAATATACTTATGTTATTTTTACTTTGTCAGATGGTAATACGGTATTTTTTAATGATAAGAGAAAGTTTGGCTGGGTAAAATTATTAGATTATCAAGAATTTGAAAAGTTATTATTATCATATGGTCCTGAGCCATTGGATAAAAATTTTACTTGGCAAAATTTAAAAGAGATATTGTACAAGAAAAAAAGAATCAGAATCAAGCCATTATTAATGGATCAAACATTATTGGCTGGAGTTGGAAATATTTATGCTCAAGAAGCTTGCTTTTGCGCTGGAATTTTGCCAGAAAGAAAGGCAGGCGATATAGTTGACAAAGAAATTGAAAAGCTATATGCTTGCTTGAAAAAAGTATTATTGGAATCTATCAAACATCATGGTACTTCAGCTGATGCCTATGTTGATGCATTAGGGAACAAAGGCAGTTTTGAAGCTAGATTAAAAGTTTATGGACGACAAGGCGAGAAATGTTATCGATGTGGCGGAATAGTTGAAAAAATGAAGCTTGGTGGACGTGGAACTTATTATTGTCCGAAATGCCAGACTTAGTTCGAAAGTTATAAAGTTATAAAGTTATAAAGTTTGCCTGCTGAAAGGCAGGTATTTAAATATTTTGTTCTTTGACAACGAGGCTTGAAAAAAGCAAAATTGTTGAATCGCGCTAAGCCAAGAGAGGAGGGCGAGATGGAAACACCATGGATATATATTGCAATTTTTGTTGGCATTTTAGTTTTTGTGTTTATTTCGGTTATGGTTGATATTTTTTCAGAGAGTTCTGGAAATGAGATTTCCAAATCATGTAGTTGCACGGGTAACGAAAGATGTCCAATTTGTTCATCTTATCTTGATAGTTTTGGTAATCATTGAAAAGTCCGGATCTTGCACTTGTGAAACAAGCTATGAAAGTTGTCCTTATTGTAGTGCTTATACCAAATTCAGCGAATGTGTTCTAGCTAAAAAACTATTTGTTTGTCTAGCTGGTTGCAGAGTCCTCTCTGCAACCACATTATCGCGTTGATTTGGTTTCAGAGAGGACTCTGAAACCAGCATCGCAACAGATTAAATGAATTTGGTATTATAAAAGTAGTTTCGGCAATCATAGATAATAAGTTCTTTAACTGGTTTTTACCAGTTTTTTGTTGCCTCACTCGAATATTTTTTCGAATATAAGCGAATACTTTTTCGAATATTTGAAAATAGATTAGAATATTATTCGAAAATAAATTAGAGTGAGATCTGTTTTTGACCAGTTTTTTTTATTATGCTATCTTGGTAGTATATGCAGGATTTATTAACAAAATTAGAAAAAATAAAACAGGACATTGCGAAAGTAATGGATCGTCTTTGATATTGTTAGTAAAAAAGAAAAAATAGCAAAATTAGAAAAAGATATCCAAAGCCCTGATTTTTGGAAGAATACCAGAAAAGCAAAAGCAATAATGCGTGATCTTGATAGTCTGAAAAAATTTGTTGAATTGTGGGAAGGATTAATGCTTGAAACAAAAGATTTAATTGAAGTGATTGATATTGCAAATGAAGACGAATCGTTGAAAAAAGAAATAGAACAGCGTTTTCTAAAGCTGAACAAAAAATTTGAACAGCATGAATTTGAAATAATGATGTCCGGTGATTATGATTTGAACAATGCAATTTTGATGATTCATTCTGGTACTGGTGGTACAGAAGCGCAGGATTGGGCAGAGATGTTACTTCGAATGTATTTGCGATATTGTGAAAAAAGAGATTGGCAGACTGAAATTTTGGATAAAATAATGGGCTCGGAGGCAGGAATAAAAAGTGCTATAGTAAAGGTGACTGGAAATTATGCTTACGGCTATTTGAAGGCTGAAGCTGGAATTCATCGTTTGGTTCGTCAATCGCCGTTTGATTCTGATCATGCTAGGCACACATCTTTTGCTTTAGTTGAAGTGATTCCAGAATTGTCTTCTGATGTCAATATAAAAATAGATTCAAAAGATTTACGAATTGATACATATAGATCAAGTGGAGCAGGAGGTCAGAGTGTTAATAAAACAAGCTCAGCAGTCAGAATTACTCATTTGCCATCAGGCATTGTTGTTGCTTGTCAGAATCAAAGATCTCAGATTCAGAATAGAGAAACAGCAATGATGATTCTGAAATCAAGGCTTTATGAAAAAGAATTAAAAAAGAAAAAAGAAGAAAAAGCAAAATTGCGAGGCGAGCATCTTGAGGCAAGTTGGAGCAATCAAATCAGATCTTATGTCTTGCATCCGTACAAAATGGTAAAAGATCATCGGACAGAATATGAAGTTGGTGATGCAGAAGCTGTGTTAGATGGTGATTTAGATGGATTTATTGAGGCGTTTCTGAAGATAAAATAATTTTAAATTTTAAATTTCGAATCAATTTTAAAATTAGAATTTTGAAATTTATTTAAAATTTTGAATTTGAAATTAAAAATTAGACTATGATTGAATTAAAACATATAAATAAGTCTTATCAGGATGCCTTGGTCTTGAGCGATATCAATGTCACAATTAATGATGGAGAGTTTGTGTCTTTTGTTGGCAGATCTGGTGTTGGCAAGACAACGATTTTTAGATTGCTGATTGGTGAGGGAAAAGCTGATTCAGGCGAGTTGATTGTGAATGGTTGCAATGTTGAAAAATTGAGCAAAAGTAAAATTCCATATTATCGTCGCAAATTGGGAGTGGTTTTTCAGGATTTTAAATTACTGTCTAGGAAAAATGTTTATGAAAATGTTGCTTTTACTTTGATTGTGTCAGGCGCTTCAAATAAAAAAATAAAAGAATTAGTGCCACAAGCAATAGGCTTGGTTGGATTGTCAGGCAAAGAAGATCGTTTTCCGCATGAATTATCAGGTGGTGAACAACAACGTTGCGCAATTGCTCGATCTATTGTTCATCAGCCAAAAATTTTGATTGCTGATGAGTTGACTGGTGATTTGGATGCAATTTATTCTTGGGAAATTATGGAAATATTATTGAGAATTAATAAATTAGGCAATACGGTTTTGATTGCAACTCATGATCGAGATATTGTAAATCGCTTGAATAAAAGAGTGATTACAATGGAAGGCGGAAAGATTATGAAAGATCAGCAGGTAGGGCGTTATATGATCTAATTTTAAAATTTATTTAAAATTTAAAATTTGAAATTTAGTTTTTAATAGCATATGTTAAGGTCTTTATCTCGTGTTATAAAATTTGGATTCATGAATTTCTGGCGAAATATTTGGCTTTCTTTTGCTACGACTTTGATTATGGTTTTGACATTATTTTCTATCAGCTTGTTGATTGTTTTGAATCTTTATGGAGATTTGATTATTCAAAATATCAAAAATAAAATTGATGTAACTGTTTTTTTTCAGACTGATGTTAGCAAAGCGCAAATGGATGAAATGCAAAGCGCTTTAACTAATATGAATGATGTTGAAGAAGTAAAATTTACTTCAAAAGATGAGGCATTAAAAGAATTTCAGGCAAAACATGGCGATAATCCTTTGATTTTGTCTTCTATTGCTGAATTAGAGGGTAATCCTTTGCGAGATACTCTTGTAATCCGCGCAAAGAATTTGGATAAATATAATGAAATAAAAGTTTTCTTAGATAATGAAAAATATCAGCCGATAGTTGATAAATTTACTTTTGATGATAATAAAGAAATTATTAGTAAGGTTTCGGCAGCTTTAACTATTGCAAAAAAGATTGGGATCGGAGTCAGCGTGATTTTCTGCGTTATTGTTGTTTTGGTCATGTTCAATACTATCCGAATGACAATTTATACTCAAAAAGATGAAATTAGTATTATGAGATTGGTTGGAGCGACAAATACTTTTATTGAAATTCCATTTATAATAGAAGGCATGTTGTATGGTATTTTTGCGAGTGTGATTTCAACTTTGATTATTTATCCGGTTATTTTATATACAACACCGAAAATTAATCAATTTTTTCAGCTTGTGAATGTTGATGCAGCTTCTGTAATAAATAAAAATTTGTTAATTATTATTGCGGTTCAATTATTGCTTGGAATATTTTTAGGAGTAGTGTCTAGTGCGATTGCGATAAGGAAGTATTTGAAGGTGTAAATTAAAATTAATTTTTAACAATAATAAAATCCCTTTTTGGGATTTTTTGTATTGAAGTTTGGGCTGATAAGATGTAAGATTATATGTTATGATTAAATAAAATTGATTTTAATTAATAATTTGTAGATAAATTTATGGTATATCCGGAAATCGAAATTACAAAAGATGATTTGAAAAAAATAATTTATTTCATCTTAATGAAATTTAAAGGTGATCAGCTTCATAGGCAAGGTACGTCTGCTAAGCGTGATTTGATAGGAGGATATATTGAGCGCTGGTTTAACAAAATTGCTGAAACAGTTATTTTTGATAATTTATTAAACAAAAAAGATTACGAAGCGGTTTCTGATTATTTTATTTATTCAGATGACAAGAAGAATGTTCCAGATATACTTGGATTAAAAAAGCTTAAGAAAATATTGCCTTTTGTGAAATATAATAACGGTACTTGGGATACCATATCGGGAATGCCGAGAATTGAAGTTAAAGTTTTTAGAAAAGACCAAGCTCTTGTAAGCATTCGTGAGCCACAAATGATTGATGATTATTATGTTATTATTGATTCTGATTTGAACGGTGATTATTTAACTGCAATTTTTAGGGACGAGGTTTTTGAAGACAAGTTTTTTAATAGCTTAATTGTTGATGATGTGTTTATTGAAAGCGACATTGATAATAATATGATCGAACATATGAAAGTTATGCCAGCTAAAAAAATTGGAACAATGAGGTTAATAGGTATTTATACAAAAAAAGAATTCAAAGATAATTCAATCTTATGTCGCAAGGGCGTTAGTCCGTATTATTTCGGATGGGCATCTAATAAAATTTTGGCTAGTAAATTACGATTAAACGAAAAATTGAATTTGGATAAAATGGGACGGTTTGTTTATAAGTATAATAGCTCATATGTTTGCTTGCCAGTGGCGATAGATAGTCCTAAAAATAATAAAATTACTGTATTAAAAAGAAATAAAGGATCGGTATATATCAATTCGTTAGAAAATATAAGTATTGGAGGCATAAAGTTAAAAGCAGGGGATATTTGCGTCGAGTTTAAAAAATTTGACCGAAGTTCAAAATGGGACGAGAATGTTTTACTGAAACAAACTCTTGAAAAGTATGGAAAAGATTCCACGAAAGATTTGATCGATCTTTTTGATGAGTTAGTGAGCAAGTAGGTTATTCCATTGCTTTTTTTATTTGCTTTGCGACTGCTTCGACGACAGGTACGCTTACAGAATTTCCTAGTTGTTTATATAGTGCTGAATCTGAAATTTCTGGCAATTTGAAATTAGCCGGAAATCCTTGAATTTTTGCGCATTCTAGCGGAGTCAACTTTCTGATGCCTTTTTTATCTTTAATGATTGGGACATTGTGTCCGCCAGTTCCCATATTCGCTGTCAATGTCGGGCATACGTCGCTTTTATTCTCTCGAACATACTGTCGGCGCCATTGATAAACCTTATTGCTGTCTTTTATAAAATTTTTTAATTTTTTAAATAGCGGTTTTCCGTTATAATAATATTTTTCAGGCACATTTTTTTCTAGCAGATCAGTAATTTTTTTTGTGAGTTTTACTGGCTTTGGAAATTCAAATTTGTCGCAATAATCTTTATTTTTGAAGCCAGCAATGTAAATGCGTTCGCGATTTTGGGGAATATTTCCATATTCCATGCTGTTCAAAACTTTAGCTTTTAAATAATAGCCAAGACTTTCCAATGTTTCTTGAATTGTTTTAAAAGTTTTTCCATCGTCATGGCTTTTCAGATTTTTTACATTTTCAAGCAGGAATCCCTCTGGTTTTCTAGCATCAAGTATTCTTGCAATATCAAAAAATAAATTGCCTCTGCCTTTTTTATCATTGAATCCTTGCCTATATCCAGCAATGGAAAATGCTTGGCAGGGAAATCCGCCGAGAAGAAAATCGAATTTTGGCAGATCATCAATGCCAATTTTTCTTATATCTTCAACTACAAGTTTTGATTTTTTGAAATTTAAATCATAAGTAAGCTTGCATTTTTCGTCAAAATCATTAGAAAATACCGTATTGAATCCAGCTTTTTCAAAACCAAGCCTAATTCCGCCGACTCCTGCAAAAAGATCGATAGTTTTAAATCCGTGTTTGATTTTTTTTGCAATTATTTTTTCTGGTTCTTTGGAAAAATTACTGATAACTTGTATTACAACGCCTCTTACTTCAACTTCGTTTCTGAAAAAGGGGAGCATATTTTGATTTCTTGGTTGAAGTCGGAATCTGTTTTGTTCTCTGTAAAGCTTTTTAAGCGTTGCTTCATTGTCATCAATGATAGCAACGACAGTTTGGCCATTTTCTGCTGAAGACTGTTTTTTTATAATTACAGTATCGCCATCAAATATTCCTTCATCGATCATGCTATCGCCAACAACGCGAAGAGCATAATAGTCCTTCTTATTTTTGATAGATGGATTAAATACTGGAATATTTTCTTGAAAATTTTCGATGGCTTCAATCGGTTTGCTGGCAGCTATATTTCCAATAACCGGAATATCGATAACTGTTCTCTGTTTTTCTTTTGGCGTAATGTCGCGCGCGGAATTATTATTTTTTGAGAGATAGCCTTTTTTTATCAGAGTATTAATATGTTCATGGATTGTTGATACTGCCTTAAGCTTCAGTTTCTTTCTTATTTCTTCGATTGTTGGCGAAATTCCGTTTTCTGTGCGATAGGCATTAATAAAATCGAATACTAACTTTTGTTTTTGTGTTAAATTTTGCATGTTTGTTTTATAAAATAATTTGTGCTACAATTTGATTATAACCGAAAATTAACCGAAATTCAAAGCGGTAGTTATCCACAGCTTTAATTAAATTTTATGGACGTTTTTTCTAAAAAGAAGAGAAGCGAGATAATGTCGAAGATTCGTTATGAGAATACGGAAGTTGAGAGGATTATTTTTAGTGGATTGATAAAAAGAAAGATATATTTTCAGAAGCATTATAAAAAGGCTATTGGTTCGCCAGATATTGCTTTTCCGAGAAAAAAGATAGCAATATTTATCGATGGTGATTTCTGGCATGGAAGGCATTTTGCGAAAACAGAAAAAAGGCTTCCTAAAGAGTATTGGAGAGAAAAGATAAAGTCAAATATTTTGAGAGATAAAAGGAATCGATCAAAATTGAAAAGACAGGGTTGGAAGGTATTGAGGTTTTGGGAAGGCGAGATAAAGATGCGACCGAAAAAGATAATAGGTCTCTTGATTATGTTTATAAAGTAGTTTTTTAGAAAAATATATTTTTGACTAAATTAGATTACATCTATAATGTCTACAAAAAAACAAATAAAGGAAATTCTTGAAAATATTGATAATGTTGCTGAAAACTCTAAATATTTGCATTCAGTAGCAGATGAATATCGAAAAGTTAGAGATTTGTATTTTGTGAAATTGAAAGACGAAAAGAGTGCCAAAAGAATTCAATCGTTAATTGACGTGTTGAATTTTGTGATTTCTGACAATATGCTAAAAGAAGTATCGTCAGGAGTGTCAGAAAATGGAATATGTTGGAAATATCCTGATATTTCATTTTTTACTGAAAATGGTTTTAAAGAAGTGGAACAGGCATTTAAGACTACAAAAAGTATTAAACTAAAAGCAAGGTATTCAGATTTTTTTTGGTTATCCAAGAAGGATTATAAAAAAGCCAGAATCGCATTTGATAATTATTTCATTTTAATTAAGAAATATGAAGAAGCGGACAAGAAAAATCCAATTGGTTATTTTGGACTTGATGTTTTAGATTCTACTAGAAGAGCTTTTCAAATATCAAAGAGTATTAGTTATCGACAATCAGACATTATAAAAGAGATAGAGCGTTTGAGTTTGAATTTTAATTCAAAGAGTAGTTCGAAGTATAAACTAGTAATTGATCTTGTTTCAATAGCACTCAATAACAAAAAAGAGTTTAAGAGTGAAGAGTTTTGGCAAGGATTAGTTCTTATTTGTGAGAAATATTATAAAGAATTGAGTAAAGACAAAAATTGGTATTTTTCTAGGGATTATCTAAATAATGCTAAAAAAATTGAATTGATGATCTTTAGTAAGAAAAGCAAAAAGTGGGATAAATTGGTTGCAAAAAGTTATCTATGCGAGGCTGATTATCATGGAATGCAAGAAAGTTTGGCAGAGCTACCTTCTTTATTGAGCTCAATTGAAGAATATAAAAAGTTAAAAGATTTCAGGAAAACTGAAGAGTTAAAGAAACGCTACGAAAAAGCATCCAAAAATGTGAGACTTAAAGAATTAAGAACAGAGATAAATATTTCGAGAATTGTTACTGTTGCCAAAAATCAAGCAAATGAGTTGTGCAAACAGCGACCCGACGAAGTTTTTAAATATTTACTCTTGAGTCCGGATTTATTTCCGATATACAATAGTATAGAAATTGAGGCGAAAAAAAATGAAAAAAGATTTGTGTTCATGCATCTAGGCAGTCAAATTGTTTTTGATCAAAAGATGAATATTGCTCGAAGATATTGCTCTAAAGAAGAAAAACATTTTTTTGCAATTTTACGACAATTTGGAGTGTCTTTTATAATTAACAAGATTTATACAGATATTATTTTTGAGAAGTTAATCGAGAAAAATATTTTGACATGGGTTAACACAAGTTCTTTCCTAAGAAAATATTGTTGGTACAAAAATGTTTATGAAGTAAAGAATGATAAAGGAATAACTTTATTTAAATCACAAAAATGGCTTGATCTTATGGCACCCGGAATAAAATTATATTTAAATAACGCGAAAAAATATTTAAGAAAAAAAGATAAAAAAATTCCTTATTCAGAAATTATTTTGGCATCAGATTCATTGGCTATGAAAATAGAGGGAGTGATTAGAGAAATCTTCCGCAAATTGGGTAGATCTACTTTTAAGGTTAAAAGAAAGGGTGACGAGAACATTACAGTGGAAAAAGATTTAAATGATTTTTTGATTGATAATTTTTCAGAGCAAATGTTTTCTAAGGATTTGACATTATTAATGAGATTCTTATTAATAGAACCATCGGGTTATAATCTAAGAAACAACATAGGACATTGCTTGATTCAAAAAGAAGATTATAATTTGTCAAATTTGCATTTTTTATTTTTGATTTTGCTCAGATTGGGTAATTATAAATTTTAAAAATATATATTTATGTCCACATATTACAAATCCAATCGTACAAAAAATATCTACGATCCAAAAAGCAAAGAGCCATACAAATTATCTCGCTCAAAGATTGAGAGTTTTTTGAGATGTCCGAAATGTTTTTATTTAGACAGGCGTCTTGGAGTTGGCCAGCCACCTAGTTATCCTTTGAATTTGAATACTGCAGTTGATCATCTTCTCAAAAAAGAATTTGATTTGCACAGAGCAAAACAAAAAGCGCATCCGTTGATGAAAGCTTATGGGATTAAAGCAGTTCCTTTTGCTCATGAGATGATTAATGAGTGGCGAGAAAATTTTAAAGGCGTTAGATATCATCACAAGTCGACCAATTTCATTATTTCTGGAGCAGTTGATGATTTATGGAAAGATACAAAAGGCAAGATTATTGTTGTTGATTACAAGGCGACAAGCAAGGATGCAAAAGTAACTTTGGATGCAGAATGGCAAGGCGGATACAAAAGGCAGATGGAAATATATCAGTGGTTGCTTCGCAAGAATGGTTTGAAGGTTTCTGATACTGGTTATTTTGTTTATTGCAATGGAAAGAGAGACAGAAAAGCATTTGATGCAAAATTAGAATTTGATATTGATTTATTGCCATACGAGGGCGATGCTTCTTGGATTGAAAAGACTTTGAAAGATATTAAAAAATGTTTGAATGGAAAAATGCCGAAATCAGATGATGATTGCGATTATTGTAATTATCGGAATGCAGTTGAAATCGCAGAAAAACGCAGAAGCTAATGCAGAAAATACGGAATTTATTAAAACTATGTATTATCTTTATATTTTAGAATGCGCTGATAAGACTTTATATACTGGAATTACAACAGATTTGAAGCGAAGATTGATTGAGCATAATAATTCTAAATTAGGTGCAAAATATACATGTGCTAGAAGACCAGTAAAATTAGTTTATTCTAAAAAATTTAAAACCAGATCATCTGCTAGTAAGGAAGAAGCTAGAATTAAAAAATTGAAAAAATCGGATAAATTGGAATTGATTCGTAGGGGTTCAACCCTGTCATTCGACAGGGCAAGTATTTGAACCCCTACTGTTTTATTTTTGTCTTGAAATTTGGTCTGAATTGGCGTAATATGATCTTGATTATTCCGGGATCATCTAATGGTAGGATAGCAGGTTCTGGACCTGCTTATCTTGGTTCGAATCCAAGTCCCGGAGTGAAATGTAATTTTATGTTAAAACACCACTTTTTCACGCCAGAGTACATGAATGTTTTTGATCTGGATCAAATCTACATGACGAGCTCAATGTGGCATGACACAAAAATGAAAGATACTTGGGCGACTTTTGATCTGATTGTCAGAGACATGCCAAAGAATAGAAACTTTTTAATTTTTACTGGCTTGGAAGAAATGGCAACACATCTGCAAAATTGGAAATATACTGATGAGCAAATTGCAATGCTTAAGAAAATGAAATTAATTTCTGATAATTTTGCAAAATATTTAAAGAATTTAAAATTTGAAGGCGATGTTTATGCAATGCCAGAAGGCAGTGTTTTTTTTAATAATGAGCCAGTTGTCAGAATTACAGCGCCTTTAATTCAATGCAATCTGTTGACAGCATTTTTAATTACTTCTTTGAGTTCTAATACAATTTTTTCTTCAAAATTTGTAAGATCAGTTATTGCTGCCAAAGGTAAAAGTGTAATTGGTCCAAGCTCAGTGAGAGCGCAAGGTTTTGAATCTGCTTTCAAAGCGCAAAGAAGCGCCTATATTGTTGGAAGCAAACAAGTGCCTTCTCCGGTTGTTAGAGATTTTCTGAACATACCAATGGGCGATAACGTAACAATTGCTTATCATGCTTTTATTAATTCTTATGAATCTGAACAAGAAGCGATGCAAGTTGCCGCAGATCATGCAAAAGTTGATCTTGCATTAATGGTGGATACTTATGATTATGATAAAGGTATTGAAAACGCAATCGTAATTGGAAAGCAGTATAAAAGAATGGGCAAGAATTTAAAAATAGTCGTGGATAGCGGTGATCTATATGAGAATGTAAGCAAAGTTAGAAAAAGGCTTGATAAGGTTGGTTTGCAAAATATTAGAATTATAGTTGCGAGCAATTTAGATGAATATAAAATTACTGATTTAATGAAAAAGAAAATTCCTGCTAATATTTTTATCGTTGGTACTGAAGCTGTGACGTCATCAGATGTTCCAAAACTAGAAGTTGTTTATAAAATTTCTGAAATAATTGAAAAAAGTGGCAAGATAATTAATAAAATGAAATTGTCGCCAGGCAAGATGAGCTTGCCAGGCCGAAAACAGATTTATAGAAAATTTAAAAATAATTATTTTGAAAAAGATGTTATTGGTTTGGAAGGCGAGAAGGGATTGGGCGAGCCATTATTGAAACCGATATTTAAAAAAGGAAAATTAGTTCATGATTTGCCAAGTGTTTTAAAAATTAGAGATTTTGTGAAAGAACAATTAAAACAGTTGCCAAAAAGATATTTAGAAATTGAAAAGACTTATAAATATCCAGTTGAAATTAGTGATAAATTAAATAAATTACTTGATAAAACAAAAAAAGAAATTCAGGCGAGATAAAATAAATTTGGAGGGGAGGGGTTGAAAATATTCAACCCCTACAGATTATAATGGAATATAATTTTTCAAAACGTCGTCGTAAATTAATTAGGTTGAAAGGATTTGATTATTCTAGCGATAATTGCTACTTTATAACAATTTGTACGAAACAAAAGGAATGTTTGTTTGGCAATATTATAAATCAGAAAATGGTATTAAATAATGCCGGAGTTATTGCAAAAAAATATTGGTTAGAAATTCCAAAGCATTATCAATATATAATTTTAGACGAATATATTGTGATGCCAAATCATATTCATGGAATTTTGGTGATCGATAAAAAATATCCGGTAGGGGTTCAATATATTGAACCCCTACGCCAAAATAAATTTCAAAAAATTATATCTGGTTCAATTGGTGCGATCGTTCGTGGTTATAAAATCGGAGTGACAAAATGGTATAGACAAAATACAAGATATAAAATTGTTTGGCAAAGATTATTTTATGACCACATTATCCGCGACGAACGATCGTTAAATATTATTCGAAATTATATTAAAGAAAATCCCAAAAATTGGTTATTTGATAGGAACAATATCGAGGACATCGGATTATTGAATGCAATAATTGAAATCAAAAAATTATAAATTTTTTATATATTAATTAAAAACAAAAAAACATGAAAAATAAGATATTTATTATTGTTTTGGCGGTATTATTTTGCAGTGCTTTTGGTTATTATGTTTTGGCAGCTAAAAAGCAAGATATTACGCTAACAAGAAATAAGACAGTCCTTGTCAAGGGTGAAAAAGTAAAATTGTCTGGAACGGTAACGCCAAAAAGAAAAAATGTTGAAGTGAAAATTTATTCAAAAAAAAGGAAAACAGGCCAGTTTTCTTTATTTAAGACTGTAATAACAAATAATAAAGGCAATTATAAATATAGCTTTAGACCTGACAAAACTGCTTATTATCAACTTAAAGCTGAAGTTAGTAGTAAGACCTTGATTAGCAAAACAAAGAAAATAAAAGTTGGAATCGTGCCGGTATTAAGAAATTTAGAGTTTAATTTTGATAGATATAATCCAGATACTAGCAGGGCAGGAGCATTTTTGTTTGGATCTTTTGATTCGCAGATTTTTCTGGAATTTGGCGATACTGTTGTTAATGATCAAGGACCAAAGATGTTGGCGACTTTTGAATATAGAGTTGATCCAAATGCAAAGCTATATGCTGTTTCGTATGGAACTGTCTATCGAGTTCATTATAAAGCCACAGAAGGTGATTATGAAATTTTGACTTATACTTCTGATAATTCTGAAGATGAACTAAGTTGGAATGTTAATTATGATCATCTGCAAAATCCTAATGTAAAAGTTGGGGACGTGGTAAATGCCGGAGATGTATTGGGTAACGCTGGAGCTTGGACTGATGGGTTAGCTAGGACAGAATTGATCGTTACTGACGGCTATGTTAATGGATCGTATGCGTATTGTCCATTTGATTATTTTGAACCAAAACTAAAAGTTATGTATGAACAAAAGATGACTAATTTGATGCTCGATTGGGAAAGTTACAAGAATGATCCTGCTATTTATAATCAGAGCGCAATGGTTGCGCCTGGATGTTTGTATCATAAAATGGTTGACGACGGTGGCGGTGCGCACCCAGCAAATTAATTTGATAAAGAATGCAAGTTTGTAGGGAACAAATATTTTGTTCCCTATTTTTTTGCAAATAAAAAAAGGCTCATTGAGTCTTTGTGAATAAAGTTCTTTTTAGAGAGCGGTGAACCACTCGCCGAGAGTAGATGCCTTCTTTTTCATCATCTTTCTGGCTAAGATATATGCTTCATGCCAATGCCTATCAGAATAGGAATCGCGAATATTTTTCCAATCCTTAAACGTTGATTCGACTTCTTGCATTTTTTCCAAAGCGAGTTCTGTTACTTTACTTTTGGCATGCTCTTTATATATTTTCAGCCATTCTGCAAATGTAGAATCTACTTCTGACATCCTTCTGAAAGCTAATGTTTCAAGATCGTTGCCTTCTTTTTTGCCTGTAGATTCGTAGTGATAGATTTCAAACCATTCATTTAGTGAGAGATCCATTTCTTCTATTTTTCTTAAAGCTACTAAATTTAGTTCGCTTCCTAGAGCCGAATTATCATAATACCATCTCCATATTTTTAGAGTGGTGTTTATTACTCCAATCTTTTCTAGAGCGAGGATTTTCAATCTATTCCCGGAAGTAGAAGCCTTGTATACATCATGCTATTCGTAAATAGTAAGGTTAAATTCTTTCATTTTTGCTAGCGCTAGTGTTTGTTGTTCGTTGTTAGTAGATGCAGAGTTATAGATTTCTTGCCAGGTGGTAAAGGAAAAATCTTTTTGTTCCAGTTCCTCTATGGATAGTTTTAAAATTTTTTCCAGGTTCATGTACATGGTCTTCCTCCCTTGGCTGTTTTTCGGTTTAGAGGGTGCGAGAATCTTTAGAACAATTTAAAGTAACATATTTTATAATATTATGCAAGAGTATTGCGCAGATTTGTTTTCAGTTGATTTTCAGCTTTATTTGATATAAAATAGTTAAGCTTATGAGAATATTAGTAATCGAAGATGACAAAAAGATTGCCTTAGCAATCAAAAAAGGGCTAGAACAAGAGTCTTATTCTGTTGATGTTGTTTTTGATACAAAAGATGACAAATTAGGTTTAGCTTTATTGATAAATTATGACTTAATAATTTTGGACAGAATGTTGCCTGGAATTTCTGATGGTCTAAATATTTGCAAAAAATTAAGAAATGAAGGCAAAAAAATGCCAATTTTAATTTTGACTGCAAAAGATAAAATTAATGAACGAGTGGAAGGCTTGGACGCTGGAGCAGATGATTATTTGATTAAGCCTTTTGCTTTTGAAGAATTATTGGCAAGGGTTAAAGCATTGCTTCGGAGACCAAATCAAGCTTTGAATCAAGTTTTAAAAGTCGGTGATTTGTCATTAGATACACAAACTTTCAAAGTAATGCGAAAAAATATTGAAATTAAATTATCAAGTACTGAATTCAAGTTATTAGAATATTTAATGAGAAATAAAGGTAGGATTTTGACAAAAGACAATATTATGGAACACGTTTGGGATTATGATGCAGAGATTTTGCCAAACACAGTTGAAGTATTCATTGGCTATTTGCGTAATAAAATCGATAAGCCATTTTCTAATTCGGGCCATGTTCAAACAATCAGAGGATTTGGGTATAAAATAGAATAGTAATAATATTTAATATTCAGTATTCAATTTTCTGATTTATGCTAAGAACTTAATTATATAATTGAATATTAAATATTGAATATTAGCGATTAATCTAGACGATGACATTTAAATCTGCTTATCTAAAATTAACAGCATTTTACGTTCTGATTGTAATGATAATCAGTGTTTTTTTTAGTGTTGTATTATATCGGATTTCGTCAAATGAATTGAATGAGAGGTTGAGACAGCAAATGAAAAATTTTCAAGAAATGCAATTTTTTGAAGGCAGTATGAATTATATTTCTAGTTTTGAATTGATGCGATTACAACAATTAGCAGAAGCAAATCATAATCTAAAATTCTTTTTAATCTATTTTAATTTTTTTATCCTGGCTGTATCTTTTGGCTTAGGATATTTTTTAGCAAAGCGGACGTTAAAGCCAATTAGGCAAATGATGGAATCTCAAAACAGATTTACTGCTGATGCTTCTCATGAATTAAGGACGCCGTTAACTGCGATGAAATCTGAAATAGAAGTTAATTTGCGCGATCAAAATTTAAGCTTAGAAACAGCAAAAAAATTATTGAAAAGTAATTTGGAAGAAGTAGAAAAGCTAGAAAATTTGTCTAGTTCATTATTAAAATTAGCAAATTATGAAAGTAACAAAAATTTAATAATTACAAATGTGGCTTTAGAAGATATTATTGCTGAAAGTTATTTGCGAGTTGAAAAACAAGCAAAAGAAAAGCAGATTAATTTTGAAAATGATTTGAAAAATATAAAAATTAATGGCAACAGAGATTCTTTGATCCAGCTTTTTAAGATCTTGCTAGATAACGCTATCAAATATAGCAAGCCGAATTCTAAAATATTTATTTTAATGGACAAAATAAACAATAATGCAGTGATAAAAGTTCGCGATCAAGGCATGGGTATTAATAAAGAAGATCTAAAACATATTTTTGATCGTTTTTATCGAACAGATCTATCTCGTTCGAAGAGCAAAAATAATGGTTATGGATTAGGTCTATCAATTGCAATGCAAATTGTGAAATTGCATAAAGGAAAAATAAATGTGGAAAGTCAGATTGATCAAGGAGCTGAATTTATTGTTGTTTTACCAGTTTAAAAAGATTTAAAAGCAGTTCTGAATTTAGAGCTGTTTTTGTTTTGCGATATTTATTTATGTGCTATACTTATTTAACTTAAAAAATTAATTTAAAATATTATGACTGAAGTTTATAATGCAGTAAACGTAGAGGGCATGAAAAATTTTAAGAAAAAAATGCCAATTATTATTTTGGCAGTGGTAGTAGCATTATTAATATTTGATGGAGTAGGAACAATTGGAGCAGGTGAGCGAGGAATATTATTGCAGTTTGGAGCAGTAAAAGAAAATATTTTTGGCGAAGGTCTTTATTTCAAGATTCCTTTAGTTCAAAAAGTAGTAAAAATGGATGTAAAGATTAAAAAAGATGAAGTGCCAGCAAGTGCATCTTCAAAAGATTTGCAAGTTGTAACATCAAAGATTGCGATCAATTATCATTTAGATCCTGATGCAGTTAATAAAATTTGGAAAGAAGTTGGCACAGATTACAATGATCGAATAATTGCTCCAGCAATTCAGGAAGCAGTAAAAGCAACAACAGCAAAATTTACAGCTGAAGAATTAATTATTAAAAGACAAGTTGTTAAAGAACAAATTAAAGAAAATTTAGCAAAAAGATTAGTAAAAAATTATATAACTGTTGATGAGTTGAATATTGTTGCTTTTGATTTCTCAGAAGCATTCAATAGCGCAATTGAAGCAAAAGTAACTGCAGAGCAATTGAAATTAAAAGCTGAAAGAGATTTGCAAAGAATTAGAATTGAAGCTGATCAAAAAATTGCTGAAGCAGAAGGAAAGTCTAAAGCGATCAGAACAGAAGCTCAAGCTTTGAGTGAAAATGCAAAAGTGGTAGAACTTAGATGGATTGAAAAATGGGATGGCAAGACTCCGACATATTGGGGAGGAGCAACTCCTTTCATTGGATTGGAAAAATAGGTTAAATTTAAAACAGCCTTGAAATTTAGGGCTGTTTTTAAATTACAAAATATGTCCAAGTAAAATTTTTAAGCCAATAACAATTAAAACAATTCCGCCGATGATTTCAGCTTTTTTGCCCCATTTTTCGCCGCTTTTTTTACCTATATAAATAGAAATTAATGATAATACAAATGTTGTGATACCAATTATCGAGACTGATAGCCAAATATTTACAGGCAACAAAGCAATTGTTATGCCAACTATGAGAGCATCAATACTAGTTGCGACTGATTGAGTTAATAATATTTTGAAACTATGAATGTCAATTTTTTTTTCCTCTTCTTTTTTGAATGATTCAATCAACATTTTTACTCCCAAAATAGTTAAAAGGATAAATGCAATCCAATGATCAATACCGGAAATGAATTGGACTAATCCAATGCCTAGCACATAGCCAATCAAGGGCATTATGAATTGGAAAAAACCAAAATAGAAAGCAATTTTCAAAGCTTTTTTTGTTTTCATCTGGTGATGATGTGCGCCATTAGCTGCAGCAACTGCCATGGCATCAAATGACAAGGCAATGGCAATGAATAAAATATTGATTAGTGACATATGAAAATATTATATATTATCTATAAAATATTAACTAGGAAGATAATCAGATTGATTTTTGCGCGATAACAAAGTAATATTAAATTATAGCCATTCTAAACGGGAGGAAGCAATGTTGAAAACACATGCGAGTGCATTGCCATCATATTTACATCCAGGAGCAGTCAGTATAGAAATTGGCTGGTTTAATTTTTTTGGTGCATGTAGCAGTCCGAATTGTTCTCTATCCAGTGGTGTAAATTCAGCAAAAGCAGATGCTGTTTTGGAAGACGAAAATGATGATGATGATTGGAGATTGACAAAAGAAAGGCGGGATGAATTTTTTCGATCGGCAACGCCTAGTTATGCAAATCGTAGACATTTGGATAGGCTTGGGGATTGATTTAAATTTGTACCTTATAACACCTTCAAGGTGTTTTTTTTGATAATAAAAATTCAGTTGAAACTATTGTTAGCATGATGTATAATATAAAAGCTTATTTATTAATATGAATAAAATATGATAGAAATTTTAAGAAATCTATGGAGGAGAAAATTCAGAACATTATTGACTGTTTTTGGTATTGCAATCGGTATTTTTGCATTTACAGTGATGGGATCTATGGCATTAAAGCTGAATAAAATGATTGATGGCGGAAAAAAATATATTACTGGTCAGATAACTATTGCACCAAAAGGCACTGATTTTATGACAGGTCAAATGGGAGCGATGTTGCCTGTTGATACATTAAATAAAATTGATAAGGTTGAAGGCGTAGAAGCAGTAACTGGAGGTATTGAAATGTCATTGGATGAGCCTAATCCTGATGATCCAGCTTCAATGAGTTTTGGCATACCAGCTACAATCGAGGGCATGGATTTAAAAACTGATTTTAAGAATCGCAATTGGGAAACAATGGATATGAAGGAAGGCAGAATGATTAAAGAAGGAGATCCTGATGATGTGATTGCGATTGGTTCGACAATTGCATTAGATAAAAAATGGAAATTAGATGATAAAGTCAAAATTAGAGGCAAGGAATTTAAAGTTATTGGTATTTTGGATAAGACAATGACTGGACCTGATTCTTATGTTTTTATGCCATTGAGCTCAACTCGAGAATTATATGTTGAATCAAATCCATTCTTAAAATCTTTAAAAGAACAACAGGAGCAAGCTGCAAATATTTCGGCACGAGAATTGGCAATGTTGCCAAAAGCAACAAGAGATCAAATAATGCAGGCTAAGGCTTTTAAGATGGCAGATCTATCAACAATGGGATCTGTGTCTTGGAAAGATGGCGCGAATTCAGAAGATGTTGCAAACAGAATTAAGGAACAATTTAAAGATCAAGTAATAGTATTATCTCCGAAAAAAATGGGAGAGGAAATTGATAAAGCTTCAGCAATGATGAATGCAGTGATTTTAGGTGGTGCATTATTGGCATTGCTAGTTGGAAGTTTTTCAGTAATTAATACTATGATTATGTCTATTTCCGAGAGAACTAGAGAAATAGGTATTAAAAAATCTTTAGGTGCATCTAATAGATCAATTGCTTTGGAATATGCTTTGGAAGCAGGAGTGATTGGAACTTTAGGAGGTCTATTGGGTATTGGAATCGGAGTTTTGTTGATTGTGATATTTAATAATAAGATGGCTGCTACTGGCGCTGAAATATTCTTGCTTGATATTATATTCTTGGTACAAGTATTAATATTCTCTTTTGTATTAGGAATTGTGGCAGGCATTATGCCAGCAATTAAGGCAGCAAAGATGAAAGTAATCAAAGCGATTAGAGAAATGTAACAAGCGCTGATTTGACGTGGATTTCTAACGCTGATATGATGCTGACTCAAAAATTAATAAATGAATAAATTATAATTATTTTATGAAAAATGTAATTGAAGCCAAGGGCTTAAAAAAAATATATAAAATGTCAAAGACAAATATTGTTAATGCTTTGAATGGAGTTGATTTGAATGTCGAAGAAGGCGAGTTTACAGCAATTATTGGACCTTCTGGATCTGGAAAATCAACTTTGATGCACATTTTTGGATTGTTAGACAAGCCTGATGAAGGCACTTTGATTATTGATGGCGTTGACATGTCTGACTTGAAAGACAAAGAAGCTTACAAATTACGTGCCAAAAAAATTGGTTTTGTTTTTCAAGGATTTAATTTGATTCCTGCTTTGTCTGCTTTGGAAAATATTATGCTAGCTGGAAAATACGGAGGAATGAAAATGTCAGAAAGAAAGATGAGAGCTATAGAATTATTAAAATTGGTTGGACTAGAATCGAGAATGAATCACAAGCCAAATGAATTATCAGGCGGACAACAGCAAAGAGTAGCAATTGCTCGAGCTTTGATGAACAAGCCAGCAATTATTTTAGCTGATGAACCAACTGGTGAATTGGATACAAAGACATCTTTAGAGATTATTGAATTAATGAAAAAATTGAATCGAGAAAATAATCAAACTTTCTTGCTAGTAACTCATAATATGGAAGTGGCAAATGCTTGCAAAAAAATTGTAGAAATGAGAGATGGACAAAAAATAACAAAATAACTAAATTGAAAACAGCTTAAAAAGGCTGTTTTGTTTTTACATAATTGGATATCATAAATTGTGATTTACAAAACAATTTTTTTGATGTTCTTATCTGATTGTGATAAATTTAAAATATGAATAAATACTTAGCAATTCCAACTGAGAAAATAGTCAGCAAAATTTTTATAATTAGAAATAAAAAAGTAATGCTGGATCGTGATTTGGCAATACTTTATGGTGTCAAAACTAAAGTATTGAATCAGGCAGTCAAGCGAAATTTGAAACGTTTTCCAAGTGATTTTATGTTTAGGTTAGAAAAACAGGAATTTGAAAATTGGAAGTCACAAATTGTGACCTCCAATTCTGATAAGATGGGACTAAGAACATTACCTTTTGTTTTTACCGAGCAAGGTGTAGCAATGCTGGCAAGTGTTTTGAAAAGCGGTAAGGCAATACAAGTGAATATTCAAATTGTCCGGACTTTTACAAAATTGCGTGAATTATTGGCAACAAATGAAGAATTGCAATCTAAACTAATGAGATTAGAACAGCGTTATGATAAAAAATTGAAAGAGGTTTTTAATATTTTACGGCTTTTGTTGACAGAAAAGAATGAGCCAAAAGAAGAGTTGGGATTTAAGTACAAAATAATTAAATAATCAACAGCTGGAAGAGGCTGTTTTTTGTTTACAATAATTTTATGCTATTATAAATTGTTAATTAACAAAAAAATAAATGCAAAGAATAAAATCAAAAGAAGAAGTCTTAACATTATGTGAAAGAGAAAAAGTGAAGTTTATTGATTTACAGTTTTCTGATTTGTTAGGCCATGTAAAATCTGTGACAATTCCAATTGCAAAATTACCTGAAGCAATTGATCAAAACATTTGGTTTGATGGATCTTCTATCGAAGGTTTTGCGAGAATCTGTGAAAGCGATATGTATTTAAAATTAGATTTGTCGACTTTTGCGATTTTACCTTGGACAACTGATAATGGAAATGTGACTGCTCGATTTATTTGCGATGTCTATAAGCCAAATGGAGAAGCTTATGAAAGCGATCCAAGATATATTTTGAAGAAACAAGTTGCTAAAGGTTTAGCTTTTGGTTTTAAATATTTTGTTGGACCAGAATTGGAATTTTATTTAATGAAAAGAGATGAAAATGGAAAGATCATTCCGCTCCCACATGATCATGCTGGATATTTTGATTATGCTACTGACGAAGATTCAGAAGTCCGCAAAGATATGACTATTGCTCTGCAAAAATTAGGTATTCAAGTTGAAGCTTTACATCATGAAGTTGGTCCAGGACAGCATGAGATTGATTTCAAATATGGAGATCCGATTACTACTGCTGATTCAGTCCTAACTTTCAAAATTGCTTTGAAACAAATTGCAAGGAAGCATGGTTTGTTTGTTAGTTTTATGCCAAAACCATTTTTCGGATAAGCTGGAAATGGCATGCATGTGCATCAAAGCATTTTTATAAATGACAGGAACGCTTTTTATGATGCAACAGGCTTATATCACATTAGCGAATTAGCAAAATCTTTTATCGCAGGACAGTTATTTCATATCAAGGCGCTTAATTCAATTTTAAATCCAATTGTTAATTCTTATAAAAGACTGGTTTCTGGATATGAAGCGCCAGTTTATATTTCTTGGGGACAAGTTAATCGTTCAGCATTGGTTAGAATTCCAAGAGTAAATGATAATAAACCAAGCGCAACAAGAGCTGAACTTCGTTGTCCAGATCCTTCAGCAAATCCGTATCTTGCTTTTGCAACAATGTTCGCTTGTGGATTAGACGGAATCGAAAATGAAATGTTACTGCCATATCCAGTTGAAGAAAATGTTTATGAAATGACTAATGAAGAAATGTTGAATCGAGGAATTGAAACTTTACCAGCAAATTTGTTTGAATCATTGAGACATTTATCAAAAGATCAGATTTTGCGAGATGTTTTTGGAGAGACAACTTTCAAAAAATATTATGATATTAAAATGAAAGAATGGGATAATTTTAGAATATTTGTGACTGACTGGGAGAGAGATAATTATTTAGAAAAGTATTGATTATATATTACAAATCATATTGAGAATAGGCGAAAGCCTATTTTTTATAACTGTTTTTTGTTAAAATAAACGTGAATTGCGAAATGGTTTAATTGCTAAATTGTTAATAAAAATAATTATTTTAACAATTTGGCAATCTAACAATTAAATAATATAGTTATGAATTTCAATGAGTATCAGAGGAAGGCAAGAAGGACAGCAATTTATCCGAATAAGGATAACAATTTTGTTTATCCAACTTTAGGAATGGTTGGAGAGGCTGGAGAAGTTGCAGAAAAAGTAAAGAAAATCATCAGAGATAATGATGGAAAAATTACCAAAGAAAATAGAGAAGAAATAAAAAAAGAATTAGGTGATGTTTTGTGGTATATTGCTTCGTTATCTTCAGAGTTAAAGTTATCTTTAGAAGATGTTGCGCAATATAATTTGGAAAAATTAATGTCAAGAAAAAAGAGGGGCGTTATTCGTGGTGATGGAGATAATCGATAAGCCAAAAAATCTAAAATCTAAAGTCAAAAATAGAATCAAAAATTAAAAATAAAACTATGCGGATCGAAAGCGTATTTCAAAATGGAGAAAAAATTCCTTCCAAATATACTTGTGATGGCGAGAATATTAATCCGCCTTTAAAATTTAGCGATGTACCAGAAAATACAAAAAGTTTGGCTATTATTTTTGATGATCCTGATTCACCGTCAGGTACTTGGACTCATTGGACTATTTTTAACATTGATCCAAAAGTAATTGAAATAATAGAAAATAATGTGCCTGAAAATTCTGTTTTAGGCAAAACAACTTTTAGTGATGTTAAATATGGCGGACCTTGTCCTGGATCTGGCGAGCATCGATATGTTTTTAAGTTGTTTGCTTTGGATATGGTGTTAGATCTAAAACAAGGGGCTGATATTTCTGAGTTAGAAAAAGCAATTGAGGGACATATAATAGAAAAAGCGGAGTTGATGGGAAAGTATGAACGAATTATGTAGAGACGCCCAAATTGGGCGTCTGTATTAAATATAAAAAGATGTCAAAAAAGTTTTATTTTATTATTTTTGGTTTGTTATGTGTTTTAAATTTTATAATTTTAGAAAATAATTGTTTTGCATCTGGCACTACCTATTATGTTTCGACAAGCGGAAATGATGCAAACACTGGATTAAAAGGCAGTCCATGGCGAACTCCTGGTTTTGCGTCAAAACAATTGCATGTTGGAGATACATTAATAATAAGACAAGGCGAATATGTGATGGATGAATATTATACAGATATGATTACTCCAGAAAATTCTGGCACAGCTTCAAATTGGATAACAATCATGGGTGAAAAAGGAAAAAGGCCAGTTTTAAAAGCAAGTAATAATTTGCTTGCAACGATTTCTTTCAATCAAAAAAGTTATTTAAAATTTAAGAATCTAAAAATAACTAGTTTGATTGATAATCCATATTCTGGCGGAGTGCGAGTGGGAATTGATGCTGGAGGTGCATCTGGAGAGAGCAGTTACAATAATCATATTATTTTTAAGAATATTGATATTTATGATACTGAACAAGGCGGAATTAATTTTTCTGGAAATATTAATGATGTTGTGATGGATAAATTAATAATTCATCATGTTGGAGGAAATGCGATCGCTGCTCCATCTGCTTATGGTGGATTAGGGTGGCAAAATGTTTTGATAAAAAATTCAAGAGTTAGCTATGCTGGATATTTCATGGATGGAATGAGGCAAGTATCAGATTGGTCAAGGCCAGATGGGATTGGCATGGAGGTATCAAATGGTCCATTAACAATTAGAAATTCTGTTTTTCAGCATAATCGAGGAGATGGAATTGATTCAAAATCTAAAAATACTTATATATATAATACAATTATTGCTAACAATACTTCGGACAGTTTGAAATTATGGGGTGGTGGTAGCAAAGTTAAAAATGTTTTGATTTATGGAGATGGAGACTCTAATGCTGATAACGGTCCTTGGTCAAGCATTACAATTGGAACTGACACTCCTGGAGATTTCGAATTTATTAATGTTACAGTTGATGATAATGAGGCAAGAAATAATTATCCAAGCTATATGCAGTATTCTGAGACTGCAGAAATTAATGTCTTAATGCGGAATTGTATTTTTGCACATGGATCAGAGGTCATTTTTATGGGTGATTCTGTAAATTTGACAGCTGACCATAATAATTTTTATCGATCTTCTAATTCTAATGAGCCAGTAATTCATGTTTTTGGCAAAGATTATTTGCCGTCGGAATTGAATTTATTAGGCAATAATAATTATTCTGTTGAGCCATTGTTTAAGCAAAGAGCATGGGGAAGTGATGGTGATTATAGATTGAAAAAAGATAGCTTGATGATTGATAAAGGATCAACAAATAAAGCTTTGAATGTTGATTTGTTGAATGTGAAAAGACCGCAGAAAAAAGCTTATGATTTGGGAGCTTATGAGCGATGTTTTGGCTATTGCAAAATTAGAGGTTCGATTTTGATTAATAATAATGCAAAAACAACAAAATCAAAAAAAGTTACATTAAATTTGAGTGCAACAACTGGTGTGAAAAAGATGAGATTTTCTGATAACGGAAAGTTATGGACTGCTTGGATTAAATATCAAACGAAATACAGTTGGGATTTAACAAAATTTGGTGGTATTGATAAAAAAGGAACAAAATATGTTTATGTGCAATTCAAAAATCATAATCGATTAACGAAAATTAAAAGTGATAAAATAATTTGGAAATAGCTTAATTGCGAAATTGTTTTATTGTTAAATTGTTAAATTATGAAAAAAATAATTGAGAAAAATCGGGAGAATAAAATTAAAGAAATTGATATAGCTTGGCAGGAATTTTTGGTTGAGATGGAAAAGTTAAAAAAAGAACAAAATAAGATTATTAAAGATTTTGAAGAAAAATTAATAGCAGTAAAAAAAGAAAAAATCTTAAATAAAATAAATTAAATCTATGATTGGCAGAGAAGATATTGCTATAGAAGAGCATGAAAAATTGGCAAAAACCAAGAAAGAACGAAAAGAATTGCAACCTGGTACGGAAAATATGGCAGAAAAAAGATTAGGTCAAGCTGATAATATGGTTGCAAATTTAGAGCAGACTGGATTGCCAGTTGTTTTGAATATGGCAAAAGAACAGAGTGAAGCTGTTGATAAAAAAACAAAAACTGGTTTGGCACTAGTCGCTGAAAAAGCTAAGACCGCTTATTCGTGTTTTGAAGGAAAAGTATCAGAATACGTAGATACGAAATTAAGAATCAGAGAGTCTATTTCTGTTGCTCGTCATATCGCAAAACTAGCTAAGGGAGGTAAATTAGACGAAGCTTTAGAGCTTTATGATAAAAATGCTGATGAAATAGATTATCTTACAGGAAAAACTGGAAGTGGTCGCAGTGTCGATAGTATTTGGTGGCATGCAAAAATGAATATTTACAGTGCTCTTGATAGATATTTTTATGAAAAAAAAGAAGAAGGAGCAGGTGGTTTTGAACAAGACGTTGTATTATACAGGCGCCTAGTAGAATTCAAAGGCTATGGGGAAAGCTTTAGTGATCCTAATAGAAGATATGGATCAACTAATTATATTCTTAAAAGATTATGGGAATCAGCCCTAAAAAAGGTAAAGTTAGAAAATCCTGGAAAAGAAAAAGAATGGGATGATCAAATGAGAGAACAATTTTATCAGCTATTATTAAAAAATGCGCCTGCTGTTTATTTATCTGAACATGGGCGATATGGTTCTTATGTTTCATCGAAGGAAAGAATATTAGAGGCATCAGAAGCAGTAGTAACAGATGGTCGTGATCGAAGTATTTTGAGAAAACTTTCAATGTCGCAATTTCCAGAAGAGATTTCTGTTAAAGTTAAGGCAGAATTATTTTGGCAATATAATGATGCGGAACAATTTGATCAGATACTTAGTCGTTTTGATTCTTTTACAGATAATTTTGATACTTTGCCAGAAGATGAAAAAATTAATTTTGCAAGAAGAATGGAAAGAAGATTCAAGCCGGATTCTATCTCTTATATCAGTTTTAATCTTTATGATGTCTTGAAGAAAGGCAAAATAAAAGCTGATTGGTTTTCATCTGATTTTAGGACAGAATTGTCGAAATGTATTGTACCAGGATTGATAGGTCGAGTTGATTCTGATGTTGATAAGTTAGATGAAGTTGTTCAAAGTTTAGGAATTGATTCTGAGACCAAAAATAAGATTATTAATATTGCTTATACAAGCTTATTTAATGTTTATGGTCATTCGTTAAAGTCGGCTGGAGAAGAAATATTGGATAGATGCCAGGAATTGGCTGAAAGGTATGATGTTGAACCGGACGTGGGAATAATCGGAGACATTGTTTTAGAAGCAATACTAAGCAATCAAAAAGATTTAGCTCTCTCGTTTGCAAGGGCTAATAGTAATTTTAAAGATAAAACGGAAAGACAAATTATGGATGAATTGCAGTTCAATACGGGAGCTGTAGTTCAAAACTTTAATCTTGAAAATTATCGTGTGTTATTGTCACCGGAAAATTATCAATTGTTGGAAAAAGCAGTGAGTCGTTATGCAGAGCCATTATCTGGATCACCAAATGATAAAGTTCGGCCTTATTTGATATATTTAGTTGAACAAGATTGCGGTTTTGATTTGTCAAGATCGGGATTACAGGATTTTGGAACTTTTGTTGAAAAATTTGGTCTTGAACAGACTCCTCGTTTGTATAGATATTTTTCCAATTTGCAAAAATTAAATAGAGGCGAGATTGTTTCTTTGCCTGCAGAACAAGTACAAGATAGAATGACTTCGATTGATGAGTTGGAAAAAAGATTATCGCAGATTAAGGAAGATTTGATTGCTGGTCAAATCCCATCACCAGAAAAGATGACGCCTTTTGATTATGATGTCTTAGCTGTTGGAACAATGTTTAATAGCAGTCGTTGGGCAAGGCGTGATAAAAAATTGCCGGAATTGCATCGACAGTTTGTTGAAGCCCAAAGGAGAAAGGAAATTGAAGGCTTGCCAGAAGGATATGAGCCTGTAATGTTAAAAGTTGAGCGAGTTAAAAATAATCTTGATTCTTTAAATCGTCCAGAAGTAGTTGGGGAATATAAGCGTTTTAGAGCTGATTTGATTGGAGCAGAAGATTTACAAAAAAATGGCGGATTAGCAAGAATGCGAACAGAAATTTCAGAATTATTACGAAAAGAATTAAGTGCTTTGGATCTTTCAACTGATAACGATGCTAAACGGAAAGCAATGACTAAAAAAGCTGATATTTTGCAAGCTGGTTTGGCTGATGTTCAAAGAGGTTCTTCTGCTGATGAAGTTTTGCAAGTTTTGTTGAAAATGGAAGATGGCCTGAATATTAAGAAAGAGAATGCTTTTACTTCTCCGTATATGCGTCGAATTCTATTCTCTAAAGCAATGATTCATCATTCTGGCTTTGAACAATTGCCAGTTCCGATGCAGAATAATGATGAAGTATATTTGGAAGGTGCGCAATATGTAAGAGATATAACAATGAATGTTTTGAAAGATCATGTTTTGAGTGGGACAAAAAAAGAAATGAAGAAATATTTTGGTGATTGGAATCCAGCAACTCAAGATTTTGGCAGACTAAAAAAGATTTTATCAATGAATAATATAGTTGAGACAATGCAAAGAATGGAAGCATCATTGGAAGGAAGCCAAGAAGAAATTGCGATGATTCCAGATCGAGGTTTTGTAGGAGAATTGAGCGGTTATTATTCGGAAGCTTGTTATACTGGAATTGATGAAATGTTAAAAAAATGGCCTGAAGCAGTTCCATGTAAATTTGTTATTAATCCAAAAGATCCCAAGAAAAGACAAATTATTGGCGGAGTGATTTTGATTGAGAGAGAAGGAAAAATGATTGTTAGAGCGAATAATCCGCGCGATGAATTTTTAAACAGATTGCAGGCGAGTAGTTTTTGTGAGCAGGTTTATACTGCAGCTGCTAGAATTGCAAAAAAACGAAAATTAAAATCAGTTTTAGTAACAGGGGTACCTGGAACGACGAGCAATCGTGAAAAGATTAATTCTTATGTTAGATCTCAGTTTAAGGAAGATAGAGTTGTGCCATTGAGAGCGTCTTTGAACTTTAATAGCTATGAAATTAAAGATGGCTGTTATGAAGTTAGAAAAGTGGCTTAAAATTAGATTAATCTTATGGAATTCCATAAGATTGAATCAGAATAGAAAAATGTATGGTAAAAAATAGAACAATTATCGTGAAGAATATTTTGGTAAATTTTGTAATTTGCCGTAAGAGTGATTATATCTCTTTGACTGATATCGCAAGATATAAAAACCCAGAAGAGCCAAAAGATGTTGTCAAGAATTGGCTAAGGGCAAAAAGTACTATTGAGTTTTTGGGAATTTGGGAAAAGCTTAATAACCCTGATTTTAAAGGGGTCGAATTCGACTCCTTTAAAAATGAAGCTGGTACTAATATTTTTGTGCTTTCTCCACAAAAGTGGATTAAAACGACAAGTGCGATTGGGATTATCTCAAAATCGGGTAAATCTGGAGGTGGAACTTATGCGCACATGGATATTGCTTTTGAATTTGCTTCTTGGATTAGCTCTGAGTTTAAGTTGTATCTTATTAAAGAATTTCAGCGTTTAAAAATAAACGAGAATAAGAGACAAGCATTGGGTTGGAATATTAAGCGAATGTTGGCAAAAATAAATTATAGAATTCATACTGACGCTATTAAAGAACACATAATTCCGCCTTTAATTTCTAGGAAAACGATGAAAAAAATTTATGCAAATGAAGCTGATGTTTTAAATGTGGCTTTGTTTGGAATAACTGCAAAGGAATGGAGAGATTGTAATTCTAGTAAAAAAGGTAATATCAGAGATTATTCGACTGTTGAACAATTAGTTGTTTTGTCTAATTTGGAAAGTTTGAATGCTGAATTTATTCGTTTAAAAATTTCGCAAGACAAAAGATTAGAAAAACTTAATGCAATTGCAATCGTTCAGATAAAATCTATTTTGGGGAATTCTAATATTAAAAAATTAAAGTAGTTTTGTTTATATAATTTTGTTAATTGTTATTTTATGAAAGGAATATTCGCAGTTAATAAACCAAAAGGTCCAACTTCAAATGACATTGTTCAGATTATAAAGCGTGAAAACAGAGGTGAAAAAGTTGGGCATGCTGGAACGCTTGATCCATTGGCAAGCGGAGTTTTGATTATTGCAGTTGGTAGAGAATCAACTAGAAAAATTGCTGATCAAGTAAAAAAGGAAAAAGAATATATCGCAAAAATTAAGCTAGGACAAAATAGTACAACAGATGATGAAGAAGGTGAAAAAGAAACTGTTGAAGTTAAAACTAAACCAGAATTAGACCAGATTAAAAATATTTTACCAAAATTTATTGGTAAAATAATGCAGATTCCGCCAATTTATTCGGCAATTAAAATAAAGGGACGTGAAGCGTATAAGTATGCACGCGCAGGAAAAAGTATTGAACTTGAGAAAAGACAAGTTGATATTAAGGATATTAAGATATTAGGATATTCTTGGCCAATTCTTGAGATTAATATTGTTTGTGGACCAGGAGTTTATATCAGATCTCTTGCTCGAGATATTGGCAAAGAATTAAAGACTGGCGGTTATTTGGCTGATTTAGAGCGAACTCGAGTTGGAGATTTTACAATCGCTGATTCTGTGCCGATTTCTAACGCTGATTCTACGCTGATTTTCAAATCAAATTAGAAAATTTATGATAGAAAATAAACTTAATTAAAAAAATATGGAGGAAAATATAAAGCCTTACAAAAGAAAAATACCAAGTTGGCTAAAAGTTATTCTAATTGTATTGATAACTTTGATAGTTGGTGCAGGAGCTTATGGCGGAATTTTTTATTGGCATAATTTAAGAGGAATTTGGACATCAATCTTGCCAGCAAGAGAAAATATTGCAACTACAATTGAGAATTCAGAAAATGTGGTAATAAGTCAGAATAAAGAAGAGGTATTTGTGACAGATGATACAAAAATGCCGTTGCAATTGCCAGATGGATTTTCAGTATCTATTTATGCAAAAGAATTGGGCAGTCCAAGAGTAATTGTCAGTGATCCTAATGATAATTTAATTGTAAGTTTGACTCAGAATGGAAAAGTTGTGGCATTATTGGACAAAGATGCTAGTTCAAAATCTGATGAAACAAAAATATTGGCAGAAAATTTGAATTTACCGCATGGTTTAGTTTTTGATTGTAAGGACTTAAACAATTGCAAACTATATATTGCGGAATCAAATCAGGTTTCTGTTTATGAATATGATATTAATAAAGTAGAAATTAAAAATCAAAGAAAAATAATTGATTTGCCTGATTCTGGCATGCATTTTACGAGATCATTGTTAGTTGATCCGAAATCAAAAAGATTGTTCGTATCGATTGGTTCTGATTGCAATGCTTGCAATGAAAAAGACGGAAAAAGAGCTTCTATAATATCTGCAAATCTTGATGGAACAGATGTGAAAACTTATGCATCAGGTTTGAGAAACTCTGTGTTTATGACTCTGCATCCTAAAACAGGCGCGATATATGCTGATGATATGGGAAGAGATTTGTTAGGCGACAATTTGCCTCCAGATGAAATTAATATTATTAAAGAGAATAAGAAATATGGCTGGCCATTTTGTTATGGAAAAAATGTCCGCGATAATACTTTCAAAGACAATGTTCCGACTTCTGTCTGTACAGAGCCGGATTATATTCCTTCGTACATTAATATACAAGCGCATTCCGCGCCTTTAGGTTTGCAATTTGTCCCTGATACTATTAGTTTTCCAGAAGATTTTAGAAATGCATTAATTGTTGCTTATCATGGCTCTTGGAATCGAACTGAACCAACAGGATACAAATTAGTTAAATATGATATGGATAAAGATGGTAATTATATAGTTGATGAAAAAGGTGAGCCCAAAAACACTGATTTTATTTCTGGCTGGCTGACTACTGAAAAAGAATCTTTGGGAAGGCCAACTGGAATTTTGATTAAAGATAATGGAGTTATGTATATTGCTGATGATAAAGCTGGCGTGATTTATCGAGTATTTTATAAAAAAGCTAGTTAAACTAGTTAGATAAGTTAGACTAGTTAGACTGGTTAAGCTAAAAATATGGCTAAGAAAATTTATACGCAAGTGTTTTGCGTTGTTGGGACAATTGTTGTAAAAGACAGCAAAATTTTATTGATTAAAGAAGCAGGAACAGTTGATAAAGGCAAATGGAATTTACCAGCTGGCTGGCTTGATGTGGGAGAAAATCCAATTGATGGCGCAAAAAGAGAGGCAAAAGAAGAGACAGGTTTGGATATAGAAATAACTGATTTTTTAGGCATTTATTCATTAGTGAGGGCTGATTTGGAAACAGTTGATGGATTTATTCGTCATCCGATAAAATTAATATTTATTGGAAAAATTGGCGGAGGAAAAATTAATAATGAAAGCAATACAGAAGTTGCTGAAGTGAAATGGTTTAGTTTGGAAGAAGTTGAAGAGATGTCAAAAAATGAATTGAGAGATATTGATATCAAAAATCAATTTAAAGAATACTTGGCTGGTAAAAAATATCCATTAGAGATAATCAACCATGCAATTAAAAAATAATTATAAATTGTGAAAAAAATAAAATTTTTGATTTTGTTATCATTATTTTTAGTTTTGCCAGTTTTTGCTAGTACTTATACAATAGGCGAAATAGCAAAACATAATATAAAAGCAGATTGTTGGATATTGATTTCAGGCAAAGTTTATGATGTTACTGCATTTTTTGGTTATCATCCAGCAGGTGATTTAACGTTATTGCCTAATTGCGGCAAAGATGCCACAGATGCTTTTCAAACACAAGGCGGGCAAGAAACAGATCATAGGCCAACGACTTATTCTTTATTAGAAAAATATTACATAGGCGATCTGCAAGGAAATATTTCTGTAAATGATCCTGTTGTTAATGAAATAAAAAAAGATACAAAGACTGTTGAAAAAAAAGCTATTAATGAGATAACTGATGAAGCAAAAATTGAAATAAATCAAGCTAATGAATTAGGCACTACTGCTGTTTTGACAAAAAAAGAAGTTACTCAGGATGCGACAAATTTTAAATATCCTGGTGCAATTGTCTCTGCTTCAATTATTTCGTTGATTTATATTGTTTTTGGAATTCTTTATCTTTTGTCTTCAAACAGATATTTGTTTAGGTTAAAAATAAAAAAATTTACTAGCATTGTCTTGTTTATAACTTTCATATTTTCTGGTTTGATTGGATTATATCTAGCTTTTTTTAATAATGTTTATTTTGGAGAACAATTAGATTTAAAATCTATTCATGTTTCTTTTTCTGTTGTTTTTGCTATTTCATCAATTATTTATATTATTTTGCATTTAAAACAAATTTTGAATTATTTAGCCATATCAAAACAAAAAGACAGTAATTTATGACGTAATAAGATTTATTTCATACTTTTTTGTTGATAACATTTTTTAAACTCGTGTTATACTTGTGGTGACTAGTAAAAGCTTCAAATATAAATTGTTAAAATAAAAATAAAATAGCTGTTAGGTAATGTTCAATTCCATTGTAGCTATTTTTTGTCCTCTAATTTTGGAGATTCGGTTGAAAATTTGTTTTCGCAGAGTGAATCAAGCATAAAGATAATAAATTTAAATATTATATAAAAAATAAAATTAAAATATGAAGGATCAAAACACACAAACAAAAAAAGAGATAAATGTCGATGTTCTGTCGACCATAGATGAGTATTTAGGAAAAATGGATTGGCGAGTTTCAGCAAACGCAAATCAAGGCTATTCTTTAGGCGGTATGATTTTAAATACTGCAGGAAAGGTAGTGGCTAATTATTGGTTGCATAAAATTTATCCAAAAGAAGTTGGTGAAGCTCATATCCATGGTGATTATCATATCCATGATTTGGATATGTTCACTGGTTATTGCGCTGGATGGAGCATTAGGCAACTTTTGGAAGAAGGCTTTAATGGAGTTTCTGGCAAGGTTGAATCTGGGCCAGCAAAGCATCTAGAAACTGCTTTGGGACAAATGGTAAATTTTTTAGGAACATTGCAAAATGAGTGGGCTGGCGCGCAAGCTTTTTCATCTTTTGACACTTATTTGGCCCCCTTTGTTAAGATTGATAATTTGGATTATGAAAGAGTAAAGCAGTGTGTCCAGCAATTTGTTTTTAATCTTAATGTTCCATCTCGTTGGGGAACACAAACTCCTTTTACGAATGTTACTTTAGATTGGGTTTGCCCAGAAGATATGAGAACAAGGAAGCCGGTAATTGGCGGCAAGGTCGTTGATTTTACTTATGGAGATTGCCAAAAAGAAATGGATATTGTTAATAAAGCTTTTATTGAGACAATGATTACAGGCGATAATAAGAGCAGAATTTTTACTTTTCCAATTCCAACATACAATATTACAAAAGATTTTGATTGGGAAAATGAAAATGTGAAATTATTATTTGAAATGACAGCTAAATATGGTACTCCTTATTTTCAGAATTTTTTAAATTCAAGCTTGAAGCCTTCTGATGTTAGAAGTATGTGCTGTAGATTACAATTAGACTTGCGTGAATTAAAAGCAAAAGGCGGAGGCTTGTTTGGCTCTGCAGAAATGACAGGCAGTGTTGGAGTAGTAACTATTAATTTGCCAAGAATTGGCTATTTAGCTAAAACAAAAGAGGAATTTTTACAAAGATTAGAAAAATTAATGAGCTTGGCTAAAACTTCTCTAGAAATGAAAAGAAGAGTAATAGAGGAAAACATGGATAAGGGCTTGTTGCCTTATACAAAACGCTATCTTGGATCATTGCATAATCATTTTTCGACAATTGGCGTTAATGGATCTAATGAAGCTTGTTTGAATTTTTTGGATAAAGATATTTCTCATCCAGAATCCAAGCAATTCATTCTTGATGTTTTGGATTTTATGAGAAAGAAATTAGCTGATTATCAAGAAGAGACAAATAATTTCTATAATTTGGAAGCAACTCCAGCAGAAGGTACAACATATAGATTTGCAAAAGAAGATCAAAAGAGATATCCAGATATTATTCAGGCAGGAACAAAAGAAGCCCCTTATTATACAAATTCAACTCATTTGCCTGTCAGCTATACTGATAATCCAATGGAGGCATTAGACCATCAAGATGATTTACAAACTAGATACACCGGCGGAACAGTTTTGCATATGTTTTTAGGCGAAAGAATTATGAATTGGAAAGTTTGCCGAGATTTAGTTAAGAGAATCGCTGAGAATTATAGACTGCCTTATTTTACAATGACTCCCACGTTTAGTATTTGTCCAACGCATGGTTATTTGAATGGCGAGCAAAAGAATTGCCCAATTTGTGAGAAAGAATGTGAAGTATGGTCAAGAGTGATGGGATATTTTAGGCCTGTCTCACAATGGAATAAGGGCAAACAAAGTGAATATGCTGAACGCAAAGAATATGAAATTAAGAATTTAAAATATGAAAATAGCCGGGTTTCAGAAATTAAGCCTATTAGAATACCCAGACAAGATTTGTGCAATAGTGTTTCTGCAGGGATGTAATTTTAGATGTCCATTTTGCCATAATCCAGAATTGGTCGGTGATCCTCCTTCGTCCTGCGGGACTTCGGAGGACGAGGTCTTCGGTTATTTGGTCAAGAAGAAGAAAATGCTAGATGGTGTTTGTATTACTGGCGGAGAGCCGACTATTTGGAAAGACTTGCCGGAATTTATTGTTGAGTTAAAAAAGCTTGGTTATTTTGTTAAGCTTGATACAAATGGATCTAATCCTGCGATGCTTGAAAAGCTTTATAAAAATAAATTGCTTGATTATGTTGCAATGGATTTGAAGGCTCCGTGGACGAGATATTCGGAAATTGGAATATTCGGAGCTTCGGAGCTTCGGAGCTTCGGAGCTTCGGAGCTTATGAAATTGGTTGAGAATTGTCGGAAGTCTTTTGAATTGATTCAAAATTCAGGAGTAGATCATGAATTCAGGACAACTGTTTTTCCACAAAAGCATGTTGAAAATGATTTTATGGAAATGGCAAGTTATTTGAAATCTGGTGAAAAATATTATTTGCAGAATATTAGATATATCAAGAATTTAGATCCTGCTTTAGATCAGAGCAAAAAGATTAATGTTAGCTTGGTTGTAAAAAATTTAAAGCAAAAATATCCTGATTTAATTGTTGAAGAAAGATGATATTTAACAGTGAATACTATTTTTTGAATACAGAGTTTCAAATTCTGTATTTTTTTGTTATTATAGATATAATTGTTCTATTGTTAAATTGCTGAATTGTTGTTTCATTCGAATGTTTTTTTGAATAGAACTCTAATCAATTTTCAAATTAAAATCAGTATTCGAGATAAGTATTAGAACAATTCGAAAGGTATTAGTGTGAGGCAATAAAAAAACGCTAGGAATAGCGTTAGTTACAAAGAGCCGTCAATGATTTCTGTACAGCCAAAGTGCTTGCAGGTTTCTTTTGCTCGTTGGCATGGAGTTTCAGTGAGAAAGAGCTTGATTACTGGATCGCTTTGAATATCTCGCAGTTTGAGATTGGCGCGATTGGCAATTCCTGGATGACTGGATAAGTGAAGAATTCCGAGATCTTTTTCAGCCTGTGGAATTTCACGTTGAACCTTGCGATTGGTGGAGCAAACGATTCCTCGTTTTCCTTGATACCAATCACGAGATTCATCGGTCGTGCCCCAGACTCCATCGTATCTGATCATGTATTCGAGATCTTGGTTTGCCATTTGAAGATCAATCCTTGTATTTTCAATCCTTTCATTGATCTTGCCGAGTTGCATATCTTGCAAGCAAGTTTCATCACCATTACAGATAACGCGATCAAGTTCAGAACTGTCAGCATAGGCGATCAAGCTTCCGAATGCAATCAAAGGAATTACAATTAGCATGTCTGTTTGGCGCATCCTTTTTCCTCCGTTTTTGCCCCGCAACCTTTTTGGGGGCCTCTCTTTGAGAGACATAGAACGAGTATATGATAGAATTAAATAATTGTCAATCGTTTTTGTTAATTAAAAATCATACATACTATGAAAAAGAAGTTACTATTGATATTAGGTTTTTTGTTGTTATTGCCTAATTTTGGCTATTCTAAGGCACAAGATTGGGGTGTTGTTTATAATTTGACAGAGTCTGATTTAGCTGTTTCTCAGCAGATTTTTAATAGATCAAAGAGAATTGAAATTAAAATACCAGCAAATTTAATAGATGCTGAACAAATAAACATTAAATTTAAAAAGCTTGCAAAAGATGAGCATAAAATTCCAGAAGGATATGAAGCAATCAGCAATATTTATCGCTATGAAATTTCTAATGAGACTGATGATTTTGTTTTATTAGGAAAAGTAAAAATTTTATTAAAATATAATTCAAAGACATTTAATAAAAAAGGCGCATTTTATTGGGATTTTGATGAAAATAGATGGAATGAATTAAGAAGTAAAATTAATGATAGCAAGGATTTGGCGATTATAAAAACTGATATTGAAGATTTAGATATTGTTGTTTTAGAAAAAAGCAGCAAATCAAGCATTATTGAACCAACTAAGAAAGCTGATGTTTCTGATCCAGATGTTTATTCTCTGGGAGGAGTATTGATGGATATAAAATCTGGCAAGATAATGTACTGCAAAGATTGTGATCGAAAGTTGACTTTAGCTTCAATGACAAAAATGATGACAGCTAATATTGTTCTGGAGTCTGGTTTAGATTTAAATAAAATTTATACTTATCAGCCACGGGATGATGCTGAGGGCCAGAGTGTTTGGCTGACAGCAGGTGATAGAATAAAAGTTGAAGACTTGCTTTATACGTCTTTAGTAAAATCAGCCAATAATGCAACTAACGCTTTGGCTCATGCAACAGGAATGAGCGATGCTGAATTCGCTGCTAAAATGAATGAAAAAGCAAAAAAGGTGGGAGCAAATTCATGTTCTTTTTATGAGCCTTCTGGTTTGGATTGGCGAAATGCTTGTACTCCTAAAGATTATGCTAAAGTTGCGATTGATGCTTTGAAAAAATTTAAAATCATGCAAGCATCAACAACTAAGGTCTATTCTTATCAAACTTTGGGAGGCAAAACTATTAGCGTGACTAATACTAATGCTTTGCTGAATAGTAATTTGTATATTTTGGGTGGAAAAACGGGCTATTTGCCAGAAATTGGCATGAATTTGATGACTAAAGCGCGAGATAAAAACGGGCATGAATTAATCGGAGTTGCTATTGGTTCTGGATCTTATTATGGTGTAACAAATGATGTTGAAAAGATGTTGAGATGGGGGTTTAATAATTGGACATGGTGATTAGATATTCGGAAATTGGTTGTGAAATTAGGGTTTTTTTGGTATAATCAAATTAAGCTTAAAGTTAAAAGTCTAAAATTAAAAGTAAAATCTTAAATTAAAAATAATTAAAATTTATGTCAGAATTTTCAAACAGATCAGATAAGGATATCTTTCAAGATATCGAAAAATCTTTATTAGAAAATGAAGACGTTATGACTGATAATGTAAACGTGCAAGTTACAGGCGGAAAAGTGATTTTATCAGGTCCTGTTGAGTCTTTGGAGGAAAAACAAGGAATTGAAGATACTATTTCTGATATTCCGGGAGTGGCTATCATTGATAATGATTTGCAAATAGAGAAAATTTAATCCTCCTTCGTCTGTAGGACTTCGGAGGATAATTGATTGGACGAAGATTTAGCACGTACTTGTAAAGATGTATTATAGATTGTAAAAAGATATACATTATTTAAAAACAAAAATGCAAATTTTTTTAGATTATATTGAATGGTGGTATTCTTATGGTTTAATCAGAATGCTTAAGTATTTAAAAGCATTTATTTTAGTTTTGGTTGATACTTTCTCTGTAAAAATTTGTTTTTCGACATTATTTGCGCCATGGAAAAGAGATGCTGTTTCAACAGAAGGAATGAGTTTGCAAGAGAGATTTGGAGTGTGGGGTGGAAATCTGATTGCAAGATTATTTGGTTTTTTTATTAAATTTATAACTTTATTAATATTTTTAATCTGTTTTATAATTTTGCTTTGTTTTGAAATTGCTATTATAGTTATTTGGTTATTACTTCCAATGTTGCTGGTGGAAGGAATTGTAGTAGGTGTTATGTATTTAAGATAATCGCTAATATTTTGCTAATGTTTGCGAATTATTTGCAAATAAAGTAAAAAGCCTGGTTGAATAGTAAATTTTATTAGCAAATAATTAGCAAATATTTGCAAATGATTAGCGAAATAACAAATGTTTTTTTATGATTACATTTAATACAGGAAAATCAAAAATATTTCGTTATGCAGGATTAGTCAGATTCTTGCGAGTTTTTATTTTTAAGATTTTGTCTTTTTTTGTTTATTTATTAGGTATTTGTTCTTTTGCCTTTGTAATTTTATATAATTTTTCAAGTTTATATAATTTGAATTTTAACAGCAGAATGTTGGGTTTTGCGGTTATCTGCTTGGCTTTTTCTTTGTTCTATTTGTCATTCCATGTTTTTTATGAATCAGGAGTCAGAAATGTAAAGCCATTAATTCCTTTGAAAGATGCTTTGGCGATTGCAAAAAAAGACGGAAATATTAATTTAGCTGATTTTGTCTCTATCAATTTAGCAATTGCAATATCAAATGCTTTGAAGAAGAGCAAAAATAAAAAGGATGCGATGATTAATTCTTCTGATCTGCTTTTGGAATTATTGAAAGTGAAATCAATAAAATTTATTGTTAATCGTATTGGTCTAAGTGTTTTGGATTTAGAAAAATATGTTGAAGAATATGCGTCAGCAAAATCAAAACAATATCTGGATTCACCGCAAACATTGAAAAAAGCTTTAGAGGTTGGCTATCTGGAAGGACATGAAATAATAAGTTGCGGTGATATTTTTGTTGTTTTGTCAGCTCTTGATCCTTTGATGAAAAAGATTTTGTTTGATTTAAATTTAAAGATTGAAGATATTGCGAATATTGTTTATTGGGAAACTTCTTTTTATAAATTTAGAAAAGAGAAGAATTTTGATCCGGATAAAATCAAGAGAAAGGGCGGGATTGGTAGAGAGTGGGCATATGGTTATACTAGAGCGTTAAGAACATTTGGTCATGATTTGACTGATGAAATATTAAGAGGCGCGCTTCCTTTTCATATTATTGGACATGAAAAAAATATCAATCAGATAGAAGATGTCCTTGTTCGCGCGACACATCATAATGTGATTTTACAAGGCGCTCCTGGCGTTGGTAAAAGAACAGTTGTTTTGGGTCTTGCAAAAAGAATTCTGGAAGGTACTGCTTATTCTAGCTTAGCTAATAAGAGATTAATTGAATTAGATGTTGATAGATTGTTAGCTGGAGCACAAACTCCAGGTGAGATTATTGAAAGATTGGAAGCAGTAATGTCTGATGCTGTTGTTGCAGGCAATATTGTGTTGTTTATTGATAATATTCAGAAATTATTTGGTAGCGGTGAGGGCAAGGTTGGATCAATTGATGCTTCTCAAGTGTTAGTGCCATTTTTAGAGAATCCAAATTTATATTTTGTATCAACTGCTAATTCTGACGATTTTCATCAATATATTGAAACAAGATCAGCAGTATCTGATAAGTTTGAAGTTTTGGAGATTACTGAGCCTAATGAAAATGTGACCTTAAGAATTTTAGAAGATATGGCTCCAAAGCTAGAATCTCAAGGAGGAGTAATAATGAGCTATCCGGCTTTGAAATCCATCTACAAATTAGCTGATCAATTTTTGTATTCAAAGCCTTTTCCTGAAAAGGCAATTGATTTTTTGAATGAAACAATTGTTTTTGCTTCTGCTTTTGGCAGAGGAACAATTGTTTTGCCAAAACACATTGAAACTTTGATGAAGAAAAAAGTTAAGGCGCCGATAGGCGAGGCTGAAGGCGCAGAAAAACAATTGTTATTGCATTTGGAAGACTTTTTGCATAAGCGTGTTGTTGATCAAGAAGAAGCAATAAGGGTAGTTTCTGATGCTTTGAGGCGTGCAAGATCAGGCGTTGAAGCAGGAAATAAACCAGTGGGTAGTTTCTTATTTTTAGGACCAACTGGAGTTGGAAAGACTGAAACCACAAAAGCACTTGCAGAAGCTTATTTTGGTTCGGAGAAATCAATGATACGTTTTGATATGTCAGAATATCAGGATCAAGCCTCTGTTTATCGTTTGATTGGTCCTCCTCCTGGAACGACTGAGGCGAAAGCTGGCGGTGAATTAACAAATGCAATTAAAGATAATCCTTTTACTGTTGTTTTGTTTGACGAAGTCGAAAAAGCGCACAAAGATATTTTGAATTTATTTTTACAAATGTTGGACGAGGGCTGGTTGACTGATTCTTTAGGAAGAAAAGTAAAGTTTAATAATGCCATGATTATTGCAACATCAAATGCTGGAGCTAACTTGATTCAAGATGGTATAAGACAACATCTCGATCCAGTAGTTTTAAAAGAGAGATTAATAAATTATTTACAGGCCGAGGGCATATTTAGGCCGGAATTTTTGAATAGATTCACTTCTGTCGTTTATTTCAAGCCTTTGGAAAAAGAGCATGTTTTACAAATTACGAAAATGTTATTAGGTAAACTAGTCAAAAGATTAGAACAAGAAAAGGGAATTTATTTGAGAATTGATGAGCCAGGAATTGAAAGATTGGCTGAGCTTGGTTTTGATCCTTTGATGGGTGCAAGGCCTATCATGAGGACAATTCAAAACTATGTTGAAAATATTTTGGCAAAGAAGATGTTAACTGGTGAAGTTAAAAGAGGAAGTCAGTTTGTGATTACTTTAGTTGATATCAATAATACAAAACAATAAGAGATATTATGAATAGTATTTATATTTTGGAAGTCGGGAGGGTTGATGATCTGGATTGGCGAAAATTAGAAAACGGTTTAGTAAAAATTTTTAATTTTAAGATAAAAAAAATCGGGCCTGTTGATGTGCCTGATTTTGCTTTTAATTCAGAAAAAAATCAGTATGATGCAGAAAAAATTTTGCTAGATACTCAAAATATTAATTTTGATGATTTGGAAAAAATATTGGTTGTTACGGAGAAAGATATATTTGCTTTAGAATACAATTATATTTTTGGACAAGGAGATTGCCCAGGCAGACAAAGTATTGTTTCAATATTTCGTTTGCTAGATAAAGACAAAAATTTATTTGAGGAGCGAGTTTTAAAAGAGGCAATTCATGAGTTGGGACATAATTTTGGACTTTCTCATTGTCCAATAAAAACTTGTCCAATGTATTTTTCTAATAATGCAGTAGATACAGATTTGAAAGAAATTGAGTTGTGTGAAAAATGTAATAATTTGTTAAAAATGGTAAAATAATGCGGAATTGCTAAAATTGTTATAATGTTTTATATTAAAAATGAAGTTAAGTAAAATTATATGGATAAACAAACTAAAAAAGAATTTACAACGCTCAAAAAAGGATTTACTACACTCAATAAAGAATTTACAGATCTGAAGAAAGTAATAAAAAATGGATTTAAGACGCAAGATGTTAAGTTTAATAATTTGCATGATAGAATTGATGATCTAGCTATGATGGTAAAAAAAAGTTTGATCAGAATAGTAAAGAGCATGAACAAAATAGAATAGAACATGAGCAAAATAGAAGAGAGCATGAAGAGATTTTAAACGAATTGGCAGAAGTTGATTTGAAATTAGGGGAAAAAGCAATGTGTGGTGATTATATTGATTTAGAGAGTCGTGTTGATGTTATCGAAAGAAAATTATTTCCGATTAGATAGGCGTAATTTCCAGACAACAGTAAAAGCCTCCCATCCGCCTTCGCTGTTGCTTCGGCGGATACTTTGCATACTATTTTTTTGGAATTATTTGTTGTTTAGAGTTTAGTTTTAATTTCCAGACAATCCAAAAAGCTTCGTAAAATATTTTCTTTGAAAATTTAGAAATACCATTTTTGCGATCAGCAAAGACAATCGGTATTTCTTTTATTTTAAAGCCTGCTAACTTTGTTTTGAAAGCCATTTCAATTTGAAAAGAATAACCATCAGATTGAATTTGATCAAGATTGATTTTTTCTAAAACTTGACGTTTATAGCAACGGAATCCAGAAGTTAAATCATTAATTTCAAGCCTTAAGATTGTTTTGGCATATAATGTTCCAAAGCGACTGATTAATTTTCGATATAGCTCCCAATTTTTTGTTGATCCACCATCAATATACCGTGAGCCGATAACTAGATCTGAATCTTGCATTGCCTTCAAAAAAGAGGGGATACTGTGCGGATTGTGCGAGAAATCAGCATCCATTTCAAAGATATAATCAGCGCCTAAAAAGAGCGCTTTTTTAAATCCAGCAATATAAGCAGAGCCTAGTCCCATTTTAGCTTCTCTGTCGATGACATAGAGTTGTTTTGGGAGGTTTTCACTCAATCTTTGGGCCATAATGCCTGTTCCATCAGGCGAATTGTCGTCAACAATGATAATATTGCCATCAATATTGTTATCTCTAAAGACAGTTAAGATTTCTCGAACGATTTTTTTGAAGTTATCTACTTCGTTGAATGTAGGTAAAACGATACTGATCATAGTTTTTGGCTTTAAAAAGGTATTTACTAAGCACTAAGAATGTTATATAATAATTTTAGCATAATTTTATGCTTTTTCAAAGGATATTTTATGAATAAAAAGCCTGATTTTAGGCAATTATTGGCTAAAATTAAGAAAATTGATTGGTGGACAGAAGAGGCGCCTGGTGTTTATCAAAAGTTTTTGTATCCTGTTGCTTCGGCAATTGGTCAACGACGTTTTTTTCATCCTAAATATTTAGATTTTGTAATTTTTGTATTTGAAAACGATTTTGTACATGAAGAAAGTCCAATTAATCAAAAGCAAGAGATTTATAAGTATATTTATAAAAAAGTAGAAAAAGACAAAAGTTATTTAAAAAAAAGGAGAAAAGAATCTTTGGAATCTGCGAGACGTTATATTTGCAAAGGCAATTTTTTCGAAAAAAATCAGAAGAAGCTGACAAATAAGCAAGTTTGGCAATTGTACAAAAAGTTTGTTCAGGGTGATTATTATGATTATGTTTGTTATGGATATATGCTTGAATGTGCTGATGTGGTAAATTTTCAAGGATTGGTAAAGAAAGAGAAAAAACAGTTGGATGATGAAAACATTGAAAAAATTTGTTTTGTGCTTGGAGTGCCAGCTATTTTGAGCTTTATGGAGAAAGCTAGAATTATTTTTTTGGAAGCTATATTATCGTCAGACCATGAGCAAAGAGAAAACAAAATTAAAGAGTTGGCAAAAAAATACTATTGGCTGGAAAATAATTATAAAAGAGCAAAAATTTTGGAAACTGGCGATTTTAATGAAAAAATTAAAGGCGAACTGAAAAAAGTTAAGAGAAATGATTTAAAGAAGGAACTATCAAGCTTAAAATCAAAAGTTGGCAAACTATTAAAAGAAAAACAAGCAATTAAAGAGAAATATAAATTTTCTCAAGATTTATTGTTAAATTTTGAAATTTTAGAATATATTGGTTCATGGAGCGATGAGAGAAAGGCGAATATGATGCAAGCGAATCATTATCTTGAAGCTTTTTGTCAAGAAATAGCTAAAAGATTTGGAATTAAAGTTGAAGACATTAATTATTATTTGGTTGAAGAAATCAAAGATTTATTATTGAAAGGCGTTAAAGTTAAAAAGGATATTTTAAAAAAACGCAGAGATTTTTCAGCGATTGTAATGACGCCTGGCAGAACAAAAAGAGATGTTAAAATGGAATTTTATTATGAAAAAAATGCTAAAAAGATTTATAATGCAATTTTTGAAAGGCAAGAATCTTTAGAAATCAGAGGACAAGTTGCTTCAGCACCAGTTGAAAGGATTTATGGTCAAGTGCAGTTAGTTTTGGATCCTGATAATGTTGAATTTAAAAAAGGCAGAATACTGCTGACAACAATGACAAGGCCGGATTTTATTCCTATTGCAAGATTAGCGAGTGCAATAATTACTGATGAGGGCGGAATAACATGTCATGCTGCTATTTTGGCTCGGGAAATGGGCGTTCCTTGTATTATTGGTACAAAAAAGGTAACTAAAGTTTTGAAAGATGGAGATAACATAGAAATGGATCTAAAAACAGGAATAATTAAATTAATTTAAAATTATATGGCAAAAACATTTGAACAAATAATTTAAATCAAATAATTTATGAGGAATAAGTGGCTTATCTATACAAGAGGCGCTATACCATTATTTCGAATTGAATTGTTTATTCAAGGTTTGTTTGATTATCAAAAATTAAACAAAGATTTTGAAGTAAAGAATATTATTTTTTACAATAGTGGCAAGAAAGTTTGGTTTGGATGGAAAGATGGAGAAATAAAAAAGATCTGTCGGAAAATTGTGAAAAAATGTTATGACAGGAGCATCATTGAATATTTAGATGATTGGCAAAAACAAGCAAAAGAAATTATTAATTTTTCTAATGAGTTCCTAAAAATTAATTTGAAGAAATCTAGCCAAAAAGATTTATTAATGCTATTTGATAAGATATATGCGCAAAGTTTTGGTCCTTTGGCTGTTTTAAATACTTATATTGACGCAATCGATATTGTTTTTGAAAAAGAATTAATAAAATCATTAAAGAAAGAATTAGTAGGCAAGTTAGATGATAATGAATTTTTAAATTTTTATCGTCAGATTTCAAAGCCAATCTTTTTGTCTTACGTTGCATTGGAAGAAAAGGAATTGTTAAAAATAAAATTAGACTTGAACAATAAAAATGTTCAATGGTTGGCAATAAATTTTTGGTGGACAGCATTGGGATGGGAAGGTTTGGAAACTAAAGGTATAAAGTATTTTTCAGCTAAATTAAAAAAAATAGATAAGAAGCAAGCTAAAAAGAGACTTAATAAGATGGAAAAAGGTTTGTCCAAAACTAGGAATTTAAGAGGGCAATTGATTGAAAAATATAAATTATCAAATAAGATAATGTTTTGGCTTGATTTATGTGATAAATTTGCAGTAGTTCATGATTTAAGAAAAGAAATACAGATGAGGACTGTCTATTGTTTTTTTATTATTTTGACAGAAACAGCAAAAAGGATGGGATACAATGTGCTTGATTTGGAATATTTGGCTTTTCAGGAAATAAGAATAATGCTTAAATCAGGAATAATAGAGAGGGATAAAATATTGGATAGAAAAAAGTCTTATGCGGTATTGTCTAGTTCGAGGCAAATTAAATATTTTAATTCAAAACAATCAAAAGTTATTTTTAATCAGGAAATTAGTAGTCAAAGTGTGAAGACTAAAGAATTGTCAGGAATGAGCGCAGGCGCGCAGAGAAATGTGACAGGCAAAGTTAAAGTTTGTGCTGGATATAAAGAAGCAATTAGAAAAATTAAAAAAGGCGATATTCTTGTTTGTGGAATGACTTTGCCTGATTATGTTCCTGCAATGAAATTAGCATCTGGTATAATAACTAATGAAGGCGGAATTACTTGTCATGCTGCAATTTTATCTAGAGAGTTGGATATTCCATGTATTGTTGGAACAAAAATAGCGACTGAAGTGTTAAAAGATGGAATGTTTGTAGAAATGGATACAAAAAGAGGAATTGTAAAAATAATTTAAGTTATGAAATATATTTCTTTATGGAAAAGAGAGTATACTCCTCAATATGTTGATAATTATATGAGAGCATTGGGAATAAATAATAGTCTTTATAATCTAAAGACAATTTTGTGTTATCCAAGTGATCATATGGAAGTAAATGTTTGCAAAGAAGATGATTTTGAAAGATATATTACTCATGTTTTTGATTTTTTTGGAAAAGATTTGAGTAAATTTAAAATTTTGGAAGATAATTTGAAAAAAAATGGTTTAAATATATGAAAAAAGTGTTTAAAATTTACAAAAAAATTGAAGAAACAAACTTATTAAAGTTGAGTTCTGTTTTTCTTGGTTTTGTAGTTGGAAAAAATAAGGATAAGCAAATAAAGCCATTTTTTAAAAATTCTTTTGTAGTTGCTAGAGAGAATGAAGGAATATTATATTGGCAAGAAGAAAGTTTTGAAAAAACGATAACAAAGTTAGATAGCTTACTTCAGAAAAAACCAAAATATAATCTTGAATTATTGAAAAAAATTGGCAAAAAGGCAAAAGAAATTAAAAAGATAACTGCTAAGATTTTGAAATCAAAGCTGAATAAAAAAAGTAATTCTGAAATGATAAAGTTGCTACAGCAATTGTATAATGTCGAAATGGAATGGGCGGATATGTTGGCTGTTCCGAATATTCTTATTTTGGGATTTAAAGAAACTTTAAGTCCAGAAAAAGAACTTATTTTATCTAAAGTAAAACCAGGTGAATTTGTGAGTTTTGTAGTTGATACGGAGAATATGATGAATCAGGCTATGAATTTGGTGATTAAAGAAATATCTAGACGGACATTTTATTCTGTTAATCAATTGAATTATGCTTTGCCTATCGAAATAAAGGATATAATTAATAAAAAAGGATTGAAAAGATATGAATTAGAGGAAAGGCAAAAAATTTGTTTGGTGCAATGCAATAGAAATGGTAAATTAAAGATAATCGATGGTGATGAGGCAAGAAAATTTATAAAAAAGAATGCAAAATAATTACATCATTCCATTTGAAAAATTAAATAAGGATTCAATTTTTGAAGCTGGAGGCAAAGGCGCTTCTTTGGGGGAAATGTTGGAGCATGGTTTTCCTGTTCCTAGTGGTTTTGTGATTTCAGCAAAAGCTTTTGAGAAATATATAGATGATAATGATATTAATGTCGAGATTATAAAATATTTAGCTAAAGTAAATTTGAAAGATATGGAAAGCGTTGAAGAAGCTTCAGAAGTGATAATAAGTTTAGTTAGAGATGGCAAGATGGATGAAAATTTACAAAAATTGATACTTGCTGAATTTAAAAAACAGAAAATGGATTTAGTGGCTGTTAGATCAAGCGCAACTGCCGAAGATTCTAAAATTGATTCTTGGGCAGGAGAACTGGAATCTTATCTAGACGTAAATAAGAAAGATTTGATTCAGAAAATAAAATTATGTTGGGCATCTCTATTTACTCCTAGAGCAATATTTTATCGCTTAGAGCGCAAATTAGGCGGAAAAAAAGTGATGGTAGCTGTAGTTGTTCAGAAGATGGTGCAGTCCGAAGTTTCAGGAGTTGCTTTCTCTGTTCACCCAGTAACAAGAGATAAAAATCAAATGATAATTGAGGCAGGGTATGGATTAGGTGAGGCGATTGTTGCTGGATTGATTACGCCAGACGCATATATTATTGATAAGCGCAATTTTGAAATTATTGATAAGAATATGTCTAAGCAGACTCTTATGATAATAAGAAACAAAAAAGCAAGAAAACAAAAAAACACTATTGATACTAGCGTGCCTAAATCAAAGATAGAAAGACAAAAATTAAGTAATAACAAAATTATTGAATTGGCTAAAATAGTTAAAAATATTGAGAAACATTATAAAAGGCCGATGGATATTGAATGGGCTTTGGAAAAGGGAAAATTATATGTTGTACAAGCAAGACCAATCACGACATTGTAAATTTGTGGATATTATTAGTAGATAATATGTTATAATAATTTGAAAAATAATTTTAAAACAAAATGACAAAAGAAGATTTGGAGCAATTTCGCGATATAGTTTATAAGGTTTTTAGAGATAAATTTTCATCATACATTAGGAAAAATATTAAGAAAAATAAAAAAGCAAGAGTTTTAAAAGAGCGTAGAATGCATGTTTTATTTGAAAAAAGAGACGAAGTATTGAGATTATGCAGAGAAGTTAAGTATGGGGCAAGAAGAAATAGAATTAAAGCAGAAAAAATGTTGTTTAATACAAATAATTATCTTAAGAAACATAGAAATGCTTGATTTTGTGGATAAAAAGGGCTAAAATGAGCATGTAATATTTACATGTTTTTTTTATGCAAAAAGTTTTAGTTTGTGGATCTTTGGCTTTTGATTATATTATGAATTTTAATGACAAATTTAAAAACCATATTTTGCCAGATAAAATTCATGTTTTGAACGTTTGTTTTGGGGCAGAAAAATTATCAAAGGAATTTGGTGGAACTGCTGGCAATATTGCTTATAATTTAAGATTGTTGGGCATTGATCCAATTATATTTGCTTCAGTAGGAAAAGATTTTGTAGATTATAAATCATGGTTAGCAAAGAATAAGATAAAGACGAATTATATTAATTATACAAAAGAATATACAGCTTCTTGCCATATTATTACTGATTTGGATGATAATCAGATCACTTTTTTTCATGGAGGAGCAATGTTGCACAATCATTTGTCTTTAAAAAAGATTATTAAAAAAGAAAAGATTAAATTAGCGATTTGTGCGCCTGATTGTCATAAAGGCATGTTATTGCACACAAAAGAATTGCAGGATATGAAGATTCCTTACATTTTTGACCCAGGACAAGGAATTGGCGGGTATTCTGGATCTGAATTAATTAGAATGGCAAAAGGCTCGTTATGTACAATTTTGAATGATTATGAATTCAGTGTTTTCCAAGAAAAGACAAAGCTAATAAAACAGGAAATCTTAGAGTTAACTAAATATTTAATAATCACATTAGGACCTAAAGGTTCAGAAATCTATTTTGGTGGTAAGGTTTATAAAATTTTATGCGCTAAACCGAAGAAGATCCTGGATCCAACTGGAGCGGGGGACGCATATCGGGCTGGATTAATATTTGGCTTGTTAAATAATTTTAAAGTTGATAAAATTGGTAAAATAGGAGCGTGTGTATCGGCATATACTGTTGAAAAATATGGTACACAGACACACAAATTTGATTTAATTAATTTTAAGACAAGATTTAATAAAAATTTTAAAGAAAAAATATGAAATCTGATGTAAAAGATTTGGAACTAGCAAAAAATGGCAAGAGAAGAATAGAATGGGCAGAATCTCAAATGCCTGTTTTGAATTTGATTAAAGAAAGATTCAAAAGAGAAAAACCTTTTTCTGGAAAGAAAATTGGAGCATGCTTGCATGTAACTTGTGAAACTGCAAATTTAATGAGAGCCTTGAAAGCTGGTGGGGCAGAAATAGTATTATGTGCATCTAATCCACTATCTACTCAAGATGATGTTGTAGCTAGTTTGGCAAAAGATTATGGAATTAATACTTTTGCAATTAAAGGTGAAGATAAAAAAACTTATTATAAACATTTGAATGCTGTTTTGGATTTTAAGCCAGCTATTACTTTGGATGATGGAGCTGATTTGATTTCATTGCTGCATTCAAAGAGAAAAAACCAAATTAAAGATGTATTAGGAAGCATGGAAGAAACAACTACTGGCGTTATTAGATTGAGAGCAATGGAAAAAGATAAGGCTTTAATGATTCCTATTATTGCGGTTAATGATGCTTTGACTAAGCATTTATTTGATAATAGATATGGAACAGGTCAAAGTACAATAGATGGAATCATCAGAGCAACTGGAGTTCTTTTTGCTGGGCAAACTGTTGTTGTAGTTGGTTATGGTTGGTGTGGAAGGGGATTTGCATCAAGATGCAAGGGGTTGGGAGCTAATGTGATTGTTTGCGAAGTTGATCCGATCAAAGCAATTGAAGCGAGCATGGATGGATTCATGGTAATGCCAATGCAAAAAGCTGCAAGTTTGGGAGATGTCTTTTGTACATTAACGGGAGATATAAATGTAATAAATTCGAACCATTTTAGGAAAATGAAAGACAATGCTATCGTATGCAATTCTGGACATTTTAATGCAGAGATTGATATTGATGGATTGAAAAAGATTTCTAAGAGCGTTAAATCAGTGAACACATTTGTTGAACAGTACATTTTAGAAAATGGAAACAAGATTAATTTATTAGCAGAAGGTAGATTGATTAATTTGTCTGCTGCCGAAGGTCATCCAGCAAGTGTCATGGATATGTCTTTTGCTAATCAAGCGCTCTGCGTTGAATATGTTGTTGAAAATTATAAATATTTAAGTCCGAAAGTTTATTCAGTGCCAAAAGAGATTGATGAAAAGGTAGCTAAATTAAAGCTTGATTCAATGGGTATTAAGATTGATAAGTTATCTTCAGAACAAAAGAAGTATTTGAATTCTTGGGAGATGGGAACATAAAACTACAGATTTTACACAGATTTTTTACAGATTATTACAAATAACACAGATGAGATATCTGTGTTATTTGTGTAGAATTTGTATTTAATTTGTGTAAAATTTGTAGTTTTCTTATTCAATTGGGTAGTCTTTGTTTTGCCATTCTGGATAGCCATTGATGAGGTTTATTGCTTGGGTAAACCCTTTTTTAGTTAGGCTTTCAACTATAAGTTTACTTCTGTTGCCAGTTTTATCATAAACAATCAATTCTTTATTTCTGGGCAATTCTTTTATTCTGTTAGCCACTTCTTCAAGAGGAATATTAATTGAATTTTTGATGTGTGTTTTGTCATAATCTTCTTTGTCGCGAATATCTAGGATAGCGATATCTTCTTTGTTATCAATTTTTTGTTTTAGTTGATCTATATCAATGCTTTTATAGATAGCTTCAAATCCAGAGATTATTGGATAATTTTGTTCTTCCCAGCCAGCTATGCCATCTTTAAAGTCTTTAACATTTTTTAATCCTTTTGATGATAGCAATTCTGCGGCTTTTGTGGAAGTCTGGCAGGAGCTATTGTTGGTGCAAGTTGTAATTATTTCTTTGTTATTAGGAATTTCTTTTATTCTTGCTTCTATTTGTTCGTATGGAATATTCATTGAGCTAGGAATATGCTTGGTCAAATAGTATTCTTCGCCTTGAACATCAAGTATGTAGATATTCTCTTGATTGTCTATCTTTTCTTTTAATTCTGATGCTGTTATAACAGGTATCGTTGATTTTGTGCTAGATTCATTTGCGGTTTGATTATTTTTTGAAGGCTTCATGTTTATTTTCCATTGCGGTTTGATAAAAATAGCTGCTATACCGCCAACGACAATTATGACAGCAAAAATAAGCATAAGTGTTTCTTTTTTGCTTGTTTTGTTTGTTTCAGACATTATTTTGCTATTTTATTTATAATGTTCTTGTTTCCGAGTAAATAATCTGATGTTGAAATTTCTTTTTTCCCTTCTGGTTGCCATTTTTCTATAATAAGAGAGCTTTTTGTGCAGGCAATTGCAATTTTATTCTCGTAAATAAATATTGAGCCATGCTTTTTTTTAGAATCATGGTCAACTGCTTGTGCCTTAGTTATTTTGAAGCGTTTTTGATCTATAAAGGTGTAGGCAGATGGCCAAGGAGTAAAAGCATTGATTTGTTGTAGAATATCTTGGGCACTTTGTTGCCAATTAATTTTTCCGTCTTCTTTTTTAATAATTTTTGTGTAAGTGGCTAGTCTGTCATCTTGTGGTTTTGAAGCAATTTTTTTATTGATATAATCTGGTAATATTTTTAGGAGAGATTCTGCTCCAATTTTTGATAAACGATTATGTAAAGTTTCTGATGTATCATTATTATATATTTTTTCAGTTGTTTGCGCAATTATGTCACCTTCATCCATTTTTTCATTCATAACTATAATTGTAATACCAGTTTTTTCTTCACCATTTAGTATTGTTGTTTGAATCGGAGATGCACCTCGATATTTAGGCAATAGAGAAGCATGAATATTAATGCAGCCATATTTTGGTAAATCTAAAATTTCTTTTGGAATTATTTTTCCGTAAGCGGTAACAACTATTAGGTCAGGATTTGATTGTTTGATTTGTCGTATAAATGCTTGATCTTTAATTTTATTTGGTTGAAGAATCGGAACGTGGTTGCTTTGAGCAATTTTTTTTACAGGTGAAAAAATTACTTGTTGCTTTCGGCCGACTTTTTTATCTGGCTGAGTTATAACTGAAATAACTTGAGTATTCTTGATTAATAGCTCTAATGTCGGAACTGAAAAATCGGGTGTCCCAAAAAAAATTGTTTTTATTTTTAACATTTATTTTATAATTTTATCAATAAAAAGTATGCCTAGTAGATGATCAATTTCATGCTGGAGGACGCGAGCATAGAGTCCTGTTGCAGTTAATTTTTGTTTTAGGCCTTTTTCATTTTGAAATTTTACAGTAATTTTGTATGATCTTTTTACTTTGCCAAAAATTTTTGGTAGCGATAAGCATCCTTCTTCGGCGATTTCTTTTTTGAAGGATTTTGAAGTTATCTTGGGATTAATAAAAATTTTAGAACCGTCTTTGGTTTGAATAGCAATAAGCTTAATAGATCTTCCAACTTGGGGTGCAGCTAAGCCTATTCCGTCATTTTCTTTCATAGTTTTTATGAATTCCGGAATAAAATTCTTAATTGCAGAAAAATCCTCAATTTCTTGAGCTTTTTTTCTTAGTATTTTGTTTGGATAGGTGATGATTTTCATAATTAGAGTAGACTTTCCGGATCAATATCAATGATCCAGTCATTAGGAATTTGTCTTAAAATATTTTCTTTAAATTTTGAATCTTTTAACTTGATAATTATTTGCCAAATATATCGGCCTTGTATTTTTGTGAAAAATGATGGAGCGGGACCGAGCAAAGTTGTACGTTGTAAGTTGTTCGTCTTCGTTGAAACTTCGGCGGATAAATAAGTTGTAAGCTTCGTGAATAATTTCTGTGCTTCGTATTGAGCTTTGTCTGGGTCAGAATTCTTGTAGATTAACTTAATTATTTTGACAAATGGGGGATAATCAAGCTCTTGGCGAGTTTTAATTTCATTTTTGTAAAAACTTACAAAATCATGCTTAGCTGCTGTTTTGATAACAAAGCTTTCTGGATTATAGGTTTGAAAAATTACTTTGCCTGGATTTTTGCCACGGCCAGTTCTTCCAGCAATTTGTGTTAGGAGTTGGAATGTTCTTTCTTGTGCCTTGTAGTCTGGAAGATTAAGGCCAACATCTGACGAAATGACACCAACTAAATCAACTCCTTCTAAATCCCAGCCCTTAGCAATCATTTGAGTGCCAATCAGTATATTGGCTTTTTTTAGCCTAAAATCGTTATATATTTGCGCATGGGAGTGTTTGGTACGAGTCGTATCCGAATCCATCCTGAATATTCTAACATATTTGTACATTTTTTGCAACTCCTGTTCTACTTTTTCTGTACCAGTGCCAAAATATTTTATAGCCGAGCTTTTACATTTGGGACATGAAATTGGGGTTGGCGTAGTGTAGCCACAATAGTGGCAACTCAAATTCTGTTTATATAGATGAAAAGTGAGTGGGACGTCACAATTTTTGCAGGTGGCAATATATCCGCAATCTCGGCAATTAACAAAAGTGGCTACTCCTCGTCGATTAATATAGAGTAATGCTTGGCGATTGTTTTTAATGATAATTTCAAGCTCTTTTTGTAGGTTCTCTGAAAAAATAGAAAAGTTCTTTTTTTTGAATTCTTCTCTCATGTCTACAATTTCTACTTTTGGCATTACAGAATTGGCAGTAAATCTTGTTGGTAAATTCAGTAGTGTATAAATATTTTGTTCAGATAGATAATATGATTCGATGCTGGGAGTTGCTGATCCAAGGACTATTTTTGCGTTGTAGAGGCTAGCTAATTTTATTGCTGCCTGTCTTGCGTGATAGCGAGGATTTTGATCATATTGCTTGTAGGAAGAATCATGCTCTTCATCAATAATAATTATTCCGAGTTTTTGTATTGGTGCAAAGATTGCTGATCTTGGACCGATAATTATTTTTGCTTTATTTGATTTGATTTTTTTCCATTGAGTAAACTTTTCGCCAGAAGATAATTTAGAATGTAGAATTGCAATTTGGTCTTTACTAAAATGTTGAGAGAAGCGATTAATTGTTTGAGGCGTTAAAGATATTTCAGGAACCAAAACTATTGATTGCTTATCTAGTTTTATTTGTTGTTCGATTAGTTTTAAATAAATTTCTGTTTTGCCAGAGCCTGTTACTCCATGAATTAGGAAAACTCTAAAGTCTTTTGTTGAATTTATTTTTTCGTATATTTTTTGTTGTTGTTCTGTTAGATCTGGATAGGGAATAGTTGTTGATGTCACACTTTTATCTTTCGTTCTTTGGTTGACTAATTGAGGCAGCATTAATTTTATCACAGAGGCAACAGAAGTATGATAATATTCTGAGATCCATTTTGCTAATTCTATTTGTTTTTCTGTCAGACTAAGATTTTCTACTTGTCTAATAATACCTTTTGGTTTGAAATCAAGCTCATGAATACTTTTATTGTTCAGCGAGTAAACTATGCCTTTTATATTTTTTCCACGAAAAGGAATTTCAACAACTTGGCCTAAAGATATATTTTCTTTTGATAAATAAGAAAAAACCTGATTTTTGTCAGGAGGTAATTTAATGGATGGAATAATATTAAATAACCAATTAGCTGGCATTATTTTGTAAAGTAATTAATGACTTTCATTCTTCTGTTTTTACTTCTAAGATAATACGGGAGAATCCTATATAAAAGAGATATTATAGGTTTTATTCTATAAAGGCTGATAAATTTTTCGCAGAATTTTTTTTGTTCTAAAAGTTTCTTAAATCTTTCGCTATGTTTATAATTTGGATTAATAATTTTTTTTGCAGCTTCCTGTCCTGATAGTAGCGCGTTGTAGATTCCTTCTCCTGTCAATCCATTTGTAAAACCGCCTGCTTCACCGACTAAAAAGAAATTATTAAATTGCATGCCTTTAAAATCATAGTTAATTGGAAATGATTCAATATCTTTTTCTGATATGTTGTATTTTTTTAACCATTGTAAAAAATTGTTTCTTAATTTTGGAATTGAAAAATATCTTTGGTCGGTTGCAGTGCCGAAACGAGTGTGATCTTTGTGTGGAAAGATCCAGGCATAGTGTGGTCCAAAAAGTTTGGTGTCAATTATGATTTCAAAGTCATTGAACAATTTGGTTGTTCGGACTTGCATTGTTATTGCTAGTTTGTCTGTTGAGATTTTTAGGGATTTTCGAACCAATGAATTTGCTCCATCAGCGCCGATTAAATATTTAAATTGATAGCAATCTTTTATTGTATTGAGAGTATTTTTTTCTATAGAGGTGACTTGTGAGTCTGTAATTATGCTTGCACCAGCTTTTCTAGCTTTTTCTGCTAAGTATGTCCCAAGTTTTTCACGTTCGATCGTATATAAATAAGGTTCATCTTGGCTTAAGTTTATAACTTTATTGTAAATAGTTATTTTTGCAGAATTAAAACTCTTGTCACAAATTGATATTGGAATGTTAAAGTAATTAATATCTTTTTGTGTTAATCCTCCAGCACAGACTTTTTTTCCAAATTCAGTATTTTTTTCTAAAACTAAAACTTTTCTATTCTGTTCGGCAAGTGTTTTAGCTGCTGATAATCCTGATGGCCCTGCACCAACAATGATAGTTTCGAAATATTGCATTTGTTTTAAGTTTAGCATTTTTTTGTAATTCATCAAATATTTGATATACTATGTATATGAAAAAGAAGCGTATATTTATTTCATTGAATGTTTCCGAGAGTATAAAAAATAAAGTCGTTGTATTACAAAAATACTTTGTTGGCTTTAAGGGTGTGAAATGGGAACCGAGAAAAAAATTGCATGTTACTCTTCATTTTTTAGGTTATCTAGATGATGATGAAATTGAAAAAGTTAAAAATGTTTTGTCAAAGATCAGGTTTGAAAGCTTCAAAGCAAAATTAGCTGATTATGATTTTTTTCCTAGCAAGAAGCAGACCAGAGTAGTTGTATTTGATATTTATAGTGAAAATAAAATTGAAAGTTTGCAAAAAATGGTTGGTGACAAATTATGCAAGTATAATTTTTTTAAACCGGAAAAAAGAAAATACAAAGCGCATCTGACTTTTGGCAGAGTAAAAAATATTTCGCAAAAGGAAATTAGATTGATTGAAAATGAAAAAATAATTGGAGGTTGGCGAGTGGATGAAATTGATTTGATGAAAAGTGTTCTAAGAGGAAAGCTAGGATCTAATTATGAAGTATTGAATAAATTTGTTTTGACGGAATGCTAAAGCATTCCGAACCCCAGCTAAAGCTGGGTAGAGAAAAATTAAAATTATGGAAAAAGTAGATATCTTAGGAGTAAAAATAAGTAAACTGACTACTGATCAAGTTTTAGATGAGATTAATCATTTTTTAATTAGTGATGAAAAAAAATACATTTCAACTGTGAATCCTGAATTTGTTATGGCAGCTTTGAAGGACAGTGATTTTAAGCAAATATTGAATAATTCTAATCTAGCGATACCAGATGGTATCGGAATGCTTTGGGTGGCTAAATATTTGAGTTGGCAGTCACGTATGAAAAATAGATTTTTGCTAATGATAAATGAAAGCTACAAAATAGTTGTTAGTGGTCTTAGTTTAATTTTTTATCCTAAATTTTGTAGAAGTGTTTTGTCAGAGAGAATAAGTGGCGTTGATATGCTTTGGGAGATTGCAAAAATATGTGAACAAAAGAATTGTTCAGTGTTTTTCTTGGGAGGTTTTGATAAAGTAGATGAGATTACGGCTAAAAAAATTAAAGCTGTCTATTCGAATTTAGAAGTTGCTGGAGTTTATGAAGGATCATATAAAGAAGGCGATGATTATGTTATTCAAGGATTGGTTAACAAATCTAATGCAGATGTTATTTTTGTAGCTTTTGGACAAGTTAAACAGGAAAAATGGATTGTTCGAAACTTGCCAAATTTATCAAATATTAAATTGGCAATTGGTGTTGGCGGGTCATTTGATTTTATTGCTGGTAAAGTAAAAAGAGCCCCTAGATTTTTTCAGAAAATTGGTTTAGAATGGTTGTGGCGGGTATTATTACAGCCGAGTCGCTTAGGCAGAATATTCACCGCAACTTTTAGATTTGTTAGAGCAGTTTATAAATATAAGATGAATAATTATGGTCAGAACTAGATTTGCGCCATCTCCAACTGGATATATGCATATTGGAAATTTCAGAACAGCATTGTATGCCTATCTTTTTGCTAAGCAAAATAATGGAAAATTTATTTTAAGGATTGAAGATACAGACAAGAAAAGATACATACAAGATTCTTTAGAAAAATTAGTAAATGTTCTGGATTGGTCTGGTTTGATATATGAAGAGGGTGTTTTTATTGAAAATGGCCCCAGCCATGAAGGCGGGATAAAAAAAGTAATTCAAAAAGGAGACAAGGGTCCATATATTCAATCAGAACGTTTAGATATTTACAAAAAATATGTAATGGAACTTGTTGAAAAAGAAAAAGCTTATTATTGTTTTTGTACCGAAGAGAGACTGGAAGAGATGAGAAAAACGCAAATTGAAAGTGGAAGAGCACCAATGTATGATCGAAAATGTTTAGATTTGTCTAAGGACGAATTAGAAAAGAAAATTGCAAATAAAGAAGAATATGTAATCAGACAAAAAATTGATACTGCTGGTTTTACTGAATATGAAGATGTGATTCGAGGCAAGATAACAATTAAAAATGATATGCTAGATGATCAGATATTATTAAAATCTGATGGCTATCCAACTTATAATTTTGCAAATGTCGTTGATGATCACTTGATGGAAATCACTCATGTGATTCGTGGAGAAGAATATATTTCAAGTACTCCCAAGTATATTCAGCTTTATAACAATTTTGGTTGGGATGTGCCTAAATTTGCACATTTGCCATTACTTTTGAATCTTGATAGGACAAAATTATCAAAAAGACAAGGAGATGTTTCTGTTGAAGATTATATTAAAAAAGGTTATTTGAAGGAAGCAATAATAAATTTTGTGGCATTTTTAGGTTGGAATCCGGGACAGGGGAGTGAAGAAGAATTTTTTAATTTAGACCAATTAGTACAGAAATTTGATTTAAAGAAAGTTCATAAATCCGGTGCGATATTTGATTTAAAGAAATTAGATTGGATTAATAGTCATTACATTAAAAATTTATCTATTGATGAATTATATAAGTTAGCTTTTCCATATTTTGAACAAAAAGATTTTTATAAAAATGCAAAAGCAGAACAAAAAACTGAAGAATATTTGAAGAAAGTATTAAATATAGAAAAAGAAAGATTGAATAATTTATCAGAGGTTGGTGAAAATAATAAATTCTTTTTTTCTGAAATTAAATATGAAAAAGAATTATTGTTTTGGAAAAAAATGACTGATGAGGAATTAAAGACATCATTAAGTATGTCAAAAGAAGCATTAAGCAATATTTCAGACCAAGATTGGACAAAAGATAATATTGAAAAGATTTTACTTGAAATTGCAAAAGATAAGAGGGGAGAGCTTTTGTGGCCTTTGAGGGCTTGTTTGACAGGTGAAAAAAAGTCTCCATCGCCTTTTGAAGTTGCCTATGTCTTAGGGAAACAAGAAGTTTTGAAACGGCTTGATCAAGCTTTGAATTTGTTAAAATAATATAGAATTTAAAAATAAAATAAAATTATGCTAAAAAAAATAATTTCATTATCGTTGGCGATATTTTTAGTCTTCTTTTTTGGCTATAAAGTTCTTGCAGCAAATTTGAATGATCAGTTGGATGTCAAGAAGGATAATATTCAACAAATTGATCAGAAAATTCAGGAATTGCAACAACAAATTGAGCAAAAACAAAATGAGCAAGTAACATTAAAAAATCAGATTACGATATTTGATACAGAAATAGAAAAAACAAAAGCGCAAATACAAAAGACTCAGGTTGAAACTGAGAGAACTAACTTAGAAATTGACAAACTAAAAATTGAAATTGATTTAAAGAAAAAAGAAATTGCCAATCAAAAAATTATATTAGGCGAGTATATTAGATTGATTTATGAGTATGATCAAGTAAGCGCAATTGAAATTTTGTTTGGTTATAATTCTTTTTCTGATTTTTTGGATCAAATGGAAAATGTGGAAACATTGGAAAATAAAGGACAGCAGACATTAGATCAAGTTCAGAGAATTAAAATTGAAATGGATAGCAACAAGAAGGATTTAGATTCAAAGGCAAAAGATTTAGCTAATTTGGATGATCAGCTTAGCTTTGAGAAAGAAGAACTTAGTGGCAAGAAAATTGGCAAGGAAAATATTTTAGTACAAACAAAAGATAAAGAGGAAGAATTTCAATCCTTATTAGTAAAGGCGAAAGAAGAACAAGATATTGCAAATAATGAAATCTATGCAATTGAACAGCAAATTAGAAGTCAGCAACAAGATGATCCTCAGCAAGATGATTGGCAAGATGTGGGTGGCGCAGAACTAGGTTGGCCGATAAATCCAGTGCAGGGAATTAGTGCTTATTTTATGGATCCTTCTTATTATGCTTTTTGGGGACTTCAGCATTATGCGATTGATATTCCAGCTCCACAAGGAACTCCGATGCATGCACCAGCTGATGGATATGTCGCAAAATACAGTGATGCTGGGCTAGGATATAGCTATATTCTTCTCTATCATGGCAATGGTCTTTCAACTGTTTTTGGTCATGCCTCAGCTTGTTATGTTGCTGAAGGATCAAATGTAAAGCGTGGTGATGTTATCGGTCTTTCTGGTGGTATGCCTGGCAGTCGTGGAGCTGGTTTTATGACTACTGGTCCACATTTACATTTTGAAGTTCGTATTAATGGCAATCCAGTCGATCCAATGAAATACTTAAAATAGCAAGCGCTGATTTTACGCTGATTTCGAACGCTGATATACGCTGATATAAAATTTGTTAAAATTTGACGATTCTAGCGTTTTATATATCTAACCAGGTATCAATTCACCTGGTTTTTGTTGAGTTAGTTATAAGTTATCAGTTAAAAGTTATATATTTATAATATTTATCAAAGACACTACTCTTTTCTTTTTTATTTTTTGAAGAAAGGCGAGATTGAACTTGGTTTAGGAACTTTGTAGAGAGTGAATCATTTATTTATTTTTTAATTAATATAATAAATAAGTGAGAAGGCACGGAGGGATGGCACAGTGGTGGTTGGTTTGATTAATGATATATTAATTATTAAATAGGATATAATAATTAATATAAAAAATAAAATAGGCTAAGGGGAGTCGTTCAGGATTGAATACGTCGCAAAAGATATATTGTGCGACGTGATGTCTCTTTGCGCTTTCTTTTGAACTGACTAACTTTTAACAAATTTTAATTAATCTTTTATATTATTTATTTAATTATTTTCATAAATAATTCGGAAATTCTTGGTGGCACTTCGTCTTCTGGTTGCCTGACTGTTGATTATTTTGTTAATTAATTATAAAAATAAATAATTAATTCGGGCTTCCCTGTTCTCTGTTGACTTTTTGGTCAAAAATGAAGCAAAGATTGGTTGAGTAGATTTATTAATGTATAAGAGCTATATAATGCTCTTTTTTTTGTTATCAAAAAACGCTAGATTGTTTCTAGCGTTCTAAAAGTTTTTATAATTCCCTATTCAACAACAACTGGCGTGTCAATTGGTGCCCAATTGTAAATCCATTCTGCATCTGGCGTGTACATATTAACGCAACCATGACTCATTTGATTGCCAAAATTGCTATGCCAGTATGTTCCATGAATTGTATATGGTCCATTAAAGGACAAGACAAATGGTACTCCAGGTAAATCATAGTTGTTAGGATTACCAGGGCCATAGACATACGACATTCTGGTTGATCTGATTTTGCTGAAAACTTTGAAATCACCTGTTGGCGTTGGGAATGAATCAAGACCGGAAGAAATAAGAAAAGAATCTAGCAATTCTCCATCTTCATACGCATATAAGGTTTGATTTGCTAAATTAACATGAATATATTTACCTTCTTTGTATTCTGGTTCCCAGGTTGGTTGTGGTGGATATTGATCAGTGTCTCTAGTTTTGAATGCATATTCTTTATCGCCTTCTAAAAAAGAAGCGTCTTGTGTACTTTTAATGCCACTAGCTATTTTAATTTTATATTCAGTGTTTTTAGCAAACTGATCTTCAGGAATAAAAGTCATAGTATTATCTTTCCATTCTATATTCCCTTTTGTTTCTGGAGCCAAAGTAAAATTGCTTTCTACTTGTTGATGATCAACTGGCTTGTTGAAAGCTAGAGATATCTTTCTTTTGACGTGGACATTTTGATCATTGTTTTCTGGCAATTCTTTTGTAATTTCAACAGGTGGTAATGTCGCAAAATGAAAAACTTGGGTGTCTATCGCCTTTTTATTTGGTGCATAGGTTTGTTTTACGGTAAAAGTGTAGTCAATTCCCTGTCCTAGCTGAGTAACTGGATCAATTATAAAAGCTGTTTGATTATTTTCTTCAATCTTATCTTTTACTTTTAACTCTGTTGTTGGCTCTAGTTTAAAATTAAAACTAAAATAATCACCAATTCCATCAACTGTAATTTTTAGTTCCGGTTTGATGTTAATATCTTTTTGATCATTTTTTGGATAAGTATCAACAATTTTAAAAGGTTTAACTGTGGAAAAAGCATAGGTGCGATTTTTAATTTTGGTACCAAAAACACTTTCTATGTCGCCTATTTCGATTGAGTAGTTTTTGTTTTCATCAAAGTATGTTTCTGGTGAGAAAACTAGTACTTTTGAATAGCCGAAAAGATAGTTTCTTTCCCAAGTAATTTTTCCTTTTGTTTGTGGATAAATGGAAAAAGAAGATTGAGCTTTTTTTTCGGAAATAGGAATATTGTATTTTATTCTTATTTTTTCATTCGGCTGGACTAGTTCCGTGCTATTATTATTTCTTATTGTATAAACCTCATAAATTTGATAAAGATCTTGATAAGCTATAGCAAAAATAAAACCTAAGGCAATTAAAAAAAATAAAGTGAGAATGCAAAATGCGCTCTTATTAATTTTAAAATAAAAAAACTTTGATAATATACTTTTTTTGTTTGTTTTCATGCAAGCGCTGATTATATGCTGATTTCCAACGCTGATTTGACGCTGAAAATTTGCTATTTATTTCGATTTTTATAATCTTGTATGGCTTTGTGTAAAGCATCGGCAGCTAAATTAGAGCAATGCTCTTTAATTGGTGGTAATTTTCCTAAAGCATCAGAAACGTCGCCTCTTGATATTTTTTCAGCTTGTTCTAGTGTTTTTCCTTTTGCTAGGTCTGTAATCATTGAAGAAGTTGCTATTGCTGCAGCACAACCTAAAGTTTGAAACTTTATATCTTCTATTTTATTATCTTTTACTTTTATGTAAAGCTTCATCATATCCCCACATAGAGGATTTCCTACTTGACCCAGACCGTCTGGATTTTCTATCGCACCCATGTTGTGTGGATTTTTAAAATGATCTATTACTTTTTCTGTATATTGCATAATTTAAGTTCTTAAAGTTGTAAAGTTTTTAAAGTTATAAAGTCTTACTTGATTGGTGAAATCGTTCTTAATCTTGTAATGATCTTTTTCAATACTTCTACGGTTTTATTTACGTCTTCCATCGTGTTTTCTTTACCAAAGCTAAAGCGAATACTGCCATGTGCTTGGAGATGGGATTTACCCAAAGCTAAAAGGACGTAAGATGGACTTAAAGAGCCAGAAGCGCATGCTGATCCAGTTGAAACTTCAATGCCTTCAAAATCTAAGTTTAGCATTATACTTTCACCTTCGACTTTGTCGAAACTAATATTGGCATTATTTGGCAGGCGTTTGGTTTGGGAGCCATTTAGGTGCGAGCCTGTAATTTCTGTAAGTATCTTTTTTACTAATTTGTCTCTAAGAGACTGAACTCTTTTGTTGTTCACTTCTCTATTCTTTTTTACAATTGATAATGCCTCGCCTATTCCTACAATGCCAGGAGTGTTTAAAGTTCCAGCTCTAAGATTAAATTCTTGATGTCCGCCATGTTGAATTGGCTTTATCTTTGTTTTTTTTTTGATATATAGAATGCCCATTCCTTTTGGACCGCAGATTTTGTGTCCTGATAAGGATAATAAATCTGTTTTTAGTGCTTTTGTATTGCAATTTAGGTAGCCAGCTGCTTGCGTTGCATCAGTATGAAAGTAGATTTTGTTTTTTCTTTTCTTGTTAATTTTTTCAACTTGTTCGCCTATTTCTTTGATTGGTTGGATTGTGCCGATCTCATTATTTGCATACATAATTGAAATAAGAATTGTGTTTTCTTTGATTGCTTTCTGAACAACATTTGTGTTCACTACTCCGTCATGAGTAACTGGCAATATCGTTACTTCTACCCCCCTACTCTTTAGATTTTTAACAACTTCTAAAATTGCTGGATGTTCAATATTTGTGGTTATAACGTGAGGCTTTTTAGTTTCTGTGGCGTCAATTATGCCTTTTAAGGCTAAATTGTTGCTTTCTGTTGCTCCTGATGTAAAGATAACCTCATTTGTTTCGCAATTCAAAAAATCAGCTACTTGCTGTCGCGCTTTATCTGTTCCTGCCAATGCTTCTTGGCCGGCAGTATGAATTGAGCCTGAATTGCCAAAAATTTTATTAAAATATGGCTGCATAGCTTTTAGAACATCTGGATCTAAAGGCGTGGTTGCAGCATGGTCGAGATATATCATAAAAAACTTGAAAAACTAAAAATATAATAAATTAACTAAAGATAATATAGCATAAACATGATTAGTTTGTAAAGTTCATAAAGTTTTAAAGTTATAAAGTAAATTTTTATTTTATACTCGCGCTTGGTTCATAGCCTGCTTTTTCGGCTGCTTTTGCATCAGGAAAACAGATTTTGTTTTGCTCGCTAAGACTTTTTGCTGATGATGAGTCTGCATTATAGTATTTATGTCCTCTGCTACTTGCAACAAATTCACATCCATCATTTTTTGTAGATGTTTTAGCATCTTTTTTGGGTTTTTCTGTATTTTCTTTTTGTTCCTTGATGCTTTTCGTGCTCGAGTTGTCTTGTTCTGGTGTTTTAGTTGTTTCTGTGTGAAAGGTGTTTATATTTTGCTGAGGTTGTTCAATCTTTGCTTCTAGTCGTGTATTTTCTTTTATTTCGATTGGTATTGTTTGTTTATTGACCGATATTCTGCCAGCAGCAAAGCTGCATGCAGTGATTAAAATTGCACCAACTGTTAATATTATTTTATCTTGATTGTTTTTAAAAAAATCCTTGATTTTTTGCATAAATTTTGTTATTTTTATTATAGTTCTTTTGATAAGAAGAAAAGGAGGCAAGGATGATTAGGCTGAATTTGTTAGAAACTCCAGAAGCCGAGGAATTGAGAAGGTGTAGTAAAAATTTTGTTATAATTGGAGTTCCTCATGATACAGAATTTGATTTTCTTAGGCATTTGATCGATTTTAGAAGGATTGTGCCTGATAGAGATGACCAAAACTGGATTAGTCTTATTGAACCTTGTCTTGAGCTTCCTAAAACAATTGAATTTTTAAGAAAAAGAAAGCCTGATTTAGTTCTTTTATCTACTATTTTTGATCACGGAATTTTTTATTGCATAAGAGAAGCAATTGGAGACCAAGCTCTTCTTATTGCATTTTCGACATTTGGCGTTTCTGATCAGCATAGAGCTATCTTGCTAGAGTATGTAAATGGAATAATAGAACGTTCTAAACGACAAAATGCTTTATGCGAAATAAAGTCCGTAACTTCTTTGAGCTATTGGGATTGGTTGTACCAAAGAGCGAAGAGCTAATGAGCTCTTTTTTTGTTTTATTGACAATTTATTTTTTAAATGCTAATATACTATATATATTAATCATTAATATCGTAAATATATGGCACATCGTAAAGCTGGCGGAAGTACCCAACTTGGGCGCGATTCTAAAGCGCAACGTCTTGGAGTTAAGAAATTTGCTGGTGAAAAAGTGAAGACTGGCAATATTATTGTACGTCAAAGAGGTACAGAATACTATCCTGGAAAAAATGTTAAGCAAGGTTGCGATGATACTATTTTTGCATTAAAAGAAGGAGTAGTTGAATTTAATTCTAAAATGACAAAGAAATTTAACGGACGTTTAAAAAAGACTTGTTTTGTAAATGTCAAATAACAAGCGCTGATTTGACGCTGATTACTAACGCTGATCTAACGCTGATAATAAAAAATCGCTGATGAGGCGATTTTTTTGAGATTATTTTTTGTTATCTATACAAGCTTTTATGAAGCTTTTGAATAGTGGATGTGGGTTTTCTAACCTTGACTTAAATTCTGGATGAAATTGCGTACCAACAAACCATGGATGTTTATCTAGTTCAACAATTTCAGCAAGATCTAATTTTGGATTAATGCCAGTAATTTTTAGACCATTTTTTTCTAATATTTCTTTGTATTTATTATTTATCTCATATCTATGACGATGGCGCTCTTGAATAATTTCTTTGCCATATGCTTTGAAGGCTTTTGTGTCTTTTTTAATTTTACATTCATATGCTCCTAATCTATTTGAAGCGCCATATTGTTTTTTAGCTAAAAGCTCTTTTTGTGCTTCCATAACATCAATGATGGGATTCCTTGTATTTGGGTCGTTCTCTGTTGTGTTAGCATCTTTTATTTTGCAGATGTTTCTGGCAAATTCTATGACTGCCATTTGTAATCCGTAGCAAAGACCAAAATATGGTATTTTATTTTCGCGAGCGAATTTGACAGCATTTATTTTTCCTTCCACTCCCCTTTTTCCATAACCTCCAGGAACAATGATACCATCATTGTTCTTTAATTCTTCAACTTTTTCAGGATTTTTTTCATAGGATTCTGCATCAAGCCAATTTATTATAGGGTTGACGTTGTTTGCCCAGCAGGCATGTTTTATTGCTTCTATCACAGAAATGTATGAATCTCCTTGCGAGAAATCTCCGGAAGTGAAATATTTACCGACAATTCCAATTTTTATTTCTTTTTTTACTTCCTTGATTGTTTTTACTAATTTTTTCCAATTGCTTAGACTTGCTTTTTTCTTTGGTTTAACGTCAAAGAATTTTAAAACGCATTCAGCTACTTTTTGTTTTGCTAAAATTAGTGGAACTTCATAAATTGATTTGACATCTGGATTGGAAAAAATGTTTTCAATGGAAATATCTGTATTGCGTGAAAGAACCTCCATACGATGTTTGTCCATGTATGTTGTAGAACGGCCGATGAATATATCTGGGACAATTCCAGCTGAAAATAGAGTTCTAACTGAGTATTGAGCTGGTTTTGATTTCATTTCTCCAATACTTGGAGGAATTGGAAGATATGCGATATGAATATTGAGGACATTTTTTTTAAGCTCATGTTTCATCATTCTATCTGCTTCTAAAAATAAAATTTGCTGATATTCGCCGACTGTACCGCCGAATTCAACAATTGCAAAGTCAGCTTTGTTTTTTTCGGCTGCTAATTTTATTCTTCTGATTATTTCTTCTGGAACATGTGGTACAACCTCGACATCTTCGCCGTTATATTCTAGATTTCGTTCTCTTTTTATGACTTCTTGGTATATTTGGCCAGTTGTAAGAAAGCATTCTTTTCTTATGTCTTGATTAAGAAATCTTTCGTAAGTACCAAGATCTTGATCGCATTCCATTCCATCTTCAGTGACGTAAACTTCGCCGTGTTCGGTTGGTCTAATTGTTCCGGCATCAATATTAACATACATTTCGCACTTAATATTTACGACCTTAAAGCCTAAATCTTGCAGAAGCTTTCCAATTGATGCAGATGTAATGCCTTTGCCCAAGGATGAAATAACACCTCCTGTTACGAAGATATATTTTGGTTGCATAAATTAAACTAGCGCTGATCTAACGCTGATTTTTAACGCTGATCTGACGCTGATGACAAAATTAATATTTAAAGATTTTTGTTTTATTTTTTGATGACAATGACTTTAATATCAGCTGAAATTTCAGGAGCAAATTTTAGTTTGACTTTGTACTCTCCTGTATTTTTAATTGCAGATGATAGAGCTACAACTTTTTCGTCAATATCTAGCTTCAATTGCTCTTTTATATTTTCGGAAATAACTTTTGCTGTTATTGAACCAAACAAAATTCCTTCTTCGTTTGCTTTAGAAGCAATTTTGATTTCTTTTTGATTTATTGTTTCAGCTAAATCTTTTGCTTGCTTCAAAGCTTCTTCTTTTCTTTTCTTTATTTCAGTTTGCATTTGTTTTGCCAATTCAATCTCTTTTGTAGTTGCTAAGACAGCTAATTTTTTTGGCAAAAGAAAATTCTTACCAAAGCCCAAAGTTACTTCTTTGATTTCGCCTGTAAAACCTAATTTTTCGACATCCTTTTTTAAAACAACTTTCATAAAAATATAAAAAATTAAATATAAAAAAATAAAAACACATATTAAAAATAGTTATAATTCTATCGTAAACTGATTGAACTGGCTTGTTGGTTTTGACCAGCTTATTTTTACATCTGTAACCAGTGCGAGCCTTGGGCCTGTTTTGGCGTGGTTTATAAGTTCTTGCAATTTATCATCTTCACCTTCAGCAACTGCTATCAATGTGCCATTTGTTTCATTTTTGACATAGCCTTTAAGATTTAGCAAATCAGCCTTTTCTTTGATAAATTGCCTAAAAAAAATACCTTGAACTTTGCCAGAAATAGCTAGTTCTAATCTTTTGAACATTATATTAGAATATACTTAATTTTTGTTTTTGGCAAGAGAATTAAAGATGCCGACAGATCCAGCTAGAATTGCAAGATCATCTAATTGGCCTAAAACAGGTATAAGATCAGTGATAAAGTCAAGCGGAAAAATAATATAAAATATTGCGCCTATTGGAATAAGCTTGTATATAAAGGGTGTTTCTTTCTTGAAAAATAATCTGCCTGCTTGTCTTACAGGCTTAAAAGTTTGATGAAATTTGCGCATATTTTTATTGATTTATTTTTTTAGATAACGATGTAAAAATTATGAGTTATTTTGTCAATTCTTCGATTGCTTTGTCTAATTGAGGATCTTTGTTTTCGTTATAATTTTTTTCGGTTAATTCTATATTTATATCTGGTTCCAGACCCTTGCCATTAATGCTTGTGCCATTTGGAGTTAGCCATTCTGCGATACTTATTTTTACTGTTGAGCCGTCTTTTAAGTCTTCTAATTGTTGGACCGTACCTTTGCCAAATGATTTTTCGCCAATTAATTTGCTTTGTCGTAAATCTCTTAATGCACCAGCAACTATTTCTGAAGCACTTGCCGAGCCGTTATTCATTAAGACTATTACCGGAATATTTTCAAAGGGGGCGTCTGATTTTGTTTTAAATTCTTCTTTTTTGCCGTCGCTAAAAGATTCAATTGCAGCGATTTTTCCTTTTGGAACGAAAAAATTGATAATATCAATTGAGCTATCTAAATATCCGCCGGAATTATTTCTCAAATCTAAAATAATACCTTTTGGATTTCTAGGTAAAATTTGAGTTACTGCATTTTGGAATTCTGATGCCGTGTCTTTGCCAAAATAGCCGAGTTTTATGTAGGCAATATTATTATTTTTTAGAGCCCATTCAATGCTTTTAACTATAATTTTTTGTCTTGCTATTGTTATTTCTTTTGTTTCTTTGTCTCCTTCGTGAAAAATTGTTAATTTTACTTGAGTATTTTCCTTGCCTCTGATTTTTGATACTGCTTCAAGCAAAGTCATATTAGTAGCATCTTCATCATTTATTTTTAAGATGATGTCATTTGGTTTTAAGCCTGCTTTTTCAGCTGGAGAATCAGAAAGTGGTGAAATAACAGTTAGGGCGTCATTTTTTATTCCTAATTCTGCTCCAATGCCTTCTAGATTTCCTTCAATTTCATCTAAAAATTCTTTTGATTGTTCAGGATCTAAAAAAGCTGTATATGGATCATCTAATGATTTAACCATGCCAGAAATAGCGCCATAGACCATTTTTTTATAATCAAGCGGTTGATGTATGAATTTTTGTTGCAATAGATCCCAAACATCCCAAAATATTTTAAAATCAACTTTTCCACCAGTTTGATTAGTGTATTTATTCTCTACTTGGTCAATTTGACGAGCGGTGTTTTGAGTAACTAGCCTGCTTCTGCCAGTAAATAAACCGATTGTAAAGCTTGCTAAAATAGCAAGTAGAATTAAATATGTGCGAAGCGTTTTATTCTGTTTTGGTTGTTTGTACACGTTAAAAAAGTTAAAATTAAAAAGTAAAAAGGCAAAAGTTTTAACAAAAAATTAATATTTTATGATAAATTCTTTGTCACTTTGCAACTCTGTTGTAAAAATTGCTTTATTGTTTTCTATTTTGCCTATATCTTGAGGAGAAACACTTTTGATTGGATTGGTGGAATTGTAATTTATGATTAAGTCTTGGTTAATGACGCCAGCTTGCTTCTGAACAATTATTCTATACTCCCCTTTTTTGATTTGATCCCTGACATATTTTGGTAAAATAAAATTGTATGTGATTGTTTTTGTTTCTTGAGTTTCAATATTTATGAATGTGCCAAAAACAGATTTGTTTAAATCTTCTGATATTTCATAACTTTGGTCTGAATTGTAAAGGTCTAATCCTTTCTCGTTATTTTCGACACTTAGAAATTCACTTCCTTTCGGTACATAAATTCTGGTCCAAGATCTATATCTTGTTGCCAATAAGGCAGGCACAGCGTTGTTTGTATAGGTAATAGCAACTTTTGCTTGGCCATTTGGTTCAATAGTATATGCTATGTTTCTTTCCATGTAGGGATCTGTTTTTAAGCTAGCCATATTTGAATCCACAACCATGAGATAATCGCTATTTTTAGTATTCTGGTCTACTGCTCCAGCTAGATCATTTTTTTCTAGCATTTTTTCTTTGTTTTTGTCATCAAAGTAGACAAATACTTGTTTGTCTAGAAAGGCTTTTTGAACTGTTTTTAAAAGTTCTGGCCACTTGTCTTTTTTAAGTAAAAATATTTTTCCAAGTAAAGCTTTGGAAAGGTCGCCTATTATGCCTTTTCTTGTTTTTTGCTCTAGGATTACAATCTTGCCTTCGTATTGGCCTGTTGTATGTTGTTGGATTGTTTCGGTAATGTTTTCAGCTGTAAATTTTTCATCTCTAGCTTTAATTGGGCCGACAACTTCTAAAAGATATTCGATGAATGTTGGAGTAAGCGCGACTACGCCATTGATGTTTTTTTCTTCTCCGCCTTCTTCTTTGTAGAACCAGATTGCTTTTTTGGCGTTTGTTGGAAAGTCAGGAGACCAGTTTGAATCTCTAAGAAACCAAGATTGTATTTTTGGATCAACGTATTTTGCAAATTGCCATGGGGCTGTGACTTGTATTTTTGATGGGTAATCTAAATTGTAGACGTTTTCTGTTTTTAATTTTGTGAGTTCTCCGCCTTTTATTTTTATTATTCCATAAGTTCCAATAAAACCACCGCCTGGACGCAATTCAGAATTATTTTCAAGCAAGAATAAATAAGTTTGTTCATTTGGATAACCTAGAGCTTCAGGGAGTAATTTTGAACCTTGTGCAACTTGTTCCATGACATCGCTGATTAACGGTAAGTATTGATTAACTTGTTTTTTTGCATCAGTTATTTTCTGAAGTGTTAAGAATGTAGGCATTCGATTAATTTCAATTTCGGCCATTTTTATTTTGCTTGAGCTTTCGGCAAAATTTGGTGATGCATTATAAATATTTTTTATGATTTCGGTTTTTTGATTTTCCGACACTCCTCGAGCAGATTTTACGTTTTCTGCCTGAAGAGGTTTTATTATGTTTTCAATAGACAGTGTTGTTTCTTGAAGTCCAGAAGTGATATTGTAGGCTGCTTTGACAAGATGTTCAGCTGCACTATATTGAATTCCGACATAAGGTATGATTTTTAGCCAAACTAAAAAATACATATTATTTTTTGCTCTTCTAAAATTGTCGCTTGATTTTTTTAATGTTGTCGTAGCTTGAGCAAAATTTTGATCTTTGACAGCTTTTTCAGCTTCAACAAGATCTTGTTTTCCTTGCATTGCAGATTTGTAGGCGTTCAAGCCTGGATAAATGCTACCTAAAACAAGTAAAATAAATAACCCGATAATGATCAATACAATACGGCTAGGTTTTAGTTTATTTTTTGTTGTTTCGTTATTTGCTGGCTGATTGATATTGCTCATCTTTTTGTCCAAAATATTTTAGAAAAAATTTTAGGGCTGATGTAATATGAGTTCTGGTTTGTTTTTTAAGCATTGCTTTTACTAGGCCTGATTCTGATGATGATGCTCTGGCATAGTAATGAACCATTTTGACTTCAGGATAATATCTGACCTTGTATCCGGCTTTCCAGAATCTTCTGCACCAATCAACGTCTTCCATGTACATAAAAAATCTTTCATCCATAATGCCAACTTCGTCAATTGCTTTTTTGCTAATTAACATACAGGAACCTAGAATCCAGGCGACATTTTTTTCGGTAAGATGGTCCCATGATTTCATTGTAAAATCATCAAGCATTTTTCTAGCGTGATTTAGTCTTCCGAATGAAGTTCTTCTATATAAAACTAATTCTGGCGATGTGAATTTGTTGAAACAAGAAAGTTGGATGGAACCATTTGGATTAATTAATTTTGGTCCTAAAACAGCAACTTCGGGATGTTGTTTCAAGTAGGCCATCATTTTTTCAAGAGAATCTTCCAGAATAGTTATGTCAGGATTAAGCAGTAAGATATATTTTCCTGTCGCCATTTTAACGCCTTGATTAACAGCTTTTGGAAAGCCAAGATTTTTTTTGTTAGCAATCAATTCGACATTGCTGATTTTTTGGTTTTTGTAATTGTACATGAAATCATCTTCAACCATTTGAACGGTCAAGTCTTGAGAATTATTGTCAACAACAATAATCTCATATTCCATTTTAGGAGCATGTTTCTTGATGGATTTGATGCACTGTCTTAGATGTGAAGCGGTCTTATAATTAATTATAATGATTGAGAGATCTTTTGTTGGTGTCATATCTCTAGTCTAAAAAATTATATAAACAAATTTATAAATTTGATTTTTGTATTAGTAGCCGTATTTTTATATCTTCAGTCCTAGTCTCGTTGTTTTTATTGTAGCATTTTTTTAGTTACTTCTCCGTAAAAAGCAAAATGTTTTCCGCTTTTTAATGCCCACATTTGATTGCCCCAGTCGAAATGCCACCATTCATCTTCGTCAAGAGTGAAATCTTCATTAATCATTGCCTCACGAATAATTTGGCGGTTTTTGGCTATTTTTTTATCTTTATATATTTCAAAATAAAATGGTTGCGCCTTAGGACCAAAGAAGTCAAATTCAGTTCCCATGTCTAACTCATTGTCATTCTTGTCTACTAAAGTTAAATCTACTGTTCCACCAGTTGTGTGAGGAGGAATTCGATTTTTTTGATATGCAGGTGAAACAAATTTTCCAATTTCTAATTTTAATTCTTCTTCATTCAAATTAGGATGTGATATCTTAATCTCTTCCCAATATTTTTGATAAATATTATTTTGTGTGTCTCTTGAACGGAAAGCATCCCATATTTTTAAACGGAATGGTCCTAGGTTTTTTTGCACTTGTGTAAGTTTTTTAGCTGTTTGCTCTCTTAGGAAAAATCTGGATTCAGTAGATAATTTTTGTTGAAAATATTTAGGATCAAGTATGAAATTATACTTACTTAAATCAGCCATAGGTTCGTTATTTTCTTGAATTTTAATGGAAGTATATTTTGCTAATGACATAAAAAATTCTTATCTGTTAGTAGATGTATTTTCTAATATCTTTTGGCTTGATCTTACTATTTTTTAATATAGCATTTCTTTTTGCTTTGGTCAATTTGCATAATTTAAGCAAATCAATGATTGCAGTGATATTTCTAGTCTCAAAAAATAATAAATATATAAATTTTCCCATTTCATAAAAGAAAATCCAAAAAAAGTAAATAAATAGATTTGATGCAAATTCATTTTTGTAGAGCAATAATAAATGATTTCGGTAAGAAAGTTTATTAATAAAATCTGTTTTTTTGCTTCTTTGCTTGATTGTTTTTTGGGTGCTGTTGCTTGTGCCTGTTTCCCAGCGATCATGCCATGCGTGTGATTTGTGGTCAAACCAAATTTCCCAGCCAGCATGAAGCAATCGCCAAGATAAATCGATATCTTCTTTGTAAGCAAAAAATGATTCATCAAAATATTGCCTCACACTAATATCGTTCGAATTATCGCTAATAATTCTTGAATCTTTTTCTTGAAAAGAAATTGATTCTAATGCTGTTCTGCGATATATTGGTGCAGTGCCAGAAACGCTAAATATTTTTTTCAATGTTTCAAATTCTTGTGAATTTTTTTGATTGCTTCCCCATTCTATGATTCGATGAGTTTTTAGAATTCTGTGTCCGCAGGAATCAATAATGTTGGTTTTTTTGTTTTGAGCAAAATCCCATTTGAAGAGTTTTCCAGTTATGGCGCCCATTTTTGGATTTTGTTTTAGAATTTGCAAGCAATTTTTTATATAGTTTTTGTCTAAAATAATATCTGGATTTAGGCAAAGAATAAATTCGTTGGTAGATTTTTTTATGATTTCATTATGTGCGACTGAATAGCCAGAATTATCTTTATTTCTAATGAAATTAATTTTAGCTAGCGGATATTTGTGTTCTGCATAGCTTTTTAGGTAATCAAAAGAGCCGTCTTTTGATGCATTGTCAACAAAAAATATTTCGAAATCCTGATGAGATTGTTGTAAAATTGAATCTAAACAATAAATAAGATATTTTTTTTTGTTAAAGTTTAGAAGTGAAATAGTGACTTTCATAGCATAATTAATTAAAAATCTTGTATTCTAAAATTTTTAATTGTTAAAAGTTGTTTACCGTGTTTATTGTGCTTGTTTTTATTTTTTCTAAGGCAAAGATTATTGCTGCAGTAATTAAAACAAAACCAATGCCAAGAGGATGATTCAGAAACGGAGTTGTGATATTAGTAAATAATATTAAAACAATGCCGGCTAAAAAACAAGTGACTAGATTTTTATTGTCTTTGTCTCGTGTTTTGTATCCTTCTCTGAATATTGAGTATAAAAACCATAAATATGATATTAGCCCCAAAATACCTATTTCGATAATTGTATCTAAATAAGCCCATTCGAATGAGAACACTCTGATTGTTCCGTATTTTTCATAGGCAACACTAACGTATTCAATCGTTGTTCCGAATCCTGATCCCAATACTGGATGTTCTTTAATTTTTTGGAAAGCAGGAGTTAAAACATTATAGCGATTTGAAGCGGCTGCTTCTGTTTTTGGCTGAAAAATACTTGAGACTCTGTTCCCTACCAGATCGTAAACTTGTGGTAGTAATGTGCCAAAAATTATAATGATTAAAAAAATTATTCCTATTGAATATAATGCAATTTTTGTAGCTCTTTTTTTAGGAAGATTAAAAAGCAGAAATATCAAAGCAAATACAAGGCCTATCCAGAGACTTCTAGAAAAACCAACGAAAACCGCTAGTCCGCAGAAGGCAGATGATGAAAGTGGAAAGGCATTATTTTTTAAGGAAAGTTTTTGATCTTGCAGAAATTTTGCTAATAAAACTATGCAAATCAGTGCTGAATATAATTGTCCAGCTGAGAAGAAACGAAAGAATGGACCAGTTAAGTATGATATTTCGCCCATTCCTGTATCTTGTGTCCAACGATAAATATATGGTTTTGGAGTGTCCAGATTTCTAAAAAATGCGCGAGACATCAATTCTTCTTTGGCGAAAATTGAATGAGATATCATAAATTCGCCTGCTTCTTCGGACTCTAAAGTTTGTTCTGTAGATTTTACTCCTGCCATTCCTGGCCTTGCTTCTTGATGCATTATTGTGAAGCCGATAGAAACGTAAAGAGTTAAAATTGATATTGCTAAACTTCCGGCGACTAAGTATTGAATCAATTTTCGAACTTTTAATTTATTATGGATAATATCAAAAATTGGAAAGACAAAAGCTAAGTAGAGATATCCATTAGCATCAAAGAATATATTTTTTGCAAAATTACCGTTGATTAGTCCGGTTGAGAAACCAATTAAAATAAAAATTGTTAAAACTGCGAAAGGTATAAAAAATTTTGAGTGTAAAAAATTATATTTGTTTGCTTCGAAAGTCTTTGCTTTTTTAAATAACCAGATTAAAAAAACCATGGCAAATAGTGCAATTCTGATTGATAAGACGAATCTACCGCCAAAATCGAATGAGAATAAATAGCCTTTGACGCCAATAAATAATTCTATGAGAACTATGAATACGCCGTACTCTAATTTTTTTATAGTCAAAGCAAAAGTTCCGATGACAATTAGCCAAAAAATTACACTATTTAGAATTGGAAATAGATATGCAAAAAATGATAAAATATAAAATAAGATGCAAACTGCTGTTATTTTTAATATAAATTTTGGTTGTAAGAAATTTGGCATTATGTTTGTTTTGTTATTTTGCTAATTGTGTTGACAAAAATTGCTAATTATTATATATTTTACTGGTCAGTTTATGAGTGCTCGTTGCAAAAAAGAAGGAGGAGAGAATGTTGGAATGGCTGGGTACTCAATTCGCTGGATTTACGCGCAGTCATGCATTTAGGGCGCTGGCTTTGTTTGATATGGATGGGACTATGTTGCCGTTGTCTTCGTTGAAAAGCGGAAATAATGGTCATGCACGTGCAATTTTTGGAGCCTTGGATAAAGTATGTGGCATTAAAGATGCTTCATTGGACGGAATCAATTATCATGGATTTACTGATACTCAGATAGTGTATGCGTTGCTTGAAAAATATGGTATTGAGAAAAATGTAAATCAGGAAACGTTGTTTGCGATTTTTGCTGAAATGGCGAGATTCCATAGGGCAGAAACTGCCAATATTGATATTTGTCCTTTGCCTGGAGTGAAAGAACTGTTGTCAACATTACTTCGTAATGGCGTTGTGCTTGGTGTTGTTACTGGCGCTATCAAGGAAATTGCTAGACTGAAATTGCGTAAGGCAGGGTTGACTGGATATTTTAAAATTAGAGTATTTGGTGATCAGGCTTTGCTTCGTTCTGACTTGGTCAGACTGGCATTGCGACAGAATGAAGAAAATAATTGGGCGCCAGAAAATAGAGTTTTCTTGTTTGGGGATACTCCAAAAGATATTGAAGCTGGCAAGGTTTGTAGAGTGAAAACGATTGGAGTTGCAACTGGCTTGGTTTCAAGAGAAGAATTGGCTAAGACATTACCGGATTATTTGTTTGACGATTTGACGGATACAGCTCTTTTACTAAAAACAATTTTGGGCTAAGACTATTTATTAGTCTTTTTTTTTGTGGCTCACACTAATACTTTTTCGAATTACACTAATATAACACTTATAACTATTTTATTGTTGAAATTCTAGAGTAATCACCATTAGTTGAAAGTCGAAATTCTTTATCATTTACAATAAGTATCCCACCATAATTTTTAATTGTAAACCTTTTATCTTGATAAAATGAATTTTTTAAATTTAATGTTTTTGTTGTTTTGTTAAATTTTGTTTTTGCAATATATTTATCAATTTTGGAAATTTCAGCGACTAGGCTGAATCCAATATCGTCATGGTAATTTGGTTTCGATCCTTCCATTGTTGAGTGGAACTCTAATTTATTAGGAAACATTTTGTCGTTAAAAAAACGATTTTTGGCATAGTTTAGATAAACGCTGTAATCTTTATGATTAAATCTTTTGTTTAATGCTCCTAGCATCAGATAAGTTTGAGCACCTAGACCGATTGGTCTTGCGCCTATTTTTGCTTCAATGAAACCATTTTTAAAAGTCATTTTTCGAATATTGGAGGTCATTTTTTTAGCTAAGCTAAGGTATCCTTTGTCATTAAAATAATCTCCATAAAACATTAAAAGGTATGCTGATAAAACGTGATAGTGCGTTGAAAAATATTTTTGATCGCCTTCAAAGTACCAGCCATCTTCGTTAATGCATTGCGTAACACTTTTAGAAATTTTTTGTTTGTTTTTATTAATTAAGCGTTCATATGCAAGCTTGTCAATCCGTTTGTTTTCGTAAAGTTTGTCAGCTAAATAAGAATCTAAAATGCCGGCAATGATTCCCCTATTCTCAGTGTCATTGATATTTATTCTTGCAAAAAGTGATTCTGTTAATTGAGAATTGTAATTCTGTTTTTCAGATTTGTTAAGCAGATCTTTTTGTTGATAAATCAAAAAATGAGCAATAGAATCGTTGAAGGATTGTGTCATGGTTGGTCGAGCTTGAATTTCTGATATTGCGTTATTTAAAGCAGAGATAACAAGGTTTTTTGTTTTTTCATTGTCAGTTCTATTAAAATAATATGAAGCAAACATTGACCATTCGCGGGCATTGTTAGGATGCTTATTAATTATGGAATAATTTGGTTGATTATATTGCCAGCCATTTTTGTCAAAGTTTTTTGAATATCGGCTATAGGTGTTATTAATATAATCTTGAATATTTTGGGCATAAGAAAACAGCGGAGCAAACATGATTGCTAGGCTTAAAATTGTAATTAATTGTTTTTTGATTTTCATGAAATTGATAGGTGTTATTGTCTTTGATAAGCCAAAATATTGTTAAATAATTGACTTTTTTGCTTATGTATGATATGCTAATATATCGGTTACGAGCCTGAAAGGAGGAGAGAGATGAATACATTTTGGGATGAGTTTGCTAAGTATGCGATTGCAAACATGGATGGACTTTTAGCTGCTTTGTCTCTTTTTGTACTCTTGTTGGGACTTTTTGTTGTAGTAGGTTTGATTGCAAGATCTGAAAGTAGGAAAAAAATTCGTGAACAAGAGTTCAATTTACGTGAACGACAGATGAAACTAGATGAGACGAAGGCTAGCAATGTTGCAAAACTTGTTGCAAAAATGGATTCTTTAGAAAGAAGATTGTCTGATGCTAGGCTGAGTCAAGAGATTATTAATGCAAGCGAACGAGCTTTAGTGGTTGCTACTGAAGTGATTGAAGAAGAACAGCGACAACGTTAAAAAATGTACTTTGATCTATCAATTCGTTGATAGATTTTTTTTATCTTTTTTTATGAAACCCCTCCCATGGGGAGGGTAGAAGATTTCTACCTTGGCCATGCCAAGGGTAGCGTGGTTTGAGGTAAGTTCTTTGTTTTTAATGATTTAAGTTGTTTAAGATCAAGTGTTCCTTCATTATCTTCGTCAATATTTATTACATTTCTAATTAACTCTCGCATTGCATTATCTCCATATTTTTTAGCATAATATCCGTAGCTTGAAAAAGGATTTTCTTTTAGATCTTCAAATCTGCTTACTTCTCTGTGTTTTAGTAAATTGCCGTTGATATATCCGATAATTTGCCAGTACATTTTTTCGTCTTTAATAAAAAATGTTTTTGTTGTTTGCCAGAAGTTTTTGCATTTGACTCGGTAAATTTTTTTATATTCTCTAGATATTCCGCTATGTAATATGTTCCTTAGTTGAGACATTGTTTTTCCTGATTTTAAGTAAAGCATAATATGGAAATGATTCATTGAGATACTGAATGATTGAAAAGGAACGTACAAGACTTCTTTGATTTGTTTGAATTTATTTAGAACAATTTGTTTCTGTTCAGATTCCTTAAAATACGGATAATGAAGGAAAGTTGAGGTTGTGAGGAAGAAAAAAGAGTTATCTGGCCAAATTATTTTTTGATTTGGCGGAAGTGGTTTTTGCATTGCTTTTTTGAACTTAACGACCCCTGCCATGGGTAGGGTAGAAGCTAAAGATCTTTTTCTTTTTTAATAGGAACAAACAATTTTACAAAATCAACGAGTAAAGCTAACAGCAAGCTAATTGGATATAAAATCAAAATTATCAAAAAACTGAATATCGAATGAAATTTTTTGAAATAATGCAAAAGTGAATTATTCAAATAAACTTGTTTTTTTATTCCTAAAACTTGATTAAAACTTTGAGCTTTGGCATGAATTGTTTGAGCATCTTTGAAATAGTAAATTTTGAAGTTAGCATTTTTTGCTTGTTTACAATAATCAACTTCTTCAAACCAGATCCAATATTTTTCATCTAGTAGGCCAATTTTGTTTATAACTTTGCGATTAATTAGAAAATACGCGCCCATGACTTGATCAACGAATTGGCTTTTTTGGTAATCAAAATCAGTCATGTGATATTTTTTTAAAGTTGTTTGATTTGGGAAGAGATTGTGAAGTTTGAAAAGTATCAGAATTTGAGATGAAAGAGTCGGAAATGTTCGAATCGATGCTTGAACTGTTTTATCTGGATTTAAAAGTTGACAGCCTAAAATGCCAATGTCTTGATGTTCTCGCATATAGTTAACTGTTCTTTGCAAGCAATTATGTTGGACTTCAGTATCTGGATTTAATAATAAGATATACTCGCCTTTCGCTCTTTTTATTCCTTGATTATTTGCTTTTGCGAATCCTAGATTTTGTTCATTAATAATGACGTGAGCATTTGTAACAGAATCAAAACGATCCAAATATTGATCTTTGGCAAGCTCATATTTTAGCATATCAGCCGAGCCATCTGATGATGCATTATCAATGACAATAACTTCATAATCAAAACTAGGCGCATTGGACATAATTGATTGAATGCATTTGCGCAATAATTCTTTGGTGTTCCAGTTGACGATAATTATGGATAGTAACATGTTTATTTTATTTTAATTCTATATTTTCTATTTTAATCTTTTGCTTTTTTTCGGTTGGAATCAATTCAAATTGATTGATATCATCAGATGTAAACCAAGCTGGGCATTTTGTTAAATCAATTTTGTATTCATTATCCCCTGCTTTAATAGGCAGCAAAATATTATTTTTATTTTTATCAAGAGTGTTGTTATTTGTTGACCAAAAGAAATTGGCAATAGAATTTTTTTCAGCTGTCATTTTGAAGTTGATTTCATCTATTATTTGGGGTGGAAAATTTACTTTTGAGCTCCCTGGATTTGTTGGACTTGTGTTGGCGAGAGGATGTTGAGTTTCAGCCCAGCCTTTATAAATTGATTTTTCATCATCAATTATTTGAATAACAGTATTAAACTGTTGCTTTATTGTTTTTTTGTTTTCTTGTTTTCTTGCGATGTCTTGTTGTTCGATGAATCTGTTCTGTTGGTCATTCCAGTTAAAAACTTGAATGCCAGTTGTTTGAGGGTTTTTTTTGTAGTTGCAAAGTGATGTTATTGCATCTTTGTTTCCTTTGACAACCCAAACTATTTTTTCTTTTGGATTAACAAATATTTTTTTATTATTAAATTTAATTCTTAAAGCTTCTGGAAATCCATTTCGATATACAAAAGCGCCGTAAATATTGTCTGGCAGATTTTTGAAAAAGAGTTCTTTATCATAGGTTGCATAACTAATTTTAGAAAATTCTGGATGTAATTGTTGAATATCATCCAGAATAATTTTTGCTTTGGCTTGGGCTTTGTGCCATGGCATATAGTTAAAGAAAAATCCGATGCTGAAAGTTAGACAAATTATTGACGCAAAAGCGATTTTAATTTTTTTCTTGTTGTTTAAATCATTAAAAATCAAATAAGAAATTAAAATAGCAATCGGAATTGAGGCAATAAATAAGACTCGAGTATTCATTAAATTTAGTTTCAAGGCTGGTAGTATGGAAAAGTTTGGAATTGAAACAAAATAAATTATGAAAACTAGGAAAACAATGTTTTTCCAAAAATTTAGATCTTTAAGTCTTTTTAAATTTAATAAAAATACAGAAATTAAAAAGATAAACATTCCAGATAAAGCAACTAGATTGGCTGAAAAATTGCTGGCTAATTTTGGAATAAATGATCCTAAATATTCAAAATTAAATAAATATTTAACAAAGTAAAATGGTAGCAGAATTGCTTTGGGCGAAAATTGTGTTGAAGATACTTCTCCAAATAATCTATAACCTCCAATCCAACTGCCTACTATTTGTTTTCTGATTACAAAATAAATTATTAGCAAAACAAGATATGGAAGCCATAATAAAAATATTTTTTTAAAACTTAGTTTTGATTCTTTTCTTAAATAAAAAAGATAAATTAATGCAAGAACAAATGGCAAGGTCATGGAGATTTCTTTGCTGAAAAAAGCAGGAATTGCTGATAAATAGGATAAAATGAGCCATGAACTTTTTTGTGTTAAAGAATATTTGATGAATAAATAGATAGTCAGTAAATAAAAAAAGCAAGCAAGAAGATCAGTTCGACCGCCAATCCAAACCGTTGTTTCAAAATGATTTGGAATGACGATAAAAATCAAGCTGGCGAAAAAAGCCATTAAGTTATTTTTTGATATTTTTTTGACGATTGCGTAGATTAAAAGTGCGGATGATATAAATAGTAGTAAGCTAGTGAAGTGAAAACCTGTTGGATGGTAATGATAAATTAAATAATCAATAACAATTGATAAATTCATGACTGGTCGGTACATATCGCCTGGAATTTTGAAGATGCCTGGAATCATTTCGACATTATCAACTGATCTGGCGAACATTAAGTGATCATAATCGTCTGACAAGAAATTGTCATTTAAACTTGGAAAATAAAAAAGAAACGCTATCGCGATGATGATAATTGGAAATATAAATTTTTTAAATTGGTTCATTGTTTGATTGCTAATTTGTTCATAATTTCTACCTGCCTTTAGGCAAGGGGATTAAAAATTTTGCAATCCAAAATTTTTAATGAACTTTAGTTCTGGAGTCGACTAAAGCTAAAGCATTACGACCCTTCGGCTAAAGCCGAGTAGAAACTAGCTCAAGCATCTGATTAACTCTGTTCTTCCAGTTTTCATTTTGAACTGATTCTTTTCTTTTGATTTCTAGCTCTCTATTATTCTCCTTCAAAGCTTGATTAATTTTTTCGTTGAATTCCTCCTTTGTTTTGGCGGTATAGATAAGTTCCTGAAATTTTTCAATTCCTGCAATTTGAGTGGTGACAATTGGCTTTCCACAAGCTAGATATTCATACAATTTTAAAGGATTCATTGATTTTGTATACTTATCAATTTTGTGAGGAATAATGCTGACATCAAATTCATTCATATAATAAGGAAGTTCTAAATATGATTTTCGGCCAAGAAAATGCACATTGTCTTGTGATTTTAATTCATTGACTTCAGTATTTTTCCAGACTGGACCAATTAAGACAATCGATTTTTCAGGATTTTTTAGGCTTAAATATTTTATTAATTCTATATCAAGCCTTTTTTCAATTGTGCCGACATAGCCAATGATTGGATGTCCGACGTGAATTATTTTCTTGTCTGCTTTTTTTTCAAAATGATTAATGTCTACGCCATTCGGTATCCATGTTTTGTTTTTGGTATCTGGAAAAAGATTTAATAAATCTTTTGAAACTGTAAAGATGTAATCTGCTTTTTTGGAAATTATATCGTAATTATTTTTAAGTCTTTCTGTATAATTAACAAAATTAGGATGTTCCATCCAATTATCAACAGTATCAAAAATATTTATTGTTTTAGATACTGAAAAATTTTTGAAATAATCGAAATAACCAGAAAACATTGGAAAATATGACCAAATTAAAATTGGATATTTTTCTTTAAAAATGTTTTTCTTTTTGATTATTTTATTTATTTTTTTATAGACTTTTTGTTCACTAAATATCGAGTCAATCGTTGAGTAAGCGTAAATTTTGTCGCTGTATTCTACTAATTTTGAAGTTAAGTCCATGTAGATTCTTTTGCCTCCATTTGATTTTAGAATTGATTGCGTGTAAATTCGCAAAGCTCTTTTTTTTGTGTAGGGTAAAAAATCAACAGCAAATATTTTGTTGATTTGATCCTTCTCCGATAAATTGTGCAAAATGTGATAATTTCTATTAACAATGCCAGATTTCCATTCTCGGAATTCTGACATGTTGAACATTATTACATTATATTTCATAAATATCGCTAATCATTTGCTAATTTTTGCAAATTATTTGCTAATAAAAATATTATTCTATAATAAATGCGGCTTTTTTGACATATTCTTGACCGTCAATATTTACAACTTTGACATCATAGGTTCCGCCTGGCATTTTACCAAATGGAATTACAGCTGTTAATGCATTGGGGTTTTTAAAATATGTTTTGTTAGCTTTATAATTTCCAAAATAAACAGTTGCTGCTGACATAAAATTATAGCCAGTTATATCAAGAAATTTTGTTTCATTCGGATTGCCTGAATATGGATAGTGATTTGTTGGTAAAACTCCAGTGACAATTGGTGCTTTTTCGTAAAATTTATGAGAGCCAGTAATATCTACTTTTCTAATTAGATCATTCCAAGTATCGGCGACAAGGAGTCTGCCTTTTTTATGATCTGGAAGAATTCCTGAGGGATTATTGAATTCAGTATGATATCTGTCGCCATTTTGAAAACCTCTGGTATCTGTGCCAGTAATTGTTTTTACTAAGCCATTATTAGGATTGATAACTCTGATAGTATGAGTGCCTGCTTCGGAGGTATACAAAAAATTGTCATTGTCCATTATCACAAAATTAGGCGTAGAAAAAGATGCATCATCGCCATAGCCATCACGATAGCCACGGACATCATTGCCAGCAAAAGTCGTTACTTTTTTGGTGCGTATATCAATTTCTCTAATTCGATTGTTGTAGGAATCAGCAACATATAATTTAGTGCCTGTTTTGTTGATTGTAAGACCATACGGACGGCTAAATTTTGCTTTATTTCCTGTGCCATCTGCAAATCCTGTCTGGCCTGATCCAGCAATTAAAGATGTTTTTCCAGTAGAGATTTTTATTTTGCGAATTCTTTCATTTGCTGTATCTGCGACATAAAGATATTTTTGATTTGGGGAAATTGCGAGACCTAATGGATTGCTGAAGTGGGCTGATTTTTTTGTGCCTTCTTTATAACCATTGCAAGAACGGCCTGTACAATTAGTTCTGCCTCCGCCAGAAACAAGCTCTGTTTGCAAGGTATCTAGATCTAAGCGTCTGATTTTGTTATTCCATTGATCTGAAAGAAATATTGTCTGTCCATCTTTGGATAAGACAAGAGAGCCAATATGACTAAAACGCGCGACTGCACCAATTCCTTCTACATATGAATCGACAACATCGCCAGTAACCAGACTTGTTTTTCTAGTGGCAACTTTTATTTTTCTAATTAAATTGTTTTCTGCTAAATAGATTGATTTTTTGTTTTTAGAATAAATAGGATAAGTTGGCCAGCCGACTAGAGATTTTTTTTTGCTTCCGAAATCATTTTGAAATCTTTTTTTGCCGGCAACAAGTTCACCCTTGTCTCTAATAATGCCAGTATATCGATTAAAGCGATAGATATTTCCCAGCCCCATATTGCAGATATAGACATGATTATTTTTTATATCAATACCTTTTGGATAATTAATACCAATCATATCGGAATCCCAGGCAACAAGACTAGTTTCTTTTGTTGCTAAATCTATTTTTCTGACACGGTCGGTATAGCCATTCCCGTCTGTCACAAAAAGTGCATTTTGCCCTTCGTCAATTACTACGCCAGCTGAATTTTGAAAAACTGCGTTTGCGCCAATACCTTCTTTGTAGCCACTCTTGCCACTTCCAGCAATTAATTCAATATTTCCGTTGCTAATAGTTATTTTGAATATCTTGTGGGCTTTGTAGTCTGCTACATATAGATATTGTCCTGAAGAATCAACTTTTAATTTTTCTGGCTCAATCAGACCAAGGCCTTTCTGAATTGTTGTGACTTTACCGCCATTAATGGACACTTTTTTTATTGCGCCATTTAGGCTATCTGAAATGTATACAGTTGAGCCATAAATAGCTACGCCTTTTGGAAAATTCAAGTCTTCGTCAACAATTGTAGTAACTCGATTGCCAGATATTTTTCTGATTTTTTGATTCCAAGTATCAGCAACAATTATCGTTGATCCAGATACAGCCAAGCCACGAGGTTGACCAAATTTTGCTGAAGAAGCATCACCATCTCGATAGCCATACGATCCTGTTCCAGCAACAGTTGATGTGATGTTATTAGTATTAACTTTGCGAATTACGTTATTATAAGTGTCAGCAATAAACATATTGCCTTGATCATCAAACATGACGTCTTCAGGAAAATCAAAATAAGCGCCTAAAGGATTGCCTCCATCTCCCGCATAGATTCTGCTGAGCCAAGTCGTTACATCTCCATAGGATGCATTGCAATTTTGGATAGTAAATAATGCCAAGATAATTGTTACGACAATGATTACTTTTTTCATTTTGTTTTAATTAAATTGATTTTATAATTTATATTAACATATTTTTGAAATTCACAAAATCTTATTTTGGTGTTATTATATTGATATGTTAGATCAATTTAAAAGACTATTTAAACATTCTTTTATTTATGCAATTGGATCTTTAGCCCAAGGAATTGTTGGGTTTATTTTGATTCCAATGTATACGAGGTATTTATCCCCTGCTGACTATGGCCAGTTGGAGATTTTGAATACTTTGATTTTAATTTTATCAATGCTTTTGTCTTTTGGGTTTGCTTCAGCTCTTTTTAAATGTTATGAGCGAGACTGCAAGACAGATATCGAGCAAAAACAATTGGTTGGTACGGCATTTTTATTTATAATTCCGCTTGCAACTTTATCAACATTAATTTTGTGGTTTTTTAGAGATTTTTTGGCAAATGCTTTCTTAGGTGGCACCCAATATGCTGATTTAGTTAATTTGTTATTAATAACAAATTTATTTGCTGTTTTTTTAGCGCTCGCTTTTTCTGTTTTTCGCGCCGAAGAAAAATCTGTAAAATATATTATTTTTTCTTTATTAAAATTTTCATTAGTTTTGGGTCTTAATATTTATTTTGTTGCGTATGCAGAAATGGGTGTTTTCGGCATAATGCTTGGAAATTTTATTGCCCAAGTTTTTATTAGTGTGCCTTTTATTTTTAATTTGATTCCGTATTTTAAATTAAGTTTTTCTAGAGATTTATTGAGAAAATTGTTTGCGTTTGGAATTCCAATCATTCCGGCATCTTTAGCAATGTGGGTCATGGATTTGTCTGATAGATATTTTTTGAAAGTTTATGATTCTTTGACGGAAGTTGGTCTTTATTCTCTTGGCTATAAAATTGGCTTTATCGTCTCAATTTTGCTTGTTATTCCTTTTCAATTAGCTTGGCCGACTATTTCTTTTTCTGTAGCTAAAAGAAATGATACTAAGCAAATTTATGCTAGGACTTTGACTTATTGGTTGTTATTATCAAGCTTCGTAGCATTAGCTATTTCGATTTTTGCTAAACAAATTGTGGAAGTGGTCTCATCTCCGGAATATTTTGAAGCTTATAGAATTATTCCATTGATCTGTTTTTCTTATGTTTTGTATGGAATGCATTTCGTTATTGTTCCTGGGTTGCATTTGGAAGAAAAAACAAAATATTATCCCTTGCTTGTTGGCATTCCAGCTGTTTTGAATATAGTTTTGAATATTATTTTTATTCCAAAATATGGAATGATGGCTGCTGCTTGGTCAACTTTTGTTTGTTTTGTATTAATGGTTGTCTTGACTTATCTGGTTTCAAATTATTATTATAAGGTTGTTTATGAATGGTCAAGAATAATTAAATTGGTTTTGATTAGTGGCTGTTTACTAGCATTAAGTTATTTATTTCAGAATTTTGAATTTTATACTTCAATATTATTGAATCTTGGTTTATTGTTGCTGTTCTTTATTTTGCTTTTTGCGACTGGATTTTTCAGAAATGGCGAGCTGAGTCAACTCAAAGTTTTGTTTAGCAAAAAGCAAGGCTTAAAGTGATATTTCAGAGAAATAATATTAATTCTTAGGATTCCTTAAGGATTGATTTTTTTTTATTATAGAGTAAAATATAAGATAGTATATGAAATAAGCGCTGATTTTACGCTGATTTCTAACGCTGATATAACGCTGAGATTAGACTAAAAAATTTTATGAAGCTAATAATAACAATTCCTGCATATAATGAGGAAGCAAATATAGCTGAGGTAATTAGAGAAATTCCTAGGCAGATTTTTGGTATAAAAAAGGTAGAAGTATTAGTCTTGGATGATGGATCTGTTGATAATACAGCAACAAAAGCAAAGGAAGCTGGAGCTGATTATGTAATTTCTCATAAAAAAAACAAGGGGTTGGCAATCAGTTTTAAAGATGCTGTAACCTCCGCTCTTTGGTTTGGCGCTGACATTATTGTAAACACGGATGCTGATAATCATTATGATCAGTCAAGAATTCCAGACTTGATTGATCCGATATTGAAAAATAAGGCTGATATTGTTATTGCTAACAGATGTGTTAGAGACTTAGATTTCATGCCAAAATTTAATAAATATGGAAATATGTTTGGCAATTATGTTGTTTATAAAATCGTTGATTTGCCGAGAAAATATGATGTGTCCTCTGGATTCAGAGCGTATACAAAAGAGGCTGCGATGAAAATAAATATTTTGTCAAAGCATACTTATACTCATGAATCGATTATACAAGCCTTAGATCATGACCTGCTGATTGCAGAAGTGCCAATTCGTGCTCGAAAAGTAAACAGAAAATCAAGATTGATCAAGAGCATTCCTTCTCATATTGCAAAATCGTTGATGGTTATTGTTAGGACTTTTACAATCTATAAGCCGTTGAGAGTAATGAGTATATTGGGCTCTGTTTTGTTTGGCACTGGCTTGCTGTTTGTTGTTAGATTTTTATATTATTTTTTGAACAGCAATGGCCAAGGACATATTCAATCTTTAATTCTAGCTGGCGCTTTGATGATGATTGGTTTTCAAGTCTTAGTAATCGGTCTTTTAGGTTCGGCTATTGGCTGGAATAGAAAGCTTTTAGAGGAAATATTATACAAGATAAAACGAATGGAGTTTAGAAAATAGGAGCGGGTAGATAAGATGCTAAATGTTAAATTGTTCAATTGTTAAATTGTTAGGCGTTGAAAATCGTTTAACAATTGAGCATTTAGCAATTGAGCAATTAAAGCTATGAAAGTTTTATTTATAACTAGAAAATATCCGCCACAAATTGGTGGAATGGAAAAATATAGCAAGGGTTTGATTGAAAATATAGATTGTCAGAAGAGAATAATTGCCTTAAAGAGATCTCAGTGGCATTTAATTTGGTTCATACCTTATTCTATTATCAAGGGTTTTTTTATGGCTCGTGATTGCGATTTGATTTATTTTTGTGATTCTTTTATGGCTTTAGCTGCTGTTATTCTGAGAAGATTAACAAAGAAACCGGTTTTGATAACTGTACATGGCTTAGATGTGACTTATTCAAATCCTTTATATCAATTTTTGATAATTAGGCATTTGAAATATCTTGATAAAATAATATGTGTTTCCAATTCTACGATTGATGAGTGTGTAAAAAGAAATGTTGCTAAGGAAAAATGTTTATTCATTCCCAATGGTATTAATTTTCACAAGAGCGATGTTTTGGATTCCATGCTTTCATCTCGCGCTTCTTATCTTAAAATTAAATCTGGCTACAAAAAATATTTGATTAAATATTGCAAGAAGCAAATGAAAAGGAGAAAGGTCATAGTAACTGTCGGCAGATTAATAAAGAGAAAAGGCGTTGCTTGGTTCGTGAAAAATGTGATGCCGAATATTGACGAAAGTATTGACTATTTGATTGTTGGCTCTGGAAACGATGCATCAAGAATAAAAAGCTTGATAGAAAATCAAAAATTAGAAAATAGAGTTTTTTTGCTAGGCAGGATTTCTGATAGCGAATTACAGAAGGTGTGTTTTGCTTCTGATCTTTTTGTTATGCCAAATATTAGGATCAAAAATGATTTGGAAGGTTTCGGTATAGTTGCTATAGAAGCATCAAATTGGGGCTTGCCTGTCATTGCTTCAGATATTGAGGGTATAAAAGATGCAATCAAAGATAGCAAAAATGGAATTTTAGTTGAGACAATAAATACTAAAATTTTTATAAAAAAGATTAATCAATTCTTAAATGATCCTGATAAAGCGAGATTATTTGCAAGAAATTCATTAGAGTATAATATTAGGCATTATAGTTGGGATAGGATTTGCGGTAGATACTTGTCTGTTTTTGAAGAAATAATACGAAAATTATAATACGAATGTGGTACGAATAATGCGAATGATACGAATTACGAATACTTCTGATTTGCATATTTGTATCATTTGCATTATTCGTAAATTCGTATTATATTATGACTAAATTATAAAGGTTAAAATAAAAATTGATATGAAAAAAGCATTAATTGTTGGGATTGACGGCGGAACTTTTAGAGCTATAAAAAAATATAGTGAAAAAGGTCTATTGCCTACTTTTAAATATTTATTAGAAAAAGGAAGTCATGGAATTTTAAAGAGCACTATTCCATTCTTGACTGTGCCAGCTTGGCCTTCTTTTTATACTGGTGTGAATCCTGGAAAACATGGTATTTTTCATTTCTTATCAACGCACAAGTTTAATCTTGAAGATAGAAAAATACATACTTTTTCAGATGTAAAAGTGAAGTCATTATGGAAAATATTGTCGGAGCAAGGAAAGAGATGTTTGGTCTGGAATGTACCTATGACTTACCCGCCTGAAGAAATTAATGGAAAATTGGTTGGCGGATTATTGTCATTATCTTCGAGAAGATATGCGACTCCCCTTTCTTTCGAAGAAGAATTAAGAAAGCAAAATTATGTTATTGATTCAATGGAATTGAATTTACGCAATAAAGGCGGAGAAGAAAGATTTAAAGCAATGGTTTCGGTTGATAAAGCTCGATATGAAATTTGGAAAAAATATTATACATCTGAAAAATGGGATTTTTCGATGATTGTATTTCGTTGTTCAGATATTTGCGGACATGATTTTTGGCATGAAGAAGATAAAGTTATTAGAACTTATCAAACTCTTGATAATTTGATGGGCAAAATTTTGAAATTAATGGATAATGAGACGGGATTATTTGTAATGTCTGATCATGGATTTAACGATTATAGCCAGACTTTTAATATTATGGCTTGGTTAAATCAGAATGGATATTTGAAATATGCAAAGTCAGAAATCAACGATGTTGTTTCAAAAGGTTGGCGTCAAGTTCATGAAAAGCAAGGTAATACTTCTTTGCTTCGTAAATTTTTTCACTTTATTAATTTTGATAGACAAAAATTATTCAAAAATAAGTTTATTGATAAATTTAGAAATATTATGCCTAGATCAATTAAAAATATAATTCGTGAGAATATTCCACAATCAACTAAGACGATTGATTGGAAGAATACTACTGCTTATGCTCAATTAGGTGCAAAATCAACTTGGGGCGTAAATATTAATTTGATTGGTCGAGAGAATGACGGCGTTGTAAGCAAGGAAGACTATAATAAGTTAAGATCTGAAATAATTGATAAATTAAGATTAATTACTGATCCAAATGGTGATAAAGTTTTTACTGATGTTATGACTTGCGAGGAACAATATCATGGAGATTTTATTGGTGAAGCCCCAGATATCCTTTTTAAAGTTAATGGTGAAAAGAGATTGGCTGTTGCTAGATTTGATGATAAATTGTTTGTTTCAACTACTTCGCATACAAATTCTTATCATGATCAAGATGGAATATTTATGTCATTGGGTCCTAATATTTTGGCTGGCAAAGAAATTGAGCCAATCAGTATTTTGGATATTACACCAACTGTTCTTGATTATATGGGATTGCAAGTCCCAGAATATATGGACGGGAAGCCGGCAACCGAGATTTATAATATGAAATACAAGATTCCATTGAATCAGTTACAGAAACCGAATTATAAATAAAGAAAGCGTAGAGACGTTGCAATGCAACGTCTCTACAACGATTATAAAATAAAAACTGGACGAGATTGTCCAGTTTTTTGATTTTTTTTATTTTTGGTAAATTTTGAGGTATTCTTTTTCGATTAGATTTTTCTTTTTTATCTGGTATAAGAAATAGAATTCTTTAATGATTATCAAGGAAGAAAAGAAAATTAGACCAGCTGTGATAAAAAATGTTTTATTAAAAATTAAAGTTATGATTAATAATATGCAAAAGATATTCATGTCATTTGGAAATTCGGAGATTGTTTTTAATAATTTTTCAAATTTATTTTTAATGCTATTTCTTTGTTTTGGAGGCTGATATTCTTGTGGAAATTGCTTGTTTAAATTTTCATAATTATAAATTGGATTATCTTTTTTGGTTGTTAAAAAAAGTATTCCTCGCATTAATGCATGTTTTGATGGCGAGATTAAAAAAACTGATAAAATTATTGCTAAATAGATTATCCAGACGTCAAAAGTTTGGAAATAGATGAATAAGCTCAAGCTCCAATAAACTGCTGGATTGATTAAGACATGGCCGAATGAATCTAAAATCACGCCGAATAATGATGATTTCTTTTTGTATCTAGCGACTTCCCCATCGACTAGATCAAAGATAAAAGATAATTGCATTAAAGCTATCCAAGCAATGATTCCTTGACGTTGCCAAATAATTAATGATAATCCTGCTAGCCAAGCTAAAATTATTTGAATGAAAGTTAATTGATTTGGAGTGATAGGAGTATGGCAAAAAAACCAAGTAAAATAAATTGAAAAATGGCGAGAAAAATAATATGCCCATGAATTATGGTATTTTTCTTTGTTTTTACGGCAAACTTTTTTTAGTTCTGAAATTTGAGGCATTTTTATGTTGTCATTTCGAGCGAAGCGAGAAATCCCGTTTGTTTTAGAATCTACGGGATCTTTCACTGCGGTTCGAGATGACAGATTTAAATAGATGGTTCCTAAAAACGGTGCAAAAATTTTGAATATATTGGAAGACTTGCATAATCATAAAAATCTTTGAATATTTTGCTGTTGCCTGGTTCAAGAATTATTTTATCTGGATATCTTAATGATTCAAGCATTATTTTTCGGTCTTTTGCTAAAAAAACAACTTGCTTATTTTTTATACCGCGAACATTTTTATTGCTTGTTAATCCAATAATGAGCTTTCCATTTTTAGCAATTGATTCTTTAAGATTTTTAATTTTTGAAGCATGGCCCAAGTGAGGTAAATCATAGACTCCAGTATTCAAAACTCGGTTAGCTTTAGGAGCAATATATTTCTTGGCAAAAGGATTCAAAACATAAAATTTACCGCCAGCCTTTTTTTCAATTGCTTTGGCAGTTTTTAGATTAAATAGAAATTCCGCTCCTTTTACAAGCAAATCAATTTTTTCATCAAAAACAAAAATTCCGGTTTTGTTCAAATTTTTAAATCCATCACCAATTCTGTTGAAATATAATTTTAAAGAATTATTAATTTCTCCGCGATGAAAAGTAAAATCTTTTTTGTAGCATAGACCTTGATTGAGAATTTGTCCGATCTTTGTTAATTCTTCTTGTTGATATACTAAATTTTTATTGCAAAGTGCTTTTTTATAAAAGTCTTCTAATTGCTGATGCGTTTCTTTTATTATTTTTACTTTTATTGGATCTATTTTTTCAATAAAATCTAGATCTTCATCGCTTAGATAATTTTTGCCGTTTGTCTTTTTGAGTGTAGTTGTTGAGCCATGAGCAATTTTTGTTTCGTCATTAAAATCTTTATCTTCACAAATCAAGCCACGTTGTAGCCACATTGAATCAATAGCGCCTTGCTTTTTATTCATGAAATCTAGTGTTTTATTGACTGTCTTAGCATTATATTCATAGATGTATGATTCAGGCTGGCTATTTTTCTTTAAACATTTTTTTAATAATCTTAAAACAACTAGCTTGTTAAAAGCTGTTAATCTAATTTTATCTTTTATTAAATATTTGAAGAAAAATTTTAACATTATTTTAGTATTCTTGCTTTGGGACTATTGCTTAAAGCATCATATATTCCCCAAGTCGCCCCTTTCAGTATGTTTGGCAAATCTTGTATTTTGCTTCTAAAAATCCAGCGAAATGGCAAATCAATTAAAAAAATTGCAACTAGTGGTAAAACTGTATTAAGCTTTTTATGATTAAATTTCTTTATAAATAAAATTTTATTTCTGGTTAGATAGTAATTTTTAAAGACACTTCCCTCTTTTGTTGATTTTGATGCTTTGTGCCAGATCTTTGCTTCTGGAATAAAGACTAGATCGAATCCAGCTTGTTTTGCTCTAATATTCCAATCTGTTTCATCGTAATAAACAAAATATTTTTCATCTAAAAGGCCGATTTTTTGGATTACTTCTTTTTTAACTAATAAAGCACAGCCTGGTAAATAATCAAAAGTAGAATCTTTTTTGAATTGATCTTGGTCTTGTTTGTTTTTGCCAATATTTCGGCTTAAACCAAAAGTAAGGTCAACTTTCCCGCCAATTGCCCAGATTGTTGTCTGCTGATCATAATAATAATTTGTTCCAGCAACCATGCCAATGTTTTTTTCTTTTATTGCTTCTTTGACTAAATATAATAATGAATTTTGATCAACAACAACATCGTTATCTAGTTTCCAAATGAAATCATAATTTTGTTCAGAGCTTTTAATGGCTAAATTCAATGCTGCTGGCGCGCCGATATTTTGTCCTATTTCTATTAATTTTAGATTGGCATAGCCTGTCATTTTTGCGAACTCTTGCTTTATTGCTGTTTGTGAGCCGTCATTGGAGCCATTATCGGCAATAATTATTTCAAGATTATTTTTCTGATAATTAAGTTTCTGTAGAGATTTTAAGCATTCCAAAGTATCATTTTTGCCATTCCAGCTTGGAAAAACGATTGTAACTTTCGGCCAGTTGTCAACTTTCTGATTTTCCATTTTTATGTTATAATACAAAACAAGCGCTGATTATACGCTGATATCGAACGCTGATAGGACGCTGATAGTTAGTTTTTAAAACAAATGCCTACTATTCTTAAACAATTTACCTTATTTTTTGCCTTTTGTCTAACGATTTTGATCGGTTTGGCAATTTTTGCTTGGTTTAATAAGATGAGCGTTGTTTTTGTTTTAATATTGTCCGCTCTAGGTTTTTTGGTTTGGATTCTTTTTAACAAGGAAAAAATAAGCTTTGTGAGAACTGATATTGTAGTTTTTGGTGCGATTATTATTTTTTCTTTATTAATTTCTTTTTTTCATCATGGAGTTCCTTTGGGCAGAGATGACGCAAGTTATATGTCAGCAGCAATCAAATTGACTGAAACTGGATCGCTTTCTTTTGATGATCAGCTCACTCATGCTTATTCTGGTTTCAGAAATTTAGAAGGTAATGTTTTTACTTCTCAATTTTTACCTGGATACGTTGTCTATTTAGCTGTATATTTTCTTTTTGGCGGAATAAATGCGATGCTCTGGGCGAATTGTTTGTTAATGATATTATTTCTTAGCTTAATCTATTGCTTGATTTCTGATCTGGCAACTAAAGGAACTGCCTTATTTTCCTTGCTATTGTTGGGCACTTTTTATACAACTTTCTGGTTTACAAAAAGACTAAATTCTGAAAACTTGTTTATGGTTTTTTTCTGGTTGGCAGTTTTATTATTTTTTGATGGCCTGAAAAACAAAAAGATATCTCGTTTGTTTTTTAGCATGTATTCATTATTATTTTGTATTTTTATTCGAGCTGAGGCTTTGCTTTATTTAGTCGTTGCAATCGTTATCTTTCTTGTGATTTTGGCAAGCAAAAAGTTAAGAGTCGGCTATTTTGGACAGAAAATAGAGATTGCATGGAATTCTCTAGTTGGCGCTGGCATAATTGCTGTTTCATTGATATTTTTTGGTGCATATTTGCAAAAATATGATGGGTTAGCTTATTTTTATAAGCAATTCTATGATCCTTGGAAGTTATTTTCAAAAGTATTTTTAATGTTATTTATTGTTTTATTATTATGCGCAATTTTATATTATCTTCTTAGAAAATATGCTCTTGCTTCAAGCAAGAAAGTTATTAACTATTTGATAACAAATGGACAAAGAACCATTTTTGTAATTATTATTTTAGGAGCTTGTCTATACGAGCTAGTTTTATTTTTAAAAGGTTCTAATTTAGTTTGGTCTTTTTATCAAATCCAATTTAATTTCAAAGCATTGGGATTTTATCTAGTTTTATTTTATTTAGTTATTATTTTGATTGGTCTCTACAAAAAAGTCTTTAAAAAAGAAGAACTGATTTTGGTTTTGTTATGCCTTCCTTCTTTGTTATTCTTGTTTAGAGCACAAATTGCGATTGATCAGCCTTGGTTTATGCGTCGTTTTTATCCTATTTTTTTACCTTTGATTTTTATTTTAGTTTCTATGCTTTGGTATAGATTGGACGCAACAAAATCAAATTTAGCTAGCTTTGTTAAGAAAGCAATTATTATTTTAATCATTGGAAACTTCTTGATATCTTTGCCGATAATTTTTTATAGAGAAAATGTTGGCGTTGATAAAGAATTGAAAAAGTTTAGTCAGCAATTTAAGGATAGCGATTTGGTTGTAATGAATCCTGGATGGAGCTGGCAGAAATGGTCATATGCCATGCATTATTTGTACAAGATTAATGTTGTTCCAAGACGAGAATTATATTCTAAAAAAGAATTTATAGTTGAGGCTGAAAAATTTCAAAAAGAGCTAGATAATGACGAGGTTGTTGTTAAATTAAAGACTTTGTTAGATGAAAAGTCATTTGAAACTTTGCAAAATTTAGTTAAAAACTATGACAAAGTTTATTTTTTAACTTCTAAGGATGATTTAATTGTTTATCCATATAAAAATGATAATCTGGAATTAGTAAATAGTTTTAGTTTTGCTTATCAATCTTTGAGCTCTGATTCTTTGCTTGCTAAGTACTTAAAAAATAAAGAAGTTATAAATAAGAAAGTGGCTAACAGAATTTATAATACTCCGCCTGTTTTATCAGTTGAAAATGTTCTGGCTTTGAATTTATATGAATCTAAAGATAAGAATAATTTGTTTCTGTCAGAAAGAGTTTATGATGCAAAAGCGATTATGGAATTTAGAGATTATTTAGAAGATTCTTTGGAGACTAATTTTTGATTAGCAAGCGCTGATTTTACGCTGATTTCTGCAATCGCTGATATGACGCTGATTTCTAACGCTGATAATATGCTGATATTATGAAAATATTAAAAATAACAATTTGGATTTTGTTTGTTGCAGTGATAATTTATGTTTTGTCAATGTTTTTTGTATTTGATAAGAAGATGACGATTTCTTATAACTTTAATCCTGATGATTCTTTGCGTTTTTCTAGTTTGTATCCTTGGTATAGATTATCACCCATTGAGCACATTGGTAGCGACTACTCGCAGAAATTTAAGGCAGAATTAATTTATTTTGCTGTCAGAATACCTCCTAATTTTAACGATGCTGACTTGTGCGTAAAATATAGTGGAGAATCAACATCTTTAAAGCTAGGAGCTGAAAAAGCCGTTAATAAATATGAATTTGTTGAAACAAAAGTTATGGTTATTGATTCACAATGGAAAAAAGCATGTGCAAATTTTAATTTAAGGGAGTTTTTATTGAGCAATTATTATATTAAAAATAATAAATTAGTTTTTGCAATTTCGGCGCAAGGAGTAAATGAACAAAATCAGCTATCTCTAACAGAAATTGATTTGAATTTAAATAAAAATTATAATAAAGCTGAGTTTAAGAATTTTTATGCAAGACTGAAGCAAGCGTTGATTCGACGCTGATTTCTAACGCTGATTCAACGCTGATGTAATTAAAAAATATGAAATTATATTTGATAAAAATTTGTGAATTTGGTTTTCTATTGTGTTTAATACTTTTTATTCTGTTGACGATTTTTAATTCTTGGACTGATTATGTCCTTAACGAGTATCTAAATAGCCAGATGGTTTTAATTTTTGGTTTGATTTTTGGCATTTTGCTAGCTTTTATATCTAGCGATTCAGTAGAAATTAAAAATAAAAATGAGCAATAAAAAAGTAATATTTGGATTTTTTCTTTTTATAGCTTCTATGTTGGTTGCAGTTTTTGCTTTGTCTTTCAAGCTTACTATTTTAGAATCTTTGAGGTTTGTTTTAGGTAGTGTTTTTGTTTTATTCTTGCCTGGCTATATTTGGAGTTTTATATTAATCGCTGATAAGACGCTAATTTCTAACGCTGATACGACGCTGAAAAAAAAATCTTTAAGATTGGCTGATAGAATTATCTTGTCGTTTGGTTTATCTTTTGTTATGTCGCCGATGCTTGTATTCTTGTTAAGCAAGCTTGGTGTGAAAATTACATTTTTAAGTTCAGTAGTTGAATTATCTTTGTTGATTATTATTGGTTTGATAATTTTGTTTGTTAAAGAATTTATTTTTTCTCAATCTTTATTTTCTTTGAGAAATGGTTTGGATAAAAAAGCGTTGAATTTTGTTGCAAAATCCTCTGGCAAAATTAATTTTTGGCAATTCGTTAAAAAAAATCTAGGAGCAGTAATATTGCTTTTGCTTTTAGTTTTGTTATTTTTCCATTTTTATTATGGAATTTTTCAATATAACTATATCGTTCCGCCTGGTGATGATCCAACAAGACATATGACTGAAGCGCAAGGAATAATTGATCAAGGATTCACAAAAGCTTGGGCTGGATCTTTAGATCCGCCATTGTTTCATACGCTTTTGGCAATAGAATCGTTTATAACTGGTCAGGATATTGTAACAACAACTTTGTATGTTGTGCCTTTCATTTTTATTATTTCTTATTTGGCATTTTACTATTTAGTCAGAAAATTGTTTAAAAATGAGCTGTTAGCGATTATTTCTGTTGTTTTGCTCGTATTTGTTTCACGACAACCAAATTTTGCTTATACGATTGGTACTTATCTTAATCTTTTTGCTGGGCTCTGTTTATTTTTATTTGGTCTGGCTTTTTTGAAAGACTTATTTATTAAAAAAGACATCGATTATAAAAAAATAATTCTGTGCTTTTTGTTTTTTGGCGGTGTGTTTTTGACTCATTCACTGTCAACTACTTATATGGTATTGACATTGCTTTTGTTGGGCTGTGCATTATTTTTTCTTAAACTTTTATCAAAAATCCCTTTTTTGCAAAAATATTTGTTAAATTTTAAGAATATTTATTTTAAGAATTATGTTATTTTATTTTTTGCACTTTTAGTTACAATGTTGCCGTTGACTTATGAGTATTACACGGCTATTTTTTTGGACAACGTGAAATTCCAATTTTATGAAATATTGTCTGTTAGCAATCAAGTTTTAAACGGCAATGTTACTTCAGAAGTTCCGCCGTCTGTTGTGCCATGGAAAGCATACGATAATCATTTAGGAGCTTTCATATTTGTTTTTTCATTAATTGCTATTCCTTTTTTCTTTTTTAGATCGATAAATAAAGTTGAAAAAATTATTATTCTTTGCTGGATACTTGCATTATTCATTGGAACTCGCTTTTCATTTTTCATTTTGCCAGAAAGGTTTGCTTTGGACCTAGCTTTGCCTCTTATTGTGATAATTGCTTATTTTTTTCTGATAGTTGGATTATTTTTAAAAAATAAAAGCTATTTTGTCGTAAAAATCATTTTAATATTAATATTATTTTTTAGTGCTTTAAATTTTATTAATAATTCAATTAATTATAATCAAAAAGTGAGATTGCAAGTATCTGATTCTGAGGCTTTATCTTGGATTCGTAATAACACGGATGAAAATTCTATTATTTTGTCTTTTCCAAAGACGTTGGCAATGAGGAGTTGGGGTAGTTACATTAATTTATTAACTGGCAGGACTGTAATAGATGGTAGCGATTGTGTCAATTATAAAGGTGAATGTCCTTGGATTTTCGATCCAACTTCCGATGCTTCAAGAAAATTTTATAAGAATAATAACATTGAGTATTTGTATGCTGGAAAAAAAGTTCTTGGATCTTTTAGCACCAAGGCTGATATTGACTGGAAATATCAAGATAAATTATTAAAGACTGATTTTTTAGAAAAAAAAGCTGAGTTTTTTGACTCAGACAATCTTGGCGAGGTTATTATTTTTAAAATTGATGCGACGAAGTTATAAAGACGAAGTTATAAAGTATCTTGTTCCTTATTTCTTTTGTTGATTATTTGTCTGACTAATTTAATGTCATATTCATTAAAAAATCTAAAGATAAAAAGGAATAGAATGTAGACAAGACAAGACAAAATACCTAGAATTATAAACTCTACTTTACTTCTTAAAATATAAGTAAAAATCGCCATTGCAATTCCTGCAGCCGTTATCGAAAATAGCGGTTTTATTATGTTCATTATTTTTTCTTCCATATATTTGGCGTCATAATAAATGTATAAACCCGATGCAATGATTTGGACGATCAATGTAGCATAAGCAGCACCGATAAATCCAAAATAGTAAACAAAAATGATGTCTAAGATTAGGTTCAAGATTACTGTTATTGCCTGTATTTTGGTTAATGTTTTTTGTTTTAAAAGTGTTGTTAATGATTGGGATGATGCTACGGAAATAAAATAGAACATTAAAAACCAACCAAAAACTCTTAAAACAGGTATAGAAGCTGAATATTGTTCTTTAAATAAAAACAAAATTATTGGCTGAGCTAATAGTACTGTCAAAATTCCAAGAGGAATGCCAATTGCTGAATAATAGCGATGAAAAAAAATGTTGATTCTTTTGTATTTATCTAAGCCATCATAAAAAAGCTTATACATAAATGGCCGAGAAATACGGACTAAGATTCTTGGGATAAATAAAAAAAAGATAATAATTTTGAATGGTGCGGAATAGAATCCAACATCTTGAGCGTTTTTCATTACAGAAATAACAATTTGATCGACCTGGAAATAAACTGTAAAGAATAATTCTGATAATGCAAACAAGTATGACTTTTTAAGCATGCCTTTCAAGGCTTTTAAGGCGAATTTTGGCTTGAACACGACTTTTGAGGCGTAGATTAGCAACGATATAAAGTAGATGAAGTTAATAGCAAGTTGAGAGATTGCAATATAGAGCAGTGTTTGATTTGATGGCGTATTTGATAGCTGAATTATAAAAAAGATTGCGCCTAAAGATGCTAGGCCTTGTAGAATCTCTGAGATTGAAACACTGTTGTTTATTTCTTTCAGTCTTAGTATTGCCCAACTAACTCGAGATTGTTCGATCAGGAACAGTGCTGGACCTAAAATTAAAATTAAGATGACTGTAATATGCGAATAGCCAAATAATTTTGAAGTAATTAGCAAGACAGGAATTACTAAAATAGTTAATATTGATTGAAATATTAAGGCATTGCCAAAATAGACTGGCGCTTTCTTGATATCTTTTGATCCTTCTTGAATTAGTAGCATCCTTAAGCCCATGTCGCTAAAAACTAAAAAGATACCGATGAAAGCAATGGCAGTTGAATATATGCCATACTTATCTGGACCTAAATAGTTTGCTAAAATTATGACAATAACTGCGTTGACAACCTTAAATATGGTATTGGCTGTAAGAGCAAACATTGTATCAAATAGTAGTCTTTTAAACATAGAATCGCGAATTTACACAAATATAACACAAATCTCACAAATATATATTCGTGGAATTTGTGGAAAATTTGTGCAAATTAGCGATTTTTTAATCAAGGTAGCCCAGGCCTTTTAATTTGTCTTTAATCATTTTTTCTTCGTCATCTGTGTATTTTTTTGGATCTTTTTTTTGATCATCTTTCTTCTTTTCTTCTTCGTCATGTTCGCAGTCGCATCCGCAACCGCAATTTGAACAATTGCACATATTTTTAATATTATTTGTTAGATAGATTAAGATTGAATCTTTCAATAAAATTCTGATTCGGGTCAAAGACATAGCCTTTTGCCGTGTTCTCTTGCAATTTAATTTTTACAAATGTTGATTCAGATTTGCTTTTCGCTGTCCACCAATTTTGGTTGATTGGATTTCCGTATGCAGCACAGGTTATAATATAAGTAATTCCTTTTTCAAAGTCAGCCTTATCTTGATAAATCGGAAATGTTCTTTCATAAATATGCGCATGTCCGTTAAAAACAATATTTACGCCGTTTTGTTCAAGTACAGGAACGATGTTTGTTTTGATATCATCATTTGGATGAGACATGTGATTGCGATAATTGGAATTATATGGAGGACGATGAAAAAAAACTATTTTCCAGTCTTGAGTTGTTGTTTGTAAATCTGAAACTAGCCACTCGTATTGGCTACTGCCCGGCGAAAAGTCTATCTCACTATTTAAAATAGTGAAGTGAGCGTTTTTATAATCAAAAGAATAATAGAGCTGGTTGATAGGCTGGAAATTAAAAAAATTAAAGAAATTGTCGAAAGGATATTCGTGATTGCCAATGATTGGAAAAAGAGATGTGCTCAAACCTTTGACTGGTGCTTTAGAAATAATGTTTCTTTCTATTCTTTGGAATATTTCCCATTCATTAATAGTATTATTTTGCGTAAAATCACCGACATGAAAAGCCATATCATATTCTTGATCGAGAACGCCTTCTACTATTTTCGAATGGCTTTCATCTGTTAATTGCTGAGTGTCTCCATAGACAATAAAATTGAATGAATTGTCAGTAATATAGGCAATTTCTGAATGTGAGATATGGTTGTTTAGTTTTAAGGCGGATTTTGAATCTGAAAGCAAATTATAGCTAGTCAGAATTGGTTTTTGGGAATCAGAGACTAATAATTCTTTATTTCCATCAGAGTCGATATCGCCGAAGTTTGGAACAATACTGCTTGGATATTTTGTGGCTTTTAGTTCTTTTATGGAATTCTTTTTGAAGCCAAAACGAAAAATTTTGCATTGTGTTCCTGATGATGCTTGACATGCAGCAATCTCATCATACCCATCATTGTTCATATCGCCTGCTGATATATTTACTCCGCCTCGAAAATTCTGGTCAAAAATTAAAAATTGGCCAATTTTTTCTTGCTTGCTATTATAGATTTCGATATATGGAGCTTGGCCTTCGTTTGTTGCGACAATAATTTCGTCCTGACCGTCTGAATCAATATCGCCCGTAGTAATATTAATTCCTTTGTTGAAGTTTGCAGGAAAGGCAAGAATATCAGGCGCTATTTTTTCTCCTTTTTTATTAAAAAATCTAATCACTGGTTTTGTATTTTTCCCTGATGCAGTAATGATTTCATCTTTGCCGTCGTTGTTAAGATCGCCTGTTGCAACATCAATGCTTGTTTTGACATTTTTATTATAAGCAAAAAAAGAACTTATTTTTTTGCCATTTTTAGAATATATGCGGATTTCAGGTTGCCAATTGCTTTTTGGTCCAACAATAATTTCATCTTTTCCATCGCCTGTAACATCGCCGACTGCTAAATTTATTCCGCCTGAAAAATTCTTGCCATAAGGCCAGATTTTTTTTGTTTCTTTTTTTGTATTATAATTATATATTTTAACTGGTTTAAGATCGTCTGTTTTTGGAGCTGTAACAACTAAAGAAGCGGCACATGTTGTTCCGGCCAAACCTAAAAGCGCTATATTAAATATTAAAAATTTAACAAATTTCTTCATAATTTGTTTTGTTATTGATGAAGTAATATTAGCTTAAGTTTTTGTTTTTGACAAGGATGACCTGTCATCCTGAGTGGCAACGAAGGATCCAGCTGTTGTATGATTAATCATGGGATTCTTCACTGCGGTTCAGAATGACTCAGCAGAAAAGTTATGAGAAATTAGATTAGCAAAATCAGTTGGTTTTGGATTGTTTAAAGATATCTTTTTATTCAATGACCAAAATCCATGCCTGGAATGATCACCAAATTTACCGATTTTTTGCATTCCATGGTCTGAGATTATTAAAATAGTTGCTTCTTGATGTTCAGTTTGAACTTTTCTAGCAATATCGTTTAATTCCTGATAAATTATTTTCATTTTTAGATCCAAACCAAAGCTTAGATGACCAATAATGTCAGCTAAATTGAAATAGCCGAAAACTAGATCTTTGTTAGTTTTTAATTCTTTAAGGAATTGCTCTTTGACAAATTTGTGATGATCAAATGCGCACTTATCAAATTCCTTAATGCCATTTTTTTTTTCAAAAAAACCTTTTAGTAATTTTCTTTCTAAATCATGCTGTTTTTTTATGTATGAAAAGCCTGGTACGTCAATTGTGTAGTGATTTTTAAATCTTTTTAAAAAAGTATTTTTTGGTTTGATTGATGATTGCCACATTTCTGCGCCTTTAGCCAGAATGTCTTTTTCTAGATTTTTGCCAGCCATAAAAGATGACCAGATCACAATTGTTCTTGGTTCGCTGAATTCTGATAGATCTGTTTTGCCGTATGATATTTGTTTTAGATTTGTGAAATTATTTTTTTCTACAAAATCATATTCTAAACCATCGTAACCTAAAATGATTAACATAACTATTATTTTTAAATAACCAAGAAACAAGAAACAAACAAATTAGAATATTCAATAACCAATAATCAAACCTTTCGTCGACGAGTTTGGTTGTTGCTTCTTATATCTTGTTTGTATCTTGCTTTTTGTATCTTAGATGAATTATTGAATGTCAGGAATAATACCACCAGCCACTGTATCATATTGATCAGCTAAAACAAATCTACCTGTTTCTTGAATTTTAGAAAAAACATCAATAGCAATCGGCTTTTCTAACTTAATTGTAACTTCTCCGACTTCAGTATTGTTGATTACTGGCGCATTTTCCTCCAATGTTTCTAAAGTTGATGAATTAACGCGTTTGTTTATGCAAGCAATTGTTCCCAATGCTTCTTGAGTGACTGATCTGAAAATTATTTTTTGGCCTTTCTTGTAGCCTTGTTTTGACATCCAAAAGACATTGGCTTTAAATTCTGAGGTTGTTTTTGCAGGATCTTCTTTTTTGCAAATTATCTCCCCTCTTTCAACAAAAGGATCATCTTTGATTGTGATGCCAGTACTTTCTCCTGCAGAGGCTTCTTTCTTGTTTGGATTATTAAATTCCTCTACTGAAGTTATCACTGATTCATTGTTTGACGGCAACATCAAAATTTTATCGCCAGTTTTCAAGGTTCCTGATTCTACTCTACCAGCTAAAACACGTTTGTCGCCAATTTTATAAACATCTTGCACTGGAAAACGAAGCGCTTGATTTGCTTTGTCGCTCAAAGGACTAAAAGTGTCCAAGGCTTGCAAGATGGTATGGCCGTTGTACCATTTCATATTCGTTGATGGTTTGGCTATGTTCTCGCCTTTGTTTGCAGATACTGGTATGATATACGTTGGTTTTAAATTTATTGAAGATAAGAATTTTTTTAATTCTTGAACGACTTCGTTAAATCTATCAAGCTTGTAGTCTACTAAATCCATTTTGTTGACAGCAATAACGACTTGCTGAATGCCAAGCATGCTTAGAACATAAGCATGACGTTTTGTTTGCTCTTGAACGCCTTCGTTAGCATCAACAATTAAAATCGTTGCTTCAGCTTGTGAAGCGCCAGTAATCATGTTTTTTAAAAATTCTTTGTGACCTGGAGCGTCGATTATTACATATTCTCTTTTTTCTGTTTTGAAAAAGATTTGGGTAGTGTCAATTGTGATTCCTTGCTCTCTTTCTTCTTGAAAATGGTCAGTAATAAAACCAAATTCCATCTCTCGCCCAAGAGACTCACAGACTTGTTTTATTTCAGCAACTTTGTCTTCTGGTACACAGCCTGTATCATAAAGTAAGCGACCTATTAAAGTTGATTTGCCGTGATCGACGTGACCAGTTATTACTAATTTTAAGTATTGTTTTTCCATAGGTTTAATGTGGTTATTTGTTTAAAAACGTAAATTATAATACGAATCCGAGTACGAATAATGCGAATGTTGCGAATTACGAATACGACGATTTGCAATTCGTATCATTTGCATTATTCGTATTTCATTCGTATTGTATTTTACATATATCCCAACGCTCTTAGCTTATTCATAACATAAACACTTTCTTTATCTTGTGCTCTTCCTGATCGTTCTGAAATTTTGGTTGTTTCTAATTCTTGAACAACTTCATGAACATTTGAAGCGCAAGAAGTTACCGGACTGCAACATGTTTCACAGCCAATTGATCTGAATCTTTTGCCATTTTTAGCAAAATATAAATCAACGATTGGAATATTTTCTCTTTCGACGTAAGCCCAAATATCTTTTTCGGTCCAGTCAAGCAAGGGATGTACTCTGATGTGTTGTTCTGCAGCTTGTTTTTGTTTATATTGATCCCATAATTCAGCTGGCTGGTCTTTGTAATTCCACTGGAATTGTTGATTGCGTGGAGAAAAAACTCTTTCTTTTGCTCTAATTCCATGCTCATCTCTTCTGATGCCTAAAAGCAAGGCTTTGAATTTGTATTTGGCGATTGCTTGTTTTAGAGCTTCAGTTTTTAATTGACCACAGCAATCTAGCTTGTCTTTTGTTTTTGGATTCATTCCGGCTTTTAAAGCAATTTCGTTTCTGGCAATAAGTAATTTTAGATTCCATTTTTTTGCATATTCATCGCGGAATTGATAAATTTCTTTAAATTTAAAGCTTGTATCAATGTGCATTACAGGAAAAGGCAAATGACCATAGAATGCTTTTTGACAAAGCCATAATAATGTTGTTGAGTCTTTACCGATTGACCAAAGTTGAGCAATGTCATGGTATTGCTTGTAGGCCTCTCTGATGATAAAAATGCTTTTTGATTCAAGATAGTCTAAATGTGTCATGAGTTTGTAAGGTTAAAAAGTTATAAAGTTTTTAAACTATTATATTAATAGTGATATATGGTGATAGCTAATTTAAGTATAATAGATAATTATAAAAACTCAAATAATGTTGTTAATAACTTATTATTTTATATAGCCCATTTCTCGTAATCTTTTCATTACTCTTTTTGTATCAGCTTCAAAATTACCTTCTCCACCTTTGACATATTCGCGAAGTAAATAAGCAGCAAAACTTGAAACAGATGGAAAACCTTTGTCATTGATATATTGCTCTGTTGCATCGTAGACTGTTTTTGGAATAGAAATGGTTTTGAATTTTTTGTTTATTGCCATATGCTTGAAAGTGTTTTAAAATATATTTGATGATGTATTCGTATTGATATAAATGTTTTTTTGTTGTAAAATAAGATAAATAATTGCTTATGAAAATAAAAACTTTGTTATATTCTATTTTAGTGTTTTTAGCGGTTTTGTCAATTGTTGCATTGATAATGTCTTTTTGGCTAGGAGTTGCAAGTTCTTTTCGGTTAGTATTCGGTATTCTCTATATTCTGTTTATTCCCGGACTTATTTGGAGTTATGTGTTTTTCTCAAGCGCTGATTCAACGCTGATTTCTAACGCTGATAATACGCTGATAAAAAATACTGATAATAAAAAAGTAGAAGGTATTGATTCGATTGAAAGAATAATATTGTCAGTTGCTTTGTCGTTAGCTTTAGTGCCATTGGTTATTTTCTTTATAAATAAGATTGGCGTAAAAATTAATTTGATAAGTGTTGTGCTTGAGGTACTCGGAATTATTTTAATTGGCATGACGATTTTAGTTGTTAAATATTTTTTGGATAGGAAAGTAGTAAGTAGAAAGTAGAAAGTCTACTTACTGCTTGCTACGTTCTGCATTCTACTATGCCACATTATGATATTTTGGTTGTTGGCGCTGGTTTTGCGGGCGCTGTAATTGCTGAAAGATTGGCATCCCAATTAGACAAAAAGGTTTTAATCATTGATAAAAGAAATCATATTGGAGGCAATTGTTATGATTGCTATGATAAATCAGGTGTTTTGATTCATAAGTATGGGGCTCATTTATTTCATACTGACAAGAAAGAAGTTTTTGATTATCTATCAAAATTTGCAAAATGGCATAAATATGAGCATAGAGTTAAGGCTAATATCAAGGGTGAAATTTATGACATGCCTATTAACTTGAATACCATTAATAAGTTCTTTAAAAAAGATTTTACCCAAGTTCAATGCCAAAAATATTTAAATAAAATTAAAGTTAATATTAAAAATCCAAAGAATGCAGAAGAGCAAGTTGTTTCACAAGTAGGCTGGGATATTTATAATAAATTTTTTAAGAATTATACAATCAAGCAATGGGAACGACATCCAAGAAAGCTTGACGCTTTAATAACTGCAAGAGTGCCTATTAGATTAAATACTGATGATAGATATTTCGATGACCCATATCAATTCATGCCGAAACTAGGTTTTACTGATCTTTTTGAAAAAATATTAAGTCATAAAAATATAGAAATTAAGTTAAAAACTGATTTTAAGGAAATAAAGGATGGCATTGATTGCAAATTTATAATATACACTGGATGCATTGATGATTTCTTTGATAAAAAGTTTGGCGGACTTCCCTATCGATCATTAAAGTTTAGATTTAAGAATTATAATCAACCCTTTTTTCAAGAGCATACTGTAATAAATTTTCCAAATGAACATAAATATACAAAAGCTGTTGAGATTAAACATGCAACTAAGCAAAGAATAAATAAGACAACTGTTGGTTATGAATACCCTGCATCAGCTGGTGAACAATATTATCCTGTTTTTGAGCCTAAGAATGAAAAATTATATAATAAATATTCAAGATTAGCTGCAAAATTAAAAAATGTTTATTTTATTGGAAGATTGGCTGAGTATAAATATTATGATATGGATGATGTCGTCTTTAGAGCCTTGACTCTTTATAAAGAGATTGAAGGTAAGAAAAAATAGAGTTATTGTTTTATTGTCAAATTGCTAAATTGTTAAGAATTAATAACGTTAAGCAATTTAACAATTTAACAATTTAACAATTTAAGCTATGAAACAAGCGTTAATAACTGGCATAACTGGACAAGATGGATCGTATTTAGCTGAATTATTATTGTCAAAAGGCTATAAAGTATTTGGCATGATTAGACGCTCAAGCACTGAAACTGTCGGCAGAATCAGCCATATTATGGATAAATTAGAATTAATTCAGGGCGATTTGACGGATCAGAATTCTTTGAGAAGTGCTTTGCAACAATCAAAGCCTGATGAAGTTTATAATCTTGGCGCTCAATCTTTTGTTCCGACTTCTTGGAATCAACCGATTTTAACTGGATCTGTTACTGCTTTGGGCGTGACAAATATTTTAGAAGCAATTAGACAAACATGTCCTAATGCGAAATTTTATCAAGCTTCTTCTTCGGAAATGTTTGGAAAAGTCAGAGAAGTTCCTCAAAATGAAGACACTCCTTTTTATCCTCGCTCTCCTTATGGAGTTGCAAAAGTTTATGGGCATTTTATAACTGTCAATTATAGAGAAAGCTATGGGATGTTTGCTTGTTCTGGAATTTTATTTAATCATGAATCACCAAGAAGAGGGTTGGAATTTGTAACAAGAAAAATAACTGATGGTGTTGCAAAGATTAAGCTAGGATTAGCTAATGAGCTTAGAATGGGAAATATTGATTCAAAAAGAGATTGGGGCTTTGCTGGCGACTATGTAGAAATGATGTGGAAAATGTTGCAACAAAATCAGCCAGATGATTATGTTATTGCTTCGGGTGAAACACATTCTGTCAGAGAATTTTGTGAAATTGCTTTTGCGCATGTCGGTTTAAATTATCGGGATTATGTTCATGTTGATGAAAAATTTGTTAGACCTGCAGAAGTTGATTTATTAGTTGGCAATCCTTCTAAGGCTAGAAAAATTTTAGGATGGAAAGCCAAAGTCAGTTTTAAAGAGCTAGTTATAATAATGGTTGATGCTGATTTGGCAAGAATAACTGAGCAAATAAAGTCTGTGGAAATGAAGAAATTTCATAAATTAAATTTCGGAAGCAAGGGAGATTTGAATTTGGCGGCTTTGAAGACAAACATAGATCAAAATAATATAGTAAAACAGTAATTTAGAAATTGAAAATTTTAATATTAAATATTAAAATGAAAATTGTTTATTTTAAAGGTTATGAATCTAGCTGGTTTAAATATTCTTTTGATGAGCAAATGGGCAATATTGGTAGCGAGGTTTCTCGTATGAGCTCTGCTTTTAAAATAAAAGATAAGAAAAGAGCGTCGGATTGTTACAAATATGCTTCAGAGTTAATTTATTTAACCTCGATTGATCCGAGACGGAAAAATAAAACAAAAGAAATCAAGAGAGTTCGTGAAGATTTATTGGTTGCTTTTAATGATTATGATAAAAATAAGTGTTTGCTTGATAATCTAAACAAATATCTTTATAACTTTGCTTATCGTTGTCGTGCTAATAGATAAATTTATATAATGAAAAAAGCTTTAATAACAGGCATATCAGGATTTGTCGGACCATACTTAGCAAAAGAATTAAAAAAACATAAATATGATGTTTTTGGACTTGATCGAACTGGCGGCTTAATTACTGATAAGATAAAGATTGAAAAATGCGACTTGTTAGACAAAGAAAATGTTTTTGAAGTTATAAATGAAATTAAACCTGATTTTGTTTTTCATCTTGCTGGTTTTAGTTCTGTTAAAGATAGCTGGGACAAGCCTGAATTGTGTAAAAAAATTAATGTTGAAGGGACGAGAAATTTGCTTGATGCAATCATGAAAGCTAAACTTAACCCAAAAATATTAATAATTACTTCTGCTGAAGTTTATGGCAAACCTAAAAAATTGCCTCTTAAAGAAACATTTACGCTATCTCCAGAAAGTCCTTATGCAAAATCAAGAGTTGAACAAGAAAAATTATTATTAAATTATAAAAATTTAGATTGGATTGTTTCACGAAGTTTTAATCATACTGGACCAGGACAACAGCCTATTTTTGTTATTCCTGAATTTGCTAAACAATTAGCAGAAATTAAGCTAAAAAAGTCTAAGCCTAAAATTTTTGTTGGAAATTTAAAAGCAAAACGTGATTTTAGCGATGTTAGAGATGTTGTAGCTGCCTATCGAATTTTACTTGAAAAAGGGAAAAGTCATGAGATTTATAATGTTTGTTCTGGCAAATCTTATGTTGTTAAAAGTTTGCTTTCTAGAATGATTAAAATGTCTGGAAAAAAAGTTAATGTTGTTGTTGATAAAGACAAGTTTAGACCAGTTGATATTATGGATTTAAAAGGAGATAATAAAAAGTTTAAAAAACTAGGTTTTAAATTTAAATATAGTATTAATAAAACTTTGAAAGATAGTTTGAATTGGTGGATTGACAAGCGTTGATTTGACGCTGATCACTAAAACTGATTTAATGCTAATTTTTGTTAACATAAAATTATGTCGTTAGCAAGGACAATGTTTAAAAATACTTTTTGGCTAGGTGTTTCTTCGGCTATCCAAATGTTTTTCGGTTTTTTTGTAAGTATTTTTTTAGCTCGATATTTGGGAAATATTGATTATGGCAAGTATGTTTTTGTGTTTTCTTTTACTGGATTGTTTGGTATTTTGGTTGAATTTGGATTTTCAAATTTTTTAATAAATGAAATCGCTCGTGATAAAAGTAAGCTAAAGGATTATTTAGAGAATGTTTTAGCGCTTAAAATAATTATAAGCATTTTATTTTTATTCTTGGTTTTTTTATTGCTTTATTTTACTAATAAACCACTTGAAGTCAAAATTTTTATTTATATTTCATCAATCGCTATTATTTTTAATTCCTTTACAACTGTTTTTTATTCTGTTTTTCGTGCATATGAACAAATGAAAAATGAAGCAATTATTATTGTTGCATTAGCAATTATAAACTTTGTGCTAGTTTTCTTTGCAATTTTTAAAGAATTTCCTTTGCTTGTTTTTTTTGAAATAAACTTACTTGTCTCAATACTTGGTTTTTTGCTTGCTTTACTTTTTGTGCGTCGAAAATTTGTTCTATTCAGTCTTCGTAGAAATATTGCTTTATGGAAAAGAATACTGAAAAACATTATTCCTTTTGTATTGAGTGGTATTTTTATGAGCATTTATTTTTATACTGATCAGGTAATGCTTTCTTTTTTGAAAGGTGATCAAGCTACTGGATGGTATGGTGCTGTTTATAAAATATTTTCTGTTTTTTTTGGTTTAAGTGCAGTTTATTTTGGTGTTTTTTATCCAGTTGTTTCAAGACTTTATACTGAAAGCAGAGAGAAACTAGAACTTTTACTGAAGACTACTTTGAAAATTTCTTTTATAATTTTTCTGCCAATATCATTAATTATTTTTTTGTTAGCTAAGCCAATTATGTTGCTTTTATATGGCAATGATTTTTTGGGTGGTGTGCTAGCGTTACAGATTATAATATGGATAATTCTGTTGTTTTTCATAAGTCCAGTATATAGCAATACATTATTAGCTTGTTCTCAAAGAAAAGTTTTTACAATTGGTACGCTTCTAGGAACTATTACGAATGTTGTTTTGAATTTTTTATTAATTCCAGCTTATAGCTTGAATGGCGCTGCAGCTGCAACTCTGATTTCCCAGTTAGTTGTTTTTATTTACATGTTTTATATGCTCTCAAAAAAAATCATATACATCAATTTTTTATGCTATATAGCAAAACCTTTGATTGCATCTATTTTTATGGGTGTTTTTGTATATCTACTTTGTATGAAGAATGTTAATTTGTTTGTGATATTGTTTATAGGTATCATCGTATACTCGGCTATTTTTATATTATTAAAAGGAATAAAAAAAGAAGATTTATTGTTTATTTATAAGTTATTAAAAGAAAAAAATGTTAAATCATAATAATATTACTCTTGGGGACTATTTGTTAGCTCATTCATCGAGTCTTAAAACAAAATTTTGCACATATTTTTTTAATTTTCGTAGTATTTTTGATGGCCGAAAATCTTTGATTTCGAAAAGAATTAAGCTAAATGAATTGCTGTATGAGATAGAAACTATAAAATATTACCAGAGGTTACATTCTGGAAATAATAACTATAAGAACTTATCGATAGATGTTGATTCTATCGAATTTTGTTATAATAATGAGCGTTTAAAATTTTTTTACGATTGCAAGCGTCAATTGAATAATACTTTAAGTATGACTGGAGAAAATTTTCTTGATGAACAGTTTAAAAATTTTCACGTTAGAGGCAAAAATGTTATAGATATTGGAGCAAATATTGGTGATACGGCAATATATTTTGCTTTAAATGGCGCAAAACGAGTTTTTGCTTACGAACCTTACCCTTATTCATATTTAATTGCTAAAAAGAATATTGAGAAAAACAAGTTAATGGAAAAAATAACACTTAGAAATATAGGTTGTGGAAAATCTGGTCATGTAAATATTGATGAGGGGTTTAAAAATGTTGCTGGCTGTAATATCAAAAAATTTAATGCTGGAAAAAAAATTCCAATTCATAATCTTTCTGAAATTATAAAAGAGTGCCATTTGAATAATTGCGTAATGAAAATTGATTGCGAAGGACATGAATATGATTTAATTATTAATTCTGATTCAAAAGATCTAAGATTGTTTAGTAATATTGCTATGGAGTATCATTATGGTTATATAGATTTAGAAAATAAACTAAAAAGCGCTGGTTTTAATGTAAAGAAAACGGCTCCGAGATATTTCCTAAATAATGAAGTTGCTAATAAAAAAATGTATGTTGGAATGCTTTATGCAACTAGACTTAATGTTTTATGAAGATAAATTTTATTATTCCTTTTACAGGTGTTACTGGTGGCATTAAAGTAATTTTTGAATATGCAAATCGTTTGGTTTCTTGTGGTCATAAAGTTAATGTTATATTTCCTATCATTCCATATAGATTAACTCAGGGAAAAAAGAACTTACGTTATTGGTATTATTATTGTATGGCATTAACAATAAATTTATTGGGCAGAACTTATCCTAAATGGTTTAGTAAAAAAATTAACTTTAATTTAAAATCATCTCCTTGGATTTGCAATTATTTTATTGATGATGCTGATATCACAGTTGCAACAGCATGGCCAACTGCGCAAGATGTTGCAAAATTGAATAGTTCAAAAGGGAAGAAGTTTTACCTTATACAGCATTATGAAATTGATTCGGGCAATAAGGATGAAGTTGATAAGTCTTATTTATTGCCACTTAATCAAATTACGACATGTAAAAGAAATGCAGAAATATTGTTTAAAATTTTCGGCAAGAAAATTGATAACATTATTCCATATGGCGTTGATTTAGCTGATTTTTATATTGATCACAAAAAAGATAATGAGAAAAAGAGATTACTGCTTTATTATGATACTTACGAAAGAAAAGGTGGCGTTGATGGCTTGGCTGCTTTAGAATTATTGAAAAAAGAATATGATAATTTCGATATCGTTATTTTTGGCAGAGAAAAACCTGATTGTTCTTTTGACTTTGATTTTGTTCAACAACCAATAACCCAAGAAAAACTAAGACAACTTTATTGTTCTGTCGATATTTTTGTGTATCCAAGTCGTTATGAAGGCTTTGGATTGCCACCAATGGAAGCAATGGCATGTGGTTGCGCTGTAGTTGCTACTGATGTAGGGGCAGTTACTGAATATTCTATTGCTGGCAAAACTGCATTAATTGTTCCGCCTTGCAATCCGCAAGCTCTATCACAATCAATTTTGAGGTTATTAGCAGATGAATCTTTGTTGAATCAAATTTCCTATAAAGGAAACGAACATATTAATAATTTTAAGTGGCAGAATTCAGTTGACAAATTAGTAAATGTTTTTAAATCTACAATATAAGAATGAAACATGATAATTTAAAAATTTATTTTTTTCCTGATGGTCAAGAAGCTTACGATCCTTCAAGCAGATATCGCTGTTTTAATATTTATCGAGAATTTGTTAAAAATAATGTTGATTGTGTTTTAGTCGAATCGCCTTTTGGTTTTAGTTTCGATTTTTATAGTTTTTTCAGAAAATTGTTTACAATTTTTAGAATTACTCTGAAACGACATTTTTGTTTGGTCAAGACAGTGTTAAATCTTGATAAGAAAAAGAATAATTATCTTTTTCTTCAGCGTGGTTTGAATGTTGGCACTGTTAGTTTAGTTTTATTTTCGAGATTTTTTTATAAATTTAAAGTTATCTTTGATTTAGATGATGCAATTTTTTATCTCGATTTTTTAAAAGGCAGAGTAGACAAAATGTTAAAATTTTGTGACATTGTAGTTGTTGGTAGTCATTATTTGCAAGAATATGCAATAAAATTGAATAAAAATGTTTATCTAATTCCTACATCTTTAGATCTGGCTGGCAGATATTCTAAACAAAAACTTTTTGATGATTTTGATGATAAACTTGTTAAAATTGGCTGGATTGGCAGTTATTATAATTTAAAATATCTTAATGTTTTAGTTGAATCATTAAATAATTTAGCTAAAAAGTATTCTTTAGAAATTATTATAATCGGTCCTAAGCAAAAACCAAAATTAGAATTTTCTAATTTAATTAAGATAAACTATATTATTTGGAATGATAAAACTGAAATTGATGATTTATTGAAGATCGATATTGGCGTAATGCCATTATTTGATTCTAATGTTGAACGTGGCAAATGCGCATTTAAAGCAATACAATACATGGCTTTAGGAATCCCAACCGTAGCAAGTTCTGTTGGAGAGAATAATTATCTAATTCAAGATGGACAAAATGGTTTTTTGGCATCAAATTCAAAGGAATGGGAAGAAAAAATTGAAAAATTGATTTTAGATGCGAACTTAAGAAATAAGTTCTCTATTGAAGCAAAAAAAAGAATAATTGATAATTATTCTTTAGATAAAAATGCTTTGAAATTATTGGAAATAATTGAAAATAATTTATCTTTTAAAAGGGTTTCTTAAAGCTTTTGGACTTGTTCTCAATTGATATGGCAACAGTCTATGCGGACTGTTTTTTAATAGTTCTTGATCAGAAATTTTCCGATTTTTGAATAATGATTGCTGTTTTTTGTAGTTTTTAAAAGCCTTAATCATTCCATATAAACCAGCTGGTGCGGAAAAATCTAAGACTAGCAAATCTAGAGGAAGAATCAACAATTTGTAAAATAGATATTTTGTAATTGATTTTGGCAATGTTTTTTTATCTAGATTCTTTAATAAAGTTTTTAGATAGTCCTTTTCAAAGATATATCTACGTCTATATAGTTCTTTGAAAGATATTTTTTTAGAATCTTTGGCAATTTTATAATGGTAGACTATAGATTTTGGTACATAGAAATTTTTATAACCACAGAGTCTAATTCGCCAGGATAAATCAACATCATCACAAAAGAACTTGTATTTTTCATCAAATTGTCCAGCTTCATAAAATGCTTTTTTTGAAACTAGCCAAGAAGTAATACCAAAATGTACTTCTCGTGATTCATTATTATCATCTAAACAATTTGCAAATTGCGGAGAAAAAAAACCGTTTCTGTCTATTATTCCGCCTCTCACAAATGAAGATTTGGTGCCTGTATCAATAATCTGACTAGTGCAAAGTCCTGCATTTTGCTGTGAAGTAATTGTCGAGACTAATTCTAGAAGCCAATTTTTATCAACTTTTGTATCGTTATCCAAAAAAAGAAAATATTCACCTTGAGCATATTTTGCACCCTTGTTAAGAGCTTTTGAATAACCGAGATTGGAATCGCAAACAACAAGCTTAACTTTTGAAAAATTTTTTGTTATAAATTCTACACTGTCATCTGTAGAATTATTATCTATTAAAATTACCTCAAAGTTCTGATAAACATTTTTGTATATCGATGGCAAGCATTTTTCTAAAAATTTTTCGCCATTAAAATTCGGAATTAAAATTGATACTTTAGGATATTGCATTTTTGTAAATGTTTTCTAAGGCTAAAAGATGTTTTTCAATTGTATAATTATTGATCAAATCTTGATATGCATTATTCGTCAGTTTTTGTCTTAATTCTTTATCTTTTATCAACAATTCAATCTTTTCTTTCAAATCATTACTATTGCCTACTTTGAAATATAAACCATTTTGATTGTTTTTTATTAACTCCTTCATTCCTCCTATTTCGCTAACTATCAAGGCTGTTTTATTCTTAAATCCTTCATAAATTGTAACTGGTGAATTTTCATACCAAATTGATGGCACAATAGCTATATCTGCTTTTTGCCATAATTCTTGTTTTTCTTTTCCAGAAATGAAACCATAAAATTTAATTTTCTTATCGTAGCTGAAATTGTGTTGCAATTTTTTAAATAGAGGACCATCTCCTGCAATATGCAAAATGACATTTTTATTTTTTAGCTTTGTAAATGCTTCAAGTAAAATATTAATGCCCTTATGTGTCACTAACTGTCCGAAATAGACAATATTAATATAATTATCCTGAATTTTTTCAGCTAAGTCTAGATTAATGCCAAGTGGCAAGCAAATATTTTTTGATTTTTTGAAAAAACCAAGCTGGGTGTGTTTATCGAGAGTGAATTGTGAAGGCGCTAGCACAATTTTTGCAGATTGCGAAAATTTTCTTTTAGATTTATAAAAAAAAATTTCGAGCGAATTAAATTTTGAAATTATTTTGTTGTTTCTAAAAAGCATTGCCCATGGACTTAAGAATTGATAGTCGTGTAAAGTATGTACTTGTGGAATATTTTGACTTTTTATCGCTGAAAAAATTGATGTAGAAAATCCTGTAACATTATGAGTATGGACTAAATCTGGTTTTTCTTTTTTCAGAATTTCTTTTATCTGTAAATATGAATGAATATTCCACAAATCAAAAAAATGCCATAAAGGCTTTAAATAAATAGGCTTTTTGTCGGCATCTTTGGAATGATAAATATTCAGTGGATAAAAACGGTATATTTTGAGTTTATTATTTATAATTTCTGATTTAGCTTTGAGATCGCTAATGTTTTTAAATGGTTTTGTGGTAATCAGAATGACCTGATTGTCAGTTTGCTTTGTTATATATTCAACAATTTTTTCAACATAAATTTCAGCGCCACCTAGCACATATGGTTCATAAAGATTGGAAATGATAGCAATTTTCATTATTAGAGCTTATATTGGTCAATTTGGTAGATCTTTATTATTATAGAGTCTTTTTTGTATGTGTCAACCTTTGTTAAGAAATCCGCACTATCTAGGTAGTGGTCGAACTTAAAGTCGCACTGAATTGGTATCCAACCTAAAGGTTGGTTGCGATAATAAATGAAATCGATATTGTTTTCTTTATAAAATTTTTTAGAACTATCAGCATTTGGATGATATAGAACACTATCATTGCATTCGGTACCAATAAAATTATCTTGAGATTGATAGAATAAAAATACGAATGGGCCTGGAATATCGCTAAGACCTTTTAAAGTTGGACTTAATAAAATGTTTTTTTGTCCGGGAAATTTATCGTTTAGGTTCATGATAGCTTTATAATCCAAATATTTCATGTCAGGAACATAATCTAAATTATTAGCAATGGTTTTAGGAATATAAATAAAAACTGATATTAATATAAAAAGGCTTAGAATAATTTTTCTATACCTATTTTGGGTTAAAATAAAGGAGAAAAATGAACAATAAATAACTAAAACTAAAGTTAAATCGCGAGAAAATCTTTCAGTTTCAATTCCGTACTTCGTTCTTGAGCCAAAGAGCAAGAATAAAAATGCAACTATTAATATAATTGCGGCTATTCTTTTTTCTGGATTTTTATAATATAAATATATTGCTGGAATTGAAAATAAGAAAATCAGCCATAAAAATTTGTTTGTATGGCCTATAAATTGGTCAAAAGATTTTGGACCGATTATCGGCACGCCGATTATTGACTGATTTTTGTCTAAAGAAATATTTTGATTGCTAATATTTTTGTAAAAAATAGGAGCAAAGTATGAAGTAATAATCTGATATGGATTAATCAAAGCTAATATTGTAAAAATTAGTATCAGAATTAATGCTTTTTTCTTGATTTCTTTACCTTTGATAAATATTAAAATTCCTATCAAAGAAATAATTATGATAACTGTCGGATATAAAAATCCAACGGTATGTAGAATTCCATTGTTAAAATAAAAGATTATGCAAACTAAAAGACAAGAAATTTTATTTTCTTTGAGATATTTATACAGATACAAAAATATTAAAGGCATAAAGAAAAAAACTGCCAAAACATTCACGACTGTAGCATCTCGCAAATACCATGCAGGATGATAAGAAATTAAGGCCATTAGAAATACGGCCAAAAGTGCTGATTTTTCATTAATAAATTTTCGAACTAAGAGGTATAGACTAAGTAAAACAAGACAAGAAATGAACGGGACAATAATGATGAATAGTTGGACAATACTTATGCCAGTAACAAAGTGCAACGCGCTAAGAACAATATGAAATGACGTTGGATAATTAATCCCATTGTTATTTCCTTGATCGATAATCTGTTGAGTCATCCAAAGATGGCTAGTTGCATCACCACCGCGAGGGTAAATTATTTCGTTGCTAATAATTAAGGGTAAATATTGGATTAGAGCAACGAAAAAGATGATACAAATTAGGACTATTAAATTTAAATTTTGTTTTATAAATGATTTCATAATTGACGATATAGAGCTACTACTTTTTGTGTAATCTTTTTTATACTAAATTGTTGTGCTGTTTTTATTGTATTAGTTATTAATTCTTCTTTATATTTTTTATTGCTTAAAATCTTTATAATACTTTCAGCTAAGAGTTGTGAATTTCTTGGCTCGATAACAATACCTGAATTATTATCTTTAATTTCTTTTGCCATACCAGCAATTTTAGTGGTAATTACTGGCGTGCCACATGCCAAGGCTTCAACCAAAACAATGCCGAAACCTTCTTGTTCTTTATCAATTGATGGCAAAATAAATATTTCTGATTTATTGTAATATTCCACAAGCTTGTTATCTGGAATAAATCCAAGAAATTCAACATTCTTTTCAATGCTTAATTGTTTTACTTTGTTTTTATAATAATCCAAAAGCTTGCCTCTACCACCAATATTTAGTTTTATATCTGGAATTTTGTTTTTGACAATTTTTATTGCATCTAGTAAATAATCTAAACCTTTATATTTGTGATATTCATCAAGAATACTGAGAAAAAATAAAGAATTCTTTTGTTTAGGAATATTTATTTTCTTAAATCTATTAGTATCTATGCCAACAGGAATGTAAACAACTTTAGAGGCATATCTTTTTAGATGTGGCGATGTTTTGAGGTAATCTGGACCAATAATGATGATTCTATCTGCTAGGCTTAAAGTAATTCTTAAAAAAGTTGCATTATATATTTTGGAAATAGTATTACCTATCCCCTGCCCAATTATATCATTACAATAAGAAACAACTACTTTTTTTCTTCGTAATTTACCAATAACCGCTGACCAGTCGGCGCTCCACGGAGTTGGTAGATAAGTATGGACTAAATCATATTTTTCTTTTAGTAATCTGAATGGCAATGATAAGGTAATATTTGTGTTAGCAATTTTTAAAAATGATCTTAGTCTTTTTATTTTTATGCCTTTATATTCTTTAATGTCTGATTTCGGCTCATCAGCACAAATAACTTCAACTTTGTTGCCTTGTCTTGCTAATTCTTGAGAAAGATCAAGAGCGTATTTCTCAACTCCACCTGTTGCTGGATAAAATCTAATTGGAGTTTGAAGCATTTTCATAAATAATACTAGATTAATAAGTAGCGTAACTAAATTTACGCTACCAATAATTTAATATACTGTTATAAAGAAACCTTGACCTTGTAAGGTATGAATATATGCAGAGTTACCTGTTATTGATTTAATATATGTATTTCCGGAATACATAGTAATGCCATAAGGTGTTATTTGAATATACTTATTCGAAACATCAGATCCAAAATTTATTGTAAATTCTCCTGTTGAATAATTTATCGCGGTTATTTGTTGACTAGATAGCTTATTAAATGATTTGATTACTCTTCCATCGCTAGCTATTTCTGCGCTTGCTTTTATGAGTCCATCTGATTCATATACTTGTGTACCTTTTAAAATGCCATTAATTTTGAGATCATCATTAATCACAACTGGCTTATTTTTGACTGGATTTCTAATACTGCCCTTTAAGTTAAGTTTTCCATTATTGCTATCTGTTCCAACGGTTAGAACTTTTTGAATTAGACCATCACTAATAGTCCAAATTGATGCTGCACTTGCGAAAGCGGTTGATAATAGCAACACGCCTCCTAAAACAAGCGACAGAATCAAAACTTTTTTGTTCTTCATTTTGTTTTATATTATTTATTATAAATATTTTGATAATATTTTTCTAAATCTAAAATTATATTTTGCCAATCATATTTTTTGGCTTCAGTTATGGCTTGCTTTTTAAATTTTGGATAACTATTTTTATCTCGCAAAAATTTAATTATTTTAGCTGCTAGATCAAATTCATCAAAATTAGCAATAAAACCATTGTAATTATCTTTGATTAAATCTTTGGCAGCATTTTCTTGATGATTTATTGCAATAACTGGCACTCCGCATGCATTGGCTTCACAAAGAGTAATTCCAAAACCTTCGCGCGTGGAAGGAAGAACGAATAGCTTAGCTGATTTTAAATAGCTGAATAAGTCTTGTTTGTTCTCTAAGAAATTCTTAAAACTGATATTTTTATTAAGTTGATATCTGTTAACCAGTTCTTGCAGCTTGTCTTTTTCTGGACCCTCACCGATTACTAGACAGCGAATATTGATAATTTCTTTTTGAACTAGTTTAATTGCCTTGATTAAAAGATCAATATTTTTTTCTTTAATAAATCTGCCTGCAAAAATAATATCGTATTTTTCTATTTGACTATTTATTTTAGTAATATCGTCATATTCGATGCCTACTGGCAAAACCTTGATGTTTGGTTTATTTATTCTTTGCTTTGTCAACTCTGAAATAGAAATTATGTTTGGCGATAATTTAAGTACTAATTTTTCTATTATACGGCCAATAAAGCCAAGAGATCCTAGATATTTGTTCCAAGATTCTCCCCAAAATTCAAACCAAGTAACAACTAATGGCACTTTTTTAAATTTTGAATATAGCCAAACAGGAAAAACTGAAAAATATGGGAATGCGGCGCAATCTATTACATCAAATTTTTCTTTGAATAACGGTCTAATTAATTTAAATGCAAAATAAATTGGCTGGATAAAATTTCTTCTGCCTTCTTTTGAATAAAGTTTTAAAGCTTTGCAAACACCATGAAGATAAACACCATTTTGTTTAATAATATTATTCCCCTGCCAAAACTTCATGCCGAATAAGTGAACTTCGTGTTTATTCTTTAATCTTTGAGCAATTTCAAAATAACGTTTTTCTCCCCCGCCTTTTACATATGGATATATGCAGTCGTAAATTAAAGCTATTTTCATATCGTAAATTTACATGAATTAACCACAAATTTCGCTAGCCTTTGTGCTATTTGTAATAAATTTGTGTAAATTCGAGACAGATTAGTCTTCATTTTTCGTATGAATATTTAGAATACTTAAGAAGAAAGCGGAGAAAATAGTTTGGATGCCGATGACGATTAATGTTAACGAGGCTAGTGTTTTCCTGATCTCAAATAAATTGCCATATTGCGCTTCTTTCCATTTCCAAAAAACAAATCCTGCCAATATTGTACCAGCTATAATAAAAAGTAATCCAAAATATAATGTTTTTTCTAAAGAAAAATATTTGTTAAAATAGCGAACAGTTTTACCCTCTTTTTCTAATCCCTTATTATATGCATAAAGTTTACCGAATATACCGAAAGAAAAAACTTGATAGCCTAGTATTGCTAAAAATGAGCCCAAAAACATTGGATGCAGATCTAAAGTTGCCGTTCCTATCTGGATTGGGCCAAACATCATTCTGATTGAAAATAATAAGCCACTAACAAATAGGACTAAACCTGGAATAAGAAATAAATAGTTTGGGCTATATAATAGCATAAAGCGTAGATGACGCCATCCATCAGAGAAAGTATTGAGTTTTGATTCCCCTTTTCTCACGCCATAGTAAATAGGAATTTCAGAAATTTTTAGATTTTCTTTTCCAGCTTTGATAATCATTTCAGAAGCATATTCCATGCCAGTAGTTTGCAGATTAAGCTTGTTGTAGGCGTCACGTGAAAATGCTCTCATACCACAATGGGCGTCTCTGACGCCAACTTTGAACATTGTTCTCAAAATTCCGGAAAGTATTGGATTGCCAACATAGCGATGCAAAAATGGCATGGCTTCTTTTTGCATTGGATAAGCAAAGCGATTGCCAATCACAAAATCTTGCCCTTCCTGAATTGGCCTGACAAAAGAATCAATTTTAGTAAAATCATATGTATCGTCAGAATCGCCGATAATGATGATCTTGCCTTTTGCTTCAGCAATTCCTTTGTGGTAGGCATTGCCATATCCTTTGCTTGGTTGAAAAACAACTTTGGCGCCTAATTTTTTAGCAATATTTATTGAATTGTCAGTTGAACCATTGTCAGCAACGATGATTTCGGCATTAAGATTTAATTTTTTTATGGCTTGTTTGGCTTTTGCAATACAAGAACCGATTGTCTTTTCTTCATTCAAACAAGGCATAACAATAGATAATTGAGGATATTTTTTTTGTTGAACAGGGGGGTATACAGCCATTGTGGATAGTTATTTATTTAACATTTAATTTAAAGTTATCAAAGGATAAATCGATATTATCATCATTACCATCTTCAAGAGATATCTCGATGCTTTGTATATAAACATTATTGGAATCTCTTTGTTGAAAGATTAGATTATTATTTTGCCAAAATTCTACTTTGTCTTTGTCTTTATTTATTTTTAGTTCATTCCATTGATTTAGATTAAATTTAGATGGATATCTGCTTTGATTATTTTGAGAATCTCTAAATACGATCATTGATTTCGGATTAGTAATAGTAATTTTGTTTACAATATTATTATTGCTGTCGATCAGGCTTATGTTTAACTTTGGTCCATTTTGCCATTTAGATGTTTTGGTCATTATCGTAAAATCTACTTCATTGAAACAACCGTAAATGTCCTTGGAAATTTTTCCTTGTTGTGATAAAAATTTTAAGGATTGTTTTCCGTAAAAAGAATCTTCTTGATTGAATAATAATTCCCATGGACGATTAATTAATTTGTCTCTAGAATAATTTTCATCCTCAAAGCTATCAAAGAATTCTTTACTAAAATTATATTTTTCAAAAATTTGTCTAAAATTGTCTGAACAATAATCTCGATTTTCAAAATCAGTTTTATTAATTGGCAAATCATTACGTTCAACTTTAAAATTTGAGAGTCGGATACCATTATTATTATTGATAATAATTTCATTATTATTATCATCGTAAATTTTAAGGAGTATCTCGTTTTCTTGTGGTTTTAAATTGGGTAAATCAATAGTAATATTTTGTTCTTGGCCAACTTTCATAATTGGAATGTCAATCTCTTTAAGCTCTGCTTCATCTAACCAATCTTCATTTAAAAACAATTTAATTGTCCTTGATCTATTGTCAAAATTCTCGACTTTAAAAGATAAAATAGCATTGACATTGCTTTCTTCTTGATTGTTAATTGTTATTCTTGCATTATTATAAGCAACATTAAAGAAACGATCAGTTTGTTTTTCCCATTCATTTATCCCCCAATTTCCTGTGAAGCCTAATAGTAGCTGTTTACTAACTTCTTTAGGCTTAATTTGTAGAACAACAATTTGATTATCATTAAAAGGAACATTTTCTACGTCAAAATTATTAATAATGAATTTAGTTAGATTAGAAAAATCCTTTACATTTAGCCAATCTTTGTTAATTGCTAAGTACCTTATATTATATCTATTTAATGTATCTTGTCCAGATGAATAATAATAATCTTTATCAAATATATTAAGCGTTTGCCTTAAATCAAGATTATTAAAAAATAATTTATCCAAAACTGGAATGTTAGTTATTTGAGCATTTTCTTCATCTATCAAGTCTTTTATAAAAATAAATTGGGAATTATCTTTTAGACTGTCAATTTCAGCTGGCAACATCAGAATTTTAGAATCTGAGTCTAAACTGTTGTAAAAATTAGGAAGAAAATTATCATCGTAGATTTTTTTATATTTTATGGCATAAAATAAAACTGATTCTGTTTTATTGCCCTCAGCAATATTAATATTCTGTCCTTCAAAATCTTTGACCTTAAATGAGATGGTTGATTGACCAGGTCGAATATTTTTTAAATCGATAAGATATGCTTTAGGCTGATTGACAATAGTTAAATCAGTGATTTTTGTATTATTTAAGTAAATCTCAAGTTTTCTTGGTTCGTTATTTGCTTTTGCATTAAGATAAAGCTCAATATTTTTATTATCATTAGATGGATTATCTAAAACTAAAGTTGAATTATTAAGCATCCAATGCTCTTGCAAAATCTGTTTCCTTTTTTCATTGATTAAGATACTTTGATCAAAATCATCCTGTCCCCAATTCTGTCCTTGATAAATCGTAACTTGATCGTTTTTTTGTCCGGTAATTTCATATACCAGTTCATCCCCTATTGTTTGCCAATTGCCTTGAGTATTTTCTTTGAGAAACTTGATCGTTTTCTGAAAACTAAATAAATTTTTAAAATTTTTCTCTTCCCAATTATTTTCACTGACTTGAAATTTTTGCGGTATTGTTTTTTGAATAAATTGGCTGTCAAAAACAATATATTTTATTTTTTCATTAGCTAAATAATCAGTAAAAGTTTTTGTGTAATCTGGTTGAATAAAATTGGCATAATTTATTTCTCTGCCTTGTGGCAAATTATCAATAAACGCAGAAACCGGAGTTTTTTTGTTAGATTGATTTAAATTATCAAAGAATAATTTTTGATTAGAAATAATTTTTGATTTATTTTCATAATTTTGGTAAAGAAAATTTCCTGGTTCCTGCAATGGGACATTCAGGTAGGCTATGTTTTCATCTGATTTAAGATTGGCGTAAAATGAAGACGTTGTTGGTCCTGGTTGCCAGATTAACCATGAGCTGAACAGAATTAAAAGAAAGAATGCGCCCAAAATTAAAGTTTTTATTTTTGGGGAATAATTAATTTTTTCTAGAAAGAATTTGAAGCCAAAGGAAATGAAAATTATGAAGAATAATAAACTGAAGATTAAGAAACTTTTTGGGTCGATTGTCTGATTGAAATATGGAAAGAAACGATATAGAAAAAGATAAGGTAAGCTAATTTTTGGCGAAATTATGTTTTGTTGGAAGATTAAATATGGACCAAAAGAAAAGATGATAAATATTATTGATAAAATAAACGAAAAAATGATATATTTGTTTTTTTGATATGACCTAAATGCAAAGACAATAAAAATTAATAACAGAAATATAAAAATAACGCTTAGGCAAATTACTGGCGAAAACTTGAACAAAGCTGATTGGGTAAAGTCTAGAAGCTTAGAAAGGTCTAGAGAATTGCTGATAAATAGTTGACCGTCTAAGTCAAAAGACTGAATTTGCCTTAACGGCCAATAACATTTTAGGCTAAAAACGATGATTAACAGCAAAATAAAGCTTATTAATTTGGTCAATTCTTTAGATTGATGGATGAAATCTTTAAATTTTGGATAAAGAACAAAAATTATTACTATAAATGATAATAATAAAGCCGCAATGCTAAAGAATAAATTGTAACTGCAGATAAATAAGTAGAATAAACATGCCAGCAGGCCGAATTTAATACTTGATTTTTCTAAAGACTTTAGCAAGAAATAAATAAAAAATAAAACTAAAATTAACGGATAACAAACAATTGACGCCAAGCCGAATAAAATTCCGCCGAAAATTGCGCTAAGCTTACTTTCTTGATGCATCAGATAGTCAATCAGCAAATAACCGCCAAAAGCGCCAAATGGAAAAAAGAGAATTAAAAATAAATTGAAGCCCAATGGTTCGGAAAAGATTAGATGAAATAAATAACCAATTGCTGAGGGACTTAAAATATCGTAAACAGCAGTAATTATAGTTTGGCTGTTTAAATTTTGAAATACTTTAATGACTTCAAAGTATTTGGCGTTGAAAGAAAAAACATCTAGATTTAGCGCTAAATTTTGGTTAATTAAAAATATGGCCGGCAAAATGATAATTATGCCTAAGCTAAAATATAGAATAAAAATTGATAATTTTAGATGTTTTTTAACAAAATTAATCATAGGTTTCTTTTTTATTTTTATGTTGGCGCAGATAAAGTATAAATTGGCCCAAAACGCCAATAACTAGAAAAAGATAAGCTAAATTTGCTGATCGTTCAGCAATCGGTTCGTATTTAAAGAATAAGAAAAATGGACAAAGAATCAAAAAAAACAGAGCAAGAATTATAAAAGCGCGTGGTTCTTTAAATTTGAGAAGTATATTTTTAATTGCCAAACCAATTGGGCCATGATTTAAAGCAAATGTCATTATGCTTAAAAATAAAACTGCGTAAGTCAAGCGATATGGAAAAAGTTGAAATTCTTGGATGTCTGGTTGAGCAATAACTGTTTCCATCAAACCGATAAGATCAATGCTTAGAAAAAAAACGACTAGGCTAAGAATAATTTGCTCATTTTTCAAACCGTTATAACTAGTTACGCGATTAAGAATATAAAGAAACAGAATAGATGATAACAAAAATAAATAGTTAATATTTTGCCAAATCAAGAAATGTGGAGATATTACTTGAGCAATAAAAGTAATCATAAAAATGACTAAAAAAATCCAGGAAAATGAGTGTATTGTTTTGTATTTGATGTTTAATGACGTGCTACTAAATTTCATTTGACAAAAGGATAAGTTAATTTTATTGTAGCAAAAAATAGATTATTTAAAAGACTAATTTTTACTTTATTTTATAAATATAAGTTTGACCAAAACGCTGAATTAATTCCAAGTTTGGATTAATGTTCTTTGGATTAATACTTCTGCTCAATATTTTTTCTGGCGGAATCTCTGTTCCCCTCCAAAATGGTTTATTATACTGGTCTTTATGCACAAAGACGTAATTGGCGCCAAGTTTTTTCAAAGTAGTTACGCTATTTGGATTTGTAATATCGTAAATTTGTAATCGAATCTGTTCCTTGCCTGTTGTATCTGGTTCTGGCTGGCCGTTAATCATTGGCTGATGATGATATCTTTGCCAAAATAAATATGTTGGAGTTGGGCTATAATTTGTATTAACGTAAGGATATTCAGCGATAACAGTATTTCTGGGTTGATTTTTAAGCCAGATATATTCTGCAGGAGGCTGACTAACATCAGTTGTTTTGAATGATGGCAATAAATCAAGAATAATTATAATAAAAATTATAGTAAAAGCATGAATTATTAGGCGCTTAATTGGAATATATTTTAATAATTTGGATGTTTTAAAATATTCAAATAAATATTTTAGACCAACACCAGCCAAAACTGCTATTGAGAGACTGACTAAAACAAATAGTCTAGAATAAACTCTGAATTGAGGTAGAATCTTATAGATCCAGTGCGATGGAGATATGGGTGGAGAAAATGAGAAAATAGTTGCTGTGATAGCGGTAACAATGAATAAGATCATTATAAAATCTAACTGTTGATTTTCAGTTTTTTCTTTACGCCATTTATAAATTGCATAAATTGCTAATAAGATTGCTGGAATACTCAAATATGCTAGATATTCGAAATCTGGAATCCCTTGGCCATGATAAAATATTTTGTTATAAAAATCACCAAATAAATAATTATCTTGCGAAGGGACAAGAAGATATTTTATACTTTGTTGGCCCCATCGAGCTAAATCTTCAACTGGACGTGAAAAACTTAACATTCCGCTATTGGCTTCTTTTTTTTGACTTAAAATTATAGGGGTTAGATAACTGCCGATTAGGATAAAAACTGTTAAGCAAAAAACTGCAGCAAGTTTTAGTTTTTGTTTTGTAATATGGCTTTTGATGACAAATAATCTAACTGATAAAAAGATTATTAAAAAGATACTTAAGAATAAACCGTAATAATAATCAGTAAAGAAATTTAAGGCAAAAAATATTCCCGAAAAGACAGCATAGCGATATTTTTTTGTCTCGACTAACTTCAATATGGACAATGCAAAAAAAGGAAACCATTCAATATTTGCTAAGGTTGTATGACCAGTTACTCGAATAAAATGATATGGTGAAAACGAAAAAATTAATGCCGAAATAACACTCGCCCATCGATTTTTTGTTATGTAAAGAACCAGCAAATACATACCGATTGCTGACAAAGGAAAGCTAATCCAATTTATTATGTTGTAAACTGCTATTTCATTTACAAAAATATTCAAGAACGATATGATGTGGTTCCAAATGTAGTAAACATTATTTTGCGCATTGCGTCCGTCTGGAAAATTAATTAAAGAAAAATTGTTTTGATCGAGATTATTTGTAGTACTATACTCTTGCCACCAAATAGAATAGATTCCTCCAAAATCATCCCCTCCTCCAGCTCCTGAAATTGTCGAGCTTGGGTGCAAAATTGCGGGATAGAACAAAACACTGATTGCAATAAAAAACAAAAAAATCCAGATTTCAGGTGTTTTCAAAATTTTAAATATTCTTGTCATTGATTTTTTTTGGTTTTCTAAATAAGAATATCGTTAAGACTATTAATGTATACAGTATAATAGCAATTGTTGATATTATCATTCCTATATAAAAAATTCTCTGCGGAACAAACTCGATCATTATCTCGTAATTTTCTTTTCCTTTGCTATCATTTGGTTCTATTAACCATGAATTTGCAAAATTGTTGACAACATAATGTTTGTCATCAGCTATTGGTTTGTTTCGCCATGTGCTAAAAATAGATTGTTTTTTTTGAGAATCAACAAGATATATCTTCCAATTTTTATTGTAGCTATCTAAAAAATTTAGCAGATAGGAATTTTTTGCACCAGTAACTTGAACTTTATATTTTGTTGGAGATATTTGATTAAAAACTATTTGTGGAGCACTTAATGAAGGGTTATTTTCAAATTTTAGATCATTACCATCTTTTGATAAAATGATTGATGGCTTCTCTTGCTTTGGCTTTTTTAGATTATTTTTTAAATAGTATAAATATTCATTCAATCCGCCCTCGACATAAATAGGGTTTGTTGAAGCGTAAATTTGAGGCAGTAAATAATCATCGTTTATTTTATAAAAATCAATTTCTTCAAATGATTTATCAAATGATATCTCGTTTTGATTTGATAATACTTTTTTAATATCTTTTGAATCTAACTGATATGGAGTATTGAAATAATAATTTAAATCATTATGAACAAGAATGTATTTTACGTTGGTTAATCCTAAAGCCTTAATCCCTACATCAGCTGTGCTATCCATCTGAAACAAATTAAATAGCTTTTGGATATAGATACCATCCTTACCAACTAAAACCGATGGCGTCAAAATTGGTCTTTGAAAAATTTGTACTGCTGGATCCTCACTGCCCCCATACCCAAATCGCCAGTCATATGAAGCACCTTCTTGATGCGGAAGTGAAATGATTTTAAATTCTTCTGGCTGATCTTTTAACCAAGTTTGTGCTTCATAATAATTATCAGGTATTTTTACATGAGCAGAAGGGGTTTTGCTGTAGTTGTCAGGAATAAGATCGCCAGTCCAGTATGGCCACATGTAAACACCGAACATCAAAATTAATACAGATGGTACAAAAATTTGTGCAATTTTTGGGCTTCTCTTTTTAATAAAATCATATCCATATCCAATGCTCGATCCGATAATCATTGAATAACCAATAGCTACGATTGTGCCAAATTTTTCATATTGATTTCTAAAAGCCGAAAAAAAAGAAACACTGCTAAATATCCATTCACTTAAGCCTTTCAATGGCTCATGAGCTCCTTTCATTAAAAATAAACCAATCAAAAATAGAATTGCAAAAAAATACATAATCTTTTTTTTCTTTCTCAGAAAAAAGATTGATGCCAGCAAAGGAGCTATAAAACCTAATAATATAAAAATTGAAGATCCATAAATATTCGCCCATGCAAAATATGGCTCGCCTGCTGTATTATTAGAATAAAATGACCATGGACCGAATAAGCGATATAAATTCAGTATGCTTGTGTTTAAACTACTCCCTTGAAAAACCGATAATGTTCCTCCCGTAGCTGATGCACTTTCCATTTCCGAGCTTAGATTAAGAATTATTGGTAATATCCACCAGGTATTAAATACAATGAAAAGTACTAGAATGATAACTGAAGAAAAAAAAGCTGATTTTATTTTTTTCTTTTCATTTTTATTTATAGCTATGTAATAAATAAAATATAAAAATAGAATTAGAAATAAAACTAGCGCATATGCCGGATTTGCAACGGCAATGGGAAATATAACAGTCGCAATTATCAAAAATAATGTTAAGTATTTAAGCTGGAATCTATCTAGCATCTTTATATAGGTACAAAGCATTAATGGTGCTATTGTATAAAAAAATGCTAGTCCAATAAATACTCTCCAGAATGAAAAAAGCGCAAAGAAATTAAACATGTAAAAGAAGGTTGTAGATAAACTAATAATATTCTTTCTTTTGTCTTCTGCGAAAGTACTTGAGGCTAGATAATACATTGAGAGACCAGAACCAGCAAAAATTCCATAAAAAATAATTTTTTCTGCAATAATCTCAGATGAGAATATTGCTTGAAATACTGCAAGAAAGAGTGTCAAAAAAGATGCTGCGAGAATTCTCATATTTACTATTCCTGTAGCATAAAGATGATCCCATGATGACAAAGATCTAATGGCGTTTTCTGTTGTCATTTGAGGAAGAAAAAAATCACCATTGCTTATGAATAAATCTTTTTCAAACCATGTCAAAGACAATAAACCAATCGTTAAAATAAATAGAATATTAACGATTTTAGAATGTTTCTGATAGAAATTGCTAATTGTTTTTTTTATTTTTGCGAACATATTAACATTTATGCTGTATAACTAAAGATAGGCCTGCATAAGTACCCTTAATATAGCTATATATGCCATCAAGTCTTTTATTGCGCAGAGATAATTGACTGTAATAGATAAAATAAACTGGCAAAAATAATAGAAATATTCCAAAATATTTAGAATGTCTTTTCATAAAAATAATTCTATTGCGGGCAATATGGAATGTTTGTCCAACTAGCTTATCAGCCTTGCTGAGTTCTTTATGATAAACAATTGATTTCGGAGCATACATAACTTTATAGCCATTTTTTTTGGCGCGAAAACAAAAATCAGTATCTTCATAATTATGAAAATAAATACTATCAAAGCTCTTTAAAATATTTAGTAAAGTCCTTTTAACTAGAATAATTGCTGTTGGCGCGACTTGGATTTCTCTATTTTTTTCATATTGTCCAACATCTTCTCCGTTATCAAAATGGATCTGACCAGTAACTAAATTAATTGATGTTCCAGCTGACCAAATCACTTTTGGATCGCTAAAGACAAGAACTTTGCTTGTGACAATACCGATTTCTTGATCTAATTCACTCACTTTGACTAATTCTGATAGAGCGTTTTTTTTCAAAAAAATATCGTGGTCGGAAAATAAAACATAGCTGCTATTTGGGTCGCAATATTTTATACCATAATTCCTGCCACCGGCTCCTCCCAAATTTTCTTTAGGTTTGACAAGCTTTATTTTATTATTATGCTGATATAGTTTATTTAATTTTTGCCAAAATTCTGGAAGAGGAGAATTATCAACAATAATTATTTCAAAATTTGGATAATCTTGATTTATAACAGAATCAACGACATTATAAATGTCTTGGTTATTGTAATTTGGAATGATTATTGATACTTTTGACGTTCCAGCTCTATCTATCATATTTTTAAACAAAATTGACTATAATTCCTAAATATAGTTTGTGTATATATTTTACAATAAAAATAATAAGAATACTAGAACCAAATTCGAGCTAATTTGATTGAATTATAATAATAAATATTCTATGCTGTATTAATGATAAATTAGCTTATTATTTGAATGAAATATGACTATTTAATAGTTGGCTGTGGTTTTGCAGGAGCCACATTAGCAAGAAAATTAGCTGAAGAAAAAAATAAGAAAGTCTTAATTATTGATCGTAGAAACCATATAGGTGGCAATAGTTTTGATTATGTTGATAAAACTGGCGTCTTGATCCATAAATATGGACCGCATTATATCCACACTGATTATAGAGATGTCTGGAATTTTTTAAGCCGTTTTACGGCCTGGAGAAAATACAGATATGTTTCCAAATCGATGATAGATAACGAATTATATGATTTCCCTATTAATTTAAATACAATAAATAAGCTTTATGACAAAAATTTATCGCCTTCAGAAGCAAATAAATTTTTAGAAAAACAAAGGATTATAATTAAAAAGCCAAAAAATTCAGAAGAACAAGTAATTTCTCAAGCGGGTTGGAAAATTTATAATAGTTTATTCAAAAATTATATTAAGAAACAATGGGGTGTTGATGCGAAGGAACTAGAACCATTGGTGGCAGCTAGGATTCCTATTCGTTGCACTCGAAAAATTTACTATTTTGATAATCTTTTTGAAGGAATTCCAAAAGATGGCTATGCACAATTATTTAAAAATTTATTAAATCATAAAAATATTGATATTAAGTTAAAAACTGATTTTTTTACAAACAAAAAATCTTTCGAGTATGAAAGATTGGTATATACAGGCTGTATTGATGAATTCTTTAATTATAAATATGGCAGATTACCATATCGCTCTCTTTATTTTAGACAAGAGCATTACAATAAAGAATTTTATCAACCATATCCTCAGATTAATTATCCTAATGAAAAAAAGTTTACAAGAATAATTGAGATCAAGCATATAACAGGGCAAAAAATAAAACGCACAACAATTGTAAAAGAATTTCCTAAAAGCTATGGAGATCCATATTATCCAATTCCTGCCAAAAAAAATGAGCTGCTATATTCAAAATATAAAGCCGAAGCAAAGAAGCTGAAAAATACTTACTTTGTTGGAAGACTGGCTCAATATAAATATTTTAATATGGATCTAGTCGTCAGAGAAAGCTTAGATCTTTATAAAAAATTGATTTAACAAAAAAACTGCAATATTTTTGCAGTTTTTTTGTTAGGAATTATATTTTATCTTTCCATTCTTTATTAATGTATTCTTTTAAGCAGACCTTCCAATCTCTCATCTTGTTCAATCCTCTTATCGTTAGTTTTCGATCTATTAATCTTTCGGAATCTGGCCTAGGCGCAAAATATTCTTTATTCTTTTCATTGAATTCTTTTGTCGTGACTTTTTTAATTACAATTTTTTTCTCTAAACCAAGATCTTTTACTAATTCTTTAGCGACATCATATCTGCTAGCGTTGCCTCCGCAAACCATATTGTAAATACCATAAAAATTGGTTTTAATCATAACTAGAGCATTATTAGCAAAATCATAAGTGTATGTTGGCGTGCCGTAGAGATCATCAATAACATGCAATGTTTTTTTGCCGTCAATAATTTGATTGATAATTTTAGCGATAAATTTCTTGTCTTTTTTTCCTCCCCCCATCATCCAGCCTGCTCGGAAAACGAAATATTTCGATAAGTTTTTTTCAACGAAGAGTTCACCCATATATTTTGATCTTCCATAATGGCTTAGTGGATTTGGGACATCATAATCATCATAAATATCTTTTGCACCGTCAAATATTCCTGCTGTTGATATATATATAAGTGGGACATCCAATTCTTTAGCAAGAATAGCCATGTTCTCTGTTCCTAGCGTATTTGTTATGTATGATTCATTAATTTTATTTTCGCAATATTCTAGATCAGTTAAAGCTGCTAAATGAAAAATATAATCTGGTTTAAACTGCTTTACAACTTTTTTTGCTTCTTTATAGTCTCTTGCGTCTAGATGTGATAACCATTTCTCATTTAAATCTATATCTGTCGCTTTGACCTTAAATTCTTTTTTAAAGACTTCATAGAATGCTTTTCCCAACATCCCTCCACATCCCGTAATCAAAATTCGTTTCATAGATTTGTAGATATTAATTTATTATTTTTTTGTTGAAATATTAGTTTATCAAAAATATGTTTTATATTCAATAGCATAATTGCAAGCATGAATTAATTTCATTCTTGAAATCTTTCTTCGACAGATTTGAATATTAGATCAGATCTTTTATTCCAAGACCATTCTTGTGCTAATTTAATTGCTTCTTGACTGAAGTGCGCGTACATTTTTTTGTTTTCTAGCAATTGGAGAATGTTTTTTGCAAATTCGAATTGATTATAACATTTGGTTTTTATAACACCCTTTGGGTAATAAGTTTTCAAAGCCAAAAGGTCAAAACTGATGCCTGGCAATCCCCATGCTAGTGCTTCGCACATAGCCATTCCTCCGCTATCATATACTGCGGGATGAACAACTATTTTGCTTTGCTGAAAAATTTCGTATTTTTCATTTCCGTCTTTGAATCCATAAAATGTAATATTATTGAGAAGCTTAAGATTTTTTGCCTTAGCTTTTGCCGACTCTAGCAATGGTCCGTTTCCTATCATTGCCAGTTTTGCTGTTGGCATTGTTTGACAAACTACTTGCCAGATATTAATTAATTCCAATACTCCTTTTTGTGGATGGAATCTTCCGATAAAACAAGCATCGTGTAATCTTTTTTCGATTGGTATAATCATTTTTGAACGAAAGTGCTCGTTAGCTGTCTTGGTATCAACTCCTCCTTTTACTACCACAATGTCATTTTTTGTCCTTTTCTTGGTTATAAACTTGCTGACATCTGGCTCGCTTGTAACAAAAACAAAATCAGCATATTTTTTAATTAACCAATAAATAGGTGTCTGCGTTAAATAAAATAGAATTCCAATAATTGAACTTAAGCCTTTATATGGAGAATCTTTCTGCCATGGTTTTGGAGCGGAAAGAAAAAAACCTGCAATCCATTTAGAATTTTTATTTTTGAGCTTCATTAAGAACGCAGGGACAGAATCCGGCCAATAATCGGATGACGAATAAAATATTTCGTTATCTTTGCCGTGATATTTTATTGCCGAAATTATGCCTTTAATCAGACCCCACAAGTATAAGAAAAATATTGTAAAACTACTAAATTTTTCTTTCTTAGCAAATGGAATATCCCATGTAGAAAAGCTAGCGCCCACTAGGCCATTTTTTGTACATAAAATTTGCCCAACATCTGTGGTTTGAATTCTTATATCGGCCATATAGCAACTTAACCATTGCTTTGCAAGTTCTATAAAGATTCTATTACCCCCACTCATGCCTGGTTCGACAATAGAATTCGCGATTATATTAAATTTCAGTTTAGACATAACATTGAACAGCAAATGGACTTAACAAATTTATTTTAGATAACTTTGTTTTATCACGTTAATATTATTTTCACTAAAACGATTAATTGAATATTTTTTACAATTATTTGATAGCTCTGCCAGCTTCGCTTGATTTTTGTAATAATATTCAATTTTTTTGGCGAATTCTTCGGCTGATGGAGGAGAAATTAATTCTCCTACTGATGGGTTAATAATTTCTGGCAGGCATCCTATCGAGCTCGCTAGAACTGGCGTACCGCAGAGCATTGCCTCTAAATTAACTCTGGCAAAACCTTCATTATATTGAGAAGGAACAGCAAGAATATCAGCTGCATTGTAATATAAGTTCAACGTTAAATAATCAACTGGTCCAACATAAATAATATTATCATTTATGTTTTTAGAATTAATTGTTTCTAGAAAATCTGCACGCGTACCGGTTGTGATAAATGCAAAATATACGTTTTTGTTTATTTTCTTTGCAGCCTCTATTAATATGTGAGCTCCTTTTTTTTTTAGCAATCGTCCAACAAATAATATAACAAATTTATTTTTCCAGCCGACTTTATTTTTACACATGTATTTGTCCATCGGTTTAAATTTGTTGCTATCAGCCCAATAAGTGAAAAGTTCTATTTTTTTAGGATCTACCCCATATGGTTGCAATTCCTTACGAGCTCCTTCTGATACTACTAATATTTTGTCGTATGATTTTAAAATCCAACTGAATATTTTTCCAAGTAACGGTTTTTTATCTAAACTATATACTGTGTGCACACTCATTACATATCTTTTTTTAAAAAATAATTTTAAAACTTTTCCAATCAGTCCAGCAATATATCCTTGCGAATGTATAATATCAACTTGCTTATTGTTTTTTAATAAATAAAAAAAAGTGTAGAAGAAAAGTCCTGGAAAAAGATAAAGCCATTCTAAGATCGGATAACGTTCTAATTTTGGAAACCAATTATATCCAAACCAATCTAATCTACGAATTTCAAGGTTGTCTTTTTTCTCAAAACTTACCCCCCTTTTTTTTGTTGTTAATGGCTGATAAGTAATAACTTTTACGTTGTATCCATCATGACATAATTTATTACATAAATCGTCAAAATGTGTTTCTACTCCACCAATATTAGGCGAAAAAAATGGTGTTAGAATTAAAATATTTTGTTTTTTTATGCTCATTTGGTTATAAATTTAATACCGACAAGAAATCTTAATGAGTACATTCCAGCTGTTAGGATTGGAGATTTAGCTATTCTTTTCCATTTTCCTTTTTCAATGAATACTCCAAAAAAACGGTAATAAAATCCAAGCTGTTTTTTTATATCAGGATCTTGTTTTGGCCATTTGTTAACATATTTATCAAAACTAACAATGTAGTATCCTTTTTTTTGAATGTACTTTTTTAAATTAAAATTTATTTCATTGTGATATAGCGGATTTGTTGAAATATCTACGTTGCCTAAATTTCTAATTTTTTTATCAAAATCCCAGTCCTCGGGCCCAGATATTGATTCATCAAACCCTCCACTTTTTAAAAAGTATTTTTTATTAACAAACCTGACTGCATCAATTACTGTACCATCATAAAAACTTCTTTCAAAGCGCCGAACCTTATTCCAAAATTTATCGCCCATAATTACTTCTGGAATATACAATGCAATAACATTTGAATATTTTACTTTTTGAACACAATCTTCCAATAGTCCTGGCGATAAAATCATATCCGCATCTAGATATAGAATCCACTCACCTCTTGAATTTAAAACACCAAAATTTCTTTGTGCTGATCTTTCTGAACCTTTTATAAAAATCAGCTTAGTATATCTATGTGCTATCTTTGTTGTTCGGTCGCTCGAATTATTATCAACAACAATAATTTCTATTTTGTCTTTTGGATAGGTTTGTTTTCTAATTGATTCGAGACAATTTTTAATGTTGCTTTCTTCGTTTTTAGTTGTAATAATAATTGAAACTAGTTTTTGATTCATAAATTATTGCCAAATAAAATTTTTCTGAATGATATTTTTTCAATATTAATATTTTCCGGATAAAGCCACCATGCAAATCCCATATTTTTTTCTAATTCCACTGTTACTTTCTTTATTTTTCTGGGTTCTGGAAACAAAGCCTTTATTTCTTGAGTTTTGTTGATATTCACTAAATCGTATTTTAAATAAATTGGATTTTTTTTGTTATCGGTTTCAATATGAATGTTCCAACGATATTTTACGAAATATTTCTTAAAGATGCTATCATCTAATTTTAGCTTCAAAATAACATCAGAAACATTTGAGATTGGTTTTTCGAGAGTCATGGTCCAACTCGCACGCGAACCTTTTATAGAGTAGCTATTCCCATCATTTTTTTCTAATAACTTTAGGGCAATATTATTTTGATTAAAATCAGTTATCTCGGAAATTATTTCTCTATTCTGGATATTTGCTGGTTGAGCTTTAGGCGCCATAATGATCGCCCTATCGTTGTAATAAACGGGTGTATAATTCTCTAAAATAAATTTTTCTATTTTATTTCCGTCGCCGGTAAAAATAGGACTATTCTTCTCATTACTGGAAAAATAACCAGCATCAAGTTTGTCCGTCGTAGTGGATGCAATGCAACAAAACATTTTATCTTTTATGCTAATGTTGATAACGATAAATTTAGGTGGATTATTCTTAATCTGAACAAGCGCTTGATTGATAAATTTTTCACCGTAATTATCTATATAAAAGTAGATTGGATTATCAAAAATAATTGGTGATTTTCGGCGTGCTACTTGATTAATTATTCCCCATGGATATTCGTATACAAAATCTTTAGCATCTGAGTTTTTAATAATATAATCAATAGTTTCTTCGAACTTATCTTTGACATTTTTATCAAGATAATACGCGAGTGATGGAGAATATGATTTGGTTGTTTTTGAGAACTGCGGTAAAATTCTGTAGGGATTATAATCAAAAATTTTGGCAATATATCCTGTATTTTCAGAAATGATAAACCACAAAACAATTATAAAAATACCGAGATAGCCAAAAAACTTAAACGATTTATTTTTGCTTCTTTGCAATAAGAAATAGAAGTCATATATTGTAATTGTCAGCAATAAAAAGAATGGCACTAAACCGTACGTAAATATTGATATTTCTGGATTTTGAAGAGTGCGAAAATAGACTAAAAGGCCAAAGATTATTAAAAATATTTTTATTAAGTTTTTTTGGCTAATTTTTCGGGATTTAATTGAAATAGTAATTGATGTAGCAAAATAAATAATAAAAAATATAAATATAATATATAAATTCAATCTGGAAATAAATTCTAATGGAATATTGAATATCTCTAAGTTGTAATTATCATGAAAACGTAATTCCGAGAAACGAGCGAAGCTTGCGCCAGATCCTGGCCCAGCATAATAAAAGAGACTGGCTGTATTCAAAAAGTATTTCCAAAATTCCATGAAGGTGCCTTGCAAAAAAAGAAGCAATGAATATGGGATAAAGATAACCATTTCACCTAATAAAAACTTGGTAACATAAATGGTGCCTAGTTTTTTATTATCCGACCAGATATTAAAAAACAAAATTATTAATATGGCGGCATTTAAGGCAATTGCGTATTCCATTGAAGTCAGCATGGCAATTCCGCCTATTATTCCGCTGACAAAAAGCCAAAGCGATTTTTTCTGATAAAAATAAAATATGAAAAAAGCGAGACTTAATTCTGCAGAAAGGTGCCTTATCGATGTCAGCTGATCGTTAACTCCGAATAAAAGCAAGAAAAATAAAAATAGCAGAACTAGGCTATCTTTTCTTAATATTAATTTTCCAATAAAATAGCTGACTATTATGCCAATTACTGGAAGAAAAATGTAGTTACTTATTATGATGGCTAGAAAATTATGTCCAAAGATCAAATAACCGATTGACTGCAAAAAAAGAAAAAATATTCCATAGTTAAAAAAATAGTCTTTATACATTACATCAAAAGAAAGAAAATGTTCGACTGAATTCCAAAATTGGTTAAGGTCAACAGAGTTTATGACAGTAGATGCATTATTCAGAATTCTAAAAAAATCTGTGAGTATGATAAACGCATAAGCAATAAAAATTAATGCATATAAAAATATATAAATTGTTTTTTTATATTTATTGAAAAAAATGTGATGCGGTGTTTTTAATGTCTCTTTAATATCCATATTTTTAATGTGACTAATTCTACTTAACTATTCCAGCATGCTTTCATTCAAATATTGTGGCCATAGGAAATTATTTTTTAAATATTTTCCTATTTGCATGTCATAATTATTAAAAGGAAAGCCTTGAATTTTTTTTACTAAATCATTAATGTTTTCTTCTTCAAAAAAAGTGGCATATTCTTTCAGAACCTCCCTATTTACTAGCGTATTTGCTGCCAATATTCTTTTGCCAGCGAGTAAATAATCAATAAATTTATACCTATCAAAATATGTGTAAGTCATACAGCGAACTGATGGCACTACAAAAATATCGCATCCACCCAGCATTAGTTTATGAAGATCATCAAAGTATTTAAAATTACCGTAACTCTTGCAATGCTGTTCCAAATTATATTTTTCGATAATTATTTTTTCTTCTTTGGTTAAAGGAGAGCCAATAATTATAAAGAAATATTTTTTGCCCATGGCAATTAATTTTGCCAGTGCCAGAAAAATTTGGTAGCGTCCTTGAATATCAACCTTTTTATTATGTATTTTTCTAATCCATGTCCCGCCTGTTGCGCAAATTATTTTAGTATCTCCGTTGATGTTTAGTTTTTTTCTTAATACAGATTTAGAAAATAAATTTTTATCTTTAGAAAAAATTTCTATTTCTTTTTCTTCAACGCAATTTTTAATTACAATAGCGTCTTCTCTAATATTTTTTTTGATATATTCACACCAGGTTTTGTTGATAACAATTATTTTCGTTGCTGATTTAAGCACAAACTTTTCCCAATAATACCCTAAAGAAGGCTGGTCATCAAAATATAATAAATCAGCATGGTCAATTATTATTTTTTTTCTAAAAAATAATAAAGCTGCAGTAATGGGAAGCAACAATAAATGCGCATTTGTGATTACTATATACTTTGGTTTTTTTTGTAGAATAAGAATAAATATCCGAAGAAAATAGAGTTGCAGCAAAAGGACACTTACTAGCAAATTCAGAAATCTATTTCTAAAAAAGTTAAAAGCTTTAAATTCGCAATCATATGCGGTTTTTTTAAAATTATCATTTTTATTATCGGAACGAAAAAGCGTACGCATATTAGAGCAGTCACAATAATGCAGATTAGAATTTTTATTAAGGAAATTAATAAACGCTTTTGTTCGACGATTATTAAAATAGGATATATAGAAGATACTGCTTTTTATCATTATTAAAAATTAATTTTCTGCTTAACGATATAAAGTGGCCTACCGTTAATTTCACTAATGAGCTTTGAAAAATAAAGTGAAAAGATTCCCCAGATAATAAAATTGATGTTGATCATTATAAAGATTGCAGCAATTACATAAACCCATTTATTGACAAATATTCCTTCTAAAATAAATTTGTAGATTAAGTAGACTATTATAACAATTGATGATGCTAATCCTAGAATACCGATATAAAACGGAAGTTTTAATGGCAAATCAGAGAAAGATATAATTGCATCTTCTGCTAGTTTTAATGATGATCGGAATGAATATGTTGGTTTGCCCGCAAAACGATTATCTCTGTCATATTCCAAACCAATTTGCTTGAAACCGACCCAAGCGCGAATACCGCGAATGTATTTGCTTCTTTCTTTAAATGAGATAATTTCTTTCTTAATCTTCTTGTCAATTAGAGAAAAATCACCTGAATCTTTTGGAATTGGAACCTGTGAAATCTTGTTTAAAATTCGGTAGAATATTTTTGCTAAAATTTTTTTTAGCATTTTATCTTTTCTGGTTCTTCTGATCGCGTAGACGACATCATAACCCTGTTCCCATTTTTTTATCATTTCTGGAATGAATTCAGGAGGATCTTGAAGATCGCTATCCATAACAATAATCGCATCGCCATTAGCATGCTCTATTCCGGCGCTAATAGCTATTTGCTGTCCAAAATTTCTTGAAAAATCAATCAGCTTGAATCTGCTGTCAGCTCTCGCTTTTCTAACTAAGATTTCATAAGAATTATCGATACTGCCATCATTGACAAAGATAAATTCAATTTTGTACGCCAAAAGATTATTGGCTAATTTATCGAGCCTGTTTAAGAGCTCCTCTAGAATGCTGGCTTCATTAAATACTGGCAACACAATTGAGATATTTTTGTCTGACATTATATAAAAATATTATTTTTTTTGAGCTGCAATTATGAGCTCGTCTTTTTCTTTAACAAAATATTGGGCTAGATAGTAGAAAGGAGATAGCAACAGTTGTTCCATAAAAATCCCTGACCTGAAGAACTGTCTAATAATCTTGATCTTTTTTGATTCTTGATTGTTCCTATAGAAAATCTTTATTTTTTCTTGTTGATTTTTTCCTAATTTTGAATACAAGAAATAGCCTAGCGAAAAGATTGGGTAATGAATCGAACTCAATGCTTTTGTTGAAGATTTCATTATCGTAAAATTATTTTGTTCCAACCAAATTTTTGCAGACTGACTTGTAAAAAAACTGATATGCTGTGGAAAACAGATTACTGGACTATTTTTCTTTAGCTGTTTAATAAAAAAAGCGTTCCCATTAGGCGTGAACAGAATTAGAGCACCGTTTTTTTTAAGCTTTTGCTTGATATTCGAAATAAAAGTGCTAAATTCTTTTGGTTCGATATGCTCTAGAACGTGAAAAGAACAAATCACATCAAACTGCTCGTTCGCTAGACTACTAAGATCGTTAACTGGAATAACATTATTTACTCTTTTTGAAAAATCTAAAGCAAACTTCGATTTTTCATAACTATAGACAGTGCATTCTTTTTTTTCTTGCAGGAGATTGCCAAAAAAACTTAAACCGCCACCAATTTCGAGAATTTTAGATCTTGCCTTAATAAATTTTTCTGATTTGCGGTAATAATCTCTGGCTGCTATTCTGCTTTTTAGAATTAGATTCTGATCTGTATAACCATCAACGTAGTCTATTTTTTGGTCTTCTGGAATTCTTTTCAGAAAAAAACATTTAGGACATTGGTAATACTCATATGCTTCGTCATACTTAAAAAATGGGCTCAACTCATTTCTACAAATATCACAATTTGGCATATCTTATATTATCCCTTTGATATTATTTTTTGCAACAACTAGCAATTCATCTTTTTGGCTAGTAAATAGATCAACCAAGTAATGTAGCGGAAGCAAGCATATTCTTTCTGCAAACGTAATTTTTTTAATTATATTTATACAAGTGTTTTCTTTTTTGCTGATTGGTTTTTTTCTTGCCATTTCAATTAAATTATTTTTTTTACTCCTTAATAGATAAGTCGCTAAAAAACTTGGAGAGATCAAAGGATAATGTATATAAGACAATATTCTTGTTTCCGAATCAATTATTTCAAAAGTATGGTTTTCTAGCAAGATTTTTGCTGATCTCTGCGAAAAAAATGATATATGATCAGGAAAACAAATGCATGGATATAATTTTTTAAACAGGTTCATCTTCGATGAATGGCCATTAGGAGTTAATATGATTATCAAGCCATCTTTTTTTAACTTTTGTTTTATAGTTGCAATGAATTTATTAAATTCATTTGGTTCGATATGTTCTATGACATGGAATGCACAGATGACGTCAAACATTCCATTATATTTTTTCTGATCAATATCAGTTATTGGAACGACATTGTTTATTTTTTTTGAATAATCTAAAGCATACTTTGATAATTCGTAATTATAAACATCACATTTTTTTTCGTCGCTTAAGATCTTTCCAAAAAAACCTAAACTTCCGCCTATTTCAAGCACTTTTTGTTCAGACGAGAAATAATTTTTGAGCTTACGATAATAATTTTTTGCTAATATTTTGCTTCTATTAATCGCATTGCTATTCATATATTCATTTACATAATCTATTTTAGCGTCCTCTGGACTTCTTTTTACGAAGTTGCAATTTGGGCATTTGTGATATGAATAGTCCTTATCGTAAATAAAAAAAAGCTTCATGTTTCCATTGCAGATATTACATTTGTGGATAGTTTGGAACATAAACAATATTTTTATTTCTTAAAATCTGTTAGATGCCCGATCACTTTTATTCCAGCCTTCCATAAAAATTTTAAGTCGTCAAGATTTCTAGTTTGACTAATTTTTTTAAAGATAAATTTTGGAGACATAAAAGCTTTGTACAATCCTGATGTTAGTTCTTTGACATCAGAAGTTGTTAAAACACTTTTCATAACTTGTTCTCGCTGATCGAAGCGATCATAATCAGTAAAATTTAGTAAATTATTTTCTAGACAATATTTATATAATGGCGTACCTGGATAAGGTATTAGTACTGTTGCCTGAAGAGTGTCAACGTAACCTTTTTTAAATAAATCTTTTGCAAGACAAACAGTTCTTTGTGCATCTTCTTTTGTCTCCCAAGGATAGCCAATCATGGCAGTAATATGTGGCTCCAAGCCTGCTTGCTTGCAAATTCTTAAACCATATTCAATTTCTTCTACTTTTAGATTTTTATTAATTCTATCTAATGTTTTTTGATTTGCCGATTCTAGGCCAAACAAAACAAAACGAAAACCTGCTTGCTTCATCAACTGCCAAATCTTTGGATCTTTAATGCCACTAATCCTCATATTGCAGCTCATGGTAACTTTTTTGTTGTAACCTTTTTCGATCATGCCATTGCAAAATTCTTCTAGCCAATTTCCGATTGGTAATGATCCTGAATCTTCCATAATTTCTTTAACACCTAATTTTATAAGTTCACCAACCTCATCAAGAGCTAATTTTGCTGAGCGCGTGCGGAAATGCTGGCCTGGAAAAAGTGTTGTCCAAGAACAAAACGTACATCTCCCCCACCAACAATCACGGCCTGACATCATGTACGTGCCTGGAGTATGCTTAAAATTACCATTTTTAAAGGCATATAATTGCCATTCAACAAGCTTACGATCAATCATTGGTAAGCTGTTTAAATTATGCCTAGATAAATCAACTGGACCAGAATTTTTAATTATTCCATTTTCTCTATACCAAATTCCGCCTTCTAAATTTTCTCCCTTGCTTAGATGATTAGCTAGGTTTAATAATAGAAAATCAAAATCTCCACCAGTTAGAACATAATCAACTTTTGAATTCTTAAAAGACTCTTCTGGCATTGCAGTAACATGATCACCCATCAGAACAATTTTTAAATTTTTATCTTTAATTTGTTCTTTCAGCTCATTTATTATTTTCCAGTGCTTTTTTATAACAGGTGTTTTTGATTCTATAACTAGAATATCAGGTTTTGTATTAATTATATCGCTAAGCCATTTTTGATAAGTCTGTTCTTTGGCAATTCCATCATGCCAAAAAACCTGATGGCCATTTTTCGATAATAAAGTCGCAGCATAAGCGGGAATAACTGGAAAAATATAGGTTGGAGAATTAAACCATTGAAATTGACGGTTCTGAGATAACAACGGCGTGCCTTTTTCTGATTGAATGGGCGGATATGAGATTGAAATCTTCATGAAATTAAAATTTATTTTATATTCCTATTTTTTTTGAGCGATAATAACAACGAATGATCCGGAAGATAGAGATTTAGAAAATCTTTTTTGAAATTTATATACTATATTTTTGAGGCTGTAGATTGAAGAAATCTTATTTTTTGAAACAATGGGAAGAAAATCTGAATTAATTGAAATAATATTGTATGAATTTAATACTTTTTTATAATCACAAATTTCGTGGCTAGTCTCATTTGGTGTTACTAAATTACGCTTAATTAAAAAATCATTACCAACTATTTTTTCAAGCATTTTTCTGTTCATTTGAGAAAATTTGTTGATAATATTTGAACCGTTTGGTTCCATAATGATAATAGTCCCCTTTTCTTTAAGCCAAAAATCTAAATTACTTGTAACTTTTTCAAGGTCAGGAAAATGATGGAGAACAAAAGGACAAAGTATAAAATCAAATTGTTCTTTGTTGAATTGATCTTTATTATCCAAATCTCCTGATATTGCATGATAATTTTTTGTTTTATCATTCGCTAATTTAACCATGTTGGGCGCAATTTCTAATCCAGTTACTTGGAGTTCTGGAAATTTATTTAAAAGATATTTTCCAAACACTCCAGTGCCACATCCTGCCTCAAGCATTTTTCCTCTTAAGTTTACTCTGTTTTTCGATACAAAATTATACAAATATTCATAATATTTTTTGTCGGTTAACTCATAGGAATTTTTGTTAACAACATTAAAGAATTCAATTTCGTAATCTTTATTTTGGTGTTGCATGTATGATGAAATATTTTATTAAAATCGTCAAAAAAACGTTACCGATACTTACTTTTTAATTCTTTTGTAAAAATAAATCCTTGCAGAAATCTGATTCCGTACCAGATATGTGTAAGGAAAATGTAATAAAAAGTATTAAATATTATTAAGATATTTTTTTCGTATTTATAAATATCCAAAAATGTTTTTATGTAGGAAAGAATATAGATTCCCCAGCCCAGCAAATATAAATTAAAAATAATTTTTGAAAAAATACTAGCGATTGCACCTATAATTATAAAAGCTACAAATAAACTTGGAACAAAGTATTTTAATTTTAAAGAAGTCTCTGGATATTTCTTGGCGAAAAAACCACGGTGAATTCCATAATTTCCGACTTGCTTTAAGTGAGCTTGCAATCCTTGACGGCGATGATGGTAAACAATCAATTCTGGATCGTAAATTATTTTACCTTGATTCTCTTTTAACAAATCAATGCATAACTTTGTATCTTCTCCTGGCCAATATTCTGAATTAAAGCCTTTTGCTAGCTGAAAATTGTTTTTTCTAATTGACAAATTGACGCTCGGCCAATCATTAATAAATCTTTTTTTGCCAACTGGCACATAACGCTCTGGAAATCCGCCAGAGAAACTGCTTAAAAAAACTGATCCGGAAACTTTTTGCCAAAAATTATCATCATCAGGAGTTACAGCTGGACCGCCGACTGCAATTATATTTTTATCTTTAAAATCTCGGTCAAGAATTTCTAATAAATCACTCTTTGGATAAGCATCATCGTCTACAAATATTAGTATCTCGCCTTGCGCATCTTTGATTGCCAAATTTCTTTTCATTGCCGGTCCGCCAGGACCACTGGCGATTTGCTTTGTCTTTGGCCAGCTCTCTGAATTTTTCTCGTTCGGATAAATAACTATCTCAAAATCATCTCTTTCAATTTCCAGAATTTTAGAAACAGTTTCTCTAATATAATCGTTAATTTCTTTAACTGGGATAATAAAACTATATTTGATCATAGCTCGAATGTTAGAGCTTTTTTTGATTGATAATATAAAGCGGTCGATTTATAACTTGAAAATTGATATTGGCAATATACAAAGCAATAAGTCCTAAACAACTCAAGACAATGCCAATCAAAAATAAATTTATGATTGCTAAGATAGCTGGACCTGAGAAATTCTGCATTTTTAACACATAATTGGAAATAAACATGTAGACTCCCATGAGCCCTGAACCGATTGTGATAAATATCCCAAGATAACCCGCAATTTTTAATGGAAATAGACTCAAAGATACAAATGATGAGAAGGCTAGTCGAACTAGCTTTACAAAGCTATATCCAGGTCGACCTTCTCTTCTATCTTCTGCGTCAAAATAGACATATTTTTTTTCAAATCCCAGCCAATCGATTAATCCGCGCGTAATTCTGTTTTTTTCTCTAAGCTTATTGAATTCATCAATGACCTGTCGATCTAAAAGTCGATAATCTGTTGATCCTTGAACCATTGTTGTTTCTGAAATATTATTTAATATTTTGTAGAATAGCCAAGAACCAATTTTTTTAGAAATTTTGTCACTTTTGCTTTTGTTTCTGACACCGATAACGACCTTGCTGCCTTTTTGCCAATATTTAATGAATTTTGGAATTAAGTATAAGGGATGTTGCAAATCTGCATCTATTGTGATTGCTGCATCGCCATGGCAAAAATTAAGACCAGCTGTTGTTGCAATTTCTTTTCCAAAGTTTTTTGTAAAATCTAGATATTTGATTTTACTATTTTGGTTTGATAGATTTTTCAGAACGTTTCGGCTATTATCTTTGCTCCCATCATTGACAAAGATTATTTCGTAAGTTAGATTTGGGATTTTATTCAAAACTGAATTAACCTCTCGATAAAAATATTCTAAATTTTTTGATTCATTATACGCCGGAACTATTATTGATACCATTGACATAGCTTTTGGATCCGCCTTCGCCTCACTTCGTTCGGCTTCGGCGGACAAAGGGAAAATATACTAAAACCAAACAGAAAGCTGCCGAACAGCTTATCAGGATTAAACATATCATAATAACTTGGAAAAGTGAAGCGTGAAAAAAGCAAATTAAAATAATTTGTAATAATGATGCACTTATCAAGAATGGCAAAAAAATGAATTTCTTAATTGAAATTAAATAAGTAATAATAAGATTTAGGATTGAATACGCAGTCATAACTATGCTCATAACTCCTAGCAAATTACTGCCTTGTAAGTATTTTTCTCCAAAAAGCATCTTGATAATCTGATCTGGAAAGAAAAAATATAAGATATTTAAAATTATGCTTGTTACGATAACTAGCAAAAGCGCGACGAAAAATAGATGTTGATGTTTTTCTTGTCGCTCAAATTTTTCTGTCGCCATTGGCAAAAGGACTGAAGCAATGATGCCTGTTCCAAAAAAGATGATTCGGGTAAGCATTGCTAATGAGCTGTAAAGACCAGCCTGCAAATCAGTAAAATAGTGTTTGACTAAAATTAAGTCAATATTATATAAAAGTGTTAAGCAAAGAGAAGTAACAAAAAAATAGCTGATGCTTTGTATTTGTTTAGAACTAATTTTTATTGGCTGAAGATCTTTCTGATTTATTTTACGAGAATTGAGATCTTTTATTAAAAAGTAAACAATAATTGCGCAGATAACTGAAGGAAAAACAAACCCAGCTACAGCTCCGGAAACTGAAAATCCAAGCAAAACTAATCCAACACCTAATATGATTTTGAGTATAGTACCAATGACGTTAACAATGGAAAGTGCTTTGAATCTTTGCAAACCTTGTAAAATTGATATATAAAAACTGCCTACATAGGCAAGCACAAGGCATGAGGCCATGATTATTATTGGAATCTGCGAAACTTTTAAATATCCAGCTATTGGACCAGAGAAGATTGTCAATGCTAAAAATATAATAATTCCAAAAAAGAAAAATTTCTTTTCAAAATAGGATTTAAACTGTGCGAGTTTTTTAAAGAGCTTCTTGGATTTTAATTCTGCAACTTTTCTAGTCCCTGCAATAATAATTGCACCGCCAATCATAGTAACAATTAAAAAAATACTTTCTAGAGAAACTAATTGGCCATATTCGTCAACCGTAAGCACACGGCCTATTATTAAATTGAATAAGTAGTTTAAAACACTTGCTATTATTGTGCCAGCAAAAAGAACAGCTGTATTTTTAAAAAATAGACTGCTTAATAATTTTTGTTTGATTTTATATAACAACATGATGCAAATATGCTAATTTATGCCAATCTACTAATTGCTAATGAGAATAGTCACAATCTGAAAATTATTAATATAATTGATAATATTATTTTTATAGTATACAATATAAAATAAGTTATTGCGAATTAGCTAAGTATATTATTTCGATTGGCAATTAGCATTATTGGCATAAGATTTGTAGATTAGCATCATAATAAAATATTTATGAAACGCATTTTAATAACAGGAGGAGCAGGATTTATTGGTTCGCATTTATGCGAATATTTATTGAAAAAAAATCACGAAGTAATTTGTGTTGATAATTTTTTTACTGGCCAAAAAAACAATGTCAAACATTTATTAAAAAATCCTTATTTTGAAATTATCAGACATGATGTAACTTGGCCTTTGTATGTTGAGGTTGATCAGATTTATCATCTTGCTTCACCTGCTGCACCAATTCATTATCAAAAAGATCCGATTCAAACGACAAAAACTAATGTATTAGGCGCAATTCAAATGCTTGGCTTGGCTAAAAGATTGAAAATTAAAATCTTGCTGTCTTCAACTTCAGAAGTTTATGGCGATCCAAAAGTTCACCCGCAGAAAGAAAGCTATTGGGGTAATGTCAATTGTTTAGGTCCTAGAGCGTGCTACGATGAAGCAAAAAGATGCGCAGAGACATTATTTATGGATTATTGGCGGCAAAATAAGGTAAAGATAAAAATTGTGAGGATTTTTAATACTTACGGTCCCAGGTTAGCTATGAATGATGGCCGAGTGGTTTCTAATTTTCTTATCCAGGCTTTGCAAAATGAACCAATTACTATTTATGGCAAAGGCACGCAGACTCGATCTTTTTGTTATGTTGATGATTTAGTCAGAGGACTTTATAAAATGATGGAAACTGATGACAAAATTACTGGGCCAATAAACTTAGGAAATCCTGGAGAATTTACAATGTTGGAACTTGCAAAGCTTGTAATTAAAATGACGAAATCTAAAAGCAAAATTATTTATGAGCCATTGCCAATTAATGATCCAAAACAAAGAAAGCCGGATATTGCATTGGCTAAAAAAGTTTTGAATTGGTCTCCAACAATCAATCTTGTTTCTGGACTCAAGAAAACAATCCCATATTTTAAAACTAAGATAAAGAATTGATTTATTGTTCTTTTAAAAACTAAATCACAACCAGACAAGGAGGACAGAGATGCAATCACAAATTGCTTTTTTGTTGCTTATTTTGTTGTTAGGATGTTCGAATAGCGATACCTCTTCATTTTCTGAAAAAGCAAAAGAATTATGCAGAGAAGAACATTGTGTAGCTGAAATTGCTGAATTTGAAAATGATTTTTTACTTTCCCCTGCTAACATTGATTTGAAAGCTGAAGATTCTGATGGCAATATTGCTTCAACAAATACTTTGCTGGTTAAATTCAAGAGCAATACTAGTGTCTCTGAAATTAAGAAAGCTCTTGATGAAATTGATGGCAAGGTCTCAGCATTTATTCCGGAAGTAAATATCTTTGAATTGAGATTTGACTGTGATTCTATTGATCAGATTGAAAGAAATATTCAAACATTGCTTTCAAGCGGAATTGTTGAATTGGCGGAAATGAATTATGTAGCTCAACTGGAAGATTTGGATATTGGAAGCAATAATGATGATGGTTTGTGGGGATTTAAAAAAATCAGACTTGCAGAAGCTTACAATTTTATTGAACAAAATAGTATTGTTTTGCAACCGATTAAGATCGCTGTTATTGATAGTGGTGTTAGATTAACGCATAGCGACTTAAAAGGGGTCTCTGTTGAAGAGTACGATTTGTTTGATAATGACAATGATGTTACTACTTTGGATGGACACGGTACAGCAGTTGCAGGCATAATTTTTGCTCAAAATCATAATGGCGATTTGAATGGCATTGCTTTTAACGCGACTTTGATGGCATACAAAATCACAAATAATTCTGGTAGCAATGAATATTTTGATCGAGATTCAATTGTTGCAATAATACACGCAGTACAACACAATGCTTCTGTCATTAATATTAGTTCAAGAACTTCATCAGATAGTGAAACAGTTGAAGCACTCTATAGTGCAATTAGATTTGCATATGAAAATGGAGTGACTATTGTTGCTTCTGCGGGAAATGGTGAAGACGAATTGCTGTGTCGTGTTAATCAAAATCTTGATATCTGCTTTATTGGCGATGATGCAACCAACCATTATCCTTCAGCATTCTCTGAAGTTATCTCGGTTGGTGCTACCTATATTGATGAATTTGGACTTGAAAATAGAGCTCCTTGGTCTAATTACTCCCAAGATGATGATATAAATATTTTAGCTCTCTCTGCTCCGGCAAATAATATTACTGTCTTAACCTTAACAGATTTTGATCATAATAAAGGCACTTCTTTTGCTTCACCAATGGTTGCTGGTCTTGCTGGTTTATTAATATCTATTAGGCCAGAATTACGTCCTGATGAAGTTAGAAAAATTATGTATGAATCTGCTGTTGAAATTCTAGTTACCTATCCAGATGGCGTTTTTCATAACTGGAGAAGAATTAATGTATTGGAAGCTGTGAAGAAAGCAACTCATGAAATGGATCTGCCAAATCATGGAATTGGAAAAGATTGCTTTGAACTTAGTGATTGTAATTTTGGTTTGTATTGTGTCTCTGGAATTTGTACGGAATTTTGTTTTGAAGAGAAAAGTCGCGGCTTGGATTCAGGATTCAGTTGCGATAATTGCAATATGTTCAATGAATGTCCAAACGGAACTGCCTGTATTAAAATAAGAGATCCTCATGGTCCTTCGATCGGCAGAATACCGCTGAAATTGTGTTTTATATCATGCAAGAACGACAATGATTGCTACGATGGGCATATTTGTTGGCTAAATATCAATAGTTCAGGTGGTTTTTGTGTGCCAAAGCATTATGAAGATCTTTATAATGATGGAAGTACAGAAGGTGGAATTTGTGGCGATATCTTTGATGGTTATCTCCCAATAGGCTGTAAAGAAGGTGTTTGTAGTTTGCATCTTGATATGATAAAGATCGGCTATTGCCGACGAGATTGTACTCCAAATGTTTCTGGTCATTCTTCATGTTATGAAAATGAATTCTGTGAATCAAATAAATATTTTGATTATAATGGGATAAGAAAATGCGGTTTTTGCCAAGCAAGAAATTCTTTTCTACAAGTCAACGAAAATTGCATTTCTTCTACTGATTGTCCTCTCGGTACTACGTGCGTAACTTTATCTGATAGAAATGATTTTCGCTGTAAGATTCCTTGCGATTTTAATAACCCAAGCTGTCCTGAAGGATATTGGTGCAGCGAATATCTTTCAGACAGTAATGTCTGCCATGAATTAGGACTGGGTGCTTGTTCATTGTAACCGAGAATTTTCTCGGTTTTTTATTTGACAAAAGATATATTTTGAAGTATACTATATTATTGTTCTTTTAAAATTTTTACTTGTCAACCAGCATCAAAGGTTGGCATCAGAAGTGAAAAACAGGAGAGGAGGAAGAGATGAAACGGACAAAATTGCTTGCTTTGTCAGCTTTGATTTTTTTGGGACTTGCATCTTGTTCAAAACAAGAAATTGCTGTGGAACAAGTTCGCAAAGATGTTGAAATTTATTATCAACAACTTTTTGCAAAGTCATTCAGATATGTCTGCACACCGAATGTTTTTTCTGTTGATATTTTAGAAAGATGGACAAAAGATGACAAAACTGAATTGAAAGTCCGTACTGGTTTGAAATTGCAATGTAGATTAACATTGAATTCTGAAGTTAATGGCGATTTTATGACTTCGCGAATTGAAAGTTCTTCAAATTTGAAAGTTGGATCCAATTTCTTCCAAGATTGTTTCAAAATGCAATATGAGAAATTCAGCGAAGGATTCAAACTGCAAGGAGAGTTTAATCAGGATGAAAATTGTCCGTCGTCTGAAGTTTTTGATGCCTATAAAAGGTTGGCTCTAGAAAATCTGCTGAAAGAAACTGCTTTGGCGGCGTGCACTTGCAAACAGCCAAATTCTAATTGTACGCATGAAGAAAATATTTGTCGAATTTATGAAGAAAGAGATATCAATGGCGATGGAATTGCGGAAATGGTTTTATCTGATGCGATAAATCCGAGAAATGGAATTGATTTCGGTTCCACTTGGGCAATTATTAATGGAAGTCCTAAAATGATTTTGCCGGCTACTATTTCTTTGAAAGATTTGCCAGTATCAGATGGCTTTCCAAGTATTAAAACTTCTGACGAAATAGGTTGCTGCTTAGAAATCATTACCACATATCAATTTGATGTTAGACGAGGAGAATATGTCAAGGTTGGCACTTTTGAACGGAAGATATAAAAATTTACCGAAAGTTATCTTTCGGTTTTTTTATTTGACAAAAAATATAATTTAGAGTATACTATAATATTGTTCTTTTACATTTTTACTCCCAAATATATAGGCCAGACAACAGAGGAGGAAGGAAGATGACAACGAGACTGATGTTTTTGTGTGTACTTTTCGCTACTCTCTTTCTTGCGTCATGCAAAAAAGAAGTCAAGGAAGGACAAGTTCGACAAGATGTTGATCAGTTTTATATTTCTATGACCAGACAACATTCTAGTGGAAATTTGAATTGCAGTTTTTCCATTTCTGATGTCAGCGAGATTGAAAAACTTAGCCGTGATGAAAAAGTTGAGTTAAAAGTAAGACTTGTTGTAACAAAAAATTGCGTTCGCAAAGAAAACCTTAGTATTTCCCAAACCATTGCCGGCACATTTGATGATAATATGGCCAATCGCGAACCAGGAATTTTTGTATATCAGGAATGTTTGTCATTGTCTTATGAAATTTTTGATAACGGCTTTAAACTGCGAAATACTTCTATCGATGATAGCTGTCCAGAATCAGCAGACTTCAAAGCTAGTCAAAAAACTAGGCTTGATACTTTACTGAAAGAAACTGCTTTGGCGGCGTGCACATGCAAGCATGAAAAATGCGAGCCTGGGATGATGGAAGATGCCTGTGGCATAAAAGCTGAAAGAGATTTAAATGGCGATGGCTTAGTTGAAATTTTGGTGGGCGATACCTGTGGCGGAAATGCTTATATTTGTGGCTTCAGATTATGGTCATTGCTCAATGGATTGCCAACTATTATTTTTGAGGATACGAATCTTACAGACCTGCAGGAAATTAAAGCAAATTCAAATGGTAAATTTCCTGTAATTGAATCAACAGATATTTCATATGATGAAAAATTTTTCTATTTGTATGGTTTCTCTGAAAAGTCAAAATTATACCAACTCATAAAAAAAGGATAGAAAAAATAAGGACAATTCAATTCAATGGCTTACCTGTCGGGGTAGACATTTATGTTGATGGCAAATTTGCTGGCGTGGCAAAACCTTGTTCTTCTGAGCCTAACAATGGCTGTCTGAATGCAGATGTTAAGCAGACTAAAGCAAGAATTGTGATTAAAAAAGCTGGATATAAAACTTCAATTACGGATTGGGATTGGAATATGCTAGGCAGAATTAATGAAGGAGGTTGGTTTAGCTATTTATTAGAAAAAGAGTAAAAATTTACCGAAAGTTATCTTTCGGTTTTTATTTTGCAAAAAATATGCTATACTTTAATTTCTAATAAGTAATTTTTAAAAAGCATGAAGAAAATTTTATGCGTTGTAATGGCAATGTGTTTCCTTGTTTCATTGTCATTTGCATTAAACGCATCAGCAAAAAATGTTAAAAAGAACAAGCCATTAAATGTGACAGTTGATTCATCTGTGCAGGTTCCGGAAAATTTGAAAGTGCTGGATAGAAGATCGACAACTAGCCATGTCATTTGGGACGAGGTAGAAGAAGCAGATAAATATGAATTGAGAATTGCTGATAATAATGAGATTGTTTTGGGTTATCTTAGGTCAAATATTAATTATAAAACTGTTTCTAGTAAATGGTTGGTTTCTAACAAAACTTATAAAATTGCTGTCAGGACAATAAATGGAGCTTTGGCTAGCGAATGGAGCTCGTATGTTTCTTTCAGGACTAAACCAGCAAAAGTGAAAAATGTTTTAGTCACGAGCATAACTGAAAATTCAGCTGTTGTTTCTTGGAATGCTTGCAGAGGTTCAAATTTAAAATATCTTGTAAAATTAACTGATGGAAGCAACGAATTAATATCAACTAATTATGTAGCTGGCAGAACTCTAACATTGTCAGGATTATCATCAAATACTGCCTACAAAGTTAAAGTACAAGCTCAAAACATCACTAAAAATTCTGATAAAGGCGCTTTGTCTGAAGAAGTTTTATTTGAAACGCTTTAAATTAATAATAATTTAAATAAAAAAGCCGAAGAATTTTCTTCGGTTTTTGATTGAGCAAAAATAGAACATTATTTTTTTTCTAATGCAATTGAAACCTTTACTGCTGTGCTAAGTGTTTGATCTTCCGGATAAATTGCGATAACCTTAGTTGGGTCAAACAGATAAGCAAGATTGGAGCACTTGGTACATTTTTCTTGACCGGTTGTCCAATAAAATCCGATATTAATTTTTCTTGCATTCGGTTGCTGGCTCAAAGATGTCAAATAGCTTGCTGTTGCAAGCGCTGTTTTGAATTCAATAATTCTAATAAGAAATGAACCGTATTCATATTCATAGGCCTTCTTGAATCCCTTGATCTGCTTAGAATAATCGCTACTAGTTCTGGCTTCTTTTAGAACGTTGCCTAAAATATTTCCAGGAATTAACAGCTTTTCAGATGACTTAATCTTGGAAATTGATGGCCTTTTTTCTACATCATCTTCTTCAACTTGAATTAGCGAATCGTCCTCAGATTGACTTGACCTCGGCTTTGATTTTGCTGTTGGCTTTTCATCTGATTCTGAATCGTCAGGATTAATACATTGATTTCGACGATTAACGAAACAAATAGCTGTGCCGGTTGCCTTGGTGTGCATTCGTTGTGCATTAACATCAACTTTTCCGCCTCGTGCATAGTATTCTACTGATGTTGAGTAACGGACATTGATTATTGCACCTAGAATTGAACCATATTGATCATAAGCACGATCGAGCATAAGCCTTGTTGCTTGCTGGTAGTCTGGTTTCAAATCATCAGGTGGCGCTTCAAGAATATAGCTTTTTTTGTGTACTTTTGTGTCGCCATACTTTTTAAAATTTCTTTCATAGCTTTTTAATTCTGGTGTTGATCTTTTGGAAAAGTAGGAAGGAACACCTGTTGCTTCTACTTTTCCTAAAACCTTATATTGCCGGCCAGGATTGCCAGATGTATAGGCTTTGATTCTTTCAGGTGACCAAATCAGCATTCGACCGCATGACGACAAAAAAATTGACAACAGAATAATAACGATGGCTTGTTGCCTCATTTCCCTGCCTCCTTGTTCCCTTTCTTTGTGTAAGGTGCGAGTAATAATATAATACTTTAAAAATTGATGATTGTCAAGTTAAATTTGACAAAAATTATTTATTATCTTATATTATATAGTTGCATTATGTTTGTAATGTTCTTTTAAAATTTAATTTCCCGCGAGAAAAGAGGAGGAAGGAATGAAAGACAATGCCAGAAAGTTTTCTTTGGCAATTTTTGTGGCGATTTTGGTTTGTTTTTTGATGCCTTTTTTGGATTTGTCGTGCGGAGAACAAAAAATTGTCAACTTAACTGGATTGGAACTTATTACTGGAAAAACAATTGCAGATTCAAGTATTTACGGCGTGGAAAATAATCATACTCATCCGCATCTGTTGGTTATTTTAGCTTCTTTATGCTCAATTGCAGGTTTTGTTTTTGTTTATGTGAAGGGCAAATCAAGGCTTATTTCTTCGGCATTAAGCTTGCTGGGATTTGTTTTTTTACTGAAGTTTAAAATTCTGATGGATGGCAATATTGCTGAAAAAGGCGATGGCATGATTTTTGCTGACTGGCGATATGGTTTTTGGTTGGCATGCGTTCTATTTATCTTGGCATCTGTTATTTGCTTGGTTGCTTATTATCGGGAAAAAAGTAAGACAGTTGTTTCTGGCACGATGATTAGTTGTTTTGCTGTTTTTTTTGTTGCTTTGATAGGATATAACTGCAATTCGAATAAAACACCATCTTTTAGAGAATTAGCGAAATCTGACGCTTCTTGGGATTTACATCCTATTTGGCATCCACAGAAAAACATTGTTATTTTTGAACGCTGGGATGAGAATATTGGCTGGAATACTTACCAATTGAACATGAATGATTTTGCTATTGCCAGATTTAAGCCTGCAAGCAACTTTGATGATTATAATAGCATTGATTGGTTTTCTGATGGCAATAGTTTTGTCTTTTGGACTGGCGGAAATGTGAATGCGCCTCCTAAAATTTGGCGTTATGATTCGAATAATCAGGTTTCTGAATTAGCTGACAATGCTGCTCATCCGTGCTGGATTAATAATTATAAAAGCATTATTTATATGGACACGCAACGCGGTGATTCGATTTGGCTGATGGATGGCAATGGCAATAATAAACGCCTTCTAATTAAACCAGGTTCCGCTCCTGATTGCATGGCAGACGGCGAATGGTTTGTTTATAATTCAAGACCGTCAAGAGATGATTTTAGAGGAAATATTTATGCTTTTAACATTGCCAGCCAACAGATGATTTCTATCACAAATAGTGATAATGCCAAAAGTGCCAGTTTTTCTTTTGATGGTAAAAAAGTAGTCTATGTTAGAATTGTTCTTCCAGAAAAATATGATAGAGATAAAGAAGTAATAATTGAGAGCAGTAAATACCAAATAGTTGTTGTTGATTTTCCAAGCCTAGAAAATGAAAGAGTCATTTTTGAGAGTTTGGGTATTGTTGAGTGCACTCCAACGATATCTCCTAATAGTAAGCACTTGGCATGGTGCCATAGCGAAGGGGGGCGTAAATTTAGTCACATACGATTTCTTGAACTTTGAACAGCTTATTTATAAGCTGTTTTTTTATTAACAATTTATTTGTTGCTTTATTAAAAATGTGCTATAATTTTATTGTTAAATTTGATTTGAGATATGAAAACAAAAAAAGAAATTACAATTAATGATTTGGCCAAGTTACTTGAAAAGCTTGGCGAAAAAGTTGAAAAGTTATCTGTGAAAATGGATACAGGTTTTAAGAAAAATGACGTGCGATTTTTTAGTTTAGAGAGAAAGATGGAGACTGGTTTTAAAAACCAAGAAAAAAAGTTAGAAGAAAAATTCGACAAAAAAATTTCAGAGCTTGCGTTGATGGTTGCAAAAGGTTTTAAAGAAACTGCATCTAAAGAAGAAGCTGCTACAAAAATAGATATAGAAAATTTAAATTTAAAGATTGATAATGTTGAAGAATCTTTGATAAATAAAATTGATTCTGCAAAAGGTGATGTAATTCTGATTATTAGAAAATTAGATGAAAAGATAATTGTTTTAGTTGATTTTCTTAAGGGTCATCAAATTTTAAACGATGTTGAATACGAAAAGCTATGCAAAATAAAGGCTTTTCAAACTATTGAGCTTAAGTCTTAATTTTAAAAATAAATAACACAACAAAATGAGACAAAAAAGATTTTTGGTGTTGTCGCTTGTTTTAGGAAGCGCGTTGTTGATAACAACAGCTTTTGCAAGTGCAACATCCGTATGGACAACTGATTCTATGCTAGTAAAGAAAGTAGCAACAGTTGGAACAAATAGCAATAAAGGACAATTGCTAGTAAAAGGTTTTATCAGAAATCCTGTCAAAGGCAAAAAAGTTTATGTAAAAGATCATTTGAAAGTTCAAGGCAATGTTCAAGTTGGCGGAATTTTGCAAGGAAACAATATTGTAAGTGCTGACAATCTTGGAACTGGTGTTGTAACTGAAACAAAATTGGGAACTGGCGCGGTAACTGCTGATAAATTAGGAACAGGCGCTGTAACAACTGATAAATTAGGAACAGGCGCGGTATCTTCTGCAAAAATTGCTGATGACGCTGTAAATGCTGATAAATTAGATTTTTCGATTGATGGCGTGGTAAAGGCGGCGGCGTATGGAACACAAGCAACTTGCAATAGTACTGCTTTGGCAAGATCTTTTAATAAGTTGGCTTCTAGTAGCGCAACTTGTTCACGTACAAGTACTGGTATTTATACTGTAAATTTTAACACGACTATAAGTAGTAGATTTTTTCAGGTTACGCCGTTACACACTTCAGATATTTATCCGGTCATTAACTCTTTACCTTCTAGCACAATAGAAATTTATTTTTATGATGCTGCTGGGGCTACTGCCGACTTAACTGATCCAACTGGATTTTATATAACTGTTTATTAAAAAGTTAAGTGTTTATTATAGTTCTAACTTCCTTGCTAAAATGCAGGGAAGTTTTTTTATTGATGGACTTTTTGTAATTTGATTTCTTGTATAAAAAAACCACAGATAAATCTGTGGTAATAGAAAGTACAACTAGCGTCTCATGATTTCAAAGTAGTGCTGGATTTCAGCGTCGGAAAGTGCCTTGTTGAAGAAGGAAAATTCGTCGATGGTCATATCGCTTTTTTGACCACCAACGTTCTGTGCACCTAAAAGCATTGCATTTCCAATAATATTTACATACGGGCCATTCCAAATGGGCACGCCATCATTATAGACTGTGAAATTTCCGTTTTGATATTTTGCGGCAAACGCGTACAGTTGATTAGCGTTAACGTTTACCATTTGTGCAAATCGTTCCTGTGACAAATAAAATGTCCACTTAAATCCGTCATCTGTCGAAAGTATCCCGAGTCCAGGCATTCTGTTACGTGAGAAAATCATGTCTCCTGTTTCATACGTTCGTACTTTAACAGACACGAAGTATGTGAACTCATTCGCAATGCTGTCCATACTCACACTATCAGCCACCTCGGCGTAGTCGTCAACTCCGTCGAACGATGCAGCCTGGCCACAAACTGCATCCGCAGTGAAAGTGGCGCCGTGGTTGACAGCATTGTTGGCATTTGGCGAACCATCATTGAAGTGGTTGTCAAACGACAGGTACATGACCAACGACCGGCAGTCTTCATCAACAGCGCCATCGCAGTCATTGTCAACCTGATCGCAGATTTCCACTCCGCAGTTGGTAACCGTACATTCACAGCCATCAGTAGGATTAGCATTCACATCGAAGCGGAAGCGGTTGCACTGCAACACGCACTGTCCTGCTACACAACGCGAGCTAGAAGTCCCCTGATTTCCGCAAACGCGATTGCATTGGCCACAGTTCAATGGATCAACCAAGAGGTCGAAGCCATTGTCTGCAGTACCATCACAATCGTTGTCCAGGCCATCACAGATTTCAGCAACTGATGTGATCTGATTCTGGCATTCTCCCCACTCACGGCTCTCCCAGCAGATCTGCGTTCCGATCTGGCATTCGCCGACATCGGTACCGCAGTTGCGAGAAACACCTGGTGAGCAACAGCCAATCAGATTTTCGTCAGTTTCAGAATTGCAATTGTTATCCAGACCATCGCAGATTTCATCAGACGGTCCAGTTGCACCTTCGCACCAGCCCCAAGAGCGGTTGGCCTGGCAAGTGGAAGTTCCCTTCTCACATTCGCCAGTGTCAATTCCGCAATAGGAAAGATCACGAGGTTCGCAACAACCTTCCAAATCTTCATCAGTCGAATCGTCGCAATCGTTGTCCAAGCCATCGCAGATTTCATCTGTCGACGGATTGGCAATTGCGTTGCAACTACTGGTCTGGTCATTAACACATGCAATCACGCCTTCGGCATAACATTCGCCAACGCCGTTAGAGCAAAAATTGCGAGTGTTAAAACCTTCATCAGTGTTGTGATCGCAATTGTTATCAAGGCTATCGCAGATTTCGTTGCTCGACTGAACCTCGCCTTCACAGGCAAGCCAGACGCCAGCGAAACAAGACTGCACGCCCTTCTGACACTCACCGACATCATTGCCACATTCCTGCGTCAATGCTTCGTCGGTTGCGCCATCGCAATCATTGTCCTTGTTGTCGCAAAGCTCGTCGTGAGACAGGCCAGCAACAGCATTGCAGAACGTTGACTGCTGATCAATGCCACATACCAACTGACCAAGCGACAAGCACGCGCCTACGCCGATCTGGCACTCTGCGCCAAGATTGACATAAGCTTCATCAGTGTTGCCGTCGCAGTTGTTATCTTTGGCATCGCATAGTTCAGCCGTGGGCTTCACTTCGTCAGTGCATTCACTCCACACACCATCTTGCGAGCAAGTCTTGCGACCCTTTTGGCATTCGCCAACATTGGAGCCACATACGACCTGATCATTTGCATTGCAACATCCAACCAAATCCTCATCAGTTGCGCCATCGCAGTCATTGTCCTGCTGGTCGCAAGCTTCTTCGGTTGGCTGAATGGTCTGTGCATTGCAAGTTGCTGAAAGCTTGTCATCACTGCAAACATAAACACCGCGCGAAATACAGAGACCTTGACCGATCTGGCAGGCACTTTCAAGGTTTACGAAATCCTCGTCAGTGTTACCGTCACAGTCATTGTCCAACAAGTCGCAAAGATCTGCAGATGGGTCAACAGCATTTTCACACTGGCCCCAACTACCGTCTTCTTGACAAGTCATTTGACCCTTCTGGCATTCCCCGACATCATTGCCACATTCCTGAACATCGTTTTGATCGCAACAGCCAACCAATTCTTCATCGATTGTGCCATCGCAATCGTTATCCAGTTCATCACACTCTTCAGGAATTGCCTGACCAGCGACTGCATTGCAAGTCGTAGTGTTGCCGTCAGCGCTACAAACGTAGACGCCTTCTGCAAAACATTCGCCCTTGCCAACATTGCAGACCTGATTTAGGTTGTCGAAACCTTCATCAGTCTGATTGTCGCAGTCGTTGTCCTTGCCATCGCAGATTTCAGTGGACGGAATACAAGGAATGTCAGCACCTGTATCAGGAGTCGTGTCTGGCTCACTGTCAGGCGAAACATCTTTGCCACCACCTGAGTCTACATCTGGAGTTCCAACTTCAGCATCAGCTTCGGGGCCAACTTCAGCGTCTGCTTCAGCATCAGGCCCTGCATCAAAGCAATTGGTGCATACGGCCTTGCAAACTGTGTCCTTGTCGGCGTGAAGCATTTCATCGTTGAGTTCGTTGCTTTCAACACAGATCTTTTTCTCATTCAAGCAAACACAAGTGAACTTTTCAGTACAAAGCGCATTTTCATCACAGAGATTCTTTTTGTCCATGTCGTCAAAACTCTGCAAACATCCAGAAATTGCCAACGCAAAAAACATAGCCAGCGTTCTCGTTGTCATTTTCCTTCCTCCTCTTGATGTAAGGTTCGGTCTGTTCAGCCGAATCCTTGGGTTTTCAGTTCAAATTATAGTAGCATATACATAAAATTTTGGCAAGAGAAAATTGTTTATTATGGCTTTTTTGACTATTTTTGTCAATTTTTTGCATAAAAAAAAGACTCTAAGAGTCTAAATGATTAAAAAAGTTCGTTCCATTCACAGAAAAAAGGACGAGTCAAGCCGCAGAAAGCATCATTCCAACCGCCATTTGGTGGCAAGTCAATGCGAATTTCTACGCAATCTTCACCGCTTGCGCCAATAGCTTGAGAGTTATTTGGTTCTCCAGAAGCCCATTCAAGGACATCTGAAATTTCGCCAGATTCCCAGACCCAGGTATTTTCTTGCGCAATATCGTTTAAACCGATCCAGGCGGAAAAATAGCCTAATTGCAAGGTGTAAAAATATCCGTCTTCAAGCAAATCATTTATTGTAGCAAGATGACTGTTAAATCTTCGGCAATATTGAACTGCTTCAATCCAAACAAGCTCTTGGTTGCAATAAGCATAAGTATGATTTTGATATTCCATAATTTGGCAATTCATATCTAAGCATTGGCCTTCTAGACAGATGCCTTGAGGCTGGCAGGGATTATTTTCATCTGTCTCCCCATCGCAATCATTATCTAGTCCATCGCAAATTTCATCAGTTTTCAGCCATAATTTTTCTTCTGCATCACAATTTGAAAGCAAATCACCATCGCAAGCAATCTGGCCTAGAGCTCTACAAACTCCATTTCCAATTTCACAATATTCGCCAATTAGAAAACCGTCATCAATTTCTTCATCGCAGTCATTATCTAAGCCATCACAAATATCATGTTCTGGATTCTTGCTATTACATTCTGACCATGTGCCAAAGGCTAAACATGTTTGTCTGCCAAGTCTGCATTCACCAATATTGCTGTTTCCGCAAATTCTCGTCTCGGTTACTATGCAACAATCTTCAAGATTTTCATCAGTCTCGCCATCACAATCGTTGTCTAGGCTATCACAGACTTCATCTGTTTTTAGCCAAGACCTTTCTTCAGCATTACAAAACGAATATTCATGAGTCTCACAGAAAAAATGGCCAGTTCCCGTACAAACTCCTTTTCCATTTTCACAATGTTCGCCTACTTTGAAATTTTCATCAATCTCGCCATCACAATCGTTGTCTTGATTATCACAAATTTCTTTGACACATTCTATGTTGTTTTCTGTATCTGGTTCATCAGTTTTTTCATCGTTATCGTCCTGATTTCTTGAATCTTCTCGGATTAATACCTCTGGTTGAATTAATTTTTCACAAATTCCAGAAATACAATAATAGCCATCAACGCAGTCAAAAATTTCAGAGCATTGATTTTTTGCTTCTAATCCTGTTGAATCAAAACTGCATCCGCATGCCAAAATCGCTAGACAAAGACATGTTGCTCGTTGCATTTGTGTCTCCTTGTTTTGAGTGTGCAGGCATTCATTTACCGCTTTATATTATATAACAAATTGCTAGAAATTGCAAGAGAATAAAAAAAACGCCATAAATAGCGTTTAGAAATAAAGGTTCAATGATACGCCGCTTGGATTCGGAATAATAATCGCCTGTGGCGATTTGGGATTCTTGTGAATGATTTCGAAATGATCAAGCAAGAAAAGCGTTGCGCCAGTTGCCAAAGCGCCTCCGCCATAAATAAACATGGTGTTGGCCATGGCAGCTGAAGATTGTGATTCATCTCTGAAAGAAACAGCCTGACGCTGAATATTGGTTCCCTCATAATTGGCTCTGGAAGTATTGGCAGAAACGCCGAAATACCCACCAGTTCCAACCATTCCAGCTCCAAGACTCATCAATGCAATACCGCTCCATGCATGCCAGTCAAGGCCTTTTTTGATCTTGGGCTCTGCTGTCTTAACAACTTCAGCAACAGGCTTCAGCTCTTCTGGCCTTACCTCTTCCCCCACTTCTTCCTCGACTGGTGCAGGAGGCGGTGGGATAACTTCCAATTCTTGTGGCTGAAGACCGAGAAAGGCTTCATCAGCACGCAGACTGGGCATTCGTTCTGCCCAAATCATCGGCGTTTTCCGCAAAATTGCGACTGTTGCATCTGCAATTTCGGGCACTGTCTTGTCATAAACCTCTTCTGACGCACAAGACTTGCATACCCAAGTCATTTCAATCCTATTGTTGATGGCATCAAAAAGCGTCAGATCTATGGAAAGCCTTGCCTTGGGCTTGGTCGTTTTCGCACCCTTGACCTTCTTCTTGCCCTTAGCCTTCTGTACTGCTAGCTTACCTTTTTCCTTGACGATCGTGCCATATAGCATTCTTCCCATTTGCTTGGTAACACAAACGTTTCGGACACATCCTTCAGTGGCAAAACACTGACGGATTTCCTCATTGTTCTTGATACCAAAGATTTCTTGTCCAGCAAAATTCAATCCAAGGTTTGCCCCTGCAAATTTTGCGATCAAAAGTTCGATAACGGAATCTGAGAGATTCGGCTCCTGACTTTTGTTGCCCGGAATGACAACAATCGCAAAATCAGGATGTTCAATCTTTTTTTCTCCATCGATAGGTTCTTGAGCGTACGCAATTCTAGAAAACAAAGTAATCAAAATCAACATTGTAATGTGCGCGGTTCTCATCCTTCCCTCCATTGTCCGCCAAAGCTAAGCTACGGCGGGCTGTCTTCTGTGTCGGAGCACTGTTTTGGCTTCATATTAGTGTAACAAAAGATTATCCACTTGTCAAGTTTCACTATTTGATATTTTTCCTGTATAATATAATATGTATTTTAATATATGAAAATAAATTTAAATTCTTACGCAAAAATCGCGCAGATTGTTTCAGCTGGAATTATAATTATTCTATTGTTTTATGCTGTTTTTTCCTATTTTGGACCATTGGGCTCAACAAAGCTTTCAATAGTTTTTAATAAGAATAAACTGCCTATTTATATTACGGATATGACTGGTCTCGAAACTCCTGAAAAAAATTTAAAGACCGGCCAAACATACAGAAGAGTTTCTGGTTTTGTAGCTCAACTGAAAATCAAGGTTTTTAAAACCTTTAAAAGCTTAAATGTTAAATTAAAATACGAAAATCAAAATACTAATTTTGTCTTAGCAGCTATTGCTCTAAAAAGTCCTTTTAAATATAGAGATGCTTATAAAAATGCAACTAAAGTTTTGGAGAATAAACTTTTTGATAATTTAGATTGGTACAAAATAGCTGATAAAAATCAAAGCAAAATTCTATTTCAAAAAGGTGATGATATCTGTGAAAAAAAAGTTAAGGAATTAAAAGCACAGAGCAATATTGATCCAATAGCTGAATATGAAAATTGCGCTACTCTATATGACAAGGATAATGAATATTTAAAAGAAAAAAATCCTAAAAAGAATTGGGTTAATTATGAATATGAAGATGTTAATAGCTTTATGAATGATATTCCTAAAACTATGCAGAATGAAAAAATTTGCTATTTTAATATTGACGGACTTTACGATTTAGCTAAAGTGTGGGATTACTCTGCTGCTTCCGAAACAAATAGTTTTGATTATTCATTTAAAGGCTTTGCAGCGATCAAAACATATTTGGCAGAAGAAGATCTAAATTTTAGTTTTGATTATCAAGACTTAAACAGCTTGCAAGAAAAGAGTGATTTTAATGTTTTTGTTTTTAAGGGCGATGAAAAGATTTTAGAAAAAAATATTTCTGATGATGGTAATGAAAATGGCGATGAAGTTTTTTCTGATATTAAAAATTTAAGTATTATAATTCCTAATTTGCAAGCAGGTCTTTATAATATCTATCTTGACGCAAATGATGATGTTGAATTTAATTCTTTTACAACAAAACAAAAATATTGGGTTTTTGTTAATACATTGAATCTTTCTGATCCTGAAAAAAGTGTCGATTTGTATTCTAATAGTGGAAATATGGCATTTACTGCTTTACATGATTCATCTCTGCAAACTATTTTAATTAATAAAGAAAAAGGAATGGTTACTGAATCTGGTCCTGAATTTCAAAAAAAGGAATTGGATATCATAAAAATTGATAAGCCTTATATTTTTAGCAGAAATATTTATTCTAAAATATCTTTGCCAAAAGCAGATTTAAATATTAATTTCAACAATTTAGTTTCGACAAACATTGAATCTTTACAAGCATTAAGTACAAATAATTTAGTTAATTTTTCTGATTTTGCAAAATTCAATGAAGAAAGTTGTAATTATATAATTTCAGATTATTTTGAAAAGCCTGATGAAAAAAACGGCACAATAACAGCTTCAGTTGATTTCGATGTTAAAGACTTGTTTCTTGATGAAAATAATAATTTTAATTTGTTGCTGGTATTTCCTCAATACAATCGCAATGATGCTGGTGATGTTAAAATTAGTAGAATTGATTTAAAATATAGCCGTTAAAATTATGGAAAAATCTGCATCAAAGTCAAATAATTATTTTGAAATATCAAAAAATATTTGCGAACAGATATTTGGAATTTTTTTGATTGGTTATTTATTTTTCTTTTTAATTGATCAAATATTTGATGATTTTGTTAGCAATTTTATCAATTTGAATTATATTCTAGCAACTGTATTAGTTTTTGGAATTCTAACTGTTTTGCTAAAAGAAAATAATGAAGTTAAAAAAGATGTTTCTGATAATCAACAAAATTCTTGGAAATATTCTATTCTTTCTTTTTTCTTGGGTTTTATTGCTGCGATTGTAATATTTATTCAAATTTTGAGCCTAGGAATTTTACTGAGCTTATTTATTTCTATAATTTCAGGATTACTGATTGCCCTAATTTCTTTTCTGCTTCTTGATTTCAAGGAATCAAAAAACGAGCTTTAAAAGCTCGTAGTTTGTATTTGTGAAATTGGTGTTAAATTTGTGTAAATTAGCGATTCTATGCTCGGCCGATTCCAAAATATTGAAAGCCGAGTTTTTTAATTATAACAGAATTCAATAAGTTTCGCCCGTCAATTATGATTGGCTTTTTTAATAAACTTTTAATTTTGTGAAAATCTAGATTGGCAAATTCCGGCCACTCTGTTGCGATTACTAACGCGTCAGCATTTTTCATTGCTTCATATGGATCATTTGTTATCTTAACGCCTGAATTTAAAATTTCCTTTGCATTATTATTTGCTTTTGGATCATAGGCTTTTACTCTTGCGCCGACACCTGTCAACATTCTAATGATATCAATTGAAGCTGATTCTCTGACATCGTCAGTATTATTTTTAAAAGCAAGACCAAGAACAGCAATTCTTTTGTTTTTTAGATTGCCAAAAATTTGTTCAAGCTTGTCAATTACTGATTGTCTCTGCCTCGTATTTACCTCAATAACTGCTTTTAACAATCTAAAATCATAGCCTTTTGTGCCGGCAATTTGATTCAGGGCTGATGTGTCTTTAGGAAAACATGATCCGCCGTAACCAATTCCAGCGCATAAAAAACTCTTGCCTATTCTCTTATCAAGACCCATTCCATGAGAAACTTCTTTGACATCAGCATTAACTTTTTCACATAAGTTAGCAATTTCATTAATGAATGATATCTTTGTTGCTAAAAAAGCATTAGATGCATATTTGATCATTTCTGCGCTTTGCACTGTTGTAAAAACTTTTTTACCTAAAACTTTCTTATATATTTCTTGCATTACTTTCTTAGCTTGCTTGTCATCGCAACCCATTACAATGCGATCTGGCCTCATAAAATCAGAAACAGCATAACCTTCTTTTAAAAATTCTGGATTTGAAACTACAGCAAATTTTCCTTTGTATGTTTTTAAAATAATATTTCTAACTTCGTTTGCTGTGCCAACTGGCACTGTACTTTTATTAATAATGACTTTGAAATCTTTAATGTTTTCACCAATTTCTTTAGCAACTGCATGGACATATTGTAAATCTGCTTTGCCGTCTTTTTTAGCTGGCGTGCCAACAGCAATAAATATCGCTTGAACATCTGGTAAAACTTTTTTTAAAGATAATTCAAAAGCTAGTTTGCCTTTCTTGACTACATCTTTAACAACTTTGTCTAGGCCTGGTTCATAGATTGGAATAATTCCCTTTTTTAATTTTGTAATTTTTTCTTTATCAATATCTACACAAGAAACTATGTGACCAACCTTTGCTAAGCAAGCGCCAGTAACAAGTCCTACATATCCTGTGCCGACAACTGCTATTCTCATACAAGCGCTGATTTAACGCTGATTTCTAACGCTGATACAACGCTGACATGCGTTTTTATAATCAACAAGAAACAACGTTAATCAATAATTATATTTTTGCTAATTTCTTAATGTCCTTAATTTTGTCTGTTTTTTCCCAAGTAAAATCCTTATCATTTCGACCAAAGTGTCCGTAAGCTGCTGTTTTTTTATAAATTGGTCGTTTTAATTTCAAAGTTTCGATTATTCCTTCTGGAGTTAAATCAAAAACTTGTCTGATTATTTTTTCAATTTGTTCGCTACTTATTTTGGAGGTTCCGTGAGTATTGACTAAAATACTGATTGGATCAGCTACTCCGATGACATAAGCAATCTGGATTTCGCAACGATCTGCCAAGCCAGATGCAACAATATTTTTGGCAATATATCTGGCCATATAAGAACCTGAACGATCAACCTTTGATGGATCCTTGCCAGAGAAACAACCACCGCCATGGCTTCCATGACCGCCATATGTATCGACGATAATTTTTCTACCTGTCAAACCACAGTCTGCAGGAGGACCGCCTTTGATAAATTTACCTGTAGCATTGACAAAAAATTTAGTTTTTCTTGTAAGCCATTTTTCGCAAACTGGTTTAATTACTTTTTCAATGATATCTTTTCTAATTTGAGCAAGCTTGACTTCAGGATTGTGCTGAGCAGCAATTACAACAGTATTAATTCTTTTTGGTTTTCCGTCTTCATATTCAATAGCTACTTCGGATTTGCCATCTGGCCTTAGATAGCTAAGTGTTTTATTTTTTCTAACTTCTGCTAATTTTTGACTAAGTTTATGAGCTAGAATAATTGGAAGAGGCATTAATTCTGGCGTTTCGTTTGTAGCGTAACCGAACATTAATCCTTGATCGCCTGCTCCTTGTTTTTTCTTTTTAGTTTTGTTGACACCAATTGCGATGTCAGGACTTTGTTCATCTATGCTAACAATGATACCGCAGTCATCATGATGAAAACCGTAATCATGTTTCGTATATCCAATCTCTTTAATTGTTTTTCTAGCAATTTTTGCAATGTCAACATAGGCTTTTGTTGTAATCTCGCCAGCAACAACAACTAATCCTGTTGTGACTAAAGTTTCACAACCAACTCTTGAATCTGGATCTTGTTTTAATAATTCATCTAGAATTGAATCTGAAATTTGATCTGCTACTTTGTCAGGATGACCCTCTGTTACTGATTCGGATGTAAAGATGTACTTGTTCATTATTTTAAGTTAATTTATTTTTATTTACTTTTAAACCATTCATAAGTCATTTTAAGCCCGTCTTCTAATTTTACTTTTGGCTCCCAATTTAATTCTTGTTTAATCTTTGTGTTGTCTATGGCACTTGTTTTTTGATCACCTAGTCTTGCCTCTCCATGTTTTTCAGAAATACTTTGACCTGAAATTTTGGTTAGATTCTGAAAGATAGCATTAATATCTGTTTGAATTCCTGTGCCGACATTATAAATATTTTGTGATTTTTCGCTTTTTAAAGCTAGCAGATTTGCGTTTGCAACATCTTTGACAAAAACATAGTCTCTTGTACATTTGCCATCGCCGTTGATTATTGGTTGTTCATTATTCACAATCTTTTGGCAAAAAATTGCAACAACTCCTGCTTCACCAAAAGGATCTTGCTTTGGACCATAAACATTGGCATAACGTAGAATAGTATAGTTTAACTTATTTAGAAAATTGAAGCAATATAAATATTTTTCAACGGCTAATTTTGTGACACCATAAGGAGAGACAGGTTTTGCTTCGTAATTCTCTGGAGTTGGTAAAACATCAGCATCGCCATAAAGAGCGCCGCCTGTTGAAGCGAAAATTAGCTTTTTGATATTATGTTTTATTGCTAATTTAAAAATATTTATTGATCCTAAAATATTATTTTCAGCATCACTGATTGGATCTTTGACAGATTCTGGGACTGAGGCATGAGCTGCCTGATGGCAAATGTATTCTGGCTTTTCTTGTTCGAAAATCTTTTCTATTTCATCAAAATTCTTAATATCTGCTTGATAAAATTTTGCTTTTTCATTTAAGTTTTCTTTTTTGCCAGTTGATAAATTATCAATAATAACTACCTCATTGTTTTCTTCAATTAGTTTATCAGCAATGTGCGAGCCAATAAACCCCGCACCACCTGTAATTAATATTTTCATAGTTTTATTTTTATGGTTAAAGATTAAAGATAATAGTAATTTTATATTTTGACCTTTTTTCCTGTTTCATGCATTTTTCTAATCTTATAGGGCGCACCGATTACGTTCTCATATTTATATCCCATTTTTTCAAACATTTCTTTTGAGATTGGCCTTTTCTTGCCATATTCAACGACGTATAAATTTTCAGCGCCATCTTTAATTAGTGTTCCGTCTCTAAATAAAACTGGACTGCCTGTTTTTAATTTGTTTAATGTCTGTTGAGATACTGCAACTAAATTATTTGGATCAAATTGATTATTATAAATTATATTACTAATGATCGACCTTTTTTGGCTATTTTCTAATAAATATTTTATATTAGATTTTTTTTCATAGACAACAGTACCATCGATTGGAAAAACTGTGATTTTTGTAATACGTGAGCCTTTTTTGTAGAATTTTTTTCCGTTGGCATCAATTGGTTGAGCGTTTTTTTTATGATATCCGAGTATTTTAAATACTTTTTCTGATTGAAAGCGCCTAATAGTTTGATGACTAATAATAAAATAATTATTGTTTTGATCATACAATAATGTGCCATCTGGAAAAATTGTTGGTTTGCCGGTTAAATACTTGTCTTGACCTGTTGAAATTGTTATTGCTTGGGTCTCTTTATATTTTGATGCAAACGTAATTCTGTCAGAAAGAAAAGGCTTTTTCTTTTCATTTTGCAAAATGTAAAGAGTATTGTCGCCTTCTACTTTTAATAAGGTTCCATTTGGATAGTAATTTGCAAACCAATTTGTCCAAATCTGCCAGAACAGAAAATTGCCGTTGCCTGAGTCATCAATAGTTGCACCTTTGCCTGCTCCAGCATGTGGAGTGTAATTATATAATCCGGCTGTTGCATCATTCTTCGGAGTGATAGTGTAGCCGTCTGAAGTTGTTTTTGTGACTCCTTTTTGATAGCCATAGTATTCTGGATGATCAATGTACTGTCTGAATTGCCAAGTAGCACTGTCAATTTGCTTGAAAACGCCTTGATATTTGTATTGGATAGGATTAAATCGATCAAATACAGCATAGCCCATTAAATATTTCTTTTGATAATCTGTTAAACTTGAATCAGTGATTGCACTTTGTTCTTTTTGAGCTGTAGCAATTATTAATTTCGGATTTATTTCATATTTTTGCGCTGAATCATAAATAATTTTTGCAACGCTTTTGCCATTATATTTTAGCACTGCCAATTCACTTCCTTTTTTAATCAAGAATTTTTGGATTGCTGATTTTGTAAGTGATTTGGAATTTGTATATTCTTCATCTGTTAAAACATTGTCTGGATTAAAATATGCAGCCATTGAATTATGGGCTGAGATAAAAAAAAGGAATAGTGCGACAATTATTGTTTTTGTTTTCATTTTTTATTTAATATAATACAAATAAACGTACGAATAATGCAAATGATACGAATTACGAATCGACGAATTTGCAATTCGCAACATTCGCATTATTCGTATTTTCATTCGTATTTTGTTAAAATAATGTTTTTTCGTTGGCAATTTTTATCAAATACTGGCCATACTGATTTTTGCTAAGAGGTTCAGCTAATTTTAGCAATTGTTTTTTATTAATATAGCCATTGCTGAAAGCAATTTCTTCAAGACATGAAACTTTTAGTCCTTGTCTTTTTTCAATAGTTTGAATGAAATTTGATGCATCTAAAAGACTTTCATGAGTGCCGGTATCTAACCAAGCGAATCCACGTCCTAGCATTTCTAGTTTTAATTTTTTTTCATTCAAATATAATCTGTTTAAATCTGTTATTTCCAACTCACCTCTTGGCGATGGTTTTAATGATTTAGCTTTTTTAACTACGCTATTATCGTAAAAATAAAGTCCGGTAATTGCATAATTTGATTTTGGATGTTCTGGTTTTTCTTCAATGCTCAAAACTTTGCCTTTTTTATCAAATTCAGCGATACCATATCTTTCTGGATCGTTAACATAATAGCCAAAAATTACTGCACCTTTTTTTATGCGAGCTGCTTTTCTCAGCATATCTTGAAAACCGTGACCATAAAATACATTATCGCCTAAAATTAGACTGACACTATCTTTGCCGATGAATTTTTCACCAATTATAAATGCTTGCGCCAATCCATCTGGAGATGGTTGAATTGCATAAGAAATTTTTAGGCCAAACTTTTTTCCATTGCCTAATAAATCTTTATAAGTACTGATGTCTCTTGGAGTTGAAATGATTAAAATTTCGCGTATCCCTGACAGCATTAAAATAGACAAAGGGTAATAAATCATCGGCTTGTCGTAAATCGGCATGATCTGTTTTGAGATGCTCTGGGTGAGCGGATATAATCTTGTTCCTGATCCTCCTGCTAGAATAATGCCTTTCATATATTTAGTGTTATCGCTAAAAATTCAAAACTCTAAATCCTAAATTCTAAATAAACTCAAATTTCCAAAATCAAAATGCTAAACTTGACGATGGTTTTCTTTATTTTGAATTTAGAATTTATAATTTATTTAGAGTTTAGGATTTAGGATTTTCTAGGTAGTCTGCTAATGCTTCTTTCCAATTCCTCATTGCTGGTAATTTTGTATTAATAAGTGCCGAATATTCTGGTCTTTTAGCAGGTCTTGGAAATTCAGAAGTTTTGCATGGCGTAACTTTTATTTTTATGCCTTTAATTTTAAATATTTCGTTAGCAAAATCAAACCATGTAGCCTCGCCTTCATTAGTGACATGATAGATGCCTGGCGCTAACTTTTTATCTAGAATTTCTTTTGTTCTTTTGGCTAAATCAACAGTATATGTTGGTTTGCCATGCTGATCGTTTACTACCTTCAAAGTATCATTTTCTTTGGCTAATTGCAACATTGTATCAACAAAGTTTTTGCCATTTTTGCCATAAAGCCAGGCTGTTCTTAAAATATAATATTTCTTACAATTATTTTTAATTAATTTTTCTCCCAATGCTTTTGTTTTGCCATAAGCATTGATTGGATCTACTTTATTATAGTTTTCACGATAGCCATCTTTTTTTAGGCCATTAAAGATATAGTCAGTACTATAATGAAAAAAAGGAATTTTTAATTTATTGCAAGCCTTGGCTAAATTACCTGGACCAATACCATTTACTTTTTTAGCAATTGCTTTTTTGTCTTTGTCTTCACAGCCGTCAACATCTGTAAAAGCAGCACAATTGATTATTGCATCTGGATTTAATTTAGCAACAATTTTGTTGACCATTTTGGCATTGGTAATGTCTAGTTCCTCGCGATCATATTTAATTAACTCGTTATCTTTTTCTAGTAAGACGCATAAATCTTTACCTAGCATGCCTCGAGCACCGGTTATTAATATTTTCATAGTTTTTAATTAATCGTAAAAAACAAATTCCAAATTCCAAACAAATTGCAAACCACAAATTACAAAAATTTTAGTAAATAGTTTTGTGTTTTGTAATTTAGAATTTGTTTGGTATTTGTGATTTGTGATTTCGAAAATTATCTTTGGACATATTGCTTTTTGTAATAATTCAAGTACTCACCAGTCTTAATTTTTTTCCACCAATCTAAATTATTTTTGTACCAAGAAATAGTTTGAGCAATACCTGAATCAAAAGAATACATAGGCTCCCAGCCTAATTCTGCTTTTATTTTTGCAACATCAACTGCGTAACGGCGATCATGACCAGCGCGATCTTTGACATATTCAATTGATTTTTCGTCTTTATTGCAAGCGCTAACGATTCTTTTTGTTAAATCTAAATTTGGAATTTCTGGATTTTGATTTGCACCAATATTATAAATCTCTCCGTCCTTGCCCTTATGCAAAACTAAATCAATCGCAAAACAATGATCATCAACGTGCAACCAATCACGAATTTGCTGACCATCGCCATAGACAGGGACAGTCTTGCCTTCTAAAAGATTTGTAATAAATAATGGAATAATTTTTTCTGGATATTGGTAAGGTCCATAATTATTAGTGCATCTTGTAATCATTACTGGCAAGTTGTAAGTTCTGCTGAATGCTAAAACTTGCAAGTCTCCGCCAGCTTTTGAGGCAGCATATGGTGATGACGGCCTTAGAAGATCTGTTTCTTTGGCAAATCCACCATTATCAAAATCACCATAAACTTCATCTGTTGAAATTTGAATATAGCGCTTTATATTATGATCTTTGACAGCATTAAGTAAAATGTGAGTGCCAAAAACATCCGTATTAATAAAATCACCAGGATTCATAATTGACCGGTCAACATGCGTCTCTGCGGCAAAGTTAATGATGCTATCTGGCTTTTGGACTGAAATTAAACTATTGACTAATTTGTCATCAGCAATATCACCTTTGAAAAATTGATAACGAGGATCTTTATCAATGCCTTTTAAATTTTCAAAATTACCAGCATAAGTAACTTTGTCAAAATTTACAATTTGATAACTTTCATATTTTGCAAGCATGTAGCGAATAAAATTGCTACCGATAAAACCTAGACCTCCTGTAATTAGGATTTTCATAATATTAAATTAGTTTTTGTTTAATAAATAATTACCAAGAAACAAGATACAAACAAATTAGAATATTCAATAATCAAACCTTTTCGACGGACGAGTTTGGTTATTTTAATTTGAAATTTGTTTGTTTCTTGTCTCTTGGTTATTTATTTTATAATACTTTTTTAATTTTCTTAATAATTTTTTCAGCTTCTGTTGCTCGGTATCCTTGTCTTTGTGGCCAAAGCTTTAAACCATCTTTCGCTAATCTTGGAATAACATGAAAATGGACATGATTAATTTTTTGGCCAGCAACTTTGCCATTATTTATGCTCAAGTTAAATCCTTTAACTTTCAGGCTTTTCATAATTGCCTTGCCGACTTTTTTAGAAACTAAAATCATTTCTGACAATACTTTGTCTTGAACATCAACCATTGTATCAAAATGCTTTTTAGTGACAACTAAAATATGTCCAGGATTTACTGGCATAATATCTAAAATTGCCATCAAATTTTTATTCTCAAAAATGATGTCTGATGGAATTTCCTTTTTTGCTATTTTACAAAAAATACAATCTTTCATAAATTATAATTTTGCCCAATTAAAACCAATCTTTGGATCATTGTGCGGGATTCTTTGTTCGTCTGGCTTTTTAGGATTATACGGTCTCGTTGTATGATAAAAAAGCAAAACTGGTTTTCTTCCTTGCGCTTTATAGCCATGAGCAACGCCGATTGGAATTAAAACTAGCTTTGGATCTTTTTCTGCATTGCATTCGATGATTTGAGTATTACCAAAAGTTTTTGATTTTTTGCGAGTGTCATATAAAACAATAGTTGCCTTACCTGTTGCAAAAAACCAAAGATCGTCTTGTTTTTTGTGCCAGTGAAAAGCTTTGATTGTGCCTGGGTGCGCAACTGTAAAAGTTGTTTGACCAAACTTGGTTAATAACTTTTCATCTGCTCGTAGAATTTCCATTAAATGCCCTGCCTTTACTTTTTTCTGATCTAAGTCTGGCTGATCTTTCCAAATTTTTATTTGTTTGATTCTCACTCCGCTTATCATAACATTTGACAGTTAATAGTTGACAATTAACAATTAAATAAACTGCTAATGTTGCTGTTAACCAAATTTTATTTTCTTATAACTTATTCAGCCATGTTTTAGCTTATTTAAAGTATAAAACATATTTATCAACAGGGCTAGATTATTTTTCATTATTCTTCTTTTTTAATTCTCGTGTAATATAAAAGCAGGGTGACATAGAAGCGCCACACCTGCTTTAAGGAGATGAACTCGATTTTGGAGTTTATCTCCTGAAATATAATTTTAATACTTTAAACTTAAAATTAGCTTAAAATTACATTTCAGGAAATAATCTAAATTTCTATTTTACGTAAATTAAAAGATAACTCTTCTCTATTTTGAAGAGTTTTTTCATATATAATTTCTGTTTCTAAACTTAGGATATCCCAATTATAATTCTCTAGAGCATAAGCTTTAGCTTTTTCGCCTTTTTCAATTATCAAATCTGTTCTTTTATTTAAGATTTCTAATTTTGAAGCAAGGTCAGAAATATTTTTGTTCATAAATAAGTAACCTAATCCTGCGAATGCTTCAATGTTTTCTGGAATATTAGAAACTAGAACACATCTTCCATGGCTCATTGCTTCTAAGACAGTAGTTGGCAAACCTTCAGCTTCTGAAGGCTGTACGTAAAGATAGGCTTTTTTATAAAGCATATGTAAATCTTTGCCAAATACAGCACCGGTTAAAATAATGTTTGGATTGCTTCTAGCTTTTTCTTTAATGAATTTTACATAATCATCTGTGCATGCTGAATCACCGACAATAACTAATTTTTTGTCAGTTTTAATTTTGTTGAATGCATCAATAAGATAGTGAATGCCTTTGTGTTTAACTAAACGGCCAACAGTCAAAATGTATTTGTTCTGTTCTAAATTTAATTTTTCTAAAACATCACTTTCTTGATTTTTAAGATCTAAAAAGTTAATTCCGTTTGGAATATAAACTGTCTTGGTGTTGTATCTTTCTTTGGCAATTTGCCTTAGAATTTTTGAGACAACAATTGTCTGATGAGCAAATTTGCATATTGCCCATTCACCAAATTTTAAATATTTGCGAGCTACGAAGCCCCATTTTTGATGATATTGATCTTGGCAGTGAAATGTTGAGATAATTTTTGATTTTGTAAATAATCTAGCAATAAAAGCTAGCGTTGATGGTCCAACACCTTGATAATGAATAATATCGTATTTTTGAAATAAAGCGTGAAATGTAGAAATTATGGTATGCGAAATCGCGTCAAAATTTTTTGAGTTGATTGAAGGCAAGGAAATTAATCTGACGTTTTTGTAGAATTTAATGTTTGGGTCAGAATAATTTGGTCTTGAGTAAGCAAAAACTTCATGGCCTTGCTTGGCCAATCTAGTTGCTAAATCTTCTACGTGTCTTTCAACACCGCCCGATTTAGCTGGAAGTCCTTTTTGTCCGATAAATGCGATTTTCATAAATATAATACGAATATACGAATGCATGCTAATCTACGAATATGCAAATATTCTGATACAAATTTAGCCCTGCATAACATATATTGAATTTTTGGGTTATTTTGTAAGTCTTATTACAGACCTATAAATATAGCACTTTTTGTATGTTCCGTCAAGGCTTTTTTGTAAATCTTTGTTTTTTTGGCTTGTTTAAGACATTTCCATTTGGACTGAATATCTTAGCAAATTGTAGTTCTAGTGTCAAGGTTTACTGTGGATAAAACACTTTAACTAATAAAAAAAGCGTACAAAAGTTGTACGCGATGAACAAGATTGTTATTCAGCAACATTTTTATATAACATATTTATATCTTGCTAATTTCATTTTGTTGGTATAATATAACTTGAAGTTTGCACCTTAAAGAAGGAGGGACAGAATGACATTAAAAGTCGGGCAAGCTGTTATAATTCGAATATTGGAAGAAGGTGTTTGTCAGCGCCTGCTTGATGCTTTTGTAGAACGACTTGAGCCACTGACGTTCAGAGTTGCAACTACAGGTAGCTATTGGCACAAAAAATTTCAATTATCTCAATGCGAATTTATTGCTCTAGGCCGTATGGAACCGAAGATCTACTGGTTCTGCAGACATACTATTCCTGATCCTCAAGGATTAGGTCAAAAACTAGATCTTCGTCTTGTTGCCATTTCAGCATTGTGCGAGGTAACTGCTTGGGAAATTCTTTTCAGATCCCAGGGTGCCAAAATCGGTGATGCTGACTGTGACTTGCCTACTTTTAAGCAACATTTTCATATTGAAGCTACGACCAGCAACATGGACACTGAAGGAGTGTTGATCATCCACGATTGCTCCTTAGTCGCACCTTTTTGGATTGCTGATTCTGAGCCTTGCTATACGATTGAGAATATGAAACTGCGTTGATATATTGCACAAGTTTTTTTAAAAAAAATAATCAGCTTTCTAGGCTGATTTTTCTTGCTTGTTTTATTATATAATTATTTTAATCCCCTGTAAATTTTGATTATTTGTTGATAATGGTCTTCTGAACTATATTTTTGTTCAACAAGCTTTTTGGCATTATCGCCCATTTTTTTAGCTAGTTCTCGATTGCTGGCTAAGTCGTTTATTTTGCTTGCTAAATCCTGACTATCACCTGTTTTGAATAATAAGCCAGTTTGTTTATCTTTGACTATCTCTGGCAAGGCGCCTAAGTTAGATGCAATTACAGGTTTTGCTAAAGCGTAATTTTCTAGAATTGATAAACCAAAAGTTTCATAAACTTCTGAGGGATGAATTATGAATTGAGAATTGTTAATTTCTTGCTGTATTTTTTCTTGATCCAAAAAACCTAAATACTTAATGTTATTTAGATTCTCTTTTTTAGCTAAATTCTTAAATTCTTGTTCATCTAGTCCTGATCCTGCGATATGTAATTCAATATTTTTAACATTTTTCATGGCTTTGATCAAAGTCTTGATTCCTTTTTCTTTAATTAAACGGCCGAAATATAAAATATAGTTTTGCTGATTTTGTGGTTGAATCTCATTATACTCTGTAAAAATAAATTCAGGCAAAATAGTAATTTGATCAGGCTTAATGATGCCAAATTCTAGAATTTTGTCATAAACAAATTTGCTTGGAGCTAAAAATAAATTAACATTATTTTCATAAATTCTGATTAGCTTGTGAAAATACATTTCTTTAGACGCAAGCGCGCTTTGCCAAAATTTGTTTTTAATGCATTTTCTAAATGTGCATTTGTAATAGCGATATTTTTTGCATTGCTCGCAAAGTTCATTCTTTGAATATAGCGTGTAATTTGGACAAATTAATTTAAAATCATGCAGAGTTTCAACAACTGGAATTTTGTATTTTTTCGCGACTGTCAAAATTGATGGCGAAATTTGATGGTAAATATTATGAATATGAATTAGATCTGGCTTGGTATCAATAATTAATTGCTCAAACTTTTTCTTAGCTTCAAATGAATACAATACTCTTCTGGCTTTTTTAAAATTATAGCCTGGCTTTTCAAAATTAATGTTGCTTACAAAATATTTAGAATATTTGCTTGGATAATTTTTTTCATCTTGCATTGAAAAAGGAATGACTTCATGACCCTTTGATTCAAGCAATTTTGTTAAATTAAAATAGTAGCGTTCTGCACCGCCTTTTACATAATGAAACTTATTGGCTTGGATTATCTTCATATGTTACTTTTTATATCGTCATCTCGAGCGAAGCGAGAGATCCCGTAATTCTATAAATTCACGGAATTCCTCACTTCGTTCGGAATGACATGTGCTATTTTTGGTCTAGCTGATACATTTTATACAAGCTGACAATTAACCCCATAGCTATCCAATAAAATATATTAAGCATATTTGTAACTAAATACAAGGAGAAAAGCAGGCCAACACAGGTTGCAACGTAAAATGCAAATAAAGCAATTAATTCAGGCATTTCTTCAATTTTGGTTTTGTAGAGCTTAATAAAATATTTTATTAAATAATAATTGATAAATAAAAATGGAATAAGACCGATGATTCCAGCTTGAATTAAGACTCCCAATAGCTCATTATGCAAAGCACGCATTTCTACAGTTGAAACAAATCCTTTGAATTCGACATTAAGCATTTTTCCAAAACCAATACCTAGAATTGGATTTTTGGCATATTGCACTAATCCTTCTTGCCAGGCTTTCAAACGCCAGCCAGCTGCTTCCTCGATGTTGCCAGATTTTAGAGTAAATAAAGACTGAACTCTTTCTGTAAATCTTTGCGCATAAGTAGAGGCTTTAATATTTATATCTGCATTTAACATGGCTGTAATCCAGATGAACAATGAAAAAACAATTAGGACAACGAGCAAAATTCCAAAAATATTTTTCAAAGCAACTTTTCTTTTTTCTTTGTCTGATAAGAGAAAAATTGTGGCAAGGCCGGATAAAAATCCAAGCCAAAGATGTCGATGCATACCAGCAACAATGCCAACTGATTGGACTAAAATGACTGCTTGAGTTTTGATGTGGCCATAAATTTCTTTGCCATATATTAAAAAGACTATTGCAATAAAGACTGGCAGTAAAAGATAATAGGTATGCGTCTGAGCTAAGAATCTTGTTCCTGGAGTAAATTCACTCCACAAACCATTTCCAGTAGCTAAGCCATAAATAACAAAGCCAATTAAAATAATACCGCCTGCAAGAAAAACTTTGATAATTCTTTTGAACTGAACTTTTGTTCTAATTATAAATATTGTTAAAAATAAAATTAATAAATAGCTGTAGTTCTTAAATGTTGCTAAAGCTAATTCTTTGTCAGGATTTTTGATAATGCTATAAACTAGAGCTGCTATCAAGGCTAGAAAAAAGATGAATGTTGCTTTTTCTAATCTGGTGTATCTTATTTCTTTACTATTGAGATTTCCAAAATGATGAATCAAAAAACTGATAAAAGTAATAATTAGCAAAACGTCAATTGGATAAATCTTGTAGATATTAATGTCTAGAATAATTGGCTGCAAGGTAAAGAATCTTTCATAAATCATTGTACAAAGGATAATTGTGTACAAGCCAACTTCTGGGACTTTTAGAATAAATAACGAGGCAAATCCAATTCCGAAAAGATATAAATAAATATTAAAAGGTATAAAAAGGGTTGGTAGGATAAAAATGCTGACATAAATAAAACAAAGCACAGTATAGATTGTGGATTTTGATAAATTCTGAATTTTGTTTTTGATTGATGCCATATCAGTATATGTTTTTAGATTAACATAATTTTTGAATAAAAAAAAGCAGTATTAAATTGGTAACTGCTTGATGGTGCCCGGAGCGGGATTCGCCCTGCCATGAAGGCAGGGCGCCCCGCCCTTGTGGCGGGGCGAACCCAAATTATAAGCAAAAAAAACAGCACATTACTATGCTGTTGATGGTGCCCGGAGCGGGATTCGAACCCGCATGTCTTGCGACGGAGGATTTTAAGTCCCCTGCGGCTACCTTTTCGCCATCCGGGCTGAAGGAACAGAAGGTACGCGTTTTTTGTAACATTGCATTATACTACAATGGCCAAATTTGTCAATGTTTTGTGCTTACAAATCTCACGAATGCCTTAAGCTCGAATAACACTAATATACGAAACTCGGTTTTTTCTTGTTTAAGGCTCGGCTTTTTACTTAAAGATTTAATGTATTTTTATATTATTTTTGCTAGATAATTATAATTTTGAAACATGTGCAAAGCCGAGCCTTTTAAATCAATGCTCTTACTATAAATTAAAAGGTTCGGCCTTATCAAAAATCCATATCTAAATTGCTTAACAAAATTATTCTAAGATATGTATTGTTTTCTTCAATCAAAAGACCGAACCTTGTACTAAAAAATTCATTCTTTAACTCTCATTCTTTGAACTCGGTTTTCGAAAAAGCATTGGAGTGAGCACAAAAAAAGAGCCCACTGAAAGTGAACTCTTGAAGGAACGAACGCTGAAAGAACTGGAATTGTTGGAGAGAAGCCGCACCCGACGCACTTGCGTTTGTCGGATGGGAACTGAAGATTCTAGGGGAGCTTGAGGTAGTGGCCGCCGGAGGGATCCGACATGATCTTGAGACCATCGTAGACGTTGCATCCGACGACGGTCAGCCAGTCTTCGCCACTCCGAGGCCACGCGGAATCGACACCAGCAGGAATCATCGCGCAAGCACCGTTGTTCGCCGTCTGCAGAGCGCAGACCGGCTCGACCCCAGGAGGCATGCACCCGAAGGTCCACGCACCGAGGCCGACGATGTTGCCGCAGATCTGGCCGTTGTCGATCCACACCTCGCATATATCGGTGTCGGGCGGATTGTTGGGCACGCACTGGGTCTGGCCCGCCTGGCACTCGTTGCCACCTTCGCCTTCGCCCTCGCAGCCGCAGTCGCACCCCTCGCCCTCGCCTTCGCCACCGTCCACCACGCCACTGTCCGTCTCACCCTCGCCCTCGTTGCCCTCACCTTCTCCTTCTCCCTCACCTTCACCCTCGCCCTCGACGCCCTCACCCTCGCCCTCGTTGCCGTTGTCCTCCATGTCCTTCTCGCGCAGGGCGCAGTTCGTGTTGATGATCGTCAGGCCGAACAGGATCCACATCGTCGCGCGCTTCATCACAGCACCTCCTCCTCTCTCGTTGACTCACCCGAACCGGGCGCTCGACTCCTTGCGAAGCCGAGCGCCCGGACGACTCTAGAACCGCACGCCGAAGTTACCGGCGCCGGACTTGATCATCTGCCACCCACGCCGGTCCTCCACGTCACCCTTGAGCTCGCCACGCATCTCGTAGATGAACGACCAGCCCTCGAGCTTCGCGAGTTCTCCGACGAATCCCACGCCACCACCGACCTCACCGCGACCGAAGTACATGTGGGTGTCGAGGTCGAACGTCCTGCCGATCAGACAGAAGTGTGGCTTGATCCACTGCTTCCAGTCGTACTCGGCGTTCAGCTCGAACCCGGCAGCACCGACCTCGTTGGCCTTGCCGTACTGCGCGCCCACCCCGATGGTCCAGCTCTCGCTGACCGGGAAGTTGACACGGAGCATGGCTCCGACGAAGTTGTCGCGCTCGGGGCTCCAGAGGTACTGTCCGACCAGGTCGTAGGTGATGTTCACCTTGGCCTCGCCGTCGTCACCCCTGCAATCCATCACGTCGCACTTCGTGTCCTTGTTCACGTCCTCATCACCATCACACTTGTAGTTTTCATTGCTGTCCCAGCACTGGACCGACGGCTTGGGCAGGCAGTCTTCCACGAGCCGGATGATAGCACCGCGCTGCCCTTCCTGGGCTCGCGTGAACATCGTCCCCTCGCGGATTCTGTTGCCGTTGACACCGATCTCCATCAGCTTGTTCATCATGTAGCTCGCCCGCGCCCGCGCCCGAACAGCCCTGAGCGGATCCTGACCCCCAGCAGCGCGCACCTCTGCGGTGCCGCCGAACGGGGTCACGTCCTCCACCCCGCTGACTTCCAGGCATCCGAACTGAGCGGTATCCAGAGTAGCCTTGGCGCCGTTGAGGGCGTCGGTCCACTCCGTCTTCCAGCTCACGTTCTGCCCGGTCAGGTCGGCGTTGAGGAACGTCCAGATCTTCTTCTGCGCGGTTGCCCGGTCTTCCTCGGCCACGGGGGCCTCGGGAGCCGGCTGCGCGTAGGCGATCTGTCCCTCCTCGTCGTCCATCCAGAAGTAGTTGTAGGGGTTGATGTTGAAGAAACCGCAGATGAAAACCACCACCATCAGCCAGTTGATCTTGCGCTTCATCGTCTTGCCCTCCTCATCCTCGTTCTCTCGTGTTGTAGGGTCCTAACCCTGTTGTCGGAATCTGTAGAAAGTAACATTGAATACTAGCACAATTGAAAAAATTTGTCAACAGGATTTGATGGTTTTACCTTATATAAGCCAAAATTTAACTCTAATTTGTTATAATTATGTTTATTTGGTAAAATAGAAGCATTAAGTTATAAGCTATAAGCTATATTTTCTTATTGCTTACAGCTTTTAGCTATAGCTCAAAAAAACATGAAAAAATCATTATTTCTCACCTTCTTTTTTCCGCCAGAACGAGGTGGAATTCAAAATTATCTGTATAATATTTGCAAAAGATTGCCTAAAGAATCAGTCGTTGTTTGGGCACCAATTAATTCGAATTCTTTCGATTTTGACAAAAAACAAGGCTTCAAAATTGTCCGAAAAAGTTATAATAGCGCATTGCGAATGTTTGGTTTGAGCAGTCTGGAATATTTTTTTACAGTCCGAAAATTAGTTAAACAAAATAAGATAAATATTATTCATTGCGGGCATATTCATCCAATGGGCATGACTGCTTATTTGATTAAAAAGATTTTGCATATCCCCTACATTGTTTATACTTATGGAACTGAGATGAAAGAAATAGAAAGCAAGTCTGGATTCACAAAGAAGATGATGAAAAAGGTATTAGATTCCGCGCAAAATATTGTTGTGACAACTGATTATATGCAAGATTATATAGTGTCCAAATTCAATTTTTCTAGAGACGAAAAAATTCTAGATAAAAAATTTATTAAAATTTGTCCTGGCGTTAATTCTGATCTTTTTCATCCTTTAGATTCTTTCAAAATTAAACAAAGATTTGGACTAGAAGATCAAAAGATTATCTTGACTTGCGGAAGATTGGTGCCTCGCAAGAATCATGAAATGGTAATCAAGGCAATGCCAAATGTTTTGAAGCGCGTGCCAAATGCAAAGTATTATATTGTCGGCAATGGTCCGACTTTAGAAAAATTAAGGCTGTTAATTAGAAATTTAAGGCTTGATGATAAAGTAAAAATTTTTACTAAAGTTTCTGATAAGGATTTGAATTTTTATTATAATGTTGCAGATGTATTCATAATGGCATCTAAAGAAATTGACAATAAAAAGGATATTGAAGGATTTGGGCTTGTTTACTTGGAGGCCAATGCATGCAAAAAGCCAGTTATTGCTGGCAATACTGGAGGCGTAGCTGAAGCTGTACTTGATGGTCAAACTGGGATTTTAGTCAATCCAGAAAACATAAAAGAAATTACTGATGCGTTAGTTAAGATATTGCGAAATGATGAGCTGGCAAGAGACTTGGGTGAATTTGGATATGAACGAGCTGTAAATGAATTTAGTTGGGACAAATTGGTGCAAAAATTAATGAGAATATTATAACTGTCATCCCGAACCGCTGTGAGGGATCCCGTGTTTTTAGAACAATCACGGGATTCCTCGTTGCGACTCGGAATGACAACAAAAAAAACGAGTCTCTTTTGAAACTCGTTTTTATATCAAAATATTATTCTATTTATTAAAACGTCCTGTCTTCACCCATTCATCAACTTTGCTTTCTGAATATTCTTCGCCAGTATAGCCCTTTTTTTCTTCTGCTTTTTCTGACTTTTTGGCTATTGGCAAGTTATTAGGAACTGTTGAAGTAATTTTTTTATATTGATGGCTAGATTTATTTTCTTTAGGTTTTACTTTTTTCTGCTCCTTTTTTTCAGGCAGCAAGAATATAATTCCGATAGAAGCGAATAAACCAGCAATAAATCCAAGTATAGTATTTAGATAAATATTTGGGCTAACAGGCTTTGTTGAAGTAATTGGTTTTTCAACCATTTTGACATCAACTTGCTGTCCGCCACCATGGTATTCGCTGCCATTCGTGACTGAGATATAAGCAATACCATAAGCGATTTTTTCAGCTTGATCTCTATTTTTGTCTCTAACAATAATTTGAAAGTTTCCAGCTTCTAAAAGCCTTGCATTAATCTCTTTTTTCCAAGCTTTTTTTCTTTCCTTAAGATCTTTTGGAAAATTGTCAGCAATATCAAGCGGAGCGCTCAAAACCTGTCTCATAAATGAGCTTGTGTAAACAACACTTGATAATGTTTCAGCGACTGTTTCAGCTGATCTTTTAGCTGTAAAAGCATCAAATTGATCACCATATTTTTGAATAACCAAAAGTTGAACAGTTGATTCATATTTTGGTGTTTGAACAATAGATGCAACAAAACCAATCACACTAAAAATTAGAGTGAATGAGATCAAAATCAGCCAATATTTTTTTAGATTAAGTAAGTTTTTCATACAGGTCAATATAACATAACGATAATAATTTGTCAACGTTTTTTAGCAGATATCTAGTTATTTTGTTTGAATTAAGCCCTAATTGCTCAATTGCTAAATGGCTGAATTGTTAGCTATAATTAACGTTAAACAATTTAACAATGGGGCAATTTAGCAATTACGTGATTTAGAATTCCCACTGCGTTGTTAGTAATGCTAGCAAAAGGATTATAATACTGATTATTACTATATTCCTAACAACCTTCTTGTTCAGAGTCTTATTGAAATTATGCTTGGAAAGATTAGTAAATGCGTAAAAAACCGTGAATAGAACCATTGCTCTTGGCATAAAACCTGTTGGCCAAAGTGTTAGAGCCCAGCTAATTTCTGAAATTACTAATGTCAGAATAATAGAATAAACAATATGCTTTTGCAGTAGCATATTATGCCAAAAAAATTCGTAAGTCAGAATGAATGTGACAAATGCTAGAAGGATCAGAAATATCCAAGACGGCCATAACAAGAGAAGATAAAGTCCAAATATACTTGCATATAGCAAAAAAGCAGAAATTGTTATTATAAAATCGCAAGCTTGGAATGATTTTCGGCTATTGATATCCTTGCATATTTTGTCAACTAAATTTATTGTTGCAAGGAAAAGAATAACTATTATAGCAAGATAAATCTGCTGAAGATAATATAATTCTGGAATAAATAATAAAAAGACTGTTGCACTCAGAATGTATGATAAGGGTAAAATCGAAATATTTACTTGTCCCCAAAAACCAATTTTGTGCAGAACCTTTAGACGGACTGACGACAACAAAGAAAGCAGAAATAACGTGATAGAAGCAATAATAATAACAACGCTTGATTTCTGGAAATAAATAATTGATTCCAATGAACCTAAAAATATGATGCCTAAAACTAATTTCTTGATCATAATGTTTTTCTAATTTGATTATATCAGTATTTATCTGCATCCGTCTATAAATTTTTTAACGACGCAGAAAAACGCAAAAGCTAACGCAGAAAGACGCAGAAACCTATTTATATTATTTTATTGCAAATTAAAAAAGAGCTTTACGCTCTTTTTTATGATTACACAGAAATGGTGTTGAAATTATTTAGCTTTTCCAATTCTGAACATCTTTGTTCCGCATTTTGGGCATTTGCCAGTTGTTGCTGGTCTGCCATTCTTCATCTTGATTTCTTTTGCTTCTAACATTTCTTGTTTCGCTTTACATTTTACACAATATGCTTCCATTGTTTTCTCCTGGTCCCCTTTTCGGATCTTAATTGATTCAAAAATTAGGGATGATTAAATATTAATAAATTAAACTCAAATTCAATTTCATTAGAATATTAGCAAAATTAGGCTCAAAAGTAAATTAAGTTATACACAGACGAAAACTCTAAATCCTAAACTCTAAACTCTAAACAAACTCAAAATTCCAATATCCAAATTTCAGGAAACTCCGAAGCCATGCTTTTGAATTTTATATTTTAGTAATTTGTATTTATTTAGAGTTTAGTATTTAGAGTTTAGGATTTATTCGTGGATCACAACTGGATTTCCAATATCTGCCCAATTGTAAAGTTGCTCTGCAAAAGGCGTTGGTAAATTTACACAACCATGGCTCATACGGTTGCCAAAATTATTATGCCAATAAGTGCCATGAATTGTATATGGACCTAGAAATGATAAAACATAAGGAACTCCTGGAAGATAATAGCCTGGTCCTGCCATTAACACTGAAACTCTTTTTGAAAAAACATTAAAGATACCCAGTGGCGTGTCTGTGCCATAATTACCAGTCGATGTTAATGAATAACCAATCTTGCGCGTGTTCTCAAAATATTTTAACCATTGTTCACTAATATCTACTTCAATATATTTTTGATAAGGATAGCCGCCTCTTTCACCTTTGTAGTTGGCAATTGATACTTCAATTTTATTTTTTCCTGTCTTTGTCAATTTGCCACTGGCAACATTAATTCCACCTTTATAATTTTGATCAAAAGCAAAAAAATCTTTTCCCAATGAACGGCCTGAGGCAGTAAAAATTTTGACTTGCGGACCACCGCCATATCCTGCGCCAGTAATTATTTCGGCTTTCTTATCATTATTAACATCTATTGCTGAAACAGTTGTTCCGCCTTTGAAATTCGAGCTGTAGGCTAAAAAATTACCTAAAACAGTAACGTCTTTATTTGCTTTAAAAACCTTAACCCAAGCTTGGCCTTCTGATGCTTGGCTGGCAATTATTTCATCTTTCAAATCTTTATCAACGTCTCCGACGGCAACATTAACTCCGCCATTAAACTCAGAATCAAATGGATAGGAAGAAAATAAGACATCGCCCTTTTTATTGAAAACCCTGACTTGCGGACCGCCACCATATCCTGCGCCAACAATTATTTCGTCTTTTAAATCACCATTGATGTCGCCAGAAGCAATATTTGCTCCACCCTTAAAGCCAGATGGAAAAGCTAGGAAATTTGATAAAACTTTTTTTCCTGTTTTATCATAAATTTTAATCCAAGCCTGACCAGAGCTTGCTTGAGAGCAAATTATTTCATCATAGCCATCCTTGTTTAGATCTCCGGCAGCAACATTGACTCCACCTTTAAAACTTTCGGAAAAAGCGAAAAAAGAAAATTTTTCGTTGCCTAGTTTATCAAAAATTTTTACTTGCGGGCCACCGCCATATCCTGCGCCGGTAATGATAAAATTATTGTTGCTATCATCGAGCTTGGCAAATGCAACACTTGCACCGCCTTTGAAATTCTTGTCATAAGCATAAAACGCCTTATTTAATCTTAATGTTTTGGCATTATAGATTTTTACTTCTGGAGAGGAGGCATCATAAGCTAATGCTTGATTAAAACAGATGCACAAACTAATAAGCGCTAGAGCGCCGACAAGAATTTTTTTCATTATTATTTAAGTTATAATTAAATACAAAATACTCTACACCTGTTTTTTAGCAACCTGCCTAAGAATCAAATTAAATACTATTATCAACACCAAATAAATAATCCAAAAGAAATTATCATCATTTGCCTGCCAGATATAGATAGAAGAAATTATAAAAGCTAATGCAATATTAAGTCCGCCAAAAGAATTATAAAGAAATATTTTTCTATCTATTCCAGGATGGTGCATTTCTTTATGAAAATAGAGATAGAGCCAAATAATAAAAGACATTATTGACACAAAACTGATGCTTAAAGCAAAAATTATTGTGGTTGTGATTTTATCAAAATGAGTACTGAATAGATCTGACGGAAAAGGCAAAAAAGTGATTGATAACAACATTACGCAGATGAGATACAAAAAGGTCCTGTTAACTAGCTTTATATAACTAAATAAATGGAGATGGCTAATCCAATACTTGATAATTACATAAAAACAAATTAGATAGCCAAGTATTTGAGGCCAAATAATTTGAAATTCGTCAACTAATGAATTTTCAGTCCAGTCTATAGGAACTTCAATTTGAATAATTAATAAAGTTAGAGAGAAAGCAAAAATAGCGCTCGAAAAATCCATGATACGCTCAGTATTTTTAACATTTTTTATCCACAAATCACTTTCTTCTAAAACGTCTTTAAGCTTGTGAGGCTTGATTATTCCTTGCATATTTTATGAATCAATTTTTTTTATTTGTACACCAAACATCATCAATAGAATACCAAATATCAAAGCATAAATTCCTAATAACCAAGACAGAACTAACAGACTTCCTGATGGATATAAATATATGAATACACCTAAAATAATTGAAGCAAGTCCTGCTAAGCCAATTAATAATTTTGTTGGCTCATCCCAACCTGATGAAAAAACTGCAATGATTTCCATTAAGCCTGTAATCACTGCCCATGCAGCAATGACATAAAGCAAAACAAATAATGTTACTTCTGGTAAAATTAAAGCAAAAATACCAGCAGCAATTCCTAAAATACCTTCAAGCAAAAATGCCCACCATTGTTTGTGATGCTTGATTGAGCTGATGGCAGCGATGATTGCAATAATGCCGTCAAACAAAACGTAAAAAGCAAAAAGAAAAACCAAAAGCTCTAAAGTTATGTCTGGCCAAAACAATGCCAAGACGCCGAATAGAATTGCAATGATACCTCTAATAATCATTGCCCATGAATAACGAGACAATGCACCTGTTTTCATAAATTTTATTTTTTATTTTTAAATATATAATACGAATGACGATACAAATAATGCGAATGTTACGAATTACGAATACGTCAAATATTTTTTGTTTAGTTTAGTATAGCATAATTTTTTGTTTTTGGGCAAATAAAAAAGTGAGAGTAACTCACTTAGGATGAACTTCAATGTCAAAATCTTTTTGAGACGCAGAGAGCTTGCTTTCGAGACGATGTACACAACTATCAAGAATCCTGTGAATCCAATCCTCATACTCTACTAAAAATAGGGGCGCTCTTTCAGAGAAGAAATTTGTTCTATCGAGATCGTGTACTACCTTTCTCGCATGTTCAGGCTTTAGCGATGCATTTTCCAACATAAAACAAATCCTACGGATGATCTCAAGGTACACTTCTCTTGCTTCATTAGGATAATCGTCATCTTCACTAAAGATTCCTTGTATGAGAATCAGATTTCGAAGCTCATCAATCAAAAGTTCGTGCAACAATTTTTCTTTTGAATCTGCCATGTTTTCCTCCTGTCTCAAGGTACGGCCAACTCTTTTTAGAGTCGGCAGCTAGGACAAATTTTCATTGTAGCATCATTGACAGTTTTACCGGCTGGAATGTCATCTGAATGGCAGAGAGCAACATGACTGATTTTGCCTCTTTTCCCGCATTTATCACATTTTTCAATATATCTTTGCAAAATCATGTCCCAAAGTCCTATCAGAGGCACAAAAAGAATGAGAACGAGGAATATAAACAGCGTTGCTAATAACATACAAATTACTATTAAGAAGTCTTTTACTGTTTTCATTCTTTTTCCTCCCTTTGAGTTGGTTGGTTACTGAAAAGAGCTTAACTGGATTAAATATATTCTTTTTTGCCTTGAAAGTCAACAAAAAAACCGCGTAAGGCGGTTTTTATTTTATTAGTGAAGTATTCGTGATATTAGCGTGTTATTAGTGTATAGTGTGTTTTTTCTTTTTGAAATCTATGAATGAATCATAGTTTACTTTCCAAGCATTGCCTTCTGGAATTGGAATTTTGCCATAACCATGAGGAGTGTCAATTACGAATCTAGCTGTTGCAGCGATGCCTGATAGTCTTGAACGAAGTTTTGACCAAATCGCGAGTGCTTTTTTAAATGGCACTGTAAAATGTTGAGCCCAATAGACTGGATCATTTTGATACATGTAGTAAGGTCTGATTCCTTCTTTGACCATTTTTATAAATAGTTGGTATAAAGTTTCAACATTATCATTTACGCCTTTTAACAATACTGTCTGACTGTAAATTGTTGCTAAGCTTTTTTTTCTAAAATTATATAAAACATCTGATGACTGTTCTGTAATCTCAGCAGGATTATTGATGTGTACCATTAAATTTAAGTTTCTGATTTTGGCTAACAATTCATAATGCCATTCTTGGATAGCCATTGGATTAACTATTGGCAATCTTGTACCTAATCTTACAACATCAATATAGCCTTGCTCTTGTAATTTTGCCAGGCTCGTAATTATTTTTATTAAATAATCTTTTGGAGCAATTAAAGGATCACCACCTGATAAAATAATTTCGTTGATTTCTTTGTGATCTTTGATGAATTTAAAAACTTCATTAATTTGTTTGTCAGTCAAAAAAGCGTTGTTAGCAATTGTACCTTTTGTCTTGCCACAAGATCCAGCTGGAATACCGATTTCTCGGCCACGCGTACAAAAACGGCAATAAGTAGCGCAAAATCTAGTTACAGTCCACAAAACTCGGCCATAAGTTACAACTTTACCTTTTTTTAATTTACCTTCATATTTGTAAATTAAGCCAGGAGCAACTTCATGTTCATCTTCGGATAATGGATCAAGATTATTTGTCTTTGAAAATCTTTTTTCCTTTTCAGGCTGAGCAACAAATTGCTTGCCTAACGGTCCATCAATTCCGCCATTTTTGGAAATTAAATCAGCCATGTAAGGAGAGATGATTTCTGGCAAACCTCCATGTGGCAACATGACTTTCATTCCACGAGAAATAAGTTTTTGTTTTGGGAACAAAAACTTTTGTTCCCTACTATTTTTTTGCATATCTTTGTAAGGATGTATTAATAATTTGTGTTAATAATTTTTCGTAATCGATTCCGGCTGTTCTTGCGGCTAATGAAAAATAGGATGTTGTTGATACTTCTGGCGGAATCATGCCGGCTGGAGAATTAACTTCCAAAACATATGGATTATTTTTTGAATCACACCTGATATCAATTCGGCACCAATCTCTAAGGTTTAAGGCATTCCAGGTTTTTAGACAAAGTGATTCAATTTTATTTTCAAATGATTTTGAAATTTTTGCTGGGCAAATTAAGTGTTCTGATGCGCCTTTTTGATCTTCTTGTTCTTCAAAAAACCATTTAACTTCTAATGAATCAATTGGCAAATAATTTTTTGGCAATTTGCTATGATCAGCTTCAATTATTGGTAAAATTCTTGGTGGATTGCCTAACAATGCAACTGAAAATTCTCGGCCTGTCAAAAAAGGCTCAATGATTGCTTCTTGATGGTATGTTTTTACAACTTGGGTAATTTGTTTTTTAAGTTGTGTCTGATTAAAAACAACACTTTTGTTAGTGATTCCTCCAGACGAACCTTGTCCAATTGGTTTGACAATTAAAGGGAATTTTAAATTTTTATCTAATTTTTCTTTACCAGTTTTGAATAACTGATGGATTGTTGTTGGTACTTTATTGGCGACTAAAATTTCTTTAGCCTTGGCTTTGTTCAAAGCTAATGCTTGAGTCAGAGGAGTTGAACCAGTGTATGGAATTTGAAGCATCTCTAACATTGATGGCAAATGAGTTTCGCGATCATGGCCATTCTTTCCTTCAGAATAATTAAAAACTAAATCAATATTTTCTTTATTTTTATATAATTTTAAATATGCTTTTTCATCAGCTTCTATTGGTAAAACTTCAAAACCAGCATTTTTAAAATGCTTAATCATTGTCTTGATAGTAATTGGGTCGTCAAAATCAATTTCAGCGTGAGTGCTCAAATCTTTTTGATCAAGATATTTGTGTCTTACGTTGTATAAAAACGCGATTCGTTTCTTCATATTTTCTTTGCTTACGAATATCTCGAATGGCTTAGGCCCTCGAATAAGACGAATAATTCTATTCGCGTAATTTGTGGCCGTAAGGCATTAGTGAGATTCGCAAGCATTAAAAAAGAAGCCCAAAAACTAGTGACTTCTGTTAGTAGCTATTAAATTTGTTGAAACTCTGCTTACTTGATTAGCATCCTCGGGTAGAGGAACATCGTCGTTTTGCATCATTATTTTATTGGGACTGCTTTGTTAAAAATTAATTATTTTAGTATAGCAGTTACCTTGTTTTCTGTCAATAGATTATAATATTTTACAAAAACTTGATTCGTAAAAAATTGATACATAGCTAAGTATAACAACATTTTTTCTAGTGTAAAGAAGATTTTATTGTGGATAAATAAAAAGACAAAATAATATAAAGTTTCATGATTTTTTTCAACAATAAAACCGCCTTTTACAGCGGCTTTATTATCTTCAACCTTCGTTGAGACTTCGGTTGATAAAAAAGACTGAAGACTTAATTAGAATCTTGCAGGTCTTTTTGCTTTCCAGCAATCCTTGCAATGTACTGGTCTATCACCTGAAGGTTGAAATGGCAATTCTGTGATTTCTTTGCCACATTCTGAACATGTCCAATTTCCTGACACCATTTGTCTAGGAGCTCTTTCTTGGAAATTTGATCTACCTTCTGATCTTTTCTTTGACCAACAATCTTTGCAATGTACTGGTCTGTCTCCTGAAGGCTGAAATGGCAATTCTGTGATTTCTTTGCCACATTCCGAGCATGCCCAATTACCTTGGAACATTTGTCTTGGAGCACCACTATCGTTATTAAACATCGTGTTTTGTAGTTACAATTTAATATAAACGGCCTACTCGACCTCAAGCCGTTCTATATAAAATATATACGACTTGTAAGCTTAAATATAGTATACAGTATAATTAATTTTTGTAAATAGATTTTCTTTTAAAAGAACAAAAACACAAAAAGACAAAAAAACAAACAAAAACCAAATTACAAAATACAAAATCGACAGTTTGTTTTCTTTGTAATTTGGTTTTTGTAATTTGTTTGTTTTTTGTTTTTTTAGGTTTTTATTTTCTGATTTTTCTTCTTCTATCATTTTCATCAAGAAATTCTTTTCTAATCCTGATATTTTGTGGAGTAACTTCTACTAATTCATCATCGCTAATATATTCCAATGCATCTTCTAAATCCATGGTCATTGGCGCATTAAAATGGACAGCAACGCCTTCACCCTTGGAACGCATATTTGATAATTTTTTTTCTTTGCAGACATTAACAACTAAATCATTTGATCTAGAATTTTGACCAACAACTTGGCCGACATAAACTGTAATGCCAGGTCCTAAAAACAAAGCGCCTCGGTCTTGGACATTAGACAAACCGTATAAACATGTTTTACCTTGTTCGTTAGAAATTAATGATCCCTGATCTCTTTCCTTCCAAACGAAATTATCTGGCTGGTATTTGTAAAAACAAGAGTTAATAATACCTAATCCACGCGTATCAGTTTTGAATTTGCTTCTATATCCAAACAAGCCTTTTGTTGGAATGGTAAATTCAAGATAAACTATGCCATTATCAATTCTCATATCAACTAATTCAGCGTGGCGACTGCCAAGCTTTTGAATAATTGTACCTTGATATGTTTCTGGCGCTTCAATGAATATTCTTTCATATGGAGCCATTTTTTGACCGTCAATTTCTTTGTAAATTACTTGCGGACGAGAGACTTGGAATTCGTAACCTTCTCTCCTCATTCTTTCAATTAAAATGGCCAAGTGAAGTTCACCGCGTCCTGATACAACCCAATCCCCCTCTGCAGTATCCACAACTCTTAGAGCCATGTCAGTTTTTAATTCTTTGTGTAAACGTTCGGCTATTTGACGAGAAGTGGTGTATTTTCCTTCATCTCCCGCAAAAGGAGAATCGTTAATGCTAAAAGTCATTTTGATTGTTGGCTCTTCAATATTCAAAACTGGCAATGCTTTTGGATTAATTGGATCAGCAATAGTTTCGCCAATTTTCACATTTGGAATTCCGCCAACTGCAACGATATCACCAACCTGAGCCTCTTCTGCTTCAACTCTTTCTAGGCCATCAAAAGTTAATAAAGAAGTAAGCCACGCTTTTTCCTGCTTTCCGTCTCTAGCGATATGCATTACTTCTTGCTTGTTTTTTAATGAACCATTGCTAATTCTACCAACAGCAATTCTGCCCTTGAAATTGTCTTCGCTAACTGTTGTTACTAACATTTGCAACGGCGCTTTTTCATCGCCTGAAGGCTCTTTGATATATTTCAAAATTGCATCAAACAATGGCGTGATATTTTCCATTTTTTCTAGCTCTGGAGTATTGCCTGCCTTACCTTGTTTTGCAGATGCATAGATAACTGGAAAATCAGCTGATTCATCATCAGCTCCCAATTCTAAAAATAACTCAAAAGTCTTGTCCAAAACATATGCTGGTCTAGCAAAAGGTTTATCAATCTTATTTATAACAACAATGATTTTGTGTTTCATCTCTAATGCCTTTTTTAGCACAAATCTTGTTTGTGGCATCGGACCTTCTTGAGCATCAACTAGCAACAAACAGCCATCAGCCATTTTTAAAACTCTTTCTACTTCACCGCCAAAATCAGCGTGTCCAGGAGTGTCAATAATATTAATCTTTGTATCGTTGTAATGAATTGAAGCGTTTTTGGAGAAAATAGTAATACCTCTTTCGCGCTCTAGTTCGTTACTATCCATAATACAAGTTTTTTCGGAAACTTCTTTTTTTAGATGCGTTTTTGATTGACGCAAAAGAGCATCAACTAAAGTTGTTTTACCGTGATCTACGTGAGCAATAATCGCGATATTCCTGATATTTATCATAAATATTTATTTTTTGTGGTCAAGGTTTTAGCCCCGAACTTCCCGGCCTAAAGGCCGGGCCACGATTTAACTAGAATTATATTTTATTCAAATAAAAATTCTACTGAAAATTCAGTAGAATTTCTTAGAATAAGTATAACAAATAATTATAATTGTGTCAAACTTTTATATTGACAGTTAGATGATTACATATTATATTTATTTGATCTGAAAGGTGCCACAAAAAGTGGCAAGGAGGAAGATAATGGGAATGGTACGCGCATGCACTGGACAGCAATCTGAAAAAACAATCGGAAGTGTTCTAAAAAGTGTAACTCCTTTTGTTGGATCTGATCGCGAAGGTGAAATTTCGCAATTGGGCATTGGATTGATTGATGGTACTTCTGCGTCTTTTTGGGGTTTGCTAGTACCACATCTGGTTATCAGATCATGGCGTGCAATGAAGATTTTGGAGCAACTGCAAACTATTCAGGCAGACTCTCTATGCGCATGCTACTATGCAGCAAGGCGTGAAATTGATGATACAAATAAAAACTTGATTGAGAGTCTTGCTAATCTTTTCGGCGGTATCAATAAATTCGAGGCAGTTCGCAGAACAGTTCTGGCAAGCGCTCCTAGCGCTGATGAACTGAATGAAATGCTAGCAATTTTCCATGCATAAGGCGTGGATGTTAGCTGTCATGAACTGAAGGAAGAGATCGAGTCTAAAAGAATTTCTACTTCTCCTCTGATTGAGTCCTTGATTCGCGAAGCAGAAGAACGCAGTGTCGCCTATCAACGTCAGGAAGAGGAAATTAACAGACCATTGCCTCGCGAGGAAAGTCTTGGCGCTTTTTTTGAAGATCTTCAGATTGGCAATTTCATCATTGGCAGTGGAATTGGCGGATATGGCATGGACTGGGGACATATCGAATTGTCAAATCTGGATAAGATAGCCAAACAAGCTAGTTTAAGCAAACACTGTCCCGATGGACACAGGCTGGAGCATACTACTAAAGGTCCATATACGCGTATTGTAAAGGGGTCTGGCATTACTATGTACACGACTTCGTTTGGTGAAATCGAACAGCCTTGGTTTGTTGCCAAAGACGGCACTCATTATACTTTCCTGTTTGCCAAATTCCGTGAAGGATATTTTCATGTCAGAGTGGCAATCACAAGACCTGGAAACGAGGAAGTTCTCAAAGAAGAACATACTCTTGTTGAACTGCGAGCCATGATTGGAGAACTACCGCCAAGGCCCGTGATGAAATCTGGCTTGCTATCTAGGTTTGCATCTTTGATTGGCCTGTAAATCATTTTGTACTTTTTCTAATTCCTACTGATGTGGGAATTTTTTTATTTTATTTCTAGTAATTCAATTTCAAAAATCAACACTGCATTCGGAGGAATAACGTTGCCTGCTCCTCGCTCACCATATCCTAAAGATGATGGTATAGTAAGTTTTCTTTTTTCTCCTACCTTCATGCCAACTAAACCTAAATCCCAGCCCTTGATAACTTCACCTGCGCCAACTGTAAATTCAAATGGTTGATTATATTTGTAGCTAGAATCAAATTCTGTGCCATTTTCTAATATGCCTTTGTAATGTACAGAAACTAAATCGCCATTTTTAACTTGTTTGTCACTTGTTCCTTGTTTTAGAATTTCAGTTTTTAAGCCATTAGCATTTTCTTTTTTTACATCGCTATTTTTGTTAGTTACGTTAACTTTTTGAGATCCATTTACTTCATTATTTTCGACAACTGTTTGATTAACATCTTCTTGATTTTGATTTTCATTTGTTGTTTTGTTGTTGTTCATTTTTGTTGAAATAAAAAATAAAATAATTGAGATAATAACGACTGCGATTGCGATGTAAATTTTTTTCATAAATTTAAATTAAATTATTTTTAATTTTTTCTACTTGGCTTTAGCCAAAGGGTCAAAAAGCTTTAGCTTTCGTCGCCGAGAACTAAAGTTCTTTAACCCCTCAGCTAAAGCTGGGTAGAAACGACACTTTCTCCAGCTAAATATCCAGTACTCCAGCAAACCTGTAAATTATAGCCACCAGTTGGGCCGTCCAGATCTAATATTTCGCCAGCGAAATAAAGGTTGTCAATTATTTTTGACTTCATTGTTTTTGGATCTATTTCTTTCAAATCAATTCCGCCAGAAGTTACAATTGCTTTTTTGAAACCAGCAAGTCCCTGAATTTCTAGTTTAAATTCTTTTAATAAATGAACTAAGCTTTTTCTTTCATCTTTAGAGATTACATTCACCTTTTTATATGGATCAATATTTGAGAGTTTAATAATAACAGGAATTAATTTTTGAGGCAACAAATCATCTAAGCTATTCTTAAAGTATTTGCCATTAAATTTTTGAAAATCTCTGATAATCCTTAAATCTAATTTTTTGAAATCTAGAGCTGGCTTAAAATCAATTTGCATAGTAACTTTTTCGATCTTTAACAGTTCGCCAATTTTTTTACTCATGTCTAAAATTATTGGACCACTCACGCCTTCATGAGTAAACAAAGCCTCGCCGAATCTTTCATCCTGTTTTTTGTTATTTTGGTAAATGCTGATATTAACATTTTCTAAATTAAGACCTTGCAGATCTTTAATCCATGATTCTCTAATTAAAACTGGAGTCAAGGCTGGCATTGGAGAAATGACGTTATGTCCTAGATCTTTAGCGAATTCAAAGCCCTCGCCTGTTGCGCCTGTTTCTGGATAAGACAAACCTCCGGTTGTTAATATGTAATTTTTGGCGTAAAAATCACCTTGCGATGTTTTTATTTTTACGATTTTATTTCCTTCTTTAATAATTTTAGAAGCTTTTGCGTTTCCTAGAAATTTTACTTTATTTTTCATTAAATATTTTTCTAAAGCTTTTACAACACTTAATGCTGAATCAGTTGTTGGAAAAATTCGGTTGCCATGCTCTACTTTTGTTTCAATTCCTAATTTCTTAAAAAAATCTAATGTGTCTTGAATGTTAAATCTGTTTAGCGCTTTATATAAAAATTTACCATTTTTTCCAAATTGATTAATAAAATTTTTAATATCTTCTTCTTGATGAGTGATGTTGCATCTGCCCTTGCCAGTTAATAGTAATTTGGCGCCAACTTTTGGATTTTTTTCAATCAAAAGGACCTTGACACCAAGCTCAGCTGCTCTTCCTGCAGCCATGATGCCAGCGGGACCTGCACCGATTACTATTAGATCGTATATCATAAATTATTCAATTGAATCTTGAAACTCAAAAATTTGCTTAGAAATTTTAGCAATTGCAATTTCGGCAATATCTTGTTTTAATGTTTTCTTAGAATAAACACTTATAACGTACGGCCTTTGTTTCAAAAACACTATGCCAACATCACTGATTTTGTCCTCATACATTCCAATCTTGTGAGCAATGATAACATTAGCAGGAATTCCAGGTACTAAACGATTATCGCCAATTGAATTAATCATTAAATAAATCAGTTTGTCTGCTGATTCTTTGGAGATTATTTCGTTATTATATATTTTCTGTAGTAATGCTGACATAGCTCTTGGAGTAGTAGTATTGTTTAGAATATTCATGCCCGTTATTCCAGAATTATTAACGAAATTTTGAATGTTTGCCGTTCCCAAATAATTTAATAATATATTTGTAGCAATATTATCGCTTTTCTGAATCATCAGTTCATTCAGATAACTAATCTTGTATGACTTTCCTGCTTCTTTATATTGTAAAATACCGGTTCCTTCTTCAAAGAATTTTTTTTGATTAACTAGTTTTTTGTCTGGATTGATTTTACCTGAATCAATTTGATTATACAAATAAGCAGAGACAGCAACTTTGAAAGTGCTGGCCATAAGGTAGCTACTGTATTCTCTCGCACCATATGTCTTACCACTACTTATATCAACAACAGAGTAGCCATATTTGCCTGACAAATTTGTTATATAATTCTCAAGAGTTGCCACTGTCTGGCTTGGATCGAATTCTACTAATTTTGCTGCTGGTTCTATCACAACTGATTCTGCCTCAACTTCTTTTGTTACGCTTAGATCTTTTTTATTAATATAATTATTTTTTATTGAAAATGAACTTATTGCCAATATAAAAAGCGCCAAGAAGCATTGGATTATTTTTCGTCTGACAAGACTTGATTTTTTATTAGATTTATTTGAATTCATGGTTTTTATAATATGGATTCTTTCTGATAATAAGCTTAAAATTTTAATAAATTATTATACCATATTATCTTGATTTGACAATGCTTTTTGGTAAATTAGTTTTGGGATTTAAAAAAAGACTAATATCTGAATACTAGCCTTTTAAAATTTTTTGTTAATTTATTGATTGAATAATTCGAGAAGTGCTCTGCCGAATGTTGCTTTTTTTACACCGACAATTTTACCTCCAATCCAAAAGAATAATGCGCTAATAATCGCTGTAATAGCAGCAACTGCCAGCATTATTCCAAGAATTGATGCTAAGATTTCCATTTTGTTTTTAATTAATTGTTAACTTTTTTTGATTTTTAAATTTTTGAATTAGTATTGCAATTAGCCATATTAAAATTACAGGAACTATCATTATTATTCCAAGCAAGGTGCCATTTTCTATCAACCCATCAGTTTTTGTTTCAAAAAATATGCCGCCTTCATATCCTAGAACATGGTCAACTAATATCATTATGGTTGCACCCCAAAGCATTAAGCTTAATAGTCCTAATTTATATTTCTTTTTAAAGATAAACCATAATGAAGTTGCCACTACCGCAGTAATAAAAGTAGTTAATAACCACATATACTTAGGTTGTTAAATTCTTAATTTTGTCTTTACGCATCTTTAATATCTTAGGCATATTATTTACAACTAAAACCATTAATGCCCAAACAAAAAAAATTGCGATTGTCATTCCTACGCCAATTGTTGTAATTTCTTGCAACATAACAGGAATATCAGCAGGATCTTTCATTGCCGTTAAAAATGGCGGATAAAATACAACTTCTTGATGAGCAATATGCTCTACTATTAACATTGCAACGCCACCCCAGAGCATTGTAATCAACCAATCAATATGATATCTTGCTGGAACTCTTTTTCTCACAGAAGAAACAACAATTACTGCTGCTGTTGGTGCTAAAAAACATGCCATAATATTTTGATTAATTTATTATAAATTTATTTTAATACATTTCATGCTTCTTGACAAACAAGCTTTTGCATAATTCGCAGCTTTAATTCAGATTTTAATTATGCTAAAATATATTTTATGATACAAAAAATATTTTCTGCTGATGATTTCGGAAAATTTAAAGATGGAGATAACTTAATATTAAAGTCAGGAATTAATCGAATTTCGGTAATGGTAAATCGAGGCACTGATTTTTCTGGATTAAACGGAAAAACGCTAGGACTTCATGCTGATTTTGGCGGAGAGAATCTGTCTGATTTTTTTGTACTAATGTTTAAAAGAAAATATGTTAAACAACAACTTGAACAGCAGATTGAAAAATTTGTTAAAATTTTTGGCAAAAAACCAAATCATTTAGATACACATCGCTATTTGCATTTGCATCCTTTTTTGTTTTCTCTTTTTTTGAATGCTTGCGATAAATACAAAATTCCATATTTGCGAATAACTCGAAAAGGCGTTGTTAAAATTAGCAACATGACTTCTTTTATTGTACATAGCATGGTAAAAATGGATAACCTTTTTTATGGCAAGAGAATTGATAAGTTTGTTGAAGCTGATTACTTTTTATCTCTAGATTGGTATAAAAATTTAGACTTCAAAATTCCTGATGCCATTATTAAAGTCATTTATCATCCAGAAAATGATATCAATTTGTTGAAACAATTACAAGATAAATCGCAGAATGACGCAGAAGCTAACGCAGAAAACGCAGAAGACTTTAATAAATAAATTATGATGAAGAAAAAAATTGATTGGATTATCGCTTTAGGTTTAGTGGCAATAACATTGTTAACAAGAATTCCATATGCTACAAAATTTCTATTTGCTTGGGATTCAGGAACCGTAGCATTAGGAACTCAACATTATAATTTGGCTTTGCATGAACCACATCCGCCTGGCTATGTTTTATATGTCTTGTTAGCAAAAATTGTTAATTATTTTGCTAACGATATTAATGCTGTCTTGGTTTGGATCAGCATTATCTCTTCTATCTTAGCAGTCGTATTCTTGTATTTACTTGGAAAAGAAATGTTTGGCAGATCAGTTGGTTTGATTGCTGCTTTAGTTTTGATTTTTAGTAAAATATTTTGGGCTTATTCTGAAGTTGCTTTTAGCTATACTTTGCAATGTTTTTTAGCAACTCTGATTGCCTATCTTGGATATAAATATATTAAGAATACTGATCAAAAAAAATATTTATATCTTGGCAGTATTGCGCTTGGAATTGCTGGCGGTTTTAGACAGGATTTAATTGTTTTTATGATTCCGCTCTGGTTATTTGTAACTTGGAAATTTGCGAAAAATGAATTTTGGAAAAACTGGTTGATAATAGGTGGAATTTGTGTTGCTTGGATGTTAGGAATGATTTTTTGGGATGGCGGTTTTAAGGCTTATTTTAGTGCCTTATTTAATCAGTTTGAATATGTTTCAGGATTCTCTGCTGAAAAAAGGGGCATGTTGGGCTTGATTGATAATTACAAAACAATGCTTTTGTTTTTGAATGAAGCAATTCAGCCTTTTACAGCTGTTATCTTTTTTAGCGCCTATATGTTTTTGCCAAAGAAGATTAGAGATGATAATCGTTCTCAAGTTTTGTTGCTCTGGCTTTTGCCTTCATTAATATTTTATATCTTTGTTCACATTGGTGAGCGCGGATATTTACTAACTTTTATTCCGGTCTTGATGTTGATTTTGGATTATGGATTGGTTTGGTTTGTAACTGAAATTTGCTTGCTTTTCAAATTTAATAGATTTGTTAAACCGATCGTTTTAACTATTTTAACTTTATTGCTTATTGCATTTAACGGATATTATTTTGTTAAAACTAAAGACTTTTTATCTTTGTATCATTTGCAAACACAAGATAAAGCGACTGAAGAAAAGATAAATTTCATTGAACAACACAAAACAGGCGATAAAAATTTTGTTGATCGAGAAAATTACAAGCAATTACATTATTATTTACCTGAGCAAAATATTTTTCCTGAAGCTGACAAAGTTCCAGATAATAGAAAAGAGACAATTGATTTGATGAAGAAATTTCCAGTATTATAAAATTATTAAAATAAAAACGGAATTGATATCCGTTTTTTATTTAGTAAATATTTAAATTCTAATTTTTGTGAACAAAAACTCCGGAACACACCTTCGCTTCGCTCCGGTGGGTAAACTTGGATTTTCTTTTTATATTTTGCAAATGAAGAGAGCGTTTCTAAAATTTTGCCAACAAAAACTCCGGGGCTTGGATTCGAACCAAGATAAGCAGCTTCAAAGGCTACTGTCCTACCATTAGACGACCCCGGAACATTGCGAATTATAAATTATAAATGAAAAATTCAAAATTTACTAGAAATTTAACATTACAAATATTTTATCCTTGCTTTAAAATATTGTCAAATATGCTATAATAAATATATTGATTTTTTTAAAAATTTAAAAATTAAAAACAAAAATATGGCAATTGGAAAATATGAACTAAAAAAGGCAATGAAAGGCACAAAAACATCATGGTCGCAACGCGGAGGACAAACTGCAAAAAATATTATGAAGCAAGCTCCGGGCCACAAAATGTCAACTTATGAAACCAAGCAATTTTTGAATGAATCAGGAATGAGTAAATCCGGTGTAAAAGAAGTAATGGGAACGTTGAATCAGCCTACTCAGCCAAAACAAGAATCTTTCCAGAAACCAGATGCGCCAAAAACAAGAGAAATAAAAGGACAGGAACCGCAAAAAGGCGGCGTGAAAACGCCAGGATGGGTGGAAAAAGTGGAAAAACAAGGCGAAATAGCACCGCAAAAAACTTTTGGCAAGCAAATACAAGAAGATGTTAGATTACAAAAAGCGGGACAGCCGCAGCAAGGCGGACAAAGACAACCAAGCTCTGATGTTGATCGCAGTCGATATACACAAGAAGAAGTTGATAGATTAGAGCAAAAAGGGCAAACAGAATATTATGATAAAGCTTCGCAATCAAGCAAATTTGATAAATTAGACGAAGCAGAAGATGCCAATGCTGCAAAGATTGATGCGATGCTAGGCGGAGGAGGCGGGGGCGAAAATTCTGGGAGTAGAGAAAAATAATTAGACATTTTCACCAAAAGCCGAAACAGCAGCATTATAAAGTTCTGCTGTTTTTTGTTTTTCTTTTTGTTTTTTTTCTTTATCAATATTTTCTTGTATTTCTTTGGGTAAGTCTTTTGTTAAAATAAGTTTTGTGGAAATTTTTGCTTGGCAAATTTTAGAAATTGCTTCTTCTAATAAAATTTTATTTTTCATTTCATGGATAATTTCTTGATGAAAAGGATATTGACAAGCAATAGTTAAGCAATTATTTTCTAAGCTAATTAATTTCAGAGAATTTAGCATTCCGGCTAAAGAAAAATTTGCTTTTTTAATTTCTGAAAGTATAGTTTGCCATTGTAATTTGATTTTAGAAATATTTAAATCAGCTGATATTTGATTTTGATTAGACAAATTTTCTTGAATAACTGGCTGTGCGATTTCTACTTTAGGTTGTGCGTTGATTATTGGCTTTTGCATTGGCTGTTCTGCTGGATTCTGTAAACTAGGCTGAATATTATTTTGAACTGGTAAATTTTCAATAATAGCTAATTCTAAAGATAATTGTATAAAAGGCGTGTCATTAATTTCCTTACTTCTTTTAATAACTGAATCAATAAACTTTAATAAGAAAATCTGGTCAATCTTTAAAGCTTGCTCTTGCATCTTTTTTGTTTGTTCATCTGAAAAACTGAAATTGTAGAGTTTTGATAATTCGTTGCTAACTTTTAGAAGCATTATCTTTCTTAAATAATCAATTAGATCTAAACAGAATTGATTCATATTGACGCCATTTTCAACTAATTCGTTGACTTGCCTTATCGCTTGAGTCTGGTCCTTATTGATGATGTAATCGACGAACTTTGTTAAAGTAATTTGATCAGTAATTCCTAAAATTTCTTTTACTTTTTCATATGTGATATCAGAATCAGCAAAAGACGATAAACTGCCCAGCAAGCTTAAAGCATCTCTAGATGAACCGCTGGAGTTAGCAGAAATTAGTTTTAGAGAATTGTCATCAATTTTAATATTTTCTTTTTGAGAAATAATTTTTAAATGCGGGATTAGGTCATTGATTGAAATTTTCTTTAAGTCAAAACGTTGGCAACGAGATTTTATTGTATCCGGCACTTTGTGATGTTCTGTTGTGGCTAAGATAAAAAGAATATGGGCTGGTGGCTCTTCTAAAGTTTTAAGAAGCGCATTAAAGGCTTCTTTAGTCAGCATATGAACTTCGTCAATAATAAAGACTTTAAATTTTAATTTAGTTGGCGTGTATCTGGAGGAATCTCGAAGCTCTCTGATTTCATCAATGCCTCTATTTGATGCTGCATCAACTTCGATAATATCTAAACTATTTCTTTGAATCTCCTTGCAATTTTCACATTCCAAACATGGCTCGCCTGTTTTTTTTAGGTTTTCTAAATCTAAGCAGTTGACTGCCTTGGCAATAATTCTAGCTAAGCTTGTTTTTCCAGTTCCTTTTGGACCACAAAAAAGATAGGCATGTTGCATTTTGCCCATCTTCAAAGAATTGATTAAAGTTTGAGTAATATGATCCTGACCAATTACCTCCTTGAACTGATTAGGTCTGTATTTTCGGTAAAGCGCCAACATAATTAACAGTTAATGGCTAACAGCTAACAGAAATCTGCTAATTGCTAACTGCCAAGTGTTAATCGTCTTTCTTGAATGCCCACAATTTGTAGCCCGTAAAATTCCAGATCCATGAAACCGCAGTTGCGGAAATTGCGCCAATATTTGCCCATAAATGCTCACTGATACCAAATTGCGCGCCAATTATGTTTACAATCAATGAAGCGACTCCGACATTGACTCCAAAACCAACTAAACTGATTAGAATGAATTTACCAAATTGAGCAGCTGGATTTTTTTCTTGTCTGTCTTTGAATGTCCAAAATCTATTGAAGAAATAGCTATTAATGACTGCTACAGTAAAGGACATTCCCTTGAAGATTGAAAAATATATTCCTGATGATTTATCAGTAGCAAAAATTAATAAATTCAGAACACCAAAATCTAATATTGTATTAATGAACCCGGTAACAGCAAATTTGAAAAACTGATAAGCTGTTGGATATTTTTCGGTAATTTTATTTATGAAAGACATAATTATTTTTATTTTTTGCGAAATACAGTATTCTATAGTTTTTTATTTCTACTTGGCTTCAACGCAGAATTACGCGGAATTGAACGCGGAATGTGCGGAAAATGCTTCTGCGTTTTTCTGCGTTAGCTTCTGCGTTTTTTTGCGTAAGAGTTAGATATCTAAATCATCTCCCAATTTCGCAACATCGCCGTTTGATTTCTTAATAACGTTTTCAACTGCAGCCCATGTACTTTCTTTGTCTTTTGGAACGATGATTGTTACTTGATCGCTCTCTTCAGCCTTGAAATATGTCAAAGATGCAGTTAGGACTTTGTATTTTTTTCCTTCTGCTGAGACTTTTACTTCGCCATCTTCTTTTATAAGAGAACCAATAATTTTTTTGCGTTCAATCGGACCAATTTGCTTGTACATAAAAGTACCGTCAGCTGCAATTGTTAATTTCAGAACATCGCCTTCAACAAGCTTTGATTTTGAGGCATAATTTGCTGGAATTGGATATTGTTTTTCGTCTGGACCAATCATATTCTGGCCATCAAAAATTCCTTCAATTATTTTATCTTTTTCCAATATTGAAAGTTTTTTAGCTTTTTTCTTAAAATCGCTGTCTCTTCTTTCCAATTGCTTCATTTCAGAAGACGTCAGCTCTGTTTTATCCTCTAACAAACGCATTGCGCTCTGAATATTGCGTTCTGCGCTTGATAACATTTGTTTTAAAAAATCAATGTCTATTTGTTTTGGCATATATTTGTTTTTGTTTTAATTAGTTAGATTAGTAAATATAATTTAACATTATTTATTAGAATAAGCAAGATTTTTTGTTATAAAATCCTAAATCCAAAATTCTAAAACCAAATTTTAAGACAATGACGTCTGCTTTAGATTTTTTATTTTGAAATTTGAATTTATTTAGAATTTATAATTTGGGATTTAGAATTTCACAACGTCTTTACTCCTGCTACTTCTAATGCTTTTTTTTCAGATTCAGCAATTTGAGCTCTCTCCATTATCTCGCCTGCAACGATTGACTTACTGCGTCCATATTGTAAGCGTGATAATTCTCTAACTGCATTCGCGATCTTCATGTTTGCACCTTCGGCTGGCGGATATGTTGCCATTGTAAATGCTTTTGATTTTGCGCTATCAATCATTAATCTAAGATAAGCGTGATATTTCTCAATATTAATAACATCATTTTCAGTGAAAACTGGCTCAAGCTCCTTGGCTACGATTTCTGCATCTTCAACACCAACACGAAATGAGGTAAACGTACCGACGTTTCCAAAAACTGCATCTCTTATTTTTTCTTCAAGCTGTTTTATGTACTGGTGAGCGACGATCAAATTGAGTTTGTATTTTCTAGCTTCAGACAAAATTGAAGCAAAGCTATCTGTAGCAAAATTTTGGAACTCATCAACGTATAAATAAAAATCCTTTCTTTCAGATTCTGGAATATCAGCGCGTGAATACGCTGCCATCTGAATCTTAGAAACAATAATCAAACCTAACAAAGACGAATTCGTCTCACCGATCTTGCCTTTAGAAAGATTTACAAGCAGAACTTTGCCTTCATCCATTATTTTTCTTAAATCAAACGACGAATGGCTCTGACCAATTATATTTCTCATCATTTCATTTTCCACAAAACGACCAACTTTAGAGATTATGTAACCCAACATTTCTGATTTATGAAAGTCTGAAGTTTTTGCCATTTCTTTTTCCCAGAAAGCTCGAACAACTGGATCTTTTAATTTTGCAATCCATTCTTTTGCATATTCAGTGTCTGTGAACATTCTCGGAATTTCTGCTAAAGTGCCTGGATTTTCTTTATCAGACATCAAAGTCAGCATAACATTTCTCATTTGGTGTTCGAACATCGGACCGATCATCTCTGGCGGAAATAATTTGAAGAAAATTTGCATCATCTCCTGTACAGCAAAATCTTTTTGATCTTCTGTTTTAAATTCAAGCATATTTAAACCCATCGGACGATCAATATCAAAAGGTTCAAACAAAATAACATCGTCAACTCTTTCTTTTGGAATGAAAGGCAAAATACTTTCAACTAAATCACCATGCGGATCAACAACGCAGATGCCTTTGCCAGCTTTGATATCCTGGATAATCATATTTTGCAAAAGATTGGATTTACCAACACCGGTTTGACCAATAACATACATATGCCTTCTTCGATCATCATCTTTGATGTGAATAGGAGTTTCGATTCCACGATAGACATTTTTTCCTAATAGCAAGCCTTGTTTTGGAGTATTGTGCGGAGCTGGAGCATCACGAGCCAATAGCCAATGGACATTTGGAGTTTCGGTGAATTTTGTTGGAAGATGGAATATTGATGCTAACTCTTCAGTATTAAGAATACACTTTTTTTTATTGTCAAAACTGCGGAATATAAAATCCTGAATTAATTTTGATAAGCGAACTTTGCGCTTAAAGAATTTGTTTGATGATGGGTCTGCATATTGCGAAAAAGCGCCAATAATGCTTTCTAAAGTTTCTTCTGCTTTAGTCTCTTGATCTGAGCAAGCGATGATTCTAATATTTGTGAAAAAGCCGAGCTTGTTTGATTTTATTTCTAAAGCTTTGATTCTTTCTTGGACCAAAGGTGACAAATTTGGCAGTCCTCCTGATTGTGATTGTTCTGGTCCAGACATAGGGTTGACTGCTTGTTCTAGAACACTTCTTTCTTCTTCTTTTTTTCGACGGAAAAGTTTGCCAATAAGATTTGCAGAGGCATGCTCATATGTTTCGCCACGTTGCATTTTTCTAGCAATGTGCGGTCCTTCTTTCATCCAAGACTTGCCTGCAGGACGAATTAGATATTGAATTGCTGCACCTTCTGTTTTTTCATTTAATTTACTCAAAGCATTTGTAATGCCGTTCAATGGATCTGATTCAATGGTCTGATAGGTCTTGATTGGCAGAAAATCTTGGTTTTCAGTTGTTAACATGGCGCCTCTAATCTTGCACTTTGGAGTAAAAATATTATACTCACCCTCTTCAGAAATGAAAGCTTTAGGAAATTGAGAGTGGATAACTTTTTCAACATATTGTTGCAATCTCCTTGGCACTGCAACATAAAAACGAATTTCTCCTTTTAACGAGACTATTTCAAAAGATATATATTCTTTTCCATAAAAACTTGCCAACAAACCCTTAGTAACTGATTCAATAGAATGAAGATTGGCAAACATAGTTTCAGCAACAGAAATCATTTCTTTTTCTTCTTTCTTGGCTTCTTCAGCAACTGGCTTGGTTTCTTTTGGAACAGAAATGAGCAAGGTAACCATATCAAGAGAATGCGGTATTATGTTTCTTTTTTTGAGAGCAGAAATTACTAAAAGATATAATAATATAGCCAAAGCTAAAAGAGTTATTACAAAAATAATGCTAACAAACGGTTCAGAACTAGAACTGAATAAATTAATATAATTACTTATCATATGAATGTTGTCTTAAAAATTTACCTTGTTTTTTACGTTAAACTATGCGAAACCTTACCTGCCTGCCGGCAGGCAGGTGCAAAAAAACGCAGAAAGTCGTATTTCTTTACTATGTCTGTGAATTATTGCAAGTTTTAAGGTTTGTTTTTTTAATCTCTGAAAAATTAGAGTTTCTTTTTTTCTTTTAACTTTTCGTGAAGTTCACCTACCAGTATACCACGAAATTCTGCTAATGCAGACGGGTCGTTCATTTTTCTGGCAATTTCCATAGCATAAGGCACTCCTTTTTCAAAAGCGCGATAAGCCAATTGAACGACTTGTGGTGATGCGCCTGATTCTATAACTCCTTTTAATTCTTTAAGAATTTCTGGATCGTTCATGCTTTCAGACAATGCTGTTGGAACTTTTTCTTCTTTTTGTGTTTCAGCTTTAATTTCTTTTTTAGCTTCAGCAATTTCTTCTGGTTTTGATTTTTCTTCTTTTTTAGTAATTTCTGTTTTAGGCTTAACTTCTTTTTGCTCGCCAAGCATTTTTTCTTTTTCTGCTAGTTGAGCTTTTAATCTCTCGATTTCTGATTCAACATTGGCTGGAGCCTTTTCTTGTGGGTTTTTTACCATAATATAAAATATTAACTTATAATTATATTAACATATTTTTATTATGCAACAAATATTTTATTTTTTTAATGTTTTGTTATATAATGTTTCTATGAATTAGTTTTCTAATAATTTTATAATTAAAAGATTTAAAAATCAAATTTAAAATCAAAAAATAATATGACAACAAGTATTTGGGCTATCATTTTTTTAGTTGCAGTTGCTATTGCTTATTTGATTTGGCTGAATCGCGATCGCTTCAAAGGAGTTGGCAGAAAAACTTCTGGAGGCGGAAAAACTCCGATTCTTGATTCTTATTCTAGAGATGTAACTACAGATGCAAGAGAAAAAAGATTAGATCCTGTTATTGATCGCGAATCTGAAATTGAAAGAATTACGCAAATATTATCAAGAAGAACTAAAAATAATCCAATTCTATTAGGAAAGGCTGGCGTTGGCAAAACAGCAATTGTGGAAGGATTGGCGCAAAGAATTGTAGAAAAAAAAGTACCAGAAAGTTTGCAAAACAAAAGAGTGTTGGCATTGAATGTCAGCAGTTTAATTGCTGGCACAAAATACAGAGGCGAATTTGAACAGAGATTAAGAAAAGTAATGGATGAACTTAAAGCTTCAAATAGAACTATTATATTATTTATTGATGAAGTGCATTTGATCGTCCAATCAAAGGGCGCTGAAGGCGCTTTAGATCCATCTGATATTCTTAAACCGGCATTATCAAGAGGAGATTTGCAAGCTGTTGGCGCAACAACTTTAGATGAATATAATCAATATATCAAGCCAGAAGCAAGTTTGGAAAGGCGTTTTCAACCTGTTATGGTTGAACCGCCAGACTTGGAAATGACAGTAAAAATTTTAGAGGGCTTAAAAAAAGTTTATGAAGACCATCATAAAGTAACTATTACTCCTGAAGCAATCTCTGCAGCAGTAAAATTATCTGACAAATATATTAAGAATAGATATTTGCCGGACAAAGCAATTGATTTGATTGATGAAGCTTCAGCAATGGTTAGATTGCAAATTATTGATGCGCCTGGAAAAATAAAGCAATTAGAAGCAAAGCTTTTAGAAGTTCAACAAAAAAGAGAAAAAACGACTAATGAAATAGAAATTAAAAATTTGTCACAGAAGGAATTAGAAATTAACGAAAAAATTGAGCGATTACAATTATCCGCACAAGAAGAAAAATCTGGGACAAAAGTTCCTGAAGTTAAGGCAATTGATATTAAAGAAGTGCTGGAAGAATGGATTGGCAAAGATGTCGAATAACTAAATTATAAATAACAAAATAACAAAATTATATGGCGGAAACACTAATAAAAACAACAACTAAAGTCCGCGTTGGCACATTGATTGGCGTCTTATTTGCTGGCGCTGCAATGATGGCAGCAATGGGCTACACGGTTTATAAAGGCGCCTACAAAAATGAGTCAATTATTCCCCAATCAATTGTAGAGAAAAAAAGTACGGGTCCAAATATTCAGGATTTGTTCCCAGTTCTAGCTTATAAAGCTGGCTGGCCGAGAAGCATTAGCGGTGTTCCTTCAAGAACAACTGTTGGTGATATTGACAATGATAAAAAGCCAGAAATTATTTTTGGTACAAGCGAACATTTGATTTATGCTTTGAATGATGATGGATCTGAAGTTCCGAATTGGCCGATTAAAATTGATGAATATTTGGGAAAATCTGTTCCTTCTATTGCAGATCTGAATCTTGATGGCAAGCTTGAAGTTATTATTGGAACAAGCAATTCTGTTTATGCATTTTCAGGCAATGCTGGAATTATGAATGGCTGGCCGAAAGCTTTGGAAAATTTAGGTAACGAAAATACGCCTGTGATAGCTGATATTACTTCTGATAATAAAATGGAAATTATTGTTTATGGCGACAGAATTATTTATGCTTTATCTGATAATGGATCAATTATTTCTGGCTGGCCGAAAGAAACAAGCGAAAAAATCACTTCTGCCGTAGCTTCAGGAGATTTAAATGGAGATTTTAAGTCTGAAATTGCTTATACTGTTTTAGAATCTGGCAAGACTAAATTATATGCTTTGAAAAATGATGGTCAAGTTTTGGCTGGCTTTCCAAAAGAAATTGATTCTACTTCTCCTGAAATGGAAATTGTATTAGGAAATGTGATGAATGCAACTGACACAAATATTATTGTTAGCACAAAAGAAAAAGATATTTTAGTTTATGCTACAGACGGAAGACAGCTTTTATCTGTAAATTTTGAAGATGGCGTTTCTGATCTTGCATTAGGCGATGTTGATAATGATGGAAAAGCAAATATTGCTTTTGCAAATAAATCTGGCGTTCATGTCTTAGGTAACTTGGGAGTTGATATTAGCGGCTGGCCAAAAAATTCTGAAAAAGGCATTAGGTTTGTTAATTTAGCTGATCTTGATAATGATGGCAATTGCGAGATTTTAGGAACTGCTGATGACAGAATTTACGCTTGGAAAAATAATGGCGAGATACTAAAAAATAACTGGCCTCTTGCTGTTGAATCTTCTGGCGGAAATTTTTTAACCTATCCAACATTATCTGATGTTGATAATAATAAAGTTTTGGAAGTTATTTCAAGCCTAACTGATAATTCTGTTTACATTTGGAATCTCTCTGATTTTTATGATAAATCTGGAAAATCTTGGTGGCCGATGGAAAGAGCTGATGTGAGAAATTCTGGGAGCTTGAGATGATGGGAAATGTGATGCTAGAAATTGAATATTAAATATTAAAATAAAAAAACCGGTAGATTAAATGCCGGTTTTTGATTGAGCGAAATTTTTTAAGGTTCTTTTTTATGGACATTTTCCGTCTGATCTCCAAACTACTTCTCCGTCACAAACCATCGATTTCGCAGGAAAAGGACTAATGGAATCTAAAACGCCATATGGAACATTATTGCATGCAACATATACATGATTGCAGGCTCCGGTTGAAAAGAAAAGGATAGTCAAAACCAGAGCAAAAATGCCAACGGTTGCGCGAATACTGCCCTCTTCAGCATTCGCAATAATAAATCCAGCGACTATCCAGATAAAAGCGACAACGCTGAGAACTCCTAGGATTCCGCCGATTGCAGCGCCAAGAACAAAAAGGACTCCAAAAAAAAGAATGATGACAACAATAATTCCAACTATCAGTCCCATCTTCTTTCCCTCCTGCTTGGGTTTAAAAGAGCTATGAAATAGTTTAATCTTTTATCTAAAAAAACACAAGAGTATACGCTTTTTTTCTTTGACAAAAATTATTTATTATGCTATGTTTAAAAATTGAATTTGCACCTGAGAGAAGGAGGAGGAAAAGATGGCGAGGATCGCAATCATCGGTGGCTCAGCAGATGAAAAGATTCGCGATGAATTGGTAGAAAAAATCACTCGCGAACTGGTTGCAAGAAAACATCAAGTATTCCATGGCGGATTGGATTTTGGAGTCATGCTTGCCTGTCATAAAGGTGGCGGTATTGGCATTACTCACCAAGATCAAATTGACGGTGGCTTTGCTTTAGCTGATGCCATGAACGTTAGCGTGTTGAAACATCAATTTCCTGGATTCAATGAAATTGATTTTGGACGCGCAATTCGTCATCAGCTGTTGACACAAGAGTGCGATTTGGTAATTGCTTTCGGAGGTGGAATCAGAACTTTTGACGAGCTGATTGGAGCAATCATGACAAAGAGAAAGATTGTTCTTGTAGGACACGATTGGTCGCCTTTGCTATATGTTTTGTTTGGAAAAATCGAGATCGAGCATGAAAAAACCTTGCTATGCAAAGTTTTACCTCACCATCCAATTGAAACCATTGTGTCTGCAATCGAAGCTCATTTGAAGAAATAGAGACTGTTAGTCTCTTTTTTATTGACTCACACTAATACCACACGAATTACACTAATGCTTTTTTCGAATAAGCTATTTGTAAATTTGGTTAAAAAATGATAATTTATAAATATAGTTTCTACTTGGCTTTAGCCAAAGGGTCGAAGAGCTTTAGCTCTTTTTATGGCTAAAGTTCATTAAAAATTTTGCAATCCAAAATTTTTAATCCCCAGCTAAAGCTGGGTAGAAATCTAAAAAGACTATGCTAAAAATATACAATACATTATCAAGAAAAACTGAAGAATTTAAATCGTTGAAAGATAATCAAGTTGGGCTATATACATGTGGTCCGACTGTTTATAATTATGCTCATATTGGAAATTTAAGAACTTATGTTTTTGAGGACGTTTTAAAACGTGTTTTAATTTATAATAATTTTGAAGTAAGGCATGTTATGAATATTACTGATGTTGATGACAAGACAATAAAAGCTGCTAACGGAAATAAAAATGAATTGGCTAAATTGACAAAAGATTATGAAAATAAATTTTTTGAAGATTTGGATAAACTAAATATTATCAAGCCTGATGTTGTTACAAATGCCGTAAAATATATTGAAAAAATGGTTTTATTTATTCAGGAATTAATTGATAAAGACTTTGCCTATAAAACAGAAGATGGATCAGTTTATTTTAAAATTGAGAAATTTAAAGATTATGGAAAATTAGCCAAGCTAGATAAATCAGGATTGAAAGTTGGAGCTCGAGTAAATAATGATGATTATGAAAAAGAGAATTTGTCTGATTTTGTTTTGTGGAAAAGTTATGACAGCGATGATGGCGAAATTTATTGGGAAACAAAATTAGGAAAAGGCAGACCAGGCTGGCATATTGAATGTTCAACAATGGCGCAAGATATTCTTGGCGATACTTTAGATATTCATGCTGGTGCTGTTGATTTGATTTTTCCTCATCATGAGAATGAAATTGCTCAAGCTGAAAGCAAAACAGGAAAGCCATTTGCAAATTATTTTATTCATGGTGAACATCTTTTGGTAGAAGGCAAGAAAATGTCAAAAAGCTTGAATAATTTTTACACGCTAAAAGATATTGTTGGCAAAGGCTTCTCCCCTCTTGATTTTCGTTATTTGGTTTTAGGCTGTCATTATCGAACAAAATTGGATTTTAGTTTTGATAATTTGAAATCAGCTCAGAATGCTTTGAATAAACTTTATGAGAGAATTAGAGATTTTAAAGATTCAGGCGAAATTTCTGAAGAATTTAAGGTTAAATTTTTAGAAGCAATTAATAATGATTTAGACATGCCAAAAGCATTGGCTGTTGTTTGGGAAATGCTGAAGTCTGATTTAGATGATGGAATTAAAAAAGCAACACTAGAGGATTTCGATAAAGTACTTGGACTTGGATTATCTTACGTAGAAGTTGAAGGACCTGAAGGGTCTGAACAGCTTTTGACAAAGATTGATGAATTACGATCAGACAAAAAATTTAAGGAATCGGATAACTTAGCTAGGAAAATTGAAGAACATGGTATTGAGCTTGAGGATTCTCGTACTGGAACGAAAATAAAGATTGCTGGAGGCAATAAAGTAAAATTTGGTGACGGAGTAAAAATAGTAATTGGAAAAAATGTTAAGATAAATTTTCCTGACAAAAAAGATAATTAGTGTTTTTTAACTATTTGTTCTTGTCTAGCGTACAAATTATCATTAATATCTTGAAAGTTAATTTTAAAAGAGCTCGCATACACAGCTCTTTTATATTATCCTCAGCCTTGAGGATTGTTTTTTTATGTTAAAATGATATATTGATATGACTACTAAAATTTGTCATGGAAAACCAAAGCGAAAATTTTGAAAAATTACCGCCGAGAAATAAGGAAGCTGAACAATCAGTGTTGGGCTCTCTTTTGATTGATAAAGATGCAATTATTAAAGTATCTGATTTTTTGCGATCAGAAGATTTTTATGAAGAAAAAAATAGCATTATCTTTTCTTCAATGCTGGAATTATACGAAAAGCGCGAGCCAATTGATGTCGTAAGCTTGGCTAATTCTTTGACTGACAAAGACCATTTGGATTTAATCGGCGGACGAAGTTATTTAGTTTCATTGGCTAATATAGTACCAACTGCTGGAAATATTATTCATTATGCTAAGATTGTTCAGAAAAAATCGACTTTAAGAAAACTAATTTCTACGGCTGGCGATATATCAAGATTAGGATATCAAGAAGGAAAAGATATTGAAAAATTGTTAGATGAAGCTGAGCAAAAATTGTTTGGCATTTCACAAAAATATTTAAAGCAAAATTTTATTGTTATTAAAGATGTTCTAACTGATGCTTTTGAAAGAATTGATGAATTGCACAGAGATGGCAGTAAACTTCGAGGAATTCCAACTGGCTTTCCTGCTTTAGATAATGTTTTGGCTGGTTTCCAAAAATCTGATTTGATAATTTTAGCAGCTAGGCCATCTATGGGTAAAACATCTTTAGCGCTAGACTTTGCAAAAAATATCGCAAAGCAAAAAATACCTGTTGGCATATTCAGCCTGGAAATGTCTAAAGAACAGCTAGTTGACAGAATCCTTTGCTCAGAAGCAAATGTTGACTTGTGGCGAATGAGAACAGGAAAATTGTCGGACCGCGAAGAGGATGATGACTTTCCGAGAATCGGTCATGCCATGGGCGTTCTTTCAGAGGCTCCAATATATATTGATGACTCCCCTTCTTCAAACATCATGGAGATGAGAACAAAAGCGCGAAGATTACATTCTGAACATGGCTTAGGTTTTTTGGTTGTTGACTATTTGCAATTGATGGAAGGCCGTTCAACAGAAAATAGAGTGCAGGAAGTTTCAGAAATATCACGCGCATTAAAAGGAATTGCTCGCGAGCTTAATATTCCTGTTTTAGCTTTATCTCAGTTGTCACGTGCAGTAGAAAATAGATCTCCCCAGATTCCTCAATTGTCGGATTTAAGAGAAAGTGGTAGCATAGAACAGGATGCGGACGTGGTAATGTTTATCTATCGCGAAGAGGTTTATAAAAAAGATACGGAGAAAAAGAATATAGCAGAAATTCATATTAAAAAGCAACGAAATGGACCGACTGGTGTTATTGAATTGTTTTTTGAACAAAATGTTGCAAGCTTCCGTAATTTGGAAAAAAGAAGAGAAATTTAAAAAATTGCTAATTACCAAGAAACAAGAAACAAACAAATTAAAAATTAAAATATTCAATAACCAAACTTGACGAGTTTGAATATTATAATTTGGTTATTAAATATTGTTTTAATCAATTATTAAACTAAAAACATGTTCGAACAATTAAAAAATTTGGCAAGTTTAAGAAAGCAAGCTAGTGAAATGAAAAAACAATTAGAATCTGAATTAATCACTGGCGAGGCATTAAATGGTCAAGTAAAAATTTCGATGGATGGCAGTCAGCAAATTAAGGAAGTTTTTATTGATGAATCATTATTGGTGTCTGGAAATCAAGACAAATTACAGAATGCAATTAAAGATGCTTTTTCAAAAGCTAATAAAGAGTTGCAGATGATGATGGTTAGAAAAATGCAAGCTGGTGAAATCCAAATGCCGCAATTATAAATATGATGCCAATATGCGAATCTTATGCCAATTATGCTAATTGCTAATGCTATTATTCGCAATTTGTAGATTGGCATAAAATTAGTAGATTTGCATCATTTTTTTTATGAATATTTTACCAATTCCCCTACAAAATTTAATTATAGAATTCTCAAAACTTCCTGGAATAGGTCCAAAAACTGCTTCTAGGTTGTCTTTTTATTTGTTAAAATCAAAATCTGTTGATGTTGAGGCTTTTGCCAGAGCTTTGTTTGAACTTAAAAAAACAGTAACTTTTTGTTTAAATTGCTATAATCTGACTGAAAAAAATCCTTGTCCAGTATGTTCTGATATGAGGCGAGATAAATCATTGATTTGCATTGTTGAAGAACCAATGGATATTGTTGCTATAAATTCTTCTGGTGAGTTTAATGGACTTTATCATGTTTTGCATGGTTCGATTTCTCCGATAAATAATGTTGGACCAGAAGATCTTAAAATAAATGAATTATTAGGACGCTTAAAACAAGATTCTGGAATTAAAGAAATTATATTGGCAACTAATCCAAACTTAGAAGGCGAGGCTACAGCAATGTATATTGCAAAATTAATTAAGCCTCTGGGCATAAAAACAACAAGAATTGCTCGCGGTCTTCCTTCTGGCGGAGATTTGGAATATGCTGATGAAGTAACATTAAGCAATGCAATGAAAGGCCGGAAAGAATACTAAAGATATATATAAAGCCGAAAGGCTTTTTTTGTCAGGTTTGACTTTAAATTATAAATTTGCTAAATTAGATAATTGCACATTATATTTCACCTGCCGAGAACGGCAGGATTGGAGGTTAAAGTGAAACAGCCACTGATATTGAGAGTAGCGAAACAGCCATTGGAATGGGAGACAGGAGCTGTTTTTGAAGAATATCCGATTGGCACAATGATCAGATTGCCGATAACAAAGCGATTTGGTCCTTTTTGGCTATTCAAGTATCATACTGATGTTACTGCAAAAGTTGTTGCTCAAGATGCTGAAATCGTGAAGAGAAAAAGCAATGGAAAAACAATTCCCTTTTTTCATAGTGTTGCGGAATTGTATATTGCACCATATGGCAAACGATGCTTGTTGGGAGTATTGGATAAGTTTATGATGGACGGATTTGCTGAAGTTCTTTCTGTACCAGATTGCGAGATGCATGATGAAGATGGGAAAAAAGTCTTCACGGAGCTTGCAGTTGGAGATTCTGTCAGAGCATACAGAGAAGACACTCGCATAGAAGGAAAGATTATTGCTATAACTGGATTGAATGTATATACAATTTCTGATCTTCGCGATCCAGACTGGACTCATTACCTTAATGTTTCGCTGAGAGATTTGCTTTGGTACAAGAGAGAGCCGAATAAGGGGCAACTGGTTTGATTATCGTTCTTTTTTAGACATGAATTCATGTCTTTTTTTAATACAAAAAAAGACTGCATATCTTTGCAGTCTTTTAAAATATTATTTAGGAAATTTTTGTGATTTTTACTTCAGTATATACTGGTCTGAAACCAACTGTTCTTTTGTATCTTTTTTTAGCCTTATATTTGACTGTTAGAACCTTGTCGCCTTTTACTTCTCCTCTTAGAACTTCAGCTTCTACTTTTGTTCCAGAAATTCTTGGCGCGCCAATCTTAGTTGCTTTTTCATCTATGAACAAAAGCACTTCTTTAAACTCTATTGTCTTCTTTGGATCCATAATTTTGTCAATCAAAATAATGTCACCTTCAGAGACCTTGTATTGCTTACCGCCTGTTTTTATAATTGCAAATTTTGTCATATAAGTAAGTATATGCTTGTTTTATGTTTTGGTCAAGTCTTTTCGTATTGACTTAATTTTATGTTTGTTGTTTGATTGTTAGAATATTTTTCGCTAGTAATTTGATAATAAAATAATTGAGTAACTACTTTTTGTTATCCCCAAAAAAATTATTTTGTGAAGTTATAAAAAATCTGGTAGACTGAAATTGGGTAGCTAAGTGTCGGAGGGAAACAACATGCCAGCCAGAAAAGTCACCGAGAAGTCTGCTAGTAGCCAGGATCCTGGCAGTAAAAACGCAGGCTGCACTGACAAAAAAACGATGGTGCTGTTGATGGAGTGTGACGCGCAGAAATGTAGAGCCCTTTGTAAAGCATTGGAAGATGCGGGATTCGGTATTTTTGTTTGTAACGATTTGAGTTCCTGCATTCACACAATTAGAGTTGGTTACGAAATTGGATTTGCTCTGATTGCTCCAACTATTGAAGGTCGCAATGGATACATGTTAACAGTTAGGAAGTTTTGCGCAGAACAGAAAATCCCTCTTGAAGAAATTGATGACTATACTGTTGGCAAAATCAAAAGACACGGCATTCATTTCCAACAGCAAATTGCTCCACCGCAAATTATCACACAATAGATTGCTCATTAACAGACTATCCAGTCTGTTTTTTTTTGTAAAAAATTACTAGTAATATCGCAAGAATAGCCATCAATCCGATAAGGATAATGAAAGCTAGTATCTTTTCCTTTCCCTGAATAAATAGCGCAAAAAGCCCAAATAATGCCGAAATTGACCATAAGAAGATAACAGCACTCCGTTGCGAGAATCCTAAATCATAAAGACGAAAATGGAGATGCTGGCGATCAGCTTGAAAAGGAGATTTATGTTTAAATATTCTTCTCAAAATTACCCAGATTACATCAAGAATTGGAATACCCATAATTAATAATGCTGTTGCTATTTTTCCGCCAGAAATTATGGCTAAAGCTCCTAGCATAAAACCGATAAAAGTACTGCCACCTTCTCCTAAAAATATTTTGGCAGGATGAAAATTAAAAATTAAAAATCCTAAAGATGCACCAGCTAAAATTATGCAAAGCAAGGCAGTTTCTGGTTGCATAACTTTTGTGCTTAAGCTTAAGAAAAATAAAATTATAGATGCAATTACTGATATTCCAGGAACAAGTCCGTCCATGCCATCTAAAAACTTTGTGGTATAGATCATGCCTAACAGCCAAATCATGGTGAAGATATCGGCAAAAACTGTAAAAAAGTAAGGAATATTATTAATCGTAAAAAGTCTGATTCTTATTTCATCTAAATTGATTGTATTACCAATTGGATTGCTGATAAAAGTAATACCAATGCCGGAAATTATAACAACAAGACAAGAAATAATTGGAAAAATAAATTGTTGTTTTGGACTTAAATTGTATTTGTCATCTATGATACCGCCAATAATTAAAATAAGTCCGCCAAGCGCTAAACCTAAAATATATTTTGGAAGCATATAACCGCTAAAGAAATCGCGATCAATTAAAATAAAATATCCTAGAGTAATAAAAAAGCCGATAAAAACGGCTAAACCTCCCATGAGCGGGATATTACTTTTGTGAATTTTTCTTTCCTTATTCGGGCGATCTACTATCTGGTATTGTAATGCTAATTTCCTGATTAAATATGTGAATAATAAAGTTATCAAAAAAGCCAAAGCAAAGGCTAAAATAAAATTAAATTTGGTGAATAAAATCTCCATTAATCAAGACTTACTTGTTTGACTTTTATTTTTTGATCTAATATCTTTTCCGAGAATTCTTGAAATTTGAATGGAATGTCACTGACAAAAAATTTGTGCTTTTTACTTTTTACTAATCTTTTTTCAATTACTGGATGATTTTTTAAGAATAAATCAACTTCTTTTGCCACTTCTTCTCCTGGATCAATGATATTAATTTTTCTTTTGATCGCCTTTTTAATTGCTTCTTTTGCTAAAGGATAATGAGTGCAAGCTAAAACTAGAGTATCAATTTTTTCTTTTCTAAAAGGCTTTAGATAAAACTTCACAATCTTTTTAGTTTCTGAACGATTGATCCAGTCCTCCTCAACTAAAGGCACAATCAATGGACAAGCCTCGGTATAAACTTTGATATCTTTGTTTAATTTCTTTAAATAGTTTTCATGGACCTGGCTTGCAATTGTCGCCCTTGTTCCGATAATGCCGACTTTCTTGTTTTTTGTTATTCTCTCTGCTTTGATTAAACCTGCTTTAACAACATCAAAAATTGGAGTTCCTGGAAACTTTTCACGCAATTCTTTTGAAGCAACTGCTGAAGCAGTATGGCAGGCAATAACAATTATCTTCGCGCCATTTCGCAATAAAAATTTTGTATCCTGGATAGCATACTTAATAATCGTTTCTTTGCTTTTGTTGCCATAAGGAGTCCTGGCAGTATCACCAAAATAAATAATTTGATATTCTGGTAGCTTTTTTATAATTTGGCGAGCAACTGTCAGTCCGCCGATGCCGGAATCGAAAATACCTATCATAGTTTAATTTTAAATTTTGAATTTAAAATTTTAAATTAATTTCGAAATTAGAATTTTAAAATTTATTTGAAATTTATAATTTAAAATTAGAGATTATTCAACGACTACTCTTTTAATCAGCGGATTAATGCGTGTCACAATTTCATAATTAATTGTATTGATCTTTTTGGCAATTTCATCAGCTGTAATATATTCTTTGCCTTGCGTTCCTAATAAAACAACTTCATCTTCAGGCTTAATATTTTTAATGTGACTAACATCTACCACAATCATATTCATACAAATACGGCCTAATATTTTGCATCTTCTGCCTTTTATTAAAACATTTCCAATACTTGATAATTTGCGATCAAAGCCATCATTATAACCAATTGGCAAAATGGCGATTGTCGAATCTTTATGCAAAGTTTCTGTTAGTCCATAGCTAATTGGTGTTCCTGATTTAAGATTTTTAACTTGAGCGACAATTGTCTTCCAAGATAATACAGGCTTGAGATCTAAATTAATCTTTTTGTGAGAAGCTGAAACTTTTGTTTCGCTAGATGACCAGAGACCATACATACTAATCCCAAGTCTTACTAAATCAAAATGTGTTTCTTGAAATAGTATGGTGGCAGCAGAACAAGCCGTGTGTTTTATTTCAATTTTTTGGCCATATTCTTTTTCTGCGATATTTATTAATTGCTTAAAATTATTTAATTGTTTTTCAGCATAAGAATGATCAGTCGTATCTTCGATATTCGCAAAATGAGTAGATGCACCTTCTAAAACTAAATAAGGATATTTCTTTATTAACTTTATAATTTTTGATAAATCTTTTTCTAGAACTCCTTGCCTTGATGTACCAGTTTCAAGTTTTATATGCAGATATGCTTTCTTTTTTAGCTTTGAAGAAAGCTCGCCAAGTTTTTTTATTGTCTCTAAATTATAAACTATTTGTCTAAATTCGTTCTTAACTACTTCAGCTAAACGGCTATAAACAGTATATCCTAATATAATAATTTGTTTCTTTGTTTTTTTGCTTTCTTGCTTTATTGCGATTGCTTCATCAATTGAATCAACGCCAAACCAGTCAGCTTCAGAATTTTCTAAAATTTGGGCAGTTTCTAAAAGACCATGGCCATAGGCATTTGATTTAATTATGGCCGCTAGCTTTTTTTCTTGGCCAATTATTTTTCTGAATTGCTTTAGATTAAAAATTAAAGCGCTCTGGCTTATTTCAACCCAGGTTTTGTGATTGATCATCTTTTGATTTCTTTAATTCCGCAATATCCCCACAAAACTTCTGGAATTTTTATAGAGCCGTCTTTTTGCTGATTATTTTCCATAATTGCAATCAGGATTCTGCCAATTGCAAAAGCAGTTGCGTCGTTTGTGTGAACATATTTATACTCGCCTTTTTCATTTTGATATCTGGTGTTCAGACGGCGAGCTTGATAATCCGTCATTAAGTCTGACGTATGAGTTTCTCGGTATTTATTTTCACTCGGCAACCAACATTCGATATCAATTTGTCGAGCATCTGGATCTCCCATATCACCTGTGCAAATTTGGACAACCTGATAAGGAAGTTTTAATGATTTTACTAAATATTCTTGGATTGCAACAAAAAAGTCTTGTTCTATTTTAGAATTCTCAGAAATCGAAAAACTTTCCATCTCGAGCTTGTCAAACTGGTGAACTCTTAGGATGCCTTTTGTATCTTTGCCGTAGCTTCCGGCTTCTCGACGAAAGCTTGTTGAAAAGCCTAAATAACGAAGTGGCAAATTTTTCGCCTGCAAAACTTTATCTATGTGCATTGGACCAAGAGTATGTTCCGCACTGCCAATTAGGAAAACTTTATCTGAAGGAATATAATAGCGCTCTTCCTGTGGCTCAAGCCTGGCCATTTTTTCAAATATCTCAGGCCTAATCATGACTGGGGGGATAATCGGAATAAATGGCGTTGCACTATACCCTGGTTTTATACTATCAGCAATTTCTTTAAGTATTTTGGGGTCTGTAAGTGTTTTTATGGTATGTTGTATGATGGCAAATTCTAGAAGCACAGCTTCACTTTTTAGATAATTAAAACGCGTTCCAGAAATTTTTCCAGCTGTTTTGACATCAATAATGTCTAGTTTTTCACCAAGGTCAAGATGGTCTTTTGGTTTGAAATCAAATTTTGTCGGCTTGCCTATTTGGCGAATTGGTTTGTTTTCAGATTCATCTTTGCCAACAGGAACATCTGATAAAGGAATATTTGGAAACTTTAGTAGCATTGTTTTCCATTCTTTTTCCATAATAGCAAGCTTGCTCTCGAGATCTTTTAGTCGTTCCGAAGTTCCTTTTATATCAAGAATTGCCTGCTGTTTTTCTAAATCAGATAATTTTGCGATTTTGTCAGAAGCTTGATTTTTTTTGGCTCTAAGCTCGTCAACTTTTAGTTGAAGACGCCTTTTTTTATTATCGAGATCAATAAAATAGTCCATGTCAAATTTTTTATTGCGATCTTTGATCGCTTTCATGACTATTTTTTTGTCTTTTCGAATTAAATTAATATCAAGCATGTTTAAAAATTAAAAATTAAAAAGGAAAAAACCTTTGTATCAGTTATAAGGTATAAGAAATTGCCGATTATGTCAAATATTAATTATCTCGCTAACAATCTTTATTCTTTTACTTCTTCCATTGCGGTATCTAATTTTAAGTCCGTAATCAGTCCTGGAAGTTCTTCTAAGAATTCTTTGTCCTCGCTATGAAAGACAATTCCGCCGGCTTTTTCTAATCTTTCTGTATTTGGATGTTTATAGTCCCATTCGATTCCCTCTAATTCAATATCTTTTGGAACCCAAAGTCGTCCTCTCCTTTCTCTGCCTTCAATCGATTTTAGTTCATCTTTTATATAGATAGGAACGCGTAACCATTCCTTTTTTGTTACTTGTGCCTGCTCATCTCCTGTAAGCCACCAAATCAGTAAGTTTTTTGGTAATTCTTTATCTTCTATGGAAAATCCTTCTTCTTCATCTAAGTTAGCTGGATTTTCTCCTTCTTGTTCTATATTCATACTGTGACTATTAATTTAAAAGATTAATTATGCTTAATTCTTTGGAAATTAATTTAATTGCCTGATTAACTTTTTCTTTTTTTGTTTTTAATAATAACAAGGATTCTTTTTCATCAACAATCTTTCCATCCCACCAATAGATTGAATTGACCTTTTCTATTATATTAACACAAATTGCTAATTTTTGCTCGATCAATTTCCTGCCAATTTTTCTGGCTTCTTCTAAATTCTTGCAGGTTGTGTGGATATCGTAGAACATAGATTAGAGATTCTACCTGGCTTTAGCCAGGGGGTTGGTGTGCTTTAGCTCTGGCCGTCGTCGACTTAGGACTAAAGTCCTTCGACCCTTTGGCTAAAGCCAAGTAGAAGTTCTACACGCCTTTAGGCAATGAGTTCGAAAATTTAGTGTTTGGTTTGATATTTGCAAGATCCTTAATATTAATAAATCCTTTATTATCTTCTGATAAATCGATTACTGATCTAACTAATTCATGCATTTCTTTATCACTATATTTTTTTGCATAATAACCATAACTTGAAAATTTGTTATTTTTTAATTCTTCAAAAGTGCTGACTTCTTTATGCTTTAATAAATTGCCAATAATATAACCAGTAACTCGCCAATCCATGATCTCGGATGCAATTTGTAAAAGTTTAGTACTCTGCCAAAGCTGTGTTTCTTTTATTACGTGCCAATATTTTTTCTTATACAAGAAAGATGTACCACCATGAAGAATCTGTTTGATTTTTGGAATTAATAATCCATTCTTGAGATAAAATTTAATGTGAAAATGATTAATTGCGATGCTATAAGCGCTTATTTTAACATTATATTTAACTCTTAGTTTTTTGAATTGGTCATAAATGATTTGCTTTTGTTCTGGTTCGCTAAAATATGGAGTGTGTAAAAATGTGGAGGTTGTTAAAAAGTATATGCAATCATTTGGCCAATATTGTTTTTGTTTGAACATCTTTATAGAGAACTAGTGCTAAAGCCCATTAAAAATTTTGTAATCCAAAATTTTTAATCCCCTCAGCTAAAGCTGGGTAGAATATTTCTACCTGGCTTTAGCCAAGGGGTGTTGGAGCTTTAGCTCCACGTTGTTAAAGCCGAAGTTTCAATTTTGATGATTTATATTTTTCTGGTTTAAATGATTTTAATCTAACGGTTTTAGTTTTAAAGCCAAATTCTTTAATCTTGTCCTCTAATTCTTCTGTGTATGAATTTTGATCATAGCCTAAAGCGATAATATCTGGTTTTTCCTGCTTAACTATCTTGTACGGATCATCTAAATTGCCTAGCTTTGCTTCATCAACAATTTTCTGATTTTTAACATTTGCTAATCTTTCTTTTTCATTAAATAATGTGCGATGTTTTTTGATCGCGCTAACTGTTTGATCTCGAGCAACGATTACTGTTAGATTATCGCCTAATTTCTTTGCTTGCTTGAAAAAATCCAGATGGCCTGGATGCAAAAGATCAAATGTGCCGAAAATTAAAACTTTTTTCATAAATTTATTATTAAGGCTTCATCCACATTACTAATCTTCTTTTTGTTTTTTCAGCGAAAATTTCTTCAACTTCTTTTGGAGTACCAGGAAGCTTCGGCAACCATAAAACATCTTCGTCTGTATGTGTTGCAAGTGCTGTTGCTACTTCTGGAGTCAATTCTTTTAAGCCCTGTAAATTTAGAGCGCCTTTAACTTTTGCCAATTTTTTCGCCATATCAACCGATATCGAAGTAAGTCCTGATAAAACTAAAGTACCTTCAATATGAGATAGCCCCTCAGCAACTTCTAATGAAATTTCAGTCAAAGATTCAAGATGCAAATCACCTTTTAATTTGCCTAGATGTTCAGCAACTTCATCAGAAATATTTTTTAGCCCTAAACTAAGTTTTTTGTAGGGATTATAAACTAATTTTTTTGCGCTTTCAGCCGAAAGATCTTCTACTCCCGACAGATATAAAATATGAGTGTTATATTTATAACCGCCAAAACGACCTAATCCTTCAGCAACATCTTCGGGAAGAGTAGCTAATTTTTCTAAATAAAGATCAGACTCATGTGCTGATAATCTTGCGGCTGCTACTCCAGAAAGAGTGGTTACCCCGTTAAAAAATAGCCTGCTATTTCTGTTCATTCCAAACCATCTTGCAGCTTCATCAGAAATTTCGGTTAAGCCAGATAACCCTAAGGCACTCATATTACCCTTGTGTCTGGCAAGTCCTCTAGCAGCGCTGTCAGATAACGAGGTCAAACCCATGAGATTTAAATCTCGATCATGACGACCTAATATGCTCGCTGTCTCATCTGAAATTTCTGTAACTTTTGGAAATGCAAACCAACGATGGCTGTCAGCAATTATTTGCGCCATTTCTGGCGTAAGAATTGTTAATTCTTCATGATGTTCAAAATTTCTTTGTAGAAATTCAATATATAATTTTCCTTTTGCTTTTGCTTCTTCAAGTGTCATTTCAATTCCAACGACATTAATTTTTATTTTGCCTAAAGCTTCATCTAAATTTAAGACATCTTGTCCTGTAACTTTTTCATCTCGTTCAATTTTTCCAGTTAAATTGTTTGCAGACTCAATAACTCTTTCTGATTCAGGATTTTTTACAATTTCAAGACCTTCAACTTTATCTTGTTGAGGTTCTTTGACGTCGGCTAGTTTTTCATCAATTGGTTGTTCTGAATTTGGCATCTTTTTAAATTATTATATTTATATTCGCGTAGGTGACAAATCTTGTTTGTCACCTACCGCCCGCAAACAAGATTTGCGGGGCTACGCGAAAATTGATTACACAAAAATATTATATTATAATACTAAATCATCATTAATTTCTTGCATTGCTTTGATAGCTAAAGCAACAAAATCATTTAAACTAATTCCTAATTTCTCTACATCCTGAATATCTTGTCTGCTGATATTTCTGGCAAAAGATTTTTCTTTCATTTTTTTAATAACTGATTCTGGTTTTAATGATGATAATTTTTTGTCTGGCAAAACTAAAGTTGCAGAGACGATAAGACCGCTAAGCTGTTCTGATGCTGACAAAGCAAAATCTAAATCTGTTTTTTTAGTTATTCCTGTATTTTCATAATTATGAGATTTAATAGCATCAATCATATCTTCCGGTACATCATATTCGTCTAAAATATCTGCAGTCATCAAAGCATGCTTTTCTGGAATATTTTTTGTTTGATCAAAATCTAAATCATGAACTAGTCCAGTAATTCCCCAAGCTTCTTCTGGTTTATTTAATTTCTTGGCTAGTCCTTTCATGATTGCCTCTGATGCCAAACAATGTTTTATTAAATTTTCTGTTTTGATATTTTGCTTTAACAACTCCCAAGCTGTTTTTCGGTCAATGACTGAATCTAAATTTTTGACTTCTTCAACATCAGAAGATTTTTTTGATTCTGCTTTAACCTCTTGTCCTTTTTTTTCAGGACGCATTAATGGGAAGAAAATTACATCCCTAATATTTTCTGAATTTGTTAAAATTGCAAATAAACGATCAATACCAACTCCAAATCCAGCTGTTGGAGGCATGCCATATTCCAAAGATTCTACAAAATCCTCATCCATCATTTGTGCTTCTGTATCGCCTTCTCTGCGTAATTTTGCTTGCTCTTCGAATCGCTGTCGTTGATCTAATGGATCATTTAATTCTGAAAAACCATTGCCTAATTCTGATCCGGCGATTAAAACTTGGAGACGTTGAGTTGTATTTTGATTTTCTTCATTCTTTTTGGCAAGTGGTGAAATCGCAACTGGCTGGTTGATTAAAAAGCATGGCTGTATTAATGATGGCCTGACTGTTTTTTTGTAAAGATTATCAACCAAGCGTCCATAGCCAATTACATTTTCAACATCAATTTTTTTGGCTCTAATTTCTTCGATTAATTTTTCATATGTATTAGCTTTGTCTAAATCAATACCAGTTTTTTCTTTTATTAATTCTGTATAATCATATTGCTTCCATGGAGCTGTAAAATCTAAAACCTGAGTCTTCCTGCCTGCCGGCAGGCAGGTGTATTTAATTTTTAAAGTCCCGAAAGTATCATTAATTATTTTTGTATAAAAATTTTCAGTAAAACCAATTAGGTCTTCCCAATTAGCATAAGCCCAATAATATTCCATCAGCGTAAACTCTTGCAAGTGCTGGGTTGAAATTCCTTCATTGCGAAAGACTTTGCCAATTTCAAAAATCTTTTCATAGCCACCGACGATTAATCTTTTCAAGTGAAGTTCAAGTGAAATTCGCAAGTATAAATCAAGGTCTAATGAATTATGATGAGTTGTAAATGGAGTTGCATCTGCTCCTCCTGGAATGTGTTCTAATGTTGGAGTTTCAACTTCCATGAAGCCAGAATCTTGCATAAAACTTCTAATTGAATTAACAAATTGTGTTCTTTTTTTGAATAAGTCAAAAGTATTTTTATTGCAAATTAAATCTAAATATCGTTTGCGATAACGTTCTTCTTCATTTTTCAAGCCATGAAATTTTTCTGGCAATGGCAGAATAGATTTTGTTAGCAACTTAACCTCGCTAACCTGCAAAGTTTTTTCATTTGTCTTAGTCAAAAATAATTTTCCACTAACCTGAATGAAATCGCCGATGTCTAATTTTTTGACTAGATCATAATCTTTCTTTAAATTTTCTTCTTTGAAATAAACTTGGATCTTGGCTGATTCATCACCTATTTGGGCAAAAGTTGCTTTGCCAAATGGACGAAATAAAAAAATCCGGCCAACTAAAATATTTTGCTGGTCTTTAAGCTTTTCAAAATTATCAATGACTTCTTGGCAAGTATTTGTCCTTTCCGCTTTGGCCGGATAAGGATTTATGGATAACGCTTTGATTTCTTCTAATTTTTTAATTCTATTTTGACGTAATTCTTGTTGCATAATTAAAACTTGTCATCCCGAACGAAGTGAGGGATCCCATGCTTTTTAGGAACCAACGGGATTCCTCGCATCGGCTCGGAATGACAAAATGAATTTATTTTTTCTAATACCATAAATATACCAAGTTTTGATGCATTTGACCATAAAAAATCGCCAGTTTAAATGGCGATTGTTTGAGTGTCTTATTGTTTTTATGTTTCGCTGTGATTAGCTTACCTGCAAAATCCTGTATTCAATAAATCCATCAGGTGTCTGAACTTTGACTTTTTCGCCTTTTTTGTGGCCTAAAAATGCTTGACCAATTGGTGATTCATTGGAGATCTTGCCTTCAGAAGGATTTGCTTCTTGCGAACCGACAATTGTGTATTCTAATGCTTGACCGCCATTTTTAATCTTGATTTGAGAACCAATTGAAATATGGCCGTTTTTGTCCTTAGAAATAATCTGAGCGTTTTTTATCTTAGAATCTAACTCAGCGATTTTGCCTTCTAACCATGCTTGCTCATCTTTGGCGTCTTGATATTCAGCATTTTCGGACAAATCGCCTTGTTCTAAGGCACGTTTAAGACGTGCGGCAATTTCTTGACGTTTTGATGTTTTTGATATAGCTAATTGCTTTTTTAGCTCTTCGAGTCCTTCTTTTGTGATGTAAAATGGTGTCATTTATGTATGATTATGTATGATAATAATGCTCCCAATATACGCTTGTTAATAATCCTTGTCAAACAGAATTATCCACAGTAAAAAATTCTAAATCCCTGCCTACCGGCAGGCAGGCTAAATCCTAAATTCTAAATAAATTAAAATAATCAAAATCTAAAATTTAAAACTTGCGTCAAGGTTTAGAATTTAGATATTTATAATTTTGAATTTGTTTAGAATTTATATTTTAGAGTTTTTGTATTTTAATTATTGGAAAGTATTAAAATATTCTCTAGCAATTTAGCAACGGTAACTGGTCCGATGCCTCCGGGTACTGGAGTAATCATTTTTACTTTTTCGAGGACTTGCTTATAATTTACATCACCACAAAGTTTATTGCCCTTATGGCTTGTACCAGCATCTAATATAATAGCGTTGTCTTTAACCATATTGGCGCTGATCAAATTTGGCTTGCCAACTGCAGTAATAAGAACATCGGCTTGTCTCGTGTAATTGCCTAAATTTCTAGTAAATTTCGTGCAGATTGTTAGAGTATTTTGATCTTGCGTGAGTAAAATACCCAATGGCTTTCCAACCAATTCTCCCTTGCCAACGATTACAATATGTTTTCTTTTTAAATTGATATTATATTCTTTGATAAGCTGTAAAATGGCGGCTGGTGTTGGCGGTAAAATTTTGTAAATTCCGGCTGATAATTTTCCCATATTGTATGAAGTCAAGCAATCAACATCAAGTCTTGGATCAATCATTTCTAAAACTTGGCGAGTATTAACTTTAGGAGGCAGAGGAAGTTGGACAACTAAGGCAGATAGCTTTGGATCCTCTTGAATGATTTTTATCTTGTTGCAAAGGCTTAATGTATCTAGGTCGGATTGAAATTTAAAAAGTTCAAAATTGATACCAATCTTTTTGCATGATTCTTCTTTTTTTCTTATGAAACTGAGAGAGGCTTTATCTTCGCCAACTAAAACTACAGCCATTTTTAAATAACGACCTTGTTGTTTAAGGAGAGTGCCTTTCCTTTGAATTTGAGAAAGCAGTTTTTTAGCAGATTGTGTACCGTTTATGATTTTAGCCATTCTTTTAAATGACCAAGAAACAAGAAACAAACAAATTTCAAATTAGAATAACCAATTATCAAACTCGATGAATGACGATTTGGTTATTGATTTTTGGATATTGAATATTGTTTGTATCTTGTCTCTTGTATCTTGTTTTTAATATCACTTGTTATCAAAATACCACTGAAGTACTTCTTTGGCAATAGGAACAGCAGCTGATTCACCGCCGCCGCCTTCTTCAACTAGAACTGTTAAAACTATTTCTGGATTTTCATATGGCGCAAAAACTGTGAACCAAGCATGGTTTTTATCGCTACCACTGTGTTCAGCTGTTCCTGTTTTTCCGGCTGCCGAAACCTTGAGTCCTTGAAGCATCCGAGCGGAACCATTGTCAACTGTTTGTTTCATCGCCTGCCTAACTGTTTCAATGTGACCCTGCGGTATGAAATTTTCTCTAACAATTCTTGGCTCTGTCTCACTAATCATATTCTGCTGATTGTTGATTATCTTTTTCACCAAATGTGGTTTATAAAATGTTCCACCATTAGCAAAGATTGCTGTCCAATTTGCAACTTGTAATGGAGTAGACAGCACATCACCTTGTCCGATTGCCATGTGATAAGTATCGCCTAAATACCAGACTTCATTTTTCGCTTCTTCTTTCCATGTTGGATTTGGAATTAAACCTTCAGCTTCATTTGGTAAATCTATGCCTGTTTGAGCGCCCATTCCAAATTTTTTGTAATATTCTTCTAGTTTTTTTTCTCCAAGACCAGGAAAGTCGTCAAATCCACCGCCAACATAATAGAAATAGATGTCAGACGATTTTGCGATTGCACTGAAAATGTTAACTGGGCCTAAACCATTCAGATCCCAACCAACGAAGTTATAAATGATATCAGGATTATATTTGTTTGGAACCGTAATTGAGCCTTTGTCTACAACAGTTGTATTTACATCAATCAAACCTTCAGTTAAGGCTGCTGAGGCAACTACTGGTTTTATTGTAGAAGCTGGCGGATAAACACCATCAATAATGCGGTCAATCAATGGCTTGTCTTTATCATTTGAAATTTGGCGATAATCTTTTTCAGAGATTCCTTTAGCGAACAAATTATTATCAAAAGATGGTAATGAAACATAGCCGAGTATTTCACCATTTTGAGGATTCATGGCAACTGCTACGGCTTTATTTGATCCAGTAACTTTTGCACCCTCTCTGAGTGACTTTTCGAGCTGAATTTGAAAATCTTTATTGATGCTTAAAACAATATCATTTCCAGCTTGCGGTTCATCTTGCTTAACTATCTTTTTAACACGGCCCGAAGAATCAACTTCTACTTGCTGTTGCCCGTTAATTCCTTTTAGCGAATCCTCATATGATAATTCTAAACCTTGTTTGCCGATATAATCATTAAATAAATATTTTTTTGAATCATTTTGTCTTTGATCCAATTCTTCTTGAGTAATCTTTCCAATATAGCCCATTAGATGCGCAAAAGTACTAGAAAATTGATAATCTCTGATCGGGTTTTTTTCGACTACAACTCCTAGAAGCTCGGCATCTCTTGAGTTTATGATTAGAGTCTCGTCACGTGAAATATTTTCTTTGACCAATAACGGTTCATATGAACTATAATCAATTTTTTTGATCGCCTTATTTAAGTCATCATCAGAAATTTTTAAAACATTTTTCAATGACGTAAAAACGCCTTCGCATTTGCTTTTGCATTCTCTTTCTCTTGTTTCTGCATTTCTTTCTAATGGCAAGTCAGCTGGAATGACTGTTGCGTCAAAGCTTGGAACATTTTTGACTAATAATTGTTTTTTCGAATCATAAATTACGCCTCGTGGCGCTCTTGTGATATTTATTCTATATCTGTTTTCTTCTGCTGCGGCTTTTAATGGATCTCCTTGAATAATTTGTAAAAAAAACGTACGGCTGATCAAAACAACAAAAACACCTAGAATAACAAAATAAAGCCATCTAATTTTTTGATGCTTGTAAAAAGGTTTTTTGATATCTGGACGCGAACTCTTAGAGGAAAAAAAAGGATCTACATCCCAATCTGATCCATAATCTGAGCCAGTATCATGGCTATCAAAGTTTAACGAATTTTTTATTTCAAAAGGGTCGCGCATTGTCAATAATTAACTTTTAACAATTAACAATTAACTTTTTATAATTGCTAATTACTAATTTTTAATTATTTGTTTATGCCTTTATTTGACGTCTCTGTTCATAGTAATTTTCTACTTCTTGAATAGATTTTATGTAATTGTAAATTAAAGAAATTATGATTGTGTTGAAAATTATTTGGACAAGAATTGAAGCAAAGAAATAGAAATCTAATGTCTGGACTAGATTATCTAGCTTGACAAGTTTTATAATTAGAATAAAAAATATTAAGAAAAAATTATACAACAACGTAGCAATAGCGCAAATTGTAGCAATGGAAACTTTGTCGTCGTTATTGATGAAATTTTTAACAATAAAGTAAACAGCAGCAATCACAGCAAGGTTGCTTAAAGAAACAATTCCAAAATAAAAAGGAGAAAAAAGATCAAGAATAACTCCACCTCCGATTCCCCAAAAAATTGCTTCTTTGTAATTGCCGGCAATGCACCAGGCAACAGCAACTATTAAAATTAAATTTGGGACTGACCCCAAAATAACAAAATTAGGCAGAAAGGAAATTTGCAAGAAAGTAAGAATTATTAAACTAAATATGGAAATTGCAATGCGCATAATTAATCAAGAATAATGAAAATAATTTTTAGGTTTTTAAAATCAGCTTGAGTTTTGATTCTAGCAGTTTGAAATAATTCATTATCTGTTGTTTTCACTTCCTCTACTTCACCGATGTAAAGACCGACCGGCATGTCGCCACCAACCCCCGACGTAATAACTTTATCACCGCGCTTAATAATCTTATCTTGCGGAATCATATCCATTATCAAGCCCAAATTGTGTTCACCTTTAATGATGCCATTAGCATCTGCACCTTGAATTTGAGCATTAATCTTGCTTCTAGCATCGGTAATTAAAATCACTTTTGCAGAATGGCTTGAGACTTCAGAAACTTTTCCAATTAAAAAATTGTTGGCAATAATTGCAGGCTGATTTTCTTTTATGCTATCAGCACTTCCTTTATTGATATTGATAAATTGAATTAAATTATTAGGATCTTGGCCGATAACATCTGCTGTGACTAAATTAAATTCTTCTTTTTTAAACAAGACTAGTTGCGTACGCAAATCTTTATTTTCTTTTTCTAAACGTTCAAGCTTTGAATTTTCAAAAGTCAGCTTATTTACTTTTTCGTTTAATTCTTTATTTTCTTTCCTTAAATCCTTGATTGAAGTAAAAAATTTTATACTGCCTGAAAATCTATTTCCAGATAAATATATATATTTTTGAAACGGCGAAAAAATCCTGATAACTACATTTTCAATTGGGCTCAAAATTTTAAAAACATGGAGAATTATCAATAACACTATTATTGCTCCACTCACTATAAATAAAGCTGTTGATGATTCTGGCTTATTGATCATTACTTAATTGCTGAATTGTTAAATTGTTTAGAATATCCTTGGCGGTTTTTCATATTGAGTTGGAATAAGTACGTCTTTTAAGGCATCTATATCTTCCAAAACAATACCGCAACCGCGGACAACGCAAGTCAATGGGTCATCAGCGATATGAACCGGCATTTGAGTCTGCTCGGCTAAAACTTTGTCTAAACCGCGGAGCAGAGATCCGCCACCAGCCAAAACTATTCCTCTTTTCATAATATCAGCAACTAGCTCTGGGGGAGTTTCCTCAACTATTGTTTTAATGCCATTGACGATGACTCTAACTGATCGCATTAAAGCTTCACGGACTTGTTCATCATTTATAACTACTTCTTTTGGCAGGCCAGTGACTAGATCACGACCGCGCATCGTTGTTTCAAGTGGCTCTTCAAGCTTTGAGGCTGAACCAATTGCAATTTTGATGTCTTCAGCTGTTTTTTCTCCTAAAAGCAGGTTGAATTCTGAGCGAGCATATTCAATTATATTCTGATTTAATTCATCGCCAGCGATTCTAAGCGACTTGGCAGTAACTAGGCCACCTAAAGAAATAACTGCAACCTCTGTTGTACCGCCACCGATATCAACAATCATATTGCCAGATGCGTCTTGAACTGGAAGACGAGCGCCAATTGCTGCTGCGATTGGCTCTTCAATCAAAAATGCTTGTCTTGCACCAGCGCTGATGCAAGCATCTTCAACAGCTCTTCTCTCTACCTCAGTAACGTCCGATGGAATACCTATAACAACACGAGGACGAGGAAAGATTGTGAAGCCTTCTTGATGAACTTTTTCTATAAAATAACGAAGCATTTGCTCTGTAACTTCAAAATCAGAAATAACGCCATCAACTAAAGGTCTGGTTGCAACAATATGAGCTGGAGTTTTTCCTACCATTTTTTTGGCTTCATTGCCAATAGCTAAAACCTGATCTGTTCTTTTGTTCACTGCAACGACTGAAGGCTCGTTAATCACAATGCCTTTGTCTTTGACGTAAACTAAAGTATTAGCAGTACCTAAATCAATGCCGATATCTTTCGAAAAACGGCCTAAAATATTATTAATTATGGACATAAGATGAATTTACGAAAATATTAAGTATTAAATATTTTCTGGACTTCTTCTAAGACTTTTTCTGAAGCAATTAATTTTGTTTTTTCTTCTGATCTTTGTTTAATTTCAACTGAATCCTTTTCTAGTGTTTTTTGACTTACAACAATTCTAATTGGCATGCCTAGAAGATCAGCATCTTTCAATTTGAATCCTGCTGAATCTGACCTATCATCGTATAGTACTTCATAATTGTTTTTCAGTAAAGAATCATAAATTTCTTTTGCTTTGTTTGAGATTTCTTGATTATCCTGTTGCAAGCATAAAAGATGAATCTGAAAAGGCGCGACTTGTTTTGGCCAAATGATTCCTTTGTCATCATGATGGACTTCGACAATTGTACCTAAAACTCTGCCCAAACCAATGCCATAGCATCCCATGATGATTTCTTTGTCTTCTCCTTTTTCATCTTTAACTTTCAAGCCAAAAGGTTTTGTATACTTATTCATTAACTTGAATATATTGCCAACTTCGATAGCTTTTTCTTCTTTAAAATCTGTGCTTTTGCAATTTGGACATTCTTTAACTTCATCTTTGATTTCTTTATTAATGGCTAATTTTTTACATCCTTGGCAAACATAAATTGTATCTTCACCGGCTAATGTAACTGTTTGAAATTCATGAGAATATTTTGAGAATGTTCCTCCTGATGCAAAAGTTAAATATGTATTATCTTTTAAACCAGCTCTTTTAAAAATCTTGAAATAAGATAGTTTAGCTTTTTCATAATAATTATCTAAATCTTGTTCATTTAAATGAAAAGAATACAAATCTTTCATCATAAATTCACGGCCACGAAGAATTCCTGATTTAGATCTTAATTCCATGCGAAACTTATTCTGGAATTGATAAACTGATAAAGGAATATCTTTGTAGGAATTAATAAATTTTTGGACTAGAGGTACAACGACTTCCTCATGCGTTGGTCCAAGTGCAAATTCTTTAGAGCTAGCATCTTTGACTTTATATAAATCATCCATTGTGTTCCAGCGATTTGTTTTTAGCCAATTATCTTTTGGCTGTAAAGAAGGCATAAATACTTCTTGCCCTCCGAGCTTGTTGATCTCTTCGCGAATGATATTCTCAATTTTTTTCATGACGCGAAGACCTAAAGGAAGCATTGAATATACCCCAGCCATCAGTTTGTCAATGTATCCAGCACGTATTAAAAGCTGGGCATTTACGCTCGTCTCATCTTTTGGAGCAGTTTGTTTAGTTTTTGTAAAAAGTTGTGATTGTAGCATGATTTAATAATTAAATCGTGGCCCGGGCTTTAGCCCGGGATATCCTGGCCTAAAGGCCAGGCCACAATGATTTATAAATTTAAAATAATTTGTGCCAAAGATTAATAAAAATGTCTTTAAATTTGAACACATCTCTGAATGTCACGACAATCATCAAAAAAATTAATAAGGCGAAACCGATTGTATGAATATAATTTTCTACTTTCATAGAAATTGGCTTGCGTCTGATTTTTTCAATAATAATGAATAATATTCTACCGCCATCAATTGCTGGAATTGGCAGAGCATTAATTATTGCTAAGTTTATTGAAAGCAAAGCGACAAATTGCAATAGATAGCTGATTCCCATTTTTGAAACTTGTCCGGTCATTACTGCAATGCCAATTGGACCAGCCACATCAGCGCCAATTTTGTTGCCAGCAAAAAGATTTTTAAAAATATCATAAAAACCAATAATAATAGCAATTGTTAAATTAAATGTGGCAGTAATTCCCTTCCAAATTGAAGTGTACCAATTATAGGAAACAATGCCTGTTTCAACTAAGCCAACTCCCATTGCGCCTTGATTTTCGGGCGGGTTTTTTCTGGGTTCTATTTTTATATCTAAATTTTCATTGTATCTTTTTATTTTTAAATTGATTTCCTTGCCTTTATTCTTATCAATAACTTTTTGAACTTGAGTGACGTTTTCCAATTTTTTGTTATTGATTGAAACAACTTGATCGCCTATTTTTAAGCCAACTTTTTCGGCTGGAGAGTCAGCGACGACAGACATTATCTGAACTTTTTGGTCTTTGGCAAAGCTTTTATTCTGATCGTCAATAGCTGTTGGCAAGCCTATTTTGAATCCAATCATTAAAATAAGAGCTGCTAATACAAAATTCATAGCTACTCCAGCAATCAATACGATGACTTTCTGCCAAGCTTTTTTGGCAGAAAAGCTATCAGGATCTGATTTGCCGTCACCATTCTCGCCTTTCATTTTGCAAAATCCACCGAGAGGCAACCAATTGAGAGAATAAACAGTAGAAGGAAAACTTTCTTCTGTTTCTTGTCCGGCAGCTGCTGCTAATTGTTTTTTAGCTTTTCCTTTTTTGGGCAAGACCAAAACATATTTTTTCGTTTTTGGATCTTTGTATGTGCCAATGATTCTTGGCGGAAAGCCGAAGCCAAATTCTTCTACTTTAATTCCTGATTTTTTTGCAGCAACAAAATGGCCAAGTTCGTGGATAAATATCAACAAACCTAATATTAAAATAAACGTAATTAAAGTGATCATGTATTTTTTTAAACTTTAAAATAAAATTCTAAATCCTAAATTCTAAATAAATTCAAATTATAAAAATCAAAAACTTTAAACCTTTTTAGTTTTTAAAGTTTGTATTTTGTATTTATTTAGAATTTAGAATTTTGAGTTTAGGATTTTTCTAAACGGTCATTATTTCTTCTTCTTTATTCTTTCTGATTTCTTCTATTTTCTTATTATATTCTTCAACCAGCTTATCCAATTCTTGCTTAACTTTAAATCTTTCATCCTCGCTAATTTGTTTTGAGGCTTCTTGCTCTTTTAAGTGCTTCATTGCTTCTTCGCGCGAGCTTCTAATTGATACTTTTACTTCTTCAACTTTTTGATTTAAAACTTGTGCTAATTCTTGTCTTCTCTCTTCTGTTAATGAAGGAATTTTAATTCTGATGACTTGACCATCATTGTTTGATGTCAGATTTAGCTTTGATTCAGAGATTGCTTTTTCAATATCTTTGGCGGAATTTTTATCAAAAGGAGAGATAGAAATTAAAGCTGGCTCTGGCACGCTGATTGTTGCCACCTGTTTTAAAGGCGTTTTTGTTCCATAATATTCGACCAAGATATCTTCAACTAATGCAGATTGGGCGCGTCCAGTCTTAAATTTTTTTAATTCATCTTGCATAAACTCTAAGGATTCATCCATATTCTTTTTTGCTTGACCGATGATTTGGCTAGACATATTTTTTTAAATTATTTTTTTGATAAAATTTTGATTAATATTATTGTTTAACTTCCATGACTCCGGTAAAAACATTCTTGGGATTTTTGGGATCAATTGCAAGACTCGTAATTATGCTATTGGTAATTTTTTTAACAATCCAATCTCTGCCACCATTAATAGATTTGTGAATTGTCGTATCAACTCCGACATAAATTGTTTCTGGACTCTTTGGGCTAACAGCCATTGCAACATTAGTAAATTTTCCTGGCTCTAGCAACAATCCAGTATCTACCCATTTTTTACCATCGTCTATTGTCTTGGTAACGCCAAAGTGAGAACCTAGATAAACGATGCGATCATCTTTTGGATCAAATTCAATTGAGGTAATTAAATTTGCGCCTCGAAAATCTATCAAGCTTTCTTTTAGATCAGCCCAGGTTTTCCCGCCATCTTTGGTTAGATAAATATATTTGCCTTTTATTGCGACATAAATCTTTCGAGAATCTTTTGGACTCATTGCCATTGTTTGAACTGGACCCGAAAACCAATTAGTTGCTAACCAGCTTTGGCCTGAATCTGAACTTTTTAGAAAACCGCCATTTGTCAGGCCGGCATAAATAACTTTTGGACTATAGTGATCAATAAGAATGCTTATTATATCAATCTTAGCATGCGTTTCTGAATATATCTCGCTAAAGTTAGCTGCTGCATCTATGCTCTTGTACATTTTGCCTAAAGCTCCAATACTTCCACCAGCATAGACAATATTACTATCTTTTTGATTTATGGCAACAGTATTAATCGTGCCTTGTTTTAATGAGGTTTGTTGCCAAGTGTCGCCGGCATTTTGGCTCTTGAGTATTCCTTTGCCCAAGGTGCCTAAAATTATGTTATTGGGATTCTTTGGATCAATTGCAATACAAAGAACACTAGTTGAAGCTAATGACTTTTTGTTGTCAGTCACTGCTTTTTGCTCCCATGTTTTACCAGAATCAACTGTCTTGTAAACAAATAAATCTTTTGGCTTGTTGCATGAAAGACCAGTCAAAGAAACAAATGCAAGCAATGCAGTTAATAATAATTTTTTGTTTTTAAACATATTTTTTAATTTAAACTTTGAGAAAAAAATTTTCTAATGCTAGCTTTTCGTTGATGACAGAAGCATTATTGATTTCTGCGAGATAACCTATTAAACTGATTATTTCTTTTCTATCTTTTTTTTGGGAAAATTGCTCTAATTCATTCAAGTTGGCCTGATTTAAGATTAATTTTGGATTATTTGATTTTAATAATAACGCGTCGCGGAAAAAAGAAGTCCAAAGATTAATTATTTTATTATAATTTTCTTTTGATTCCTTGTATATTTTTTCAACGAAAAGAAATTTTGTATTAATGTCTGAATTTAATAAATTGGAAAAATTGGAAATAAACTTTTGCCTAGCTAGAATTCCATTTTTATTATTGGCGAGAGCAAGGGCAATTCCTGGACGGCCTTGCGAAAATTTTAAGATCTGATTTTTTTCTTGCTCTGTTAAATCATAATTGTTGAGCAATATACTAATATTTTCTTTGCTTGCTAAATTAAATTCATAATTAATGCAACGAGAAATAATGGTTGGCAAGACTTTTGATTTGTTAGAGGTGACTAATATTAGGACTGTATTTTTGGCTGGCTCTTCTAATGTTTTTAATAAAGCACTTGCTGCTTGATTGGTAATGAAAGAAGCGTCATCAATGATCGCTACCTTGAATTCTGATTGTGACGATAATAATAACTTGTGATGTAAATCGCGAATATCATCTATTTTTATGGCGGAATTTGTCTCTAAAACATGAATATCGTTATCAGAGCATTTTAAAAGTTCTGCGAATTGTAAAGCCAATGTTTTTTTGCCTAGATTGGCAGGCCCGCTGAACAAGTAGGCATGAAAAAATTGGTGGTTTTGAACACTCTTTTTGATCGCTCCTTGGATTCTTTCATTGCCGATAATTTTCATAACGTTTCATATATAATTTAGCATATATTTAAACACGTTAAAAGAGCAAATAAAAACGGGATTAAACCCGTTTTTACTAAAATATTTTTAATTAATTTTATTTCTTAATAATCGCAAAATAGTAGGTATTTCTAGGAAATTTCTTAAAGTACTTTACCGTAAATTTCCTTTTTGATAAGCTGTGCTTTGCTTTTGTTTTCGTCCATTGATTATTAATCTTATACCAATTCAATCCAGCTTTGACACGATATTTGAGTTTAAGATCTTTTGTTGGAAGGTTTGGTTCGATCTTTTTCAAAACATTTAATTCTTTTTGCGTGTATTTGTAATCTATTTTTATCTTAAATTTTTTTGATGATTTTTTTGGTTTGTATTTGTTAAGATTTGTTTTTAATAACCAATATTTTTTTAACGATAAATGAGAACCAAGTGCTAGGCTTCCTGGATAAGATTTATATTTTATTAGCTGAATCCAATATTTGCTGTTTTTGGTTAATTTGTTAGGTAAATCTGTAAAATTAATTACTAAAGATCCGCCTGAAATTTGTTTGCCGTCTAATCCAGAATACAGATAGATTTTTTTGCCTTGTCTTAATTTTCTTTGGGCAACAATTGTTCGATCAATAACGTAAGTCTCCATTTTAACTTCTTCTGTATTTCCAAGACTGTCAACAGAAAAGAATTTCAAAGTTGTATCTTGAGTAATCGAAATTGGAGCTGAATATGTTGTTGACGAAGTTGTTGGAGTTGAGCCGTCAATTGTGTAATATGTTGCTGAAACGCTCGAATCTGTATCAGTGGCTGTTAATGTGACTGATTGATCTGAAGTATGTGTTCCTCCAGCTGGTGAAGCAGTGGTTGTTGGTGCAAGGTAATCGATATACCAAGAAGCAATATAGTTTGCAGAACTTCCGCTCGCAGTTGTAAAGGCGCCTCCAGCATATAGAGCATCATTATAAACTGCTAAAATATTGACTGCAGGATCTACACCGCTAGTACCTGATCCTACTATACTCCAGCTAGAATTATTCCATTTGGCAATATTATCAACAGCAATATCGTCGACTGTGGCGAACCTTCCTCCTGCGTATAATTCGTTGTTGTAAACCGCTAATGCATTAACAGATGGTCCATATGCCGAGCTCAGGCCATGCGTACCTACTGCACTCCACGCTGTATTATTCCATTTAGCAATTTTGTTCGCAGTGATACCGCCAGCTGTGTCAAAAGCTCCTCCAGCATATAGCTCGTTGTTGTAAACCACTAGGTCGCTAACATCTGAATTCATCCCGGTACCTACTGCAAACCACTCTGAATCATTCCATTTGGCAATACGATTGGCAGGGATGCCGTTGGCTGTTGTAAAAATTCCTCCGGCATACAAATTATTGTTATAAACTGCTAATATATTGACGCGTGCGTTCATGTCTGTAGAGCTTACTTTACTCCAGTTTGCACCGTCCCATTTTGCGATATAACCAACAGCCATGCCGTCGACTGTCGTAAAATAACCTCCAGCATATAATTTATTATTATATACTACTAAAGAATTAGCCGGCTGGTTCATACCAGAAGAACCAACTGCACTCCAAGATAAGCCGTTCCATTTGGCAATACGATTAACGGTGATGCCGTCAGCTGTGATGAAACTTCCTGAAGCATACAATTCATCATTATATACTGCTAAAACATATACGGTACCATTCATCCCCGAAGAGCCTACTTTACTCCAGCTGGTGCCATTCCATTTGGCAATATAATTGACAGCAATGCCATCGGCTGTAATAAAATTTCCTCCGGCATATAACTCATTGTTATAGATTGCTAAAGCACTAACAGTGGAATCCATCCCTGAAGTACCTACTTTGTCCCAACTTGAGCTAGTCCTTGCAAAAACTTGGTTAGCTAAAAAATAGCAAGAACCTAAAAGCAAAAATACAAAAAAGATGCTTTTTAAAAATACTTTTCTCATATTTTATTTTATTTTATTTTATTACTTAAAGTATTTATTTAGTATAACATAACTGACTGAAATGTTATTAACATAACTTATACACTTTTCAGAGCTTCTAATGTCTCTTTTGCACATTTCTCCCACGAAAATTTTTTAATTCTTTCAAAGCCTTTTTGAATTAATTCTTGGCGCAATTTTTCATTGCCTAAAACTTGTTTGATTTTATCAGCCATGTCGCTAACATTGTTTGGATCAAATAATACTCCAGCGTCGCCGACGACTTCTGGGATTGAAGCAGCGGTTGAGACAGCAACAGGCGTACCGCAAGCCATGGCTTCTAATGGCGGAATGCCGAAGCCTTCATAATTTGATGGAAAAACAAATAACTTTGCTTCATTCATCAAATAGGGCAAGTCCTCTTCCTTTGTCCAGCCAAGCTCAACTATTTTGTCACGAATTCCTTGTATTTTTATTTCTTCTTCAATAGTTTCGTAGCCATTTTCAGGAAGACCAGCTAAAACTAATTTGTAGTTTTCAAAACGAGGATCAGAGATAACTGCTTTGAAAGCTTTTATTAAATTTGGAATATTTTTTTTTAAATTTAGACGGCCAGTATAGAATAAATAATTTTCCGGTAATTTATATTTATTTTTTATACTTTTAATTGCATCTTGATCATCTATTTTTCGATAATCTTTTTGACTGAAACCTAAATGAATAACTTTGATTCTTTTTGGATCTATCTTGCACAATTTAACCATTTCTTGTTTTGTAAATTCAGAAATAGTTAAAATCAATGATGCCTTTTTTATGGCTTGCTGTAAACCAAAATTATGATATTTGATTTCTTTGCTTGAATACAATTCTGGATGGCTCTTGAAGCCTATGTCGCAAATCGTAGTAACTGTTTTCTTCGGTGAAACTAACGGAATAATATGCGCTGGAACAAATAAAATATCAGGCGGATTCTTTTTCATTTCAAAAGATAATCTTGCCATTGTCCAAAGATATTTCGGAGGCCAAGATAAAACTTGCTCTTTAAAATTTTGTGGCAACTTTGCTAATTCGCCTTTTAATTTGTCTGGAGAATATAAGTTGTATTGATTTTGCCGATCTAATTTCGCCAATTCTAAAATAAGGTTGTAGGAATACCACTCAGTGCCAGTTTTAATTTGTTTGTTGGCGCGCGAAGCGTCAATACCAATTATCATTGAAAAAATCCTAAATTCTAAACTCTAAATCCTAAATAAATTCAAAATTTAAAATCAAAAATCTATATAACCATATCTAGTTTAGTATTAAAATTTTAGATTTTTAATTTATTTAGAGTTTAGGATTTAGAATTTTAGCGTTTTGAAGCTAATACACTTCTCTTATATGAATCCAAATTTTCAAGTGCAGCTGCTGTGCCTTTTACAACGCAAAGCAATGGATCTTCGGCAACATAACATGGAACGCCAGTTGCCTTGGCTAAAAGTTGATCTAAATTTCTCAATAATCCTCCGCCTCCAGTTAGAATCATACCTTTATCCATAACATCAGCTGATAATTCTGGCGGAGTCTCTTGCAAGACTGCTTTGACAGCTTGAACTATTTCACGAAGCTCATCTTGAATTGCTTCAGTTGTTTCATTTGAGGTAACAATAATATTTTTGGGCAAACCGCGAACCATGTCACGGCCTCTTATTTCCATTGAGTCTTCCTTCTCAACTGGCAAGGCAGTACCAATTTTAATTTTTATTTCTTCAGATGTTCTATCACCAATCACAAGACCATGTTTTTTTCTAATATAATTTGCAATTGCAACATCTAATTTGTTTCCAGCAACACGGACTGAATTAACAGCAACAATGCCGCCTAAGGAAATAACTGCAACTTCAGTTGTGCCACCGCCAATATCAATAACCATGTTTCCGCATGATTGGGCGATTGGAATCCCAGCGCCAATTGCTGCAGCGATTGGCTCTTTAATAATGTAGGCGGCTTTGGCACCAGCTTGCATGGTTGCATCAACAACTGCTCTTCTTTCCGTAGAAGTAATGCCAGCTGGAACTGAAACCATGACTTCAGGACGAAAAAGCCTAACATTGCCAATTGATTTGTTAATAAAATAACGAAGCATTGCTTCGGTAACGCGATAATCAGCGATAACGCCGTCTTTCATTGGACGTGAAGCAACAATCGTGTCTGGCGTTCGACCAAGCATTTGCTTTGCTTCATTGCCTACTGCTAAAATTGAATTGTCATCAAGCGAGACAGCAACAACAGAAGGCTCATTTAAGACAATGCCTTTTTTAGGTAAATATACAACTGAATTAGCTGTGCCAAGATCTATACCGATTTTCTTTATGAACATAGACGCGAATTTTCAATTTACAATTCTCAATTTCCAATCAATTTTCAATGACTAAATTTTCAAATTGTCATTGGAAATTGTAAATTGGAAATTTATTGTAAATTGATAATTGAAAATTATTTTCTTTCTATCTTTGCTCCTAATTTTTTCAGTCTCTCCTCAATTTTTTCATAACCTCTATCAACTTGATAGATATTATCAATTTCTGATTTTCCGTCTGCAATCAATGCTGCAATTACTAAAGCTATACCAGCTCTGATATCAGGGCTTTCTAGCTTTGAACCGTAAAATTTTGTTGGACCTTGTACTACGATTCGATGAGGATCACACATAATAATATTTGCTCCCATCTTGTTTAACATGTCGGTATAAAATAAACGACCTTCATAAATTGTTTCATGAACCATACTCAATCCTTTGGCTTGAGTCAAAAGAATTGTTGCTGGAGCCTGTAAATCTGTGGCAAATCCTGGATATTCATGAGTTCTAACTTCACAAGCTTTTAAATCTGTGGAAGGATTTATTTTAACAAAGTCTTGGCCAATTTCAAAGTTGACGCCAATCTTTTTTAATATTTTCCAGAAAATTTCAAGATGAGATGGATTGCAATTTGTAATTTTCAAATCTCCGCCTGTTAATGCGCCTAAAATTGCAAATGTCCCAGTTTCAATACGATCTGGAATTGCCGTAAATTCTCCACCACTTAATTTTTTAACACCTTCTATTTCTATATTTGGCGTACCAGCTCCGATGATTTTTGCGCCTAAAGAATTTAAGAATTCAACTAAATTTACTACTTCTGGTTCGCAAGCAGTATTTATTAAAGTTGTTTTGCCTTCTGCTAGGACTGCAGACATAATTAAACTTTCAGTAACGGTATGAGAAATAATTGGAAAAACGAATTTTGTAGCTTTTAATTTATCTCCTGTTCTTTTTAAATGATAATAATCCCGCTCGTGTTTTATTTCAACGCCAAATTGATCAAGACCATCTAAATAAATATCGATTGGTCTTTTGCCAATAATATCGCCACCTGGAAATGGAAATTTTACCTCGCTAACTCTGGTGAGCAATGGCGCTAAAAACATAATTGAAGCACGTAATTTTGCAACTAAATCTTTGTCTAATTCCGTTTTTTTTATTTCAGAGACTTTAACTTTATATTCATGCTCGCTAACTTTTGTTACTTGTCCGCCTAAATCTTTCAGAATTTCAAACATAACATGGACATCTTCAATGCTAGGAATATTTTTTAAGATAACTTCTTGATCTGTCAGAATAGTAGAAGCAATTGCTTTTAAGGCGCTGTTTTTTGCACCAGCAACGCTGATTTCTCCTGATAATTTATTTGGGCCTGTGATGATAAATTTTGACATAAAAAATTTAATTATTGTAGTGGCACAATCCTGTCGTTAGATAGGACAAGAATTTTAGCGCCTACGTATTTATTTAAGTATATTATGAAAATAGCAAAAATACAACATGATGTCCTCTTTACAAAAATGTTTAAAATTGTTATTTTTTAAGTAATATACTATATGAGAAAATTACAACGTCAAATTTTATTATTCTTGAGTATTGGCATTTTTATTGTTGTTGCTCCTTTTTTGGTTTTTTATTCTATGGGCTTTCGTTTTGATTTTAAAAAATTTGAAATTGCAAAAGTTGGCATGCTGGTTATTGAATCACAGCCAGAGAGCGTTAATGTTTATCTAAATAATAAATTTGTTGATAATGGCACGCCATTTAAAGCATCTTCTTTAACTCCTGGAAACTATAAAATCAGGGTTGAAAAACAAAACTTTTTTTCTTGGAAGAAAACTTTGCCAATAAAAAGTGGCAAGGTCAATTGGGCAAGCCATGTGCGCTTATTTTATGAGAATCCAAGCTTGAAAGAGCTAGCAAAAACTCAAACATTTGATGATTTTAAGTATTTGCCTGAAAATAAAAAGATTTTTTTGTTGAGCAATCAACAAGACAAAAAAGGTATTTTTGAATATAATCTAGATTCAGCAAAATTGACTAAAATTTTTCCAAAAAAAGAAGATAACATTAAATACGAAAACGTTGATTTTTCTGATTTGCAGGTATCTTTAAATAGAAGATATGCCTTTTTTAGCTGGAATGATTCTTCAAGCTTGAAGAACTATATGATAGCAAACACTGAAAAGACTGTTTTTTTAAATACTGTTTTTGGTAATGAAATTTCTAATCCTTCATGGTCAACACAGAATGACAGTCTGATTTATTGGATTTATAAAGATAATTTATACAGCTACAACGCTGATTCTTCTTCGATTCCGTCTGTTGCTTCAGCGTCTGTTTTGAATTATGCAATTGGCGTTGATTATGTGTTCATGGAAAAATTTGAAAATGAAAAATTTGTTATTAAGCGAGCAAAAGAAAATGATTTGGGATCTGATACTTTATTTGTTGAAAATCCTGAGAATATTAAAACTGTTGACATAAAAGCTGGATTAAAAAATGCAGTTGCCTTTAAACTAGAAAACAATTTATTATATTTGGTAAAACAGAAAAAAAATAGCAATGACTTTTTAGCAACGAAAATTTTTGATAAACCAAAAGATTTTATTTGGAGTGAGGAAGAAAATAAGTTACTGTATTACAATGATGTTGAAATGTGGTTTTATGAATTAGTGAATCGCATTTCTGATGTTCCAATCATTCATTCTGAGTATAGGATAAATAATGCTAATTTAATTGCTAGATCGCAGATAAAAATTGACCATGCATCTTGGTATCCTGACGAAGAGCATGTTTTATATAATCTTGATAATAGACTAAATGTGATTGAATTAGATGAGCGAAGCAATAAAAATATATATACTTTTAATAATTTTATGGCTTCTACTTTTGCGCCTGGCCTAAAAGGCGAAAATTTGATATTTTTGAATCAAGATAAATATTTATACGAAGCTAGGATTTCGGAAGACGATAGTCTGTTCTAATTGCTAAATTGCTCTATTGCTAAATTGTTAACTGCTTATGCGGTTTTTTTGTAAAAAAAACCGCGGAATAAATCCCGCGGTAGAATAATATTTTTTATCTTTTAGCCCATTGAGGTGCTCTGCGAGCTTTCTTCAATCCTGGCTTCTTTCTTTCAATCTCTCTTGGGTCTCTTGTCAAGAATCCTAATTTCTTTAATGGAACCTTGTATGTTTGATTCTTCACAACTAAAGCTCTTGAAATTCCTAGTCTGACAGCTTCGGCTTGGCCTTTTGATCCGCCGCCTAAAACTCTGACTGTAGTATCAAATTTTCCTTCTTGACCAACAGATTTGAATGGTTCAATAATAACGTCTCTTAAATCTGAGTTTTTAAAATATACTTCTAGTTTCTTTTTGTTAACAACAAATTTTCCAGTGCCTCTGTAAAGTCTTACTTGAGCAACAGCTCTTTTTCTTCTGCCTGTTCCATAATAATATCTTCCAGCTAAATCGTTGGTTTGTTTTTCTTCCAAAACTCCTTTAACTTCTTTGACTTCCTTAACTTCTTTAGTTGTTACTGGTTTCTTATTTTCCGTCATTTGTGAATATAATTAATCTTTTTAATCTATCATTTTGAAGCCTATTTTTTGGCAACATGCCTTTGATTGCATTCTTAATTAGAAAATTAGGATTTTTGTTAAATTTTTCCTTTGCAGAAAAGGTCCTTAGATTTCCAATATACCAAGAGGAATGATGATATTTTTTATCTTCCATCTTATTGCCAGTCAAAACAACTAGGCTAGAATTAGTTACAGTAACAAAATCTCCCATATCAATATGGCTCGTATAATCAATCTTGTGCTTGCCCATCAAAAAAGTAGCTGCTTTGGTAGCTAATCTTCCTAATGACTCTTTTGAAGCATCAAGAACATGCTTTTCTCTTTTAACATCTTTAGATTTCGGGATAAATGTTTTCATATAATACATTAATATTTCTCTAATAACACTAATCTTCTACTAATAAACTGTTATTTATATTAATTCTAGTAAAACAATTTTTGCATTATCGCCTTTTCGACTTAGCAGTTTTGTGATTCTTGTATAGCCGCCTTTCTTATTGGTAAATTTAGTTGTAAAATCTTTTCTAAATTTGATAGCTGCTTTTTTGCTTAATTCTTGATGTAAAACTCTTTTTGATATCAAGCTTTTTTCTTTGCCAACTGTAATAATCTTTTCAATATAAGGCTGAACAAAAGAAGCTTTTGCTTCTGTTGTTCTAATTTTTCCATGCAAAATCAAAGAAGAAGCTAGCATTTTTTTCAATGCCTTTCTTTGAGCTCTATCACGTCCTAATTTTTTCGTATTCTTAAGATGTCGCACGTGAGTTAAAAGTTATAAAGTTTATAAAGTTATAAAGTTTTTACGCCTTTAATTCTAAGCCTAGTTTCTTTAATTCTTTCTTGATTTCTTTTAAAGCTGTTTCACCAAAGCCTTCTAATTCCAATAACTCTTTTTCTGATTTCTTGATTAAATCCTTAACTTTTCTGATTTTGGCTTTATCTAAAGAATTATATGTTCTAGTTGATAATTTTAATTCGGAAACTAATTTGTCAGTTGCTTCTGTTGAAGCTTCTTCTTTTTCAGCTACTGGCTGATCTTTTTCTTCCTTGCCTTCCTTAATTTTCTTTTCAATCATTTCCTTGCCAGCTAAAATTGAGAATTGATCAACTAAAATTTTTGCTGATTTTGCAATTCCGTCTAAAGGAGAAATTGAACCATCAGTTTTTACATTCAAGATAAGCTTATCATAATCTGTTCTTTGTCCGACACGAGTGTTCTCTACTTTATAGCCAACAGCAATAACAGGAGAGAAAATAGCATCAACAGCAATCATTCCAATTTCTAGATCTTTACCATTGCGTTGTTCAACTGGCAAATAGCCCATGCCTTGTTCAATAACAAATTCCATGTCAAAGTTGGCATCTTTGCTAGTAGCTTCGGCAATTTTTTGATCCTTGTTGATAATTTCAACGTCATTAGTAGATTTGATTTCTTTTGCTGTAATTACGCCAGTACCTTTGTGGGATAATTTTATTCTTACTGGCTCTTTTGAAAATGATTTAACTCTGATTTTCTTAACATTTAAAATAATATCAATAACGCTTTCTTTGATATGCTCAATCGCAGTAAATTCATGATCAACACCCTTAATTTTGATAGCTGTAATTGCAGCGCCAGCAAGAGAAGAAAGTAAAACTCTTCTTAATGCATTACCTAAAGTAAGACCGTATCCAGGAAAACATGGCTCAATAACAATAGTAGATTCGTTATCTTCTTCTTTCAAAGCAGCGATTCTAGAAGGTATGATTATTTCCTCCATATAATTTTGATTAAATGTTTATAAATATATTCTGCGTTTTCTGCGTTATATTCTGCTTTTTCTGCGATTAAAACTTTAACGCAGAGTGACGCAGAATCTTACGCAGAAGACGCAGAAAAAGAATAAAACGTGTTAATTATTTAGAATATGACTCAATAATTTGCTTCATGCCAATTGAGTGATCTATATCAGCTAAGGCTGGCATCGAAAGCACTTTGCCGGAAAAATCTTTTGGATTAACATCAAGCCAACGAGGAACTGAATCTTTGATAATTGCTTTAGGAATATTTATGAAATAGTTGTTGACTTTTGATTTGTCCTTAATCTTCACAACGTCGTTGATCTTTAGTTGGTGAGAAGCAATGTCAACAGGCTTGTCATTTACTAAAACATGACCATGATTTACAATCTGACGGCTTAAATTTCTGGACTTTGCAAAGCCTAATCTGAAAACAATATTATCTAATCTTGTTTCTAGCAATTGAGCAATCTTTTCACCAGTAACGCCTTTTTGCTTGCTAGCTTTTTGATAATAGCTCTTAAATTGTTTTTCGCGAAGTCCATAAATCTTTTTAGCTTTTTGCTTTTCAAAAAGCTGAGTACCAAATTCAGACATTTTTCTATGTTTTTGATCTCCATGAATGCCAGGAGGGTAATTTCTTCTTGCTATTGCGCATTTTGTTGTATTGCAACGATCACCTTTCAAAAAAAGTTTTTCACCATAGCGTCGGCATTTTTTGCATTTCTTGTATTGCATAATGTAAATAGAAAATGTATGAATAAATTATTGATACTAAACTAAGATTTTGTTCCTTACACTCTTCTTACTTTTCGAGGACGGCAACCATTATGTGGAATTGGCGTAATATCTTTAATAGAAACGATATTCAAGCCATTGGAATATAAAGCTCTGATCGCTGCTTCTCGTCCGCCTCCGATACCTCTGACAAAAACGTCAATTTCACTCAAACCAGTTGGATGTGCTTTTGTGATTGCATCTTTTACTATCTCTGTTGCAGCATATGGGGTGGATCTCTTTGCGCCTTTAAATCCTAGTTTTCCAGCGTTGCTCCAGGAAATCACATTGCCATTCAAATCTGTTAAAGAAATATGGGTGTTGTTGTAAGTAGACGAAATATAAGCACGACCCTTGCTAATTTTGCGGACTACTTTCTTCTTTGCACTTTTTTTAGTAAATGTGTTTGCCATAAATTTTTATGTCTTCTCTCCTGTTGCGCGCTTGCCACTGCCGGCTGTTCTTCTAACATTGCCTCTCACTGTTCTTGAATTTGTCTTTGTTCTTTGGCCGCGAGCAGGAAGATTTCTAGCGTGTCTTGTGCCACGATAGCAATTTATTTCTTTTAATCTTTTAATATTAAGCATTTTTTCTCTACGCAAATCACCTTCAACTTTATGTCTCTTTTCAATAAGATTCTTCAAAGTGTTGATTTCGTCAGTTGTCAATTCCTTAGTTTTTTTGTTACAAGAGATATCAGCAGTCTTTAAGACTTTTTTGCTAAGCTTCAATCCGATACCATAAATATATGTCAAAGCGACATCTATTCTTTTTTCTGATGGGATTGTAATACTAGCGATTCTAGCCATAAATATTAAAGTCTAAGAAATTAAAAATTTAAAATTAACGTTATCCTTGTCTTTGTTTATGCTTTGGATTCTCGCAGATAATATAAACTCTACCCTTTCTGCGAACTGGTTTACATTTATTACAAAATTTTTTCACTGATGCACGTACTTTCATTGTTAACTATTAACAGTTAACAACTAACAGTTAACAAGAAGTTAAATGTTAGTTATTAAAGGTTAATTGTTTTTCAATTACAGCCTTCTAGTAATTCTACCCTTTGATAAATCGTATGGACTCAATTCAATTAATACTTTGTCTCCTGGCAAAAGCTTGATTAGATTGATTCTCATTTTTCCTGAAGCGTAGCCAAAAATTTCATGGCCATTTTCAAGTTTGATTTTGAAATTGGCATTGGGCAAAGTTTCAACAACTTTTCCAGTTATCTCTATAATCTCTTTGCGTTGGGAATTTTTAGACATAAAACAAATGGTGTAGCACTAATCTAATCCTGACGATTAAATTAAACAAAAAATATCAGCAACCTAGACGGCATTTGAGAACCGTCAGATTCAAATTAGTGCTGCACTTATTTAGATTAATTATATATCGTATTTTTGTTAATGTCAATGAATTTTTGATACTTTTTTTGATTTGGCTTAGTTAAGCTCTTTTTCGTTAATTTCAATCTTACTTTTTATGCGTGGAACTTTTTTTACCCAAAATGGCCATAGTATTACTTCGGCTTTATAAACATAAGGATTTGTCATTATATAGTCTTTTGCTTCTTGTGATTTCTTGCCAACGATATTATCCTTGACTTCTTGTTCGTCAATTTTCGTAAACATTTTTTTGTCTAGAGAAATCTTAACATTTATTTTGTTTTCTTCCTGTGATATTTTTTCATACTTAATTCCACTGTCTAAATTTTCGTCAAGCAATTGTTTATTTTCTGGCAGAAAACTTTTTGCATCACTAAAAACTATATTTTGCAGATCGCTTTTTGCGACGTATGGAATTGTACTTTTTACAGCGATAGACATTTTGAAATCTTTTGTCTCTTTGTTTTCTTCTCCTGACGTTTTGGAATCAAGGATTTCATTTTTTATTGCGCCATCCATAATAATTTTGTCATTTGGTATTTTTGTCTTATATTCTTCAATTATTTTTTGACTAACTTTCGCCAATAAATCTTCTTTTGCTTTTTTTAGATCATCTGATGTTATGACTGTAATTTTCTTTGATTCACCGCCAGAGATTGATTGTATTGTCTCAGCATAGATAACTTGCTGTTTGTCTAATGAAAGACCTGGAATTGCAAAAGCGCCGGCTTCTAGGTTGTATTCGTTGCCAAAAGCATCAGCTTCGATTGTTGCAGTAGCTCTTCCAGCGACTGTTTTTCCCTCCTCAATTTTGGCTCCAGGGACATTGACGTCGCCAGCTAAACGATATATTTTTCCATTATTGCCCATGAATCTGGTAGTCGCAACTAATGGTTGAGGATCTGATGAATATTTGTTGTAAATAGTTATCTGGCCATTAGCTTTCGTGCCAATATCCTTTTCGCCTGAAGCATTAAAATTTGCTTCATCGCTGCTTTTTTCAATTGTTGCAATTTCATAAGAGATTTGCTTGTCAGCGATATTAGGCGAACCAAGACCTTGCACAAGCGTTGCTTCTAAATTGTGAGTGAATGGTTCTGTTTTTGGAGAATAAGAAATCTTTGCCTCAGGAAGAATAAAAATAATTGAAATAATGCTAATAACTAGACAAACTCCAAAAAAAGATAAAATTATTTTTGAAGTCAAGGAAGGCAATAAAATAAATTTTGATTTTTGATTTCCTGAAAATTTCTTTTTGAGAAGTTCGATTTGTTTTCTTTTTGAATCTTTTGATATTTCTTTGTAATCAGGCTTGTTTGCTTCTGGAGTTTCTTCTTTTTTTAATTTTTTAATATTCTTTAACAGCTCTGCTTCTTTATACGATTTAAAAACTGGGCCGTCTTTAGAAATATCAGAAGCTTGTTCAGATTCCTGATCATCCTCGCTCTGAGGTTTTATTCTTAATTTTGCTTTTTGAGCTAAGACCTGACCAATTTCATCAGAAGTTGAAACTATTATATTCTTTTTTAAAATATCTGATTGGCGTTTTAGAATTTTTAAATTTACAATGCTTCTTATTAGCGGGGACTTATTTGGGAACACTAACTCAACGTTGCTATCTTGAACGTTTTTTATTTTATCAATTACGGAAATTATTTCATCGTCTTCTTCAAGATATAGATGCTTCATCTTAGAATAAAATTACAAATCCCAAATTCCAAACAATACACAAATCACAATTCACAAACAGCTTTGTAATTTGTATTTTGGGATTTGTTTGTAATTTGGAATTTGTGATTTGGCATTTTCGTTAGGTGTGCATCATATTAACAACTTTTCTCAAAATTCCTTGCAATGGCTCTTCTTCTCCAGCTAAATCTAAAGCTAAATTTGCCAAAGCCATAGGAGTTACATCTTGCTGGCTTTTTAATAAACCTGTTTTATCAACAATGCTTGCAACATCAGCTGGCTTTAGAAAATTTATTTTTGGCTTTTTTGTAAAAGGTAAGTTTTTTACCCAATCATCGCTTTGCAAAGCAGTTTTGATGCCTAACAAAGCGCTACCGCCACCACAAAGTAAAATTTCTGATGGCAAATGATCAATATGGTCAAATTCGGATAAAGCTAATTCAACGCCAGATAGCCAAACTTGGCAATCTGAATCTAAAGCTTTTTTAACTTGCTTAACTAAATCTTGCTTAAGCAAATTCTTGGAATATTTTATTTTTATTTCTTCAGCTTCAGAAAAATTTATTTTTAATTCATTGGCTAATCTTTTAGTAAAAGCACGGCCTCCCAAGCCAAACATTTTTGTCCCTTCTAAAATGCCGTTTTTGACAACAGCAACATCTGTTGTTCCTCCGCCAATATCAATAAAGATTGCTGAATATTCTTTTGAATCTTCTTTATCTTGGCATGAAGCAACTGCATAAGGTTCTGCTGCAATTGATAATAAATCCATTTCTAAATCTGTTGAGATTGATTCTAATGCGCCTAAGTGAACCAAAGGAGCATAGGCATTAAATATAGAAATACTGATATCCTTGCCTTGGAAGCCGATTGGATTGGCTATTCTGTAGCCATCAATACGAACATCAACAATTGCAGCGTTAATTAATTTAACATCAATTTCATCCAAACCTGTTTCCCAAGAAAGTTGCTTGCGAACTTTGTTGAAAGCTTGCCATTGAACTTTCTGTAAAATATTCTTTAATTCTGGAAAATCAATTTTTACTTTTGGCTTTTTTCTTTCGTAATGAACATTAGTTGTAATGCCTTTTACTAATTCACCAGCTATGCCTAAAATAACTTGGTCTGGTTTGACATCAGCCATTTTTTCTGCTTGTTCAATTGCCTTTTCTGCTGATCTGACAACTCCTTGGATATCGGTAACAGCTCCGGCATGAATATCGGAAAGTTTTTGTTTCTGACGGCCGACTCCAATAACATAGCCTCTCTGCTCATCAGGCTTTATTTCAAAAATCAAAGCTTTGACAAGATCAGTGCCAATATCTAAAGCAAGCGCATAGTTTCCTTTTTGTTTTTCTTGCGGGAAGAATTTATCAAATAATCCCATAAATATAATACAAATATACGAATGAATACAAATGATACGAATTACGAATCGACGAATAATTGAGAGTTATAAAGTCGTACAACTATAAAAATGATACTAAGGGGTATCTGGTAATTTTATTATACCACATTTTAATTTTTGTTATACAGAAGATTTGACAATATATCGATAAATTTGTTATCTTTTAATATCCAGCATGATTCTAGCACTCTGAAAAAGGAGGAAAAAGAGATGAGAGAATTCCAAGACGGGGACAGGATTGTTTGTACTTTGCTAAATAGAGGAGAGAGAGCAATTGGTACTTTTTTAGAATTGCATGATGCAAAAGATGAATTGGTAAATTGGCCGAATCATGATAAAGCTAGGCTCACTTTTCGCATATATGATTTTGCTATGTTGCACGAATTTCTGTATTTTATTGCACGACTGAACGGTTTTCGATTAAGTCTGCGAAGCGGAAAAAACATTCCAGATACTAAAAAAGTTTTTGTCCTCCATAAAATCGTCGCACCGTGACTCATTTTTTATGGGTCTTTTTTTATTCCAAAATCGCTTTAATTCTCATTCTGAACTGTGGATAATATTGCTATTTTTATAAAAACATGCTATATTTGAATTACAAAGACCTGTATTCTGAACTATCACCGGATGGTGGTGTGGCTAGGACAACTAGCATAGGAACGTGGTCGGAAACATCCCCTTTTGGGGCTGTTTTTTGTTATTTGAATATCCATTCATCTTCGATATGTTTTCTTATAATATTTTTGTAGATTTTATGATCAGTTTTTTCTACATCGTAGTATCTTCTTATACTGCCAACAATCATATCAGCCATTTGAATTAAAACATTGTTTTTAGAATTAACAAGTTCGCAGTGTTTAATAATTTTTATTTCTTTAGAATTAAGTTGTTTTTTCAAATAAGCTAGAAAAGATCTTCTGAATGTTCTATCACCACTTCCATCTATTTTTATTGATGCGTCCGAAATAGAATTATTATTAAATTTTAGTAGGGTTTTAATAAAATAACTGTAAAATGATTCTTTATTATTTTTTAATTCTAGACTTCGAATATTTTTCTTATTTACAATTATTGAGCGAATTTTGAAATTAAAACAATTTATAGTTTTTAAAAATTTTTCTCTAACAACACGTCTTGATTTGTTAAATTTAAATTCTACATGATCTGAAAAATTCATTTCTCTGCGAATTTCTTTAATCCTAACGGCAGTTTTTTCTGCTACTAAATTATCATTAAACATTATTGCGCTTATAACAAAAAAATTGCTTGAACCTTTGCCAAGCTTAAATCCAGCATCGCCTGAATCATCAATAAAAACTAGCATGAGTTTTTGCTCAACTATTATTTAATTTTAACTGGTTACATTTTGTAACCGGTTTATTTTCAGTCCGTGACATTTTGTCACCAACTGATTTTTTAATCCAAAATTGCTTTAATTCTTCTTACTCCTGCTGAACTTGACTCTTCTTTTTTTATTCTAAAATGATGCAATTCTTTGGTATTTTTGGCATGAGGACCGCCACAGATTTCCTTAGAGAAGTCGCCGATTGAATAAACTTTAACTTTGTCACCATATTTCTCGGCAAACAAACCTATTGCACCGGAAGCTTTGGCATCGCTAACTGACATTTCTTCCATTTTGATATCTAAATTTTTTTCAATTTGATCGTTCACTATTTTTTCAACTTGGACTAACTGTTCAGGCGTCATTTTTTGATCATAATTAAAATCAAAACGCAATCTTTCTGGATTAATATTACTGCCTTTTTGTTGGACTTGATTGCCTAAAACTTGACGCAAAGCTTGATGTAAAAGATGAGTTGCAGTATGCAATTTTGTTGTCGTTTCAGAATGATCTGCAAGACCACCTTTAAATTTTTTCTCTGCACCCTTTCTGGACAATGCTTGATGTTTTACAAATTCTAAACCAAATTCTTTTTCATCAACGCTAAATCCTTTTTCTTTTGCCAATTCTTTGGTCATTTCAATTGGAAAACCATAAGTGTCATAAAGATGAAATGCGTCTAAGCCTGATATTCTTTTATTACCGAGACGATGCATTGCATCGTCTCTACGCGACGTTATTTTTTCAAATATTCTTAGACCCTTAGATAACGATATTTCAAAGCGATCTTCCTCGTCTTGTAGTTCTCGCAAAATAAAATCTTTTTGGTCTAATAATTTTGGATATCTGGCTTTATAAATGTTTATAAATAAACTAGCAATTTGCTGATTTACATTTTCTTCTTTTTTAATTTCTAGTAACTTTGCATGACGAACTGCGCGTCTAATTAAGCGCCTCAAAATATAGCCTTGATCTAAATTAGAAGGTCTGACTCCGTCCATCAGTAAAAACACTGAGGCACGAATATGATCAGCGATAATTCTTTTTGATTTGATTGGATCTTTGGCAACATTTTGTTCATTAACCTGGCCAATTAATTTTTCCTCTAACAAGTCCATAACAGGTTTAAACAATTCTGTTTCGTAAGAATTATCAAATGCGTGTAAAATGGCTAAAGTTCTTTCTACTCCCATGCCAGTATCAATATTTTTCTGAGCCAGAGGTAAAAACTTAGCTTCTTCTGTTTTGTTATATTGCATAAAAACAATATTCCAAATTTCAACATATTTTCCGCAACCACAGCCTGGCCTACAAATATCAGAGCATTTTTCTTGGTCAGTGTCATAAAAAATTTCACTGTCAGGGCCAGTTGGTCCGACTTCGCCAGTAGGTCCCCACCAATTATCTTTTTTAGGAAGTGGACAAATTCGTTCTTTTGGAATTCCTAAAGACAACCAAGTTTTGATTGCTTCCTCGTCTTTTGGAGCATCCTTGTCACCAGCAAAAACTGTGACTGATAATTTTCCAGGATAAATATTGAGCCATTTTTTGCCGGTCAAAAATTCATAAGCAAATTTGATAGCATCTTCTTTAAAATAGTCGCCTAAAGACCAATTGCCAAGCATCTCAAAAAAAGTAGAATGCCAAGCATCGCCAACGTTATCAATATCAACGGTTCTCAAACATCTTTGATTGTCAGCTAACCTTTTTCCTTGAGGATGTTTTTCGCCCAGTAAAAAAGGAACCAAGGGATGCATTCCAGACGTAGTAAACAAAACAGATGGATCGTGTTCTGGAATCAAAGAAGCACCAGGAATTATTTGATGGTTTTTGCTTTTGAAAAATTCTAAATATTTGTCTATTAAATCTTGTGAAGTCATATGTTTTAAAATTCTAAATCCTAAACTCTAAATAAACTCAAAATCTAAAATTAAAATCGGTTTTTTTAGTTTTTTATTTTGGATTTATTTAGAATTTAGAGTTTAGGATTTAGGATTTCGCTACTCTGGTCTTCTGATTTCTTGTTGCATTTTCTTTTCAGAAACATAAAGCTCTTCTAGCTCCGCTTCTAAAAGCTCTTTTCTTCTACTCAGATCTTCTAATTGCGTCTTTATTTCACGAAGTTCTTTTTCTCTTTCGTCAATGTCATCACGAAAATCGTCAAGCTTTGATTGCATCACGCGTTTTGGATCTGTAAAATCTGGCATAATTTTAAATAATCAATAACCAATAATCAAAGAATAATCAATATACAATAACCAATAATTAAAAATTCGACGATTTTTGGTTATTGAAATTTGGTTATTTGGTATTCGTTGATTATTGGTTATTGGATATTTTTATTTTAAATCATTTACTTTGCTTTTGCAATAACTCCTCCGCCAATTAGAATGTCTTTTTTGTAAATAACTGCAGATTGTCCAGGCATTACAGCGCGAGCAGGAAGAGATAGGGAAATAGTCGCAGTATTTTTACTAAGTAAAATAATTTTGCCAGAAACAGGGGAGGCATGCGATCGAATTTTTATTTGGCAAGGATAGGGGAGTGATATCCTTTCCCCTATCAAATTTAAATTTTTTAATTTAATTATTTTACTAAATAATTGCTTATCTTCAGGATTATCAGTAACAACTAAAATATTTTTTTTAAAATCAAACTTGACGACAAAAAAAGTTTTTTCCAAACCAAGACCTATTCCCTTTCGCTGTCCTAAAGTATAAAAACATAAGCCATTATGTTCTCCTATTGTTTTGCCGCTAACTGTTTTAATCTTGCCAGGCTTTATTTTCTTTAAATGTCTTTTTAAAAAGTCATGATGATTTTTTTCTTGGATAAAACAAATTTCTTGCGATTCTTCTTTTGAGGCTGTTGGCAAATTAAATTTTTTGGCTAGTTTGCGAACTTCAGGCTTTGTATATTCGCCAACTGGAAATAAAATCTTGGCTAATTTTTTTTGATTTAAATTATACAAAAAATATGATTGGTCTTTTTGCTTGTCTTTGGCTCTGTAGAGACGCCCTAATAGGGCGTCTCTAGCATCTATCATTTTTATTCTCGCAAAATGTCCTGTCGCTAGATAATCTGCATTAAGTTCCTGTAACTTTTTAAACAAAAATCCAAATTTAATATATTTATTACAAGCAATACATGGATTTGGAGTTAAGCCTTTTTTGAACGAATCTATAAAATAATCAACGACGTATTTTTTGAATTCTTTGGTGCAATTTAAAGAATATAATTTAATGCCTAATTTTTGACAAACTTGTCTTGCGGAATCAAATGAGTCTTGAGAACAACAGCGATTGACTGAACAAAATTTGCTAACATTTTTTTCGTGCCAAAAGCGCATAAAAACACCGGTTACTTTATAACCTTGTTTTTTCAATAATGCGGCTGAGACACTGCTGTCTACTCCGCCAGACATAGCGCAAATGACGTGTTTTAACATACGAAATAGTATATTCTTTTTTTATATTTTGTAAATATGAAAAGACGAGATTTTCAATCTCGCCTTTAAACTCTGTGAGGTACAACCTCACGGTAGCGTGAAACAACGAAATAACGAAATTTACGACAAAATCAACTCGATTACCTCCAATTTTTCCATTGCCTAAAAAAATCAGTGCAACCCCAGCTATCAGGACTATTTTTACATCTTTGATCAGTAGCTGCATAAGCAATTCCAATTCCAGCTATTAATATCCCAACAACAATTGCAATCTTAACGCCAGTTGACATTTTTGTTTTTAATTTTGTAGTCATTCTTTGATATTAGTTTATAAATATTTTGTTTGATTTTATTATAGCATAAGTAGAAGTGAGTTATGCACAGATATTTAATCCATTTTTATCACCTGTCCTGGCTTTAAGGTTTCACGTGGCTTTTCTGGTTGTTTTGTTTCTTCTTTTTCTAATTTACCCTGCAAGATCTGACTAAAAGCTTTTTTGAATGGCTGATAAACTTCTTGCGAGGCTTCAGATTTTTTCTTTGGAAAATATCTTGACTTTGGCAGCGTTGCTTCATCTCTTACCATACTTTCTGACCATTTAGAAATTCTTTCTTCAACTTCTTCTCTTTTTGAAGCATATCTTTCTCGGGAAACTTTGATAATTTTTTCAGCATTGCCTTCTTTTCTGGCAGACGGAGGCAAAGTTGTAGCACTGAAGGCCTGAGAAGCAACACCATCAATCATTAGTTTTAAATAAATATTATATTTTGTTAAATTGACCAAGTCAATTTCCGTGAATATTGGCTCAAATTCGCTGACTAGAAACTCTGCGTCAGTTGCACCGACTCTAAAGCAGGCAATTGTTCCAACATTACCAAAAACAGCATCGCGAACTTTGGTTGAACCAGCTGTTTCTAATTGTCCGATGTATTGATGGCCAATGATTAAATTTAAGTGATACTTTCTAGCTTCTGATAAAATATCGGCAAATGATTCTGTAGCGAAGTTTTGAAACTCATCAACATAAAGATAGAAGTCAGCTCTTTCTTCTTCAGGAATATCAACGCGGGACATAGCAGCTAATTGAATTTTGGTAATAATAACCGCACCAAACAATGCAGAAGCATCTTCACCAATACGTCCTTTTGCTAGATTGAGTATAAGAATCTTTTTACTATCCATGACTTCGCGCATGTTTATTGTTGATTTGGATTGACCAACAATATTTCTAATCAAGGAAATAGATAAAAATTGTCCGACTTTGTTTTGGATAGGAGCAATTGCTTCTGTTTGAAATTTGTCAGGATATTTTGAATATTCTTCAACCCAGAATTGTTTGACAACTGGATCTTGGATTTTTTCAATTACTTTTTTTCGGTATTCTTTGTCAACTAAAACTCTCATAATGCCAAGCATGGTTGAGCCTGGATAATCGAGTAAAGCCAAAATAGAGTTTCTTAAAACATATTCAAGGCGAGGACCCCAAGAGTCAGCCCATATTTTTTTGAAAACGCCGATAAGCCCTGATGAAATTAGGTGCTTGTAAGCTGGATTGATATTTTCCATGACATTGAAAGCAATCGGAAAATCCATGTCGCCTGGATTAAAATAGATAACATCATTTATACGGCTAGTTGGAACAAAATCTAGCACTCTTTCAGCAAACTCACCGTGCGGATCAACTACGCAAAGTCCATTGCCAGCCTTGATATCAGAAATCGCCATATTTTCCATAAGGTTTGTTTTGCCCATACCAGTTTTACCGATCACATACATGTGTCTGCGACGATCGTCGCGCTTAATGCCAAAAGCAACTTTTTTGTTGCGATAGTTTGTTGTTGCGAAAAGTGAGATATCGTTATTTGCCATATTATTTTTTAATCTTTTTAAATTAAATTATTGTCTGCCAACTGGTAAATCTGCTGGCGGTTCAGCTTTGTTAGATTGCGTACTAATAACCGAAGGAGATTCAACAGAAACATATGGAAAGTGAAATATAGTAGCCAGCTCTTCAATACTCAAAATACACGGCGGTAATCCAGCATCCATATCGCGCTCTTTATAATATCTGACTATTTTTCTTTGTTTGCCTGGAATTCTAAATTTCCAATAATCTAGCTTTGTCTTGGTATGTTTGTCTAACCAAAACCAATTAAGATTTTGGGTGTGCAGAAGCTTCAAGGCGCCTAATGTACCGACAACGCCGAGACCTTTGTTATAAATATCTTTTTTGGCGACATAAATAAAACGGAATTTTGTTTCGAAACCAACTTTAGCAGTATTCCTTTGTATTGCTGTAACAACATCTTGTTCACCTGGAGACAAATATTGCATCAAGGATTCAACTTCTCTTTTTTGCTCTTTTATTTCTGCAGCTGGAACTTGTAGAATAGCATCAGTAGCGCTTAAAACATTGTGCCAACCCTTGATGACTGTTTTTTTAAAAAAGTCTTCTGGTATTTCAACTTTTTTGCCAATAAGCTTTGCTACCACTTGCTCGCCTTCTTCTTTCCAAGCATCATTGACCGGCCTGATTGTTAATTGCAGCCAGATTTGTTCTCCTGTGCTTAGCCTGCCCATGACTTCAGTGAAGGCTGAAATCGGATCAATAAAACCTTTATCAAATTCTTCAGCAAATTGCATGTAAGTCCTGATTGGATAGGAATCTGGCATCATTTGTTTAAAATCAGTGCCAAAAAGTTCATACTGATCGTTTGGCCATTTGCTTGGTATAAATTCTGTGTAATCTTCAACCTCGGAAATCTCAGCATCAGGATAATGAGCATAAATATGAGCTTCAACAGCATCACGAAGCTTATTTGGAGTTCTGATGATAAATCTAACGTAACCATTGATGCCAACTAATTCTAAGCTGATATGCGCTTGCTCTTGACCTTGAATCCAAATCTCAACATAGTTAGGCGGAGAATAAATACCATGAAAACCAGCTAAAACTTGCTCCATTGATTTTGGACTTTTTTCACTATCAGCTGGCACAGAAATCGCTAACAAAACATAGTCAATTCCTGCTAAAAATTTGCTATTTTGTATCCGAAAAAATGCGTAATATGCTAAGAAAATAAGCCCAAGCAAAATAGCCCACCAAGCTTGGGTGAAAATAAAACTAAACGTGCTAAAAAATTCACGCAATTGAGATGCAATATCTAATGGCGGAAGTCCAGACATTTTATTTTGTAATTTTAGTTTTAATAAATTAAATTGCTGATATTTTTACTGCTAAACAATTTATTAATTTGTCATTTCAACGATCCCTATATATCTATTTTACAAAGTTTTAATTATTTTGCAAGCAATATAAACCGTCAACTCTTTGAAATCTTTGCTTGTTTTGCAAAGCTAAAACAATAGTATTCTTTTTAACAAATCTCTGTTCTAATACTTTGTTGATAATATCTTCTTTAGATAAAGTTTTTCCAGATTTTTCAATTACTTTTTCAATAATTTCAGCTACAGTTCCTTGAAGAAAACCCCATTTCTTTAATGCATACATACCTCTACCAACTAACACAAATCTTTGATCTTTGATTAATTCGTTATGAACAGTTTGAGGAATTGCATTTTTTGTATCAAATTTTGCATTATTAATAAGTTCTGTAATTTTTGTAAAATGAGCTGGCTTGCTATACTTTTCTAAAACAATATAAGCTTTATCTTTAACGCCCTTTGGTACTATTTCTCTCCAATCGGATAGGCCCCATTCGTTGAATGGATTTTTTAATATTCTTTTGCTTAATGATAAATATGAAATTAATGTTTTACTATCTTTGATAGCTAATTCAAAACTATCTGAAAGCTCGTTTTCTAATACTGGTTTGCCTTTGCCTTCTAGATTTAAAACAAATGATTTGATAACTTTTTTGGAGAAATCCAAGTCAGCATCAACTAATGACCAAGTTTTTCTGGTTTCATCATTTTCTTTTATTGAATTGAATTTTGGAGAAACTTTTAAAACAAATTCAATTGCATTGTTATGAATTGGATCAAGATTATATTTCTTCCTGAATTTTGACATTAAAAAATCATGTTCCATGATCTTGCCATGTTCATTGAGCAAGTCTTCTAACATTGCTTCGTATTTTTTTAATCCAGCAATTTTAGGAGACTTTTTCAATTCAGCTAAAGAAACAGACTCAATTTGTCTGACTCTTTCGCGAGTAATTTTGTATGCTCCACCGATGCTTTCCAAAGTCATCTTACAGTTTTCTCCCAAACCAAATCTTTTAATTAAAATACTTTTGGTTCTTTTTTTCAAACCATCAAGCATTTCTAGAATGTCTTTTGTTGGGTTAAATTCATTAATCTTAGTCATAATTTTGCTTGATATAGCTAATAACTATATCAATATAAAGTTAATTTATTATACTTGATTATGATAGCATAGATTTACAAATCTGTCAATTAGTTTTGCTATTCATATTAATTTAGCACCATTTTCTAAGTGTGTCAAGGAAAAAAGGTGAAATTGCTCAAATTGATAAATTGTTAAATTGCTGTATTGCCAAATATTTTTCTGAGATCAACAATAAAAAATTTTACAAATTAAGCAATAAAAAAAAGAGCTTAGAGCTCTTGTGGAATAATGAACTAAAGAATTTTGTTTCTTTCTAAAAAAAGCATGATTTTGGTAAAGTTCGAATATGCAATATCTCCAACAACTGACCCATTGGAAAGATTGACCAACCAATGCAATTCCCAGCCATCTCTAGGATCAAAACCGAACACTTCCATAATCGGCACGTGAATTAGCTGATATCGGCAAACACCCATCTTGCATTCATACATTTTAAAATCATCGTCGGTTAAGCAACTTGATTGCCCCCAGCTAATTCGTTCTCGAGCAGGATTGAGAATGGATGCTGCTTTTGGCATGGCAAAACTAATCAGCTTTTCAAAATAGCTAGTCGGACCGGGGCTGTCGTAAGTACCAGGATATGTAGGAAAAACCACAGCAATTTTGGCTAATTGTGTCGACTGAGTTCCAGCTAACAATTTCAGCATTTCTCCAAAATCCTGTCCTTGATAGATAGGCACACAAAACTTGAAAGTTGTTCTTACCTTCGGGTATCTGTGTTCAATACTAGTAACATACTTGTCAGCTACTTCGGAACGATAGTCAACTCTGCCAGGCGCAAAAGGATTGGTGTGAGGAACAGAAAATCGCGGGCCGATGTTGACTGTTTTATAAAACAACGCATGATATTTGACATCAACTTCTGCCTGGCATTGCAGGCACGGAACTAGCCAATATTTTCTATCCGAAATTTGCAAGCGCTTGCAATAACTACGGCGAACTCGATTATTCCATAACCACCGGTCCAATTTCGACAAGGCTTCTTGATCATCAATGCTTCTCGCGATTATAGTTGTTTTCTCTAGCGAAGCGGAAAGTTCTGGCTTAAATTCTTGAACAAGTTTGGGCGGTTCGATGGGCCGAAAATCAACTTTTATGCTTTTATCCATCTCTGTTCTCCTTTGCATCAAGGCGGACAATTGTCTGGCATATAATGTGAATTAACTGCTCCTGCACAAACGCAAGTTCTTATTGTTCCATCACGGCAGATCTGAGTGCCAGCCGGACCCCAATCTGGACACTCAACGGGTGGCCAGCAGGTTCCATGCATGCAAGGACAACTTGGTTGCGGGCCTTCACAGTCATCCGGACATTCATTGGAATCTTCACCCTCTACACATAAACCGTCTCCGCAAATTGTCTTGCATTGTCCGTTGTGGCACGAATAGCCATTATTGCAAACTGGAATTTCATCATTTTCATCAGTATCTCCATCGCAGTCATTGTCAATTCCATCGCAACTCTCTGCTTCTGGCATAATTATTGGCTGGCAAGTCATTCGACCGTTAACGCAGGCAGTCAAGCCAGCATAGCAGATACTGTCTCTGTCTAAATTAGTATTGCAGTCAATCCCTGCCCCAAAGACATCTTCATCGACAATTTGATCACAGTCATTATCAGTATTGTCGCAAATTTCTTCGCTAACAATACATTCATCAACGCACTCGCCTTCTTGGCAGAATTGATTAGGCAGGCAAATATCGCCTTCATCAATTAAATTGTTGCAATTGTTGTCAATGCCATCGCAAAATTCTTCTTCTGGGCATTCATTTACACAATCGCCATTTTGACAAAGCTGGCCATCAGGACAAATATTTCCTTCATCAACTTCGTGATTGCAGTCATTATCAATTCCATCACAAATTTCAACATCAGCTACACATTCAAAAATGCAACTGCCATCTTGGCAGAATTGTTCATTCAAACAGAGATCACCTTCATCAACTAAATGATTGCAATTATTATCTATGCCATCGCAAACTTCTATCGCATCAGATTTAACTTCAAAATTAAAATCATCGCAATCATTTCCCATTGGACAATTCTGGCCAAATCCATCTTGATCTTGATCAATGCAAGTCTCTGTTTTTTCCACGCAAACTCCACTTCGACATTCTTGATCTTGACTGCACTTTTGTTGCAAATCATCAACTATATAAGGCGACTCTTGTATCCAAGCACCGTCATCGCAGATATAATCAATTACAATAGTATGGTAGAAGACTTCATTATCTTGACAAAATCGGTCGTTAATACTGCAAGAAACTTGCCTTTCTGGCTGAAGATGACCGATACTGCAATCACAGCCATTGATTTCACCGCATTCTTTGTCCTGACAATAATAAACGCATGGATCGCCATCAGACATGATCCAGTCGTAAAGCGACGATGTTTTTATTGCAATTCCACCAAATGTGTTATCCATTTGAATCATAATTCCATGCATAATCCACGGATCTTGGCTTGAAAAACAACCGCCACCACTATCACCATGACGAACATAATTATCATTAGAACCCTGAAAATGAAATGTCAAATCATCTTCTGAGTCAACCGTCATCATTTCGCCAGTTGGAAAACTCGGTCTAACTAACAGTCCAATATCGTTCATATCCCAGCCATAGCCGATGCATTTAATTTGAGTTCCAAGCGAACTGAAAACTTCCGAAACACTACTATATGGCTGATTCATATCAGTTTCAACTTCTACGATAGCAGCATCAATATTTGCTGATGGATGACAGGCAACTTTCTCTACATTTGCATCCTTCCATTTTGCATTGCCAATAAGATTATAAGCATTAAACTCAGCTTGTCTAGCTACTGACCGAAGATTTGTATCACAAGCATAATAAACTACATGTTTAGCAGTTAAAATTGTTCTTGGACCAATTAAAATTCCACTTCCTAAATCTGTTGTAGGACCAATCAAAAAAACTACTGGAGAATTTTGCTCTGGCTGTCCACCTTGAACTGCATTGGCTTTTGATGAATTAGAACTGTCATCTTTTTCTGATGTACAGGCAAAAAGAATTTGTAAAAAAGACAAAATCATAATACAGAAAAAACTGGCCATTCTCTTGTTCGCTGTCATTTTCCTTTCCTCCTTGTTTTTTGTAAGGAACAAAAATTTTTGTTCCTTACTTTCTGGTTATCAGAAAGTAAATTTTAAAGGACAATCAAAATATTTCTTGATGTTTTATTTTACAAAATAAACCCGAAAATGTCAACAAACAAAAAAACAGCCTAAGGCTGTTTTTATTAATTTAACTTTGTTTTTCTAAAATGCTTTTGATTCTTTCAACTTCTTTTTGAACAACTTCACTTTCCTGCCCTTCTGTAGATTTGATGCCGATCTTGTGCATTGGTCTGCGCCAATCAAAATGCAGATCAATCATAAAATTATTCTCTTGATCAATCTTTGGATATGCATGAAAACGAGGATAATAAGAAGCACCAAGGTGCCTAATAAAACTATTAGTTTTTGATCTTGGATCGCGCCATGGCATATAACCAATTTTGCGCATTAGGTTGAGTGGATTCTGAGTAAATTTTGTATTGAATTTAATAATCATTTATTTCTGAGTTTGAGTTTGATTATAAATTTCTCTAGCTGCATCCAAAGCTTCTTGTCGAGCTTTTTCTTTGATTGTGTCATCAACATAACCGCCAGTGCTTTTTGTAGGATCTTGTTGAGTTGTGGTATTTTCTGTATTTGGTGTTGTTTTCTTTGCTTTTTTCTTAGCTGTTTCTTTTGTTGCGTCTGGTTGGTTTGTTGCAGAATTTGTTGCATTTTTTTTGGCAGCTGTATTTTTTTTCTTCTTTTTCTTGGCAGTTTTTTTGTTGACTTTTGTAAAGCTCTGATAGGTCTTAATAATACTACCTAATGCTGATTGTTCTTTAGTCCCTTTTTTGGCTTCATAATCAAGCCATAACCCACCCCCAATTAAAATTGCTGCAACCATAAAAATTCTGAATGCTTTTGGAAATAAATCTTTCATATTTTTGTTTTATTTTTATATATCTTTCTATTAATTTTATAATAGCATATCTTTTATTTTTGGTAAATAACTTGACTTTTTAATTAAAAAGTTATATGCTATATTATCGTACCTTGAACAAAGAAACAGCACAGAGGAGGGCAAGTTCATGTGCTCCCCGACCAATGGAAATAGTAAGAACCCTGTGAGCGTTCATGCGATTGAACGCTTCGTGCAGTGGAGGTTGAGAATCAAAGAGTCAGAACTGTCTTATTTCGGATTTTTTTTGTCGCCAGAAGATATTGTTGATGTCCAGCAAAAGATAGAAATTGTTGCTTATGAAAATTATTTTAGAAGGATGATTGAATTAGAAAGATATAACGAAGTGTTGATAGCTTTTGATCGTTTTTATAAGCGAAAGAGATTGCTTTGTTTGTCTACTGTGGCAATTATCATCTTGGGGCTATTGCACTCGCCCTTAACAGTTGTGTTGCCTGACCAAGCAGAACTATACCTGAAAAGTCTGTACACAACCCGTCCTCGACTAGAAGCAGATGTGAAATATTATAGAATAGATAATATTATTTTCGTTGCCAGTTCTGCGACAGTGATTACTGGATTTATCCTTGAACCGCATGATAGAGAAATCATTGATGCCATTATGTATGGCAAACCGATTCAGCTTTTTTATTAGTTTGCACCTTTTGATCCTGTTATTTTGACAGGATTTTTTAATTCAGAGCTTCGGAAATCAGAGCTTCGGAGCGTGGGAACTTCGGAGCGTCAGACGCAAGATTTTCTGGCGTTCCGAAGATCCGACGGTCTGATGCACTGAAATAAAAAAATCTCCGAAATGGAGATTATAAATGTACAATTATTTCGATTTGGAAAAGATGGGCAATGTTGTTGGCTAATGAAGTTGCTTCTTCGCTAAACTTTCTGTCCGTCATATCAAGTTTCATTATGTTAGATTCACAATGTAAATTAGCAAAATATTCTTTCTCTTCATTTGATGACGGGGAAAAATAATCAAAGAATCTTTGCAAGCGGGTTTTTTTACCAGAATTGTTCACTTTAAAAACATCTATCATGGTTCCATGAGGACCAACTGACTCTCGACATTTCTGTCTTAAGCTTTCCGAACTTTCAACTTTGTAACCCAGGGATTGCAAATATTTAACTACTTTATAAAAAACTGTCATTTGAAAGTCATCAATATGAACTAGGGGTGACAAAGCAAGTTGGTTACTAGCATATACAACTAGACAAGATGTCATTTGCCTTTGCAGATTGTGCATGTATTGATCAAGAGCTTGTTGCCTCGCAAATTCAGGAATATCTGAAAATTGCTCGGTTGCTGTTTCTTCCAATGATTCTCGATGAGCTCTCAAAAGATGCTGAACTGCTTCTTGCTGACGCTCTGGATGACTTGCTAAAGAATCAAAAAATGATAATTGATTTTCTTGAATCAATCCTTGCAAAGCTACAACGCGATCTTGAATTTGAAAGTTGGCCATCTTTCCTCTCCTTTTTTTTCAGTGTGCGAATGAACAAAATAGTATATGATAAAAATTTAATGCTGTCAATGTTTTATATGGAGCTTCGGATTTTCGGATCTTCGGAACTTTGGAACGACGGAATTTTGACAACAAAAAAACTGCGATCAAATGCAGATTTTGTTAACTTAAAAATATATGTTTGATTTGCTCGGTCGTTCTGACGTTCTGATTTCCGACGTTCTGAAGCTCAGAAGTTTCTAATTTGGGTCCGAAGAGAATCGAACTCTTATCTATAGCTTAAAAGGCTACAGCTCTACCATTGAGCTACGGACCCAGAACAAAGTCTCTGTATTATGTTATTCGTGGCGCTAAAATACGCGATAAGATAATTGTTTATCTTATTTTTTGATTACAGAAACTTTGTTCTGGGCACAGCCCATAAGGCTGTGATTCATAAATTTTTAAACAAAAAAGAAATATAAAATTTCTTTAATTAAGATAACACGAAGTTTTTTTAATGACAAGATTATTTCTTCTCTGCTTCAGGAGTTGTCGGTTCTCTTTGACGAATTAAGTATAATGCGCCCATTGGAGCTAGTATCCACAAAAATCGTCCAATGTCTGATGCAAAGGCAAACCTGACCATTGATGATAAATAAGTTAAAGCTGTAGGTGGTAAGAATGACAATACGCAACTGATAATAAGACCAACTTGTAAAATACTGAATAAGGCTATGACTGGAATACTTGGCTTGCCAACAAAGCCGGTAAGCGCGCCGACTCTGGATAGTAAAAAGAAAATGCCAGCAATGCAACCAAAGAATGCTAAAATTTGAAGAACAAAAACAGGTCCTAGCCCAAATTTCATGGACATCTTTTCATTGATAAATGGCAAATTGGTAGTGATGGCCAGAGAGATGTAAACGCTCACTAAAACTGCTAAAACTCTTTCTCTGCCCAAAGACATTCCATAGATAAGAATGGCTAGGACAAAAAAGATTATTATAAATAAATCCCAAGACGGTAAACTCCAATTTACCGCGGCAGCTAAACCTGTTGACATATTTTTGTTTTTAATTAGTCTTAAACTTTTGTATTTATTATATCAAGAATATCTAATTATGTAAAATAGAAAGTGGATAATATTGCGAGAGATGGGAGATGGGAAAAAATCTACTCAAATAGACCATGAAAGAAATTGTGTTTCTTGACTTTAACTGTTTGACCGTTGCTTTTGGCTAATTCCAATAATAATTCTTTTTCTTTTTTATTGAGCTTTATTGGAGTAATAACTCTGACTGGAATTAACATGTCGCCAGATCCTTGCTGATTTAGATGTGGAAAACCTTTGCCATCTATAATAAATATTTTTCCAGTTTGAACTCCGGCAGGAACTTTTAATGCAATTTTGCTATTAAGAGTTGGAATTTCTATTTCGGAGCCGAGAGCTGATTGAGTAAAACTAAGGGGCAATTCATAAATTAGATCATCCTCTTTTCTTTTGAAATATTTATGAGAAGCAACGTGAATTGTGATATAAAGATTGCCAGGTTCTCCGCCCTTTTGTCCTTCCTCTCCTTTGCCACTAAGTTCTAATGTTTGACCATCTCTAATTCCAGCTGGAATTGTTATTGATATTTTTTTATAACCTTTGATTTGTCCTTTGCCTTTGCATTTAGAACAATTTTGTTCAAATATCTGACCATTGCCTTGGCATTCCGGACAAGTTGTAGCTTGAGAAAACATGCCAAACATTGTTTGACGAGCTTGCGTTACTTGTCCGCTGCCTTGGCAGTTTTTGCAAGTATTTATTTTTGTGCCTGGCTCATTGCCCTGACCATTGCAATTTGGACATTGAATTTTTTTGTATAATTCAATTTCTTTATCTATGTCAGAGTTTGCTTCTTCAAAATTAATATTTAGATCAATGCTTACATCATTGCCAACTACTGCGTTTCTGTTGCCTCTTGCCTTTCTTTTGTCGCCAAAAAAAGATGAGAAAATATCACCCAAATCAAAATCCTCAAGATTTACATTATAGTTTTGACCATTGAATCCTCCAAAAGGATTATTGCCATAAGATCCAGCACCTCCTGATTGAGCCTGTTCAAATGTTTGGCCGAACTGATCGTACTGAGATTTTTTTTCTTTGTTTGACAAAACTTGGTAAGCTTCATTAGCTTCCTTGAATTTTTCAGCGTTGCCTGTTTTTTTATCAGGATGATATTGATGAGCTTTTTTATAAAAAGCTTTTTTTATTTCATCTGATGATGAATCTTTGGTAACACCTAGTATGTCGTAATAATCTGCTGGCATTGTTTTTTTATAATCAATATAACAAGGTAGGGATAGAACATTGTTCTGTCCCTACGACAAATCGAAATTATTTTTTTGGTACTTCTTTGTATTCACCTTTGACAGTATTTGGACCTTTTGGATCGGCATGAGGAGCACTTTGAGCCGGCTTACCTTGAGCTTGAGAAGCTTGTTGTGCTTTAGCTTGTGCTGCCTCCGCATCTTTGTACATTTTCTGACCAACTTTTTGCAATTCGGCAGACAAATCTTCAGTAGCTTTTTTGACAACTGTAGCCTCTGCTGTATCTTTAACTTTTTTTAAAGCTTCAACTTTTTCAGTAATTAATTTTGATGTTTTTTCATCAACCTTGCCTTTTGCATCTTTTAATGTTTTTTCGGCTGTATAAATCAGAGTCTCAGCACTGTTCTTGATTTCAATTTTTTCTTTAATCTTTTTATCTTCTTCAGCATGAACTTCAGCATCTTTTTTCATTTTTTCTACTTCTTCATCTGATAAACCTGAAGATGCAGTAATTGTAATTTTTTGTTCTTTGCCAGTTGCTTTGTCTTTTGCCTTGACATTCAAAATTCCATTGGCATCAATATCAAAAGCAACTTCAATTTGAGGAATGCCTCTTGGAGCTGGTGGAATGCCATCTAAAATAAATCTGCCTAAAGATTTGTTATCATTTGCCATTTCTCTTTCGCCTTGCAAAACATTGATTTCAACTTGCGGCTGACTGTCAGCAGCAGTTGAAAAAACTTGTGCTTTTGATGTTGGAACAGTTGTGTTTCGATTAATTAAAGCTGTTCTTATTCCACCTAATGTTTCTAGACCTAATGTTAATGGAGTAACATCTAATAATAGAATATCTTTAACGTCGCCTTGCAAAACACCAGCTTGAACTGCAGCGCCGATTGCAACAACTTCGTCAGGATTTACACCCATGTGTGGTTTCTTGCCAAAGAATTCTTCAACTTTTTTCTGTACCATTGGCATTCTTGTTTGTCCACCAACCATCACAACTTCATTGATATCAGAAATGCTTAGTTTTGCATCTTCCAATGCTTTTTTGCATGGTTCAATAGTTTTTTCGACTAAATCGCCAACTAACTCTTCTAGTTTAGCACGAGTGATTTTAATATTTAAGTGTTTTGGACCTGTGCTGTCAGTTGTAATAAATGGTTGATTAACTTCTGTTTCCAAAGCACTTGATAACTCGTGTTTAGCTTTTTCAGCTGATTCTCTTAATCGCTGTATAGCCATTTTGTCTTGAGATAAATCAATGCCTTGCTCTTTTTTGAATTCGCTAACCAAATATTCAATAATTCTTTGATCAAAATCATCACCACCGAGATGAGTATCGCCATTTGTTGATTTTACTTCAACAGTATCTGAGCCTACTTCCAAAATTGAAATATCAAATGTACCACCGCCTAAATCATAAACTGCAATTTTTTCATTCTTTTTCTTATTAAAACCATAAGCTAATGCAGCAGCTGTTGGTTCATTAATAATTCTTTTTACATCTAAACCAGCAATCTTTCCAGCGTCTTTAGTTGCCTGTCTTTGAGCATCATCAAAATAGGCAGGAACTGTAATGATTGCTTCTTTTATTTCTTCACCTGTTTTTTCTTCAGCATCTTTTTTTAATTTCTGCAAAACCATAGCTGAAATTTCTTGAGGAGTATATTCTTTTTCATGCATAACAACTTTAACACCTAAACCTGATTGATTGACTTTGTAAGGCAAAACTTTCAAATCTTTTTGAACTTCTTCAGAATCAAATTTACGACCGATAAGTCTTTTGACTGAATAAACTGTATTTTCAGAATTTGTAACAGCTTGTCTTTTTGCTAGCTGTCCGACAATTCTTTCGCCATCTTGTTTTATTGCAACAACTGATGGAGTTGTGCGATTTCCATCTTTGTTTTCTAAAACTTTTGGCTCGCCACCTTCAATGATGGCCATGCAGGAATTTGTTGTTCCTAGATCAATACCTAGTATCTTAGACATAAATTTTTCTCTAATCCTATCTCGAATATTATTGCTCGAATAAATACTCGAATACGGATTAAACTATTTAGATTATTATATTAATTTAGCTATTTTTTATTTAATTTCTCTTCTAATTTATCAATCTCTAATTGGATATCCTCTAATTTGCTATTTTTTTCATTATCTAGTTTTTTATATTCCATATTTATTTCTATTTCTGCAAAATGTTTATTCAAGGGTAGCAATCCTCTTTTTTCATGATTATTCATAATTCTATCGTAAACTTCTATTTTTTTATGTTTGTATTCTTCTTCAGTCTCTTTTTTCTTTTTCTTAAATCGTTCAATTTGAAACATCATTGTTTTTCGTTTTACTCTCTCATCATAATCATTTTTATACTTTTGTATTATTGTCGGGTGTATATTCTGCTCTATCTTGCCATCACCATACAAATTAGCCACTTGTGTTGTATCTGAATCTTTTGTATTAATAATTTGTTTATTGCCTATATTTTTTATATTAATATTCATAATTATTTTGATTATTATATAAATCGTGTAGCCATTGAAAATAATGCCTAAGATAATTTCAATAAGAGTTTTGTTATCTTCGATTATATCAATTAATTCTGTCATAAATGTATTTTTAAAAATTCTATTTTACCTCAACTTTTGCTGGCCTGATTATTTTGCCGTTAAGTTCATAGCCTCTGCAAAGTTCTTTGCAAACGATTAACTTTTCTTTCTTGGCATTATCTTCTTTCTTACAATTTACTGCTTCGTGAAATTTTGGATCGAACTCTTTATTTAAGCATTCTGTCGGCTTTACTCCGTTCTTCGCCAAGACATCTTCTAACTGTTTCTTGATGAATTTAATGCCTTGCGCCCAAGAATTATTGGCTAACTCTTTTGGCAATACATTATAAGCTGATTGGAAATTATCTAGGACTGGAATTAATTCTGAAATCAGATTTTCGTTGGCAAATTTTACAAAATCTATTTGCTGGCTGATTGTTTGTTTTTTTAGATTTTGATAATCTGCTTGAGCACGCTTCCAGCCGTTAAGATATTCGTCGGCTTGCTTTTTTATCTTGTCTAATTCATTATTTTTTTGAATCTTTTTTCTAAACATAACTTTAAAATTTCTAATTTCTAATTTCTAATTTTTATTAAATTTTTAATTTCTAATTTCTAAACATCGACGACGAAAGAAAGGTTTGAAAATTTATGCATTAGAAATTTAATAGAAATTAGAAATTTAAAATTAGAAATTAGGACTAATTAAATTTATTAAAACTATAATCATCAAACCTGATCCCAAAAACTTCGTAATATGTTCTAACAACGAAATATTTTTATCATAATGCATTCTTTTTGGACCGATTATGGCGATAAATCCTTTTTCGCCGGAAGGATATTTTATTTGGGAAACAATCATTGAACAATTCTTGATGTGAAGCGGATTTTCTTTGCCGATATAAACTTTAACGGCTTTGTCTTTTGCTTTTTGGCAAAGCATATCAGTTCTTTCATCTAATAAATCAAGCGCTTCAGCGACACAATAAACTTCATCTGGATTTTTGAATTCTGGCTGTTTTAGCAATTTTGGCATTCCAGCTTCACAAAAATCGTTTGAATTTAAGATTCCGGAAATGACTAAATTATCGGATAATCTAGATAATATTTTGGCTGTTGATTTAGCTAGTCTATTATATTTTGCTTTAGTCTTGATTAATTCTGTCTGTAATTGTCTTTGCTCGCTAACTGTTAATTCTTTTTCACCCATTAAGCTATCTACAAAAAATCGATAACCTTTGTCAGTTGGAGTTCTGCCCGCTGAAGTGTGAGGTTGAGTCAAAAATCCCATGTCTTCTAATTCTTTCATTTCATTTCTCAAAGTTGCAGATGATAAATCAAAATTATATTTATCAACTAAAACTTTTGAGCCAACTGGTTCAGCGGTTTGGATGTATTCTTTGATAATCGTTGTTAATATTGTCCTTTGGCGTGAATTCATGTTTGTATTTATAAATATAGAATCGCGGAAAAACGCAGAAGCGAACGCGGAAAACGCAGAAATTTGTGAATTGGCACTTAAAAGTTTTAGTGCTAGCACTCTACTTGATTGAGTGCTGATTATATTGTAGCAATAAAAAAAAACCTGTCAAGGGTTTTTGGGGATAAGTCTATAAAATTTATATACAAAATATAAATTCAAAAATAAAGCTTAAATTTTTATTTTATTCTCTTTCGCCTCAATCTTTCAACTTGCTGTTTGACTTTTGTCGTTGTAATCAAACGGTATTCAAAATCGACAAAAAAATCTGCTGCTTCATCGGACATTGAAACAAGCTCTTCAAGAAGTAAATCTCCATTGTGTTTGCTCAAATACATTGCTTGTTTTGTCGGTAATGTCTTAACTCCAATCGTTAACACGTCGTTCGTCGATGTTCCCTGATGCTTACTCAAAATTTCTGCTTGTCTGTCTGTTATATTTTTTAGTCCGTCTAAAAACAATGAATGTTCGTACTGACTCAAAGATATCAATGTCTTTTCTTCTATGCTTCTGATATTCCACAATTCAAGCGCATTTTTCCCTACTCTATTTAGTTTCTCTCTTAGACTCTTTGCAATGTGAGTAGTTATATACGTTAATTCTTCTACGCGATTTAAATTTCCAGATTCAATTTCTTCCCAAATCTCCATATTCATTTTTAAATCCGGAATTTGTCTTGCTTCTTCGACTGTCATTTCTTCTCCTCCGACCATAACTTTAAGATTTCCTAATTCTTTTTCTAAATCCAAAACTTGTTCAGCTGTAACTGGTCGATCTTGCTGAATTGCTTCGGCTAATTCGTTTGCCCTACTAACTACATTTTTTAACGCTGGAGTTTTAGCAATTTCAAGTCCTGACTCGCTTGATCTTTTTTCTGGAGTTGAAATATCTTGCGAAACTGATTGTTCTCTGTTTTTTGGCATAGTTAAATATATTATTTTTTCTCATCTCTTTCTCTTTTGAGTCTGGAAATTTGTTCTTTTATTTCTTGAGAAACATTCAAATCAAACGGAAAATTGATAAAATAAGAAGCTGATCTGTCAGACATAGGTTTTAGTCCGCTAAGTACCACTTTCCCTTTGTGTTTTGACAATGATTCTGCAGCATTATCTGATAATTCTTCTATGCCTTCCAAAAATAAGCTCCCTCTATGTTCTTCAAGAATATCTGCAACGTTATTAGAAATTCTTTTTAAGCTTTTAAGATCCAATACCGCACCTCTTTGCTTGAAGACTAATAACCTTGCAATATCAGTTGCCAAATATGTCATATTAAAAAAATTATCTAAATTCCTTTCTCTAATTTCTTCCCAAATTTCCATATTTCTTTTTAGATCCGGAATTTGTCTTGCTTCCTCAATTGTCATTTCTTCTCCGCCAACGATAACTTTCAGATTGCCTAATTCTCTTTCTAAATCTAAAACAGCTTCAGCTGTAACTGGTTGATCTTGTTGAATTGCTTCAGCTAATTCGTTAGCCCTATTAACTGCTTTTTCTAATTCAGGAGTTTTGGCAAGCTCAAGTCCTGGCTCTCTAGAATTTTTTTCTGAATTTGAAATATCTTGGGAAACTAATTGTTCTCTGCTTTTTGGCATATTAAAATATAATTATTTTTCCTCGTCTCTCTCTTGTTTCAGTCTGGCGATTTGATCTTTAATATCAAACGGGACTTCAATATGCTGTTGAAAATTAATAAATTGTGCAGCTCCTTTGTCTGATAGTGAGCTAAGATTGTCCATCCTAAGATTTCCAACGTGATGGCTCAAGTGCTCGGCCTGAGAATCGGACAAAGTTATAACATTTCTTAAAAATAATGTCCCGACATGATTGCCTAAACATTCTGCCTCATAGTCTGAAATTTCTCTCAACCCATCTAAAAAAAGCGGCCTGTTTTTCACTGTACCTAGAAGTTCGATTGCACTTTTAGAAAAAGAGTGGGCCTGAGGTAAAAAAATTCTCTCACTTTTTATTAGTATTTTCACAATTTCTGAACTAACATGGGTTATTTCGGACATTCTATCATATTTTCCTGTTTTTATTTCTTCCCAAATTCTCATGTTCATTTTTAAATCTGGAATTTTTCTGGCTTCTGCCATTGTCATTTCTTCTCCGCCGATATTAACTTTTAAATTGCCTAAATCTTTTTCTAATTCCAAAACTTGTTCGGCCGTAACTGGCTTGTCTTGTTGTATTGATTCAGCTATTTCGTTAGCCTTGCTAACTGCACTTTCTAATTGTGTATTTTGGGCAATTTCAAGACCTGACTCGCTTGATTTTATTTCTGGAGTTGAAATATCTTGTGAAACTAATTGTTCTCTGCTTGGCATACAAATTAAAATATTCGCTAATAATTTGCGAATATTTGCTAATCATTTGCTAATAAAACTAATTTTATGGTCATGTTTTTATACTTTATTAGCAAAATATTCGCAAATATTAGCAAACTATTAGCGATGTTTAAAATACAAATGTTTCCCACCATGGTTTTTCTACTGATATCTTGCCATTATTTGCATTCATTTTGGCTATTAAATCAAAGTTCGTATCAAACATCCACAGAATTTTGCCTCTTATATTTAGCTTGACCTGATATTCTAAAATATTATTAACTAAAGATAAATCTGCACTTTTAATGTCATAATCTTTATAACCGTCTATGGCTTTTTTGAACAAAACATCTTGAAAGAAATTGATTGGATAGTCATTGTCTTGTTTCATAGCTGAAAAAGCTCCATCTTGGATTCTCAAATTTAGATCAGTTGAAACATAATATTGCTGGCTTTTTATTTTTATTTTTGATCCTTCAGAAGTTAAAGTAATCTTGCCGTCAGGTGCGCTTTTGAGCTTGAAACGAAAAATCGGATTGCCGGTAAAACTATAAAGTTTATTTTTATATTCAAAAGTATTTGCTTCAGAAACAAAAAATACAAATGGCTCTTTTATGAATTCTTTAACATAGAAAATTGGCTGACCATTTTCTTGTGGCAAAATACTGGAATTAATCTCAACAATACTCTGCCCATTTTTTTCTATGGTATCAACAATAATATTGTCTAAAGCTGGTAAAAAATCTTTGATTTCAGCAACTTGCTTTTCATTTTCTTTTTTTTGATCTGCGATGTCTTGTTTTATTTTGTTGCCAATTTCTTCTGGAGTCGGTTCATTTATTTGTGGATCAATAGCTTTTGCAAGACATGAAAAATTAATTGCAAATGAAAAAATAATTAGAATAAATAATAATCTTATTCTCATTTTTTTGTTTTATTGACTAAATCTTTTAATTTTTTTATGACTTCTTCCAATGAATAATCGGTTTTTATTAGATAGTCATCTGCTCCAAGTTTTTTACCTTTTTCAACATTTTCTTTATCGCCCAGGTTCGTTAAAATTATAACTGGAATGTCTTTTGTCTCTGGCTTGCTTTTAATTCTACGCAAAACTTCAAAGCCATCAATGCCTGGAAGCAATAAATCTAGGATAACAATGTCTGGCTTTTGATTTTCTAAAGCTTGCAATCCTTTTTCACCATCTATTGCCTCAATTACTTCAAAATCATTATGTGATAACTCGGCCTTAAGCGCGTACAAAAGAGCTGCTTCGTCTTCAACGATCAATATTTTTGTTGGCATAGCTATATTGTTAAATTGCTAAATGGCTAAATTGTTAATTGCAAATAACTTAGCAACAAAACAATTTAACGATTACTTATTTTAAATTTGTAGGCAGTTGAATATAAAATGTTGTACCTTGATTTTTTTTTGATTCAAACCAAATCTTGCCTTTATGCGCTTCAACAATTTTTTTGGCGATGTATAACCCAAGTCCTGTGCCATGAACTGACAAGAGCCTGGCATTTTCACTGCGATGGAATTTAACAAAAATTTTTGATTGTTCTGCTTCTGGGATACCGATGCCCGAATCTGTGACCGAAAATTTTATTTTGTCGCCTTCTTTTGAAGCTTTTATTTGGACTGAACCATTTTCAGGCGTATATTTTACAGCATTATCAATGATATTTTGAACAACAATTTTTATTTTTTCTGGATCTAGATTTGCCTTTTCAAAATCTTCCTTATTAAAACTAACTTTTACTTTCTTGCTAAATGCTTGAGCTTGAATATCTTTGATCGTATTTTCAACTATTTCAGTAAAACTGATCGGCGAAAGTTCTAAGCCGTTCTTGCCTTCTTCAATGCGCGATACGTTCAGAAGACTTTGGACGGTTTTAATCATTCTTTCGTTTGATTCGCTCATTTGAGTCAACACTTTTGTTTGTTCCTCAGAAAACGCGCCAATCCTGCCACGCAATAAAACTTCAAGAAGCCACTTTAAACTAGAGAGCGGGCTTCTTAATTGATGCGATGCCAAAGATATGAATTCAGACTTCATTTGTTCTATTTCTTTTTCTTTAGTGGAATCATGCAAAACTTTTACGAAGCCGATAAAAGTACCTCGACTATCATAAACAGGAGAAGTTGTTATTTTTAGATATCTTTTTTCTGGAGATTCTATTAAAATTTTCTCTTCAATTGTTTTGAGATTTGTTGGACTTTCAGGAATTTTTTTAATGATCTTTTTTAGATTGGGAAATTGATTTATCTCGCTTTCAAATGTTTTTAATCCTACGACTTGCTCCTTTTTAATGCCTAAATATTTTTCTGCACTTGGATTAAGCAATATAATATTATAGGTATTATCAAGCATCAATAAACCATCGGAAAGATTCATTATAATGGATTCAGTTTTCTTTTTTTCACGTTCAGCAATAATTTTTGCTTCGGTAATCTTACCGATTCCTTGCGTGATTAAATAGCCAGTAATAATTAAAATAATTGTAATTGCAACAACGCTAAAGACAACAAATTCTGGAGATGTGTAAATGTTTGTTAAGATATACGTAGTGATCATGACAACTATTGTAATAATTCCAGTAACTAAAAAAAGAAAGCTCGGACATTCCCATAGCTTAAGATTATTTTTGTAGCAATCAGGAAAAATCGTACAATATAATGTTTTTTTGTTTATTTTATCTGCCACAGATTTTTATTACTTAATATTATTAGTTTAGCATATTATTTAATAAAATAAAAACAAGCTATAAGCTTGCTAGTTAGTCTCTAAGTTCAAAGGAACATTTTTTTGCACATTCATCAGCTTCTTGTATAATTTGAGCGACAATTGGAATATTATCCGTATTAGTTGGTATGTCAATAATGCTCCGTTGTTTTTCACGGCAATCGCTTTTACATTCTCGCATTTCTGCTTGACAGGAAATTTTGGATTCAACTTCATGAATTGAAGCTAAATTCTTACTCAAGAGTGATTGCATGATTTGTGAACTAGCGCTTGCAAAGGCTCTTTTGAAGCAAATTCGGACATATGGTATTCTAGAAAATACAACTTTTTCTTTGTCTGAAGAAATAAACTGTGGCCCTTCTTGATCATCGGCATAGAATGCAGCGCTTCCTTCTTTAACCCATTCTGGCAGTTCTGTCCAAAAATCTATTCCATAAGATGAACACATGACAGCGTGGGCTATTTCATGCTTGAAAGTTTGCCTAAGGATTGATTCTTTTGATTGCGATTTTGATCTAAGCATTGTTGAAGGCATACCAAGATAATTGCAAGGGATTGTGATGGCTTGCACGCTTTCATCTAATCCAAGATAACTATTTAACTGATCAGAATTTTCATAGAATTTAACTACATATAGGCGATAATCAACTGCAACGCCATTTTGGCTCATAAATATTCTAATGCTGCGTAATTCTGAAGAAACAATTCTAAAAATAGCCTCGCGAAGATTTTGAAAAGCAGATTTGGGAATTTTTACAATTATTTGCTTATCCACCAAATAATAATCGTAGCCGGCATCATCGAGCCTGATTATTTCTTGAATATGAAAGATGTGTTTAGAGTTTTCACTATTCTGATCTTCTGCCTGCCATTTTTGCAGACCGTAGGTGAATTTATAATAATCGCATTTATTTGCAAAAATAGGACTTAAATCCTGAGGTGTGGGATTAAAGGGAATTTGAAAATACTTGAAGTATGGACAGTTTTGATCGGCGCTGGAGTAAAAAATTTCTTCAACTTGGTAGCTAGGCTGGACCGGTGCTTTTTCAAATTTTAAGGCTTGAAAAAGCGGTTTGAGTCCAATGAACAATAGAAAAAAAGCTAAAATAAGTAAAGCACCAATAGATAAGCGGGAGATATTGGTGAGTGTTTCTTTTTTACCTTTGCATGAATAACATGGGATTGTTTCTTCCTGATAAGAATACTCAAGACGTTGTTTTATTTCACCTATGCCCTCACATTCACTGCATTTTTCAAACATCAGACTGCGAAATTTTAAAAACATATCCTCCTCCTTTTTTCTTGGCTTGCATTTTTTGAAAGAACTTGCTTTATCGGCGCTAATTAGTATAGCTTGGATTTTTATTTTTGGCAACAAAAAAAGAAGTCTGCGCTTCTAATTCATGAAACTTATAAGTAAATTGCGTAATAGATTTTTACCCCTAACCGGAATTGAACCGGTGATTAAAATTTTCTGGGAAAATTTTAATTGGTTGAGAACCAAATTCTTGATTATCACTTTACAACCACGCTCGCACCTATTTCACCCAAAACTACTAAAAAATATG
>CAZNOH010000002.1:0-251316 GCA_964574655.1 uncultured Candidatus Saccharibacteria bacterium
GGACTACTGGGGTATCTAATCCCATTCGCTACCCACGCTTTCGTGTTTCAGCGTCGGAAACAGACTAGCAAGACGCCTTCGCCACTGGAGTTCCCCCCGATATTAACGCATTTCATTGCTACACCGGGAGTTCCTCTTGCCTCTTCTGATCCCAAGTCTGCCAGTTTTAAATGCAGCCCTGATGTTGAGCACCAGGATTTAACAATTAACTTAACAAACCGCCTACAGACGCTTTACGCCCAATAATTCCGGGTAACGCTTGCCATCCTCGTATTACCGCGACTGCTGGCACGAGGTTAGTCATGGCTTATTCGTATGGTACCTTCAACCCAGCGCATTTCGCTATCGTAATTCTTATGACCGTAACAGAAATGACTATCTGACTTGTCCACCGGAGTCCCTCAGGACGCAGGTGGATTATAACAAAATCATGAAGTACAACAGCAAAATACGCTGGACTTATTCCCACACAAAAGATCTTTACACCCCGAAGGGCTTCATCGATCACGCGGCGTCGCTCCGTCATGGTTGCCCACATTGCGGAAGATTCTCGACTGCAGCCTCCCGTAGGAGTCCGGGCAGTGTCTCAGTCCCGATGGTGGGGGCCATCCTCTCAAACCCCCTACCCGTCATAGCCTTGGTGGGCTTTTACCCCGCCAACTAGCTGATAGGCCGTAGGCTCCTCTCAAAGTGTTAAATCTTGCGATTTAGCTTTAAATAGGAATGACTTTCGTCCCCCCATTATTATCAGGTATTAGACCAGATTTCTCCGGCTTATGCCTGTCTTTGAGTCAGATTACCAACGTATTAATACCCCATTTGCCACTAGCCGTACCTCGCTATGCTCGGTACGGAAACTCAAAATCCTAAAATCTAAACTCTAAATAAATCGAAATTACCAAAATTCAAATGTAAAGTTTTTGAACATTTAAAATTTTGTATTTTTAATTTATTTAGAATTTAGGATTTAGAATTTAGAATTTCCGTCCGAACGCAGTGAGGTACGGCTCGTACGACTTGCATGCCTAAAACACGCCGCCAGCGTTCACCCTGAGCCAGGATCAAACTCTCAATAAATATCTATAATTAATAAATTAATCATAGATCAACTAAAAAATTTAAAGTAAGCTTGTTAGCTCAAAAATAAACGGAATTAACGTAAAACTCTTATCACTATTTAATTATCAAAGTGCGAGAATTATAGGTTGAATCTTTTTGATTTTTTTAAGTCAAAAAATATCAAGCTACAATTTCTCAGAGCTTTTAACTAGAATCTAGTTGTAAGTAATTAGTATTTAAATTCTAGTCCATTAAAAAAATATTGTCAAGTCAATATCTTTATTCTGGGGATAAGTTAGCGTCAAATCGTAGGGAACAAAAATTTTTGTTCCCTACGCGATAAAAAAATAACAGAACTTATCTTAAACAAATTGACAAAAAAGGTCATCAAGAATATACTTAAAAATCAGAAAAAGATTGTTCTTTATATTCCTCACAAAGAGGACAAGACAGGAGGACAAAGTGGATAAATCAGTAGAAGAGTTGAATGAAGTGGCAAGAAAAGTAAATGAAAAAGTCAAGAGAAACGATCGCAATGGAAGGATTTTTGTGGGCTCTAGCATAGCTGCAGGACTTATTTTTACATTTGCTATTTTTTACCTGGCATTATTTATGATGGCGAAACCAGAAAAAGTCGTTCAGCAACCAACTCAAAAATCAATCGAGCAATCACAATTTGACCCAGATAAGCCTCTCATCATTGATCATGGCAATGGAGTTGCATTCATTTATCTTGGTAATTTGCCAGGCAGCAAAGAAATTCCTTTTTACGCTGAAAAATTTGAAACACCATTTGCAAAGTAGAAAAAAGATTTTCCTGCTCATGCACAGAGGATCACAGGCATAACCACATCAGTCCACAATATCAATTTGTACATTATTCTTTACTCAACCAACTAACAGCATCAAAGCTGTTTTTTTTATTTTTTCTTTTTAATATGTTTTTTCTTCCACTCCTCAATCTTAGCATGATCTCCAGACAGCAACACTTTAGGCACAGAAAGAGTAAGAGTTTTGGCATTTGAAATTTGAAATTTCTCGGGTCTAGTATATTGTGGAAATTCCACATAATCTTTATCTACAGAAAACGTATCATCTTCAGCAGAATGTGAATGTCCCAAAACACCAGGAATCAATCTTGTGACAGCTTCAACCAAAACCATAGCTGGCAATTCTCCTCCAGATAAAACATAATTGCCGATTGAAATTTTTTCATCAACAAATTTATCTATTCTCGCATCAAAGCCTTCATATCTTCCACATAATAAAATAATATTATCAAGTTTAGACAATTTCATCGCCATTCTCTGATCTAGCGTTTTTCCAGCAGGAGTCAGCATCACGATTTTTACTTTTGCCTTGCCACTTTTACCTTTTTCCTTTTGACCTTGCCTACCGGCAGGCAGGCTTTTTACTTTTTGTAAAGCGCTATAAAAAGGTTGGACCTGTAGAATCATGCCTTGTCCTCCTCCATAAGGCTTATCATCGACTTTCTTATGTTTATCTAAAGTACAATCGCGCAAATTATGAATATTAATTTTAATCAAATTTTTCTTTTGCGCACGTTTTAAAATAGACTCAGTAAAGTATGAGTCAAAAATTTTGGGAAAAATTGTGATTATATCAAATAGCATAACTTTTAATTACCAAGATACAAGAAACAAACAAATTAGAAATTAGAATAACCAATCATCAAACTCGACGAACGACGGTTTGGTCATTGGAATTTGGTGATTGAATATTGTTTGTATCTTGTTTCTTGGTTATTTGTTATTTACATAAAAGCCACCAATAAATGGTGGCTTTTATTATCTAAATCTAAATAAGATTTAAAATTACAGTTTAAGATCTTCAACAACATCAGAAGTAGCGTCAGCTGCTTTTGGAGCAGTTTCTGCTGGCTTCATTGTTCTTTCAGAACCTTCTGGTTCATTGATCTTCAAGTTAACGCGAGCGTTGTTTTTTGCGCCAACAACTTTCAATAAAGTTCTGATGGCTTTTGCAGTTTGACCTTGGCGTCCAATTACTTGGCCCATGTCTGCTGCGTCAACGTCTAGAGTGATCAAAACACCCATTTCGTCAACTGTTCTGTTTGATTTGACTTTGTCAGGAGCATCAACTAATGACTTGACAATGTACTCTACGAATTCTTGATCGTGTGCTTTTTCTGCCATAGCTTTAAAATTAATTACTTCATTACGAAAGCATTAGAATGTTTTTAAATCTTTAAGGTCGACCAGGCCCTTTCATGAAAAACGCAATCTAATACCAACAATTTAATTATATCAGAATAGTAAGTTTTGTCAATATTATTTTCTGTTGAAGAGTGCTATTATTTTTTAGCTGGAGCTTCAGCTTTTGGAGCTTCTGCTTTTTGCTCTTTCTTTTCTTCAGGCTTTGCTGGAGTTTCATTTTTCTTTGCTTCTGTTTTTTTATCCTCTTCCTTTTTTTCTTCCTTGCCCGCCGGAGCTTCAGCAGGCTTGTCTGCCGTAGCTTTAGCGGAGGCAGGAGCGGAGGCGGATGGCTTTACAATCGGAGCAGGCTTTGCAACTTCCGCACCCTTCCTCGTAACCTGTGCTCTGTCTTTTCTGTTCAATACTTCTAATTTACCTTGAACTTTCTGATCCTTTAATAATTCCTTAACAGTTTGACTAACCTTTGAACCTTGCTTCAACCAATATTCAACTCTTTCCTTTTTAATTTCAATTTTTTCATTCCTTGGATCGAAAGATCCTAGAATTTCAATAAATTTTCCTTTTGGAGGAAATGTGTGGTCAGTCAAAACCAGCCTATATTTAGGTTGGTTCTTCTTGCCGATTCTTGTAAGTCTTATTGTTAACATATACGTAAGTCTACCAGAATTAATAAAACAGTCAAGGCTTTTAAGGTCAATTCAGTCAAAAACACGCTAAAGTAAATAATACCGAATGTCGAATACCGAATGTCTAATCAATGTTAAAAAATTAAATCACAAATGTCGAAACTTTAGAAATTTGGCATTTGTTATTTGGAATTGATTCGGAATTCGGAATTAGTCATTCGAAATTTTATCTAGCAGTGTCCCTCAAGACTTATGCTCAGCAACTTAGAAACTCCATCAGAACTCATCGTTACTCCATACAAAGCCTTGGCGCAATTCATTGTTTCGCGATTATGAGTAACGACAATAAATTGTGATTTTTTAGCAACTTCTTCAATAATTTTAGCATATCTAGAAGTATTTGCTTCATCCAAAGATGCATCAACTTCGTCAAGTACAATGAATGGAGCTGGATTGTTTGCAATAATTGCCAATATCAAAGCAATTGAAGTTAGCGCTCTTTCACCGCCAGAAAGCAAGCTCAAGTCTCTCGGTCTCTTGCCTGGAGGAGTTGCCTTAATATCAATATATGAATCTTGCGATAATTCAAGCTTTTTATTTCCGAAAGAATCAATAATCTCAACTTTAGGTCGATATTTTTCAAGCCTTGCTTTTCCTCCTTCAAACAAAATTTCAAAATGCTTCTGGAACTGCAAATTAATTTTTTCAAATGACGCATCAAATTTGGAGCTAATAGTCTTATCCAATTCATCTACTATTTTTTCCAAAGAAATAATTGCTTTTTCCAAATCATCTTTTTGCGTAGTCAAAAATTCAAATCTCTCGTTTACTTCTTTGTGTTCTTTCAAGACATACGGATCAATCTCGCCAATGATCATTTTTTCTCTTTTTAATCTAGCAATCAAAACATGCAATTCATCAGAATTATGTATTTTTTTTGGCTTGCTCTCAAAAAGTTTTGTTAAATCAGCAGTTTTTTCTTGGCCAAAATTTTCATGCATTTCTTCCAGCAAAACATTCTTGGAAGCTAATAAATTTGCGTTTTTAACTTCAATCTCTCTGATTTGATCTTTAATATTATTTAAAGAATTTTGTTTTGTTCTATATTTATTTTCTTGTTCAACAAATTGATCTCTTATTTCTTGTTCTTTCTTCACTTCATCTTCTAATTCGCCTTGAATATTACCGATTTCTTTATCTAAAGCTAAGATTTTGTTTCCTAATCCTTTTTTCTCGTTTTCTAATTTTTCAAAATTTGCCAAGACTTCTTTTTTTGATTTTGTCTTAGTCTCGTTATTCAAATTATCAATTTCCTTTTTGCGAGGATCAAGTTGTTGTTCTGCTGATTTATGTTTTGTATCTAAAATAGCAATTGAAACTTTAACGCTGTTAATCTGCGAAGTTAAGGAATCTCTCTCGTCAAATAATTCGCTTAAGCTCTTCTGAATTTCCGAAAGTTTTTTCTGAATGCTAATATCTTCTTTTTTGGCAGCTTTTTGAATTTTTAATAATAATTTTTCCATTTCAAAATGAACATCAAAAATTAGCTGTTTAAGTTTATCTAATTCATCTAAATTTTCACAAGAATTTATCTTTTCAAATAAATTTGATTCATTTTTAAATAAAATTTCCAAATCTTTCTGTATATCAGTCAATGTTAGCGATTCAGACATTAAGCCTGATTTCAAAGTTGATAATTTATCTTGGCAGTCTTTTATTTTGGCTAGTATATCAGATTGTTCTTTGATTTTAGCACTCAAATCTTTTTCCAAGTCTTGCTTCTCATTCAAAAATTCAGAAACATTCGTTTCTAATTCTGAAACCTCGTTTTCTAATAATTTAATCCTATCTTTAAGGTTCAAATTTGTATCTGAGGCTTTAGCAAGAGAAATTTTAGCCGTAACTTCCATGATTTTTTCATTGATCTCGCTCTTATTCAAAAATAATTCATTCAGTCTTTCTTGTCTTTGTCTTTTCTCTGCAAAATCTTCTTGTAAATTACGGCTATCTAGATTTTTTTGCAAATCAGTGATTAAATTTACAGTTTCTTTCTCTTGTTTTGCCAATACTACAAGTTGTTTGTCGTTTAGTTTAAAAGCTTCTTTTAGTTTATTCCAGCTATGATTAAAATATTGATCACAAATTTCATCAAATTTCTTTTCAATTTCTTCTTTTCTTTGCGCTTTGTTCGCCTGTCGTTTTAAAGATCTTAATCTTGGCTCAATCTCTTTCAGCAAATCAGAAACACGAGATAAATTTGTTTTAGTTTGTGTTAATTTATTTACACTCAAATTTCGTTTAATTTGAAATTGTTTCACTCCAGCAGCTTCTTCAAACAATTCTTTTCGCTCTTTTGGTCCAGCTTTCAAAAAAGCGTCAATCATTCCTTGGCCAATTACAGAATAAGTTTTTTGTCCAAAGCCTGTTTTAGCCAGCAATTCTCGAATATCTAATAATCTAACTCTATTTTTATTAATAAAATATTCACTTTCGCCAGATCTAAAAAGTTTACGAGTAATAATAACATCATTATAATCAATTGGCATTGCATGATCAGAATTATCAAGATGCATTGAAACTTGCGCCATTCCCAATCTTGCCTTATTCTTTGAGCCAGCAAAAATAATATCCTCGCTTTTTTTGCCACGAAGAGTTTTCAGGCTTTGCTCGCCCATAACCCATCTGATTGCTTCAGTAAAATTTGATTTTCCACTGCCATTTGGTCCTACAACAGCTGTCACCCCAGACGAAAATTCCAAAGTTGTCTTTGGCGCAAATGATTTGAAGCCTTGAATGTCTAAGCGTTTTAAAAACATAAAATAAAAATACGAATGCTAGTACGAATAATGCGAATGATACGAATTACGAATACCATTTATCAAAATAAATTTTGCTTATTGTATGTTGTGCCAATTCTTGCCTGTGAATTTAAAATTCTCTTTGGGTTTATATACTTGCTTCTGAAGTTCACTAGTAATAATAATTTCAGCTCTGTAGCTTTTAAATACCTCATTGATTGATAATAATCTTGTTGAGAATATAAATTCTTAGCCTTGACTTCAATTAGTATTTTATCAAAAACTAAAAAATCGACTCTGTTTCTTCCAATTTCGCCTAGTGAAAATTTGTGTTCAATATTATTTTCTCTTAAATAAGGTATTTTATAAAATTTAAAGTATTTTTCTAAAGCATCACTATATTGTTTTTCTAAACAATATCTACCTAATTCATTATGCACTGCGTAAAAAATGCCGTAAAGTTTATAGCACAAATCACCATAAATAATTTTAGCCGTCCCTCCATTTATTTGCATAAGTGAGTATTCGTAATTCGTATCATTCGCATTATTCGTACCGTCATTCGTATTTTTATTTTACCAAAATTAAAAAGCATTGACAATATCAATAAATTAGCCATAATAGACATAATATGTCAAGACACTATCAATTCCAAGATTATTATTTTGAACTAGCAAAACAAAAAGGCTTTAATGCTCGTTCTGTTTTTAAATTGCAGGAAATCCAAGAAAAATATCGGATTATCAAAAAAAACCATAAAGTTTTAGATGTCGGCTGTTTCCCAGGCTCATTTTTGCAGATCCTATCAACATGGGTTGGAAAAGATGGTCATGTCATCGGTTTTGATACCAAAAAAACGAAAGATTTAGGCCTTAGCAATGTCAAAACATTCATTGCCGATGTAAATAACACCGAAGAAGTAAAAAAGCAATTTAACAATTTAGCAATTAAGCAATTTAACGTTATAATCTCTGACATTGCGCCGAACACAGCTGGATATGTTGATTATGACCAGTATCAATCAATTCTCTTGAATGAAAAAGTATTAGAAATCGCAAAAACAAATTTAAATATCGGCGGAGACATGATTTTGAAAATATTCCAGGGTTCTGATCTTAATGAATTTCTAGCCAAACTAAAACAAAGTTTTAAGAAAATCAAGATATTCAAGCCAAAAGCATCTCGTGCCAGAAGTAGCGAAGTCTATTTGCTTTGCTATGATTTGAAGCAGTAATGAAAGAAGGAGGAGGCAAATGCAGTATCTCATTGAGATAAGGCATTGGGTTGACAGTATCGCTCATTTTAAAAATGCAGGACATGAAAAATGGTTTTATGTGAGTCTTATTAATTTGATTCTATGTATCTTATTATATTGGCTTATCAAAATAAGATGGCACTATCTTTTCATGTCTGTCTATAACAGTTCTTTTTCGATTATGGCTTTTATCGTAGTTATTTTGCTTCAGATCAAATCTAAGACGTTTTCCTTTGATTGCATTTGGTTTAACGGTTTGATGGCAGGAATTTATTTCATGCTCTATTTTCTTGCCAAAACTAACAAGAAGTTGAAGTCAGATCATCTAGCACCCTTGAAGAGCAATTAAGCTCTTTTTTTATTTTGTCTTGAAATTTTATTTTTTCTATGCTAAGATAATCTAAGGTTGTTAGACAGCCCTGGCAAAGAGGAGGAAGCAAATGAGCAAGAGGTTCGTTTCACCAAACAAAAAAGCGCCGATCTGGGTTGCTATTTATAATAAGGTGACAAGAGCATCAGGTATTGTTCCAGTCGTTCACGATGTCATTACAGCGCCTTGTCAATTTAATTTCCTGAAATTTGACATTGATATGGGAAATATCCAATGCATTAATCAGGCGACAAATGGAATGGCAATCTATAATTCTTTTGGCGAATTCAAATTTGGTGAAACTATTGATATTTTTGTTTGCAAAACAAGAAAAGAAGCAGAAGACTGGCTCAAAAACAAAAAGACTAAGATTGCTACCACGCAACATCAAATTGGTCATTGTCATCCTCGCTGTTAATTCAATAGAACCTTATAACCTGTTTCACAGGTTTTTTTATTGCCTTGACTAAAACAAAAAAATAGCCTAATTTATAATCAGCTAACCAAAAAGGTTGGCTGTACCTTGCAACAAGTCAGGAGGAAAAATGCTGACTCAATCCCCAGGAATCACTTTGCAAATGCGGACAAAGATTACTGATCTGAGAGAGGACCTTGAATCAGCCAGAAGAATTGTTAAGAGGCTTGAATTAACACTTTATTATGAAACGATTGCCCTTTGGATTGTGTTTATGCCCGGAAGAGTAGGAAAACCAGAAAAACCAGAAATCATTGGCGTTTCCACTGATATCGAAGTCAGTCCAAAATCTCGGCCATATCTTCATTTCAAAGTTGTGGAAGGTGAAATTGGCTGTCGCTATTGCGATCAAAAACCTTATTCTAGTCATCTGCCTAAAGACGAAGGTTCTTTCAAAACCTTTGCCACAGAGATAGAAGCTCAGACAGCAATAAAAAGATATGGACAAGAAAGCCTCAATGAAATAGTTACTGAAGTTAATGCAATCCTTACCAATGCTGACAGAGATAATCCAGAATAAAAGTAATTTCGTTCGTTTAACCTTGTTCATCAAGGTTTTTTTATTACCTTGTCCTCCGGCCTGTCCGTCGGAGCAAAGCAAAGGCGGAGGTTTCGCAAAACGCAGGAGGATCAAAAAACCGGCAACAGCCGATCTTATAGCTTTTAACTTATAACTTTTAGCTTACGCTAGAACACCACGCTTCCAATAAATATCACAACCATAATTACCGCAATTACGAATTTAACTAGTGTTCCAGAAATAAATCCTATAAACACGCCTGTTCCAGTTTTTAAAGACTTCCTCAAATCTTGTGAATCAATTAATTCGCCAATTACTGCACCAATTAACGGTCCAAAAATAAATCCAACAACATTGCCTGTCAATAATCCGATAATACCGCCAATTGCAGAACAAATTAAAGCAGTTTGCGAGGCTTTGTAAGCCTTTGCGCCAATATAATGGCTGACATAATCAATTACAGTCAAAAATAAAGCTAGAATTAACAAAATAACAAAAGTCCAAACTGACATGTGCTCAAATCTATCCCATATTGCATAAATAACCATTCCAACTAAAATCAACGGAGCGCCTGGAAGCATTGGAACAATTGTGCCAATTAAACCAGTCACGATTAAAGCAACGATTAGAATAATTATTAAGACTGTTAAAAATATTTCCATAAAAATAAAATAATCAATAACCAATAGTCAACGAATACCCAATAATCAATAATTGAATAACCAATTTTTTCGTTGATTATTTTGTTATTGGATATTGGTTATTTACTGATTATTGGTTATTGATTATTAGCAATTATAAAGTCTATTTCTTCCATTCTTCGCGTTCTAATGCATTCTTCGCTGCATTGACTTGTGCTTCTTGTTTTGATTCTCCATCGCCTTCACCTAGTAATTTTTCTTCCAAGTACACGCCAATCTTAAATTTTCGAGCATGGTCAGGTCCCCATTCTTTCAAAACCTGATAAGTTGGAGTTACTTTTAGTCTTTCTTGAATTTCTTCCTGCAATCTAGATTTTGGATCAATATATAATTTTTCGTCTAAAATCTTTTTTAATTCAGCAATAATTTTTCTTTCAATAAATTCCTTTGCAATGTCCCAGCCTTGATCTAAGTAAATCGCGCCAATCACAGCTTCAAAAGAATTAGCCAAAATCACATCTCTTGCCTTGCCAATATCTTTTGTCTCGCCTCTGGATAAATATAAAAAACTGTCATAATCCAAAGCCTTTGCTTGTTTGGCGAGCATATTTGTATTTACCAATGCTGATCTCCAGTTTGTCAGATCTCCTTCTGGATTTGAATAATGATTATACAAATGCTGAGTGACAACCAACTCTAATACTGCATCGCCTAAAAATTCTAATCTTTCATTATTATCAAGTTTAAAGCTAGTATTCTCATTAAGGTAAGAACGATGCACAAAAGCTTGCTGTAGCAATTCAGCATTTTTGAACGTTACTCCAATATTTTTTTCTAGTGATGTAAAATCTTTATCCATAACGTGAATTTTCAATTTCGAATTTAAAATTTAAAATAAATTTCAAAAATCTAATTTTAAATTCGAAAACGATCTCAAGTATTTTAAAATTTGATCTTTAAAATTGAATTAAAATTTAGAATTTAAAATTCGAAATTACAACAATTATTTCTTATTCTTATCAATTTCCTCTTCCATCTTTCTAAATATACTTCCAAGTACTCCATTTACAAATTTGCCTGATGATTTTCCGCCAAACATTTTTGCTAGTTCGATTGCCTCGTTAATAGCAACTTTCGGTGGTATGTTTTTGTCAAAAAGTAATTCATAAACACCTATCCTTAAGACATTGCGATCAACCATTGTTATTTGATCTAATGGCCAATCAGGAGCTGCATCTGTAATGATTTCATCAATTTCTTTTGTCTTTTTTAAAACGCCAGTGCACAAATCTTTTGCGAAATTAGGCTCTTCTGATCCAAAAGCAAATTCAGTCATGTTTTGTTTTAAAAACTTTGACATTTCTTTATCATCTTTGCCATAAAAATCCCACTCGTACAATGTTTGTAGCGCAACGGTTCTTAAAAGGTGCCTGTTGGACATTTGATTGTTTATTTATATTTTAAATATTATCGCAGAATAACGCAGAACCTTACGCAGAATACGCAGAATCGTTTCAGCGATTTCTGCGTCAGCTTCTGCGTTTTTCTGCGTTGAGACTAATCATACAAAGAAAATTTTAAATTAAAGTAAAAAACAAATTTTACTTTGCTTGCTGTTGTTTTTTCTGTTTGTCTTTCTTTGCCTTCTTTGCTTTTTTAGCTTCAATATCAATTACTTGTCTATTATTATAATTTCCGCAAATCAAACAAGCATTATGAGGTAAAATAGCTTTTCCGCATTTTGGACATTTGGCTAATTTAACTTGCTTTAAAGCATGGTGTGATCTTCTTTGTCCAACAGCGCCTTTGGTATGTTTCTTTTTTGGAACTGGCATAAACGTGAATTATAAATAACTAAATAAAAAATAACTAGAATAAATCTAAAGCAAGAATAACTCTTCTTACTTAATATAATTTTACCTTATTTTTTTGTTCTTGGCAAGGGATTTTACTAAATAAAAACCGCTACAACGCGGTTATTTTAAAATTTAACGTCTTAATTCCCAATTACTTTTTTCAACACCGCCGGCAATCGTTTAAAAGCAGTTTCAAGATCTTGATACAAGCTAGGCTGATGAAGTGCAGCAGCTGGATGATAAATTGGATAAAAATATAATTTCCCTAAATTTTTAATTTCACGTCTAAATACTCGTCCTTGATTTTTAGAAATCGTCCCAATTGGAATAAAACGCTCCATTGCATGCTTTCCAAGTGGAATAATGATTTTTGGCTTAATTACCTTAATCTGCTCTTCCAAATATGGCCAGCATGAGGCAACTTCTTCTGGCAACGGATCTCGATTATTTGGCGGACGATGTTTAACGACATTAGCAATATAAACATCTTCGCGTCTCAATCCTGCTAAAGCCAACAATTTAGTCAGCAAATTTCCGGCATTACCGACAAAAGGTCTGCCCAATTCATCTTCTTTTGCACCAGGTCCCTCACCGATGAACATTATTTTTGAGTTTGGATTGCCCTCGCCTGGAACAGGATTTAGCGCTTGCTTGTATAAGGCACACTTTTGACAATCTTTTACTTGTTGTGCAATGTTTTCTAGAGTTTGCATAATTTTTTGTGTCATCCCGAACCGCAGTGAGGGATCCCGTGTTGTTCATCAAAATACGGGATTCCTCGCTTCGCTCGGAATGACAAGTATTTAAAGCCCAATCTTCTCCACATCATTCATCAAATTCTCATGTACTTTTCCATTTGTTGCCAAAACATCTCTAGACCTTGTTGTCCAATCATTATTATTAAAATCAGTCACTTTTCCGCCAGCCTGTCTAACTAATAAAATGCCAGCTGCAACATCCCAAATCGGCACTCCTGGCAACATTATCACGTCAGCGCGTCCAGAAGCAACATAAGCTAATTCAAGAGATGCTACTCCAAAAGATTTTAATGATTTTGCTCTTAATTTGAATTCTTGATAAATCTTAATTGTTTTTTCTTTGTGCATTGCCTTATGTCCGCTGCAAAAAAGCAACACTGAATCTTTGACAGTCTCATTTTGAGCAACACTTAGCGGTTTATCCCATAACAATGCCTTGCCATCTTTTGTCACTGTATATAATTCTTTTAAAAATGGCGCATAAATTACACCAAGCTGGATTTCATTAGCTCGAATCAATGCAATTGACACAGCAAACATTGGATTTTGGATAATGAAATTAGTTGTTCCGTCCAATGGATCAACTACCCAAGTATAATCCGAATTTTTATCAATCTTGTTTTGCTCTTCTGATTCAATATTATGTTTTGGAAATTTTTCTTTAAGATAATTAACAATAATTTTGTCAGCTTTAATATCAGCCTTTGTTACAAGCTCATTGCTTCCTTTGGCATAAATATCTCTCTCGCTTAAGTTTTGATAATCATTCATTAATGATTTGCCTGCTTTTTTTGCAATCTCTATAGCCGGATTTAAAAAGTTTTCCATAATTTTATTCCACCCGGCTTTAGCCGAGGGGTAGTTCAGCTTTAGCTGAAACTAAAGTTTCAATACCCTTTGGCTAAAGCCAAGTAGAAATTTATTTACTTAATTTTTTAATAATTTTATTAATCTGCTTTTCCAATTCCTTTTTATCACTGTTATTCTCAACAATCATCTTTTTTTCCGTTATTGGTTCAAATCTGCTTTTGATAATATGATAAGTCTTCATTGTTACTTCACTTTCTTTATCTTTAAACCTTTTCTCAATTCTTTTCTTGGCAATTTCTTCATCGCACTTTACTTCAATAATATATAATTTCGTTTTAAAAAGTTCAGCTAGTTTTTTTGCTTGATCAACATAAGCTTTCTTAAAAAAAGTTGCATTTAAGATTACACTTTGACCATTCATCAATCGTTTCGAACCATTCTTGAATAAAGTATTATAAACAGAAGTTTTAATTTTCTTATCCCAAAAAACTCCTTTATTTAATTCCTCTAAAATTTTCTTCGTTGGCTTTAATTGATCTGATTCAATCACTTGTTCTTTTAATTCTGCTTGCAACATTTTGCCAACAGTACTTTTGCCAACACCAGGAAGGCCGGAAATTATAATTAACATAATTTCAAATTTAAAATTTAAAATTCGAAATTTAAAATTAAATTAATCTCTCGCCAACAACTTTACAATATCCGCTCTGCTCACAATTCCAACTAATTTGTCATTATCTACAACAGGAATTGGATTAATATGATTTTCCTCAATCAAAGTCGCAAGATCAGACACAGAATCTTTTGAACTAATAGTCACCGGCTTTGCAGTCATAACTTCTTTTGCCGTCATGCCAGTAATTTTTTTTAATTCAGTCTCAACTTCACTAGGATCTTCTAAATACAAATAGCTATCTAAAATTTGAATATATTGAGGAATATGGATCCTAGCTTTTTGCATAATTAAATCTGCTTCAGTGATAATGCCAACAATCTTTTCGCCATCTAAAACTGGCATGCCAGTAATATGATTATCAACTAATTTATTGGCTACTTCATTCACAGGCGTTGTAACATCACAAGTCACAACATTATTCGTCATGATATCTTTTACTTTCATAATTTTATTTTTGTTAATTTATTATTATCTCTATTATACCTAAAATATTCTAAAAAAACAAAAAACTCATCAAAGATGAGTTAAAAAAGTGCACTTATTGTTCAAAATGGATTGTCAAAAAAAAGTTCATGTTAACCTTTAGAGCGTTTCCCCTTCTTCTCCTTTCTGCTTGATCAAGGCATGGTATTCGGCCTGGAAAAACTCTGTAGCCTCGATCTTCAGTTTTTCAGCATCTTCAGGCATGCATTGCGCAATCAAAAAATGCTTTTCGCCTCCGAATTCATACGTATGCGACCAAGACATCACAATACGTTGCTTTTGCAGATGAAAAAATGTCTTTCTCAACAGTTCCTGATCTCGATTGGTCGGTCTATCGATGGACAACAGTACAAACCAGAAAGGTTCACTACTCATGTCTTCCTCCTCTTCGCTCTTGGTGCAATACAACAATCTAGCATAAAAATATTATTTTGTCAATAATAAAACTGGATATTGGCTTGTTTAAAACAAAATCACGCGTACGAAACTCGGTTTTGTACTAAATTCACACTGGCGTTGTTTTTATTCAGCCAAGATAAAACAATATTGGTTTACTTGATAAGTACAAAACCGAGTTTCTTGTGCAAACAACGCAAGAAGCTCGGCTTTTTCCGGAGAAAGCCGAGCTTCTTCGTAGTTCAGAAATCAAACAAAAAAGCGCTCGTCGCGCTTAATCTTTCTTTAGCAATCCTTCCACAAAACACAAACCAATTTTTATGCTTTCTGAGAGGACCAAGAAACAACTTTTTAAGGTTGTCTCTTTGTCCAATGAACCAAGGTACGATTCGCCCAGCGTGTCCGGAATGGACAGAATTGCTGGACTTCCCTGTTATTTAGGGATGTTGGAATAGATCAGAGCACCTTCTCACCCTAGGTTGAGATTGAGCCACCCATCTGCCTCCTGCTTAGTTAGAAAAAGGCAGAGAGTGTGAGTGTCATCTTCGTTACTGAATGAGATTTCTTCTTGAGGAGTGAGCTTGACTGCTTTGGCTACTCCGTCGTCACTATTAGGAGGGTAACAAAGGAAACCAATTTCGTTTGTCCTGGTATCATATTCTGCCCAGAAGAGCATGTCTTCGTAGTTAACTCGGAGATTATATGCCATAGGTTCGATGGCAGCATTACTGGCTTTACTATCGCAATGGCAAGGACAACCTCTGGTAATAATTGACACCCACCCTATCGCCGATTTCTCAGCTAGGATCCTAGTGATCTGCCTAACCACTGCCCGTGCAGTATGCAGTGCATCATAGAGTCGTTCAATTTCCTCATTTCGAGGCTGAATGACATCTTGTCTCACACACTTTTGCGCCTGTCGACTTCCGGTTTTTCGCTGCCTTCTGGCTACATTAATGGCCCGACGTCTTTCACGTCTCTCACGAAGTTCTGTATTCCCGATTCCATTAGCATCTTGAACATCTTGACCATCACTAGTCAGATTCTTGTCGTTGTCGCTCATCTTCATTCCTCCTCGCTTGTTGTTTGCCACCAATAAAATCATCTTAAATTAAAATAACTTTATTAGCAGCAAACTTTTTTCAAAGATCAAAACATTATATTATATCAAACCATATTAAAATGTCAATCCATTATGACATCAAACAAAAAAAGCGCAAATATTGCGCTTTAGGTTTGGAATTTGGTTATTTGTAATTTGTAATTTGTTTGTATCTTGTTTCTTGTATCTTCGTTATTTAGATTCTTCAATACAATTCTTTCTCAACATTTCAAAAACCTTTTTATTCTGCATCAAACCTTTTGCATATTCTTTATAATCTGCGCTTTTGATTTTTTCAACCATTTTAGGATCATGTTGATAATGAGAAGCAGTGTGTTCAATCTCATGCTCTAATTCTTTTTCATCTACAATTATCTTTTCTTGTTTTGTAATTTCTCTCAAGATCAAGCCAATCTTTACTCTTTTTTCTGCTCTTTCTCTTAAATCTTTCTTCAATTCTTCTTCTGTTTTCTTCAAGCTTTGTAGATATTGATCAAATTGTCCGCCACTAGACATAACCATGCCTTTCAATTCTTCTAGCATTTTGTTTAATTCACTTTCAACTAAAACCTCAGGAAGTTCAATAGATGCTTTGTCAGCAATCTTATCCATCAATTCCATTTCGGCATTGCCTCTAGATTTTTCTTTTGCTTCCAATTCCATATTCTTTTTAATTTCTGATTTTAACTCAGCTATGCTTTGGAATTTGCCTAATTTTTTTGCGAATTCATCATTCAATTCTGGTAAATGTCTCTCGTTTACTGATTTTACATCAACTTTAAATTCAACTAACTTGCCAGCTAGATTTTTTTGATGATACTCTTTTGGAAATGTTAATGTAAATTCTTTTTTATCGGATGCTTTGAGGCCAATCAATTGATCTTCAAATCCAGGAATAAACCTGTTTTCACCAATTATAATTGGGTGTTCTTTACTTTCGCCTTTATCAACAGGAATGCTATCTAGAAAAGTTTTGAAATCAACAACAACCATATCTTCTTTTTGAGCAGGTCTTTCCACTTTTTTGGTCAATGATCTGCTTGTTTGCAATTGTTTTAAGGAAACCTCAACATCCGTATCTTTTACTTCTACTTTTTTTTCTTTTATCTTAATATTTTTATATTCTGGCAATTTGAATTCCGGCAATAAAGCAACTTCAGCTGTAAAAATCAATGGATTGTTAGGTGCAATTTTTTCTACATTAACTTTTGGTTGGCCAATTGCTTCTAATTTATTATCAATGATAGCTTTGGCATACATTTGAGGCAAAACAATCGCGCAAGCTTCCTGCCAAACTCTCATTTCGCCGACTTCTTGCTTAACAATATTCATCGGGATGTGTCCAGGTCGAAATCCAGGCATTTTCATGTCTTTGGAAATATTTTTTGCTGCTAATTCTAGCTTTGTTTCAATTTCTTTTGGTTCAATTTCAATTTTAATTTTTACGCTTGATTTTGGTAATTTTTGAACATTTACTTTCATAGTATATTTTTTAATAGTTTAACAATTGAACAATTTAACAATTGAGCAATTATGGATTAAGTCTAACAAAATTCGTTAAAAAGTCAATATTAGACAATAAAAAAATCCCCAATCAATGAGGACTAAACAAAGAACTTATTTTGTAGAAAATGGATTGCAGTTTGGCCGAGCAGCAATGATCTGGTCGATCAGCTGTGATCTTGCTTCAATTCCCATTTGACCAATTACTCCAGATTTTACGCTATAAACTTTCCAATCAACGATCTTGTCATAGCCATTAGCAGAAACTTCTGATCTGAAGAACATTCTGTATTCTTTTTCTGCAACTGTCGAAACAAATGACACATCGCAATAATGTTCATCGCTCCAGCAATTCACTTCCACTCGTTCGTTGTAATAGCTGTTACAACGATAGCGCATTAGTTGAAGCTCTGCCTTCCAGCGATCAATTGTTTCTGGCTGAATTTGTTTGCCTTTTTTGCCATTCTGAATTAAGACAACTTTCCATGATATATCAGCAGATTCTCCAAGTACATGAACTTTTTTTTGAATCGGCTCAGCTTCAGGCTCTTTTTCTATGCCAGTATCAGGAAGAGTTTGAAATTTTGATCTCTTAGCCTGGGGTACAATCGCATCGGGATTTTGTGGCTTGGGTTCAGTCCTAACATCAGAAGTATCAGGAGCAGAATCGCAACTACAGCCAGAAAATTTTGCGCCAATACTAGATGACACGTTCAGCCAGTATCTGTCAACAATAGCAATCATCATCAAAAAACCAATAACCAAAATACCCAGCAAAATCAATCTCAAATACTTCTTGATTGTTGCAATCAGCTTAATAGTGTTCTTTACAGCAGTAAGTTTCAGCAAAACACTAGTAATTGCCCAGACTGACACTTTGTTGATGACAAAAGTCGCTAAAGGCTTAATTTCGGTATTACATAGAATAACAGCACGCGGTTTTAATTCAGTTTTTACATAACGTGCTAACTTTGCTGGCCAACCCATTTTACTTCCTCCTTGGCTAGGATATTGAAGAATAAACAAGTATAGCATATTATTCAATTTTGTCAATTTAAACTTAAGCCTTGCCAAAATATAAATCTATGGTATAATCAAATGTGTTCTTTTTGTATCCAACAAAGGAGGGGCCCAATGCCGTTCGAAAAAACGATTGCACAAGCCCTAGACCTCATTCGTGATCAATACGAGCATCTTGGCAGAAGTCTTGTCAGATTGCGCTTTCGTTTAGATATCAGTTCCACAGATGTCTTTTGTATTTTTTTGGTTGAGGACAATAATGAAACAAAGATTGAATCTGGTTTTGGTACCTCTTATGACAGAGTCAGGTATGCAAAGGGCAGTTACTATTTTCGTATTTTTGGCAAGGATCTAATTACTGAAGCTTTTTTCCTGTCAGCATTAGAAGCCTTCAGGATCAAAGTTGAGGCAACAGTTAGTCTCTCTTCAGTAGTCTATTATGATCTAGAGCTAGAATACAATGTTTTCACTATTATTGCCCACAATGAACAAGGATTTTTAAACCAAATCACTCACGCTATTCATCCTGAAGATCATAGAATTCCAGATAGATCTTTTGCACCTTTTTGTCTTTCCAAACCACGGATTGACAAGTAACAGCATTAATTGCTGTTTTTTCTTGCTAAAAATTAGCAATAAGTTTATAATTATTCAAGCTCTTTATTAAAACATAGCGAACAGGAGGGAAAAAATGCGACCAGAAACAAATGTAGCATTTCACAAAGCGCTAAAGCAAATAAAAGATTTACATAGGCAAAAGGAACAGCCATTCAGTGATTTGCGCATAGTTGTCAGAATCTACGCAGATGAAAGATTTGAAGTAGTGTATATCTGCCCGCCAGAAAATGATCCAATCTTTTTTTCTTGGCCTAATAATTTTATGCCGAATCTAAAACAAGAAAGGCCAGAAAAAATAGTTTTACTCAAGTTTACCGAGCAAGGAATTGAAACGCCTGTCATTGAGTTTCGCAAAGCTATTTTTATTATCTTGAACAGATATTTGAAAAGGGACGGTCAAGGTTGCAAATTCGTTGTTCATGTTGTTGTCAAAAACGACATCTTTAGTATTTCTGTCATCAGTCGAGAAGAAAGTCTGAATCAAATTGCAATGTATGGAGCAAGAATTCAAAACGAAGATCTTTTGCCTTCTGGTGATGGCGATTATCTTGTCCAGATAAAAAAAGGTCAAATCGTATTTTCTGATTTTTCGACATAATAGCTAGTAGAACCTTAATACAGCATTAATCTGCTGTTTTTTTTATTCATGTCTTGATTTTAGTATAAAAATAATATATACTTAATCTTGCTCTTTTTATTTCTCCACCCGAAGGATGGAACAGGAGGAAGACAGCAATGTCACCATACCCGCCGATTGCGCAAGCTATCAAATTTTTGAAAAAATATTATCTTGCGCGCGGACACAAACTAGAAGATCTCCGTTTTTTGATGACAATTGGACCAACAGGAAAATTTATGATTTCTCGAGTTGATGAGCAAAATGCCTTGTTTGATGATGTAAAAGAGACTGGTATTACAACCATTGATGATCCAGCTAGCAAAAAGACCGGAACATATTATTTCCGTCCCGACAACTCCGGCCAATTTCATCAAGAGATGAAATTATTGGATGCTTTTTTGCAGGTACAAGAACGCGCTAAAAGAGAAAAGATTGGCGAAAAAGAGCTTGGAATCACGGAAGATAAAAATACCTTTACGATCAAAGCCCATAAAGGCACAAGAACGTATTTCACGATGACATTTGCCAAAACTCCAACCATGAAAACTTATTTGCAGACAAATCCGCTTCCAGTGACTTCCGCACCTTAATACAGCATTTATTGCTGTTTTTTTTATTTCAGAACGTCGGAACGTCTGAACTTCGGAACGTCAGACCGAAAATCATTTATGATATAATGGAATAATGAATTACAATGAGCTAATTGTTTACAAAAATTCTAAAAAATTGTTTCCTGTTTTGATTATAATTGTCAGAAAATTTCCTTATGAAGGAAAATATTTAACTAGCCAGATACTCAGAGCAGCTAATTCAATCCACGCAAATATTGCTGAAGGCTTTGGAAGATCTCAGGCAGAATTTAAAAAGTATTTAAGAACTTCATTAGGTTCATGCAATGAAATAAAAAGTCATTTTGAAGATGCTTATCTATCCGGATATATTAAGAAAGAAACCTATGAAAAATTAATAGAGAAATATTCAATTTTAGGTAAACAACTCTATAAGTTAAGACAAAATTGGAAGTAATGGAGCGTCGGATCTTCGGATCTTCGGATCTTCAGAGTGTCGGAATCGAAAGAAATTTAAATAAAAAACTAGGAATAAAATCGTTCCTAGTTTTTAAATTGTTGACTTTAAGTTTCGACGTTCTGACGCTCCGAAGCTCCGAAGCTCCGAAGCTCCGAAGCTCCGAAGCTCCTACCCAAATATATGATATTGTGCGACCAAGAATGCAATAATAACCGAAATCGTAGTAATAACTTTAATTAAAGAATTCAATGCTGGACCAGCTGTATCCTTGAATGGATCTCCAACCGTATCGCCAACAACCGCTGCTTTATGAGCATCAGATCCTTTACCGCCAAGATTTCCATCTTCAATATATTTTTTGGCATTATCCCATGCAGCACCGCCAGTTGTCATTTGAATTGCTAATAAAAGCCCTGTAATAATTAAGCCAATCAGTAATCCACCTAAAGCCAATGGACCTAATACAAAGCCAACAACTATTGGTGACAATACAGCCAATAATGCTGGCGCAATCATTTCTTTTTGAGCTGCTTTTGTTACGATATCAACGCATTGTTCATAATCAGGCTTGTCTATTCCTTCCATAATTTTCTTTTCTCTGAATTGCTTTCTAACATTATCAACAACCATGAATGCTGCTTTGCCTACAGCTTGCATTGCCATTGAGCTAAATGCAAATGGCAATGTTCCACCAATTAATAGTCCAACCAAAACATAAACATTATCAATCGGCAAAACAGTATCAAAATTTAAACTATATTTGCTAACAGCAGCAGCAATTTCGTCTGTATAAGCAGCGAATAAAGCTAACGCAGCCAAGGCTGCTGAACTAATAGCATAACCTTTTGTTACAGCTTTTGTTGTGTTGCCTACAGAGTCTAAAGCATCAGTAATTTTTCTTGTATTTTCTGGCAAGCCAGACATTTCTGCAATTCCGCCAGCATTGTCAGTGATCGGTCCATAAGCATCAATTGCAACAACAATACCTGCCATTGAAAGCATCGCGCAAGCAGCGATTGCAATTCCGTATACTCCGCCTAAAGAAAAGGCAGCTAATATTCCGATAATAATTGTTAGAACAATAGGCCAAGTGCTTTTTAATCCAACCGCAAGGCCAGTAATAATGTTTGTTCCAGCTCCAGTTTTTGAAGCTTCGGCAATTGATTTAACAGGATGATTTTTGCCAGTAAAATACTCAGTAATTACAGTGATAATTATAGTTACAGCTAATCCAACCAATGCTACAAAATATAAATTCAATTCAATTCTTAAAATTCTTACAACAACTAAAAATCCTAAAGCTGACAAAATAGCTGAAGCAATTGTTCCTTTGTACAAAGCCTTCATGATATTCTCATCAGTCAGCTTTACAAAGAAAGTGCCAATGATTGAAGCTAGAATTGCAACCGCGCCTAAAGCTAATGGAAAAATAACGCCATTAGAAATTGTTACGCCCAAAAGCATTGCCGCAATAATTGTCACAGCATATGTTTCAAACAAATCAGCAGCCATTCCCACGTCATCGCCAACATTATCGCCGACATTATCAGCAATAACAGCCGGATTTCTTGGATCATCTTCTGGAATTCCTGCTTCAACCTTGCCAACTAAATCAGCGCCGACATCAGCTGCTTTTGTATAAATTCCACCGCCAACCCTAGCGAATAATGATACCAAAGAAGCACCAAAACCAAATCCAATCAATAGAATCGGATCTTTAAAAATCAAATAGAAAATCGTTACGCCTAAAAGACTCATTCCAACAACCGCCATTCCAGTAACAGCTCCGCCTTTAAAAGCAACATCCAATGCTTTTGACAAACCTTTTGTCGCAGCTTGAGCAGTTTTTACATTAGCTCTAACAGAAACGCTCATACCGATGAATCCAGCTAATGCTGACAAAAAAGCTCCGACTAAAAAGCCAATAGCAGTTTGAAAATTTGTTGCAATCCAAAGCACAGCAAACAAGATAACCGCAAATATTGCGATTGCCTTATATTGTCTTTTTAGATAGGCCATTGCGCCTTCTCTAATTGCTTTTGCAATTGATTCCATTTTCTCGTTGCCTTGTTCTGCTTTTTTAATTTGCATAACCAAATAGCCTGCAAAAAGCAATGCAACCAAAGCTGAGACTAATGCGAAGATTGTCATAGACGTGTTTTTAATTACTTGTTTTTATTAAAATTTACTAATTCGATTTATCAATTCGTCTAAACAATAAACTTGAAATATTCGGATATTATATTTCAAAACGCAAATCTATTTTACAAGTCAATATCCGAATTTCTTAATATCCGAATATCTACAAAGTTTTGATATTACGGATATTATTTCTTCTTCTCGACTTTCTCTTTTTTTACAGCCTTTTTAACTTTCTTGGCATCTTCTTTTTTCTCTTCAGCCTTTTCTTCTTGTTTAACTTCTTCTTTTGCTTCAGTCTTTATTCCTTCAGTCTTTATTCCTTCAGCCTCTGTTTCTTCAGTCTTGCTACTTTCTACATTCTGCTTGCTACCCTCAGATTTTTCATCACCTGTCTTTTCTTCAGCATCAGCGTCTTTCTTCTCAACAGCACTCTCATCTTTCAAGACATCAATCTTCCAGCCAGTCAATTTAACAGCTAATCTCACATTCTGACCATGTTTGCCTATAGCTAACGATAATTGATCTTCTACAACTTCAACTTTAGCTGTTTTTTCCTTCTCATCTAATCTAACAGAAATAGCTTTTGCTGGAGCTAAAGCATTTGTTATAAATTTAACTTGATTCTCATCCCAAGCAATAATATCAATTTTTTCACCATTCAATTCATTGATAATTGTTTGAACTCTTGTTCCTCTTTGTCCAACACATGCGCCGATTGGATCAATTTCTTCTCTATTAGAAACAACTGCTACTTTTGATCTTGCTCCAGCTTCTCTTGCAAGAGCCTTAATTTCAACAGCACCAGCTGCTATTTCTGGAACTTCGAGCTCAAATAATCTTTTTACAATATCAGGATGAGATCTGGATAAGATAATTTCTGGACCTTTTGCAGATTCTTTTACTTCAACTAAATAGACTTTTAATCTTTGTCCAATTGAATATTCCTCTTCTCTAATTTGTTCAGTAGGAAACAATAATCCAATTGCTTGGCCAAGATCAACGAAGATTGTTTGTCCTTCAACTCTTTGGATTATTCCATTCAAAACCTGCCCTTCTTTATCCTTGTAAGCATCAAAAATTGTATTTCTTTCTGCTTCTCTGATTTTTTGGATAATAACTTGTTTTGCAGTTTGTGCAGCGATTCTGCCAAAAGAAATCTCTTTTGGAGTAATTTCAGTTTTAATAATATCGCCAATTTTTGCGCCTTTTTTCAATTTTTTTCCTTCTTTTACAGTTACTTGTCTTTCTGCTTTTTCCAAATCTTCTTTTTCCTCTACGACTTCTTTAACATCATAAACTAATGTCTTGCCAGTCTTTGGATCAAAATCTGTCTCAATCAATTGGCCTTTTTTGCCGTAATCCTTGCGAAAAGCTGCAGCCAAAGCCGCCTCAATTGTTGAGATAACATCACTTTCTTTTAAATTTTTCTCTTCGCAAATTTGTTGTATTGCTAATTCGAATTCTGTTGCCATAAATTTATAATAATTAATATTTATACTTTAATTCTAGCAAAAATTTAGTATTAGTGCCAGATTAGTGTTATTAGTGTAATTATTCAAGTACGGTAATAAAAAAGAACACTTCATAGTGTTCTATATTACCTTATTCAACTTTAGCTTATTCTAGCATAATGCAAGAAAAATGCAAGAGATTTTAATTATTTAATATTAATCTAGCGTAAATTTAGAATCTCGCTTTTTCCGCATAGTTCAATTTCAATCTTTCCGTCTTGAGGCCTGTATAGTCCACCATTTCCAGAAGTATCCGAATCTTTTGGGCCAAGCTCAAAACTGTTACTATCATTCTTAATTTTTGCTTTTATAAAACCCTTGCAAGTTTCCTTAGTATCATTTTTTAGATCAATGGAAACCGATGTCCACCGACTTATCCTTCCTTTTTGAAGCAGGTCATTTGGCTCAGTCGTTATTTTGAGAGAACCATCATAGACAGCATGAACGTAAACGAATTCAGGAATAAAAATAATTACATATAAAAAATAAACTACAATTATAGTTAAGCCTGCGATTATGGACACAATGATAGCAATAATATGGTTATTGATTTTTGGCATGTGTATGTAATTATAATAATTTAATAATGTGAAAAAAAAGAAAAAGGTGCAAATAGATTACTTTTCGCAGAGACGTAAGGCTCTTAGACCGATCCAAGGATTAAGAGAGCAACACCAGAGCATGTCGCGCTTCTGGACAGTAACGCCCGTACCGTTAGGGACACCACGCGGGAATTCATCAGCCCTTACTTTCCACTGCCACAAATAAGCATCGTAACTACGTGGTCGTCGTGCAAACCAGTAGATGAATTCTGGACCAGAGCGAACAGTAAAGCCTGTTGGTAGATAGCAATCTCCTATAAGTGGATAGTTGTCAGTAGCATACTCTAAATCATTATAATCAATCTCGTTGCTCGAGATTTCAGATTCATTTTGATCTGTAGGTTGTTCAGCGTCTGTACAGCAAATCGAAAGTGAAATAATGAAAATGGTCCCAACAATTATGCCAAAAGGCTTGCGCATCGCTACCTCCTCCGTTCTTTCTGTGACGTGTGAAAATCACCATCTAAAGCATACTCTTTAAGATAGAAAAATCAAGTTTATTCAAAAAAATCTAGCTTTCTGCCAACGCATCCTTAAAATGTGTCAACTTGGCTTTACGATTTGCAAAATTTAACACAATTGCAACAACATCAATTCTTAAATCATCATTCAAGTTATATTGATTTACATAAAAATAAACCGTCTTTGTCATTTTTTTAAGTTTTAAAAAATCAACCGCTTCCTGCGGTTGACCGTATTTTATGCTGGTTCTTGTCTTAACTTCCACAAAGACTAATGTCTCTTTATCTTTAGCAATAATATCAATTTCGCCGTATCTAGAATGGAAATTTTTGTCTAAGATAATATAATTTAACTTTTCTAAATAATCACAAGCCAATTTTTCACCCAAATCACCTAGTTTTCTTTTATCTGTTATCATATTTATATAACATCAGCGTTTATCAGCGTCAGTATCAGCGTTAAATCAGCGATTTTACTATTTTTTAAAGAGTATTCCAAAATGATAAGGATCTGTTTCAATATCTCCTACATATTTAAAGCCAACATTTTGTGCCATTTTACGAGCAACATCATAAGAAATTCTGAATTTGACATCCGGCCCCATCGGAATTGCCTCTTTTTTCCAATCAACAACCAAAAGCTTACCCTCAGGCTTCAATATTTTATAGCTTTCCGATAAAATCTCGTCATGCTTTCTTGCTTGATATAAATTCATAACAATTAATACCATATCCAAGCTATTCTCTTCAATTCCAATTGAATTTGGTTTTTCAATATCAGCCCAAATTGGTTGCACATTTCTTAATCCATAGAATTGAATATTTGATCTAACGCTAGAAAGGACTGCTTTTTGAATATCAACTGCATAAACAGTTCCTGAAGGTCCAACTAGTCTTGCCGCTTCAAAAGCCATGTATCCAGATCCGCAACCTAAATCAATTACTTTCATATCTTGAGCAATGCCTGCTTGGCTCAAGATTTTTTTTGGATCTAAAAATTTTGGTACGTGAACTTGGATTGGTTTTTGTTTTAACATAAGATTAATTTATTTGTAATTAGTATAACATATAATTGACTAAAAGTTCAAAATGAGATAAATTTAGAGTAGTAATTTTGCATTTTGAATTTATAATTTCTAATTCACAACGGGCCTGTAGCTCAGTGGTATGAGCGGCCCCCTCATAAGGGGTTGGTCGTTGGTTCGATCCCAACCAGGCCCAAATCTAATTATAAATAACTAAATTATAAATGAAAAATTAACGATAATTTAGTTATTTATAATTTTGTCATTTTGTTATTAGCTTGGGCGGTTAGCTCAGTTGGCTAGAGCGTTACGTTGACATCGTAAAGGTCATCTGTTCGAGTCAGATACCGCCCATTTAGAATTTTAACAAATCTCTTCGGTATCTCCTCTACAAATTTAGATTCTCTATCTTTAATCGTAATTAGATAGAGAATTTTTTTTGCTCGAGTTATGCCAACATAAAAGCATCTTCTTTCTTCGCATAATTTTTCATTCATGCTTGTATCTCGAATAACTTTCATGATTTCATAATCTTCTTTAACATGCGGAAAGCCATGCCTGCCAGAATGCAGGCCGACTATAAACACAATATCGCTTTCCATACCTTTTGCAGAATGGATGGTGGTGATCGTAGGGACAGAACATTGTTCTGTCCCTACGCCAAATTTTTCAATATATGGCGCCAAAACTTTCCAATTTCGGCCAAGAATCATAATCTGCTTATGCTTATGTTTTTTTAAAATCATCTTAATCTCGTTAATCACAAATTCAAATTCCTCTTTTTTATCTTTCGCCTTAAAAATTAAAATTTTATTCTTGTAAGGCCAATATGGCCTTATTTTTTTATTAAATTGTTTTTTATTTTTTCTAATTATTTTTGATGCCGAATTCACGATATATCCATCGCTTCTATAGTTATATGGCAAGATAATTGCCTCGCATGAATTTTTGTATTTAATCTTAAAATCTAAAATATATTTAATATTTCCGCCTCGCCAGCCATATATTGCCTGCCAATCATCGCCAACCACAAATAAATTGTTACTTTTATCATTTAGTAAATTCAAAAATTTAACTTGCGTAAAATTAACATCCTGAAATTCATCAACTAAAATATGCTTAAATTTATTTTGATAATAGTTTAAAACTTTCTTATCGTTAGCAAGCAATTCAATTGCTTTATTCATTAAATCCTCAAAATCAAAATAGTTATTTAGAAACAAATATTTCTGATAATAACTAAAAATTAAATATAATAATCTGTAAAAATTTTTTGCATCATCATCTGAAATTTTTTTGGCTCTTTTTACAATATCAATCAAGGTTAGCGACCTAGATTTACATTCTTTAATAACCTTAGTTATCTGTTCAAAAAACAAATATTCTGGCCAATTATTCTCTTCCAAATAATCATGATATCTCAAAGCAAACTTTTTGTTCATACTTAATTTAGCAATGCAAAGTTTGAACAGCTTATCTTGGTTTTTATCAGTTACAATTTTGATTTGCTTTGCAGACTTAAAATTTTCACGCAAAATCCTAAAAGCAACTGCATGAAAAGTCTGGCACCACATCTTTTTTGAGTCTATTCCCATTTTTTGCAATCTCTCGCGCATTTCTCTAGCGGAATTTCTGGTAAAAGTTATTGCCAGAATATTTTCCGGTTTTACATTGTTATTTTTTACCAAATTAAAAACACGAGACGTTAAAACTCGTGTTTTGCCAGAACCAGCACCAGCCAAGCATAAAATATGCTTAGAATCAGAAGTTACTGCTTTTAGCTGGCCAGGATCTAATTTTGATAATAAATCAGACATTTGCTGTTGATTTATTTTAAAATAAATATTACTATTCAATAACCGTTCTTTGACAATCCAAGAAAGGAGGAAAAAGAAATGGCAAGAATAATAAATCTTTTTGGCTGGTTCTCTGAAATAATCATAAAAACGCAGATAATAGAAAGATTGCTTTATTTGGCGTGGGCTTGTATTTTTCTTGTATATAGTGTGATTAGCCCCAAAATCACACCCTTTATTATCTTATCCTCTTTAGCAGTAATTTTTTCTATGGCGCTAATGCTACCGATTGAGAAAGATCACAAAAAAATCAAAATGATTATCGTAACTTTGAATCTTATTCTTCTTGCATCGAATTACATTAATATGTTGCCCCATTTGTTCAAATATTATCCGCTTAAAGCTGGCGAGTTTCTCTACATTTTTCCCCTTTTGCTGTTTTTCTCCTATGACATTATTTATTTTGTTGTCCTATGGCTAGCCCCGCAAAAAAAGATTCTTAACTGTATCCCTTGGTGCTTAGACGATAACGACTAAGGAGGAAAAAATGGACGAACAAATCCTTGATATTCGCTGTCGGAAAATTCACAAGCTTATCTATCGTTATCAGGGCATTATTTGGTTTTTAGGTGTGATTTGGTCATTATTATGTGCAGTACTCTTTTCAAGCAAGGGTCCAATTGGATACTGTTTCTTTGTTTGCCTTGCTACTTATGCTTTGCTATTCTCAACATTTATTTTTGGTGAAGCATTGCGAACTTTCATTTTGGGTTTGATTTTTGTCAGTATTATCGCCATGATTCCGCCAGTATTTATCCTCGAGTCAACTCCAAGAATACCAGTAGATTATCTCTTGCTCTATCTATTCGGTTTTATTTTCTTTCTGTTTTTTGATCTTTGTATTTATATTCGCACCTTGAAACCAAAAGACTAAGCTTTCGCCTAGTCTTTTTTTATTACTTTTTTAATGCTCTAAAGGTTAAAGTCCAGAGATTATATTTGAACGTTATTAGCAGAGTTTTGATTAGTAATGTTACAGCAATAAACAGTAAAGCTGCTATTGTCACACAAATCCAAAATACGATTGAACCAAAAACAGCTTTTGATAACAAAACCAAAATAACAACTGGAACTGCAATTAAGAATATAACTATAAAAATCGCAATTGAAGCTGCAATATTAATGCCAATAAAAATTAATGCGATCACAACAGTTTGCCAAAAATTATTAATTAACAATTTGTAAACAGTCTTCATTGATTCAATAATTTTATTATCCTTCAAAACAATTGTTCTCAAGGCATAATTAAAAATCAAAGACAGAAAAATCGCTTCAGGCACAAATATTAACAAAGCTAGCATTAGTAATAATACAGCTCTGCCAAATAGTTGAAAATAAAAAAGTAAAAATACTGGAGTGCCAAGAATCATGAATGACAAAAATATAGTTAGTCCAAACAGTAACGATATTCCCAAAATTCGCCAAAAATACTTTTTGCCAATCGCCAAACCATCCTTAACGCTTGTTTTCTCTCCTTTGTCTAACTTATCAGCACAACTAATTAAAGCGCTTTGTGAAATTATGGATAATACCCATAATGCCAAGAAAATTAATAATAGGATTACCAGCATAATTATTATAAATGTTGTAGGGTTAAAACTGGTTAAGAAATTTGCAACACTTGTATTGATTTGACTTGAGGTCGGCGGCTGTTCTAAATTAAAACTACCAAAATTCATTCCGCTTCCACCAGACATCAATGCAATAAACAATCCAAAAAACCACAGGAATTTATAATCCCAAGTTAGTTTAAAAGCACGTTTGACGATATTGATGTAGTCCATATATTTGAAATTAAAAATATTACGGATATTACGAGATATTACCGATATTACGTCTTTCTGCCGGCAGACAGGGATACTGTGACGTCATTTTTTAGGATAGCAGGAACTTATGTATTGATTTAAAATTTTGTGAAGACTATTCAGCTTATAAATTAACACCTTAAATTCATCATTGGTTATTTTAGATCTATTCTTAAGCAAAAGCGTCCAATGCTTTGATTCTAATAATGATCCGCGAGAATTATAGTAAAATTTAATTCTATCTAGATAATGGAATCTACCATAACCTTCTGCAATGTTCGCACCAACTGAATCAACGGATCTTATGAATTGATCGCCTATTATCTTTTTATCTTGCCAAGCGAATCTATCGAAAATCTTCCAAGCATGATTGCTTAAATTGTACGCTAATTTATAAACAGCTAAATCTCCCAATTTAACATAATCTTTCATTGTCCCCCCAAAAGATTATTTAATATCTCAATATCAGTAATATCCGTAATATCTAATATCCGAATATCCCGTGTTTATTTTGTTTCAACTTCTAATTTCTCTGAGGTAATATTATTCTTGCCATTCATTAAAGTATTAAATTCTTCTTTTTCCATGACTTCATGATCAATTAAAGCATTTGCGATTTCTTCTAGCTTTGCCTTATTTTTAACAATAGTCTCATTTGCAAGAATATATCCATTATCAACAAATCTTTTCACTTCTGCATCAATTTTTGCTGCTACAGCTTCAGAATAATCTCTTTGTTCTCCAATTTCTTTGCCTAAAAAAACTAATTCATCTTTCTGACCAAAAGTCATTGGGCCAAGATCAGACATACCATAATCAGTCACCAATTTTCTGGCAACAGCAGTCACTTGTCTTAAATCAGAAGTCGCGCCAGTTGTTACGTCGCCAAAAATAATTTTTTCTGCGACATATCCGCCTAGCAATACCGCTATATCATCCAAGAATTCAGCTTTTGCATGAAAATGTTTTTCTTTTTCAGGAAGTTTAAGAGTATATCCAGCAGCTTGTCCTCTTGAAATTATAGAAATTTTTTGCACTGGATCAGCATTCGGCAACAAATCTGAAGTCAAAGCATGGCCTGCTTCATGATACGCTGCAATCTTTTTCTCTTCTGTAGATAGCATGAAACTTTTTCTTTCAGGTCCAAGCATAACTTTTTCTATTGCTTCAGTGCAGTTATCCATGCTAACAGTCTTCTTGTTTTTACGAGCTGCTGAAATTGCAGCCTCGTTCATTACATTTTTTAAATCAGCGCCAGAAAAGCCAGGAGTTCTTTGCGATAATACCTTAAGATCAACTTTCTTGTCCAATGGTTTGTTGTTTGCGTGAATTTTTAAGATTGCTTCTCTTGATTCCTTGTCTGGTAAATCCAAAATTACTCGTCTATCAAATCTGCCAGGGCGAAGCAGAGCTGGATCTAAAACATCAGGTCTATTAGTCGCTGCAATCACCACAATTCCAGAATTTGGAATAAATCCATCCATTTCAGATAAAATTTGATTCAAAGTTTGTTCTCTTTCATCATGAGATCCGCCTAATCCTGCGCCTCTGTGTCTGCCAACAGCATCAATTTCATCAATGAATATTAAGCATGGGGCAGTTTTCTTAGCTTTATCAAATAAATCTCTTACACGGGACGCGCCAACACCAACGAACATTTCCACAAATTCAGAACCAGAAATACTATAAAAAGGCACATTAGCTTCATTTGAAACAGCTTTAGCTAATAAAGTCTTGCCTGTTCCTGGAGGGCCAATCAATAATACGCCTTTTGGAATTTCTGCACCAAGTTCTGAAAACTTTTTTGGACTTTTCAAAAATTCTACAACTTCCCACAATTCTTCTTTTGCTTCTTTTGCGCCAGCAACATCTTTGAAAGCTATCTTCTTTATTCCTTTTTCTGGCTCATATTTTTTTGCCCTTGATTCACCAAACATCATTGCTTTTGAGTTTGATTTTTGCAATCCTCTTGCCATGAACCAGATGAAAAAACCAACTAGCAAAAATGGAAGCAAGAAAGGCAAAATATTTGACAGCCAATACATTGTTCCAGACTGTTCTGAAACAATAATATTTACCTTAGCAAGTTTGTCAGGCTTGACTCCGTAATTGTTTAAAGAATCAGTTAGAGACGCCTCTTCTTCTTTTTTTGCCTTTACTATTTTGTCATCAGCCTTTTTTATCTCTAATTCATTGCCATTGATTTTAATTTCCTTGACTTGTTCGTTATTTATGTCAGATGTCAATTGCGTCAAAGAGATCTCATCAGTTTTTGTTAATGGTGTTTTATAAAAAGCAAAAATAGATGCGATTATAAAAAACACTAAAATCGCCAATAAAAAATTTTTGAGTATTTTTTTCATAAATTAGTTAAAAGTTATAAAATATAATACGAATACGAGTACGAATAATGCGAATGATACGAATTGCAAATCGTCGTATTCGTAATTCGCAACATTCGCATTATTCGTATAGCCATTCGTATTATTATATTTTTTCTAATAAACTAATTCTGTCATATTCTTTCCTAATTTGCAACCCCTTAATGTTCTTTAGAGAGCCAGTTTTTGCAGTTCTCAAAACTCTCAAAGCTTCTTCTAAATCTAAGAAACTGATATCCTTATATTTTGCTAATTTTAATCTCAAAATTGCTCTTTGCAATGACTTTTCTAAGGCTAAAAACTCATTCAATTTTAAAGAATTTTCATCTAGACTTAGTTCGCTTAATTTAAGTTTAGCCATCTTCTCAATATAATCACAATCATCCTTTAATGTCTTTGCGCTTTGGCAAATTGTTGATCTAAAATTTTGATTATAACCTTCTTCTAAATAAGGCACTAATTCATGCCTAATTTTATTTCTCAAATATAATTTTTGTGAATTAGATGCATCAATTCTATGCTCTAAATGATTTTCTTTCAAATAAAGCAAAATATTTCTTTTATAACAATCTAATAAAGGCCTAATAATATTATTTTGCTGATATTTAATTCCGCTCAAGCCCTTCAATCCTGATCCTCTCAAGAAAAACATCAAAATAGTTTCCGCATCATCATCTCTATTATGCGCAACCGCAATTTTATTAGCCTTTTCTCTAGTCGAAATTTCATTAAAATAATTATATCTAATTTCTCGGCATTTTGCTTCCAGTCCCTTATCATCAATCTTCAAATCTTTTACTTCTTTAACATAAATTGGCAAATTATACTGCTCCGCAAGTTTACGAGCCAAAATCATATCCAAAAAAGAATCTTTTCCTCTTAAATTATAGTTTACATGCACCAAAATCAAATCAAAACCCAATTCTTGTTTTAAATTGGCCAAAATGTGAAGAAGGCAGACAGAATCTGGTCCAGCAGACAAGCCTAATACAATTCTGTCGGAAGAGTTGATTAGATTATTATCTTTAATTGTTTTCAAAACTTGTTCTTGCATAAGTAGCAAGTATTCTAGCATTAATCCAAAAATTTATCAAGGTTTTACGTTTCAGAGCGTTGGAGCTTCGGACCGTCAGATCGTCAGAACGTCAGAACTTCCGACGCTCCGACGCTCTGACGCTCCGAAAATCCGACGCTCTAATGCCTCCCAAACAAAAATCAGCGCTTCACGCTGATCTTTTATAATATCTAATATCCGTAATATCGTAATTTCCAAATTTCCGTTATTCCTTTTTCTTTTCTTCAGACTTCTTTTTCTTCTTAGGCTTTTCTACTTTCTTTTCCTTCTTTTCTTTATCTTTTTTCTTATCTACAGATTTTTCTTCTTTTTTTCCTTTGTCCGCCGAAGCTTTAGCGGAGGTGGATTTTTTCTCTTCAGTCAACTCCTCGATCTCTTCTTCTTTCTTTTCAGAATCTAATTTTAAAGTTAATCCTAGTCTATGCTCTGCTGGCTCAATTGATAAGATTCTAAATTCTCTTTCTGATCCTATTACCAATTCTTTTTTAGCATCATCAATGCTGAACGGCAATTCAGAAACATGGACCAATCCATGAATATCTTTATCAAGTTGAATAAATATGCCGAATGGCTTTATTTCTTTTACAATTCCTTTTACAAGTTGGCCAACTTTATATCTCTTTACAGCTTCAATCCAAGGATCCCTTAATAATTTTTTCATAGATAAAGTAATCTTTGAATCTTCAATGCCAATTATTTCTGCCTTTACTTTACCGCCGATTTTAACTAAGTTAGCTGGATCATCAACTCTTTGCCAAGACAATTCTGAAATATGGACCAAGCCTTCCAAGCCATCAAATTTTACAAAGATTCCAAAGTCAACTATTCCAGAAACTTCGCCTTCTACAACATCACCGATTTTCACACTGCCGATTTTTTCTTTTTGTTTAGAAAAAGCAGCTTCCTTTTCTGAAATAATTAGTTTTTCATCTTTTGGATCAGCAGTCACAATCTGAATTTTCATTTTTTTGCCAATGAAAGATTGCAGTTTTGACAATATCTTTTCTTGATCTCCGCCTTCAACTCTAGGATAATGCTCAGGTGTCAATTGTGAAACTGGCATAAAAGCAGGAATGCCAAATAAAGTGGTTAACAATCCGCCTTTATTTGCGCTCTGAATTTTAACAGTAATGATTTCTCTTTTGTCTCTTTTTTCATTCAATTCATCCCAAACTTCTTTCCTTGTTGCTTTTCTAAACGTTAGTTCTAAAATGTTTTCTTCATTTTCCATTTCCAAAATTGTGGCTTCAACTTCATCGCCAACAGATAGCTCGCCATAAACATCCAAACTTTCCCAAAGCTCCTTACCACGAACTACGCCAATTCCATATTGACCCAAGTCAATATAAACAGCGTTCTTAGACATCTCAAGAACTTTGCCAATTAAAGTATCTCCAGGCTTTGGTACAACCTGAGCTTCTAATTGGTTCATGAAAGCTTCTTCTTCTTTCTTCTGTTCTAACTCTGTCTCTTTTACTTTTTCGCTGACAAGATTGTCTAGCGTCCTTAATTGTTTAGTGTTTTTCATATAGACCAGTATAAACAATAAATCTTTTTCTGGCAAGAGAATTGCCGCCAAATTGTTAAATTGATAAATTGTTAATCGACCGAACTTAAAAAAAATTAGCCATTTAGCAATTGAACAATTTAGCAATTAAGCAATAAAAAAACAGGTATAAAACCTGTTAAGTCAAAAGTGCGTTTACTTCTTGCTCGCTCATCCAACGATGCAAGGCAAACTTCCGCAAAAACCTGTCGAAAATAGCAATGTCAGCTCTTGACAGTCTTTGCCAAAGAGAATCACTGTTTGCAACTTTGACAAGATCAGCGATTGTTCTGATTTGTCGTGTTTGCAATACGGAAACGGCATCTTCGGAAAGCCCAGAAATTGAAGCCTCTTTCAGAAGAGCTTCTTTTTTATTCGCTCGCAATTCATAACCGATCTGGTCATCGCTCCACATCAGTCTCCTCCTCTCTTGCTTCCTTTTCTCTTGCCAATATGGTCATTACTTGATCATATACATTCTTAGCAGCTCTCTGTACATGCGCTGGCTCAGCTCTCTCAGTAATTTGCTCTCGTGATTGAAAGAAAAAGACGCCATCTTTTACAAACAATCCAACATGAAATCTTCGAAATTTGATCACAAAACCATTCTCAGCTAATTCCAAACTGTATTCTTCTTCGCCGATTCTTGAAAGAAATTCCAGAGTAAAAGTAGTTTCATTTGCCACGCAAGCGATAGCAATTGCCAATGTTCGCGGTTTCAACTCCATTCCTTCCTCCTGCGTTTGAAGTAAGTATTATAAATATTAACACAAACAAAAATAATTGTCAAACATAACAAAAAAAGACTAATAAATAGTCTTAAAGTTCAAATTCTCTCTGGCAAGTCAAGCACTCGAATTTTCGTAAAAAACCAGTTGTGGATCTTGAAACATCAAAATGACATTCCGGACAGCTTGTACCTTCAAAAAAAATTGGCCTTAGCTGTTCTCCGCATTCATGGCAATAATTGCAACCACTTTCTTGCAGACTGTTATGAAATCCTTCGCATCCTTGCAATGGAGTTAACCGCGCGTTGATGATTTCTCCGCACTCTGAACAATATTTTAAGCTACCTTGTTCATGCGGTAAACTGCAGGTTGTTGGCATTGCCTCCTCCTTTTCATCCCAGGGTTCTTTTTTAAGTTTATCCAAGATACAAATAAAGTCAATAATAAGCAATCGTTTGCTCAACAAACACATATATTTAGCTAAATCTAGAGTTGCGAAAAATCAAAAACCATGCTAATATTAAATAGTAAAATAATAAAATCAAAATTATGAATATCCAATGGTATGGACAATCTTGTTTTAAAATTGTCAGCAAAGATTTAACAATTTTTACCGATCCGTATGACAGAGAAACTGGCTTTAGACCTGCCAGAACGCACGCTGATATCGTTACTGTTAGCCACAACCATCATGACCATAATAATGTTGTTGAGCTAAAAGATAATCCTTTTGTAATTAATACTCCAGGAGAATACGAAATAAAATCAGTATTTGTCAAAGGAATTTCGTCATTTCATGATAAAAAAGATGGCGCTGAGCGTGGTGCCAATACAATCTTTACAATTACAGTTGAAGATATTAATATCTGCCATTTAGGCGATTTAGGTATGGAATTATCAGAAAAACAAATTGAAAGAATCGGTGAAGTTGATATATTAATGATTCCAGTTGGTGAAAAGTATACAATTTCAGTTGATGAGGCCGTCAAAACTATCAATCAAATTGAGCCAAGAGTAATTATGCCGATGCATTATGCTTTGCCTGGTCAAAAGAGCGACCTTTCCAAAATTGACAATTTTCTAAAGGCAATGGGAGCAAAAAAAGAAACTATTGAAAAATATAGCATTAAAAAGAAAGATTTGGCTCATGATCAATCTGATGTTGTTGTTTTCAAAAATTTAGGATAGCGTTAACAGTCAGTAGCTGTTAATTAGCAATTGTTAATTTTTTAGCTATGTTTGAAAATCGCTCTGAATCAGAAAGAAAAAAAATTTTCTGGCTTTTGGTTATTGGAATTACTCTTGTTGTCTTTATTGTTTGGATTATCCTTCTCGCCAAAGGTTTTATTCTCAACTCATCGAAAATAGCAGAAAAAAAAGATCGAAACATTAATCAACAAAATATTGGTTCAGTTACTGGCGATTTAAAAAGCGCGATTAACGAATTTAACAAGCTCGATGTAAAAGGAAAAATTTCTGACATCAAAAATGAATTCAGCAACCTAAAAAACAATCAAAATCAGAATCAGAATATTGATCAGTCTTTGAATATAAATGAAAGCGTGAATCAAAAACAAGTAAATGTGAATCAAGAACAAACAAACAAGCAAGAGCAAATAGAAGAACCGACAAATCAATCTATTATAGAAAATTTGAACAGCTTAATAATTCCTCGCCTGCCAGTAGAATAAAAATTCAGAATTTAGAATTTTGAATCAATTTTGAAATAAGAAATCAGAATTTGGAAATTAAGAAGAGTTTTAAAATTAAAAATTAAGTAATTTAAAATTGATTAAAAATTAAAAATTTAACCTACACACATGGAAATAGGTATAATTAGAGATCGCAAAATCATTGACGAAATGCAGGAATCATATCTTGACTATGCAATGTCAGTTATAGTCTCTCGTGCGCTTCCTGACGTTAGAGATGGAATGAAGCCAGTTCATCGCAGAATTTTATATGCAATGTGGGATATCGGTCTTCGCGCCAATGCAAAATTTAGAAAATCAGCCACAGTAGTCGGTGAAGTTTTGGGTAAATACCATCCTCATGGCGATATTGCTGTCTATGACTCTTTAGTTCGCTTGGCTCAAGAATTTTCTATGCGTAATCCATTGGTCAATGGACAAGGAAACTTTGGTTCAGTAGATGGCGACTCAGCAGCTGCTATGAGGTATACAGAGTGTAAATTATCTAGAATTGCTGAAGAAATGCTTTTTGATATTGAAAAAGAAACTGTCGATTTCATTGATAACTATGATGGTTCACATCAGGAGCCAACAGTTTTACCAGCAAAATTACCAAATACCTTGATTAACGGCACAATGGGTATTGCTGTTGGTATGGCTACAAATATCCCTCCTCACAATCTAATTGAAATTGTTAATGCCATCTCATTATTAATTGAAAAGCCCGAAGCTTCAGTTGAAGACTTGATGCAATTTGTTAAAGGTCCTGACTTTCCAACTGGCGGTATGATTTTTAATAAACAGGAAATTCTGCAAGTTTATGCAACTGGTCGTGGTGGAATTACAATGAGAGGTGTTGCTGATATTGAAGAAGAAAAAAAGGGCACTTTCAGAATTATAATTACAGAAATTCCATTCCAAGTAAACAAAGCTACATTGATCGAAAAAATAGCTGATCTAGTCAAGAATAAAAAGATAGACGGCATTAGAGATCTTCGCGATGAATCTGACAAGGACGGTATTCGCGTTGTTGTTGAATTAAAAAAAGAAGCATTTCCCAAAAAAGTTTTAAATAGATTATACAATCTGACACAGCTACAGGAAAAATTTCACGTAAATATGCTTGCTTTGGTTGATGGTATCAAGCCAATGGTTTTGAACTTAAAGATGATGTTGGAAAAATATGTAAAACACCGAGTTGTAATCGTAACTAGGCGCGCTCAATTTGATTTACGCAAGGCTAAAGAAAGAGCTCATATTTTAGAAGGCTTAAAAAAAGCTTTAGACCATATTGATGAAATTATAAAAATAATTAGAAAATCAGAAAGCAAAGAAATTGCCCATTTGAATTTAGTCAAAAGATTCAAATTCAGCGATGCGCAGACTACAGCAATCTTGGAAATGAGATTATCTCAATTAGCAGCATTGGAAAGACAAAAGATTGAGGATGAATTGAAAGAAAAAAGAAGAATTATTAAAGAATTAGAAACTTTGCTAGCAAGCAAAAAATTAATATTAGGCGTAGTCAAAACTGAAGTTATAGCTTTAAGAGACAAATTCGGAAATGAAAGGCAAACAAAGGTTTTTTCATCAGGCATTGAAGAATTCAAGCCAGAAGATCTAATTCCAAAAGAAGACATCGTTATCAGTCTTACACGTGGCGGTTATATCAAGAGTCTGCCAGAAGCAACCTATCATGCTCAAAAACGTGGCGGTAAAGGCGTTATCGGCATGGCTACCAAGGAAGAAGATGTTGTTGATCATTTTTTCATGGCTGATACCCATTCTGATATTCTTTTCTTCACAAATTCAGGCAAAGTATTTCAGCTAAAAGCTTATGAAATACCAAAAGCAACTCGTCAGGCTAAAGGACAATCAATTGTTAATTTCTTACAGCTATCTTCCGAAGAAAAAGTAACAGCCTTGATTTCATTAGATAAGAGCGTTATTTCTAAATATTTAGTCATGGTGACAAAGCAAGGCGTGATTAAAAAAGTCACTCTTGAAGAATTTGGTAATGTCAGAAGATCAGGTCTAATTGCAATTAAGATCAAACCAGGCGATGAATTAGAATGGGTCAAGCCAACGTCAGGTGCAGATCAAATTGTTCTTATCACTAAAAATGGCCAATCAATCAGATTTAAAGAAAAAGATGTTCGCGCCATGGGTCGTACTGCTTCCGGAGTTCGCGGTATTAAATTAAAAGGCAGTGATATCATTGTTAGCATGCATACGATTTCAGAAAAAATTACCAAAGACCAAAAAATATTTGTTATTACAGAAAATGGCTATGGAAAAACTACAAAAATCAGCGCTTACAAAATTCAAGGTCGTGGCGGTTCTGGAGTTAAAACAGCTAAGATCACATCAAAAAATGGTCCAATAGTCGCCGCCGGGGCAATTGATAGCACTATTGAAGAGTTGATCATTATTTCTAAAAAAGGAACTGTTATCAGAATTTCTGCTGATGCTGTCCCAGAACATGGCCGTGCTACTCAAGGAGTTCGAGTCATGAGAATGGAAGCCGGAGACAAAGTTGCCAGCGTGGCGTATGTTTAGAGTTTAAAATGCGTAGGGGCGGACGCGTAGGGGTGGAGTTTATCTCCACCCTTTTGATTTCTCCGCAATTTTATTTTTCCCAAGAAAAAAACACCCAAGCTTGAGTGTTTTAGTAAAAAAGAACTAGATAATATACCACTTTCTCTTGCGCGTGATGACTGATGCTGGCACAAACACTGCCCAGTCAATTGCTCCGACCAAGTCAATCAAAACATATTTTTCTTTCTTTATCACAATGCAAGGATTATAATCAGAATATTTTGGTGTATGAGGAAGATTGCTTTGAAACCATGTCGCAAGTTTTGCGCGAATATCATCAGGCATTTTTTTCAGCCTGTAACGATTCAAACTACATTCCTTCTCGCTTTCCTCCGGATCATCAGAATATGCTAGCATCGGTAAATTAAAAGCATCTGCACCAAATCGCCAATGTCGAATCAGTGTGTCAGCCATGTCTTCAATACGATCTCCATCAATTTCTGTAGACAATTCAACGCTTTTCAACGCCAGCTCCCTGATTGTTCGCTTTTTGCAAGTTCCTCGCCAATCAACTCCAATTGAGTTAATATTTACAGCTTTTGTATCTGGCTTTTTATCAGCAGAAGTTAATGGCAGAATAAACGCATGCTCAATCTTGCCAACCATGTATTCTCCAGGAATCAACACATCGTATTTTTTTTTCCCGTCGTAAGAAATAAATGTGCATTCAATTTCGTCAAAAGCAACAATTTTAGTCCAAAGAGGAGGCGCAATTCCAGTCATTTGTCCATTACTTACTTCTTGATGACCGCCATAAAGTCTATCAAGAAAACAAATCATCTCTTTTATCTCTTCTGGGTCATGTGTGTACTGGCTTGGGCGTCTACGCATTTCTTCCTCCTCTTGTCTTGGGTTTTAAGGTTCATTGATTTAGAACTCTTAATTATATTAATAAATAAGATATTGTCAAGCACATTCCATAATATATTAATTATATTTAGGCTATAATAAAGCAAAATATATAATTTATAACATAATTGTCGGAATAATTTGACACAAAAATAATAATAAATTATACTTAAATTGACATAATTAATCTAAATAATATGGAATCATCTATTTTACAAAAACTGCTTAATTTAGGCTTACAGCCAAATGAAGCCAAAATCTATCTTGCTTTGCTTGAATTAGGAAAAGGCACAGTCACTCAAATCAGCTATAAAGCAGAATTAAATAGAACAACTGGTTACGATGTTTTAGAACGCTTAGCAATAAATGGCCTAGTCAATCGCACAATTTCTGGCAAAGAAAAGAGAGAATACGCAGTTGAATCTCCATCGCATCTTCGTCAATATTTAGAAAACAAAAAACAGGCCTACGAACGCCGTTTAGCCGAGCTAAAATACGCTTTGCCTGATTTAGAATCTCTATATAAAACCGAAATAAAACCAGTCATCAAATTTGCTGAAAGCAAAGAAGCAATGGAAAATCTTTATTATCATGTTTTAGATTCAAAAAGTGAAGTCTATTCAATCTTAAATTTACAGCAATATGCCGAATTTTTTGATGAAATGGGCACTTATCAATCCAAGGAGCGCGACAAAAAAAAGATTAAAGAAAAAGTTTTAGCACTTGATAATAACACTGCCAGATGGTGGTATAATAAAACTTACAAGAATAAAAAAAATAAAAATTTTACCGAATATAAATGGTTAAAACCAAACAAAAAATCATCAACTGCCGGCGAAATTAATATTTTTGATGATAAAGTGATTGGCGTTTTATTAAAACCAACCGAAAATATTGCTTTTGAAATTCAAAGTCAGACTTTTGCTGATTTTTTGAAAATTATCTTTGAAATGGCCTGGAAACAAGGAAGTAAATCAAAATAATAAATAAGACAAAAAATCCAGCCTCATCGCCGGATTATTAAACAATTGAACAATCGAACAATTTAACTTTTTTTAGTTTTAATCTTCAAAGCTATTTCATCACTCACTTTCCAGTAATCCGCCAATCTTTTGTATAAATCATTCGCCATCTCTTCAGAATAAGTATGCACTGACAAATTCCTGTCCGCAGTCATTTTCAAACACACTTCAACATCTTCTTCAGATAAATTCAACAAATTTCTCAATTCGCGAAAACAAGCTTTTGGCGAAAAACAATCAATTCCTTCAATTTCTTTCAAATAAGTTTTAACAGTTTTCCACAGCAATTCATAGCTAAATTCATATCGTTGAATTGCCGCGTCTCTGATAACATCCGAAAATTCCATATCCAAAACCTCTTTCCACGCCTTATTTGCTTTTTCTAATTGTTCTAATTTTTCTTTTAAGTAAGCCATATAATTTTGCTATTTAAATTTTTATCTCTAAATTCTTTTTCTACTTTATTAAAATCAACAACATCGAATTTAAAAGGCAACAAAGATTCTTCTAATTCATCTTTTAAATTTCTTAATTTATCTTCATCAATCTTGCCATCAACAAATCCAAGATCAATGTCAGAAAATTTATTTTCAGTTACGCTTGAGCCAAAAACAAAAAATCTTTCTTTATTTTTTGTATATTTATTAATAATTTCTTTAATTTTTTCTAAGTATTTTTTGTCTATCATAAAAATAGTATAACATTAAATTTTAGCAAAGTGAATTATCTACAAAAAATCCGGATAAATTCCGGTTTTTGTTTTAAAATGCCCGGGGAGGGACTCGAACCCTCAAGACCTTGCGGTCACAGGATTTTAAGTCCTGCGTGTATACCATTCCACCACCTGGGCGCTTTCGAATTAAAAATTATAAATTCAAAATGAAAAACAATTATCAGCGTTTATCAATTTCAGAATCAGCGTTAGATCAGCGCTTGTCTGCTAATCTCATAAGCAACAATTCCGCCAGCCACGCTTACATTCAAAGATTCTTTCTTGCCCTTCATTGGAATCTCAATAAAATTATCACAATATTTCAAAATATCTTTTGATAATCCTTTCACTTCATTACCTAATACTAATGCAACTGGAAATTTAGGTTTATATTCAGAATAATTAATGCTTTTTTTTGTTTGTTCAAGAGCAACTATATTATAACCACCATCTTTAAGTTTTTTCAATATCCGCCAAGTTGTAGTAACGCTCTCAAAAGCTACGAATTTTTCAGCGCCTAATGCAACCTTAGCAATTCTTGAATGAGGAGGCGCAGGAGTTATCCCGCCTAAATAAATTTTATCAATCCCCGCTCCGTCGGCAGTTCTAAATATTGAGCCAACGTTGAATCTGCTTCGGACATTATCTAAGACTAAAACAAAATTTTCTATTTTGTCCATTTTAAAATACCTCGCTTTATTAGATCTGGAAAGATCTTATTCTTTAATATTGGTGACAAATCATTCCACTCGCTATCTTGAGTAAACCAAATGATCTCTTTTATTTCGCTTGTCGGTCTAGCCTCGTGTTTAATATTTCCTTGATAAAGTTTAATTCTGACAAATTTATTTTCTTTTGGATCATCAGAAGATGCCTTGTCAATGTATGTTCCTACATATGAAGGAACACCAATAATTTCGTTATCTGATCCTAGTTCTTCTTTGATCTCTCTCTTTAAACAAGTAATATCATCCTCGCCTGCTTCAATCTTACCGCCAGGCAATATCAATTTTGACGTATAATCTTTTTTCCGACAAAGCAAAATCCTATCATTAAGCACAATCAACAAACCTATTTTGTCAAAATCGATATTTTGCATTTTTAATTTTGAATTTTTAATTCGCAATGAGGCCTGGACCGGATTTGAACCGATGTACGCAGTTTTGCAAACTGCTGCCTAGCCACTCGGCCACCAGGCCTTGAACAAAGTTAACTGGGCGGTACTGGGCTCGAACCAATGACCTACTCGGTGTAAACGAGTTGCTCTACCAACTGAGCTAACCGCCCAAAACCATATGCCGCGGGGGAGACTCGAACTCCCAAGCCTTACGGCACATGCACCTCAAGCATGCCTGTATGCCAATTCCAGCACCGCGGCAAGTTTAAGTTGTAGTCAAGAAATTAATTAGCATTGGAGCGGGATACCAGAATCGAACTGGCACCTTAACCTTGGCAAGGTTACGTACTACCACTATACTAATCCCGCGAATAGCATCAACTTTTAACCTTATGAACTTTAAGAACTTTATAACTAATCTGCCGGAGGGCAGAATCGGACTGCCGACACAACGGTTTTCCGTTTGGACTATATCATATTCCTAAATAATAGGAATTTGGGCGCTTCCCATGCATTAAAATGCATAGTACTCCTGAAAAGGATAGTCTCTACACCTGCCAAGCACACAAAATGTGTGCTTGGATTGGCTCGGGATTGTCAAATAAATTATCTGATGTTCCCCGAATTCACCCAATTTGCTTAATTCATTACTGAATTAAGGGCCGAAAACCTTCAGCCGTTTGCTCTACCACTGAGCTACTCCGGCACAATAACGTCAAAAACTGTTATATCAAAAATTATTTCTTTTCTTCTTTTTTAGTATTGTCTTCTGGTTTTTTTGATTTATCTTCAACTTTTTGAATTTTTTCTTGTTCTGGTAAAATATTTGGGGCAGTTGTAATCCTTACATCTTTTTCAGTTGCTTCAGCTTTTTTCTTTGCTTCAGCTTCTTGCTTAATTCTAATCGCTTCCTTTTCTTTTACCTCATCAAAACCCATATTTTCTAAGTCTGAAGCACTTATCTCTTTTTCTTTTAATTTTGATTTCTTCTGTTCTAGGTTTCTTAAATAGTAAAGTTTTGCGCGTCTCACACTGCCTTTTTTCAAAACCTCAAGCTTAACAATGGTTGGCAAATGAAAAGGAAATATTTTTTCAACACCAACTCCGGAAGCAGTTTTTCTAACCGTAAATGAGCCATCAAGTCCACGACCACCATTCACTCTTAAAACAGTCCCTTGAAAAAACTGGATTCTTTCCTTATCACCTTCCTTAATTTTTTGGTATACTTTTACAGTATCGCCAGGCTGAATGTCTGGCATTTCTCTTTTGATTTGATTCTTTTCAAACTTCTTTATTAATTCTTTCATAAATATAATTAATTATCTATTTTCAATCCTCTTTTTTGCAAATTTTCTAAAACAAATTCAAGCGTTTCATTTGGATCTTTATCGCTTGTTTCAACTATTAAATCATATATGGAAAAGTCTGATATGTCAATGCCATATGTTGATTTATATCGCTTTGCTTCACTTTTTTCCCGCATCTCAACTTTTTTAGAAGTAATATCTAGCGTTTCATTTTCACGATGAGCAATTCTATCTAATCTAACATTAATTGGCGCAGTCACCCAAATTTTGAAAAAATCATTGCTTTGTTCGCGATGAGCAAACCAGCCTGATAATCTGCCTTCAATAATGCAATTATCATGAGAATCAGCAAAGCTCATCACTTGCCTATCCAAGCTCGTATCAAAAGAATTATCGTTTTCTGTTAGCTTGCTAAATTCTTCCAGACTCAATCCTTTTTTCTTTGCCATCTCGCGATAAATTTTTCCAGCATAAATATAATCAAAACTCAAAGTCTTCTGCAAATTTTTGCACAGTGTTGTTGTGCCAGAGCCTGGTAATCCGCTAACAGTTATCTTCATTATAATTTACTTAAAAAATTGTTTAAATCTTCTGGTAATTCTATTTCAAAATTATTCTCAATTCCACTTGGCAATCTTAATTTAAGATAATGCGCATGTAAAAATTGTCTTTCTAATTCAGTATCTTCCATTTTTCTAAATCTATATTCTTGATCGCCAACAATCGGATGTCCAATCTTTGTAAGATGCACTCTTATCTGATGTGTCCTGCCCGTTTCAATTTTTACATCTAGTAAAGAAAATTTTTCGCCATATTCTTTAATAACTTCGTAGCGTGTAACAGCTGGTTTGCTTATTTTTGAAAGCCTAGCTCTGACCTTGCCTTTCTTTTCTAGCGAATAAACAATAATTCCCTTCTTCTCTTTTAATATACCATAAACTAATGCAAAATATTTTTTTTCAATTTGTCTATTTTTAAAAACATCTATTAAATAATCATATGCTTTTTGATTTTTAGCGACAATTATTAATCCAGATGTATCTTTGTCTAATCTATGAACAATACCAGGTCGAGCTTCTTGACCGACATTTTTAATCTCAGGATAATTTTCAACAACAAAATCAGATAATGTGTTATCTTTATATTTATTATCAGGATGAACAACAAGTCCAGCTGGTTTATTTATAATCAGAACATCATCATCCTCAAAAACTATTGCTTCCTTAAGATTAAATTGCATAAAATTATTTAAGTCTAGTTTAACTTAATAAAATAATATTTTCAAAACTAAAAAACAGTTAAAAGAATGCTATAACTGTTCAAAGATAAACGATTTGGACCCGGCGGGACTCGAACCCGCGATCTCAGGCATGCCATGCTTGCGCTTTTCCTCTAAGCTACGGGCCCAGTGTATTCAAATAACAATTTAGCGATAGTCTCTAACTCAAGCTGGATATCTGTGCCTCTACAAGTGACAACGCAGACACCTTTATAGTCTGGCTTCTTTGTTGTTCTGCCAATGGTTCTTGGATCCGGCTTAGTCTTGAAAAAATGATTCAAAGATATTCCGGTTATTTTAGCCCAATAGTTTTCTAAAGCCTTTATATCCTGGTCAGCTCTATATGAAACTCTACATCTTAAATCATTTAGGTTAATTTTCGGAAAACAATGCATTAATAAAAAGATAAAAAATCTTATCATTTTTGGATCAGAGTTGCCAAACATTATACCTCTGTGCGATTTCCATTTAGCACCTTCACAGATATATATAATAGAAAGTATTATCCTTTGAGTATCAATATCTAATCTTTTTAATAAATATTGATTTCTAAACCTTAATAAGTCCAAAAAGGCACGATTTCTTTTCTGGGATGAAATCACAGATTTCTGCTGTGCGATATGTAATTTTGCTAAGTTCAGCTTTATAATCCTGTCCTTCTGTTTGCTAGTTAAAGTTATCTCTTTGCACCATCCAGATAGAGTACTTTTGGGTATTATTATGCCTAAAGTTTTTTCGATTTCCGTAAAAGTATAACCTTTTCTCCTCAAATTGATAGCTTTTTGTTTTATATTTATCATAATGCTATCGTACCACAGACATTATCAATGTAAATAGAATTTTCACCTTTCACACTAAATTTACACGAATGCCCTCACCAGGACTCGAACCTGGACTGCTAGTTCCGAAGACTAGCGTGATATCCGTTTCACTATGAGGGCAATATTGCTTCAAGCACACTCTAATATAAAATCAAAGATAAATCAATCCATTATCACAAAATTCTTGACAAATATTACAAATATGCTAATATGCTCATAGCCATTTAAAAACACAAGACAAGAGGAGGAGGGACTATGACCGCAAATAAAACGCCGACAAAATGGCAGTTTTTTAAGCACTGGCTTATTAATTATGCAGTGGGGATGGACATTTTTTTCATCATTATTTCTCTCCCGACAATTGTATTTATTTTGCTTCCGACATTTGAAGCACAAGACGGATTCAAGGGGTTTACGCTCATTATCAAGATTCTAGCAAGCATGACCATCGCCTTCTTTTTCATTAACAGTTTACGCAATCTTTACGATTCCTGGAAATGGTATCTGTATGACATGAATCAAATTCAACCCAAAGAACCAAAGATATCAGCCCTTTAGTGAATTATTTTGCCCTATTTCAAGCCTTTTTATGAGGCTTTTTTTAATGTTGAAAACAGCCAAATACTCAAAATCATAATGCCTTATCTAAGCCAAAAAGCATTGATATTTAGCAAATACTATTGACAAAATAATAAAGGTATGCTAAGATGACAAGCTATAGATTAAGCAATAAAAATAAAACCTTAGTACCTTCTAATTAGTTTTAGCCTCAAATTTGAGAGAAAGGCAGATCAGATATTAAATATTAGTTATACAGATCTTACGACTTTTTCTCAATTTTGAGGCAACGGCCAATCACGGCCTGGAGGCAGACAATGCGTTACGGAATCATCGGGATCCTGTTCGTTTGTGGCTCTTCCAGAATCAACAATTAAATTGCTGATTGTGGAAGGAAATAAATAATCAACTTTAATGTTACAAGATATTATTAAAGTAAAGATTCTAGATCTTTACTCAATGATCATGACTTCTCCATTCGGTTTATACCTAATAATGAAGAAGTAACAAAAATCTCCAAGCAGGGGATTTTTTGTTTGGAAAAAATCTGTTAAAATAAAACTAAGTTATAAAGTCCATAAAGTTATAAAGTTTTTAAAGTACTTTACAAACTTTATAACTTTACAAACTTTATGAACTACAAGAAGATAATTCCTATTAGCGTAATTATACTGGCGATAGCTTTGTCTTTTGTTTTTATTAAGTTCAAAGCAACAGCGCCTGATCCATTAAAAAATTGGACTTTAAAACAAAAAGTTGGTCAATTATTAATGGTTAATTTTAATGGCACTGAACCTGATTACTATGTTAACAAGATGATTCTAGAAAGAAATGTCGGTGGCGTGATTTTAATGGGAGCAAATATTAAAGACAGCGAGCAAGTCAAAATTTTAACGAATGCCTTGCAATATAATACAACGCAAAATGAAAAGCAAATCCCTTTATTTATTTCAGTTGACCAAGAAGGCGGGGAAGTCACAAGGCTAAAAGATGTAGAGAAAACAGCGCAGAAAGCTATTAAGACTGAAGACCAAGCACAAAAAATTGCCAAGACTAGGGGAGAGCAACTATTAAATTTAGGGATAAATATTAATTTAGCGCCTGTTCTAGATTTTAGTGATGACAAAAAATCATTTATTTATTCTCGGACTTTTGAAACTGATTTAGATAATACAACGAAATTAGGTATCTCAACTGCAAAAGGGTATAATCAAGCAAAAATTATTTACGTGCCTAAGCACTTCCCCGGCCATTTTAATTCTGTAATTGATTCTCATCAAGAATTGCCAATGATTTTAGAATCAGAAAAAGAAATGCTTAAAAATGTTGAGCCATTTGCAGAAGTAATCAAAGACCAAGATCCAAAGATAATAATGACATCTCATACACTTTATCCCGAGATAGATCCAAAATATCCAGCAACGTTATCAAAGAAAATATTAAATAATATATTAAGAAAAAAGCTGAAATTTAATGGATTGATTATGACTGATGATTTAAGTATGAAAGCATTAACAACAAAATATCCAATTGAAGAAACAGCAGTAAAAGCCTTACAGGCGGGAAATGATATTCTATTAATTATCAGCGAACCTGAAGAGCAAGTCAAAGTTTTTGATGCAATTATAAAAGCAGTCGAAGAGAATAAAATATCAGAAAAAGAAATTGATCAAAAAGTGATTAAAATTCTAGAAACAAAGAATCAGATGTTAGATAAATAGATTGGCCAAAAATAAATAAAATGCTATATTCAAGTTAGAAGATATTAAAAAATATTATGAAAAACAAAAATCTTAAAACACAATTTGGAACAGATCAGCCGGTCACTCTAAAAAAGCCTGATTACAGTCAAAAAACATTAAAAAAGCTGCTTGATCTTATTGAAAAAAATCGAAAGATTGAAGAAGAATGGCAGGCTAAAAATATAAAACATGAATGTTCTGTATAGTGAAAATCTAATTTCGCATTTACGGAACGCAAATGTACTTTTGGATAATGATTTTCTAAGCTCTTTACATCAAGACAAGGAATATTTTCGTGTCTTTTTTGATTTAGCTAAATCAAAAAATAGTCAGATTATAATAGACCCATTTACGAAATTAGAATTTCTTAGAGATTCGAAAAATATCGAACAACGAAAAACAAAGAAAAGCTTTATTGAATTAGAAAATTTTTTCCTACCTGCAAACATTTATTATGATTTAGTTCGCAAGCAATTAGATATTGCCTTATTTTTATCAGACAAATATAAAGGACAAGCTACTAGTCAAAACAAGAAAAATCAACAAAATACGCAATGTTCGCCTAGCACTGTTGATTTGTTGCTTGCAGCCAGATCGATGCTACAGAATTCAATGAATATTATTATAATAACAGGCAATAAAAAAGATTATCCTTCATTTCTCTTTGATCTTATAGGAACAATAAACTATGAAGAAATAAGTGGGAGTATAAAAACATTTAGCTTAATCGAGTTTAAAGAAGAAAAATCAACTGAATACCTTAGAGAACTTCAAGAAAGATGGGACACAAAAGATTAAATCAAAAAAAACAGCGGAAAATTCTGCTGTTTTTTTGTTATTTATAATTTAGTTATTTTTATTATTGGCAATCACATCCATCTCTTCAGCCACTCCAGCATCTTTTCCGGCTTTGTTTCAAAATAGCTGTAAGATTCAAAACGATGTTTTGTATCATAAATCCAAAAAAACTCTTTTGGGTTATCTGGAGTGTCGCGATAAAAGCCTTCAATATCAGAAAGCTCTGTCCATGGATCATTTTTCGCCTGCACATACATTGTCGGCACTCTCAAATCCCTAACATAATCTTTTGGCGACATCATTTCCATATGTTCGCCTCCTCGCATCACTACAAATTTCTTAATCATCGGCATAAATATTTTCTGGCCAATCGGCATTAAAACAATTTTCATATATGTTCTAATAAATACTTCCATAGAAATCGGCTGTATTGCAAATAGGCATTTAACATTTTTAAAAGCATTAGGTACTTTGCTCATGGCAATAATCGTTGAATTGGCGCCCATGCAAAAGCTGACAAATCCAACAGGCATATTCTTAAGATCATCTCTTTTCTGAATATAATTCATCGCGCCAACAACATCCTTGTATTCTTCCAAGCCGACTCCGGCAATTCCTTTGTTTGAACTAGCATCGCTTTCACCATGATTGCGGAAGTCAAACATCAATACAGAATAGCCTTGATTATGCAGATGTTTGGCAGTATTTAGAAACTGAACTTCTTTATAATATAATTTAGTTAAATTTTTATAAGCAACAGTTGAGCCATACTTTGTTAATCCACCAACATGAGTCATGATAATCAACTTATCTAAATTTCCCGGTATCAGCCAGCCACGAATTATCACGCCATCAGAAGCCTTGAATTCAATTTTTTCATAATTCATTCCATAATCTTTCGGATTTTTCGGCACAGGCTGGCGATTAAGATGAATCACAGTTCCAGCTAAAAAATAGGCCATGCCAAAATAAATCATGGCAATAGCTAAAATAATAATTACAAGATATATGAAAATCATAAAATCAACTTACTTCTATATTATAATACAACGTAATCAATTTAAAAACAAAAACAGCATTCAGTGCTGTTTTTTGATTTACTTATTTTTCTTAAGGTGGCTAAAGGGAATCGGACCCTTGTAGCTGCTGCCACAGAGCAGTGCTCTGCCATTGAGCTATAGCCACCATTATGCCAATTAAAAATTCCAAATGAAAAATGAAAAATTACTTTTAACTTTAGACTTTTAACTTTTAACTTCGTCTGCCCTCGGCACGAATTGAACGCACATTCACCCCTTAGGACGGGGTTGTTCTATCCGTTGAACTACGAGGGCCCGAACGAAGTTTCTGTAATAGTCACGCCTAGTATTGATTATTGAACATCTGTATTCAAAGTTGATAACTTCAATTGCAGAAACTTCGTTCGGGCCGAGGACCCTTATACGTCCAATTCACAAAACCTCCATAACATTTCTAATTATATATGAAAAATATTGACAGGTCAATTACACTTTGCATTTCTATAAGCTGAAAAAATAAAAAAACCGTTAAAAAACGGTTAGATAATCAACATAGTACAAAATTCGCATAAAAAGAACCAAAATCAGTATCAACAATTCCATTCTTGCCAAATACCATCTCAACGATCGTTTGAATTGCCTGATGAACTGTTCTGCCCGAGCTGTCCATGATCAACCAGTCATTCCATTCGTCAATTTTTGCACCATCCCTATCCAAAAGCGTTACACCCATCCGTGATCCGCCATCAGAAGCATTCCATGAAATCCTGATTTTTCCGATGTTATTCTTCTTTGCCAGAAGACGATCATGAAGCGTTTGCTTGTTGTCAGACATTTCGAGCCTCCTGATGCGTGCAACTCGAAAAGCTTGTGCAACGAGTGCAAACAAGCACTCCCTCTCCGGCGATACTTTCACAATCTGGACAGCACGGCTTTTCGCAAACTGAGCAGACATCAAAACTCTTGTGGTCTTCAGGAGTAACAATATAATCCTTACCACAGCAAGGACAATGAAATGTGCCAACCTGACCAGGAAGAAGAATCTGTGTCGTCTGCATTTTGTCTCCTTCTGCTCTTTAAAGAGCGACCCTGATCAAAAACTATCAAAGAAAACTGTATTTGTCAACGCTTTTCAATATTTCCATCCAAAGATGATAACTAGTACATTTTATTATTCTTCAAAAAAACTTGTAAGTAAATGCTTGCCAAAAATAAAAGGTTATGTTAGTCTAATACATTGCACCTTCACAACCAGAGAGGGAGAAACATGGCCAGACAACAAGTTTTGGTTGAGGAATTAGTAAGGCAAGAAGAAACACGATTCATTGATCAAATGGGAGATTTGGAAGCACAAAGATCAGCTGAAAGAAATGCCGTTGAAGAAATCGAAACAGGCATTCCAAGAATGCGTGAAACTGTTACTGACGCTTTTCCTAGTATTGAAGCGAATGAACTCAATCGGCTTTTGCAAGAAGCCCGAATGACTCTTCGTCGTAAAGCTGGACTTGAAGCGCCTGATCAAAATGAAGCTGAATCACTGGCTAGGGTTGTAGGCAATCGATTTGTGCATAAATACATGATGCTTTGGGCAATCTTGATTGTCTTGAGCTTCATCGTCAGTATGATTGGAATTAACTATTTGGTTGAAAATGATAAGTCAGTAGCAACGGAATCGCAGGTTCCTGTTTCAATCGAAGCTATCCACGTAACAGGTACAAATCAAGTGAACATCAATGTCTATTCCAGCACAGACGCAGATGAAGTGCTTCTTTATCGCAACACCAGCGTAGTTAAGAAATGGCAAAAGGGCGGAAATTTTTTTCCAGTTGTAGAGTATCATGATCGCGGTACTTACGTGTATTTTGCCGAAGCGTTTCGCGACGGAGTTAAGACCACCAGTCAACAGGTTCAGGTGGTCTTTGGTCAAAACAACAAGGAGGGACAGCAGAGATGACATTCTTGTGGGCATTGCTTGTAAGTGCAATCGGAGCAATTAGTTTCAATTTCGGAAAACGTGAAACAAGCTATTGGCTAGGTTATGGAATTAAATTTGCTTGCTATCTGGCACTCGTCTGGCTAATCCAATATCATGTTCTGACAACCTTCGATGCAATGCGAACAATAACCTGGATTCTTGTATTGATGGGCATTAGCAATGGACTGATGTACTCTTTGAAGCAACAGAAGACGGTCCAGTTACTGGCGGAATCATCGGAGCACTAGTTTCCGTTGTTCTCCTACTTTGCTTTAGTATCAACAGCTGTGAGTGTGCTCGTGCTGAAGATCTCTACAAAACAGTTGCAACAATGCAGGTAGATGCTACCAAGTTCAACCAGAATCCAGTTGACGAGAATCATATCAGAGTTGTGCCAAAAGAAACAGCCATGAGGGTTGCAAAACAAGAGATTTCTTCCAGCGGTCAGAACTACGGCGCATACTATGAATTCCAAAATCAGAGTATGACAATCCAGAAGGTTAATGGACGGCTCTATTGGGTCGCTCCAATGGAATTCGCTGGATATTTCAAGTCAGTAAATGCAAAGTTTACGCCAGGATACATCATGATTTCAGCTGAAGATGAAACGGAAAAGCCGAAGTTGGTAACAAAGAAAGCTGATGGATCATCGATCAAAATGATCTATCTGATGTCAGCATGGTTCGGTGATGAACTTGATCGATTCCTGTATAACAAGCATCCAGATTGGTATCTCGACGACTTCTCCTTTGAAGTCGATGAGGAATTGAATCCATGGCAGGTTGCGACAGTCCTTGATCGTTTCGCTGGCTACAATTACTACACTGTAAAAGGCGTACTAGTTGTGAGTCCAGAAACTGGTGAAGAAAAATTCTACAAGGTTGAAGATATTCCAAGCTGGGTTGATCGAGCCGTTCCGCAAAAATTGGCAATCAATTTTTTCAGATGGTGGGGCACTTACAAGTATGGTTGGATGAACAACGTGAATTCCAATCCAGATTTGAAGAAACCAACTGAAATTAGTGGCCAGTATGCAGTCGAAATGATTTGGGGATCTGATGATGAACCGTACTGGTTCACAGGATTCACTTCTATGAACGACAATGATCAAGCTCTTGTTGGCAAAGCTTTTATGGATACAAGGACAGGAAGGTTCTTCTACATTCCAGCAAGTGGAGCCACAGAGGAAAGAGTTGCAAGTGACATTCACGCAGTACTCGGCAAGCAAACAGTCGATCTGGCTGTAAGTGAACCGATTCCCTACAATATGTATGGACAACCTAACTGCTGGGTAGCGCAAGTCATTTCGATGCCAAGCGGTGAAGGCCAAGCACAACATAGTGGCGGAGCGCTTGTCAAAATCGCGATTGTCAATGGTGATACAACAGCACCACCAGTCTTGGCTGAAAGCAAGCGAGAGGCACTAACACTCTTCAAGCAGTCTCTTGCTAGAAATGGAATCCAGACAACGGTCAGCGATACGAGCGCGCGGAAAGAACTGAGGGGAAGTATCCAGCGACTCAGCATCATCCCTCAGGAAAATTCAACAAGCATTCGATTCAGTCTCGAAGGCAGTTCTCTGGAGTTTGCCTGCGATTTGTTGAAATCTGATCAGAGCAAAACGTCACTGACGCTTGCTAAGCCAGGTGATGTTGTAAATATTATCTATTTCGAAACCAAGGAAAGACTCGTCACTGTCGATGACTTCTCAGTTGAAGGCCAAGTCCCAGTCACCTCTCCAAACCAGGAGAGAATGGACGAGACTGTTCGACAGCAACGTGAACTCGAACAAGAGCAGGCTCCCCCAGTTCAACCAGTTCCCGCACAATAATATAGTTATCCGTACCTTTTTTCAAACCACATTCGTGGTTTTTTTATTTATTGGAACTTCGGAGTTTCGGAACTTCAGATCGTCAGAACGTTCCGACGTTCCGACGTTCCGACGTTCCTAAGCTCCGACAGTCCGAAGCTCTGTTCCTAACCTGTGCATAACTATGGTATAACTTGTGTTTTGGTGTTCGCTAGTTATTGGTATTCTTTTTAATAAATGCTATAATTATGTCGAAAGTGTCGGACACTTTAGACAGATGCTTGAATAAGGCAAAAAAGCGTGTTATAGCAAAAATGTTCCACGTGGAACAATCGGAGCGTCGGAGAATCAGAACGTCAGATCGTCGGAGCGTAGGACGTTCCGACGTTCCGACGTTCTGAAGCTCCGAAGATCTGACGCTCCAAATTCAAAAATTATGGAAATCAAGGAATCATTGCAACAATTTGGATTAAAGCTATCCGAGTCCAACCTGTACCTGGCTGGCTTAAAATTGGGACCTGTCACAGTTAATGCCTTGGCAAAAGAGGCGAATGTGAAACGCACTACTGCCTATGCCAGTCTTGAAAAACTCAAAAAAATAAAACTCGCAAAAGAATATAAAAAGGGGAGATCTACAATCTTTGAAATGTGTTCTCCAGAAAGTCTACGTGATACACTTAAAATTCAAAGAGAAAAACTTATCGAACAAGAAGTGCTTCTCACCGATCTAATACCAAATATCAACGACTTCCTCAAATCAGAAACAAAGGTTGAAAATATTAAAAAGTATGATAAGATTGAAGAAATTAAACAGATTTTATTTGATTTATTCTTGTCTAAAGATAAATTGCTAATCATGGGCTCAGACAAGTATCTTACAGAATATTTAGACAAACTAAAATTTCTAGACAAATTCTTAAGCAAAAGAATAGAAAAGAACAACAATATCTATATAGTTACAGATGCAAAAGACATTATGACAGGCAAGTATCCTGATAATCAATCATCTCCTCATTACAAGTTCACTCCTAATCAAATAGACTTTAAATCACTGATCTTAATCTCAGGCAATCGCTTCTTACAGATTCATTTCAATGCAAAGGTTACCGGTTTATATATAGAAGACAAGCATTTCATTTCTGCAATGAGATATTTCTTCCAGTTCTTGTGGAATAGTCTTAAATAAGCAAGCGCTGATTCGACGCTGATACTGACGCTGATTCGACGCTGATAATCGCTTAAATTTAGTCTGGCAATATTAGAATGTTCCACGTGGAACATTTCGAATCTTTCGGGGCATAGTATACCGGTAGTACGCGTCCTTCGGGAGGATGTAGACTGGGTTCGATTCCCAGTGCCCCGATTCGAATTATAAATAACTAAATGAAAAATAACAAAATTGCCGTCGGGTCGATAATTTAGTTATTTTGTTATTTAGTTATTTATAATTCACAGTGGGCCTATGGTATAGTGGCAGCACGTGGCATTCGCATTGCCAAGACGGCGGTCCGATTCCGCCTAAGTACATATTAACAATCAACTCCTAACAAATAGCATTTAACAAATTAAAAAAAATAAATTCTAAATCCTAAACTCTAAATAAACTCAAAAATAAAATTCAAAATATGCTAAAAAAAATCATCAAAAATTCGCCACTATACTTGTTTTACGCCTTTATTTTCACCATTCCATTTCAAAAACGCCACATCTTCAATTTAGCAACCGCAAAAATAAATGATGTCTTTGTTGAATGGCAAACAATATCATTGTATATTTCTGACATTCTATTAATTTTGTGTTTAATATTTTGGTTAATTAATTTAGTATTTCTTAAAAAACAAGAAACACAGAAAATAGACAAGTTATATTATATACTGCCAATTTTAATCTTCTTCTTTAGTTTAGTAAGCGTTTTGGTAAATTATAATGCTTATATAGATCATAATGTGGCAATATATAAAATAACTAAATTAGCAGAATTAATTCTGCTTTTTATTTTTATCATCAAGAATATTAATACAAAGAAAGTAATCACTATTTCCCTATCTACGCTCATAGCATCTGGAGTAGTGTCATCAATAATTGCTATTCTACAATACCTAAAACAGCAAACACTTGGCTTAACAATGCTTGGTGAGCCATTAGTATTGCCAATACTGCCAAATGTAGCCAAAATCGTCCTAGACAATGGCAATGTCATTATGCGGGCTTATGGCACTTTTCCACATCCAAACGTACTAGCAGGCTTCCTGCTAGCAAACTTAGTGTTTGCAACTGCTCTAATTATCTATATTGTAGCTAATTATGGCTTAAATAAGCCTAAATATAGACTATTGACAATTCTAGTTTCATTTGGTGTAATACTGCAGATCTTCGCCTTTGTCTTCACATTCTCAAGAACAGCTTGGATTGCCTTAGTCATTGCATTGATATTATTTTGCATTTTACTAAGAAGGCAAATTACAGAAGCCTTAAAAAAAACTCACGAGAGCCGTTTTTATCACATAATTGCAATTGTATTATTAGCAATAATCTTCGTGATAATTTCACAATGGCCACAAATCACCTCTCGAGCCGTAATAGCAGATCAAAATGGTGATAAGGCAGTATCAAATCGAGCCTTCTATAACCAGGTATCGCTTGAAATAATAAAAAAACACCCAATCTTTGGAATTGGATATGGAAATTTTGCTAGTCAAATGCAAAAGTATACTAGTCAAAAAATTGAATGGTGGCAATATCAGCCAACTCACAATATTTACTTATTAATTTGGGCAGAAACTGGAATCTTTACCTTGCTTTCATTTTTAGCTCTAATCATAGTTATTAGTTATCAGTTAACAGTTAACAAATCGTTATTCAATCTAGCTAGCTTTAGTATTTTAGTTGCCTTTTTGTTTATTGCCTTATTCGATCATTACTTATTCACAATTCAGCAGGGACAACTTCTTTTTTGGCTAATATTGGGCTTCACTGCAACAAAAATTGACAAATAAAAAACCGGAAATTATTTCCGGCTTGTCCGCCTAAGTCACTTTAAAGACGAAGGTGAATTTTTATTAGAAATTATTTAATTATATCTTTCAGCAAATTGTTCGCGAGATTGCCCAAGAAATTCGTACTTTGATCATAATAATACATTGCAATTGAAATCGCCAAAAGGGTAAAAGACAGAATAATCAAATTCCTCAAGTCTTTATTTATGTAGTTTGTTTTTAATGCTAGTGCGCCTGACTCGTTATTTAATTTTTTGCCATCATTTACAATCGGCGAATACATTTCTTTTTCAGCTTCCTGATTTTTATACAAATTCTTAATGTAATCAAGGTTTTTTTGTCTTCTTTCTTCGCTATTTTTCTTATTTTTCTTTCCCATAAAATTTTAGTTAATATTATAAACCATACATTAATGCAAGTAGGCCTTAAATAAACTTCTAGCTTAAATAAAAAAAACTTCTTGTCCTCCGGAGTCCAGCAGGCCTGCCTGCCGTAGTCAAAGCGAAGGCAGGACAAAGGAGGATTAATTTATAATTAATAAATATCATATCAAAAAACTAAAGTCAATTTTCCTTGTCTGACGAAGCAAAAAAGTGCGAAGGCAGATAAAAAACAAAAACCCCAGCAATAAGCTAGGGCTTTTGTTTTAGAATAGAAAGAACAAATGTTTAATTCAATTTCTAATTATAATAAAAAATAAATAATAGTCAAGATACTTATCAACAACAAAACAGTTTTACATTTTAAACTAGAATGTTATATTGAATTATCACTTAATAATAATTAACAAAAAACAAATGGAGAACAAAGCAAAGAAAGCAGCCATTATTTTATCTGCTTTAGCAATTGCACTAGTTATAACAGGTGCAGGATGCAAAAAAAGCTCAAGTACAACAACAGAAAAAAATTGGACATCAGCAACTGACAAGGGTTCAATTACTGACAAGGCTATTTCTGGAAAAATAAATGGCAAAGATGTTTCAATCGCAAATGTTACTGTTAAAAAATGGGACAATGAATATGACTGGTCGTTCTCAAATCAAGCACCATCTGCTGCTTGCGGAGTAGTTACAGGAAACGATGCAGTAAACATTAGCATGAAAACTTTGCAAAAAGGCACATTTGAAAAGAAAGTAGACGAAGAATTGCCATTCAACGATTACAGCTCATATTATTATTACAGCCAAGAAAATGGCACACCAATGAGCATTAATACAAATTGGGATGCTAAGGTTGTTATCAAGAATATTGACGAAGCTAATAAGAAAGTAACAGGCTGGGCAAAAGTCAGCTACGATGATAATAAGACAAACATTTCTGGATCATTTACTGCTGACCTCTGCGAATAATAAAAATCGCGAATTTACACAAATTCAGCACAAATTTCACAAATAAAAAATGACGTTTTAACACGTCATTTTTTTATGTTTGCTAGAATTGGCTAAGGTTGGAGTGAGATTTAATGAAAAATCTTTTTAAAGATCATTCATATAAACCTTAGCCAGTTTTAGGAAACAGTTCAGTATGTATATCTTGTCAATAGTATTAACATAATATAGCAGTATTTTGCCTTGTTTAAGGCAAACAACGTTTAGATAATTTTGTAATATTTAAAAATAGAATACTAATCAACAATATGCTTGATTTATTTATAAAATGTATTAGAATAAGGATAACAAGTAGCTTGGAGCAATAGATCGCAAGCTCGTATCAAATTTTCGGGGTGTAGTATACCGGTAGTACGCGTCCTTCGGGAGGATGTAGACTGGGTTCAATTCCCAGCACCCCGAAATTAATAACTAAATAACTAAATTCAAAATAACAAAATTATCGTTGATAAATTTAGTTATTTAGCATTTTGTTATTTAGTTATTTTTAAATGCGGGTATCGTATACCGGTATTACCTCAGCTTTCCAAGCTGATGAAAGGAGTTCAATTCTCCTTACCCGCTTGGTCAGTTTAAAATAGAATATTTTCAATTGACCAAGCTCAAAAAACAGCACTAATAACGCTGTTTTTTTGATGCGCAAATTGTATAAAAAAATAAAAAAAAATATATTTCCACATAATAATTATTATGTTATAATAATTCAAACAGTTTATGTTATCAAAAACAAAATGAACCTAACAAGAGAACAACTTATTCAAATTCTAGTTGCAACAAAAATAATAGACGAAGCTAGATTAGATGAGCTAATTAACCTCGCTAAAAAGGAAAATCAAAAAATAGAAAACGTGCTTGCTAGCGAAGGCATTATAGAAGAAAATGATTTATCGCAAAAATATGCTGAAACTATTGGCGTTCCTTTTGTTGATCTAACAAAAGTTTCCATTAGAAAAGATCTATTGTTCCAAATTCCTGAAATAATCGCAAAAGCCAGCAATGTTATTATCTTTGACGAAACAGATGAAGGAATAAAGATTGCCATGGTTGATCCAGAAGATCTGCAAACAATTGAATTCATTAAAAAGCAACTTCCTGGTAAAAGACTGCAAGTCCACCTTGCTACAAAGAAAGGAATGCTTTCCGTTTTAAAACAATACAAAAAAGGCTTACAGGCAGAATTTAATGAAATCATTGATCAAAGTCTAGCAGCAACAAAAACCTCAGAAAAAGATTTGAAAAAAATGGCAGCTAATCTTCCAATAGTTAGAATCGTTGATACCTTGCTTGAACATGCTGTTTTGCAAAATGCTAGCGATGTGCATATTGAGCCTCTAGAAAAAAAAGCAATTGTTCGCTATAGAATTGATGGAATCCTACATGACGTTATTGTTCTGCCAAAAGAAATTATGCCTGGCATTGTTGCTAGAATAAAAATCATTACCGATTTGAAAATAGATGAACATAGATTGCCACAAGACGGACGTTTCAAAATAGAAAAAGAAGGTTACAAATTTTCTTTTCGTGTGTCCATACTGCCCATTTTTGATGGCGAAAAAATAGTCATGCGTTTATTATCAGAGACATCAGAAGTTCTGACATTAGAACAGCTCGGCTTACAGCACGAAGCATTGGAAAAAGTAAAACTAAACATTCAGAAACCTTATGGCATGGTTCTGATCACTGGCCCAACAGGTTCAGGTAAAACAACAACACTCTATGCCATCATGGGAATTCTGAATACACCAGAAGTAAACATTTCCACAATTGAAGATCCGGTCGAATATAGAATGCCAAGAATCAGCCAAAGCCAAGTAAAACCAAAGATTGGCTTCACTTTCAGCAACGGATTACGCGCACTTCTTCGTCAAGATCCGGACATTATCATGGTTGGTGAAATTCGCGATAGCGAAACAGCAGGAATGGCGATTCATTCTGCTTTAACTGGCCATCTAGTATTATCAACACTTCATACAAATGATGCATCAAGCGCTCCTACAAGACTTATTGATATGGGCGCAAAACCATTTTTAGTTACATCAACTTTAAATGTAGTTATCGCACAGCGCTTGGTTAGAAAAATTTGTACAAATTGCATGGAAAAATACAAGCTTGATAAGACAATGATTAATCTCTTAAAAAAGGAATTTGGCATTGAGCATCTTATGGAAGCACTAGTAAAAAGCAAGATTATGACAAATCCAAAGCCAATTGAAGAAATTGAATTTTCCAGAGGCAAAGGTTGCGATCAATGTAATCAAGAGGGATCAAAAGGCAGAATTGGTATTTATGAAGTTTTTGAAACCTCGCCAAAAATTAATGAACTCGTGCTAGCCGACGCGCCAAGCGGAAAAATCAGCAAACAAGCTCAAGATGAAGGAATGCTGACAATGGCGCAAGATGGTTTTGTTAAAGCAGTTACTGGAATTACGACAATTGATGAAATTCTCAAGGTTACCAAAGATTAGCGCGATGATAATTTAATATCCGAATATCTTAATATCGGTAATATCTTTATTCATAAAGATATTCGGATATTAGGATATTAAAATATTAAACTAGCATGCCGAAATTTACTTATCTGGCTCGCGACAATCAAGGCAATATAAAAAGAGGCGAATTAACCGCGCCTAATGAAAAGTCATTAGCAAAGACATTGAGAAGCAAGGGCTTGCTTTTAACGCACGCTGAAAAAGAAGAAATCAAAAAGCATTTTTTCAGCAAAGACATGTCAGGCTTTCTAAGCAAAATAACTACAACTGACAAGATTCTTTTTACAAGAAACATGCAAGTAATGATTAAAGCTGGTTTGCCAATTTCCAAATCACTAGAAATTCTTGTAAAACAAACCTCAAAAAAAAACTTCAAAAAAATAATTTCAGATATTTCTAGCAATGTTCAAAAAGGTAAAACATTAGCAGATAGTTTAGCAGTTTATCCAAAAATATTTCCACCCTTATTTGTTAACATGATCAAAGTCGGCGAAGTTGGTGGTGAATTAGAAAAAGTCTTAGATCAGCTAGCTACTCAAATGAAAAAAGACAACGATCTTCTGTCTAACATCAAATCAGCAATGATTTATCCAGTCATTATTTTGCTTTTGATGATTGCAGTCGTGACAGTTATGATAATCTTTGTTTTACCTGAGTTGGCTAATGTTTTTAGAGATGTACAGGCTGATCTTCCTTTGCCTACTAGAATACTCATCGGTTTTTCTGATTTTATTAGCAAATATGGAATTTACGTTGGAATCGCAATTATTGCTTTAGGCGTTCTGTTCTACATAATAATAAAAACTAAAGAAGGCCATAGAAGATTTCACAAAATACTGCTAGTCATCCCAGTTCTTGGCATTAACATTAAAAAAGTTAATCTAGCGCGTTTTGCAAGAACAACTAGCACTCTGCTTGTTAGTGGCGTTCCAATTGTTACAACATTAAATATTACCGGAGAGGTTTTAGGTAATTCAATATATCGTGAAGCAGTATATTCAGCAGGAGATGAAGTCAAAAAAGGTTTGCGCCTAGTTGAGGTACTAGAAAAAAACAAAAAATTATTTCCACCTCTTGTTACGCAAATGGTTGCGGTAGGAGAGGAAACAGGCAGTTTAGATACTATTTTAAAGGATATTGCCGAATTTTATGAGGCAGATGTAACAAGAACAACTGAAAATTTGGCTTCAGTTATCGAGCCAATACTCATGATTACGCTAGGAATTGGTGTTGCTATTATGGCAATTGCCATTATTTCTCCAATATATTCGTTAATGGAAAAGATATAATATTTAGTTTAAGATTAAATATAAAAGTGCAAAAAAACAAAAAATTTGAAAAAGCCTTTACATTAGTAGAAACACTGATCGCCTTAGCCATACTAGCAATAGTGTCAGTAGGTATTTTTGGTATCTTCAAAGCTGTTAATAAGAGCGCTGGTATTTACGAAACTAGGACAGTTGCTACTGGTCTTGCAAATGCGCAAATGGAATTAATTAGAAATCTTCCTTATCTACAGGTTGGTACAACAGAGGGCTGGCCACAAGGCAACATTCCTTCAACTGCTGCTGCTAAAAACATTAACAATGTAAACTATATTGTTCATACTGATATCCAATATGTTGACGACCCTTTTGATGAATTAGCACCTAATGATCCATATAATGCAGATTACAAAAAAGCTCGTGTTTGGGTAACATGGGATAAATATCCTAGTGATCATCCAGTCGTTCTAGTCACAAATGTTGTTCCAAAAGGACAAGAATCTATAGAAAATGGTGGAACTCTGTCACTTCAAGTTTTTGATAATGCAGTTGCCCCAGTATCACAAGTTTCAGTTCACATAGAAAATACTAATCTAATTCCAAATATTAATATCAACACACAAACAAATAATCAAGGCGAGCTAATTGTTCCAGCCTTGCCAATTGACACAGGCAACAACTACTATATAAGAGTAACAAAAACTGGTTACACTTCTGATTACACTGTTCCCATTACTCAACAAAATCCAAGTCCGACCTTGCCAAATCAGTCCATGCAACAAGGAACAATTACAGAAGTTAGCTTTACGATTGATCAAATCAGTCGTCTAACAATAAACGCTACCGGCACAGAAGGTGGCGGCAGTTGGTGGGATGTTGGCTATCAATATCGCAAACAAGTAACCGTTCAAAATAACAATGTAAATATTTTGCCAGCTCATTCTTCAGTTGTCTTGAATCTTGACCATTATAGTCTAGTTCAAGCAGGTAAATCATTAAGCAATGGCAACGATATCAGAATTGTCTATTTTGATGGTTCAAGCTGGCATGATCTAGATAGAATAAATAGTACCTCCTGGAACCAAAATGGCACGCCAACAAAAATTTGGTTCGCGACACAGCAAGATATTGCTGGATCAGCAACTTCAGATAGTTATTATTTATTTTACGACAATAGCGCTGCAATCAATCCAAGTACAAATCTTGCTTCTATATTTACTCCAGAAAGAGATAGTAATACAGCTGGACTATATTATTTTGAAAATTCAGAAGGAACAACAATAACTGATTCTTCTGGCAATAATAATGGCACTGTATCAAGCACAGCCTGGACAAGTGGCTTTAGCGGAAATTCATTGCTCTATAATTTGCCGACGTCATATTCAAAAGTTTCAGTTGCCGATGATTCTTCATTAGATATAGAAGGGCAGATAACATTGGAAGCATGGGTTAATCCAACCTCAATTGCTGGTAATCAATCCGTAATAGACCGTCTTAATAATTTTGCTTTATGGTTAGACAATGGCAAGCCTTCATTCGGTGTTTTTGACCAAGTTGCAGGCTTAAAAAGTATTCAAGCAATAGATACAATTCCTACTGATACTTGGACCTATATATCTGGCACTTATCTTCCAGGCAACATGAAGGTTTTTATAAATGGTGAAGAAAAAAATTCAAAAAGCGAAACTGTAACTTATTTAACAGCAAATTCATCACCAATGTTTTTTGGCAATGGCGATAATTTCGGCGAAAAATCATCTCAGTTTATCGGAAAAATTGATAGCGCCAAAATTTCCAATATAATCAGAGTCAATTTTCCATTTAGCAATATTCCAAATACTAATTTATTGCTTGGCAATGAAGAAAGCGTTGTCACTGCTAATCCAGTTGCTGGTGTTAGCTTAAATATTGTTGGCGAAAGGCCACTTGGTCATGATGGAGATGGAAATCCAATCATTAGAAACACATATCTAAATCAAGCAACAAATGCATCCGGCCAATTAATACTTTCAAATATTGAATGGGATAAATATACAATATCTTTAGCAGGTATAGGTTACGATCTAGCTGAGATCTCTCCTCCTAATCCAGTCAATGTTACACCTAATGAGAATCAAGTCGTAACCTTAGTTTTAGTTCCTCATACTGATAACAGCTTAAGAGTTACAATTGTTGATAGCGCTAAAGAGCCAATCAACCAAGCCTTAGTTCATGTTACAGGCAACGGATTTGACCAAACAAAAACAACTGGCTCAGCAGGACAAGTATTCTTTAGCTCGTTATCTCAAGGTGCATATAATATAGAAGTCACAAAAACAGGATATGAAATATTAACTACTACTCAAGATGTTTCTGGCACAACAAGCCGTGAAATAATTTTAGCCCCACAACTTTAAACAATATGTTCAGAATATTTAAAAAAGAAAATGGTCTTACAGCTATTGAACTAGTTATTACAATTGCAATTCTTGCGCTTGTTTCTGCAGCTCTCTATGGGTTTGTTACAATTTCCTTGAAAGCACAACAAAAAAGTTTTTCTGAAATAAAAGCCGGAAATGAAGCCAGAAAGGCAATTCTCTCAATTGCCGATAATCTTCGTGATGCAATTCAGTCAGATTCAGGAAGCTACCCAATTCTAAGCGCAGGAAACCAAACAATTACATTTTTCACAAATATTGATCAAGACAGTGGAATTGAACGCGTTCGCTATTTTTTATCAGGAACAAATCTAAATATGGGAGTAATAGAACCTCAAGGAACACCAGTAACTTATCCAGCTGGCCAAGAACAAGTAAAGACAATTGCTCGCTATATGCAAAATGGAGCCAATCCAATCTTCTACTATTATGATAAAAATTATACAGGCACAGAAGCAGCAATCAATCCAAGTAATGTCGGTGAAATCAGATTAATTAAAATAGTTGTTATCGTTGATGCAAATCCAAACAGCGATCCTCCTGCAACAACCATGGAAACAGAAGCACAATTACGTAATTTGAAAGACAATCTCTAAACAAACTCTAAATTCTAAATACTAAACTCTTAATAAATCCAAAATCAAAATTATCAAAAAAATCTACATAAGCTTTTGGATATTTGAATTTTATCATTTGAATTTATTTAGGAGTTAAAAGCGACATTAGAAGCTTTTAACGAGTTTAGAATTTAGAATTTTTGAAAAAAATATGAATAATTCAACAAGATCTCAAAAGGGTGCAGCATTAATTGTAGTATTGGTTTTCACAAGCATTTTTATGGTTGTGGCAATCGGTTTATTGCAATTAGTCGGTACCTTATACAAAACATCTGTAAAAAAACAAAGCTCTCTTCGCGCATTACAAATTGCCGAAGCTGGAGTCAATTATTACAAATGGCGTCTTTCGCATTCTCCAAATGATTATTCAGGTTCAGGAGATTACAACTATACAGATCCTTATGGTGGAGTGATTGGCCGTTATAATTTACAGATTACTCCGCCAATAACTGGTTCAACAATTCTTACAATTACATCAACAGGTTATCTGAACGACGATCCAAATATCCACCGCACGATAGAAGTAAAATATGGAAAAAAATCTTTATCAGATTACACATTTTTTACTCATAGTAATGTTTGGTTTGGAGATGATGAAGAAGTAAAAGGCAAGATCCATTCAAATGGCGGAATCAGAATGGACGGCATTGGCGATTCAATAACAGAAAGTTCTCGAGAAAAATATATTTGCGGACCAGAGCATGGTTGCAATTATGTTGAACATGATGGAGTTTGGGGCACAGGAGAGATACAAGAGCTATGGCATTTCCCACCAGCCTATCAAGTTCCAACAATTGATTTTAATTCACTTAGCGTTAATCTAGGCGGAGCTGGGGGATTAAAAGAAAAGGCGCAATCAGCAGACGGAGATTATATCGGCTATTCAGGCAGTTTTGGTTATCGCATCAAATTCAATGCCAATCCCGCAACTTATGATCTATATCGTGTTACAAGCACAAGGTCATCATATGGTTACGATCTTGCTGACGGCTGGAAATGGCGATACATTGATATTCGCAACCAAACATATGTTGCTACATATCCAATTCCAGCAAATGGAATAATATTTGTTGAAGATCAAGTTTGGGTTGATGGAGATGTGCAAGGACGAATTACGCTTGCTTCCGCAAATTTTTTGGCAACTGGCTCAGATCGTAGTATAATAATTAATGGAGATATCAATTATGTAGCAAAAGATGGTAATCATGTGCTAGGACTTATTGCTCAAAAAGATATTCTAGTCCCGCTTTATAGTCCAGAAAGGCTTGAAATCAATGCAGCGATGATCGCTCAAAAAGGACATGTTTTTTTGTATAACTACCAAGCCTCTCGTTATGGTGCAAGCTTAGTAGTAAAAGATTATATTGAAGTATATGGAAGTATCGGAACAAATAATATCTGGACCTGGTCATGGGTAAATTCACAAGGAACCGTAGTATCAGGCTATAAACAAACTGAAACCATCTTTGATAAGAATTTAACATACGCGCCTCCTCCAGATTTTCCACATAAAGAAGAATATGAACAAATCAGCTGGAAAGAAATACATTAGTTAATAATAGCTAATAATCAATAATCAATAATCAACGAATATCCAATATCCAATAACTGAATAATCAATAAAGTGATCATCGTCGATTTGGTTATTAGAAGATTGGTTATTGATTATTCGTTGATTATTGGTTATTGATTATTCAAGAATTTATGAGTAACTTTTTCACTCCTAAAAAACAAGCATTCGGTATAGAAATAAGCGATGCTTCAATAAAAGTTCTCCAACTGAAAAAAGGAGGCAAATTTTGTAAACTTCTAGGCTATAATATTTTAAAAATTCCTCAAGGATTAGTAGTCTCAGGTGAAATAAAAGACACGAATATACTTGCCACTCATATTCAAAGAGCTGTGCAAAATGCAAAGCCAAGAAGAATTTCAACCTCAAATGTGGTTTGCTCGCTTCCAGAAAACAAAACATTTGTCAGGATATTAGAAATTCCTCAGATGAGCAAAGAAGAGCTTAGCGAAGGAATTAAATGGCAAGCAGAGCAATATATACCATTGCCAATAGACACAGTTTATTTAGATTGGCAAATTATTGAAACAGTAGATAGCAAACAAAGAATTCTAGTTGCCGCTGCACCCAAAAAGCTTGTTGATGACTACATAAAAGCATTAAAAACAGCCAAGCTAAAGCCTTTAGTTTTGGATCTTGAAGAAGCTGCTGAAGCGCGTGCTTTGATTTCTGAAGATCAAAAAGAAGCAAGTCTGATAGTTGATATCGGCGCCACAAAAACAGTATTTATTGTTCATGATCGAAAAATAGTTCCTTTTGCATCCAATACTCAAGAAGTTTGTGGAAATAAATTTACCGAAAATATTAGCAAAGCCTTAAAAATAAGAATTGAAGATGCAGAAGTTAAAAAAACAGCTTGTTGCAGTTCAGAGCTATCTTCCGAAGAAAAAGCATTGCTGCAATCAATTTATCCATTATTTGATTCTCTTGCTATTCAGATAACCAAAATCATTAATTACTATCAAAATCATTTCAAATCTGCAAATCCTATCAGCAACATTATTTTGTGTGGTGGAGGCGCAGGGATATCTGGCATAGTTCCTCATTTAACATTAAAATTAAAAATGAAAATAGCTGTTGCTAATCCGCTTGCTAATTTATCAGTAAAAAAGAATTTACCAATAAATAAAAAAGACATTTTAAGATTAACAACTGTTATTGGGCTTGGAATTAGAGGTTCAGAAATCATTGAATATAGTAAACTATAGGATGATGCCAATCTACAAATCTTATGCCAATTTACAAATTGCTAATATGTTAATGTCATGAATAATTTTACGAATTTGGTTTATCCAGAACTTTCGTATAAGATAACGGGTGTTTTATTTGATACTCATAATAGTTTAGGAAGATTTTGTAACGAACAACAATATTCAGATTTTCTTGAGGACAATCTGAAGAAAATGAAAATAAAATATGAACGTGAAAAAATATTACCAAAATCTTTTGAAGAAGAACAAAAGGGACGAAACAGAATTGATTTTTTGATTGAAGACAAAATAATTTTAGAAATCAAAGCAAAAAGAATCGTTTTGAGAGAAGATTATTATCAAGTTAAAAGATATTTAATTGCCTTTAATAAAAAATTAGGCCTACTCGTAAATTTCAGAGACAAATATATTAGGCCAAAGCGTATTTTAAACTCCTCAGTAAAAGAGTATGAAAGTGTTAACAATCAGCAAATCGGCATAGCAAATTAGCAATTTGTAAATTGGCATAAAATTAGCGTATTGGCATCATTAAATCCAAACGTCCATGATCACAATCAATCTATTATCATCTGAAGAAAAAAAGGATATTTCCTACGAAAGAAGCAATATCTCTCTTGTCGGTTCTTTTGTCATACTTGGCTTTGTCCTTATAATGCTTACTTTTGTGCTTTACACAATCAGCGACGTTCAGAAAGGCACTTTAAATGCAGTAGCTTCTGAAACAAAAAACATTGAAAAATTTCTCAATCAAGAAGGGAATGCACAAATTGAATCAAAGATAAAACAAATCAACAATTACTTAAGCACAATCAAGGCAATAGAAGAAGATAGAACTGATTTTGCTAAAACACTTACAGAAATTGCTAACCAAACTATCACAGGCATCAGAATTTTTGACATTAAGCTAAACAAGACTGACAAAAACTTTGAAATTTCAGGCAATGCAGTTGCAAGAGATAATTTAGTGCAATTCACTAGCAATCTAGGAAAGACAGGCTATTTTGAAAGCATTGAATCTCCTCCATCAAACTTAATAAGCCCAACAGATATTAGCTTTAAAGTAACCGGCAAATTAACAGATAAAGCGTTAAAATGAAGACTCTAAACAAAAATCAGAAATCATGGCTAACAATAGGCATCAGTCTAGGCATTGTTTTGATTTACGCAGGATTAGTTATTTATCCTCAAACATCAAATATCCTTGAGCTCAACAGCAAAATCTATAAAGAAAAAATTAGACAAGCTGAGCTAAAAATCCAAGAAAATGATATAAAGCAGGCAAAGGACAGAGAGAGCGATGTAGATATCATCTTGGATCAGCTCTCAATTCACTTAACAACAAAAGACGATATTCTGAATTTTATTATTGAGCTTGAAAACATCGCAAAACAAACAAACAATACTCAGGAAATAAATATAGTAGAGCAGACAAATGCGCCTCAAGTCCAAAAAACAGAAAATGAAGAAAAGCCAAGCAACACGAATACTGGCACTAATTCATCGGCCACTGTTGATCAGGAGCAAGCTAGCACAGCAAAAGATTTCATTGAGGTTGAAGTTAAGCTTCAAGGCTCTTTTGAAGATTTAATCGCTTACCTTAGCGAACTAAAAAAAGCCACCATTCTAACCGATGAAACTTCTCTTGAAAGCCAGTTAGCTGAGCTAGCATCAACGCAAACAAACAAGCAGCTTGTCCAAAATGAAACAGCGCCTCAAACAAGCGACCTTTCATCAACGCTCAAACTTAGAGTTTATATAAAAGATCAAAATGTCACAAAATAGCCCCAAAACAAGCCAAAAAGTAACGAATTACTTCCAGAAGAATAACAACAAAGCAATTATTCTTGGTGTTTTTGTTGTCTCATTTTGCTTCGTTATATTTGGATCTTGGGTTTATCTGGTAACCTTTCTAATGCCTAAAGAGCCAGTCCAAAGCGAGATAATGCAAAAACGCCTTAAAATCGATAGCAAGAAATACGAAGGCATTATGCAAAGCCTTGCGAATGACCAAGAATCAAAAGCCCTCTCTCCAAGCACCAATCCTTTTAAATAAGCATTATTGTCTTATACAGTATGAAAACAGGCACTTTTTGATTATGGCTATTTCAAGCCAAAATGACCTAAAAATGATAATTGCTAGTGTATAATTATGACTATTTTAAAACGTTGTGCGTATTCTGCCTTATAAGAGCCAAAAGAAGAATTCAAAAAAAGGCTTGACATGGTTTTTGGGCAGTATACAATACAAGTACAGCCGAACGTATATGATACCTTCGGTTTTTTAATCCCTAAAATTAACTTATCTAATCTAGCCTTTTTTAAAGGCTAGATGAACCTAAATTGACTGGATAGCGAAAGACGATCTGTTTACACTTGAACTGGTTACCAATCAATTTGCAAGGAATACATATAAGCCTATTACTAGGACAAGAAAAATCTTTGTTCATCTAATACCCAATATCAAAATTGGGCTGAGCAAGATTTATAACAAGTTTACAAAAACAAAAGAAAAAATCCAAAAACATTTAAAAATATTAGAACCTTTAAAAAATATTGCTAAAAAATATAGCAAATTCTATTTGCACGCTGCTGTCATTATTATTGCTATTACTGTTGCAACATTCAATGTATTAGCAAAAGAAGAAACAGTAACAGTCAAAGACAGTAGCATTTTAGCTAACTTAGTATTCCCAGAACAACAAAAATACGAAATTGTTAAGAATGCTAACAAAAAGCCAGCTAAGACTAATTACTTATCTATTATATCAATCGCTTCTGCTTCACCTACTGGTGGTGCAATGAATACAAGCAAAAATGCTGTTGGTGCAACTTCAATTGCAACATTAGCTAAAGCTACAAAAAGCTTGCCTATGTTCAATAGCGATACATTAGTTAAAAATAGTTCAGTTAAAACTATCAAAACTAAGACTGAAACAGAAAAAAGAAATGAACCTTTCAAGTATTTCGTAAAAGATGGTGATACAATTACTAACATCGCTTACAATTTCGCTGTTGATCCAGCTACTATATTAGTAGAAAACGATTTATATGCTGATGACATCATCAAGCCTGGTATGGAATTAACTATCCTTCCAGTTCCTGGAACTTCTAAAAAAGTAGAAGCTGGCGATACTTTGGATCAAATTGCTGCTGACTCTGAAGCTGATCTTGAAAAAATTATAAAATTCAACAAATTAGCTAAAGCAGACAGTATCAAAGAAGGTCAAATCTTAATTATTCCTGATGGAAAACGTTCTATTCAGGAAAGACCTATTCCAACTCCAGAAGAACAAGAAACATTAATTGCTACTTACAACGAAACAAACGATACACAATACGAAACACCAAGCGTATATCAATCTCCAGTTGTTCATATTCAAGGTAGAGTTGCAAACAACTTTCCTTGGGGACAATGTACTTGGTATGTTGCTGAAAAACGCGGAGACGTTACATGGAATGGTAATGCCCGTGAATGGTTATGGAATGCCCAAGCTCAAGGTAGAGCAACAGGTAGAATTCCAGCCGTAGGCGCAATCATGGTTACAAACGAATCATGGTATGGCCACGTTACCTATGTAGAAGCTGTTAACGGTGACTCTGTCACTATCAGCGAAATGAACTTCGCAGGATTTGGTATTGAATCTACAAGAACAGTTTCAAATAGCAATGGTGTTATTCTAGGCTACATTTATTAAAAAAGATATCCAGATAAAACCCCGGATTTTCCGGGGTTTTTGTTTTATTTAAAATGTGTTATATTATAATAAATTAAAGACGCGATTAATCGCGTCTTTACAAAAAATACTAAAAAATAAAATCAAAACATGTTCAAAAAAGCATCAATTATGGCAAGTGTTTTGTTATTAAGCTTTGTGCTAATAACAAATAATTCCTTAGCTGCTTTGAGTTGGGAAACTCAAGTAAGTGGAACAACGCATGAACTAAAAAGTATCTCAATTGCAACCAATAGCATCGGACTGGCTGGGGGATACAATTCATTAACTGGCGAAAGTGTATTAATAAGAACAACAGATGCTGGTACTACATGGGAAAATGCTGGAACTACAATTTCATTTGGGGCAGGAATCTATGAAACAATGGACGTCAGTACCTATTTTAGTTCAAGCGAAAACAAAGTTTATGTAGCCGCAATATTTTCCCACAGCTCAGGAGGATATGGTCATGTTTTTAAAACAAATGACTTAGCTAATCTAAGTGGTGCATGGACAAATACAAATATGGGGTTTGGAACTTACCAAACAAGCTCTGTCAAACAAATTGATCAAAATAATATCTATACCACTGGAAGCGATTCCGGATCTAGCGTTATAACAAAAAATGGGGCATTGCTTACAAATACTGATGCTTTGACCATCAAGCTAGTTGATATTGATTGTACTGACGAGAATCATTGCTGGGCAATTGGTTCAGGCGCTGTTGCTATTACTAGCAATGGCTCGACTTTCGATAGCGGGTATATCAGTGGTTTACCGATAGTTATTTCTGGTATTGATATGGTTAATAGCTCTCTTGGCTATATTGTCGGAAATAGCGGGACTATTTACAAGTGTTCAAGCAATAATTGTGCAAGCGAATCAGATTGGTCGCAAATGAGCAGTGGCTTGACAGATAATCTACAAGGCATTAGTTGTATTAGCGCTGATACCTGCTGGACAGTCGGCAACTCTGGAGTTATCTATAAAACTACTAACGGTGGCACAAGTTGGTCATCCGAAACAAGCGGTACTATTTTAGCTCAATTAGATTCAACTGCACCAACAACAACAGCCTCACCAGCAGGAGGAGAATACGCTTCAGCTCAAACAGTTACTCTGACTGCAACAGATGAAGATTCAGGAGTTGACGCAACATATTATACAATCGATGGCTCAACACCAACCACTTCTTCAACAGTTTATTCATCACCAATCGCAATCTCAGCTACAACAACCCTCAAGTTTTTCTCAGTCGATAATGCTGGCAACAGCGAAAGTGTAAAAACAGAAAGCTATGTAATAAGCACAACGCCGACACCAACGCCATTCAACAAAAAAATCAATCTTGAAAACGCAGTTCTAGATACAACTTACCACAGCACAGAATCAAATACTGACCTTCTATTCTACAGGCTTCCAAAACAAGGAGTAATTACAGATCTTTATGTTAAGATCACTCGTAACAAAAAGAAATATAACTCAAATTTTAAGAAGAAATTGAGCTATCCAGGCTTTGTCACTCTCACATCAAATATTGGCAAAGTAGATAAAGACATTTACAGCAAAGTAAAAAAGCACATCAAATTCAAAGTTGCTATCCGTTATTCGCAGAACAAGATTAACAAGCTAAACCTAAAAGAAAAGAATCTAAGACTTTTCTACAAGAATCAAAATAATGTTTGGAAAGGACCATTCACTGTTTATCAGAACAAAGACAACAATGTCATCAAGTTCAAAATCAGAAACTATCTTCTCAAATCAAATACAACTAGCATGCTAGGAAACAGAACATTCTCTCCAGCATTCTACTTCCAAGACCTGACAAAGATTAAATTCATCGTTGCCGAAAAAAACGCCTTGATAGAACTCAATAACTAGTAGCAGTATAAGCTATTCGCAATCTAAAGCCCCTGGAAGAGGGGCTTTTTTGTGTTCAAAATTAAGCCACAGACAGGGATATATGTCAAATAGGCACTTTTCTAGGCAATATAGCAAAAGGCGTGTTCTAGCTTCAAATATTGAGTTTTTAAGGTATTGGACAGGTGTTATTTTATAATAATCAATAATGTATGCCAGAATCCCTTGACTGACAAATATCAATGGCTAGAGTGTATTTATTGTTTTTTTTAATAGCTAAAATAACAATGCTTTGCTTCATTTAAGCCTAAGCATGTAATATTTAAGCCCTTTTTTCAGAAATAGCCTTGACACTACTTGCTCAGATGTTAGTATGTAATGTTTTGAGGTAATCACGTATGGTACGTGATTTTTTGTTCCAATAAAAACGTGCTTTGCGCTTAGAAATATTGGCTTATGAAAGCCATATTATTGAGCATAAAGCATACGAAATGCTGACTAAATAGCAATATTTGTTAGCATGAGTTGCTTTCAATTAATTGAAGAAATATTTAACTTTAGTCGCTGCTGTTGCCTTTTTGACAATGGCACTATTCCCAAATATATCTAATGCTAAAATTGACAATGATAAATTGTCAAAAGCTAATATGCTAGAGAATAGATTAAATAAAAAAATTGAATTTAATGCTGAATTAGGCATTAATAAAGAAAAAATTGAAAAGAATAAAGCTAAGAAATCAGCTAAATTAGCTGCTGCTAAAGAAAACGCTGAAAAAGTTCAGAAAGATCTTGAGCTAGCTAAGACTCCTGATACCACTGGCTTTGACAACATTTATAAAGCTGCTGGTGAAAAATATGAAGTGCCATGGCAAATTTTGTCTGGTGTTCACTTGATAGAAACACGTAGATCTGGTGATACTTCTATTGCATCTTATGCTGGTGCGCAAGGACCAATGCAGTTCATTCCATCAACTTGGGCTATGTATGGTGTTGATGGTGACGGTGATGGTAATGCTAATATTCATGATTCTGATGACGCCATTTATTCTGCTGCTAACTATTTGTCTGCCTCTGGTGCAAGCAATGGCGATATATATAACGCTTTATTTGCTTATAACCACGCTGACTGGTATGTAAACCAAGTTTTGGATAATGCTAGAGCTGTTGGTTATAATGCCTAATCGTGCGAATATCGCGAATGGCTTTGCCAACAAAAAACACGAATAAATTGAAAAACACGCTTCTCATGAAGCGTGTTTTATTTTGTATAAGCATAAATTTAAACACAAAAAAACTCGTCTAGCGAGTTATGAAAATGAACTGTTATTTAGCCAATGGATTCACAATCTCCATTTCAACTCCATCATTGATAACAGCAGAAAGTACAATGTCACGAATTTGATGATGGACTCTGCCACTGTCTTGTAAAAGAGCAGCCATTTTCAAAACTGCCACATGATTTGGGTGTAATACACGATTCTCATCGCGACAATGTCTGACAAATTCAATGAAGGCAATAGAATTCTGGTGAACCAATCTTCTCAATGAATTCATGATTATTGGCAAAAAATTCTTGCCAACTGTTGCGCCATTTTTCAAAGTCACCATCTCAATGCTCATCTTACCCTCCTTGTCTCTGTTGCATCATGACTGCTTATAAAATAGCACGATGACTAATTAAGTCAATATTATTGACACAAAGTCAATATAATAGTAATCTAACAAGCTCAAAGACAAGGGAGGAAAAGATGGCGAGAAAACAGCAAGAATTGACTTTTAAGCAAATTAGAAAGGTACTGGAGGACCTGAGGGGCTTAACACCAGAAATCATTGATAGAATAATAATTTTTAGCCAAGATTATGTTTCGCTTAGAATGAGAAATGAACTTTTGAATTTACACATGGTCGCTCGATGTTTTCCTCAAAATACAGCAAAGGCTGTAAACATTATGTTGGATGCACTGGACATAGGAACAATCACAGAATTTACTGATGGATTTGTAGAAGCGCATCAGAAAGCATTTGCACTGCGAAAAAAGTCAAAAATTCCGCATGATCCTTTATTGCTTTCAATCGAATTGCTAGAATACTGCTCTCCATTTATTCAAACTACTAGGAATAAGAATAAAAGAATGTTCACTTTAAAAGACCTATAAGGCCTTTTTTTATTTGGTTAGCTATTTTCTTTTGGCCGATATTGCAACGCTTCGGCAATATGCTTTGATTCAATATTATCCAAACCTTCCAGATCAGCTATTGTTCTAGAAACCTTCAAAATTCGGTTGTAGGCACGAGCAGAAAGATGAAGGGTATTTACAGCATTACGCAAGAGCTCTTGCGACACAGAGTCAATTCTGCAAAAATTCCTCATCTCTGAATGGCCCATTTCTGAATTAGAGGTTATTTGCATATTTGTAAATCGTTTCCCCTGAATTTCGCGAGCTCTCTGAACACGCCCCTGAACATTCGAGGATTTTTCAGCTAATGTTTCATCAACTAAATTTTCATATTTTACTTTAGGCACATCAATATGCAAATCAATTCTATCCATCAATGGGCCAGAAATTCTTTTCTGATAACGTGAGACTTCAATCGGCGTGCAAGAACATTCTTTGTCATTGCACATATAATATCCGCAAGGACAAGGATTCATAGACGCAACTAAAGTGAATTTAGCTGGAAAAGATAATGTTTGCTGAGCACGAGATATCTGAATAATGTTATCTTCTAATGGCTGTCTAAGATTATCAAGTATTTTACGATCAAATTCAGGCAATTCATCTAAAAATAAAACACCGCGATGCGCCAAGCTTATTTCACCTGGCCTAGGCCAAGCACCCCCGCCAACCAAGCTGACACCAGAAGCAGTATGATGCGGACTTCGAAATGGTCTAATCTTAACAAGAGAATCATTGTCGCTTAGCAAACCAGCAATAGAATAAATTTTAGTCACTTCAAGAGCTTCTGCAACTGTCATTTTCGGCAGAATAGTCGGCAAAGTCCTAGCCAATAATGTTTTTCCAGATCCAGGAGGACCAGACATCAGAATATTGTGTGAACCAGAAGCAGCAATCTCCAAAGCGCGTTTAGCATGTTCCTGACCTTTTATATATGCCAAATCAAATTTGGAAATTACGTTATTGTCTTCCAGGATAACTAATCCTTGTGATTTAGTTGGAACAATAACATTCGTGCCTGTTAAATGCATTATTAGCTGAAATAGCGACTTTACCGGAAATATTTCAATGTCAGAAATCAAACTTGCTTCAGCCAAATCGCACTCAGGCAAAAATAATTGTTTAAAGCCCTTTTCTTTTACCATTGATGCAACAGAAATTATGCCATTGATATGCCTGAGCTCGCCTTCTAAAGATAATTCGCCAATAAAAATTTTGTCTTTTTCATCAAAATCAAGATTGCCAGACGCTTTAAGTATTGTCAAAGCCATCGCTAAATCAAAAGCCGGCCCCTCTTTTTTGAGATTAGCCGGCGCTAAATTAACAGTTACTCTCTTTGGTGGAAACGAAAATCCACTATTTTTTATAGCTGAACGCACTCTTGCTCGTGATTCCTGAACTGTTTTATCAGGTAATCCGACAACATCAAAAACTGGCTGAATGCTATTTTGAAAAATATCAGCTTCGACTTGTATTGGATAACAATCCAAACCTATTACAGATGCGCTTATGACCCTCCCAGGCATGTTTCAATATTAAAAATTAAAAAGTCAAAATGAAAAATAACGTAACGACGACATTGACAGCCTGAAATTATTATGCTATATATATTATAATAATGTAAAGTCGAGGAAAAGACAAAGGGGAGAAGGAAAAGATGGAACTAGAAGAAGGAGAAGAAATGGCAGAAAGCAGGATTGAAAAGCTTCTTGAAATTGCACTGGAAATCGTGGGCTGTTACATGTATATCCATAAAGTGGAAGAAATAGACATTGATCAAGGCCCTGGATCTCGGATTGTAGAGCAGTGGGTACGCATGCACTTTTGCACAAAAAAAGATATGAGAGAACGCTTCGAAGACACACCAAACGCACAAAACGCACAAAACACACCAAACGCACACACTTATTTTTTGAAGGTTGATTTTGCAGAAATTATATTTCAACAGGCAATTCTGAAGTTGCTCGAGCTCGGTACTGGACAAAAATTTCAACAAATTTCGCACCATGATTGTCGGACCGTATACATCCGCCAAGATTTCTTGGATGAATACAATCAATTATCCAAAAAGCCATAAAAACAATAGATCTTTTTTCGCACTCATGTGCGATTTTTTTATAGCTTAAATCATTAAGTATAGACAAAAACAATTTATTATGTTATCTTAAAAAGTAATGTTCTTTCACAAGCGGTGAAAGCCGCAAGGAGGAGAGGAATGAAGAAATTCATGATTTTGTTTGCACTTTTCTTCTGCGCATGTGCAACTTCGTCAACTCCATCAGTGAAATATGTCACAGTCGAAGATGTTGCACCAGAATATACAGCCTTCAAGCGTGAAAAGCCGATCAATCCCGTCTCAATATGGCCAGATGCAAATTTGCTCTCGAATGATCGCGAGCCACAAATTATCAAAGAATGGACGAGCAAAGCAAGCGAAAGTGAACAGCATGATGCAGAGTTCAAAGGGCCACTTTGGTTCAAGCAACTCAGTGAGCAAGCAAATGCATTGAAAGCAAATGCCGGCTCATGCTTGATGGTGTACTATATGGGAAAACTGCAATCAAAAGACAATAAAGGCGATTGGTGGAGAGATGCACTTATGATTCAAGGCGTTCCTTCATGGCTAGTCATTGTCGGCAGGCAACTATATACGCTGACAGATGAAAATCCCGAAATGATCATGGTTCAGCTCGTAGGCAATTGTGTCCATCTGAAAACCGTAGCATTTCATCATGGCGGAGGATATCATTAACGTTCTTTTTCTACACGCTCTAGCGTGTTTTTTTATTACTCGCCTTTCTAAATTCAAGCACAATCATTATAATTATGCCTATAATTATATAAAAATCAGCAAGATTTAGAACGCTTAAATTAAATAAATGAATATAATCAACAACAAAGCCTCTATATATTCTATCAATTAAGTTAGAAAAAGCGCCAGCAATCACTAGCATTAAAGAAAAAAGAATCAAAAAATTCATATTTTTCAACTCTTGTTGAAATTTTTGCAGTAAAAAGTATAATACTAAAAATATTACAAGATACATAATCACTTTTGGCATTGGAAAGCCAAAAGCAATGCCAGAATTCTGGAATTGAGCAATTCCAAAATTATTGTTTAATACAAAAAAACCATCTTGAGGAAGATAGTTTACAACAATAAATTTACAAAATTGATCAAAAAAAACTAAAACCAAGCCAATTATAATCAAATATAAAACCTTAATTTTGTTTTTCATTTAACCAAATACTATTTTTTTGTTTTTGCGCAATCTATGCACAATTTTGCAGTTGGACTAGCTTCTAATCTTGCCTTGTCCATATCTTTGGCGCATTTTTCACATTTTCCGAATGAGCCTTCTTTTATTCTATCTAAAGCTTCATTAACATCTTTAAGTTTCAATTCTAAATTGCTCTCAACAGACAAATTGCTATCATAAAGTGATACTTCAGCTGCTTCAGCAGTGTTATCAAAGATTGGATCGCCAAAATTACTAAATTTTGCATCAAAAGTTCCTTTTGTTTTAGGATCTTTTGTTGCAACATCGCCTAAACTCTTCACAAGCTGTTGTTTTTCTTTTTCTAATTTTTCTTTTATATTGTTGTCTTGCATTTGTATTATATTTAATATCTAATACATTAAGTTTACCACTAAATTAAATAAAAATCCAGTGAAATAAAAAAAAACAGGCGCCAGAGGGCGCCCGTTAAAAATATTTAATGGCGCTCTGGCACCCGTTGGAGTCATATCTTACCGCCTTTCTCCTATTTGTGTTTAGCACATAGGATAAGAGCAGGATTTAGCGATATAACTCATACAAGGTGCACAAGAAGCCTGATAGTTCTTCAATGTGTCTTTTCTCTCACCGTCCTTCTGGCTTTTGATCTATTTTGGATCTTGGCCTTAATTTTTGTTTTTGATTTTTTGACCCCAATTGATTTGGAGTATAAAGTACAATACGGGTGTATCAGCACCCTTAACGGACAGAGAGAGCGTGCCTCACGCGAATACTCACTGATTTCACTAATTGCCACTAATGCGATTAGAATTAGTGTTAATTAGTGAAATTAGTGTAGATTAATGTGAAGGACGCTCTTTCCGTACGGTCGCAGTAAAATAGATTTTAATTAAGATATCGTTAATCAGCATAAGTTGCCCAAAGCTGACCAAATGGCAGAGCCATTGAAGATTAGCGCGGGTAAAAGAAGAGGAAATATACAATAGTTCATCTTATAAACATATATTACCACTCAGGATAGCAAAAGAAATGTGTTCTTTTGGCTCGTCTATGAATCATTTTAGCTTTTTTCTATGTAAATCAAGATTCTCCACTCTGCAACACGTCAAAGAGCAAACTTTTCTTCAATTACAATATAAACTAGGCAGAAAGCCTAATCTGATTCTGACAAGCTCAAATTTTGAAAAAACGTTTTTTGTTTTTGTTTCTACATATATTATAGCATGAAATAACAATTTGTTCAAACCTTGTGATAAATAATAATTAGGGCTTTAATAAAGCCAATATGCGAGTTATCAACAGTGAACAATAAAGTTATACACAGGCATGTTAATAACTATTAAGCAGTTTTGAACAACATAGTACCAGCTTATCCACAGTCTTTTGAACAATTTAATAACAAAAAAATCCAGATAACTGGATTAAAAAGATCTAATATTGAATTTTTAAGATCAATCTCCGCCAAAACGAGGCTCAGTGCCAAGCGGACAGATACCTCGCTCTTTTGCCATTTTCAAAAGTTCATAATCAGCAGGCGAGATCAGCACTACAACAGATTTGGTGTGTTCGTCATAAGACGTGATGACAACAGCACAACAACTTTTGTCTCGTATCGAGCCGATCTGTTCTAGAAGAAAGCTTGCTTGACGAAAGCTTGCTAGTTCATCAAGTCCAATTCTTTTTTCCTGCATTTCTCGTCCTCCTCTCGTGGCTAGCAAAGCAAAATATAATCCAAATCAGTAATCGGAGCAGCACACATTTCCTTCTCTCGCAATTCATCGCCAGTAACATAAACATAGCTGCCAGATTCCAACGTACTGACAATACGGGCTGGATTTTGAATAACATCAATAAAATCAATCTCAATTACATTGCAGACTCGTTTAGAATCTGCCCAAAAATGTTTCAAGCGATCCAAGGCAAATGCAGTAATAATCACTCCGAGCTGTTTTTCTCCATCCACAAGAACAGCAACATAGCCACAATCAAGATAATAGTAGGCGCAGGTTGGATCAGCTAGAAAATCAGAATACAAAAGCTCTTTTGCAACAGCTGAAATCATTATTCGCCTTCCTTTTTGCCATCAGCACCTCGCTATAAGGCAGAAAGCGGAATTGTTATGGGAATGCCAGCTATGCCGAGATCTCTCAAAATATCTGGCGAAACTATTCCTGCTATAGCCTTGCTATGCTTTTTTATAACAATGCAGTCCGTTCGTTCTGCAGTACTGATTTCATCAAGTAGCGAATCAAGATCTCCTGGCAACGATTCAATATCATAAGAAACCTGTTCTAGCATTGTCTTCCTCCTTTTTCCTAGAGTAGCATCTTTTCTGTCAGCCAATTTTCAAATCTTGAAAACAGAAAAGGAAATACAACAAAAAAAATAATTATTGACAGTAAAAAAGAATAAGGAATTTTTGCTACAATATCAAAGTCAAAGATTTCCCATAATAAAATAATAGTCACCGAAGATAAAGACAAAGAAGCAAAAAAACTTAAGAGATAGTTAACTGCTAGTATAGAAATATCAATTTTACCGGATTCAGAATATAGCACAAAATCACGCCACCACTTTTTTTGCTTTTGCTCAGGCATTACGTCCTCCTCTTTTTTTTCCGTTTAGATTGTCAAAGAACAAATAATAATATCCAAATTAAATAATAATGTCAATTCTTTAAAAACTTTTCAACCTCATTGCCGATTTCCTTGATTTCGTAATGTCCAACGCCAACTCTAGGCAAAGCTTGAAGAAATTTTGCGCCATAATCAGTATTTTCTAATCTTAAATCAAGCATCACAACAACGCCTTTGTCAGTCTTTGATCTAATCAATCTGCCAAATCCTTGTTTGAAAGTCAAAATTGCACGAGGAATAGAGTATTGCATGAACTTATTTTGATATTGTGAAGATCTTGCTTCAAAGATTGGCTCGCTTGGAACTTCAAAAGGAATTTTGACAATTACCAGACAAGACAAATTATCTCCAGGAATATCAACGCCTTCCCAGAAAGATGCCGTTCCAAGTAGTATTGTATTTTTATCTTTTTTAAAAGCATTTAGTAATTTCATTTTACCTCCAGTCACGCCTTGCGCTAAAACTTTCACACCTTCTTGTCGCAATTCATAAGCCAATTTTTTATAAACATGCCTGATTGCCGAGTAAGATGTAAAAAGAGCCATAGTTCTGCCCTTTAACCTTTTTCCAATATCAATTAATACATCGCAAGTCTTATTATTAAAATCATTATGATTTGGCAATGGAAAATCAGTTGGCAAAATTATTGTTGACTGCTTTTCGTATTCATAATGAGAGGGGATTTGAATTTTATCAAAAGTATCATCTAATCCTAATTTTTTAGCAAAATAATCAAAGCCTTGATCAGTAGTTAACGTGGCTGAAGATAAAATAACAGTTTCTTTCTTAGTAAACAAGCTCTCTTTCAAATAGCCATCAATATTCAACGGCGCAAAAAACAAATTAATCTTTTCTTCTCTGAAAGTCAGCCAATAGATTCCATTTTCTGTTGGATTAATAATGATTTCTTTTAGCAAATCTTTTGTCTCTCTATTTTCCATAATCAAGCCATCAAGATCATAGAAAATTTCTTGCCAAGCTATATCTGTTGATGCGTAATTAATTTTCAAATGATCCAATAGCTCAACCAAGCCTTTTTCTACAATTTCAAACAACAAAACAAGATTATTAATTGAGCCAGTCACTTTCCACCATTCACCATAATTTCTTACTCTGTCAGTCAATAATAATTTTAGCCGGCCATTATAAAAATCCTGAAAAGCATTATTCTTAATAAAAATATTCAAAATGCCAAAAAACAGATCAGTTTGATTCGTCAGTTTTTCTAAATTATGCAAAATTTTATCTTTTAATTCAGAATTATCTTTCTTACTAATCTTATTTATAATTGCTTTAACATTTTTCAAAAATTCATCGATTTTTTCATTTGAAACAAATTTAGTTAGTTGAGAAGTCATACTATCTTCAAGATGATGAGCTTCATCAATGATCAAGTGCTTATAATCCAAATAATTTTCATCATCAGAGTTCAAAGCCAGCAAAGCATGATTAATAATTACAATGTCTGCAGTTTTTGCTTCTTCTTTTGCTCTATAATAAAAACATTTCTTTTGATTTGGACATTTTCTCTTCAAGCAAAAATTAGAATTGCAGACCAAGCTTCGTTTTATCCAATCCTCATGAAAATTTAAAGCTAATTCTCCTAAAATTCCTTCTTTAGTTTCTGGAAGCCATAATAAAATTTTAATCAAAACTGTTAATTCATCTTCATTTAAATCTTTTTTAGACCTAAAGTCTTCAAATCTTCTCAAACAAAGATAATTTTCTCTGCCAACTAGCTTTTTTGCTTTGAAATTAAAATTTACTGCTTCAGATGCAACTGGAATATCTTTATAAAGCAATTGATCCTGAAGATTCAAGGTATGTGTTGAAATAACAATTTTTTCATTATTTGCCTTGGCAAAATAGATAGCTGGCAATAAATAGGCTAGTGACTTGCCAACGCCAGGTCCTGCCTCAACAACCAAATGTTTTTGACCTAAAAAAGTCTGGCTCACTTTTTTCATCATCTCAACTTGATTTGGCCGGAATTCAAAATTCTTGAAAACCTTGCTTAATTTTCCTTGATTCTCAAACATCTTTTCAATCTTATCTAATTCAAACTCAGGAATAACATCTTTTTTAGCTTGCAAAGTTTTTTTGGATAGTTCGTCAACGACTTTATGAACTTTAAGAACTTTATGAACTTTTAACTTGCTCGCAAACAGGTCTTTCAAGCTCCATTCATGTCTAGCTAGTATTTTTTCAATATCTTTAATTATCGTATTATCTAATCCATTAATTTTATCAAGCAAAAACAAAAATAGCTGATGAGTGGCTAAAACATCGCCCATTGCGCGATGGCTTTGCAAATTTTTTATTTTCAAAAAAGAAACCAATGATTCAAGACTATGTGATCCAAGACTCGGCAGTAAAACAGTTGCTAATTTCCAGGTATCATAAGATTTATTTGTTAAATCTATTCCTTTGGCTTTCAAATAGCCCAAATCAAAAGAAATATTATGTCCAACAATAGGAAAATCGTTGACAAATTTAATTAAATTATCTTGGACTTGATGCAAAAGAGGAGCATCTTTAACAATATCTTCTGTAATTCCAGTTATTGCCTTAATTATTTTTGGAATATCAGTTTTTGGATTAACAAATGTCTGAAATTCATCAATTATTTTGTCATCCTGAAATTTAATTACCGCAATCTCAATAATTTCGCCAAGCGTGGGAGAAAGATCAGTTACTTCTATATCGAGGCAAACGTAAGTTTTTAGTTTAAGCATAAAAAATAGTGATTGAATATTGAAAATTGAATATTAAGATTAAAAAACGTTAAACTAATCTTAACACATAAATATTCAATATTTAATATTCAATATTTATCGTATAAAAAAAGCAGAAATAAATCTGCTAAAACAAAAAGGACAAAAACTATTATTTATGGACGCGCGTAATCATCAAAGATCAGGCCTAGAAGAATAAAATCATTTTGCATAGACCCATATGATTCATCGATCAAATCAAAATTAGGGTTGTCAGAAAGAAGTTCGGTTCTGATTTTTTCCAAAAGAAGATAGACTCGTTGCATTCTATATAACTTGTCTTCATCATAAGAATCAACAAAATCATCAAGTCTTTCGAGTCTGTCAATTAAGGCATTGTATTTATCTGCAAGAGAATGGAGTTTAAAGCAATTCTTGGATTTTTGATCGTCAGCTCTCTTTTTTGCCTTTTCATATTTTCTTTTCTCAGAATTATAGATCCAGCGAGTAGAAAGTCCGAGAATCAGTGCAAGTGCCCAAAAAACAATACTAAACTGTAACAGGTCAATTTCTTTTCTAAAAGGATGAAAAAATTCAAATGCCAGATATACGCCCATACAAAATGCAAAGAAAATCCAATAATTTCTTTTTGACTTTTTTGGGTTAAAGTATAAAGAGCGCAATTCAGAAACTGCAGAATTATATAGATTGGAAAGCTCGCGCACATAATTTGTAACGTCAAATTTTTTCACGCATAGCATACTTAATTTGCTTTCGTTGATTTCTGCGCTCATCTTCTCCCTCCTCTTGGTTGTGCAAGGAACAATATAATAGATTACACTTTGCGATAATTATTGTCAATATTAGCCTAATATTTCTAAAAAATAAAAAAGCAGAAAAATCTGCTAATATTTAATATTTAATTCTTAATTCTTAATAATAGCTAATATAGTCTTATCAATCCATTGATCGAATTTCCATCTTCAAAGCCAAGAGTCAGGTCGCCTTTCAATTCAATTCCAAAATTATTCAAAAAATCTAAAGAATTCAAGTACAGCAATCCATTGTTTGCTTTAATCTGTGCGCTAATTACAGCATTTTCGTTTTTAAAAGATTTCAAAATTTCTTTCAGCGAATCATTTATACTGGCAAGTATTAATTTATTATCAAACAGGCAATAACTAAAACTATCTAAATTTTTCTTTTCATCTTTCAAAACTAAAGTTCTGATTTTAAATTCCTCAAAATCAGCATTAACAAATTTAAATTTAGAAACATCTGGCAACAGTTCAATTCCTTCTGATCCATCAGCTAATTCAATCTTTTTCTCTCGAGGTTTTAATCTCGCAAAATATTTTATCAATCCATTTTCAATTTCCACCATTTTTGCTGACAATTTATTTTCATTGCCAACTTCAGAAATTATTGCCCAAGCTGTTTTGTCTTTTTTGCCAGGCAAAATAATGAATTCAAAATTATTATCAAATAAAGGCATCAAATCTTTTTCAAAGCTCAATCCATAATTATTATTAAGCTGATCCTCAAAGCCATTCAAAAATTGTAAAAAATTAATATTTGAATCAGCTTCTTTTTTTAAATCTTGATAAGTATTTTGTAAATTATTTCCTGAATAAGCCATAATCGTTTTATTTGGCAAGAATTTAAATGGCTCTTTCAAGGATAATTGCTTATTTAAATTCAAATCAGAATATATTTTTAATTCAATATTTGAATTATCTTCTTTTGCGGTTAAAAAGAAATAATTATTATCAAAAATAAATTTATCAATACTATTTAAAGCATTGAAATTTGGAAGCAAAGCAAACAGATCATTATTCTTTCTAGAAAATGCATACAAAAAAGAATCAGTTAAAACTTTTTTGTTAACCTGAGAAAAATATTTATCATATCTCAAACTTTTCGCTTGATCAAAATTTGCGTCAATTACTTTTCTCAAAGCATCATCATTGTCAGAAATGACTAAAACATTATTAATTTCCAAATAGCTAAATGCATTTTGATTAGCTAATCTCACATTATTAATCTTAACATCTCGATAATCAAAAAAACTGAGCTTAGAATTATTAATTACATTATTTTTGAATAATTCCAAATTAGCATCTTTAAAGATAAAAATATTTGATTTATCTAAACTAGCATAAGCGCTTTCCGTGCCTAAAACAGACTCCAAATTGTTTGGCAAAATATTTTTCGCTATTTTTGAAGCTAGAATCAAATCATTATATTTTAAATTTTCATTGCTGATTTTTGATTTATCAATATAAACATAAAATTGAACGTTATTTGGAACTAGCTTAACTAATGAATCAGAATTTTTTGCTTTAAAATAATCAAAAATAAAAAAACCAGCCAACGTTAAAAGGCCAGCAATGATTAAAATAGTTGCCAAAACTAAAATTACTCTTGGCCAAATATGGCGTTTTCTACCTTTTATTTCTTGTACTGGTGAAATAAAGATCTGTTCTTTTTTCTTGATTATATCCATTAGATTATGTGAAAATATAATACGAATAAACGTACAAATAATGCGAATGTTGCGAATTACGAATACGACGATTTGCAATTCGTATCATTCGTATTATTATTTCACAATTATCTCAGCATCAATAAAATTACCAGACCACTTTCTATTCTTTGTTATCCTAATCGCGCTTAAAGATTTTGCCAGACTATCCACGCTCGCATTATCGTCGCCGCCAAAATTAGAAGATAATTTTAATATAGAATCAATTGAAATATAGATTAGCTGTTCAGATTTGTTTTTTTCAAATTCCTTAAAATCAGTAACGCTATTTAATTTATCACCAGATTGTAAATTTTCCAATATCTTTTCACTGCTGAATATTACCAATTTATCATCTTTCACAAAATATCCAAGATCAAATGTTTTTTTTGGCAAATTTATTACTTTATAAGTGGTATTCTTGTTTTTTCTAGCAACAAAACTGACTTCTTTATCATTATTCAAATATTTTCCAATTAATTTTGCAACAGATCCTTCAATGCTATTCATTTTTTCTTGCGCATTATTTTTATCTTTTAAATCAAGCATCAAAGCTAGTCTGATTTTTTCATTTGTAAAATCAGGCGCTAAATAAAATCCATATTGGGAGCTAAACAAATCTAATATTTCATTCAAATCAATCCCATATTCTAATTTTGCGCCACGAGAGATTAAAGCAAATTCTGCGCTTGGATCAGGTGAATTGCCAGCAACCAAGCTTGTGAGTATTGGCTTCAAGCTTGATCCTTCCATATAGAAAGCAGCATCTGAAGCAACAAAGTCAGCAAATTTTGGTTTTATCTTTTTATTATCGCTGATCTTGAAAAGTTCGGGCATGTAGATTTTTGCCAAAATCTTGTCATCAGTTGCTGAAAATCTTACTCCAGCATAATATTTTCCGCCAATTTCTTTTAATTTTCCTAGCACATCATCGTCTAATTTCAAATTAGACTTCATGAAGACCTTCAACAGCTCCAAAACATCGCCATAAACAAAGACAACGCCGTCTTGATGATTCAATTTATTTTTTGATTTTATATATTTTCTATCAAAAGCCAAAGCTTTATTGTTACCTAATTTTGTATCAATCATTTTCTTTAAACCATCAGGAAATTCTGAAATCAGTAAATAATTATCATAAATTGCATAAGAAAGGCTTTTTTTTCTCGTAATGTTTACTATTTGCTTGCCTCTAAAGTCTTCCTTATCAACAACATAGCCCTTTTTTTCTATGCTATCAGTAAAAACATTCAAAAAGTTGTTTAACAAGTCTTGATTCTTAATCTCAACTAGAAAAATCTTTGAAAAGCGGTCATTTGTCACCCTAATATTACCAATTGCAATTTTTTGTCCTAACCAGCTATAAAAAGTATCTTCATCAATTTTTAAATCATCTGGAGTTATTCCAGCAAGCACCAAACTTCGCAAATAATCACTAAATGCTTTATCATTACCCATTCTTTTGGCGATTTCTGTTAATTTCATGTTTTGCTTTGAGTCTTTGTTGATATCAACGATTGCAAAAGAGATCAAATCATTCGGGACAAAAGATTCAATGCTTTTCTTGGCAATATTCAAAGAATACATTGAAAAAATAATTCCCAAGCCAAAAACAAGCACCAGAAATATTGCAATTGTGATGATTAGCTTTTTATTACGTTTTTGTTTTTTTAAATTCTCTTTTCGTTTTTGAGACATGGATAAAATATCTAATTTCTAATTCATAATTTCTATTGAATGTCTAATATCCCAATTTCTAATTCTAGCTATCGGCAAATAGCTTTAGAAATTAGTAATTCAATAGAAATTAGAAATTTAAAATTAGATATTCTAATTATAGCCTACAAAAATAATCCTCGCAAATGCCAGCGAAAAATTGACAAAAACTATATTATTGTATAAGATAATCAACTGTCAAATTTTTAGCCGCCAAAAAACAAACCAGGGCGGCTTAAATCGCGGAGGCGAACATGAATAGGCAGGAAATCGTCGATCTTTTGCAAACAAAAGAATGGTTCAGAAATACGTCGCCGGAAATTCAGAATTTGCTGCTAAATCTGCCAGGATCAGACATTGATAACGGAAAAAATGATTGCACTGGATTTCTTGTAGATCTCGCAAAGCGACCGGAATCAGGTGGTGGAATTCGATATTTGCAAATCGCCCAAGTCATGATTCCGGACGCCCGACCAATTTTCGGCATCATCGTCGTCTTCGAAGTCCAGAATTTGAAGAGCAATGCTATCTATCATTATCAATACTTTTCTTGGCGCCATGGCCCAGCTTCTGGAGTCAAAGGCTTGCTATTGATTGAAGATGAGAGAAGTGGAAGAATTACCCATCTCGTGGTCATGCGTGGCTACAAGAACGGACCTGCCTGCATTGAATTCGATTGCATCGGTGGTTTTGCTGAAGGCAAGGGTGTTTCTGACGACATTGCTCGAGAATTAAGAGAAGAGCTTGGGCTTCCTGAAATTCCGCCCATCAAGAGAAGAATTGAACTAGGACGTCTTGCAACAGATGCAGGAATGACCAACAATCGACCTTCACTCTATGCTACCATCATCTCTTGTGATTCGGCTTCCGCGATTCATGAAGGAGAATCTGCCAATCCAGATCCTTGGGAGCCTCGCTCTGGTCCGATCATCGTGCCGGTTGAGCAACTTTCTGAGCTCATCAGACATAATGATGATGCTTATTTTCACGCCTGCCTGTCTCGCTTGGCAGCCAATGGCATCAATTTGTTTGTGTAAATTTATTTTGATCTTTAACTAAGCTTTACCCAAGGCTTTTTTTATTTCCTCTTGCAAAACAATAAAAATCCTGTTATTATAGTTTTACTATAAATTAATACGCTATTTAGGCCCTGAATTTATTGAAGGGCTTGAATAGACGTGAATTTCGTGTAATTTAATTATATTTTTAATAAATTTAATTAAAGATAACGAAAGAACAACATTATGTTAAGCAAAAAGAAAAAGACTTCATTAATGAAGAAGTATGCAACTCACAAAGGTGACACTGGTTCACCAGAGGTTCAAATCGCTATTTTAAGCGCAGAAATTGAAGAATTGGCAGAACATTTAAAGACTCACCGCAAAGACAATTCTTCAAGACGAGGTTTGCTTGGAAAAGTTCATCAAAGAAGAAAATTAATGACTTATCTTTCCAAGGAAAATGAAGAAGCATACGCCAGCATAGTCAAAAAGCTAAAGCTTAAAAAAATAAAGAAAGAAACTGAAGTTGAAAAGAAAAGAGCAGAAGGAATCAGAAAAATTGGACAAGATCCAGAACAAGAAGAAACAGAAGAAGGCATGGAATAAAGCAATAAAAGTTTCCGCGTCTTTTGCGTACGATTCTGCGTTATTCTGCGCAGAAACACGCTGAATTTAACGCAGAAGACGCAGAATTTATATAACAGAATTTATATTAATTAATTACGGAATTCTCTCTCAACTTGATCTCCAAATAATCAGACATACGTCTGCAATTTGTAGGTCAATAGAGAAGAATCAAAACAAATGTTAAATTTGTTCAAGAAAAGCACTGGTCCAAAAGAATTCGAAATAGTTCTTGGGGACAGGAAGCTTATCATCAAGACTGGCGAATTAGCCCAGCAAGCAAATGGAGCAGTTATGTGCCAATATGGCGAAACTGTTGTTTTAGCAACTGCAGTAATCTCAAAATCTGTCAGGCCAGAGATCAATTATTTTCCGTTGATGGTTGATTTTGAAGAAAAATTATACGCAGGTGGAAAAATCAAGGGTTCTCGTTTTATCAAGCGTGAAGGCAAGCCATCTGATGAATCAATTGCCAAGGCTCGTTTGATTGACCGTTCAATCAGACCATTATTTCCTCAATACATTGTTAATGATATTCAAGTTATCGTTGAAGTTTTAGCAGTTGATGGAGAAAATGATGCTGATATTGTTGGTTTAATCGGCGCATCAACGGCTCTAGCTATTTCTGACATTCCATTCAACGTAACAATCGGCGCAGTTAGAATTGGCAGAGTAAATAATGAATTAGTTTTAAATCCAATATTTGCAGATCGTGAAAAATCAGATTTAGATTTAATTGTCTCTGCTTCAAAAGAAAAGACTTTGATGCTAGAAGCGCAAGGACATGAAGTAGAAGAAGAAGCCATGTTCAAGGCTGTAGAATTTGGTAAAAAGCATATTTCAACTATTATTGATTTTATTTCTAAAATTCAAGCTGAAATTGGTAAGAAAAAATTAGAATTTAAAGAGCCAGAATTACCAGCAGGATTGAAAGAAGATGTTAAGAATTTGGCTCAAGAAAAATTAGACAAAATATTATTTGCTGGACCTTCTAGAATTAGAAAAGGCGAGGTTTATCAGCTTTGTGATGAAATTGCAGAAGAATTAGCTAAAAAATACGGTGAAGAAAAGAAAGGCCTTGTAAATTCAGAATGTCATAAATTCTCAGAAATTTTTGTTCGTGATAATGTTTTGAATAACAACAAAAGAGTTGGCAATCGCAAGATGGATGAAATCAGAAAATTAGAAGCAAAAGTTGGAATGTTGCCACGTGTTCATGGCACTGGCTATTTTAAAAGAGGCGGAACACAAGTTCTGACAATCACAACTCTAGGCTCACCTTCTGACAAGCAAATCATTGAAGATGCTGAAGAAGAATACAAAAAACGCTACATTCATCATTATAATTTCTTGCCATTTTCAGTTGGCGAGACATTTCCTTTACGTGGACCTTCAAGACGTGATATTGGTCATGGAATGTTGGCTGAAAAAGCAATTGAACCATTATTACCAAAAGAAGAAGATTTTCCATACACAATGAGATTAGTTTCCGAAGTTTATTCCTCAAATGGCTCTTCATCTATGGCATCTGTTTGCGGATCTTCGTTGTCATTAATGGATTCTGGTGTTCCAATCAAAGAACAAGTTGCTGGTATTGCTATGGGTATGGCTTCAACTGATGATAATAATTACAAAATTTTAACAGATTTACAGGATCTTGAAGATTCCGAAGGCGGAATGGATTTCAAGATTGCAGGCACAAAAAATGGCATCACCGCTATTCAATTAGATACTAAGACATTAGGTCTTACAGACAAAATGATTAGCGATACTTTAACACAAGCCAAAAAAGCCAGATTAGAAATTTTAGACGTTATGAATAAGGTAATCGCAGAGCCAAGAAAAGATTTATCTCAATATGCTCCAAGAATATATACAATTCACATCAATCCAGAAAAAATCAGAGATGTAATAGGACCAGGCGGTAAAATGATTAACAAGATTATTGAAGAAACAGAAGTTGATATTGATGTTGAAGATGATGGTACAATCTTTATTACTTCTAATAACAAAGAAAAAGCCCAAAAAGCTTTAGCATGGGTCAAAGATTTGACTCGTGAAGTCAAAGTTGGCGAAATCTTTGTTGGCAAAGTAGTCAGAATCATGAACTTCGGCGCTTTCGTTGAGCTATTTCCAGGCAATGACGGAATGGTCCATATTTCTAAATTAGCGCCTTATCGAGTGAATAAAGTAGAGGACATCGTCAAACTTGGTCAAACCGTTACAGTTAAAGTAATAGAAATAGACAGTGAAGGCAGAACAAACTTGGCGCTCGTTCCGGAAGAGAAAAAATAAGAAATTTTTAAACGGCTAATCTCATTTGGGGTTAGCCGTTTTTGAAAAAAGAATTTATGAAAGAACTTAAGAAATCGTCAATCGAAAATATAACACCTATCAAATTACATTTCGATGATATTAAAGAAATTATTGAAATTTTGAAGGAAAACAAACCGCAGGAGATAAATATTAAAACCGCAGACGCAGAGTTATCATATGATGAATTAATTAAATACGATCAAAATATAATTAATGAAATCCATTTAAATTCGATGAACCCAAGTATAAGTGTTAATATCGGACAAAATAATTCAAGCGAAGTACATATTTATAGATCAGATAACAGCGCAGAAGCAGTTGGAACTGTTCAAAAAATTTTGGTTATCCTAAGAAATAAGAGAAAATTAATAAATAGGATACTAGGACCATACAATTTTTACCTTTGTATATATATGATTGTGTATACGATTGCAAGCATCTCAATCTATATAATTTTCAGAATTGGTAATATTTATATAGATATCTGCGCTTATATTATTTTTGCCATATTATTCATTATCTCAATGCTACCTCAAGTTAAAAAGAATCAAATTATTTTAAGTTATAAAAAAAATACACCAAGTTTTTGGGTAAGAAAAAAAGATGATATTATTGTAGGAATAATTATCAGCATAATCTCTGGTTTTATAGGCTTTATTCTTGGTCGGATTTAAAAATCTCGCCACTATCTTATTCTTGATAGTACTCAACACAAACTGGCCTTCCAGCCTGTTTTTATTTTGCCAAAAAAAAAGCCATTAATGGTTTTCAAAGTGCAATCATAATTCATTTTGTAAGAGGTAAAAAAGTACTTTAGTCTTTAGCAATAGGATCCGTAAGATGCATTTCCAATCCAGTACCCTCGACAGCAGAAAGCACAATGTCTCTGATAGAATCATGAACCTGTCCACCATGAAGCAATTCACATTCCTCAAGAATTTTGCCCGTATTGCCGAATGGTCGATGATTTCTGTCTTTGCAAATCTGGACAAATTCATAGAATGCAATTGGGTTGCTTTTCATCAGTGCATTCAAGGAAAGCATTGTCACATCGATCAATGATTGTACTTCTTTAGTTCCATTTTTCATAGTAACAACTTTGTGTTCCATGATGCTCTCCTCCTCTGTTGCCACTGATTTCGTGGCGAATCCACGACAAAACAGCATATCATAATATTAATTTTATGTCAATAAAATTTTAATCAGGCTCGTTCGGCCTGTTTTTATTTTGCCAAAAAATGTTATAATACCGGTAGGGAACAAACCCTGTCATTCGACAGGGCATGCATTGTTTGTTCCCAAAGCAATATTATGTCTAGCTTTGATACTTTAATCACCGAATTTCTAGAATACTGCGAAATAGAAAAAAATAGATCGCAATTAACAATCAGAAATTACGATCATTATCTTCGCGTTTTTTTAGCATGGTCAAAAGTTACCAGCATCTCACAAGTCAGTCCAGATCTAGTCAGAAAATATCGTCTTTACCTCAATCGTTATCGAGATGAAAATGGCAAGGCCTTGAAATCAGTTACTCAAAGCTATTATATCATTGCCATGCGATCATTTTTAAAATATCTAGCCAAGCGCGATATCAAGACTATGGCCGCTGAAAAATTAGAATTGCCCAAAATTCCAGAAAGAACAATTGAATTTCTGGAACCTAACGAATTAGAAAAACTTTTGTCTCAGCCAAACATTCATAATTTAAATGGATTAAGAGATCGAACAATTTTAGAAACATTATTTTCTACAGGCTTACGTGTCAGCGAATTAGTCAGTTTGAACAGAGATAACATCAGCTTGCTTCATAATGAATTCACAGTTCGCGGTAAAGGAGACAAACCGCGCGTTGTTTTTTTATCAAGCGAAGCAAAATCTTGGTTAGCAAGTTATTTGAAACAAAGAAAAGATAATTTAAAACCATTATTCATTAATCATCCCAAGCAAGCAAGCCAAAATAGTGAAAAAGAAATTTCAGATCTTAACGCCAATCGTTTAACTCCAAGAAGTATTCAAAGAATTGTAAAAAAATATGCGTTGTTAGCAGGTATAACAAAAAATGTAACTCCGCATACTTTGCGCCATTCTTTTGCTACAGATTTGTTGAGGAATGACGCTGATATCCGTTCAGTTCAAGCAATGCTTGGCCATTCCAACATTACAACCACCCAAGTTTATACTCACGTTACAGATAAAGGTTTGCGCGAAATTCACAAAAAATGCCATCATCGAAAATAAGCCTTGATTTTTAGTTATTTTTAGTATATAATTTTTTTGTTATTAACGAATTTTGTTATTTAGTTATTTCAAATTTAGTTATTAGCAACATGCCCTCATAGTTCAATGGATAGAACACTAGCCTTCTAAGCTGGATATGCAGGTTCGATTCCTGCTGAGGGCAGTTAGAAGTTTATGAAATAAACGTAATAACCGTTGTTTTGCAACGAGCAAAGAACATTGGTTAAAACATCGATTGCATAAACTTCTAACTGCCCAGGGGCATAAAATCTAAAAATAATGGGCCTGCCCAGAACAAAGTTTCTGTATTAAAGGCGTATTATAATAAATTAAGAAGAGGTTCAATCATCGGTAAAATGTAGTTTTTCAGAAACTTTGTTCTGGGTCGTTAGCTCAGTTGGTACCTGCCTGCCGGTAGGCAGGGAGCGGTTGCCTCTTAAGCAGAATGGTTTAACTTTTTGGAATACAAAAAGTTAAACGGTGAGAATCCATGACAAATATTTTGGGCGCATAGCTCAGTTGGTAGAGCGGTTGCCTCTTAAGCAACATGTCAGAGGTTCGATCCCTCTTGCGCCCATTTTTTTATATCTTTATTATGCAAATAGAATACGAAGCAACTTTTTTAAAAGTGAACAAAAGTTTAGTTAGAAAACAATTAAAGAAAGTTGGAGCAAAATTAATTAAATCAGAATTTCTTCAAAAAAGAATTACTTTTCGTTTTCCTAAAGGTCATGAAATAACAGGAGGTTTCGCAAGAGTTCGAGATGAAGGAGATAAAATTACAATGAGCATAAAAGTAATGGATGGCTCAAAAATAGAAAATCAAAAAGAAATTTGTTTGCAAGTTGATAGCTTTAAAAATGCAGAGCAATTTTTAAAAACATTAGGATGCAAACGAAAATCATTTCAAGAATCAACTAGAGAAATCTGGAGCCTCAATAATGTTGAAATCACAATTGATGAATGGCCGTTTTTAGAACCATTTGTCGAGATTGAAGGCAAGTCAGAAAAGAAAGTTAAACAAGTATCAAAACAGCTAGGTTTTGATTATAAAAAAGCATTCTTTGGACCAGCTGGAACTCTCTATGCAATGAAATATAATTTACCGGAAGACACAATAAATAACAAAACACCCAAGATTATTTTTAAGATGAACAATCCGTTTGTACAGAAAAAATAGAACATTGATCACTTAAAAAAATATCCCCAAAAATCTCTTGACAGCCTAATTTTTCGCATATATACTTTTTCTATACAAATAACTTCTAACTTCTCTTTCGAAGTTAACGACAATTAACCTCTCTATGATTTACCTAAGAAACAAATTAAAACAGCGGCTAATCATTTAGACATATTTTTAAACTTTTTAAAAATATCTTAGCCGCGGTTACGCGGTTTTTTAGACCCAAACATAGAACATCCTACAATTAACATTTAACAATTAACTCCTAACTTTTAACGATTTTTTCGTTAACTGTTAGTTGTTAATTGTTAACTGTTAAAACGGCCAGCAACCTGACAATTTAATATTGCATTTATAAACTGCTAGTCAATTTTATAAGAGTATATGGTGGATGCCTTGGCTAATTAAACCTATGAAGGACGTTGCAGCCTGCGATAAGCCTCGGGGAGGTGGCAAGCAACCTTTGATCCGGGGACGTCCGAATGAGGAAACTCATCCTGCACTTGTGTAGGATATCTCCTGCTTTTAGTAGGAGATGGGTACCCAGTGAACTGAAACATCTTAGTAACTGGAGGAATATAAAATAATAATGATTCCCTAAGTAGCGGCGAGCGAAAGGGGAACAGTCTAAACCGTATCTTAATTATTAATAACTAATTTATTGGTTATTAATAATTAATTTATCGGGGTTTCGGAAACAACATTTACGTAATTCTAAGCGGTTAGTTGAAAGCTTCTGGAAAGAACTACCATAGTGGGTAATAGTCCCGTAAACAAAAACTGCTTCAGATACGGTTGTTTTCCAAAGTAGCACGAGCTAAGTGAAATCTCGTGTGAAGATGGGAGAACTACTCTTCCAAGACTAAATATTTAATTAGACCGATAGTGAACTAGTACCGTGAGGGAAAGGTGAAAAGTACCCCGATGAGGGAGATGAAATAGAACCTGAAACCATATACTTACATTGAGTAGGAGCCCCGCTTCGGCGGGGTGACTGCGTGCTTTTTGCAGAACGAGCCAACGAGTTAATATATGTTGCGAGGCTAAGTTATTATTTAACGCAGCCGTAGGGAAACCAAGTCTTAAACGGCGATTAGTAACATATTTTAGACCCGAAACCAGTTGAGCTACCCATGGCCAGGATGAATTTGAACGAAAGTTCAAAGGAGGTCCGAACACACATGCCGTGCAACACATGGTGATGAGCTGTGGGTAGAGGCGAAAAACCTAACGAAGCTGGAAATAGCTGGTTTTCCTCGAAATAGCTTTAGGGCTAGCCTTATTATTACTTGTTTGGAGGTAGAGCACTGGATGGAATGAGATGGTTTATACCTACTCGTTCCAATCAAACTCCGAATGCCAGACAATCACATAATAGGAGTCAGACTGTGGGGGCTAAGCTTCATAGTCAAAAGGGGAACAGCCCAGATTACCATCTAAGGTCCCAAAATATATGCTAAGTGGTAAAGGATGTGCGATGACTTAAACAGTTAGGATGTTGGCTTAGAAGCAGCCATCATTTAAAGAAAGCGTAACAGCTCACTAACTTAGTTGTCATGCGCCGAAAATATAACGGGGCTAAGCATATTACCGAAGATGTAGATGTCGTGCTTCGCACGGAAATCCTAAATTCAAAATCCTAAATCCTAAATAATTTCAAAATCAAAATATCAAAATTCGAAATCTTTCGAACATTTGAATTTTAAATTTTGAATTTGTTTAGAATTTAGATTTTAGAGTTTGGAGTTTCCATGCGGAGCATGGCGTGGTAGAGGAATATTCTGTTAACTGCGAAGCTGAATCGTAAGGTTCGGTGGAGTGAACAGAAACAAGAATGTTGGCATGAGTAACAAAAATTTTGGTCAAAATCCAAAACACCGAAAATCTAAGGTTTCCTAGGCAATGACTTTCAACCTAGGGTTAGTCGACCCTTACCTCTCGTCAGAACTGATGGGAGGGATGGACAGCAGGTTAATATTCCTGCACTGTTTTATGTGCTGATATTTTGGGACATGCTTTATTAAGCTAGGTGTATTTCGGTTATATACATTTGCTTATATTAATATGTAAGTGAAAAGGGTGCGGTTTTCCAAACCCAATCTAGTCGAAAAAAGTATCCAGAAAAGCAAAATATTTTAGCATAGAGCAATCGTACTAAAACCGACACAGGTAGATTGGTGTTAGTGTACTAAGGTGTACGGAAGAAACTTCGCTAAGGAACTCGGCAAAACAGCGTTCGTAACTTCGGAATAAGAACACCCCACTTCGGTGGGGCGCAGCGAACGACTTCAAGCGACTGTTTACCAAAAACATAGGTCCCTGCTAAATCGCAAGATGATGTATAGGGGCTGACGCCTGGCCAGTATTAGAACGTTAAGGCGATCCATGCAAGTGGTGACCCGAAGCGCTAATGAACGCCGGCGATAACTATAAACCGGACGGATTGTAGTTAAAAAATCTAACCATATGCAAGAAACTCTGCTTAATATGATTGTACTCATCATGGCTAACGCTATGGTAGTGAAAATCAATCATCAGTCTAAAGAGACATTAGATGGCAGACAATTTGCAGGAAAGATCCCGTTTTACGGGAAATCCTCAGAGACTATACGTTAGACCTTGATTATCGCAAAAGAATAATCAAAGAAGACATAGTCCGATCTCATGGGCGACCATGAGCTAACACGAATGAATCGTCCTAAGGTAGCGAAATTCCTTGTCGGGCAAGTTCCGACCTGCACGAATGGCGCAACGACTTGAAGACTGTCTCAGCGAAGTATCCGGTGAAATTGCATTAGCGGTAAAGATGCCGTTAACCTATAGCAAGACAGAAAGACCCCGTGGAGCTTTACTATAGCTTGGCATTGGTTTGAAGTTTAGTATGTTCAGTATAGGTGGGAGCCTTCGGGCAACAATGAGATACCACCCTTACTGGATTTTGAATCTAACCCCCTCACCACTTTGCCTAGAAATCGATTTTCTAGTCAATGTAGTGCGGGGAGACAGTGCCTGGTGGGTAGTTTGACTGGGGTGGTCGCCTCCCAAAAAGTAACGGAGGCGTTTACAAAGGTAGGCTAGTTCCGAATGGAAACCGGAGCGATAGTGCAAAAGCATAAGCCTGCTTTACTGGAAGACCGGCAAGTCGACCAGTTACGAAAGTAGAATTTAGTGATCCGACCATCGCTTGTAGAAGCGTGGAAGCTCATCGGATAAAAGTTACCCCGGGGATAACAGGCTGATCGGGCCCAAGAGCTCATATCGACGGCCCGGTTTGGCACCTCGATGTCGGCTCATCACATCCTGGGGCTGAAGAAGGTCCCAAGGGTCCGGCTGTTCGCCGGTTAAAGTGGTACGCGAGCTGGGTTCAAACCGTTGATCAAATGATGCGGCGGCCTCCAATAGTAATGTTGGAGTGAATAAATCGACTCATATCGGTGAAGTCCTTATGTAATTACCTGTCGTAAGTAAGGATAATACCGAGGGAAGTTTAAAGCTATAGAATGACAATAAATGAACAATATCTAGCGGGATTTTTAGACGGAGATGGAAGTGTTTACGTTAGGCTAAAGAAAAATCATACTTACAAGTATGGATTTCAAATTGCCTGCTATATTGTATTTTTTCAGTCTAAATCAAATCTAGAATTCATCACAAAATTAGAAACTGCCACTAATTTAGGCAGAATCAGAATTAGAAAAGACAATATTTGTGAGTGGATAGTATCAAAAGAAGATGATTTGATAAAATTTGCTGAAAAACTTAAAAATCATTCTGTGTTAAAGAAGAAACAATTATTTTTGCTAATAGAAATATTGAAACTAAAAAAGCACATACAAAATAAAAGAGATTTTATTGAAGTATGCAAGCTGGTTGATCAAATTTCTATTAAAAACTATTCTAAAAATAGAAAAGTAACTTCGAAAGAAGTAGCAAAACAATTGAACATAGCTTTATAACCCCGTAGAGACTTGTCTTTTTAGACAACCTAACATTTTTTGTTAGACAAATACGTCGGTCCCCAATACAATAAATATTGGGTGGTGGTATAGTCCAAACCTTTAGTAATAGAGGAAATAATTTTGCGTGAGACAGGTTGGTCCTTATCTGCTATAGGCGTCATGATTTGAGGGGACTCATCCGTAGTACGAGAGGACCCGGATGAACAGACCACTAGTGTATCAGTTGTCGCACCCGCGGCATTGCTGAGTAGCTAAGTCTGGCCTAGATAAGCGCTGAAAGCATATAAGCGCGAAGCTAACCCCAAGATTAGATCATAGACCCCCGGTAGACTACCGGGTTGATAGGCTGCAGGTGTAAACACCGTAAGGTGTGTAGCCAAGCAGTACTAATAGGTCGTATTGACTAGCAGTTTATAAATGCAATTCGTGAATTTTCAATGAACAATTTTCAATTTTCATTAAATTTTCAAATACCAATTTTCAAAAAATAATTGTAAATTGGATCATTGAAAATTGATTGTAAATTGAGAATTGTAAATTAGTAATTTCAACAAAAGCCTTCGAGAAAAGCACACTCTGTGTTCTCTTCTCGGTGGCATTTGCGGTGGGGTTCCACCTGTTCTCATCCCGAACACAGAAGTTAAACCCACCAGCGCCGATGATACCTGCGCTTTATGTGCATGGAAAAGTAGGTCGCCGCCGTTTTATCACAAAAACCGCTTAACTGCGGTTTTTTTGTATATCCTATTTTTTATTGCCAGAAATCATTGACAATAATATTTATCTAGCATAATGTTAAACAAAAGCTTAAGCTTGCACCTTTAAGGGAGGAAAAAATGACCAATGAAGAATTCAAGGAATCTTTGACTTTTGCTTTAAGGAAGAAATATCCACATGCAAATATTCATATCGTCTTAGTTCAGCGCGCAACTTATGAAGAAGAGTATAGCCGTCTATTTCATGTTTCAGCTGCAATCAATTTTCTGGAGCCAATAGCTGTCGTGAAAGTAGCTCAACGCAAAATAACAGAAGCTTTTCTTGCCTTTATTGATAAGAGAAGAATTGGTCATATTTGCCCAGAAGACAAAGGTGACACACAAAAAAGATCGCCCATTGCCAACTTTGAAACTCAAATTTAACAACAAATCATTTTGTTGTTTTTTTATTATAAAAAAGCTAAAATATCAATATGGATTTTACTTTTAACTCAAAACATGCAAATTTTCGCCGACCTCCACATTCACTCAAAATATTCCAGAGCAACCTCCAAAGACATGGATTTAAAGCATCTTGATTCATGGGCTAACAAAAAAGGCATTACAGTTGTTGGTACAGGTGATTTTACACATCCAATTTGGTTTAAAGAAATTAAAAATAATTTACAGCCTGCTGAACCAGGTCTTTTTAGGCTTAAAAAATCAAAAAGCCAGATGCGCTTTTTATTAACTTCTGAAATTTCCTGTATTTACAAAAAAAATGATAAAGTCCGTAAGATCCATAATCTAATTTTAGCTCAAGACTTAAAGACTGTACAAAAAATAAATACTAAGCTTGATAAAATTGGCAATATAAAGTCAGATGGCAGGCCAATCTTAGGTTTAGACGCCAAAGAATTAGCCAAAATAGTCTTAGATGTTAATCCAAATAATTTAATCATTCCTTGTCATGCTTGGACTCCTTGGTTTTCGATTTTTGGTGACAAATCAGGTTTTGATTCTATTCAAAAGTGTTTTGACGAATATACAAAATATATTTATGCAATAGAAACAGGCTTAAGCTCAGATCCAGAAATGAATTGGCGATTATCAATGTTAGATAATATCACTTTAATCTCAAATTCCGATGCTCATTCGCCTAGCAAATTAGGCCGAGAAGCCAATATTTTAGATTGTGAATTAAGTTATGCTGGAATTACGGATGCAATTAAATCAAAAGACATCAAAAAGTTCAAGGGCACTATTGAATTTTTTCCAGAAGAAGGCAAATATCATTATGATGGTCATCGAAACTGCAATGTGCGTTTAACGCCTCAAGAAACAATCAAATGTAATTACCTTTGTCCAAAATGCAAAAAGCCAATTACAGTTGGTACGATGCATCGAGTAGAAAAGCTCGCTGATCGAAAAATTGGCTATAAACCAAAAAACGCGCCTGAATCAAAACACATAATTCCTTTAGCTGAAATAATTGCAGACGTGCTAGGATTCAGACCGCCAGCCAAAAAAGTTGTGTTACAATATGAAAAATTAATTGATAATTTTAAATCAGAATTTGATATTTTACTCAAAATCCCAATTGAAGAAATTGCCAAAGTCTCTTCATTTTCAATTGCTCAAGGTGTTAAAAATGTCCGTGAAGGCAAAGTCAATATTTTGCCAGGATTTGATGGAGAGTTTGGCACCATATCTGTTTTTCATGCTGAATAAAAGTAACGTCAAGTGCTGTTATTTTTGTTTTAATTTCAAATTTAAAATTTAAAATTTCAAGTCAATTTCAAAGCTCAAATTTTGAATCTAACAGTCAAAAAGTTTTGAAATTCATCATTTTGTAATTTAAAATTGATTTAAAATTATAAATTAGAAATTTAAAATTAAGACATGTATTTCATTCTCACCTTATCTTTAATTATTTTAGCTTTTACAACAGCTATAGCAATAATAACAATCATTTCATTGCTAATTTTTGGTTACGTCAAAGTTCCATATGTTCGGACTCCGGAACAAGGCATGAACAAAATGTTTGAATTAGCCAACATAAAAGAAGGTGAGAAGGTTTATGATTTAGGTTGTGGAAATGGACAATTTTTATTTAAAGCAGAAAAAGATTATAAAGCTCTTGCAACAGGATATGAATTATCTCCATATCCATTCTTTTTGGCTAAATCAAGGCAATTTATTAAAGGCTATAAATCAAAAATTTATTTTAAAAACTTCTTAAATCAAAATTTATCTGATGCTGATATTATCTTTTGTTTTTTAATGCCAGGAGCTTGTAAAAAATTGAGTTTAAAACTTGATAATGAATTAACGCCCAAAACAAGAATTGTTTCATATGGTTTTGGCCTTCTCAATTTAAACAATTTTATTTTGAAAAAAAAGTTGTATAATAAAAATACACCAATCTACTATTACGAAAATAAAAAATAAAATTTTCAATTATCAATTTTCATTAAATTTTCAATTAAATAATTTTCAAACATCCACCACACTGAAGTTCAATGAAAATCGAAAATTGTAAATTTATTGAGAATTGATCATTGATAATTATTTTGTAGTTTTCTACAAATATGTTATTATAAAATAAATCTAACTATTACTTTTACTATGTCAAAAATAACTCAAGCTGTTATTCCAGCAGCAGGAATGGGCACAAGATTTTTACCAGCCACAAAGGCAATGCCAAAAGAAATGCTACCAATAATCGACAAGCCGATTATTCAATATGTCGTTGAAGAATGTGTTAAATCTGGTATCACTGAAATTATTTTAGTTACAGGTGCTAATAAGAGAAGCATTGAAGATCATTTTGATAACAATTTTGAATTAGAAGCGCATTTAAGAAGAGCCGGCAAAGAAAAAGAGCTTAAAGAGATTCAAGATATCGCTAAAATGGCTAATTTTGTTTATATCCGCCAAAAAGGATCTTATGGCAACGGTACGCCAGTTTTATGCGCTGAACCAGCGCTTAACGATGAACCGTTTATTGTCACTTGGGGAGATGAATTTATTTATTCTGATCCGCCAAGAATCAAGCAAATGATCGATGTCTATGAAAAATACGGCAAGCCTGTTATTTCAGCTGTCAAAATCACTGACAAAAAATTATTATCAAAATATGGCATTGCTGATGTTGAAAAAGTAAAAGATAATGTATACAAAATCAAAGACATTGTTGAAAAACCAGAGCCCAACCTCGCGCCATCAAATTTAGCTGCTCATGGCGCTTATCTTTTGCCTCCATCTATTCTCAAGCATCTTAGAGAATTAAAACCAGGAAAAGGCGGAGAGATTTGGCTTGTTGACGCCATCAGAAAATTAATGCTTGAAGAAGAAGTCTATGCAGTAGAAATACAAAATGGCAAATACTATGATACTGGAAATAAATTAGAATACTTGAAGACTGTTATTGATTTTGGAATGAAACATCCGGAGATGAGCAAAGAACTTTGTGAATACATGAAGAAGTCTTGTGACAACATGAAATAATTTTAAATTTTAAATTTTAAATCAATTTCGAATTTCGAAATTAGAATTTTAAAATTTATTTAAAATTAGAAATTTAAAATTCAAAATTAAGACAATGTTCAAAACAAAAAAACAATCTATTTTCACAGCCGTTTTATTAAGTTTAGCGGTGCTTTTAGTTTTTGCTGGTTTCGGTTGTAAGAAAAAGCCAACTGCCAATGAAATTCAGCCGATTAATCTCAATTTTTGGTCTGTTTTTGATGACAAGGAAGTTTATGATCCAATTATCATCGCTTATGAAGAAACACATCCAAATATCCATATTGTTTACAAAAAACTAACTTATGAAGAATACGAAAAAGTCGTTGTTGAAGGTCTTGCCGCAGGTCAAGGACCTGATATTTGGTCAATTCACAATACTTGGCTACCAAAGCATCAAAGCAAGCTTGCGCCGATGCCAGATTCCATCATGACGGGAGCGATGTATAATGACACCTTTGTCGAGGTTGCAAGCAATGATTTTGTGGTTGATGACAGAATTTACGGAATTCCTCTTAGCGTTGATACTTTAGCATTATATTACAACAAAGATTTATTGAATACCGAAGGCATAGTTACGCCACCAGAAGATTGGGAGGCATTCAAAGAAGCAGTTAAAGCATTAACCAAAACTGACATCAGCGATAATATCATTCAGTCTGGAGCTGCAATTGGCACAGCCAAAAACATTAATCGCGCAGTTGATATTTTGTATCTGTTAATGCTTCAAAATGGCACACAAATGGTTGATTCAAAATTAACTCAAGCAACTTTCAATTTGCCAGACATTAATGATCCAAAATATTTTCCAGGTACAGCTGCAATGACTTTTTATACTGATTTTGCCAATTCCAAAAAAGAAATATATTCTTGGAATCTAAATATGTCTTATTCAATTGATGCCTTCATTGAAGAAAAAACCGCGATGATGTTCAATTATTCTTATGAAAGAAGTTATTTAAAAATAAAAGCTCCAAATCTAAATTACGGAATTGCGCCAGTTCCACAAATTCAAGGCGCTCAAAAATCTGCTAACTATGCTAATTACTGGGCAAATGTTGTTTCGCAAGCCTCTCAGAATCAGAATGAAGCTTGGGATTTTGTCAATTTTATGTCTAGCAAAGAAAATGACGATGCTTATTGTAAAAAAACAGATCGTCCAGCTTCTAGAATTGATGTTTTGCAAAGCCAGCTAGATGATCCAAATCTAAAAACTTTTGCCAAGCAAGCTCTAACAGCCAAGTCTTGGTATCAAAAGAGTCCAGCTGAAATAGAAGTTTTATTTAATAATGCAATTGATCAAGTCGTAGCTCAAACTGTAACAGTTTCTGATATTATAAATACCTTATCAGCTCAAGTAACTAGCTTAATGAGATGAAAAAAATAATTTTAGCACTTGTTTTAGGTTTTCTCTTAATCCCTATAATTTCTTTTGCAAAAAGTGCAGGAGAAGAATGCACAAAGGCTGATACGTCTGCTAAAGGTTGTCCTTCCAATATTCAGCAGTATCCAAAAGGTCTAGCGTGCAATATCGCTACAGACTATAAGGGCAATCAAATAAACAAATGCGTGAATCTGCTAGAAGATAGTATTGATGAAGGTGATTATTGCTTAGAGGATAAACAATGCGACCAAGGATTCGGAAAAAAAATAATTTGCAATAAAGCTACATGGAAATGTACAAATATTGTCGACCAGCAAAAAGACTCTCAGTGTTTAAAAAAAGATGATTGTCTTCAAGGTTATTATTGTAAAATAAAAAAAAATTCTATATTTGGAACATGTCAAAATGATTCAGAAATAAATAGACAATGCGAGCTAGATACAGAATGTCCTGACAATCAATTTTGTAAGGATAAACAGTGTGTAGCAAAAAGCACGTCGCAGTATAATGACAAATGTGACAATGCAGCTGAGTGCGCATCGGGTCTAGTATGTTTCGTATATCCTGGCAATACTGAAGGTGAATGTCGCTATGCTCCAGGCAGTCATAAAGTTGATGAAGAATGCACCTACGATAGTGAATGTCAAGAAGGAGCATACTGCCCATCAGTAGCGGCCGGAAAAAGTGTTTGTCAGTGGAAACTCGCAAATACTGCAACCTGTCAAAATGATAAACAATGCTCAGACGGTTATTGCGCTGACGAAAATGGCTTGCCAGTTTCTAATAAATCAGGAACTTGTCGTGCTGGTGTAAAAGAAGGCGCAGAATGTGATACAAAATCAGGTTCAAATAAAATATGTGCATCACCTTTGATTTGCAAAGATAGTAAATGCGCCAAAAGTATTACTGATACAACGCAATCACTTGATCAAAAAGCTGAACAAGAAAAAGCAAAAACAAGCCTTGGCTATCAAATGAATCTTTATTGTGACAAAGAAGCAACGCCAGGATTATTTACAAAAGGCATTTCAAATCAATGCTGGAATTGTGGTAATTGTGAAGCGCGTGATATAATGGTAGTAATTGCCAACGTTGTCAATGGTACACTTCAAATGGTTGGATTCTTTGCCGTATTTGCCACTATTGTTTCAGGATTCATGTATATGATCTCTCGTGGAAATGAGGAAAAAACAGGCAAGGCTAAAGCAGCTTTAACTGCTGCAATTATAGGCATGATAATAGTTTTTACTGGCTGGATTTTGATTAATACTATAATGACAGTTCTTGGCTACAATTGTGGTAGCTGGTATGCGCCAACCTTTAATTGTTAAAAAACTGCAAACCAAAATTTTAGTTTTAGTTTTCTATAAATATCTTCTAAAATAAATGCTAAAAACAATTCTAAAAATATCAGGACTATTTTCTGCAATTTTTGTTGTCTTTTTAATAATTTTTTTAAAAACATCTGAAGCTGCACCTGTACCAACGCCGATATATTATAATTGTACTTGCTCAACAGAAACAAAAACCGTGCAAGGCAAAGATTTTAATTTTCTTGAAGGTTTTGAAACTAAGACATTAAATAGAAATAGCATGGAACCAACCTTCAGCACCGAGCAAGTAAAAACGGCCTGTACGAAAGCATGTGCAGAGCAAGAACCTTCCATGCAATTATCCGCATATCAAAAGCTAGGTGAACAAATCAAATATGTCAAACCAGAGACAACACCAAAGTCAGATCAGACACCGACACCTAAAGAAGAATTTAGTGAGAATTGCTCCTGCTCTGATGGCAGTTCATACACTGTTGATGATTGTCAATCAGGAGCATCTCAGCAATGTAGCGTCTTTTGTGCAGATGCAGGCACAACATTTGAAAGCTGTGTTGATCTAACATCAAAACCAGTTACTGATAGTCAACCTGGTACTGACCAACCCGGCACTGGCCAGTCAACAGCCGGTACTGTTTGTACTTGTAATAATAATGATACTGATTCAAGTAAAGATAAAGTTGGTTGCGACACTTTTTGCCAAGGTCAAGGACGTAATGGGGTTAAAACTTTCACACCGCCACAACAAGGCCCTGGACAACAAATATCGGGAACCAGCATCACCAATCCAATCGGAGTTAGTTCGCCGATGGAATTAATCCAAAAAATAATAAATTATGTTTTAGGTATCGTTGGCGCTGTAGCAGTTTTGATTATTATCTATTCAGGCTTTGTCTATATGACATCTCGTGGTAATGAAAAGCAAATAGAATCCGCAAAAAATTCTCTTACTTATGCAATTGTAGGGTTAGTTGTGATTTTTGCTTCAATTATTATTGTTAATGCAGTTATATCGGCTATTGGAGGATAAGAAATAATAATTTTCAATAACCAATTTCCAATTTACAATAAATTTTCAATTCTCAATTTTCAAACTCGAACGGAAAAGGGCTCATTGGAAATTGAGAATTGAAAATTTATTGTAAATTGGAAATTGTAAATTATAACAAAATTATATGAAAAAAATATCAATTTTCGTTGCAACATTATTAACAAGTCTTATAACATTTCAAGTAGTCTTTGCAAAATGGGGCCTTGAAAATTTAGCTGATACAGGCTTGCCACAAGACACACCAGGTGCATTTATCGCTAGAATAGTTAGTTACGCCCTAGGTTTTATTGGCATTATTTTAATAGTAATGATTATTTACGGCGGATTTTTGTATATGACAGGAGGAGGCAATGAAAAGCAAACAGAAACAGCAAAAAATGTCCTTACCTATGCAATCATTGGCGCTGTTGTAATTTTTTCCGCTTACATTATTGCCAGACTAGTTATTTCTGCTTTGACCTCCGGAGCTACACCAGCTCCAACCACGCAGGAAACAACGCCACCAGCAACAACATTGCCGACTACTACGCCACCGGCAACAACACCCTAGTCTAGTCAATTTTAGTCCGTCAATCAAAGTTCTAGTTTGCAACAATTAAAAAGAATGTTTAAAAAAATAATTTTCATTTTCTTATTTATCTTAGTTTTGGGTAACTTATTAGTTCCTCATTTTTCTTTTGCTCAATATGGCTTAGAAGAGGGTCAAAAAATTCAAGGATTATCACAAAGCGCGCCAGAAATATTCGTTGGCAGAATAATAAAGGCAGTATTATTAGTTATTGGCGTTATTTTGATAGTCTTAATAATCTATGGCGGTTTTACCTATGCGACAGCAATGGGGAACGAACAAAAAATTGAAACAGGCAAAAAAATACTGGTTTACGCTATCATTGGCACGATCATAATCGCTTTAGCATACGCAATTACTACTTTAGTCATTAATGTTTTATTTCCAAAAGACAAAACAGGAACAACACAAACTCAAGATCCAACAAAAACCGAAGGCCAAGGGCAAGGCCTTAAGGATCTTCCGGGCTCAAACATGACCATTGATCCTTTTTCTGAAGAAACATGCGTAAAAGTAGGCGAAAAATGTCTTTTTTCTCCGGAAGCTTCAGTCGAAGATGGAACATTGCATGTTCAAGGCGCAACACCTGCTAATATTTGTTGTAGCGGCCTAGATTGCAATCTCAGCACTCAAACCTGCGTCAAAAAATGCGCTAATAATGGTGAAAGCTTTGTTAGAGAAACATTAACCAAAAGAGAATATATCCCTTGTTGTTCAGCTGATTTAGTCAGAAACACAGATCTAAGCAATCCGATATGCTATAAACCAAAATTATAGCATATAGCAAAGCCATGATTTTTAATTCTTGATGAATTTATGAATATAGTAAAGAACATAAAAACAATATTAATTTGTCTAGTCATATTTTTTAGTTTTCAGATGTTATTGCCAGCACAAGTCTTTTCAGCCGACGATACAGGTGTTCCCGAAATAAATCAACAAATGGAGGAATTTGGTTCAACAACTCCAGTCTCAACAGCAGATCTTCCAACATTCGTTGGCAGAATAATAAAATGGGTTATACTAATCATCGGCGTTATTCTAATCACAGTGATTATTTATGGAGGATTGACCTATGCTACTGCTGCTGGGAGCCAAGAAAAAACAGAGTCAGCCAAAAAGATTTTAGTTTATGCTATAATTGGTGTGATCATCATTGCCTTGGCCTATGTTCTGACTGATTTTATTATCAATGCTTTATTTGAATCTAGGTCTACATAAAATCCTAAGCTCAAAATCCTAAAATTCCTAATGTTCAAAACATGGCAATCAATTTATTAGTTATTTAGAATTTTGAATTTATTTAGAATTTTGGATTTAGGATTTAGTATTTTAATTTTAAGAAAGGGGGTGATAGAATTGACAAAAATATTTGCAAGCATAGCGATCTGCGCAATACTAGTATTATGTGTTGCTCCAGTTTTGGCTGCTCCAGCAAGATCAAATCCTGGTGATTCAGGACCGCAGAATGCTTTGGAAAACCTTAGAAATGAAGCCAATTATACCACCACTGATTTAATAACATTCATTGGTAGAATCATTAAATGGGTATTGGGAATAATCGGTGTAGTTATGATTGCTTTATTCGTTTACGGCGGTGTTACATACGCAACTTCAGCTGGTTCTGAAGAAAAAATTGAGAATGGTAAGAAAATTATGGTTTACACAATCATTGGTGTTATCATAATTGCTTTGGCATATGTTCTGACAGACTTCATTATTTCAGCTTTATTCCCAACATTCTAAGGCATAATAAAAATATATTTTTATTCAAGACAGGCCACTATCAATTTAGCGAGCCTGTTTTTATTATGGTAAAATATAATACGAATACGAGTACGAATGATGCGAATGATACAAATTACGAATCGACGCATTCGTAATTCGCAATATTCGCATTATTCGTATTGTCATTCGTATTATATTTAGACATGTTCAAAAAACAGCCCATAATATTAGCAATGGCCATAATTATTTACGTAGCATTTTTCACAATGTTATGTTTTTTGAAATACGACAATTTTTTATATCAAGAATTAGATTTAGGCATAATTAATCAAGTTTTTTACAATTTAGCAAACAATATTTCATTTTACTCGGCAATACAAAATCAAAGCTATCTTGGCGACCATTTTTCGCCAATCATCATTATATTATTGCCATTTTATTATTTTTTTCAAAGTCCAAAAACATTATTGATTTTGCAGACTATTATTTTAAGTTTAGCAGCAATTCCAATCTATCTGATTGCAAAAGAAAAACTCAAAAACAAAAATCTAGCACTAATTGCCGGTCTAATTTTCTTAGCTAATCCAGCATTGCATAGCGTTAATTTATATGAGTTTAGTTTTTTGTCTTTTGCCGTTTTTTTATTGCTAGTTACATATCATTCATTCCAGAAGAAAGTGTTTTCTTATTTTCTTGTTTTCTTATTGCTATGTTTGCTAGTTCGTGAAGATCTCGCTCTAATTATATTCATGTTTGGAATCTATGCTTTATTAAAAAAACGCCAACTAAAATGGATTCTGCCACCAATGATTATAAGCATTATTTACTTTATTTTAAGTTTAAAAATAATTAGTTATTTTAATGTTGATAATAGTTACAAATTTATAATTCACTATTCATGGCTGGGGAATAGCATCAGGGATTTATTCATTAATTTTTTTCTAAAATTTCCAGATATCTTTTTACACTTTCTAAATTTAGAAAACATAATATTTATTTTATACTTATTAATTCCAGTTTTTTTCTTACCAGTTTTTGGAAAAAAGACGCTTATATTTTTTATTCCAATTCTACTCCAATTTGGCTTGGCAAATTCTGGATTTAAAGGCATCTTTTTTACTCATTATCTATCATTATTTGTTCCATTTATTTTTATATCCGCAATCTATGGTGTTTCTCTAATTCTATCTCCAATACGTCTAATGCCATCTCGAATTCAGTCATCAAAGATTTATAAGAAAATTTGTTTTGGTAAAATAAAAATAAATTTAGGCAGAAAAGAATACATTTTAATTTTATTTCTATTAATTTTTATAACAATTTCTAGCAATATTGGTTTTAGTCCCTCATACAATTTGCCCAAAAAGCTAATAAAAGTTGATTCAGAAAAAGGTAAAAACAAACAAAATCTAGTTGATGAAATTCCAAAATGCCGATGCTCTAAAAATTACATTTTAGCCACAAATGATTTCTTGCCAGTCTTATCTAACAACGAAAATTTATACTCAGCTTTTTATTTGGTAAAAGGAAAAAAGCAATATTCAAATCAGGATTATGATATTCCAAAATTAAATTATGCTTTAATCAATTATGAGCAATTTATTAAGAGCTGTCAGAATCAAGAAAATTTATCGCAGAATAAAAACATTTGTAAACAGGCAAAAAAGAGATTAAAAAATGTATTATTGCAAAACAAGCTTTCGCCAAAAAAAATAATTGAAAATAATGTTTTATATTCTAGCAATTATCAATCTGAAAAAACATTTCAATCTTTGCAAAAAAAAGAATCAGATATTATCATTAATCTAAGCAAAAAGAAATATAATGTTATGCTTGACGAATCATCATTAGAAATTGAAAATTAATTTATGTTAAGTAGCATTACGAAAAAAGAATGGCTCGTAGTTTCATTAATTGCTTTAATAACAATTACTATTGTTATTGCGCCATATTTATTTGGCTATTTTACTACTCCTCAAAACATGATTTTTACTGGCGTTACTTTTGATCAGGATTATTCCTATTTCTCCATGATGGAGCAAGCAAAAGAAGGAAAAATACTATTCAAAAATCTTTATACGTCAGAAGACCATCAGGCAATTTTTTTCAGGCCGTTGTTTTTATTTATGGGGCTATTTGCAAAATTTTTGCATCTGTCCAATTTTTTTGTTTTCCATTTATTTAAAATAATTTTTGTTGCCATTTTTATATTTTTGGCTTACAAGTTCATCTCAATCTTCTTTAGCGAAAAAATAAATCGCATAATTTGTTTGATAATTCTTCTATTTTCATCAGGTTTTGGTTTTTTAGGGCAGAGATTATTTAGTTATCTATCAACAGATCTTTGGATACCAGAATCACAGACCTTTGCTTCATTTTTCACTCAGCCTCATTTTGTTTTATCGCAAATTTTAATTCTAGTTTGTTTTATTTGTTTATTAAAGAAAGAGCTTCGTTTTGCTCTCTTGGCAGGTCTGGCAAATTTTATTTTAGGTTTAGAGCATCCATTCGATTTGCCTGTCACGCTTTTAGTCCCATTTATTTATTTCATAATTTTATTCTTCTGGAAAAAAGAAAACAGAATTATGAATTATCTAATTTATTGCGCTATCTCAGTCGTACCAGTTATCTATCAATATTGGACAATGAAGATTGAGCCTATTGCCAAAGCCTGGAATGATCAAAACATTTTGAAATCGCCAGAAATTTTAGCCTGGATAGTCGGTTATGGCATCATCACAATCTTTGCAATTATTGGTTTCTTAAAATTTTTCAAAAATAAAAATAAAAATTTATTATTAATTAATATTTGGGCAATTGTTAATGTCTGTTTGCTATATTTGCCAGTCAATTTTCAAAGGCGAATGTCTGAAGGCTTGCATATTCCCTTGACTATTTTGGCAACTTTCGGTATTCTCATGGTTTATAATTTTTTGAATAAAAAAAGCATTAAGCACAAAATTCACACCCATATTCCAAAGATTGCTTTTTTATGGGTAATCGCTTTATCTCTGCCTTTTAGCAATATAAATCGCGTTGCTAATTATTTCAATAATTATGCTAAAGCAAAAGCATTGCCTTATTATTTCAGCCAGGACTTTTTTCAAGCTACAAAATACTTTAACGACAATAAAATATTTGATCAAACAATTTTGGCTTCGCAAAAAAATGGTCCATTCATTTCAGGTCTGACAACAAACAGAGTTTATCTTGGATTTGTTTTTCAGACCAAAGATTATTCTATCAAAAAAGATACTGTTGCATGGTTCTTCAAAGATAATCAGAAAATTAAACAAAAACAAGAATTTTTGCAGAAGAGAAATATCAAATATATCTTGTACGGTCCAGAAGAAAAAAAGCTTGGCAAAATTAATTTAGACAAAAAAGACTTCTTGGAAAAAGTCTATCAGAATGGTAGTTATGCTATTTACAAGATAAATGACAAAAAAACAAAAACTTAAAAAACAAACAAAACACAAATAACAAAAAACAAACTATAATTCAAAGTTTGTTTTTTTTGTAGTTTGTAATTTGGAATTTGTTTGTTTTTTGTCTTTTTGTAATTTTATTTTTTTATTTCAGTTTATAAATTCTGCAATATTTTGAATCAAATACTTTTTCAAATCTATCATCATCATTAAACATACTAAAAACTTTCTTATTCTTATTATTAACTAAAACATAATTAGATTTAAAGTCGTTTTTTATAGTCAAATAAGCATCATCTTCTTCTTTTGAAATATTTTGCCATTTATTATACAAATCCAGATTATAATTATAAGTAAAAGTAGGGTCTAAGCCAAAGCCATAATAATTTTCACTATTATTCAAAAATAATGGTGGAAAATCGCTCCAATCTAGATTCAAAATAATAGTATTTTTGGGTGTATTATTTTTAATCCAAAGAGCAGCTTTCTCTAAATCTGGCACATTTTTGGCCGAAGAATTGCCAATGCTGGCTTGTGCAGAAATCATATTGCTTACCCCAATAGAGATGATAGCAACTAAAACAAAAAGAAAAGCAAAAGACTTAAAAAATAAAAGAAAATATTGTTTTAGCCATGTTCTAATAGAATAAAAATGTTGTTTATTTTCTAAGACAATCAAAATTTGCTTAAACCATTTTTGATAATCTATTCTCTCCAATAAATCGCTCAAACAAAAAGCGCCAAAAAGTAAACAAAGAGGAACCATTAATTCAACAAATCTTTGTGATCGCAGAGTCAAAGCAAAAAACAAAGTTGAAATAACAAAAAGAGTTATTTTAAAAGCAAATAGCTCTTTTTTTATTTTGTATTTTTTCAAAATAATATCTATTATCAAAACAACAATTCCAGCAACATATGCGACAACTGCTAAAAAATTATTGGTCAAAAAATCCCAATCTTTGAACGGAGACCATTCTGCCCCAACTGGAATTTTTGTAAATGGCCCAGTTCCCAAAACTTGAATTTTCAAAAAAGAATAGAAATTTCTAGCATAGGGATTAGTCAAAATACTTAAAACAATTGCGCCTAAACAAATCAATATTTCTTTCCATTCAAATCTTTTTACAAAAATTAATCTAGTTAAATAAAAAATAAAAGCAAAAATAATTAAAAATATAAAACCGCCATATAGCCAAACATAAAAGAAAGAAAACAAGGCAATCAAAAAATATTTCAGCCATTTAATTTTAAAATCATAATAAAAGCTAAACAAAATCATAATCAAAAAAAACAAAGATAAGGCAGGCACGCGGATCAAAATCATTCTAAACAAAAAAGAGCTTGAACTAAACAATAATAAAATCGCCCACCAAAAAGAAAAAGAAATCTTATTTTTTTCTAGAATTAAATAAAAAGCCAGAACAGCTAAAGACGCAAACAGAATATCAGCAATCTTTGCGCCAATTATTGGATCTATTGCAACGAAAGGGATTAACAGAATATGAAACAAAAAATGATGATCAACGTAATGATCTTTCAAGGTAGAGAATTGCATCCACGGAAAATCTTGAAAAACAAATTTTCCGTCAATCATCATCTCCGTAATTTTGACATGATAATAAGAATCAGGACACAAAAATAATTCCAGCGAAAATTGCAGAATAGAAAAAACAGTTACAGCAATTAAGAAAACTAAAATATACTTTAAAATTTTGAAATTTCTTTGTTTCATAAAATATATTCTAACATAAAAAAATCAACAAAAAAATCAACAAAAAAATCAACAAAAATGTTGATTTAACCAATGAGCCATTTTGGAGAAGAATGAAATTTTGGATCTTCGTGTTTAAAGCTAACCTCTACTGGAAATTCCTGTCCGTTGTCCCTGAAACGAAAGACAATTTTTCGGGTAAGTTCATAATAAGCTCTCAGTTTTTTATTTTCTTCTGCTCTTTCGAAGTCGTCACGAGTAACCGGTTTCTCACCATACCATTTTGAAATAAAGCCATGAAAAACGCCGTTGGCAAGAACATCATCTACGGCAACTGTAACAACATAACTAATTTGTTGATCATTATGCAGAACTAAAGAATCAATTAATTTATCGTGCAGATAAACATCTAAAAAAATACCTTCCCACAAATGAGTTGCATCATTAAATCTATATAGTCTTAACAGTATCATCCTTACAGCGTTTTCTCCATCAACAACTCGATTAGTAATTTTTTTAATTACACGAACTTTTTCATCGAGAGCTAGACTATGTATCTTATGTCCTTTTTTTACATCAGTACTGCCATTTTTCTTCGGATGTGCTTTCTTTTCGACAGGAATATCAAGATAAAGAGCATTATTACCTGCAAATACCCCCTTTGAATCAAAAACAAAAGCATCTGCGTGCACTCCGCAAACATCATTTGGAATAAGAATATAATCTGTTACCGCTTCTCCTGTCTCATCTGTCGTAATCGTTGTTACAATTTTACCATCAATTTTTATAATCACATCTTTATTTACACAGGGAATGCCTTCGTCAGAAAACAGTAACACAGACAAATAGATTCTCCACTTTTCCAGTTGCGAATCCCATTCGTTTTTTAGATGTCTTAATTGTATTCGCATCATTGCCTCCTTTGAGCCTCTAGTTGCTCTATGGCTCGACTTACTCTTCTCGCCTCATAATCTGCTCCGGCAGAGCTTTTTTCTGCCAAGACCTTTCTTGCCAGGGTAGTCAGTAAATTATTCAAAAAACCAGACTCAATATTAGATTTAGGCAAATATTTTAAAACACCATCAATGTTTCTTGAAATTGCTCTTTGTAACACTTCTTGTCCAAGATACAATCTTCCATGAATTAAGCAAAAAATACCAAACATTGTCATAAAATAAATATCTTGCTGATATCTTTTTCGCAAAATAACAAAAAAATAATTAGTAATTTTGTTCGCATAAATTCCCAAATCTTTTTCAACTATCATTCTTAATAAAAATTCAGGATTTTCTGACAAAAAATCAAAGAAAGATTCAAGAATATTATGTCCTGCTAGAATTCCATAATGAAACCATTCATAAGCAGAATCTAGCGTGTATTCTTCGCGTAAAGCCTGATTAGCATAATCAACAGCTTGCTTATAATTTCCTCTAGAATATTCTATTCGTGACAAAAACAATAAAGCTTTGCTTTTACAATCCGGAGTTTTTGCATTTGACACCGCTCTTTGAAAAGAAATATGGGCATCATCAAAAAAACCACTTTGCAAAAAACACATTGCTAGATCAATATCAATGCAATAATCAGTTGGATTTAATTCTTGATCCAATCTAAATAGCCTTAATGCTTCTTTGACATTTCCTCGCGCAAAAGCAATTTCTCCTAGCTTCTTTTTTTGTTCAGCTGAAATCTCATCCGGTCTGCTTAAAATATCGGAAATTCTTAACAATTCAGCTATTTGTTTTTGATGTTCCAAGATCAAAGCGCTGTGCGACCAACGTAAAAATCCTTCAATGCTTTCCAGTTTTTCAATCATATCTAATTTCAATGATGCTAATTCATCTGCCAAAAGAGTTTGGTCTGGAATTTCTACCACAATTCGTGAAGTATCGCTAGGTGAATTTGCATTTAAAGTTGCAACAATTCCTTTTTGAGAGGCAATCAGCCTTCCTGTTCTTTCGCAATTTGGGCAAGTAAAAATATTCCAGCCATCATGTGATGAACCGCAAGAAAAACAATGGGACATTTCTCCACCTCCTCTTTGGATTTGGTTGTAAAAGGACGATCAGTAATTGACAGCGTATCATAATGGTTATTAATTATTTTGTCAACATTTACGAACGCATTTATATTCATTTTCCATAAAAAAACAGGTCAGTGACTCGCTTTCGCAAGTTTGACCTGTCAAAGAACGTCAATAAACAACATATTCAATGGCGAAGCCTCCGGAATTATCCTCCCACCACTCGGGATGGAAGTGATTCTCCCTGTCAGCTGTCGCCTCATTTACGGTCATAAGAATGTTGGCATCCTCGTTACCTGCATTTGCGACTTCACAGCCGTTTCCGCAGTACTGCCAAGGCCCAGGATTAACCTTGACACACAACGCTAGCCAACTTCCTCCGCATCTATACTGTCTGCCGTCTCGAAGCCAGAGCGGAGGATCAATTCCCCTTGGTCCGCTATTCAAGTCAGCCATCAAATCCCTTACCTTGCCACTTGCGCTGATCTTCATCTTCTGACCAGCCTTGAGCTTCATTGGCAAGGTAATGCCAGCGTAGTTGGGAGCTACGAATGTAGTCTCCTCTCCAGGCTCATGCATCATCTGCTGGAACGGCGAAGGTTGAAGATTGAGACCCTTCTTTTCCAGTTCTTCTCTGCCGCCCTCTCCTTGAACCAGTTCTGTTCCATCTTCGGAGCAGAATTTCGTGCCAAGAGAGAACTCTCTTCCGCACATTGGACAAACGGCTTTCACCGATTTCCCAGTCTTAGTATCAAAGAGTTGCCCCTTGCCCGAGGCAATGGAGACAGGCTTAATGAATGAATAGGGCAGGAAGAACTTGGAAATGCCGATCAAGCAATAGAAGCAGACCGCAATCACCACGCCAGTCTTGATATAAGTCTGAGTGATGATCAGGTGCTTCAGAAAAAAATAGACGACGCCGAAGCAGAACAGGAACCCGATTGGTCCAGCCAGATAGCTGAACCACGAGCCCTTGCCAGTCTGCCAGTCAACAATCGCAACAATAACACGCAATACAATCAAAACCAGAATTGCTGCAACGAAGAGCAGGCCTTTAGCCTGGCTTCGTTGCTTTTTTGTCATCTTGGCCATTTCATCCTCCCATATGTTTGTCAGCCTGTGATTTTATCCAGTTTATCGCAGAACCAATCCCAGCCACGCTTGAGCTTGCCAGGACCGGACTTTTTCTTGGGGCAGGGCTCTTCTTCTTCAGACTCCGACGGAGCCTGATCAGAACAGGTCGGCACCTGCTTTTCAGCTTCTGCTTCAGGCTCTGCCCCTGCCCCTGCCTTGATCTTGGCTTTCGCCGGGGTCTTGGCTCTCGGCTTTGCCTTAGACTCAGTAGGAGTCTTCTTCTTTCTGCCCTTGCCACCACCAGCCGGTGGGGTAGCAGCAGCCGCGTGAGCGGGTGCAGCAGCGGGAGCAGCCGGAGCGCGAGCAGGCGCAACAACCGGAGCCGGAGCAGCAGGAGCTACACCCGGACGAGCCGGGCGAGCTGCCACGCGCACCGGAACCGGTGCATCATCGTCGTCATCATCATCGTCGTCGTCAATCACAACACCGCCACGCGGTGCAACGACCGGAGCCGCAACCACCAATGCATCCAAATCACCCAAATCCAAATCGCCAGCCGCAGGCTCTGGTGCATCAACGACAGCATTACGCTTGTCGCCATTGCAAACCGGACAAATAAAACCACCTCTAAAATCAACATCTGAACCACAAATAGGGCATTGTTCACGTGCCATGTTTCTCCTCCTCGTATTGTGAAGTTTCTTGCCAAATCTTGGACTTTGTAGTATAGCATATGAGCATAAAAAAGTCAATGCAAAATATGAATTAGGGCTTATTTTAGGAAAAAAAGCCTCAAAATAGCCAAAAAGACTGGATTTTATTAAAGCTTTGAAGTATACTTTGAATATATTCAAAATTCTAAACTCTAAATCCTAAATAAATCCAAAATTCAAATAACCAAAAATAAGAATATCGCCGAACTTTGAAAATTTGGATTTTGAGTTTTTAATTTGTTTAGAGTTTAGAATTTAGTATTTGGAGTTTTAAAAATGTGCGGACGTGGTGAAATGGCAGACATGCTAGCCTTAGGAGCTAGTGGGGTAAAACCCATGAGAGTTCGAGTCTCTCCGTCCGCAAATAAATTAACATAGAGTTTTCCGCAGAACCCTGCCTTCATGGCAGGGCGAGTCTCTTCCTCGGCAACTAATAATTCTCAAATCGAAAATTATTAATGAGTTCAAATATCAAATTATAATTATCAAAAGAGAAGCGATTAACGCTTCTTTTTCTTGCTCAATAAATTTTACGATTTTATCCAATTAGTTTATAAACATCTTTAAATTCAATTTTTTCAAAACTCTTGCAAATTAAGTCTGCCTTTTTTACATCATTAATATTTCCAGAAGCAAATCCAACAACTTTCATTTTTGCTTTTTTTCCTGCTTCAACTCCCAAGACCGCATCTTCAAAAACTACACATTCATTAGGTTTAACTTCTAATTCTTTAGCAGCTGTCAAAAATATTTCTGGATTTGGTTTCGGTTTTTTAAAATCATAACCAGTTATCACTTTGTCAAAGCGATCATAAATTTTTATTTTCTTTAAAATAAATTCTGTATTTTTAGAAGATGATGCAGCTGCAATTTTAATTTTTTTTCTTTTTAATTGCGTAATAAATTCTCTAAATCCTGGAAATGTTTTTGGCAAATTAGCCTCAATTGCTTCTTTAAAGAATATTTGTTTTTCTTCCATCATTTTTTTAAGTCTCTCCTTTGGAACTTTCCCCAAAATATTAGTAATCCCATCTTTTCTTGGAATGCCATTCACTTTTTTTTCGTAATCGCGTTTAGTTAAATTTACTCCTTGTTGTTTAAAAAATTTTTTCCAAGCTAAAAAATGATGCGGAACCGTATCAGTGATAACACCATCCATGTCAAAAATAATTGCTTTAAGCATAAAGTTTATTAACAATTAATTAATATAAACTAACAAAATAATTAATTTTTGTCAAAGAAAAAACAGCCCAATTGAGCTGTTATAGTTTAAGAGTGCTTTGCGACCAGTTTTACAATTTCTCCCCACAAAGGAACAATCAGCGAAGGAGCGAGATTTCTTCTCTGAAGAAGTACAATCTCTCTCAAAAAAGAAGCTGCCAAGTAGAAGTCAAACCTTCTTTCCCAATTTTGATCTTTACCTTGGAGGACATTCGCATTGAACTCAGTTCCAAAGCGTCTGGCTCCAAGCTGCATTTTTTTACACATTTCCTTATGTCTTACCTGATAATGAAGAGTGACAACGCCGTCGCGACGATCATACCTTGGCGTGCCATCAACCAAGCTCGTTTTTGACGAACAATATTTTCCAACACGCATTAAAGCTTCACACCAATCAATTCTTCCAGCCCATTCCAGATCAATAATCTTGACACCCCAGCGATTCCCTCTGCGTACCTTGTAGACCAAGATGTTCTCGCCTTTGAGATCACCGTGTGCCAAAACTGTCCAGGGCAGATCTTCTTCCAAAAATTTCTTCAAAATTTTAATGCAAGATTGAAGAGATGGATAAGTCTTGCCTCTTACAACAACCGGGCATTCAGTTTCGTTTCCAAAAACACTGCTCAAAGCTGCTACAGTATCTGCCATCTCCAATCTGATAATCGAATTTTCGCTTTGGCCGCCTTCTTGGACAGTTTGCGACCAGATACTATGCTTTACCTTCAAAATATTCTGATACATTTCCCAGAACTGATCCGCCGGAATTCCACGATGGTCAGGATCGAAAGCAAGTTCCTTGAATGTCGCCCGAACCTCTTTTACAAATTGGATGATAATGTAATCATCTCCAACATGCAAAAGCTCCGGGATTTGATTACCAAAATGTGGCTTCAATAGTTTATAGCCGTGGACTTCCTTTGCAATTCTTGCCGGAGTCCCAACTTTTACAACGATTGCTCGGCGATCGCCATTGGTCTGATTTAATATGACATGGACAACCTGTGCACCAGTTACGCTGTCATGGGCCAAAGACGTTACGCTTCTTACTTTTCTCCCAGGAAAATGATTTCTAATAGCATCATAGATTCTCTGCATTTTCCTTACCTCCAGAGAGCGCGCATCATTTCAATCGGAACTATTTTGATTCCACGTGCGCAAGAGAGAGGGACATCAGTGATCGTATCATGCTGAATTGCAACCATTCTGCCAAAATTACCAGCTTCCGCAAGACTCAAAGCATGTTTTGCAAATCTTCTCGCCAAAATGCGATCAAAAGCGTTTGGAAATCCACCGCGCACAGAATCAGCAAGCTGAGTCCAGCGGGTTTCAATGCCAGTTCTCTTTTGAAGAATATCAGCTAAAGTTTTTGCAACACCTCTTTCACGCAACAACTCATGATCGAATCCATCCAAAGATGTTGTTTCCTTGCATCCAGCAGGTTTTGCATTTTCTGCGCAAACAACCAAACCAGATTCGCAATCGTGATCAATGAAATATCTGCACATAGCATCAATGTCAAGAGGGAATTCAGGCAGAACAATCCAATCAGCGTGAGATCCAGCACCAGCATACAGAGCAACCCATCCAGCATGTCTGCCCAGAGTTTCGACAACTGCGATTCTCTGATGGGCAAAAGCCGAATCTCGAGCAGAGAGAATTGCATGGATCGAGTTATCAACAACAGACATGAATCCAATCGAGTAATCAGTTTCTGGCAAATCATTGTCCAAAGTCTTTGGAATCCCAATTACCGGCAGACCAAGATCTGACAGCTTTGAAGCAACTCCAAGAGTATCTTCACCGCCAATAGCAATCAAGACATCGAAATCACCCAAAACTACCTTAATGGTTTCCAAACGATCTTCATTGCCAGGCTTGAATGGATCAAGTCTCGAAGTGCCCAGATAGGATAGAGTAGTAGCAGTAATTGCTACAGCTAGATTTTTGTCAGACAGATCTGCGTTATTTCCATATTCAGCAAGACCTTTCCAGCCGTTACGAAAGCCAGTCAAATTATGCTCCTGCATGAAAATTATCAGATTTGCAATCACATCGTTGATCCCTGGACAATGCCCACCGCCCGTAAGCACCGCGATCCGAAGTAACATCTTGTCCTCCTTCCTTTTTCCTCCGCGTTTCAATTATTTTTAAGGTTCAATGCAGACAATTTTCATATACTATCATATAGGTATATATAATTATAAACGAGTACCCAACCATGCGTCAATATCATGGTGTGGATAATTATTCAAAAACAAAAAAAGCCCAAATCCAGGCTTTTACTTTACAAACTTTAAAAACATTATAACTTTAGAACTACGCCCATTCTTTCAAAACTCTTTCATAAATTTCTGGCGTGCTGATGTCATACCAATCTCCATCAAAATGATAACCATGCAAATTTCCTTCAGCAGCTAATTTTGGCAACACATCTTCTTCAAGTTTTGAGTATTCTTTTTTCGGTATCAATTTAATAATCTTTGGATCTATAACAAACACTCCAGCTGAAATTAATCTTGAAAGGTTTGGTTTTTTTTCTGGTTTTTCCAAAAATCCTAATATTTTACTGCCACGAAGTTTCACTACTCCATAACCTTCAGGATTCGGAACTGAAGTCAAAGCAACTGTTGCCAATCCGCCTTCTTCCTTATGGAATAAAAGCATATCTTTCAAATCAACTCTTGCCAATGTATCGCCATATAGCATCAAAAATGACTCGTCAGTTAAATATTTTTTAGCTTTTAATAATGCTTTCGCAGTTCCGATTTTTTTCTTGCACATTACATAAGTAATTGATACGCCGAATCTTTTGCCGTCGCCAAAATATTTTTTAATTTTTTCAGCCATATGGCCAACCAAAATAATAATGTCTTTAATGTCATTATCTCTCAATTGCTCAATGATATGTTGTAGAATTGGCTTACCTTTTACCGGCAACATTGATTTTGGCATTTCATAAGTAAAAGGACGCATCTTGATTCCTTGTCCAGCTGCAAGAATATAGGCTTTTTTGACTCTTGATCTTAAGCTTTTCAAAATCAAATACTCAATCGCGTGGGAGCGGTTTCTTATTTTTTCACCATCAATAACCTTGTCAATTTGTGGCAAAATATCTTTGCGAAGTGTAATTGTTAATCTTGATCTTTCCATATCATTATTTTATGTAGTGAACAAACAATGTTTGTTCACAATTATTTTCCGTTGTTTTATACCTTAAATTATACTATCATATAAATAGTTCAACTTCAATATTTTATGACATTTAAAAATTTTGGATTGCAAAATTTTAAAAAAAATAATAAAAAAGTATGATAAATATCGATAAATCAAATTTTAAAGACGTTGTTAAAAATTATCCAAAACAATTTGCCAAAGCTTTAAATTTTGCCAAGGATGTCGAAATCAGCGGCGAATTCAGTAATGTTATAGTTTGCGGTATGGGCGGATCTGCATTGCCAGCTGATATGGTAATTTCATATCTCAAATCAAAAAATATTAATTTTCCAATCACAGTTTGCCGAAATTATACCTTGCCAGTCGAGGCAAATGAAAAAAGCTTGATTATTGCTTCATCTTTTTCAGGGTCAACAGAAGAAACAATCTCTTGTCTCAATGAAGCAATAGCTAAAAATTACAAAGTTATTGGCTTAGCTCGCGGTAAAGACATTTTAGAAATCTGCCAGTCAAAAAATATTCCATATATTCAATATCCAGATGACGGTCCGACATTCCAGCCTCGCTGTGCTTCCGGTTATATCTTTACATCAATTTTAACAATTTTAAAAAAAATAGGAGTATTAGAAAACATCGAAAACGATTTAATTTCTCTTGGCGAATTTTTAGACAGCATAAATTCAGAGCAAGAAATAGCTGGCCAAGAATTAGCCTTAAAAGTCAAAGGAAATGTTCCGCTAGTTTATACAACTGAATTTTATCGAGATTCTGTAGCCCGCATTTTCAAAATTAAATTTAACGAAAATGCCAAGACTCAAAGTTTCTTTAACTATTTTCCTGAATTGAATCATAATGAAATGGTTGGCTTTACCAATTTAGTCGGCAAATATTTCATTATAGTTATGCAAGACGAGGCAGATCATGAAAGAAACAAAAAAAGAATGAATATTTTTAAAGGCCTTCTAGAACAAAAAGGAATTAGCGTAGAAATTATTATGATGAAAGGAAATTCTGTTTTAGAAAAAATATTTGCAACGTCTCTTTTAGCTGATTGGACATCATATTATTTAGCTTTAGCTTATAATCTTGATCCAACTCCAGTTGATATGGTTGAAGAATTCAAAGATTCAATGAAAAAATAAATTTAGCAAAATCAATAAGGCGAAAAAATAGCCTTATTTTTTTGTCTTGTATTGACTTTATATGTAAATTTTGTTTTAATTAAGCCAGTACCTTTGACGAGGAGGACAAGATGCGTACTAGCGATATGTTTCAAAGATCCATTGACTTAATTCGTGCTCAACTAGAAACAGAAGAAGACCCGAAAGTGATTGAACTTGCTGAAAGACTTATTGTAGGCTTGGAGAGAAATAAAAACGCAGTTATTGATTCTGGCATTGATATTGATGAAGAGACTGATCCGATCTTTGCCCAACGCAGGTTTTTAAGAGACAATGGACTAATTACCTAAAAATTTGAACATTATCTAGAGCAGTTATGCTCTTTTTTTATTTATCAAAATTTAATATAATAAAAGTAATATAAATTAAATAAGGAGGGGATATGAAAAAGATTATTTTTATAATTCTTTTCATTATTTTGGGAGGGTTTTTTATTTGGCCAAATTTTCAAGTTTTCGCCAATTCTTATCACGATGTTGTAATCAACGAACTGATGTGGATGGGATCGGCTACCTCGTCTAGTGATGAATGGATAGAATTGAAAAATATGACAGATCAAGATATCGATTTTTCAGTAAACAATTGGACAATATATAAAAATGATGTTTTGATGGTGACCCTTAATCAAGGAATTATTAAAGCTAATAGTTATTTCTTAATTTCAAAAAATGATAAAGAAAATTCAATTATTAACATCGTCCCAGATTTGAAGGTTGCGTCTTTCAAAAACTCTCTTAATAATTCCGATGTTCAGTATAAACTTTATGATAGCCTGATTAATCTAGAAGAGAATTTAATAGACATAGCTGATGATGGCACTGGTGCTCCATTAGCAGGTTTAAATGGTGCATTTAAAGTTTCTATGGAAAGAAATTCAGAACCAGAAGATGGTTCCTTAGCTTCAAATTGGCATAACTCTCAAGAACAGATAAATCTTGATTCAAATTCAACAGACTTCGCAACCCCAAAGGATCAAAATAGTGAGAATATGCAAACGCCAACAATTTTTCCAGACCAGATATTTATCAATGAAATATTGCCAAATCCGAAGGATTCAGATGATGCAGAATTTATCGAGCTTTACAATAATAATTCATTTGACGTTGATTTAACAAATTGGCAGATAGGCGATAGCACAACTTCGCGTTATGCAATTAAAACTTCTGATTTTGCGGATCCAAAAATTAAAGCCAAAAGCTATTTTCTTCTGCCAAAATCAATTATTAATATTACTTTAAATAATGATTCTGATTCAGTTAAATTATATCAACCAAATCAGAATTTACTTGATCAAATTGATTATTCAGAATGTTTTGAAGGTCAAAGTTATAATAAAGTTAGCGATAATAATTGGCAATGGTCAGAGACTTTAACGCCAAATGCTGTAAATATTATTTCTCAAAGCAATAGCCAAGTTAGCGAGCCCAAATCACCAGAAGCAATTATAGAAATTCCAAAGGGTCCATATTTCAAAAAAATTATAATAACCGAAATTTTGCCAAATCCAAAAGGTTCTGATAATGAGGCTAAAGGCGAATTTATTGAAATAAAAAACATTGGCTTGAAAACAGTTGACCTTTTTGCCTGGTATATTGATGATCAAAAAGATGGTTCAACCCCTTATCAAATCAAAGAGCATTTAAAAATCAAACCACAAAAATATTTAGTTTTTTATAAAGGCAAAACAAAATTATCTTTAAATAATTCTAATGAGTCAGTCAGAATTTTATGGCCTGACAAAAAAGTTTTACAGGAAATTAAATTTAAAGAATCAGCAAAAGAAGGACAATCATTTAGTCTTAAAGACAATAAATGGTCATGGACTTCTTCTATCACGCCTGGCAGAGATAATATTATAAAATCCGCCTCCGCTAAAGCTCCGGCGGACAAGCAAGAAAACAAAAAAACAACAAAACAAGAAAACAATGAAACAAATCTTTTTAAAATAAAAGAAGTCAGAGGGCTAAAACGTTACGATTCTTTAAAAACATCCGGCATTGTTATTGTTCCTCCAAAAACAATTTCGCAGACTTCTTTTTACATTCAAGACGAAACATCTGGCATTCAAGTTTATTTTTCCAAAAAAGATTTTCCAGATTTAAAGCTTGGTGACAAAATAGAGGTTAGCGGTAAATTATCAGAAGCCTCAAATGAAAAAAGAATTTTAATTTCAAGTAAAGAAGATATTAAAATAATTAGCAATAATCAAAGTTTAACTGCAACTCAAATTGAAACTGGCAAAGTCAGCGAAGATTTAGAAGGCAAATTAGTTTTAGCTTCTGGACAAATTGAAAAATTAGCTGGTTCAACATTGTATATTAATGATGGTTCAGGTACTCTAAAAATTTACATACCTGATTCAAATATTGAAAAGCCGAAACTTAAAAAAGGCGATTGGGTTACCTATCAAGGCATAATCAGCGAAACTTCCAGCGGTTATCGGCTTTTGCCAAGATTTACAAGCGATATAAAGTCCGGAAAATTTTCATTTACGCCAGCCCAAGGTTTGACTCAAATTCCAAAAGCCGGATCAAATTTAAATTTATTTTTTTCTCTATTAGTTTTTGCTTCCAGTTTTCTTCTTTTTGCAATAAAAAAACCTATCAAAATGATAGGAAATTAAGGAGCTGGTCTTAAAAAACAATCGGCAAATCTTCCAGTAGCTTCAGATGATAGTTTCGCGCGAACAATAAAAGTATTTTTAAAATGGAGGAGACAATCTGAATCATGATGACGATCGCAATAAGTGTCGCACGTGCACCATACATCACGTTCTTTTACAGAAGTTACTTCGAATGGTCCGATTCCAAACTCTTGAACAATTTTTCTAGTCTTTGGACAATCAATAACAGTTACTCTTTCTCCAACCGTAAACACATGTTTTTCTGCCATCTCTTCCTCCTTGTCCGTCGGATAACAGAACTAAGGTACTAGTTCAAAATAAACACCATGCAATCCAATTCTTTCTTCGGTTTGCTCTTCTCCTGTTGAGATAATCGCTACAGATTGAGGATGGCCATAATATTCTACTCGATAGATTCCGCAACTTCTTGGATGTTTGTTTTTGATTGTTCCGCAATCACATTGAGTTGGAACATCTTTGACATCCACTACTTCGAATGGACCATCGCCATACTTTAGTCGAAATTTCAGTACCTTCATCGAAAGTTGACGGTCAGGAGCTGAAGTCCAGTTGACCTTTTCACCAATAGCGAATAAATGCTGTTCTGACATTTTGTCCTCCTCCTGTTCTTGCCATCAACAACAACTCATTTTATCTCAAAATAATTAATTTGTCAATTATGCCAAAAGAATTAGAACAAAAATTGAAAAAACAAGCTAATAAAAAAGGTTTTAAAGGCAAAAGAGCTAACGCTTATATTTTTGGAACATTAAGAAAAACTGGCTGGACACCAAAAAGAAAAAAGAAATAATTGACAAAAACTTTTTTTAGCACTATATTAATCAATCAGCACTTTCAAAAACAAGGAGGGGAGAATGAGCAGAAAAGTAGAAATATTTTTTGTTTCGTTTATTTTTTTGTTAGCAATTGCTTATGTATCTGGCATTATTTTCAAGCTAAACTATCTATTAGCTTTAGCTAACTCTGCGCCTACGCCACAACAAACATTAGCATTTCTTGCAATGCTATTTTTAGGGTTTTTGGTTGGCTATGTCGTCATTACCGTGTTTGTTAATGTTTTTTTGAAAAAATGTGATTGTTGTCGTGGTCGCGGACTTGTAAAAAAAGTCATCTTTGCAGGTCATCATGCAGATGTGAAAACAAAAGAATACGAGTTTTGCTTTAGATGTCGCATCCAAGAATCATGGAAAAAGCACGAGGAACTTATTCATATGAAAGATTATTCGATCATTCATATTTCTTTGATCTAACCCAATTTTGTTGGGTTTTTTTATTTTTCAATGATTTATCCACTTTTAAAAATCATAATTTTATGCTATACTATAAGTAAGAAGATAATTTAATTATTTATAATTTTTAATTTTACATTTATGCCGGATCAATTCAAAGAGATTAGCCATCAAGGCTATGGATCAAGAATTATGGGATCGTTTGCTGGAATACTTGTTGGAATCGTTCTGTTCTTTGCCTCTTTTGTTGTGCTCTATTGGAATGAAAGCAGAGTTGATATGTCTCAAATTGCGAAAACATCAGTTGAAGTTCAATCTAGCAAAGTTGATGCAAGCTTAGATCAAAAATTGATTTCAGTTACTGGTCCGATAACATCAACAGAAAAATTAAGTGACAACTTATTTTTAAGTGAATCAGACTATATTGCAATTTATCGTAAATCAGAAATGTTTGCTTGGGAGGAAAAAACTGACACTGATACAACAACGCAAACAGGCGGCAGTCAGACAACTGAAACAACTTATACTTATGATACTGCTTGGACTTCAAGTCCAGAAAAATCTTCTAGCTTCAAACAGCCAGAAGGCCATGAAAATCCAAATCAATCTATTACAAGCGAAACTTTCAAGGCCAATGACGCCAAGATTGATCAATACAAATTAGATATGGCGAATTTAAAACTCGATACAAGCTTATTAGTCGGTGCAGAAAAATTACAATTAGATTCAGAAAATACTATTTTGACACCTGCTGACAAAATAGTAGAGAATTACTATGTTTATCAAGGAGCAGGAAATATTGCTAACCCTCAAGTTGGCGACCAAAAAATAAGCTATTATGTTTTACCGCAAAAAGAAATAATTACAGTTTTTGGAAAATTAAGCAGTGGAAAAATTACAACATATTCTGACGAAAAAAATAATACCTTATTTAGAGTTTTCTTAGGCGATCGAGCATCTGCAATCTCCACAATGCAAACAGAATATACAATCATGACTTGGATTCTTAGACTTGTTGGATTTCTAATGATGTGGATTGGTCTATCAGCAATGTTTGGTCCAATCAGTGTTGTTCTAGATTTCTTGCCATTCTTAGGCTCTGCTAGTCGTGCAGTTATTGGTTTTATTACGTTCATTGTTGCTTTAGCTTTGTCAGTTTTAACGATTTTGATCTCAATGGTAATTCAAAATATAATTGCCTTAATTATAATTTTAGCTTTGATAATAGTAACTGCTATAATTATTGCAGTAATTTTTATGAAAAAGAAGAAGGGTGCAAAAAAAGCTACGGCTTAATAGTTAATAATTAAAATTTAATAAATTTAAAAACGACCAGAAATGGTCGTTTTGATTTAAATTACCTGGATTAAAGAGGTTGGAATAAAGAGGTCCGACCTCTCACTAGAGGTCGGACCTCTTCAGACCTTAACAATAAAAAAATCCGTCAAAAACGGATTACAAAGTACAAAAATAAATAATATTTAACAGCTTTTGCTGTGAATGAGAGCAGGATCGAAGCTGATTTCATCCTGATGGACGTCGGGATTGATTTCGCCGTTTGCCAATCTCACTCGATAATGCATCTCACGTTGTCCATCTTGCCAATCACCAACAATTGAAACTACATGCCCAGCAAACAATCCAACTCGACAGTTTGTCAATTCAGGATCATGAATCTGATGTATTCCATGTCCTTGTTCGCGCATTTTACGCTCCTTTTTTCCTCGGGTGCTGTCTGGTTCGCTACCTTGCAGAGATTATAACACTAAATTTATAGAAGTCAAGTCTATTTCTTTTGCCTCAGATCAACCACTCCCGCTCTGTTATTAACATTTTTTGCAACGTCTGGTTCTGTTCTTGTATGTTCTTTTTTTACAGTTTCTTTAACTCTTTTGCCAATCTCTCTTTTCAATCCAGAGAATATAAAAATATTAATAATTACAATGCTGAACATCACCAGATAAGGCACTGCTTCAGTTGAAATCAACCTTTTGCCAAAAATCATGCCAGCTGCTTTCAATTTTTCTTGAGATTTATTTAAACTATCATTAATTCTTTGCCACAGGCTATTTGCTTTTGGCGTTACCTCAACTTCCTTAGTTCTGGCGCTTTCATTACCGCTTAAATCAATTGCTGAAATTGATACAAAATAGTGATAATTATTTTCCAAATTTTCTAATATATAAATATTTTTTTCAGGTTTTATTTCGATTGCTTTATAAAAACTTTTTTCTTGCTTATAATATAATTTATAATATGCTAAATCTTTTTCGCTATTTTTATTCCAGCTTGCTTCGATTTTAGAATCGCCAGCTAATAATACAGGCGCGCTTGGAATTTTGGGAGGAATCGTATCAATCGTATTAGCCGAAATTATATTTGAAATTAATGATGGATTTTTTTCTTCATCCAATGTTTTAACAGCAATAAAATACTTAGTTCCAGGAGTTAAAGTTTTTAGTTGTATTTCTTGTAATGATGGGGGAATTAGCAATTCAGGATAAGCCTTGTATTGAGTAGCTTGATAAAAATTATTTTCATTAATTAAACTTTCAGAATATCTAATGTCATAATAGCTTGCCAAGCCTTGATCAAAATCATCGCCAGACGCTGTCCACTCTAAATTAATCGTTGTATCTGTTGGGTTGAAAGCTTTTAGATCTTTAATTGTGTTAGGAAATGCTAAATCAGTCGGTGTTGTCACAACTTGCGGTTCAAGATTATCTTCATCAATATCATCATTCAACAAAGCATCCCAAGTTAGAGGCAAAATTGAAATATAATATTCTTCATTATTTTCCAAATTTGGAATCAAAATTTCAGTTTCTCTGAAAACACTCAAGAATCTTTGTTCACCGCCTTGTTTCTTGAACAAAATTTTATAACCTTTAAAATTTTTGTTGATCGGACTTTCCCATGACAATTTTATTTCGGAATCAAGTGGCTCCACTTTAATATTATAAACCGAATCAACTTCTAAGCGTTTTATATTTTTTAATGGATTAAAATTTCCTTGATCTTCATTTCCAAGTCGCCAAATAGCTATTCCTGCAATTCCTAATTTTTTAATGACATTAATTTTTTCAGTAATGCTTCTTTCATTTTCAAAATAAACAGTATGTGGATTTCCTTTATCATCTTTATAATAGAACCAAGGACATTTTGCTTCATCATCCCATTCAACTTCAATATTATTTTCATCAATTATATTTTTTACGCCATCATAAACCAAGCCTCTATTTTCGCACATTCCTTCAGTGCACCAGTCATAAGCATAAAAAGGCAAACCAGCAATTACTTTTAACGGATCAACTTTGCTTTGAGCATAAGTCAAAGCTTTTACCATCCATTTTATTGGCGCAATTGGACCAGGCTGGGTGTTTGTTCTTGAATGATCATAAGTCATTATCCTAATTTGATCAGCAACCTCGCCTAATTTTTCAAAATCATAGGCTTGTAACCAAGATTCATCATCAGATTGTTTCGCTTGAAGCGTTACCGACAAGATTTTATCAATTTGGTGTATTTCCTTGCCTAGTACTTTAATATATTGGCTAAAATCTTCTCTTGCTTTTGCATCCAAATTTTCAAAATCAATATCAATGCCGTCATAATCATTTTCTTTAATTTCCGAAATTATCATGTCAATATTTTTTTTTCTCTTTCGCCAATCCATTACAACAGCAGTTCCTTTTGAGTTATCGTCAAAATTATTTGTAATTGTTGGAATATTTTTTTTATCCGAATTTTTCAATTTCTCCTTCATTTCCTCATCAAAAATATCGCCATGTTTTTTTATTGTGCCATCAGGTTCAAGGGAATAAATAAAAGGTGATAAACCGGTAAAAACATCAAAATTATTATTCACAGTGTTTTTTTGATCAGGCACATCAATCATAGGCATCCAGCCAATGACTTGAAACCCATTGCTGTCTGATGAGTTTGGCGCAATGCCTATTTCTTTTGTTGCTTTGCTTTTATTTCCAGCCTTGTCTTGTGCTTGGATGCTGACAAAGTAAAATGCGCTCGCCAAATCTTTGATTTGATATGAAAAAACATTATTAGCTACGAAAATAGGATCGCTATCTTCCTTTTCCACCGAAGTCCGCAGATTAATTAAATATTTATCAACCTCATCTTCTTTGACACTTACTTTCCAATTTAATTCCAAAGCATTATCTAAAGCCTTTACATTAAAGCCTTGAGGAATATGAGGTGGGTTAGTGTCATCCTTATCTTTAAGTTGCGTATCAGAAGTATTAGTGCTCGTATTTGTGTCATTAGTGTTTGCATTAGTGTGTAACACAAATAACACCTGAAATATAATTAGGACTAATACAAAACTGCAGATTATTTTTTTGTTTTTTAGTTTTTTCATCTGCACTAATAATATAGCATATTTACAGTTGTTTAGAAATTGGTTATTAGAAATTTAATAGACATTAGGAATTGGTAATTAGAAATTCGTAGCGAAGTTATCAACCATTCATAATTGTCCATTTAAACAATTTTTGCTATAATATAATAAACGAAAGAAAATCTTAAAACAAAAGACAATTAATCATGAAAAATTTCAAGCCGTTAGGGGATATTTTTCGCTCAACCTGGAATCAGTTTGAGAAAAATTGGGGTAATTATGTCGGCATATCAGCAATCTTTACAGTTGCTCAGTTTGTCGTTATTTTTGTTATTGTTTTCTCAATAATATTTTTACAATTTGCAGGATTATTGGGCAGTATTCCGTTAATGATTAATCAAGATTCAACAACAGCTGGAATCGGTGGATTGTTGATGATTACAGTTATTGTCACCACATCATTACTTTTATTTATAATTATTTTTGGCCTTAGTTTTCTTATCAATGCTTGGTTAATGAGTTCCTTAATTACGATTATTGCAAAAAAGCAGGAAGGTAATTTAGATTTTATTCAATTCATCAAATCCTGCTGGCCAAAAGTTTGGAAGGTTTTTGGTGCATTAATTTTAATGGGATTAATAATTTTTGCAGGCTTTATCTGCTTTATTATTCCTGGAATAATATTTGGATTATGGCTTTCTCAAGTTTTATTCCTAATCATTTTAGAAGACTTGTCTATTGGCGAGGCTTTCAAAAAATCAAAAGAATTAGTCAAAGGCTATATGGGCACTGTTTTTCTGTATAATTTTGTTTTTATCATTGTCTTAGAAGTTGGAATGATGGCTGTTAATATTATTCCTTTTCTAGGAACTTTAGCTATGCCTTTCTTGAGTATCGTTGCAACTCCGTTAATTGTAATTTTTCAATATCAAATATTTTTAGAACTTAAAAAAACTAAACATGCCACAAACGCCTCAAATTGAAACAAAAGCAAAAACAAGCCAAATAACAGCCATCATTGCTACCGTTGCCGCAGCAATTGGTATTGGCGCACTTATTTATTTTGCTGTTAGTAATAACAACATCAAAGTCGCTACCGAAGCAACCTTGCCGTTATTCGAGCAAGAATATCAGCCAAATGTTGAGCCAGTTACTACGACAACAACTGACAAAGCTGTAATTGCCGATACTCAAGCAAAATATCAAACAATTGCAAACTCAGTAATGCCAGTTGTTGAAAAGCAAGCACAAACTACAGGCAAGACTACTGCTCAAATTATCAACGAAACTCAAAAAGATATTCTTGTGCAACAAGTAGCAGAATTAAACATTGCTAAAACATCAACAATAATTCAAGATCAAGTCATTGCTTTAGCTGATAAGGGCGCTATTGACAGCTTCCAAGTGCAAGCTGCCGAAGAATTAGCCTTAAGTGCGACGTATGATAACCTGACTAACGCAACCACAAGCAAAGAGGTTGTGAATCCTTATGTTGAGTTTACAAGCGCTCAAGTAAAAGACATCCAAATTGTTGCTGAAAATGTTGCTAATGAAGTTACTCAACTCAACACTGCTTCATCTTCAGAAATTGCACAGAAAACAGATAGCAACGAAAATGATGTCAATTCCGTAATGACTGTTGAATTTAACACTCAATTAAACAATGCAGTAGAAAGTAATAACGTGGTTAATGATTACGAAGTTAACTATGCGATTAATGCTGAAGCTACTGAAAATGCTAACGAATCAGGAACAGCTTTTTCTGTTTGCAACACAAACACTAATAATTGTGAAATGACTGGTTCCGTGTTTGCAACAAAAGAACAATGTGAAGAATTATATAAGCAACAAGGTTTAGACATCATTTGTTACAATAGCCCTAATGAATGTATGGCCAATACTGCTTGCGGACAGGCGCAAGAGGCAATCGAAACACAATACGAATTTTTTTATTGCAAGGATGGAGCATGGACTAGCCAGAATTTTGTAAGTGATCCTGGTGTGATAAAGCCAATAGCAACTGCGCGTGAAAATTGTCAAAACAGTAATAATGTAGAAATATGTTATCTTGAAAATGAGAACAGTTTTCAAGCAGCTAAGGATGCTTGTCAGCCACAAGCAGTAGTCATTGAAGCTGTTGATGAACCAGCACCAGAACAAACTAATCTCAGAGTAATTTGTCAAAATCAAGCTTGTGTTGAAACACAAATCCCTATAGATGCCGAGCCTTGTGCAAATGGCGATCCAATAGAAGAAGCCAAAGCTGGTTGTTATAGCGATATGGCAAGCTGTCAAGATTCTGATTGCGAGCCAAAACAAGATTATTATTACTGTGAAGAAAATGTTGGCTGTCAAATCACTTCATCTACTGAAGAAGCTTGTGCTAGACAATATGGAACTTGTTATCCAACAAATGTTGCTGGCTCAGGTGAAAGCTGTAATACTAGCTGTAATAAACAAGAATTACAAACCTTTGCTACTGTCCAACAGCCCATGAGGCCATTCCAATTTTGCGATAAACAGCAAAAACAATGTGTAATTACCTCAGTATATTACATTAGTCCTGAGGCTTGCGCTCAAGCAATGGGAGTTGAAAAATGTTATGAAATAAATGATAATGTTTGCCAAGAAGAGCCTGATTGCAAAAAAGAAGATCCAATTTTAGATCCAATTAAAGACGAATGCGACAAAAATCTTCCTAATAATCCTTACTGCCAAGAAGAAGTTGTTAGAATAGTTGAAGAACAAATTAATAATCAGCAACCTGAAGAGCCTGTTACAATTGAAGATCCAAAACTAGCGCTTGCTTCATCAATAATTTATCGCGGATTAGGCAGAGTTATAATCAAGTTTTGGGCTGATCCAAATCAACCATTATATTATGATTACACAAGTAAAAAATTAGCTGATGATCATGAAAATAACAAACTTAGAGTTCGGTTCAGCAGTAAAAAAGAAAATTTGACTGACATTTTAAAAGTCTACAAAGATCCGCGCAATCCAAACAAATATTATGCAATTGCTTACAAATTAAATATTGATTATCTTTGGCAAAATAAGGATGGAAATTACAAAAGCCAAAAACATTTTTATCAAGTCAATTCAGATGTTAAAAAATCAGACTTCTTTGATTTCAAATCTCTTCAAAGAGGTGGTGAAGTTCTATATGTCAAGAACAGATTATACAATGGCAAATATGATTTAAAGAAATATGGGACAATAGAATTAAACTTTAAAAACAAAGGTCAAGTCGCTGATGATGTCAAAAAATTAAATAACAAATTAAAAAATTTCGAAAACGGCGGTGTTTACTTCTGGACTGAAAGCTCAAAAGCCTCGCCTTTTGGTTTAAGAACAGCAATGGCCGGTGATCAAAGATATAAACAATTTTATAGCATTTTGAAAAGTCTTCAAAAGAAAAACGATATCAATAAAGCTGTCAAAGTTCTCTATAACTATCATGATCGTTTGGTTCCAACAAATATCTACAGCCGATATGATCCAGGTTACAAATTTTGGGTAAAGGAAGTAAATAATGGCAACCTTTCATTTAGCAGTATGGTTACTTATGTCATGCTAGGAACAGATGAGCCAAGAACAAATCTTCAGCAATTCTGGGGCACTGGCAAACAAGGTTTGAGAAAAGCTGACATTGAACTAAGCTTTGTTAAATCATTGAGCCGTGGTATTACCCAAATGTCTGATATTTCAAGATTCATGAATGCATCTAAATACGTTTCTACTGCTAGCATTAGAGCAGACTTGAGAAATTCGGATGAATTTAGAAGGTTATTGAAGGATGTTTACAAAAGAGGAGGCGCTTCCGATGCTCTTTCATTGCTTTATATAAATATTTTAGGAAGACCTATTGATCCAGACGGACAGCCATATTTTGTCAACAAGTTTGACAAGCTAAGAAAAGATGGTCTTAGCGCTACTGACGCTTTTATGGAAATCGACAAAGAAATAACTAACAGTACAGAATTCAAGAATGCGCTAATAAGACCAATAAAAACAGAATCAAATGCCAACTAAAGTTTCTACAAAAGTTAATGTTACTGTTTTGACTGGTACGATTTTAGCCGGCATTGCCATGTTTGCCCTCGCTGGATTCGGTTTCCTTAAAAATGAAATAGAGCCAACTATCAAGAATAATCTGCCAGGCTGGGCATGGAGTTTCCAAAATCCAGATAACTATGAATTTGATAAAGAAAAAATCAGAATTGAAAATTCAGTTGTTGAACTACAGCAAGGACAAGAACAAGGAGAAATAAAAAATATCTATCCGTATTCTTATGGCTGTTATCCCAATCCTGCAGTTGGTTTCCTTGCTGATTTAGACGGCGAAGTTACTTTTCAAATTAGCAAAGACAATTTGAATTGGTATTATTGGAATAAAAATTCTTGGAAAAATGTTGCTAACATTGATCAAGCAAATACAGCTTCAGACATTAGCAAGCATATAGTTGATTTTTATCCGAGAACACAGAATCAGTTTTATTTTAAAGCTATCCTGAATAAAAAAGATAGTCGCTTGAGAGGAATAGAAATAACTTGCGATGAATCAACACTGAACAAATTTGAACTCTATCCGAAAAGTCTCTAGTTTACATAAAAGCCAGCAAATTAAAATGCTGGTTTTTTTAAATCATGAATGTTATATTATCATAATCACCAAGATACAAGATACAAACAAATTTTAAATTAAAATAATCAAACACGACGACGAGTTTGGTCATTGTAATTTAGATATTGAATATTGTTTGTTTCTTGTATCTTGGTTATTAAGTATTAATGTTTATGTATTTATCTTCTCTACAACTTCAAAACTTTAGAAATTATAAAGATTTTGCTAGTAGTTTCATCAATGGCCTAATTATTTTGACTGGCCCAAATGCTTCCGGAAAAACCAACCTGCTAGAAGCAGTCCAGCTTTTATCTTTATCAAAGTCATTTCGTGTCAGAAGTGAATATGATTTAGTTTTGTTTGGTATGGATTTTGCAAAAATTTTAGGCACTGTTCAAAAAAATAGCCAGCAAATAAAATTAGATATTACAATTGATTCTCTTACATCTAAAAATCAAAAAACAATAAAAATAGATGGTCTTAAAAGTCGCGCTTTTGATTTGATCGGTGAGTTAGTTACAGTTCTTTTTTCTCCAGAAGATCTCAATTTAATCAATTCTACACCATCACTTCGTCGGCGTTATCTAGATGTTGTTATCTGTCAAATTGATAAAGATTACTGCCGTAATTTAGCAGAATACAAGAAAGTATTAATAAACCGCAATCAACTTTTACTGAACATTAAAAATGGCTATTCTACTAAGCAAGAGCTCAGTTTTTGGAATGAAAAACTAATTGATTTAGGTTCAAAAATCATTGCAAAACGCCAGCAAGCTTTAAAATTTTTAAATTCCAGATTGTCGGAAATTTATAATGACATTTGTGCAACCAAAGATCAAAAACTTCGGATTATTTACAAACCAAACCTACCATTGATTCAAGATTCTGATATTAAAGCATTGTTCGAACAAGAGCTAAATAATAAATACGAACGTGAAATTTATAAAACCTATACTTTAGTCGGTCCGCATCGCGATAATTTTGTTTTTGAACTTAATAAAAAAAGACTCGCTGTTTTTGGCTCGCGAGGAGAATATCGAAGTTCAATCTTAGCTTTAAAATCAGCTGAGTTAGATTTTATTGAAAAAAGTTTAGGCGAACGCCCAATACTTTTGCTTGATGATGTTTTTTCCGAATTAGATGAAAAACGCCGAAATCATATGTTTGAATTAGTTAGACGCCAGCAAACATTCATTACCACAGCTGATTTTGTTGGACTTGAAGTTGGATTTGTCAGAGAAGCACAAGTGCTACAGATTAAGGAAGGTGAAATCACTAATAAATAAAAAACAAAAACACAAAAATGCAAAAAACAAACAAATCCCAAAATACAAAAAACAAAACACAAATCTTTTCTTTCGTTTTTGTAATTTGGGTTTTGTGATTTGTAATTTATTTGTTTTTTGTCTTTTTGTTTTTTTAGCAAAATTATGTCAATCTTTTCTCTCAAAGATCTTCTGCCCTTATCAATTAATAGAGCAGGCATTGGAACTCAGCTTGAGGCATCTCAGGTTTGTTTAACTTGCGAAAAATTAATTAAAGAATTAGATCAAAAAATTTTTCAAGAAATAAAACCAGTCAGTTTCAAAAACAAAACTTTAACAATCCAAGTTCCGTCATCTTCCCACGCCCAAGAATTATTAATGCATCAACATATCATCAAACAAAAAATCAACCAGCATTTTAAGAAACAGCTGGTTGATCGTATAAGTTATAAAATTAATTTCTAATTTTCAATTTCTAATTTCTATTAAATTTTTAATGCTTAAAGTCCTAAACCATACGACGAATAGGTTTAAAAATTGATTCATTAGTAATTTAATAGAAATTTAAAATTAAAAATTAGAAATTCATTAGATCTTTACCATTTTCTCAATATTAACAATAAAAATAGTTGCTCCTCCAATTCTGATCTTTGTTGCTTCATCAACATTCATTCCGCTTTCCATGCCATGAGTCATGTAGGCTGGAGCAGAGATTACTTTTTCTTTTGTTTCGCAGTTTTTCTTGATGATCTCTAAAACTTTATCAATCTTTCCGTCCTCAACGCCAACTAAAAAAGTGGTGTTTTTTTTCTCTAAAAATCCGCCTTCTGAAGTCAATTTAGTCAAACTAAAATTTCCAGCAACTAATTCTGACTTCAATTTTTTCGTATTTTCTTTAGGAGTGATTATTACTAATAGTTTCATATTTTTTATTATATCACAAAATAATTGGAAGACAAAGTCTTTTGCTTTGACAAAAGCTTAGAAATATAATAAAATAATTATAATACGAATAAAGTACGAATAATGCAAATGTTGCGAATTACGAATCGTCGTATTTGCAATTCGTATCATTTGCATTATTTGTATCTGCATTCGTATTATATTTTACCATTAACTACAGTATGAACATATCAACTCTGGCAAAAAAATTAGGTTACCATAGCCAAGAAATGCGTAAAATGATTGAGGCTATGGGTTATCGAATCCGACCAACAGCGTCGAAGATTTCTGATAAGAAAGCCAAAGAAATTACTAAAAAGATTGAAAAACTTGAAAAAGAAAAACAAGAAGAAAACGCAGAAGAAAAAAAGAAAACAGAAAAAGAAAAAGAGCCCAAAAAACTTTTTGTTTCGCAGACTATTACGGTAAAAGATTTTTCCCAAGTTTTAGATTTAGAAGTAACAGAAGTTATTAGGCAATTGATTCAAGAGGGAATAATGGCAACGATCAACGAAGAGATCGATTTTGAAACAGCCTCAATTATCGCCGAAGAACTAGGTTACAAAATAGAATTAAAAAAAGAAGAAAAAGATTTAGTCAAAGAAAAAGGTGTCAGAAAAAAGATCTTGGAAGATTTGTTATTAGAAGAAGAAAAAAATCTAAAACCACGTCCTCCAATTGTTGTTGTAATGGGTCATGTCGATCATGGTAAGACAAAATTACTTGATACTATCAGGGAAACAAATATTATTGCTACTGAAGCAGGAGGAATTACTCAAAAAATTGGTGCTTATCAAGCAAAATGCAACGGCAAAATTATTACTTTTTTAGATACTCCAGGACACGAAGCTTTCAAAGCAATGCGCGAACGTGGCGCCAAAGTTACTGATTTAGCGATCCTCGTTGTTGCGGCTGACGATGGAGTTATGCCTCAAACTGAAGAAGCAATCGCTCATGCTAAAAATGCCGGTGTGCCGATTATTGTCGCAATTAACAAAATAGATAAAGAGGGTGCAGATCCAGAAAAAGTAAAAAGACAACTAGCTGATTTAGGTTTACAGCCAGAAGATTGGGGTGGAGATACCATCATGGTAGAAATATCAGCCAAAATGAATACAAATATTGATAAGCTTTTAGAAATGGTTTTATTGCAAGCAGAAATTCTAGAATTAAAATCCAATCAAGAATCTAAAGCCATTGGCACAATTATTGAATCAAACAAGGATCCAAAGAGAGGTCCGGTAGCAACTGTTCTAATCCAAAATGGTACTTTGAATTTAGGTGATTATGTTACTTGCGGAAGTTACTACGGCAAGATAAAAGCCATGGAAAATTTCTTAGGCAAAAGGATAAATCATGCCAAGCCAGCAACTCCTGTTCAAATTTTAGGTTTAACATCTGTCCCAGATTCAGGCGATATTTTGCAAGAAGAAAAATCTAAAGAATCAGCTAAAGAAAAAGTTGCAAAAATTGCAAAAGCGGAAATTAAAATTAAAAGAAATTTAACGCAAGAAGAAGAAAAGAAAATTAAAAAACTTAATATTATTTTAATTGCTGATTTTTACGGATCTCTTGAAGCAATTATAGACGAGCTCAACAAGATTGAATCAAAACAAGTCATGCCTCATATAATTGATTATTCTGCGGGCAAAATTACCGAATCAAATGTTATGAATGCTCAATCCTCAAATGCAATCATCTTTGGTTTCAATTCTAAGCCGACTACAGTTGCATCTCGTTTTGCCGAAGACAAACATGTCAAGATTTTTTCTTTTGATATTATTTATGAATTAGTTGATGAAATCAAAAAACAATTAAGCTCTTTAATAGAGCCAGAGATCATCAAAACTAAATTAGGCAAACTAAATGTTTTAGCAATCTTCCGTTCAGAAAAGAAAAGAAAAATTATTGGCGGTAGAGTATTGTCAGGTTATTTGCCAAAAGATGTAAAAGTCAAAATTTTTAGAGATGAAGAAGAAATCGGTTCAGGCAAGATTTCTAGCGTTCAAAAGCAAATGGCTGATGTTCAAAAAGCAGAAGCTGGATCAGAATGTGGAATGTCAATAGAAACAACAACAAAGATTAAAGAAGGAGATGTTGTAGAAGCTTGGAAGGAGGAAATAAAGAAGATAACACTTTAAATTAGAAACGATGCCAATCTACAAATTTTATGCCAATCTGCGAATTGCGAATCGTCTAAGCATTAGCAATCTGTAGATTGGCATAAAATTAGCATATTAGCATCATTTTATTTATTATGTCCCATAGACTTGAAAAATTAAACAGCCTAATTCAGCAAGAATTAGGTTTCATTATTAAAGAAGAAGTAGAATTGCCAATTGACTCATTGATCACAGTTTCCAAAGTTGATACTTCTGTTGACATCAAGCACACAAACGTGTATATTTCTGTGATCCCAAAAAACAAAGCAGTCAGCGTAATCAAAAAGCTCAATCACAATGTTTATCACCTCCAGCAAGCTTTAAACAAAAAATTAGTAATCCACTTCGTTCCAAAAATCAGATTTGTCTTAGACCATTCCGAAGAGCATGCCGCTCGCATCGAGGAAATCCTAAGCACAAAATCCTAAATTCTAAATAAATTTAAAATCAAAAATATAAATGTTCAAAATCAGACGAAGAAATTTTGAACATTTGGAAATTTGGTTTTTGGATTTATTTAGAGTTTAGAATTTAGGATTTAGAATTTTGTAATCATGTTCAATTTTAATGACATTCAAATAAATCGCGCGCTTTATCTCATAAAGAAATCTCAAAATATTTTGATTATTTGTCATCGCAAGCCAGATGCTGACACTATTGGATCAGCATTGGCTTTAGGTAATATTTTGGAAAAACAAAATAAGAAAATTGAATATGCCTGCCAGGATCAAATTCCAGCCAAGTTTTTTTTCTTAAAAAATGCAAACAAAATAAAAAAAATTGATGAGATCTTAAAGGATTTTATTAATTATCAATTGCTGATTACTTTAGATTGCGGAAGCTTTGAACAAACAGGACTTCATAATTTTTTCAGCATCAACGAATTTAAAACGCCAATTATAAATATTGATCATCATCATGACAATCCACATTTTGGCAGATTAAATATTATTAAAGCTAATGCTTCTTCAACTTCTGAAATTGTTCATAATTTTCTAGTAAAAATGAATGTTGATTTGGACAAGAATATTTCAACCAGTTTATTGAGTGGAATTTTTGCAGACACCGATAGTTTTAAAAATCCCAATACTTCTCATCACACTTTGAAAACTACATCCAGTCTTTTAGCTTCAGGCGCCAATCTAAAAGAAATTACAAAAAACACTTTGCAAGATAAATCTTTGTCAACACTCAGACTTTGGGGTAAAATATTATCAGAAATAAAAAAGAATAAAACTTTCGGTATTGTTTACGCAGTCATTATCAAAAAAGATTTGCAAGAATGTAATGCCAAGTCAGAAGATCTCGAAGGCATAGCAAATTTTTTGAATTCTATTCCTGATGTCAAAGCCTCATTAGTTTTATCAGAAAATGAAAAAGGCGAAATCAAAGGTTCTCTTAGAACCTTGCATGATTATATTGATGTTTCCAAATTAGCGCGCAGTTTAGGAGGAGGAGGACACAAGAAGGCAGCAGGTTTTACAATTCCTGGCAGATTAATTAAGCAGGATAATGAGGTTAAGATAATAATTTAAAATCCTAAATCCTAAACTCTAAATTCTAAATAAATTCAAATTACAAAATTAAAAATTCAAACAACGACGATTTTGTATTTTGGATTTTAAATTTATTTAGAATTTAGTATTTAGAGTTTAGAATTTAATTTATGTTTAGTAGTATCTCCGCCTATTTCTCAACATTTACTTTAATAAATTACATCACAACAATTTTAGACATTGGAATTGTTGCTGTTTTAATTTACTTTGTTTTTGCTTTTGTCAAAGGTACAAAAGCAACCAGAATTATTTATGGCATAATTATCTTAAGCATAGTTGTTGTCATTGGCAGATTATTAAGTCTGCAAACTTTGAATTGGGTGTTGTCGCATTTAACATTATTAATTATTGTTGCAATACCAGTTGTCTTCCAGCCAGAACTAAGGCGTGCTTTGGAGAGACTAGGCCGTGCAAAATTCATTGGAAGCAACAAAAAAATGTCATTGAATGTTAAGGACATAATTCAGGCAATCGATATTTTAAAGAAAAATAAAATCGGTGCCTTAATAGTTTTACAACGCAAGACCGGATTATTGGAATATATAGAATCTGGCACAGAGCTTAATGCCAATTTATCAACGGCATTATTATTAAATATATTTTTCCCAAATTCTCCGTTGCATGATGGTGCAGTAATTATATCTTCCAACAAAATTTTAGCAGCAGGTTGCATGTTGCCTCTTACAGAAGGCGAATATTCTTTAACTTATGGCACTCGCCACAAAGCAGCTATCGGCGTTACCGAAAATACTGATGCTGTTGCTCTAGTTGTCTCTGAAGAAAGAGGAGAAGTATCTATTGCTGTTGATGGCCAACTTGAAGAAAAAATAGGTGTTGATAAATTAGCGAACAAATTAGAACAATTAGTCTAAAATTTCTAATTTCTAATTTCTATTAAATTTTCATTGCTTCAATTTCTAAACTCGTCGACGGCGAACAGGTTTGAAAATTTATGCATTATAAATTTAATAAAAATTAGAAATTAGAAATTGAAAATTAAGTAACCATGTCTAACAACTTTTATCTAAAAATTCTCGCCATAATCTCTGCAATCTTCCTGTGGTTTTTTGTTATCAATGAAGGTTTTCAGGTCAATAATCTTGATACTGAAATTCAAATCAAGGTTCATAATCTTTCCGAAGATTTGATGGTCACAAATAATTTAGAATCAGTCAAATTAAAACTTCGCGCGCCAACTGATGTCTGGCAAAAAAAAGATATTGCTAGCAAAATAAATGCCTCGATTGATTTGCAATATTTGGATCAAGGCGAATACGAAGTTGAAGTACAAGTAGAAACTTTAGACAAAAGCATTCAAATAATTGAACAAGATCCTGAATCAGTCCATGTTCTTCTATCTCCGATTATTTCAACTGAGGAACAGATTGAACTGGAAACATCAGGAAATCTAGGCAAAGACTATGTTGCCGATAAACCAAAGTTTTCTCAAGAAAAAGCTAACGTAGAAAGCGCCCAAGTTATTTTAGACAAGATTGTCAAAGTTGTCGCGCCAATAAAATATGATAATGAAATGTCAGAAATAAAAAGAACAGTTGAATTAGAAGCAAGAGATAAAGATAATAAAAAAATTGATAAAGTAAATATCACTCCAAAAACAATAGAAGTTATCATTCCAGTTAGTAAAGAAAATGGCGAAAAAACAGTTGGCGTTAAAGCTAATATAATTGGCAATCTTCCAGCAGGTGCAACAATTGAAAAAATTGAGACCAATCCATCAACAGTTGTTATTAAAGGCAAAAATGAAAAAATAAAAAATATTGATACGGTTGAAACTAGTCAAATTAATTTAAGTGAAATAACTGAAGATGTTAATACAAAAACAGTTGGTTTGGAACTGGCAGAAGGAATAGAAGCAAAAGACAATCCGCAAATTACCGTTACGATTTATCTTAGCCAAGAAAAAATTTCCAAATCATTTTCCGGAATTATTAAATATAAAAATCTTAGCGACCGATTTAAAGTTGGAGGCATTATGCCAAGCCGTATCCAATTGACAATTGAAGGCCCTTCTGCTAAAATCAATAGCTTGAATGAAGATCAAGTTTTTGTGGAAATTGATTTAGCAAATAAATCAGAAGGAACTCCAGAATTCAATATTTCGCCTGAGAGTATTTCTGTGCCATCGGGTATTTCTGTCAAAAGTGTTGAAACAAAAAATGTTAAGGTGATAATAATCAGAAAATAATTCACGTAGAGACGTTGCAATGCAACGTCTCTACCAAGAAATAATTTTTAAACATGCTAATCCCAACAGTCATCGAAAAATCTAACTATGGCGAACGTGCCTACGATATTTATTCAAGACTTTTGAAAGATAGAATTGTTTTTTTAGGTGGAGAAATTGATGATAATTTAGCTAATACAGTTATCGCTCAATTATTATTCTTAGAATCAGAAGATAAAACAAAAGATATAAAACTATATATTAATTCAAATGGCGGATCAGTTAGCGCTGGACTAGCAATTTATGATACAATGCAATATATCAAGCCAGATGTGTCAACTATTTGTGTTGGCTTAGCTGCATCAATGGGAGCAACACTTTTATTAGCTGGCGCAAAAAATAAAAGACTATCTCTGCCAAATTCGGAAATAATGCTTCACCAAATCATGGGAGGAGTTCAAGGTCAAGCTTCTGATATTGAAATCACTGCCAAACAAATCCTAAAGCTTAAAGAAAGATTGAACAAAATTATTGCCAAGCACACTAATCAAAAATTAAGCCAAATTGAGCAAGATACAGACCGAGATTTTTATATGACTGCCGAAGATGCCAAGAAATATGGCATCGTTGATCAAATAATAAAATAAAAATGAAAAAAATCACCAATATTTTAAGGTCAATGCCAGTCGTTATTATAGGTTTTATTTCTGGTATATTTTTATTTGGAATCTTGGGTTTGCTTTGGCGAAGAAAGAAGAAGAAAGAAATTAAAAAATAATTTATTTTATCGCGTAGGGGCGGAGTTTATCTCCGCCTTTTTCAATAAAAAAAATCTCACCAGGTGGTGAGTTTTATATTTAAGGTGCATTTTTTAGTTTTTTTATCTTGGTACTTCGCGATAAGTAGGTTCACTATGCGGGGTCAAATCTGCTACAGCAATGATTTTACCATTTTTTCTGCCAATATGAATTGTTACCTGGCATCTTTCTTGCGCTCCGATTATTTCAATAATTTCACGATCAAAACCTCTCTGTTCCCAACGCGTTCCTCGATAAATACTTACAACAGCTTCATTGCCATCAAAACCAGTAAAGACTCCTTGATAAGACTGAAGATAACCATCTTTATCAAACTTTCCCATTGATTCTAACTCTTCCGGCGTTCTTGCCCAAAAGGAGCCATCAATGAAAGTTCTTCTTTTAGATTCTGCAAGATGATAAAGAAAATCCTCATCAATTACAACTTGCAGTTCAGACACTCTCTTTCCTCCTTTTGTTTCAGACTGGCTTAAATTTATAATATTTTGCCTTAATAGTCAAGTTTGCTTAACCAATCTAACTAGTTTAACTTTTCTAACCAGTCTAACCTTTTAATCTTGCCAAAAAAATTTATTTCTGCTATACTAAAAGAGTTAGATAACAAATTCTAACATTATTAAATTAATTAACAGTCGCATCTGTAAATTGTTGAATTAAATCAAAATTTTACTTTAAGAATTATGTTTGATCTTGAAAAACATCTTTATTCAAGCCAAAATCACTCAGAAATTACACTTATCAAGCTGATAAGCTCGTTTTAAAACCAAAGAAGAAATTTATTCACTTTTTATGGATGTGATGCAATGAAATGAATAGTCTAGTATTAATTGCAGTTGCTTCTGTTCTTGCGCTGGCCTTAGGCCTAGTAATCGGCTACATCTTAAGAAAGCTAATTGCCAAAAGCAGGCAAGATTCAGTTGAAGCAAAAACTCAAAATTTAGTAGAAACTGCAAAAGTAAAACAAAGAGAAATCCTATTAGAAACAAAGACTCAAGCTCTCGAAATTAAAGAAAACGCTGAAAAAGAACAGCGAGAAGGAAGAGCCAAGCTTTTAGATTTTCAAGGAAAATTATCCCAAAGAGAAGGGATTTTGAATCAGAAATTAGAATCAATATCTCAAAAAGAAGAACAGCTAGAAAAAGGCAATCACACAGTCCAAAGAAAAACTCAAGAATTAGTCGAAATCCGCAAAAAGCAAATGGCAACATTAGAAAAAGTTGCTTCTTTATCACGAGAAAAAGCCAAGGAAGTTCTTTTAGAAATGGTTGAAAAAGATCAGCAAGATCGTGTTTTAGAAATTGTCAAAAGAGCGGAAGACCGTGCCAAGGACGAGGCAGATACAAAGGCTCGCAATATTATTTCCCAAGCTATTGAAAAATATGCTCGATCTCAAGCTTCCGAATCAACAGCTACAACCGTATCTTTGCCTTCTGATGAAATGAAGGGCAGAATTATCGGTCGTGAAGGCAGGAACATCAAGAAAATAGAAGAGCTTTGCGGTATTGAAATTGTTGTTGATGACACGCCAGAGGCAATCGTCATTTCTGGGTTCAATCCAATCAGGCGCCACGTAGCCAAGAGAACATTAGAAAAATTAATTCAAGATGGTCGTATTCATCCAGCCAAAATTGAAGAAACAGTTGAGCAGGTCAAAAAAGAGATTGCTCGTGAAATCAAAGAAGCTGGCGAGCAAACAGTTTACGAACTTGGTATTGCCGACTTAGATACAAAATTAGTTCAGTTATTAGGTCGTTTGCAATTCAGATCATCTTATGGCCAAAATGTTTTAAAGCACTCAATTGAAGTTGCGAATTTTTCCAAAATAATCGCTTCCGAGTTAGGAGCTGATGTTGAAATTGCTAAAAGAGCTGGCTTGCTTCATGATATTGGCAAGGCTGTTGATCATGAAATTGAAGGAACGCATATTGAAATTGGTAAAAATATCTTGAAAAAGTTTGGCGTTTCCGAAGCAATCATTCATGCAATGGAATGTCATCATGAAGATTATGAGCCAAAAACAGTTGAAGCAGTAATCGTTAAAGCTGCTGATGGAATTTCAGGTGCCAGACCAGGAGCTCGAAAAGACACTTATGAAAATTACATAAAACGTTTAACTGATCTTGAAAACATTGCGTTAAGTTTTGAAGGCGCTGAAAAAGCTTATGCTATTCAAGCTGGCCGTGAAGTTCGTGTTTTTGTCACTCCTGACCAAGTTGATGATTTAGCGGCTAAGAAATTATCTCAGAACATTGCTGACAAAATAGAAAAAGAATTAAAATATCCAGGCGAAATTAAAATCAGTGTAATCCGTGAAACTAGAGCTGTGGATTTTGCTAGATAAAAAAATAACTCGCTAATAGTTTGCGAATATTTGCTAATCTTTTGCTAATAAAGTTTATTTCATGGTCATTGTCTTTTACTTTATTCGCAAACTATTCGCAAATATTAGCAAATTATTAGCGATCAACTTTTATGATAATCTTATTCTTCGGCGATATCGTTGGCCGTTCAGGACGTAGTGCCATCAAAAAAATATTGCCGGAATTGAAAGCAAAATATAATCCTGATTTAGTAATAGCCAATGGCGAAAATCTCGCCCATGGTCTTGGCATAACCAAAAAAACTGTCCAAGAAGTTTTAGACGCCGGCGTTGATATTTTAACTTCTGGAAATCATGTCTATGACAAAACAGAAGGGGTTGAAATGTTAGACCAAGACAAAGATTTGCCAATCGTTAGACCAGCCAATTATCCAAAAGAAAATCCAGGCAAGTCATACATCATCAAGCAGGTCCGCACCAAAAAAGTTTTGGTCACTAATGTTCTAGGCCGTGTTTTCATGAAAGAAGATTTAGACTGCCCATTCAAAACTGTTGACTCCATTTTAGAAGAGACAAAAAACGAAAAAATAGATTTTAGCATTGTAGATTTTCACAAAGAAGCTACGTCAGAAGTAAAAGCATTGGGTTTTTATTTGGACGGAAAAGTTTCTGCTGTCTTAGGTACTCATACCCATGTTCAAACTTCTGATGAGGAAGTATTAGAAAAAGGTACTGCCTACATTACTGATGTTGGCATGGTTGGAATCAAGGATTCTGTTTTAGGCGTTCAAAAAGAAAAAGTCATCAGCCAATTTATGACTCAAATGACTCACAGATGGGAAGTTGATGAAACTGGGAATTGCATTGTTAATGCTGTTGTTCTGGAATTAGATAAAGATAATAAAACAAAAATTACCAGAATCAATGAAGAAGTAGAGATTTAAAGAATAAAAATTCTAAATTCTAAATCCCAAACTCTAAATAAATTCAAAATTTAAATTTCCAAAAGTTTCAAAAATTTAGAATTTTGGATTTTATATTTATTTAGAATTTAGAATTTAGTGTTTAGGATTTTTTTTAAAATAAAAATAATTTATGTCAAATAAAACAAATCAACATCCATCAGAATTACGCCAAGACATTGTTTCTAAAAACTGGGTTGTCATTGCATCTGGAAGATCTAAGAGGCCAAAATCTTATGAAGGTCTTAAATCAGCAGTTTTAGAACAACCAAAAAAAGATTGTCCATTTTGTAATTTCGATAAACAGCAAGATGTCCAAGTCTCTTTAATCCATAAATTATCACAAAATGATCCTTATGTTAGCGAATTAAAAAAAGAAGGTAATCCTTTGCCGACTTGGAAAAAAGAGCCTTATAGCATTATAGATATCCAAAACAAATTTCCTGCTTTTGTGAAAAATGTAAATTTTAAAGAAAAACAAGTTGGGCCGTATAAGGTATTGCCAGGCTATGGTTATCACGAAGTCATAATTCCAGCATCTCATGACAAAACTTATGGCCAGTTGCCTAATCAGAGAGTGAAAGAAATTATTGATGTTTTTCAAGCTCGCTATCTAGCTTTAGCAAAAGAACCGCACATTGATTATATTTCCATAATTCATAATCATCGGCCAGAAGCCGGCGCATCTATTGCTCATCCTCATTCACAGCTTTTTGCAATTCCAGTAATTCCCAAAGACATTAGAAATTCTCTGCATGGTTCTAGGAAATATTTTGAAGAACATGGCAAATGTCCGCATTGTGAAATATTAGAATGGGAAAGAAAAGAAAAAGCTCGTGTTATTTATGAAAACGAAGATTTTATCTGCGTTTGTCCGTTCACTTCAGTTGTTGCTTTTGAAGTAAGAATTTATCCCAAGCTCCACTCGCCATATTTTGAAAGAATTGAAGATAACGAAAAGATAAGTTTAGCTAAAGCCTTGAAAGCTAGTTTAAGCAAAATTTTCAAGGCTTTGAATGATCCGCCATTCAATTTTTTCATACATACAGCGCCAGCTGATGAGCAAAATCATGATCATTATCATTGGCATATTGAGATATTGCCGAAAGTTACAATTTGGGCAGGATTTGAATTATCAACCGGAATTGAAATATCAACCGTTGAACCAGAACAAGCAGCAAAAACATTACGCGAGATTAAGTAAGAAAGTTATTAACATTTGATCATTTGCTATTATATTTTGGCTTAGTTATAATAAAAACAACTTCGCTAATCATTTGCTAATACTTGCGAATAATTTGCTAATAAAAATTATTTTATGATCATTGTCTTTTACTTTATTAGCAAATTATTAGCGATTAATGAAGGGTGGTGATAAACATGACAAAAATGGCTTTAATTGAAAAATTATCCGCCAAATTAGGAATCTCAAAAAGAGAAACAGATAAATACATTTCAACATTCATTGAAATTGTTACTGAAGAATTAAAACAAGACAATAAAGTTGCTGTCACTGGTTTCGGTACTTTCTCAGTTTCAGATAGAAAAGCAAGAGAAGGTGTTAATCCACAAAATCCAAAACAAAGAATCACAATTCCTGCTATGAAATTACCAAAATTTACAGCCGGAAAAACGCTTAAAGATAATTTACGTGCTATTTAAAACTTAAAATTTTAATATATTTTTAAAGACGAGAATTTGCTTCTCGTCTTTTTAATTATTGCGTTCCGACCCCTGCCATGGGCAGGGTAGAATTTTCGCCCACTTGTCAAAAAAATAGCAACTTCTACCCTCCCCATGGGAGGGGTAAAGAAAGTTTTTTTAGTTTTTTAATTTTTTATGTTAAAATCATTTCATGAATCAAATCCTAGATCAACTTAATCCAATTCAACGCGAGGCTGTTTTGCATCAAAATGGTCCTCTTTTAATTTTAGCTGGTGCCGGTTCTGGCAAAACAAAAACACTCACTCATCGCATTGCTTATCTGGTTTCGCAAGGCGTTTCGCCTTACCACATTTTAGCAGTTACTTTTACCAATAAAGCTGCGCAAGAGATGAAAAGCCGTGTTAGTAAATTAATGCGAGGAATTCAGAATAGAGAAAAGAGAATAGAGAAAAAATTCCCAATCTTGCCAACCTTGCCTATTGGCCAGGCAGGCAACAGACAAGTTCTCAATTCTCAATTCTCAATTCCGTTTCTTGGCACCTTTCATTCAGTTTGCGTTAAAATATTGCATCATGAAATTCATCATCTCGGTTATAGCAGAAATTTCAATATTTACGATTCCGAAGACCAGCTGTCGGCAATCAAACAATCAATGCGCAAATTGAATTATAATACTAACGAAATAAATCCAAGAATTATTCACTCAATAATTTCTAGTGCTAAGAATGACCTTTTAGATTTTAATGATTTGAAGAATAGATCTAACGAATTTATTGAAGAGGTTGCCGGAGAAACTTATGCCGTTTATCAAGCTTTTTTGAAAGAAAATAATGCTTTAGATTTTGATGATTTGATTATGATGACAATCAAAATTTTCCAGAAATTTCCAAAAATATTAGCAAAATATCAAAATCAATTCAAATATATTTTAGTCGATGAATATCAGGATACCAACAAAGCGCAATATTTATTAATTAATCTTTTATCAAAACGCTATCAAAACATTACTGTTGTTGGTGATGACTGGCAATCAATTTATAGCTGGCGCGGCGCTGATATTTCTAATATTTTAAATTTTGAAAAAGATTTTAAAAAAGCAAAAACATTAAAACTAGAACAAAATTATCGTTCTACTCAAAATATTCTGGATGTTGCGCATTGCATAATCTCCAAAAATAAAAATAAAAAAAACAAAAAATTATGGACAGATAATGAAAAAGGAGATAAGCCAGTTTTGTTTGAAGCCGAAGACGAACGAGAAGAAGCAAATTACATAATAAACGAAATAAAAGATTCACAACAGCAATATAACAGATTTGTTGTTTTGTATCGCACCAATGCCCAATCACGATCTTTGGAAGAAAATTTTTTAAAGCATAACATTCCATACAAAATAATCGGTGGCTTAAAATTTTACGAACGAAAGGAAATCAAAGATATTCTTGCTTATCTTAGAGTTATCAATTCTTTCAAAGACACAGTTGGATTAAGCCGGATAATCAATACTCCGCCAAGAAGAATTGGCGCTAAAACTTTGGGAGCATTAGAAAAATATGCTAAACAAAATAAAATTGATTATATCAAAGCTTCAATCGCTTCTGAAAATATCTCAGGAGTATCAGCTCAAACCAAAAATAATCTCAACCAATTTGGCTTGATTATGGAATATTTGAATAAGAAATCAAAAACAATTAACCTAACTTCTTTAATTGACCTATTATTAGCAAAAATAAATTACAAAGAATTTATTTTAGATGGAACAGAAGAAGGGGAATATCGTTGGGAGAATGTTCAAGAATTAAAAACTGTTGCTTCAAAATTTGATAAAAACACAGAAGGCTTGTCCAAATTTCTAGAAGAAGTTGCGCTAGTTTCAGATACAGATGAAGTTAATGACAAAAACAATGCTGTCACTTTAATGACTATGCATGCTACAAAAGGACTGGAATTTAGTAATGTTTTTATTGTCGGATTAGAAGAAAATCTTTTTCCTCATTCAAGAGCTTTAGCATCGCAAGAAGAGCTTGAAGAGGAGAGAAGATTGTGTTATGTTGCTATGACCCGTGCCAAAGAAAAATTATACCTAACTTTTGCTAGAACGCGCGAGATTTATGGTCAAATGCAATCCAATCCGCAATCTCGTTTTATTGAGGATATTCCCAAAAAAAATCTTAATAGCCATTCAAAAAGTTTTAATGCAAAAACAATTTATCAAGACAATAAAAAAGATTGTGAATTTAAGTCCGGAGACAAGGTCAGGCATTCGCAATTTGGCAAAGGATTAGTTATTGGCTTTTCCGAAGATTTGATAACAGTAATATTCGAAAAAATTGGAATAAAGAAACTTGCACTTGAATATGCCAAGTTGAAAAAATTTTGAATATTCTACCTGGCTTTAGCCAAGGGGTTAAAGGACTTTAGTCCTCGTTGGAGCTAAAGCTCCACGACCCTTCGGCTAAAGCCGAGTAGAAAAATTTACATTATGTTTCCCAACAAATTTCTCGGACAAAATTTTTTAGAAAATGAAGAAGTCGTTGACAAGATATTATCAGTCGCTGATTTGTCATCTCAAGATACTGTATTGGAAGTTGGTCCAGGACAAGGCGCGATTACAGAAAAGTTATGCCCAAAAGTTAAACAAGTTATCGCAATAGAAAAAGATAAAGAATTAGTTGAATATTTACAAAACAAATTTAAAAGCACAAAAAACCTAAAAATTATCGCAGGCGATATTTTACAACAGCAATATTCAATATTTAATATTAAAGATTATAAGATAATATCGAACTTGCCATTTTATCTTACCTCGCGTTTTTTACGAATATTTCTTGAATTAGAAAACAAGCCAACCATGATGGTTTTAATAATTCAAAAAGAAGTTGCTCAGAGAATCTGCGACGAAGCTCCGCAGGCTAGTCTTCTTTCAAATTCTGTCCAATTCTATGCCAAGCCAGAAATTATCGCTTTTGTATCAAAGAAAAATTTTAATCCAGCTCCAGAAGTTGATACTGCAATTATAAAAATAAATGTTTTACAAGAGCCGAGAATAAAAGTTGACGATGTAAATAAATTTTTTAAAATATTAAAAATTGGCTTTTCTCAAAAGAGAAAACAACTTCATAACAATTTTTCTTCAGGTCTGCATATTAGCAAAGAAGAAACAAAAGAATTATTGCAAAAAGCAGGCATTGATTCAGAAAGAAGAGCTCAAACATTGAGTTTAGAAGAGTGGGCAAAATTATATCGAATATTGAATATTAAAGATTAAATATTATAGTTATACACACCTATCAAAAATCAAAGTAATTATTAATCTATTTAGGCTTTAACAAGGAAAAATAACTAATATTCAATATTAAATATTCAGTATTCTCGTCTTTGACACAAATTGGTAAAATTGGTATTATTAAGCCAAGCAAAAAAATCTTTAAAACAAAAAACAAATGGCAAAAAGAAAGTTCAAGCTATTTCTGCTTGTTATTTCCGGCCTGTTTATCTTTGGCGTAGGCTATATTTTTGCGCAAAAATATCAAAACAATGATTCAAGTTCTCAGAGCTCTATTTTCCAATCCAGTCTTGATTCAGATGACGATGGAATAATTGATGATCAAGAAAGAAAGCTTGGCACCAATCCTTATCTGGCTGATTCAGATACAGATGGCTTTACTGACAAACAAGAGATGGACACAAAACATGACCCAAACAAAGCCGAATCAAAAGATTTAATTGATCAAGATAATGATGGCTTGATAGGCAGTGATGAAGAAAAATATGGCACTGATCAAAATAGCGCTGATACTGATTTCGATGGCTATGCTGATGGCGAAGAAATTGCCAATGGATTTGATCCAACAGTTGCCAACTTATCAAATATCAAAGCTTTGCTTAGCCAAATTCCAGATGACAAAAAACAAGAAGCAAAGGATATTACTGGTGTCGATTTTACATCTAGCTCGTCAGTTGATTCCTTAGAAGGAGTTTTAAATTCAGAGCAAGCCGGGGAATTACAAAAATACGTTGATCAAATAGTGAGCTCCACTAATCAGGAATTAACTCTAGTAGAAGTGCCAGATTCTGAAATAAAAATATCCGAAGAGTCTGCTAATACTTCAAGCAAGAATAGCTATTTTGAATCTTTCAATAATATTACAAAACAAAACTTAAATTTCATAATTGATCCAAATATTCAAGATGAGATGATTGCTGAATATGGTGATATAGAGACTGCTAATCAAATTTCGCAATCTTTTGAAAAAACAGCCAATGAATTAGAAAAAGTTGCAGTTCCAAATGATTCAGAGTTCATTGCTGTCCACAAAAAAACAATTTCTGTTTTCAAAACTTTATCTCAAAAATATGATATTCTTGCCAATTCTCAGAACAATAATATGTCAACTCTTTCTCAGGCCTTGAGAGACATTTTGTCTTTAAATAAAATTTTATATGAAGATATTTTTGTTAAAATAAAAGAATTATCAAACTATTAATGTTAAAAAAGCTTTCCGTATTATTTTTAATCTTAGCACTATTCATTACCTACAATGCTACTCTTTTAACTGTAAAAAAAGCCGATGCAATCCCAGTCACAGTCCTTGCTGACGTTCCAAGAGATACGGTTGATCGTATTGGAATTACATTATGGAAAATGATTGGTTATCCTCTTTTGAGAGATCAGGTGATTAATTTTGTTACAACTGGTGATTTTAAGATGAGCTGGAGCAGTGTTAAATATTGGCTTATTCATGATCTCGCTTTTCAGACTGCCAATCTTATTTTGAAAGATTACATTGGCTTTGATCTTTGTACAACAATTAGTGGAGACATTATTTTTGCTCTTGGGCAAATGTATGCTCCCAACTATCCAGGGCCTGATTGTACATTCGACCAAAGTCAGCTTGCTCAAACCGCTGAAAAATTATTTACCGGAGATTCAGATCAAGCTTGGCAAGACGTAAAAAATTATTATTATCAAAATTTTCACATGAGCCTTTATGGCGAGGCTAATCAATTTGGCACGTGGTTCAAAATTCGTGATAACATTGATACCCAAATTAACCAAAAACAGCAGAATTTTCGTTTTGAAATGCTAATCAATGATGGATTCTTAGGCAATTATGATTGCGCAGGTGTTCCAGAAAGTCAGCGTCCAGACAATTGCCGTCTTCTGACACCAGGAATGATTGTTGCTGATGTAGTCAAAACTAGCATCAGTGCCCCGATGGATTCAGCTCTAAAGGCTCAGATGATCAATGACGTGGCCGCTTTAGCTGGAGTTGTTGTAGATATGCTAAAAAATAAGTTTATTTATTCTGTTTATGAAAAAATGTAAAATTTAAAGATAGTTTTATTAGATTCCTGCGTCTTAAACGCTCACATTTCTAACGCAGAATCAAAAATTATCATAACAAAATTTTTGACGCAAAATATTACGCAGAAATACGTTGAAAAAAATAGCCATATCAATTTGTTAAAAAATAAAGCAAAAATTAAAAAAATACTAATTATTGCAATCTCGCTTGCTTTGATTTTAATACCAACTATTTTTGTTTTTGCGCAAGGAGCTAGCACACCAACTCCTGAGGGAGCTGGAGCTATCGGAGGAGGTGTTTTGTGGTTGGTGAATTTAATTGTTGGTGGCCTTTGCTACATTTCCGTGGCAGTGATTTCCTTATTCTTATGGTTGATTGGTACAATCTTTGATTGGATTATTGGTGGCACAACAATAAATGCCAGCGCCATGAATGAAATCGTCACAGCCGGCTGGGTTATTGTTCGAGACATTCTTAACATTATTTTTGTTCTAGCATTATTAGGAATTGCTTTTGCTACAATCCTAAGAATTGAGTCGTATCATTTTAAGGCTTTATTGCCAAAATTATTAGTCGCTGCCTTATTAGTTAATTTCAGCAAGACAATTGCTTTAACATTGGTTGATTTTTCAAACGCCATCATGAGCGGCATAATGGGAACGCAAAATGGCGCCACAGCTTCTGCTTCGCTTTTAGCCTTATTTAATATTTCGAACTTTTTTGAGCTAAGCGCCGTTTTAGGCAAACAGCTGACTGTATCAAGCACTGAGCCTGCAGTATTGGCAACAAACGTCGCAATTGTAATGTTTTTGGCTATGTTCACGATGGCTTTGGCAGGATTAGCAGTCTTATTAGTTATCCGTACTGTTGTTTTAATGATTTTAACAGTTTTCTCGCCAGTTGCTTTTGTTTTAAATGTATTGCCAGTAACACAAAAATACGCTTCAAAATGGTGGGAAGAATTTACAAAATATTTATTTGTTGGACCAGTAGTTTGTATTTGTTACCTTTTAGCTTTACTTTTTGCTGTCAAATTCTCGCAAGGTGGCGGTATGCAGGGTCTTAGTAACAATCTCACCTCGCAAGCTTCAAGCAATGTTGGCATGTCTGCAGGCACTATCGGTCAATTTTTTGGTCTAGCCATTGCTTGTGGAATTATGTTTGTCGGATTTACTTTTGCCAAAGAAGCTGCCGGCGGTCTTGCTGGAGCAGCGATGGGATTAGTGAAAAAGGGATTGTTAGGAGCCGGTGCCTTGGCTGGTGGATTTGCTTGGAGAAAAGGAAATGAGTCGTTGGCTAGCGGTTCAAAAGGCGCGCTAGGCAGGCTTACTTCTTTAATTGGACAAAAAGTCTTCAGACGTTCGGCAGAAAAATCTGACAAGTTTGCTGATAATACAAAATTATTAAGTCCAACAGTGCTTGCTGGAATGTGGAAAGAAAGACAAGCTATCAGAACATCTAGAGCTATGTCAGGCGCAGCTGGTTTTGCTCATAGCAAATTTAATAAGATTACTAATCGGCTATGGGGTATGGGCGAAGATACAGCTGATTATGAACGCCGAGGCCAGCTTGAATCTGTTGATCATCATATGGCAGAAGGAAAGAAATATGGCAAGGGTAATCATTCATATTATCGAAAAGAGCAACGCGAGGCTTTAGAAAGCAAAGATTACGACAAGGCAGAAGCCATGGACAATTTACTTGCCCAAGATGGCAATATAAATGAAGCGCATAGAGAAGAGGAATTGGGTAGCAATGTTTCTAACTTTGAATATGATGAAAATGGGGATCCAATAAAAGATTCTGCAGGAAATGCAATTAAAATTCCAGAGAGACAAATTGGAAAAGATGCAAGTGGAAAACCAATTATGGTCGGTGGCAATGTTCGAAGCTTTAATAAGGAAGCCTATATAGATCGTTTGATTACCACTTTTGGCAAAAAGAGAGGTATTGAAATTATGGCTGGTCAAAACGAGAGTCATCGAAGAAATGGCAACTGGGCTTTTGCCGAAATTGTCGATGTAGATGAAAAAGGGGAATTAAAAATAAATGCAAAACAAGCAGACAATTCTGCTGGAGAATGGAATAAAAAAGCAGGCCGGCAAGGTTTGGATGGACAAAGATTTCCACTGTTCAAGGAAAGCTATGGCACCGATGGCAGTGTAGTTGATGTCCAAGTTGATCCAGTGCTTATAGCAAAAATCAAAAATTCTGGTATTGGCGAAGACTGGACAAAGAATATCGGTTTTGCGCCTGATGCCAACAAGAGAATGCTAAATCAATTTAGAGGAAAATTGTACAAACAAATACAAGATACTGCCATGCCTCAGTCACATAAGGATTCCGCCGTAAAAATGATTCAAGCGGCAGTAAAAGCAACCGGCGGGGCAGGAAAGGCTGTCCATTATAAAGGAGTTAAAATGACTTCTGATGAGCTAGATGCCGAAATTGATTTTGATGCAATTCTACCTCCAACGCCACCTCCAACGCCTTAATATTTAGTAATTTCTCTGACCAAAATGTTAAAAATAGACCCAAACAATTTAAAAAATCCACAAGAATTTGAAAAAATATCCAAAGAAGCGCAGGAGTGCGATCATTTTAATTATGTTGGTGAATATGGAGTGAGATCTTATCAAACAATGTTAGCAATTGACGAAGCTCTAGAAAAAAATCCTCAATTCAAAAATGAAGACCAAGAACTATACAAAAAATATTGCGATCTTAGTCTTTATCTAAAATTTCATAATTTAGAACGCTTACCAGAAGATAATAATGTTTTAGAATTACTAGAAAAAAATTTTTGTGATGCTTTAAAGAAAAATCTTAATTTAGAAGAATGGCTCAGAGCAAAAGTAATGATGATCGGTCTTCCTTTTCGAAATGAATTTCTCGAAAAGACACTTTCTGCCATCAAAAAAAATCTGCAAAAAATTGGCACAAAAAACATTATAATTAGCAATAAAGAAGTAGAACCAACTATTCAAAATTGGATCAAAGATTATGAATATACTTCTGAGCCAGGCATTCACTCTTTGCTTGAACGCAATGACTATTTTATCCATTCTAAAAACGTTAGAAATTTAAATGAAGATGAAAAAAAGCAAATCAAAATGCTTTTGCAACTTTATGATAAATTACATCTGAAAGTAACTGATATTGGAGGCTTGGGGAGCTATCCGCCGTCAATGTACGGCATTGATCTAAAAAAGCCAGTTGCAGTCGAAGATTTTACTACTAAAGAATTACAAAAAGTTAACAAATCAGTTCAGGAATCAGCCGGAACTGTTCATCCCATTCCTTTTCCAACTTCAAAAACAGAAAAACGAGAAAAAATGCTAGCTGAAAACAAAAAAGAAGCTGAAAAAGCAATGCAAGGCGCTGTTGATATAAAAAAGCTAGAAGCACAAGAGCCAGGAAATAAATTTATCACGTCTTTGAAAAAAATTGGCAAACCAAGAAAAAAAAATGAAAAAATAAAAACAGCAGAAACAAAAGTAATTAAAGCAGTGCCTGAAAAAGAAGTTGTTGAGGAAATTTCAAAACCAGAAACAGAGCTACCAAATCCTCCTAAAAAAGTTTTTCATAAAGAACACAAAGTTTTAACATCCTCAAAGCCAGTTTCAGCAGAAATCAGCAAAATTAAAAATATAAATTTGCTAGAATTCAAAAAACTTGGCGCAACAGCAAAACAAGCTGCTCAAGTTTTGCTTAACAATATCCGCGAAGTTGCGAAAACTCATGATGAGCGAAAAGCAGCGCAAGAAAATTTTATGAAAAGTCCTTTATTCAAATTATACGAAGCAATCGCAAATCAAAGCACATCAGAAAAGAAATCAGTCAGTCAGATAGCAGAGGATAGAAAAAAACAAGGAACAGAGTTTCTTACTGAAGACGAATATATTGCGGTTAAAAGCATCAGTAAGCTAATTTAAAATTTCGAATTTTAAATTTTAAATAAATTTCGAAATAAGAATTTTAAAATTCGTTGCAGAGTTTTAAGCTACTGGTTCTGCATAAAATGGTAAAGAAGCAAGTAGTAGTCATTAGAAATTAAAGAATTTAAAATTTATTTTAAATTTGAAATTATAAATTTGAAATTAACGTATGCAATACCCAATTCCACAATTTGTTGAAATAGAGGACCAGATTATTGGCCCGCTCACTCTCAAACAGTTTTTCTTTTTGCTTGGTGGTGGAATATTTCTATTGATTTCCTGGTCTTTTGTTGATCTCGCATTATTTATTTTTTTAGCAGTTATCGTTGGTTTCATAGTCGTGCCATTGGCTTTTGTCAAGCCATACGGACGTCCGTTGACAAATTATCTTTCCGCAGTTTTTAAATATATACTTGGCCCAAAGATACTAGTCTGGCACAAAAGTAGCAGAGCTCCAAGAGTAAAAGCTTATGATCTTGCAAATAAAAAGAAAGGTCCTGAAAAAATTACAATCGGCGAAAAAAAGTATACACCGAGCAGTATTCACCGATTGGCAAGGCAATTAGATTTTAAGACAGTAATGAGCGAAGACGAAAAGAAGTAATTTTAAATTTCGAATTTTAAATTTTAAATAAATTTTAAAGTTTCTAATTTTAAAATAATATAAATGCTTAAAGAAAAAGATAAGCAATACGATTTAGAAGAAAGAACCGCAAAATTTGCAGAAGGCATAATCGATCTTTGCCAAGGCCTACCGCAAACAGCAATTACTAAGTCAACGATAAGCCAGATAATTCGTTCAAGCTCAAGTATCGGCGCAAACTATTGCGAAGCAAACGGCGCAAGCTCAAAAAAAGATTTTAGGAACAAAATATTTATCTGTAAGAAAGAAGCTCAGGAAACACGATATTGGATAAGAATATTGGCTAAATGTTTACCAAACAAAAAAGAAGACTTGCGAAATCATTGGAAGGAGTGTCAAGAATTAACACTAATTTTTGGTAAAATTGCATCAAAGTTATAGCAATTTAAAATTAAGTAATTTGAAATTTAATTAAAATTCGAAATTTTAAATTTAAAATTGAGTAATGCTTAAAAAAGAAAAAAAAGAAGAAAAGAAAGTTGAAGTAAAACAAGAAGAAGAAACAATGCTTTCAAGTAAAGCAGCAAAGAAAGAAGAAGAGTCAACTCAGAAATTTTTGAATGTCGCTGGAATCAGAGATGGAATTATAATTCTAAAAAACAAAGCATTGCGGGCAATAGTGATGTGTTCATCAATTAATTTTGCTTTGATGTCTGAAGATGAACAAAAAGCTAAGGTTTTTGGCTATCAAGATTTTTTAAATTCATTAAATTTTCCAGTGCAAATCGTTATCCAAACTAGAAAGCTAAACATCGCAGGCTATCTAGAAAAAGTCAAAGAAGCTGAAAGAATGCAAGACAATGAATTGTTAAGAATGCAGACAGCTGAATACGCTGAATTTATAAAATCAATGGTAGAATTAGGAAATATTACTACTTCTCATTATTATGTTTCAATACCTTATTCTCCAGCTGGAATTGAAGCAACTGAATCAATAATGGATAAAATCAAAGGAATTATTTCGCCAGCGTCAAAAATAAAAGAAGAACAAGTTGGTTTCCAAAAACAACAAGAGGAGCTTTTGCTTCGCGTAAATACAGTAATCAGCGGACTTGGAGGAGTTGGAATTCAATCCGCGCAACTTAATACTCAAGAAGTAGTTGAGCTCTTGTATTCATGGTATAATCCAGATGAAAGCACTACTGAAATACTTGGAGAATTGGAAAAGCTTAAGATTGAACAAGCCTAAGAACAATTTTAAATTATAAAATTTTAAAACTAGAAAAACGAAACTAGTCAAAAAATGGTTTTGAAATTAAATATTTAAAATTTATTTGAAATTTGAAATTGAAAATTTGAAATTAGCAAAACTATGCAAGATAAAGACTTACCAATCGGTAAAAAAAATATTGAAAATATAAGTCAAGCCGAGCAAGAAGAGATTCTTAAGGCTGAAGAAATTTACAGAAAGGGTCTGGTTTCGATTCGCGATATTATTGCGCCAAGTGCTTTGCAAGTCAATCCAAATTATCTTAAATTAGGTGATAAGTTCGTCAGAACTATATTCATTTTTACTTATCCTCGTTTTGTCAATACTGGCTGGTTTGCTCCAGTCATTAATATGAATATTGAAGCTGATATGGCAATGTATATTTCACCTGTTGAATCAGAAAAAATATTAAAAACATTAAAAAATAAAGTAGGACAAATTCAGTCAACTATTGCCGGAAAACAGGAAAAAGGTGATGTCCGAGATCCAATGCTAGAAACAGCATTAAATGATGTTGAAGAACTTCGTGATCGTTTAATTCAGGGCACAGAAAGATTTTTCCATTTTGCATTATATATCACTCTTTATGAGAATTCTGAAAAAAAACTAGATAAAACCACCAAAGAAATAGAGGATCTATTAGGTCAAAGACTGATCTATTCAAAGCGAGCATTTTTTCAAGCTGAACAAGGATTTAATACCACAACGCCATTAGGTCTTGACGAGCTTGGCGTTCTTAACAATTTTAATACTTCACCTTTATCAACTAGTTTTCCATTTGTTTCTTCGGAATTGACTTCTGATGAAGGCATTCTTTATGGAATCAACCGCCACAATAATAGCTTGATTTTATTTGATCGTTTCTCCTTGCCAAATGCCAATTCAGTAGTATTCGCCACATCTGGTGCTGGTAAAAGTTACGCCGTTAAATTAGAAATATTAAGGTCTTTAATGTTTGGTACAGAAGTTATAGTCATTGATCCAGAAAATGAATATAAATATTTATGTGAATCAGTCGGCGGAACATTTTTGAAAATGTCTCTAGAGTCAGAATACAGATTGAATCCTTTTGATCTGCCATCTGCAATTTCTGGAATGAAAACCAAAGATATTATTCGGTCAGCAGTTATTAATATAAAAGGTTTGCTTAGAATTATGCTTGGTCGTTTGACAAAAGAAGAAGATGCTTTGCTTGATAGCGCAATTATTCAAACTTACGCCAAAAAAGATATAACTCCAGATTCTGATTTATCAAAAATAGAAGTTCCAACAATGAAAGATTTGCAAGAAATTCTTGAAGGCATGCAAGGAGCAGAAGACATTGTTCCAAGAATAAAAAAATATACAGAAGGAACTTTTGCCGGTCTTTTGAATCAGGCAACCAATGTCCAAATTGACAATCCATTTGTTGTTTTTAGCATTAGAGATTTAGAGGACGAGTTACGTCCAATTGCCATGTATGTTATTTTAAATCACATCTGGAATATCGTCAGAGCTCAAATGAAAAAAAGAATTCTAGTTGTCGATGAAGCATGGTGGATGATGCAATATGAAGAATCAGCCAGATTTATGTATGGCATTGCCAAAAGAGGAAGAAAATATTATCTAGGCACAACAACAATTTCTCAAGATGTTAATGATTTCTTAACATCAGATTATGGAAAAGCAATCGTAACAAATTCCGCATTGCAATTGTTATTAAAGCAGTCTCCAGCCTCTATTGATTTATTAAAAAAAACTTTTTATTTAACTGAAGAAGAAAAATATTTATTATTAGAATCAGATGTTGGTGAAGGAATTTTCTTTGCAGGTTCAAAACATGTTGCAATAAAAATAGTTGCCTCATATTCTGAAGATCAGATTATTACAACAGATCCAAAACAATTACTAGAGCTAGAACAGGCTAAGAAAAATTACGAAGAAGAGCAAAACGCATAATGAATTTACAATCTTCAATAATCAATTTTCAATAAATTTCCAATTTACAATTTCCAAATCGCGAAAGTTTTTGAAAAATTGATCATTGATAATTTATTGAAAATTGGTAATTGAAAATTAGAAATTAATTTATAACTATGTTCAAAAAATCTTATGTTGTCATTTTAATCGCATTTTTAGCGTTAACAACAACTGCCTTTGGCTGTAAAAAAGCAACGCCTCCAGCTAATAGTCAGACAGCTAATCAAAATACAAATGTTGTTGCCAACAACACAGCTACGACTGGAAATGAAAACGAATTTCCAATTGTCAATGCCAATGAGGTAGCAAATGCAAACATAAATGCCGAGCTAAACATTAATACGCCAGAAAATACTGGCAGTGAAAATATAAATGCAATCGAAAATCAAGGCGAAATAAAAGTAGAAGAAGATCAAGAAAAAACAGTTTTAGCTCTTGCTTCAAAAATTGCTGAAATCTATGGCACTTTTACCAATAAAGACAAAGAAGCCTACAAGAATTTAAAAACAATCAAAACATATTCTACTGACAAAATGAAAAGCTGGATTGATGATCAAGTTGCCAAGCCCATAGATCCAAAAGCCGCTTTCTACGGCGCAACAACAAAAACAATCAGCACTGGAATCTCAGATACAAAAGATAAAGAAATGACAGCAATCGTAACCTGCAAAAGAGAAGAAATTACTGCTCAAAACAATAAGCCAACAGTAAAATATCAAATCTTAAAACTTGAATTTTCTAAAGTCGGAGAAGAATGGAAAGTAAACGGCGCCTATTGGTTATAAAAATAATAATACGAATGCGGATACGAATAATGCAAATGTTGCGAATTGCGAATCGTCGTATTCGTAATTCGTATCATTCGCATCATTCGCATTATTCGTACGTTTATTCGTATTATGTATAGACGATTTATAAAAAACAGACATATTTTACAAGGAAAGCATGAAAAATATATCTAGCAATATTAACAGAGAACTATTTTATTATGAAAAACTAAAGGAGATTAAACACAAAAAAAAATCATCCCCTGATTTTGGGAATTACAAAAACTCTTTTTCAACTAATTATGGAGCGCATCTCATTAATCAAAAAAACATTATTAAATTTGATGGCGCTGAAGCAGTTGAGGATTATGAGCAAGATGTAGAATCAATGCCCAATACTGTTGCCAGAGGTCAAGAAGGTGGTAATTATGAGCAATTCAATCGGCTGAAGAACGAAGCAATGAAAAGAGCAAAAAAAAGCAAAGGCGCAACTGAAAAAGCCACGAAAGTTGCCAAAGCTGCAAAACAGCTTAAGAGCATGAAAAATATAAAAAATTTATATAATTTAGTAAAAATTGCCTTTACCGTTGATCTTGTAACAGTTGTAGTCACATTAGTAATTATGTTCATTCAATTCTTCGGTGGAAATGTTTTTAAATCAAAATACATTCCTCCGCTTGGTAAAATAGAATTGCTTCTCTTTATTCCAATTCTACTCTCTGCTTCAGCCTCTACGCTTGTTTTTGTACTACCGACGATTATAGGCACAGGATTGCTTGGCAGTGCCTATGCAGGCCTTGCAAATTTAATTGGTAATGTTGGTATATAAAATATGAACAAAAACAAAATAATCATTTTTCTAGGTCTATTATTGTTATTAATAGGCTTCAACCAATCCTTCGCGCAAGAAGAAGGCGAGTTTGTGGTGCCTGATGAGTTCAAAAAGATTATCAATATTGATCCAAACAACATAACTGGCAAGGATATCATAAGCATCATGCCCTTGAGTGTTACGCTAGACTATTCACCACAGCCAGTTTCTGCAACTAGCCCAGTTAAAGTAACAGCCCAAGTAATTAGTAGCACTAAATCAGATGGTGTTAGTTTTCGTTGGTTTTTGGATGGTCAAGAAAAAAAAGCTAGCAATTCTGTTTTTCAGTTTAATATGAACGAGGGGTTAGTGAATCAAGACTTGCGTTGTGGCGATTATCGGGAAGTGAAAGTTGAAGCAATAAATTCTAATACCAAAGAAAAAGCTATTTCTATTTTAAAAATTCCAATTGGATTAAATCTATCATTTAACAAGAGATCTATTGGCGTTGCTGACCAAAACAATCCAAATACCATAAATTTTAATTTATACAAAGCTGATATATCAACTGACAGTATTGCTTTGCAAGTTCCTGATATTTTTCTAAAACCAACGTCTACTCAAAATCAATTTCGTTTCAGTGACATTGTGCAAGTTGAAGCCATTGATTTGAGAAATACATACAATAATCAGGCTTGCGGTTCAACATCAAGTTATACTAATTTAGATAGCTATTTAAATAGTCTTACTTATCAATGGTCTTATAATGGAACTTCACAGCAAGGAAAAAGTGGAAAAGGCGAAAATTTTAAGAAAGCTTCATTCGTTATTAGCACTTTGCCATCGCAATTAATTCAAAATGACTTAGCATCCTGCGGTGCTTCAGAATCTCAGAATATTAATATCGTTGGTCTGACAATTACTGATTCTTATGGCAAGGTATTGGCCCAAAAAGAAGAATCTCTAGATGTTATTGCTCCTCAAATCAATGTCAAGCCTATTTGTGGCGCATTTGGAAAGAATATTCAATGCGTTAATATCAATTCCACAAACCTAAAATCATCTTACGGTGTTTCCCAAAGTTATCAGCTCAATCCAAATCAAGAAATCAATTTGCAAGCAAGTTTAGGTAGCTTTCAACCTTCTCAAAAATTAGATATAACATGGAAGGTTAATAACCAAGAGATTGATAATAAAATAGTTGAAGATCCCAATACGCCATATTTTACTTCACCAAGCATCAAGATGGGAAGTCAAATTCAAATTGTTGAAGTAAGCGTTATAAATAGTGTTTATAACTCTAATCAAACAGAAAATGCTTCCCAAAAAATTGTCTTAACGCCAAGCCAAGAAAGAGCGCAGGTATCTACAGCTGGAACACTTGGGTCACTGCAAAAATTCTTGCCGAAAAACTTTAAAAGTTTATATAATTATATTGCAGTTGCCGGTTTGTTAGGAATAATTATTTTATTAATAACCATAAAAGAAAAGAAAAAAAATGGATAGAAAAAGAATTTTAATTATTATCGGAATAATTGCATTGATTATTGCTTTCGCAGTAACAATTTATTTTGTAATTTTTCGTCAACAAAAAAAAGTAGCTTCAGATCTTCCGCCTTTGACAACAGAAGAGCAACAAAGATTAAAATTAACAACTGAAGAAAGGCAAGCAGGCATCACTGAAGATAAAAAAATTCAGCAATATGTCGCTGAAAAAAGGCAGGAAATTGCCGTACAAAAAGCAGTAACTGATACAAACAAGTACAAAGTCATTCCAGTCTTAAACCAAAAAACAATCAGTCCAACATTATCAGCTGATTTCAGCAAGCTTATTTTTTATAGTCCAGAAAATAAAGATTTTTATGTCGCAAATTTAGACGGCAGCCAGCCGTCTCCAATTACATCAAGCGGAATTGACAAAGTCTATGATATATCATGGTCCAAGAAAAAAGATCGCGCAGTAATGACATTGTCTGACAATCAGGGTTTGACTAGAAATTATTTAATCTTTGACATTAATAATCAAAAACAAACAACAGTTGATTCCAGTATCAAATCTCCGACATTGTCGCCTGATGGTGAAAAAATCGCTTATTTATTCTTAGATAAAGCATCCGGCACCTCAAATATTTCTGTCTCAAACCTTGACGGTTCTAACTGGAACAGCGTTTCTCCTTTTGAAGGCGAATTTCCAATTATCAATTGGAATTTAGAATCAAAATTAATTTATTATAGTAAGCCTGATACTCAAAATAATGCCATTGCCTTTGCCGCCAATATTATTGGCAAGAGCTTCAATCAGTTAGTTAGCAATTATGGTCTTAATGTCAATGTATCAAATGATGGTAATAAAATTGTTTATTCTGGTCAAAATGTTGCAAGTGCGACAACAACGAATTTGCAATTTTATGATATGCAGGCTAGCAAAAATATTGATTTAGGCGTTCAAACTTTTGCTGATAAGTGTACTTGGTTGCCAGATAACAAAAATTTAATTTGCGCTATCCCAGAAAATTTAAGCAAATGTATGATTATGCCAGATGCCTATAATAATTATAATTTTATTTCCAAAGATTCTTTCTATATAGTTGATACTCAAAATAATAAGACCACAAAATTAGCAAGTACTAGTCAATTCTCGCAAGACTATGATGTCTACAAGCCTTTTATGCTTGGCGAAAAAATAATGTATTTCACAAGACGGCAGGATGGATTATTGTATGCGTTTGTAATACCATGAAGTTAAAACACAAAATCCTAAATTCTAAATACTAAACAAATTCAAATTAAAAAAATAAAAATCCAAAAGTTGTTTTATATTTTGAGTTTTGGACATTTAGATTTGTTTAGGATTTAGAATTTAGTGCTTAGGATTTTTTTTGGATATGATCACAAAGCTCAAAAAATTAATTTATACATTAATAATATTTCTATATATTCTTCTTTTTGTATCTCCTTTTCTTTCTGCCCAAGCTGCTTGTCCACAAGGAAAAGTAGTATTAGTCGGAGATTCGGTTACAAATGCTTATGGACCTGTCTTTAAGTCGCAATGTCCTGATGCTCAAGTTGATATTTATGCAACTGATGGTCAATCAACAAGCAGTATGCGATCATCATTTGATAGCAACATATTGAATAAGGGTTACAGCCAAGTAATCATACTGGGTGGTGTAAACAATATCGGAAATGTCAGTGCAGTTGAAAATGATCTTCAATATATGTACAGCAAAGCAAAACAATCTGGTATTGCTGTTACAGCTGTAACAATCACTCCGTGGAAAGGTTATAGCACTTGGAGCGACGACAAACAAAGAAATACCGAGAATATTAATAATTGGATTTTAGGGTCGGCTAAGGATGTTGATAATAGAGTTAATGCTTATCAATCATTAGTAGATCCTAATAATCCTGGTGCTTTACGACCAGAATATACTACAGATAAGCTACATCCAAATACTTCAGCTGGAAAACAAGCTCTATCTTCAACAATCTCTGGTTCATCTTTTTCAGCTCCAACCGGTCAGACTCAATCACCAATTCCTGGCACTGATGGTACAGCGCCAATTACAGCAACAGATACAACAGCCGCGCCGCCTACCTATGAACGGACATCAACATTGATTTCTGGTAATAGCGCTTGCGAAATCTGGAAGAACGCATTTAATCTAGGCATCTCATTCATCGGCGTTATTGCATTAGCTGGAGTAATTTGGGGCGGATTTGGTTATATTACTTCTTATGGCAATCAGGAAAAAGTAACTTCTGCAAAAGAAACAATTTGGGGATCAGTTACTGGATTATTTATTGGACTTTTTGCTTATGTCTTATTCTCAATGATTAATCCTTATGTTTTACAATGTAAAATAGAAGCGCCGTTTAAATTGAGTAAAAACGGGTCTGGGACTAATAATCCTTCTGGAAATAATGGAACAGATACGGGACCTGGCGCAACGCCCACGACAGGAGAAATAAAAGATTGTGAAAATGCTTTTGTTGTAAAATTGCCTTATGACACTGTAATAAAGCAAGCTGCAGAAGCAAACAGAATTGATCCGCATTTTTTGAAAGCTATAATAAGAATAGAATCAGGCTTTGGCGCAAACATTGGTCCTTCTAGTGCTGGAGCTTATGGTATTTCTCAATTTATGCCAGGCACTTTTGCTGGCATGGCACCTTCTGGAGTTCCTGACTCTTGCAAAAAAAAATCTGGCCAAAGTACAGCTATCGGTGGCTATTGCGTAAATGAAAAAGGTAGAAATCCAGCTTGTTGCCAAGCAAGTCCAAAAAGCTGTCAGCAGGAATATGCACCGGATTGTATGGCTTGGATAAAAAATCATCCTAACGAAATGATATATGTATCAGCAAAATTACTAGCTATAAACAAAAGGAATTCAAATGGTAGCTATTTTGATGCTGCTGCAAAATATAATGGCGGTGCTGGTTATTATCGGCAAGCTGGTCCGCAAGGCTATGCCCGAAGTGCTGCCAATTACGATGCTACGTATTGCAAGCAATCAGGCGGACAGTAAACACGTTTTTTAATCAAAAAATATGAAGATAAGATCAAAAATTTTAATAATTTCAATTGTACTTCTTATTACGGTAATAATAGGATCTTTAGTGATACAATATTTTTTTAAAAACAGAAGTGAAAATCAGCTAAATGCCGCATTGGAACAAGTCAATAGCGGCAACCCATTATCTGTAGAGGAAAATAATATAATAAAGCGCTTGGTATCTGGCGAATCAATTTATTATCCAAATTTATCAAACGATGGAAAAGAGCTCGTTTATTTTTCAAACGATAAAAATAATTTTGTAATTGCAAACCTAGATACAAAAAAAAGTCTTCTCCCTATGCCATTCGAAAAAATTGATAAAATTCTTGACATTACCTGGCTAGCAAATAATAAAATTGCTTTAGTAAAAAGTGCGAAAGAAAATTTAGAAGAAGGAACAGCTACACAAGAGTATTCAATTTACGATTTAAATAACAAAAAAAGGATTTCTTTGACGAATTTTAACAACGGATTAATAATTAATGATTCTCAATTCATTTATCAAAATTCAGAAGACGGTGCATTATATCTTTCTGATTACGAACAACAAAATCCCGAAGTGCTTATCAGATTTAATAATCCAGAGGATGCATTAAAAATTGTTTTTATCAGTACAAATAGCCAGTTCCTTTATTATTTGTATCCAGCTCAAGGCTCAGATAAATATAGTTTGCATCGTTTTGAATATGCCAACAGGGAGGATAAGATAATCACCGAAAATATCAATGCCACGCTATCTGACAAAAGTGGCACAAAAATATTATGCGTTAACTATGACAATGATAAATCATCTTTTTTTATTCTTGATAAAGATTTAAATAAAAAAGATCTGAATATGCCAGATGCAACAATAAGTCAATTTCTATGGAATCAAAATGGAACAAAGCTATATTATGTAAATAGTTCTTTGGAAACGTATGGACAAGGGCTCAGTTATCTATTATTGAAAGAAATTTTGATAATTAACCCAGATAATCTTAGCACAGAGAAAACTATAAATATCGCTGATAAGGGACAATATGGAAGTTCAAATATTGTGTTGGCACCAGATGATAGCAAAATTTATTTTGTAAACCCAAGCGATCTTGGATTTTATTCAATCAACTTACAATAATATAACAAAACCTGCCAAGATTCGGCAGGTTTTTTGTTTGCTCAAAATTAAAATTAAAGCTAAAATAACTTAATGAGAAACTTGGTTTTTCAAAAACCGAGTTTCGTAACATTCATTTATGACAAAATCAACAACAGTTTACGCTTGTCAAAGCTGTGGCGCTGAATTCATGCGCTGGGCTGGAAAATGCGAACAATGCGGAGAATGGAATTCTTTGTCACAAATTACCAGACAGCCAACTTTATCAATGGGTAAATCTTTTAATTCAGCTCAAGCTTTGAAACCGCAGATATTCTCGCAAGTATCAAGCCAAGATTTCAAAAGATTGCAAACAAACATTTCGGAATTTGATCGTGTTCTTGGTGGTGGATTTGTACCTGGCTCAGTAATTTTATTAGGTGGCGATCCGGGAATCGGTAAGTCAACTTTGGCTTTGCAAATTTGTTGTATCTTGCAAAGCCAGGGCAAGAAAATATTGTACGCTTCTGGAGAGGAATCAGCACAGCAGGTAAAAATGCGAGCAGTAAGGTTAAGCCACAAATCAGATAATATCCAATTTTTAGCTAACAACAATATTGATAGCATTGTTCAAACAATTGATCAAATCAAGCCAGATTTAACAATCATTGATTCTATCCAGACCATGCAGACCGAAAATATCCAGACAATCATGGGCAGTGTCAGCCAAGTCAAAACCTGCGCTATTATGTTGACCGAAGTAGCCAAGCGAAATAATTTGCCTATAATAATAATTGGTCATGTTACAAAAGAGGGCACGGTTGCTGGACCAAAAACATTAGAGCATCTTGTTGATGCATTGTTATATTTAGAGGGTGATCGATATCATTCTCTTCGCGTTCTTCGCTCAATCAAAAATCGCTTTGGTTCAACCAATGAAACAGGTATTTTTGAAATGAAAGAGAGCGGTTTGGTTGAAGTAAAAAATCCTTCCGGAATTTTTTTAGAAGAAAGATTAAAAGGTGCTGAAGGAACTTGTGTCACAGCAACAATCGAAGGTTCAAGATCATTTTTAATAGAAGTCCAGGCTTTAGTTTCCAAAACCAACCTAGCTTTTCCAAGACGTACAGCTTCTGGTTTTAGTTATAATCGTTTGCAAATGTTAATTGCTGCAATTTCAAATAAGGCTGGCTTAAGATTAGATAGCCAGGATATCTATGTCAATATTGTCGGCGGAATTAAAACTACCGAGCCAGCTGTTGATTTAGCAGTCTGTTTATCAATTGTTTCTGCATATCAAAAAAGACCAATTGATGCCGAGACAATCGTTTTGGGAGAAGTCGGTTTAACCGGTGAAGTGCGTACTGTTCCACAGATTGAAAAAAGAATTGCCGAAGCCGAAAAATTAGGTTTTAAGAGAATTATCTTGCCAAGAACAGAAATCAAAACAAGTTTGCAAGTTATTCGTGTTAATAGTTTAAGAGATGCTATTACTAAAATATTGTTTTAAAGAATTCGCTAATCATTTGCGAATATTTGCAAATATTTTGCGAATAAAAATCTAACTTTATTAGCAAATAATTGGCAAATATTCGCAAATGATTAGCGATTCGTCAGGAATTTAAGCATAAAAAAACTAGCAATGCTAGTTAAAAAAAGTGCAAAATAAAAATGTGCTAGACGAGACCTTTTTCTGTCAAAATCCTGCGATGCTTGTCATCCCATTTCATTTGTGGAACGAGTTGTAAAGCTTCGCGGACTCTAGCCTTTTGTTCATCAGTATCAGCAGCTACGACGTGGGCAAAAAAACGACTACGCAAATCATGTCCCGAAGAAATATCACCTCTTTGATACATCTGGACCAGAGTTTTTGGATGAACTTCAGCAGTCTTGCCACCAGTCATCTCGCTCTCCTCCTTTTCCTCCACGAAAGCTTTCCGCTAAATCCATTCCCTGCGGAAAGCCGGTTACCATAATAAAAAACAACTTGTTAGTATTCTATAATAAAATCAAAAAAAAGCAAGTTATTTTACTCAAAATGAGTGATTTGGCTAAAATCAGCAATCTTTTCCCTTAAATTAGGGAATTTTTTTAGATCATTTTTAGCTAAAAAGCCTTCAACTTCAGTTTTCGCTATTTTCAATAAGTTCACATCCATCAAAGAAGCCATTTTTAGATCAGGAATACCAGACTGCCTTATGCCGTAAACCTCACCCGGACCTCTTAATTCCAGATCTTTTTCAGCTAAAACAAATCCGTCATCACAACTAACCAGAGCCATTAATCTGTCATATGATTTTTGTGACATTGAATCAGAGAAAAGAAAGCAAAAAGATTGAATTTCTGATCTGCCAACTCTTCCTCTAAATTGATGTAATTGCGCTAATCCAAATCGTTCTGCTCCTTCAATCATCATTATTGTTGCATTCGGAAAATCAATGCCAACTTCAATTACTGATGTCGATACTAATATCTTAATTTCATTATTTCTAAATTTTAACAAAGTCTTTTCTTTCTCTTCTTTCTTCAACTTTCCATGCATCATCGCAATTTTAAATTCCGGAAATATTTCTTTCTTTAATTTTTCATATTCTTCTTCAACAGCTTTAACATCATCCCACATGTTTTGATTTAAATCAGGTTTTTCCTCACTTGCCTTAATTCTTGGACAAACAACAAAAACTTGTCGACCTAAATTAATTTTTTCTCTGATAAATTCATAGGCTTTATCGCGATTATATGGCGCAACAAGCTTTGTTAATATTTTTTTTCGTCCAACTGGTTTTTCTTTCAAAATAGAAATATCCAAATCACCATAAAGTCCTAATGCCAGAGTTCTAGGAATTGGTGTTGCTGTCATTGACAACAAATGAGGCGATTTTTTTGAATCGATATTTATTTTTTTTAATTTCGCTCTTTGTTCGACACCAAAACGGTGCTGTTCGTCAATTACAGTTAATGCCAAATTTTTAAATTTAATGTCTTCTTGGATAACCGCATGTGTGCCAATCAAAATGTCAATCTGTCCTTTTTTAGCCTTATTTATTAAAGCAATCTTGCTGACATCTTTGTCATTTATTTTGTGGTCAACACGTGTCAACAGGCCGATTCGCATTTGTGTAATTTGTGGTCGTAAGACATTTGTGCAAATTCGCGATATAGTCTCGTAGTGTTGCTTAGCCAAAATTTCTGTTGGCGCCATCAAAATTGATTGCTTCTTAAAATTTGCGATCAAATACATTGCCATCAAAGCTACAACAGTCTTTCCAGATCCAACATCTCCTTCTAGCAATCTGTTCATTGGTTTATCTTTTTCTAAATCCAAAAAAATTTCCCAAGCAGTAATTTTTTGATCTTTGGTCAACTTGAAGGGTAGAGAAGCAACAAATTTCTTAATTAATTTTTCATCAAACTTAATTTTAAAAGCTTTATTTTCTTGCCACTTCTTTTTCTTTAATAAATTATTTAATTGCAATAAAAACAATTCATCAAAAGCTAGCCTTAATCTTGCTTTTTTCAAAATTTCCAAATTATCTGGAAAATGAATTTGTTTTAAAGCCTCACTTAGATCAATTAAGCTTAATTTTTTCTTAATCTCATCAGGCATAAAATCATTAAATTTGTCAGATAATTTTAATAAAGGTTTTAAAATAAATCTCAAATATTTTGAAGACATGCCATTTGTTTCGGAATAAACTGGCAAAATTTGTCCGCCTTTAGAATCAAACTTAAACTTTTCAAAAGCAGGGGAATTCATTGACACGGAATTGTAACTCATCTCTATCTTGCCATTCAAAGTTACATATGTACCAATTCTCAAGAATTTTTCTAGATATGGCTGATTAAACCAGACAATTTTTAGCTGGCCAGATTTATCTTCTACTTTTGCCTCAGTTAATATCAGCCATCTCTTTGATGTCCGCTTATTCTTTATTGATTTTATCATCCCTCTGATTGTCTGCTTCTCATTTATCTTTAAATCTTTGATTAAAGTGATATTGCTAAAATCATCATAACGGACAGGAAAATATAAAAACAAATCAGAAACATTTTTCAATTCTAATCTATCTAAAGCTCGTTTGTGCTTTAGATCAAATTTTCGCAAGCTATTTAATTTTGTCTTTAAATTTGTCGGCATTTTAAAAGTTTAAATCCGCGTTGATCAGCGTTCGTTATCAGCGTAAAATCAGCGCTTGTAAATAATTATGGCTGAAAATAAAAAAAGAGCAATATCATGCTCTTTATATCAATTATTATATTTTCTTTAACATATCAATAATACGATTATTATAATTCATTTTTTGGTAAAAAGTATGAGCTTTACTGTTAGGCACGAAAACTTCAACTCGGATAAAATCACAACCTGACTTTTTGCAATAATCTTCAAATTTTTTCATCAGTTGAGATCCTGCAGATTTACCACGAAATTTTTCATCAACATAAACTTCTAGTACTCTACTTGCTTTTGTTGGCACGCATTCTAGTAAATTTTCAGGCTTTTGTTTTTCAATTATACCAGCAATACAGCCAATGACTTTATTGTCTGCTTTAGCCAAAAAAATAATTCCTTTGTGTTTGTTAATTTTTTCTAACAAATTATCAGTATATTTTTTTCCATAATCAGGCACTCTTCTTAGTCTCTTCATTGGATCAATGGAAATCAAATAATCCTGCAGTTCTACCATACATTTTACTAAATCTTGTTTATCTGATTCTTTATATTTTTCAATTTTTATTTCCATAAAATTATAATTATTGTTTTATATTTTCAGCCGTTCTCCGTGCATTTTCTTCAATAGTATTATCAAGCTCTTTCAATTCAATATCGCCATATCTTCTTTTTAAAGCTAATTTAATCAACAAATCACAAAATTCATTATTTTTTGGCAATACTGAACCATGCATATAAGTTCCAAAAACATTCTTGTATCTGGCTCCTTCAAATCCGTCTTCGCCATTGTTGCCCCAACCTTTCAAAACTTTTCCCAAAGGCTCAACTCCTTCGCCTAAATAAGTTTTTCCAGAATGATTTTCAAAACCAACAATCTTTTTTGTCATATCATTGACTTGCCCTCCGGAGTCTAGCAAGACGGAGGAGGGTTCAATCAAAATATTTCCAATCATTCGATCGTAACTTGCCAAAGTTTTAACATTCAAAATTCCCAAGCCCATTAGTTTTTCACCATTATGTGGTTGGTAATAATTGCCTAACAATTGATAACCTCCGCAAACTGTCAAGAATACCGCGCCATTTTCAGCAGCAGTTTTTAAATTAGATTTATTTTCTCTCAAATCTTTTGAAGCTAAGATTTGCTCTTTATCCTGTCCTCCGCCAAAAAAGTAAAAATCAAATTTTTCAATATCAACTTTTGTGTTTACATCAAGATAAACTATTTCCGTTTCAATCCCTCGCCACTCGCATCTCTTTGCAAAAGCAATCACATTACCGCGGTCGCCGTAGATGTTCATGATATTCGGATATAGATAGCCAATATTTAATTTCATAATTTTAAATTATGCCCAAGTCTTATTTAAACAGCCTTTCTCTGCAATAATTTTTCTCAAATCAAGCATTGAAGAATAGGTAGGCAAAATATACAAAGTTTCGTTTTGATCTAATTTTGATATTGCCATTTCTAGCAATTTACAATAATCTTTTTCTTGCTTAATTTTATTCAAATCAAATCCGGCGTATTCTAATCTCAAAACAAGTTCTTCTGATCTAAGACCAGCCACAAAAATATAGTCAGCAATCTTTATCAGTCTCTCAAAATTAACATCCCAAATCCAAGAAATATCGCGTCCATCTGGTATATTGTCGTTCAATGCAATAATCATTTTCTTTTTTTTGCCATCAATTTCTAGTAATCTGATAACTTCATTAAAGCCAGTAGGATTTTTTACAAGCATCAACAGTGCATCATGATTTTCAAACTTAAATCTCTCTAATCTGCCAAATGCAGCTTTAGTATTTTTTATGCCTTGTTTTATTTTATCTTCAGAAACATTTAAATTTAATCCAACAGCAGTTGCAGCTAAAACATTATAAGCATTATAAAAACCAGGTAAATATGCTTCAAGATTTAATAATTTACCATTCTGTTTAATTTGCAAATTTATATTCTTAAAGCTATTTAATTTTATTTCTTCAACACTTATATTTAGGTTCGGCCTTTTTAGACCGCATTTTGGACAATGATATTTTCCAATATGAGAATAAAAAAGAGCGCTATAAACTAATGGCTCTTTGCAGTTTGGACAATTTTTCGAATCAGCAGATTCAGCAATCTTTTCTATTTTATAATTTTCGTTATTAATTCCATAAAAATAAATATTTTTGTTATTTACAGCAATACTAGAAATTAGAGGATCATCAGCATTCAAAATAATTTTAGTTTCGCTTGGCAAATTATTTATTGTTTCTCGCCAAAGTTTCGCCAGTTTTTCCAGCTCGCCGTATCTATCTAGTTGATCACGAAACAAATTCATCAAAACAATCACTTTTGGATTAGTTTGTTTTGAAACTAAAGGCACTGTTGCTTCATCAACTTCAAAAATTGCCCAATCTTGATTTAATTTGCCAGTTAGCGAGCATTTTGCAAGTAAAGAAGAAGTTACGCCAGATAACAAATTAGCGCCAGCGCGATTATGAATAAAAGTAAAATTCGCTTCTTTCAAAATATTAGAAATCAATCTTGTTGTCGTTGTTTTTCCATTAGTGCCAGAAACAATTATTACGCCCTTATCTAATTTTTTACTTAATTTTGTTAAAACTTGCGGATCAATTTTTCTGGCTAACAAACCAGGCAAAGAAGTTGCTTGGCCTCTATTTAGCGCTCTTACGAAGAAAGAAGCTAACCTAGCAATAATTATGGCTAAGAAAAGACGCATAATAATTTAAAATTTTTAATTTTGAATTTCGATTCAATTTCGAAATCAGAATTTTAAAATCACTAGCAAGCTATGTTTAAAATTAGAAATTAAATTATTCGAAATTAATTTGAAATTCGAAATTTGAACTTTCATTTGCCCTCAAGAAGAATCGAACTTCTATCCCAAGCTCCGCAAGCTTATGCTCTATCCGTTGAGCTATGAGGGCTTAAAAATTAAAAAGTGATGCTTGCACATCACCTTTATTTTACATTAAATCATTACAAAATCAATATAATTCGTACAAATTTGAGGCCGTTAGGCATTCGCGCGATTCGTAAGAACTAAAAGCCAATTTTTCTTGACATCCTATCAATAGTACTTTCGTCTTGCGAAAGATCTTCAGGCAAAAATTTCAAAAGAATTTCTCTGATTTTCAAAGGATTTTGATCTTCAAGCTGAATAACAAGGCTTGGAAGCAAAGATTGTCTTCTTTTAAAATTCAAAACTTTTAGATCTGGCGGATTATATAAAATCCAAAAATTTTCTATATCATCTTCGTAGGTATAGAGAATATTATTAATTTTAAAGCCTTTCTTCATCAATGCTACCTTTAAAATATTTGGTTTTCTTTGGGTATAAATAACAATAATAATCGTAAACAAAACAACTAAAACTGCAAACAAAAAATTCATTGTCCAAATTGCATAGACTAAAGTAAGAGATGCGAGAATATAAACAACCAAAATCCAAGCCGGATTTCGATCATATTGGATGAATTCTCTTGATTCCCAATTCATGAGAATGTCATCTTTTTTAAAAGCTAAAACTTTTTCACCAGTTGCAGTTGCCTCGACTGGTTTTTCTGATAATCTTATAGGCATATTGTGAAATTAAAATGTTATGAAATCTATAAATATTATAACACAAAATATAATATCATAAAAATCGATTAAAGCAAAACTACGCCTTCTGTCTCGCCATGGTTTGTTTCATTGTCATAATTTTCATTTAGTTCTCCGATTTCAAGCAAATATTTTTCATGAATCGGATAAACTTTATCATCAAAATCTTGGCAGGAAGTATAATCTTTAATATTTTTTATTTCTGCCAAATATTTGTTTGCTTCCTGTTTTGCAATTTCTCCATGTTTATTTTCATGCTTTTCTAGCAGGGCATAAAAGGCATCCCATCGTTGTTGCATGTCTAAAGTGGCTTCTGTGTAGTTTGTCCAGCGAGGCATAATATATTCAATATTCACTTCTGTTTCGACTTCTGTACATCCTTCGTCAGTCTTCATCGGAAGTGACCAGTTGATCCAATTGTTAGCCATTGTGTAAACTCGTTCATTGCTAGTCATCTCCGGCCCCAAAGTTCCCATTTGATTGCGCAATTCGTCAGAAGTGAAACCTGAAATATCATAGTAAGTTGTGGTAACGTTTTGAATAACTTCATCTTTGACAGGAACAAAAACATTTTCTTGCTTTTTAATCTCATTACTTCCTTGATCATAATTAAAGTTATTATAATCAAAGTTTTGAGGAATATTATTTCTATTCATTAGCAAATACATTGCTGGATAAGCTTTCCAAGCTAGGAAAGCGCAACCGCTGAAAGTTAGAGTGCAAATAACTAATAAAGCAATAATCAAAATAATCAAAAGAGACTTATCATTTTTTGTTTTTGGATTTGATGTTTACATATTCTAATTTATTTTAGATTCTGTATTCATTGCTTGTCTGCTTTGTTAAGCAATATTTAAAATTGTTTATATCTACATCTTATAGTATAATATAAATAATATAAAATTTCATTAAAAACAAAAATTAATTTTAAAAAATGATTAATAAAAAAGAAAAAAAAGATGCTTTTTTAGTAAAATGCAAAAATTTTTTTCCTGAATTTACAAAAAAAGAAAGACCATCTTGGCACACTGATTTAAAATGGGCATCAAGTTTGTTATTTATTAGCTTTTTTGTTTCAGCCCTTCTGCTTTATAATTTCAGCCAAATAGTTTCTAAGAAAAACGTTGTCGATCAAATGACCACAAATATTCAGACTTCTTTGCAAAAGGAATTGTCTGATTTTTTTCAGTTAGCTAACCAGTTCCTATCAACCAATGAAAATTATGTCAAAATAATTTTGAGTGAAGCAAAAAACGAATTGGACAAATTAGCTCAAACTTCAGAGCAAGCTTCAAATGAAACCAGTCAAGATGGCGAAAAAATCCAGCCAATTAAGGGATTAAGTTTTTCAATTGAAAAGAACCAAATTGATAAATATTTCAAACAAATTGAAACAGCAATCTACAAAGAAATAGCTAGCTCTCTGCAAGATATTCAAGACAAAGGATTGACGAATGCAACCGATCGCGAACAATGGCAGAAAGAATTAACTGAAAAAATTAGTTTCACAAAAATTTATTCAGCTGAATTGCATCGCAAGTATATTCTAATCTCGTCTTTATTATTCTTCATTTCTTTTATTTTATTTTTGAGTGCATTTTTTTTCAGCTTTAAATGGGGCAGGGTATTTACGCCAGGTTTATTAATTTTATTAACCAGTATTCCAGGCTTTTATATTCTTAACCGCGCTCATGATTATTTAGTTCATTCTTCTTTAAAAAATCTAGCCGATAGCAGTAATTTCCTTGTCCAACTTTTCGCTCAGGCAGTTTATGACGCGTTCAATCAGCAAATCAATTCAATCTATTTAGTTTACAAGGTCTTATTAATTATCGGTATGATTCTAGTTGTTACAGCCATTGCCGGAAAAATTTATTGCTACATTAAAGACAAGAAGAAAAGAAAATAAAAGTTATTAAACTTAACAAACAAAAAACGCCGGAAATTTTCTGGCGTTTTTTTAAACCTAAAATTATTTCACGAAAAACGTAATTCCGTGATACAAAAAGTAAACGCCAAAAATTGCGAACAAGACAAACATAATAAAACGGCTGTACTTCATTGCCAAAATATTAAGTTTTGCTAACGGCTTGGCTGCCAATTTTGGAAAAAGTAAATAAAAAAATAAAGGCAAGGTTATCGCTAAAACAAAGAAAAACAAATTCATTATCAAAAAAATAACTTTCCAAAAAATATCAACATCTGGAGCACTAGCTGTTTCTTTAGTTGCAATAAAATTAAATAAATCAGCATCAGTATTGGTAACAGTAATGACAACGCCAATCAAAAATATTTTCCATAATGACAATTCATGGGTTTTACTTTTATCAACTTTCTTTTCTTTTGTCAGCAAAACTTTAACCCCAAAAATAATGAAAGCCAATCCAGCGACTAAATCAACAATTGCTGAAACCAAAGTTGGTTTTTGATCTGGTGATGCAATTTGCGCCAAAACAACGCCAAGAATTGTAATGCCAATACCGACTATTAATGAACCAAGAAGAAAAACAAAAGTTTTTGTTTTCGGCTTTACTTTATTGCCCAATAGCAACAAAGCAATGGTCAATATTCCTGGACTCAATGTTGCCGCTATATCAAGCGGAATTATCTTTGCTAGTAATTCCATCATATGATTTATTTATTTATTTTTACCTGCCTGACCGGTAGGCAGGGTAGGCAGGTTTTTCTAAAACCATCCTTAAAAAATTTTCGATGTATTTTGTGCCTTGATTGTATGGCACATGAATTTCAGCATGAAATTGCTCGCCATAAATAAATCTTCTAGTGCTTTTCTGCGCCTGAACATAAGTAGATTTTGCAATAACCTCAAATTCTTCAGCTGGCTCGGCAACTTCCCAACTATGAACTTCTGGTGCAGTAAAATTATCTTTAAATCCAGCGAATATTGGATCTTTTTTTAAAATTTTAATCTTAGTCCATCTGGTTTTAGGCTCAATAGCTGTAATATCAGACCAGCCCATAGATCTTGCTCTTGTGTAGCCATAAGCCATTCCTAAAAATTGATGGCCAGCGCAGATTCCAAGAAGTGGAATGTCAGTTTGTCTAATAATTTCAAATTCGCCATTATGTTCAAACATCGGCAAATTTGGATAATCAGCATTATTTCCGCTTAAAATTATTGCTCTTGGCTTATTTGTCAAACTATTTAGCATTTCCATTGACGCTTCAAAGTAGGGAACAGTTATAGTCTTTAAATCTAATTTTAGGCCTTCTATATGTTTAGCTAAATCAGTGAAAGTAAAGCCATTGTGTTCATTGCCAATAATTAAAATGTAATCTTTTTCTGGAACAGTTGGCAATTTAGGTTTACCAGGAGAATATAATATTACTTCATTAAGTTGAGCTGCATAACCAATAAATTCTTTTATATATAATTCAAAGTACCTAGCCTTTATTGGTTTAAAATCAATTATATTTCTGAAAGTATCATTATTTTTAAATTCTGTTCCAGGAATTTCTTTCCAAGTTTTATTATCATTGCTATACACCCATACAAAATTTTTCAGCCAGCCATCAGCATCAGTTGGAGTTGACAGCATCCAAATTCTAGAAATTTCTGAAGGCTTCCCTAAATCAAATTTTACCCAATGTTCAGTTTCGCATGGAGGAGGACTTTGCCAAAATGTTACTAATCCTGGATCGTCATAGTCAATAATATTTTTAGAATTATATCCTCCAGATACTTCAATGTCTCTAATCTTAGCGCGCGTCATGTTCATAAAATGATCATCTGATTCAATATCTACAAAAAAACGAGAAACAGTCCAATCACTTTTGCATGTTTGCGTTATTGCTCGAACTCTCCAGTAATATTGTTGTTTATCTTTTAAAGAATTCTCCTTCTCAATCTTTTTGTCAGAAACAAACTCACTATTTTCTGGAATATTTTTATATTCGATTAAGTTTGATGAATTAAAGTTTTTAGTTGTATCTAGCTGGATTTCATAATGTCTATCTTTAGGTCCGCCAGTTGCATTAAAAAAAGAAAGTAGAGGATTGAGCTCCGTTACAATCACATCCCAACTAGGGTTATTATTTAATTTCGGCGGAATAATTTCATGATTGATTATTTTTGTTGTCATTTTATTTTAAAAATAATTTTGTAAACTTTATTCCATTTTATCATATAATTAATTTGTTAGAAATTTATTTTTTTGTTATACTAAAAACAATTAGAAAGTTATTAAAAATAAAAATAAAATTAATGAAAAAATCGCAAAAAGCAGGTAAGTTTTTGGGAGTTTTTGCGTTAGCTATGATCAACGTCTCGTTGATTTGCAGCTTGCGTGGCCTTCCCACAATGGCAGAATATGGTCTTTCTGTAGTCTTTTTTTTGATGGTTTCTGTTATCCTGTTTCTGATTCCAGTGTCTATCGTTTCGGCTGAATTAGCCACAGGTTGGCCAAAGGGTGGAGGTATTTATGTCTGGGTCAGAGAAGCCTTTGGTGAAAAATGGGGTTTCGTGACAATCGTTTTGCAATGGGTTCAAAATTTAGTTTTCTACCCAACTGCCTTAGCAGCTACTGCTGCAGTAATTGCATATATGTTTGTTGATCCAGATTTAGCCAATAATAGATATTACACCTTGGCAGTTATTATCATAGTCTATTGGTTTGCTGTTCTGGTCAATTTACGTGGCATGAAAGCTTCTGGAAGATTTACTAGCATCGGAACAATTTTGGGTATAATTTTCCCTGGTGTTCTATTATTTGTCTTAGGTTTGGCTTGGATATTAAGCGGACAGCACTTTGCCTTAACGATTGATCTCGATGGCTTCATACCTGATCTAGGCAACGTCAACAATTTTGTTCTTTTAACTGGCATGTTTTTATTTTTTGCTGGCATGGAAGTATCTGGAGTCCATGCAATGGAAGTCAAAAATCCAACCAAAGATTATCCCAGAGCGATTTTTATTTCTGCCTTGATTGTCACTTTGATTTTTCTTTTTGGATCTTTGGCAATTGCACTTATTATCCCAACTTCGCAATTAAGTTTGACAGCTGGCATAATGCAGACCTATTTAGCTGTTTTAAACAAATTCGGTATTGGCTGGTTAGTTCCAATTATTGCTCTTTTAGCTGCTCCTGGAATGGTTGTTCAGGTCAGCTCTTGGATTGTCGGCCCAAGCCGTGGTCTTCTTGTTACTGCTGAAAATGGCGACTTGCCTCCTTTTTTCCAAAAACTGAATAAGAACAATATGCCATCTCATATTATGATTGTTCAAGGAATTTTGGTTTCCGTAATTGCAATGGTTTTTATGCTCATGCCTTCAGTCAGTAGTTCATTTTGGATATTGACTGCTTTGGCGGCCATCTTATATCTGACCGTTTATATTATTATGTTTGCAGCTGCCATTAAATTAAAATACAGCCAGCCCAAAACACCTCGTCCTTATGAAGTACCTGGCGGAAAGATTGGTATGTGGATAATTGCTGGTATTGGAATCATCTCTTGCGCAGTTGCGATCTTATTTGGATTTTTCCCACCGTCGCAAATTTCAACTGGAAGTGTCGGAGTCTATGTTGGCTTGTTAGTAATCGGTTACATTGTTTTAGGATCTATCCCTTTTATCGTTTTTTCTTTTAGAAAAAAATCCTGGAAAAAGAAAATCAAACTAGATTAACTACGTAAAATTATATTTCTGTATCTTTTGTATATAATTTTGCCTTCTCCAGAAATTAGTGTTGCCGCAGAAAATTTTCCGTTCGTTTCCGCGTTTTCCGCGTAAGCTTCTGCGTCATTCTGCGTTAAAAATGTTTTAAAATTTTAAGACATTCAAATATCATATAACTAAATTTAAAAAAATAAACAAAAAATGATGTTACACAAAAAAAAGAAACAAGAAGAAATAACAAATGTCGGTCATTCTAGCACCTACAGCCAGCGCTATTTTCATGAGTCTATTCCAAAATATCAAATGCCGGAAAAAGAAATGCCAGCCAATGCTGCATATCAATTAATTCATGACGAATTGAATATGGACGGTAATCCTTCCTTGAATTTAGCTAGTTTCTGTACTACATGGATGGAGCCAGAAGCAGATAAGCTGATTGCCGAATGCAATAGCAAGAATTTTATTGATCATGATCAATACCCACAGACTGAAAAAATTCATGAAAGAATGGTCAATATGATGGCGAGATTATTTAATAGTCCAGAAGGATCAAATTCGGTCGGTACTGCAACGATTGGATCTTCCGAAGCAATCATGTTAGGTTTACTAGCTCACAAATGGTCTTGGATCAATCGTCGAAAAAAAGAAAATAAACCATACAACAAACCAAATATAATTTATGGCGCCGACGTTCACGTCTGTTGGGAGAAATTTGCCCGCTATTTTGATGTTGAAGAAAGAATGATTCCGATGGAAAAAGATCGCTATGTTATATCAACAGAAGAGGTAGAAAAAAGAATTGATGAAAATACAATTTGTGTCGGAACGATTTTAGGTACTACGTTTACAGGTCAATACGATCCAATTGAAGAAATTAATGATTTATTGTTAAAAATTAAAAAAGAAAAAGGCTGGGACATTCCAATTCATGTTGATGGCGCAAGCGGTGGATTTGTTGCTCCATTTGTTTACCCAGATTTAAAATGGGATTTCAGACTAGAACAAGTCAGATCAATCAATGTTTCTGGCCATAAATACGGCTTGGTTTATCCAGGACTTGGCTGGCTAGTTTTTCGTGATTCCAAAGATGTGCCAGAAGATATTATCTTTAAGGTCAATTATTTAGGCGGAGAAATGCCAACTTACACTTTGAATTTTTCGCGTGGCGGATCAACAGTCATCGCTCAGTATTATAATTTTTTAAGGATGGGCAGAGAAGGTTACACTAGAATAATGAAGAACTGCGTAGAGAATGCTCAATATTTATCAAAGAAGATGATCGATTCTGGATATTTTGATTCGCTGAATCCAACACAGCTTTTGCCAGTTGTCGCCGTTAAACTAAAAGATAAGGAAAAATTTACTCTCTATGATTTAGTTGACAAAATAAGGCAGAGGGGCTGGATTATTTCGGCTTACACTTTACCCAAAAACGCAGAAGAAACCGTCATTTTCAGAGTTGTGGTTAGAGAAAATCTAAGCAAAGACATGATTGATATTTTATATAAAGATGTCATGGACGCTTTCAAATTTTTACAAGGCGCTGTTAAAACATTTGCAAAAGGCGTCAAGTCTGAAGATACTACGCACAAGATTTGCTAAATTTTAAATTAAAAAACGTCGGATACTTTTCCGACGTTTTTTTTAATTTGATTTAGAAAGTCTTTCGCACTCCTAATAAAACAGCATCAACTCTTCGCGACACATTTGTTCGCGAAGCATATTTCAAAGCATTTGCGCTAAAAACAGCAGGGTATGATCCTTCTTGGTATTCGATTGTTAATTTTTGTCTGCCATTTTTCCAATCTTTTATTTTAAAAATTCCAAAGTATTCCTTGCCATTATCATTGTTGATAATATGCAGTTGGTTTGTGTTGTAATTTACTTCATAAGTTCCATTAATTGACCAATCTGATATGCCACCTTCACTCTCATCGTCTGTGCCAAAAACTCTTGTGCCTTTATAATATTTTGTATTTGAACTCAAAAAAGTTAGAATATCATTCGGATATATTGGCTTCCATTTTTTCAAACTATACCAGACACCCAAGATTTTTCCTTTTTTTCGCTTTGACAAATCAATACGATTAGTTAATTTTGGTTCATAGGGTTCAAAGAGAGTAGAGTCGTCAATTCCAGTCTGTAAGTATGGTTTTAAAATATATTTATTATAAGCTTTAACAAGCTTTGTTTTTTCGCTTGGCAACAAGTAATCATATGGCGAAACTAAATAGCCAGTGTCAACAAAAACACCGTCAGTCCTGCCTGAATCTTCAAGCGCGAATTCAGCGCTAGATTGATCTGGATCAAAACTCATTCCTAGTCCAATTTTTTGACCGCGTTTTACTTTTTGTCCCTTTTTAACATATGAAGTTAATACTTCCATATGCGTGCCTCTAAGTTTTTTTCCATAATCAATTACAATATGGAGTTCTTCTCCATTTTGCCGTATATCCAATACTTGTCCGTCTGCCCAGCTTTTCAATGGTGTGCCATGTTTTAATTCAATCCAAACATGGTCTAATCCTTCAATATGTCCGCCAGCGTGCAGACCAAAACCAACCAAGCCAGTTTTAGGTCCATAAAATATTTTATTAATTTTTGCTGGCAAACTCAGCCTTATAGGTGAAGCATTATCTGGCAATGTATAAGTTAATTCGTTAGTTGAAGGATCTGGCTTTGCTTTCGTAGCTGCAAAAGAATTTTGAATGAGAAAAAACATTCCCAGAATAACTAAGGTACGAAACCCCCATTTTTTTAGTAAAACCTTTTGTTTGTTCATATTTTTTTGTTTATTTTTAAATATTAATATAATCAAATTTATTTTTTGTCTTTCTCTTTAAATAATTTCTGAGAAATATTTATAGCCGGAAAAGTCCGCCAGTTAAAAGCATAAGAAAGCATCCTGACTAAAAAGATTAAAGCTATGCTTAAAATCGCCGCAGTTTGGGCATTTAAGCTAGCATACATGGTTAAAGCAATAAAAAGTACAATTCCAACAAGCGAGGCTGTAATATAGTACTGGCCAGGTTTTAAAAGCAGGGGCTCGCTTTTAGTAAAAATATCGCGCAAAAAACCTCCGCTTATTGCTCCGACCATGCCAACTAATACTGCAGCTAAGATATTCAAATCGTTATCTAATGCCATTTGCGTGGAAATAATTGCAAATAATCCCAAGCCTAATGCGTCAATAATTATAAAAACTAAATTTATCTTTTTAATATAATAAATAAAGATTGGCGTAATAATAGTCGCGATCAAAATAGCAACAAGATATTGCCATTCCTCAATTATGACTGGTTTTTGTAATAAAAAAACACTATCTCTTATGATAGCGCCACTTGCACCAGTAATAAACGCTAGGACAAATACTCCAGAAAAATCATATTTTTTTTCAGTTGCCAGCATTGCTCCAGTTATTGCCAGCAAAAATACTGCAATTACTTGAAAAAATAAAGGTAATTCAAATTGGCCTAGTAGCATATTTTTGTTTTTATTTTAAATTAATCTCTTTTTTAAGAAAGCTCGTCCTGAACCTGATTTTAAATATTTTTCAAAATAGAATGCCTTATATTTGTTAGTGAATACTATAAAGATTTTTAATTTTATAGGTCTTAAATTTTTTGTTGCAGGTACATAACCTTTTTTATGTCTAATGATTCTTTCTTTTAATTTCGATGTGCAACCGATATAATAACCTTTATTTTTAGTTTCTAGAATATAAACATAATTCATATTATTATGCTCCCTCCAAGACGGACTTTGTCCGTCGAAGCCCGCCCGTGAATTTGAAAAAATAAAAATTTTTGAATTGAATACTCAGCTATCCCGCCTTCGCTTTTGCTAAAGCTTCGGCGGGCGAAGACGGAGAGGGTGGGATTTGAACCCACGAGGGACTTGCGCCCCTAACGCCTTAGCACGGCGCCGCTTTCGGCCACTCAGCCACCTCTCCATTTCTAATAACAAAATAACTAAATTAAAAATAACAAAATTACTTATATTCAGTTTAATTTATTTAGCCTTAAAAATCAAGTTAAATCATTTTCCTCTCGCCAGCACTAGTCCCCAAATTTCGGAAGGACTAAAACCATAGATTGCTTTAGCGCATTCTTCCAAAGTTGATGAAGTTGTGCAAACATCATCAACTAAAATTATTTTTTTATTTTCAATAAATTTTGGATTATTGCAAACAAATGCGCCCTTAATATTTTTTCGCCTATAAATTGGATTTAAACTCATCTGTGATTTAGTTTTTTTAATTCTGGAAATAGCACTATTTAAGCAAGTTAGCTTAAAATAATCAGCTACTTCTTGGCCCAAAAGTTCAGCCTGATTAAATCCTCGTTCTCTCAATTTTTTCTTATGCAACGGAATCGGCAGAATAATATAATTATGATCAGTTTTTTCTTTGAATAAAGTATTTTTCAATCCAGAAATTAAAATTTTCGCCAATGGTTTTGCCAGCTCTTCTATATATTTATACTTCATGGCATGAATTGATTTTTGCAGTAAATCATTTTCATAAGACGCAGATACGATTATGCCATTTAGCCTTGAAGTATTCTCGCATTCTTTACAAAAATTGCCAAACTTTGTTTTTTTATGGCATTTTGGACAATCTTGTTTTTCATTTAATTCTAAATCTTCAAAACAATGTTTGCACAAAAAATTTCCTTCATCTGAACAGAAAATACATTCAATCGGGAATAAAATATCTAATGTAAAATTTTTGATTTGTTTTAACAATTGTTTTACTCCTTGACAATCATTATTTTATCAAATAAACTAATTTAATGCACCTTCAACAAAAAAGGAGGAAGCACGTGCCCAACGAACAAGAACAAGAAAGAAGAACTGCAGAAAAAGAATTTTATGAAATTTTAAAACAACTCCAAGCTTGTTTGCAAAAAATGAATCATGATCAAAAAATTGCTGTTGCTGATGAAAGTAAATGGCAGTGTCCGAATTGTACATTAATTAATTCGCCAGGAACAAATAGCTGTGAACTTTGCGAACAAACGGCTGACCCCAAACTTTTCCCAGTGCAAACAGTTCTTCATTTTGATGTCCGTTGTTCTCAAGGAGAAATTTCAAATTCAGAAAAAGCTCACAGATTGCTTTCGCTAATTCTGCAAAGAAGCTTTGAAACTTTTGCTTCATGTATAGTCAGCGGTAAAGTTGGAGCTAGTTTCAGTCAAGAACCAAGATCATTTCCAAGATAAACCGTTCTTTAAAAGAGCATTAAAACTCGTTCTAGAGTTTTAAGCTCTTTTTTTTAATTCTTGACAATTACTATTTTATCAAATAAACTGTTTTAACGCACCCTAGACAACAGAGGAGGAGGAAAGAATGTACCCAGAGCCTAATCCAGAAACAATTTGTCCTGAGGATTTTTCAAAAATCATGTATTTACTTTCTGTCTGTTTAAAATCCATAGACAGAACAGAACCAGTACCAAAAGAAAGAGTTCCGGAACAATATTTTTGTATAAACTGTGCAACATTAGATTTGAGTAAGCCAGGCAATTGTGTTATTTGTGGAACAGAGATTTTAAAAAATCAGCGCAAGCCAGCTCGTCTCAATTTTGAAATTTTATTTTTTCCAGAGCATTTTCCTCGAGCCAAATTAGCCGAAACCTTAATTCAAAGCATTATTTCAACGTGTCTTGAAGGCCTTGGTTTGCAATCATGCATACTTTCTTTTTCGCTTGATCCCAGACCTCAACCAGTAAATACGGAATCAGAAGAAAAAAAATAACGTTCTTTTATTTCAATCAAAAAGAGCATTAGAACTCGTTCCAGAGTTTTAAGCTCTTTTTTTATATCTCAAACTTTATTTTTCAAAACAACTTGATTAGAAATTTTGTCAATTTTAACAAAAGCGCCTTCTACAAATTTCTCCGAAATAATTCCTTCAGCCAATGGATCTTCAATTACCTCGCCAATTGTGCCACGAAGCGGTCTTGCGCCTCTTTCAAAATCAAAACCTTTGTCAGCAATTTCTTTTTTAACCAAATCAGAAACAGCAATCTTGATTTTTTTATTCCACAATCTTTTTTGTAATTCTTTAATCTGCAAGTCAATAATTATTTTTATAGATTCAGGACCTAGCGGTTTAAAAATAACGACTCTGTCAATTCTATTCAAAAATTCTGGTCTATATTCTTTTTTGACATCACTCAAAATTTCTTGTTTGTAATCTTCATACGTTTTATCAAAATTTTCTGGATTATATTTTTCTGTTTCGCCAAAGCCAACTGCATTTTTAGTTATTGATTTCGTTCCTGTGTTAGAAGTCATTATAATGATTGTATTTTTGAAATCAACTTTTGTTCCAGCAGCATCAGTCAAAACGCCATCATCCAAAACTTGCAAAAACAAATTAAAAACATCTGGATGCGCTTTTTCAATTTCATCAAACAACACAACAGCATAAGGTTTTCGCTTTACTGCTTCAGTCAATTTTCCGCCTTCTTCATAGCCGATATAGCCGGCAGGCGCGCCAATTAATTTAGAAATATTAAATTTTTCGCTGAATTCTGACATATCAATTCTAATCAAATCATCAATGTTTCCAAAAACTTCCATGGCTAAAACTTTTGCCAATTCTGTTTTTCCGACACCAGTAGGTCCTAAAAACAAGAAAGAACCAATCGGACGATTTGGGCTAGAAATTCCAGCCCTTGCTCTTCTTATAAATTTCGCGACTAACTCAATTGCTTGTTCCTGTCCAATTACTTTTTTGCCTAAAATATTTTCTAAATTTAATAATTTTTCTTTTTCCTTTGTAACCAATGTGTCAAGAGGAATATCCGTCATCAATGACAAAGTTTTTGCAATGTCTGATGCAAATATTTCTGGCCAGATTTTTGTATCATCTAAAATGCTATATATTTTTTCTGTTATTGCAATTTCCTCTCTCTTCAAAACCAAAGCTTCCTTGAATTTTTCTTCTTTTACTTTTCTTTCCTTATCTAATTTAATTTGATCAAGCTTTTTATCTAAAATTAAAAGTTTGTCATTAACTACTATTCTTCCGTGTTCAATCTTGTGGCGAGATAAAGTTTCGTCCAAGACGTCTATTGCTTTATCAGGCAAGAAACGATTATGCAAATATCTTTTTGATAAATAAACAGCGCTCTCAATTGCATCATCAGAAATTTTTGTGCGATGAAATTTTTCAAAATTAGCTCTGATGCCTTTTAATATTTTCATCGTTTCTATTTCATTCGGTTCGTTGATTTTTATTAGCTGAAATCTTCTGACTAATGAATTATCATTTTCAATTGTTTTTTTATAATCAGCAAATGAAGAAGTACAGATAATTTGCAAGTTGCTTGAAGACATAGCTGGTTTTAAAATACTGCCAGCATCAAAAGCGCCATTAGCTTGTCCCATTGAGATTATGGAATTAATTTCGTCAATAAATAAAATTACGTTTTTATTTTGAGCTAATTCATCAATCAAAGCTTTCAATCTCATTTCAAATTCACCGCGGAATACAGTTCCAGCAATTAATTTTGCTGAATCTAATTTAAAAATTTTTTTATCCTTCAAAAAACCAGGCACTTTTTTTTCAAATATTTTCTTTGCTAACCCATAGATAATTGCTGTTTTCCCGACTCCAGATTCACCAACCAGCAGGGGATTGTTTTTTTGCTTTCTTCCCAGAATATTTATAATTCTTTCTATTTCTTTTTCTCGGCCAACAATTCTATCAAAATTTTTCAAGATTTTTTTATCGCAAATATTAGAGCAGTAAAATCTTAATGCCTCTCTATTTTTTTTATTAGATGTTTCATAATGTTTTGTCATATCTGCAAATTTTTCTGTATTTTTTAACATTATGTTAGCTTGTTCTTCAATATATCTTAGGTTGCATTTTAAATCTCGCAACAAGACAAAAGCTTGGCACTTTTTAATTTGTAAAATAGCCCATAACAAATGCTCTGTGCCAATGAATTTATGATTGTGTTTATTGGCGCAAGAAAATGCTTTAAGAAGCAAATTTTCTGTATCTTCTGTCAATGAAACAAAATCATCTTTCTTGAAAGTCTTGTTTTTATTGTTTAATAATTTTCCTAAATTAGCATTGGAAGATAAATCTTTTTGTTTAATAATCTTTACTTCTAATTCTGCTAATTTTAATCCAGAATTTTTCAAAATTTCCGCTGCAATCCCGCCTTTTTGGGACGCTAATCCATAAAGCAAAAAATCAGAACTTAATTGGTTTGTTCCTGATTCTTGCGTGGCTGAAAAAGCAATGTTTATTGCATCTTTCAGATTCGTTGAAAATTTATTTAAAATCTTTGGTATTTCGTCAATCATATCTACATGTCATCCTGAACCGCAGTGAAGGATCCCGTTATTATTATAGAATTACGGGATTCTTCGGTTGCGACCTCAGAATGACAAAATTAATTTAGTTCTTAAGTCTCGATAATCATAGTATAGAATTTACAAAAATTCAAGACTAATTGCTCAATTGCTAAATTGTTATATAATAAATTTAGCCATAAAAAAAGAGGCAAAATAACCTCTAGCTCAAAAAACGCTTCAAAAGATCAACACGTCCTATCATTGCAGTAATTTTTTCAAACATTGTTTGACCATTCTTGGCCAAAGCTGTTCCTTGCCAGACTCTTTCTTCTTCTAAATTTCCAACCAGATATCCTCTCGCTTCATTTAGATATTGTGTGACCTCAATTCGATTCGATGACACAGTAATATTGAATAAGATATAGCTAGTAATTTCTTCCTTGCCTTGTAAATCGGTTCGCTTCAATATCACCCTTGGATTTTTGCAAGGAAAAATTTTTAGCCAAATCGTCAGAGTCGCACTGCATTCAATTTCGAAAATCAAAGCATCTTCCGTAGTTACCTCAAAAAAAGTGCGAACTTGTTCATCCGTCTCAGTAGCTGACAAAGATTTGCAAAGTTGATACAATCTATCAAATTCGTCGTTTAATCGCTCTTCGTGCTCATTCATCTCTGACTCCTTTTTGAAAGTAGTATTTAGTAATAATCAATTAATGCTTTAAATAAAGCAAAAGTAGGTATTGATTGCTTATAAATGCTACTATCAAGAATACATATTACTATATGTCAAATAAACAATTTTGTCAAGCATTAGATTATTCTCAAAAACTTCTTTCTCAATATCAAAGAACTGTTTTTGAAATCAAGGAAAAATTAAAAAAAAAGAATTGCTCGCCAAAGATAATTAACCAAGCCATCAAATATCTTCAAGAAAAAGATTATCTTAACGATCAAGAATATGCCGAAACATGGTTAGAATTTCAGCTCAAAAATCGTCCATGTGGAAGAATAATTTGTTATAAAAAATTAACGCAGAAAGGCATTTCCAAAAACTTAGCCAGCCAAATTTTGGCTGAAAACTATTCTGATGAAAAAGAACTAGAGCTAGTAAAAATGTTAGCCCAGAAAAAATGCAGGGACTTTGCATTGCAACGTCTTGGCGATAAAAAGAAAAGAATGCTTAAAATAAATTCATATCTGAAAAATAAAGGCTTTTCGGAAAGCATAATTATCCAATATCTTGAAAGTTGTGGGTATTTTAATTGATAGATTTTTAATTATTTGCTATAATTATTCTAAGAAATAAGAAACATTCAAAATCAAAAATTAACAAATAAATATCTTTAGCTAAAATCAACAAATATTTTCTAATTTTTTTTGTTTGTGTTTTTAATTTTTGGTATTTAATATTTAATTTTGCTACATGCAACTTCAAGAGCTTTTAGCTGAAGTCGTAAAACAAAATGCTTCTGATCTGCATATTACGGTAGGCAAGCCTCCAACGATTAGAGTTAATGATCAGCTAATTCCAATCGCCAATAGAGAAGTAATCACTCCTGAAATAGCCGAGAATTTAGTTTTGAGTTTATTAACAAAAGAACAAAAAGATATCCTTTTGCAAGATAAGGAGTTTGATTTTTCTTATGCCTATAGCGATCAAGGACGTTTTCGTGTTAACGCTTATTTTCAAAAAAGTTATCTAGCCGCAGCCTTAAGATTGATTCCTGCCAAAGTTAAAACACTTGAAGAATTGAATCTGCCAGTAGTTTTAAAAAGCTTTGCAGATGCCAAGCAAGGATTCTTTATCGCTTGCGGACCTGCTGGCCATGGAAAAACCACAACAGTAGCAGCAATGATTGACCATATTAACAAACAAAGAGCTGATCACATTATTACTATTGAAGATCCAATTGAATATACTTTTATCCAAGACAAATGTTTGATTGACCAGCGTGAAGTTCATCTTGATACTCATTCTTTTCCGCAAGCATTGAAATCCTGTCTCCGCCAAGACCCTGATGTCATTTTTGTCGGTGAAATGCGCGACTTAGAAACAATTTCTACTGCCGCGACTTTGGCAGAAACTGGCCATTTAGTTTTATCAACTTTGCACACGAATACTGCAGCCGAAACAATAGACCGTATGGTTGGAGTTTTTCCGCCGCATCAGCAAGAGCAGATTCGTTTCCAGCTTGCCAGCTCTTTGCTCGGCATGATTTCTCAAAGATTAATTCCAAGAATAGACAAGCCAGGCCGAATCGTTGTCGCTGAAGTTCTAAAAATAAATTCTGCTGCCAGAAATTTAATTCGAGAAGGAAAAACTTATCAATTGAATAATATTATTTTAACAAGCAAGCAAGAAGGCATGATTTCACTAGATACTTCATTAGCTGAATTAGTAAAATCAAAAATTATTAGCAAAGAAAATGCGTTAGCTTATGCGATTGATCAAAAGAATTTGAGCATGTTATTATAATTTTGTCATTCTGAACTGCAGTGAAGAATTCCGTAGTTTTCACTTAATAACAGGATCCTTCGCTTCGGCTCAGGATGACAATAAATACGATTTTAATAAATAAATCTCTTTGAAAGGGGGTGAAAATAGAAAATGTTAAGAAGAAAACAAAAAGGTTTCACTTTGATTGAGTTATTGGTTGTTATTGCTATTATCGGTATTTTGGCAGCAATCGTCTTCGTTGCTTTAGGAACAGCAAGAAGAAAAGCAAGAGACGCAAGACGCGAATCAGATGTTCGCCAAGTCGCACTAGCTATGGAATTGTATAATGATGACAATGGCGCCTATATAACAAACGCCGGCCCAGCAGTTCCAGCAATTGGCACATATATGCCAACAGCGCCTTCAGATCCAGGCTCAGGTAGCTACGTTTGGGTAAGCAATGTTGCTAATGCTCAAGACTATGCAGTTTATTCGACATTAGAAAAAACATGTACAAATACTTGTTACATGGTAGCAAATCCAAATGGAGTTCAAGAAGTTGATCAAGCAGCTGCACCTACATTAGCACTTCCATAGTTTTATACTTAAACTGGCGGAGCAGAAAAATGTTCCGCCAGTTTAATGTGCAGTTGATAAAAAATAAAAACCTAAAAATATAAAAATCTAGTTTAGTCAGTTTATTTTTTAGTTCTTTATTTTTTTAGATTTTTATGAAAAAACAAAAGGGATTTACTTTGATAGAAATATTGGTAGTTGTCGCCATCATCGGCATTTTAGCATCAATTGCCCTTATAGGCGTTAATGATGCTAGAGAAAAAGCTCGAGACGCGCGTCGAGTTTCTGATCTATATCAAATTTCTCAAGCAATAGAAATGTATAACAATGCTTCTGGAATATATCCAGAAAATTTAGCATCAAATCTTTCTTATTATTTTCCAAAAGGCTTGCCAAAAGATCCAAACCCAAATAATAATTACGATTATATTTATAATGGCTCAAAATGTTACATCCTGAGAGCAAAGCTAGACAGGAATAATAAAGATGTCCTTAAAAGAGATTTGGATAACGAGATTAGTTGTGGATCATCATTGGATTGCAACGACGAATCTCTTTATTATTGCGTAGGTAATAACCAATAGTATGTTAATTTTACCAATAATTATAATCTTTGTTTTGGGCCTTGTTGTTGGCAGTTTTTTAAATGTTGTCATTAATCGGCTAAATATCAATCAAAATTTAGCTTCACCGAGATCCTATTGTCCAAAATGCAAACATCAATTGAATTTTTGGGACTTAATTCCTATTTTTAGTTTTATTTTTTTAAGAGGTAAATGTCGTTATTGTCAGAAAAAGATTTCTTGGCAATATCCATTAGTAGAACTTGCAACTGGAATCTCTTTTATACTAATCTTTTTTAAATTTGTTAATATCAATAATATTAATTTAGATTTCGTAGTTATTTTAGAACAGCTCCTGATCTATTTCTTTTTTACAAGTATATTAATAATAATTTTTGTTTACGATCTAAAGCATTATCTAATTCCAAACAAAATTATTTATCCAGCGATTTTAATCACTTTATTAATTCAGATTTTGCCAATTCCGGAATATCCAAGTATTTCTATTTCAAGCTTGATCATCGGTTCGTTAATACCAGGAATATTTTTTTTAATTCTTGTCCTTGTTTCTAAAGAAAAATGGATGGGAGCAGGCGATATAAAGTTAGGTTTTTTAAGCGGTTTGATTGTTGGCTATCCAAATATTTTGGTTACCTTATTCATCTCATTTGTAGTAGGCGCAATCATTGGTATTATCCTAATAATCTCAAAGAAAAAGGCTTTAAAAGACAAAATGCCATATGGCACCTTGCTAACTTTCGCGACTTTTGCCACAATTTTGTTTGGCAGTCAAGTTATTGACTGGTATCTAGGCTTTTTAGGCATAATGTGATACAATATTTTTGTAGATTCGCATATTCGCAACATTTGCATTTATTTGTATATTCGTATTATATTCAATAAAAAATAAAATAAAAAAATGAACAAACTAAAGTTTTATCTGGCAGGCGTTTTTTGTCTTGCCACAATATTTGGAGTCAGCCACTTTGTTTCTGCTGCTTCAACCATCTCTGGTAAAATTTTAAGAGAAAATGGCACGCCAGTCTACAATACTACAGTCTATGCCTATAGCGATACTCAAAAATTTAGTGACGCAACTGATGTAAATGGAGATTATGCTATTAATATTACTGGAACGACTGTTTCTGGTAGCTATACTATTATCACCAGTGGTCAAGTCTCAATTAGTGATGGGGCCTCAGCTAATTCTTTAGGCTATCACAACGAATATTTTTATTTTCAATCAACGGCAATTACTGTTGTTGATGGAGTAAATCAAAATGGCGTTAATTTATCTTTAAAACAGCATGGCATGTTATCTGGCAATATTGCCAGCAGTAGCGGTGTGCCAATTTATTATACTAGTATCACTCTATTAAGCAAAAATGAAAATTCTGTATTTGGATCTGACTACGCTGATGAAATTGGTAATTATTATGTCACGCCTCTCAAAATTTATGATACTAGAGGTACTCAAAATACTCAAGGATATTATTATGCTCGAATTTATGCCGCGGGTTATTTACCCAAATATATTGACAATATCCAAATTCTTGATAACCAAACCGCTACTTTAAATATTACTCTGGTTCGAAATAGCTATGTTTCTGGTCAAATTACTAATAAAAACGGCGCGCCGCTATCTAATATTATTATTAAGGCTTACAAATTAGGTGGCGTTGATGCCCTGTCTTATGCCACAACTGATCAAAATGGAAATTATCAAATAGAAATTGGCAATACTTTAAATACCTACGGTTATGACTATTATGGAGAATATACTGCTGTTGGTAAATATACAATTGAAGTTAGTCCCAATGACGCTTCTGGTTATGCCAAAAAAACCAAAAAAATAACCATCAGTTCTGACGAATCAGCTCTCTCGGGTGTTAATTTTAAGCTTTCCGCAAAAAGAGGTTCTCTTTCGGGCAGAATTTTAACGGCTAAGAAAAAAGCAATAAATGGCGCTTTAGTTAAAATTTACCTTCTAAAAGATCCAACCGTTTACGCCCAAAGCTATACTGATGCTTCTGGAAATTATAGTTTTTCAGAGTTGCCAACGGGCAATTATTATTTAAGCATTGTTAAAAGCAATTACGCATTTAAAGAAATTGCCAAATTAAAGATTAAAGGCCATAAAACCAAAAACTATAAACTAGGCCCGGCTGGCGTGATTTCAGGCTATGTTTTTGATAGCGTAACTAAAAAACCGCTTAGTAGTATTGCAGTTCGCCTTATAGGCTCCGATCTGACTAGTTGGACCAACACTTATGGTTATTATAAAATTAATTATGTCCCAACCGGCAAAAGAAAAGTTTTTGTCAAAGAGGTTGCTTATGCCGAACAATTTTATTTAAAAGCAACAACAGCTGTAAAATCTAAAAAAATAAAAGTCAAAAAAGGCAAGGAATCAAAGAATGTCAATTTTTATTTAACTCCATTTTCAAGAATTTATAAATAATCGCGAATTTACACAAATTTAGCACAAACAGCACAAATAAAAACGAGATTCAATTCTCGTTTTTATTATTTGTGAAATTTGTGTAGAATTTGTGAAAATTAGAGATTATTTATTTCAATCATTCTATTGGCATGATTATTTCCACTCACATTGACTTCAAAATAATGATAATAGCTATCATCGCTTTTCATAAAATCATATTGAGGCAACGATCCAGCACTTCCGACAATCGTCATTGTTATGCTTTGAAGATTAAACGGAAAATACATGTGCAGATGTCCAGAATAAACTTCTTTCACATTATTTTTTACGTCATTAATAATTTCATAAAATTTTTCATAGCTGGCAAAAGTTTGTTTTGTTCCGCCATCATTGATTTCAAAAACATCTTCAAAAGGAATTTTAGTTGGTCTATGCATAAAAATAAAAGTCGGGTATTTATTCACGCTTAAATCTTTAGTTAGCCAATCAAGTTGTTCATCAGAAAATCCTTCCAAATTCCAAGAATTATCTAAAATAACAAAATGATTTTCTTCATAATCAAAAGATTGATATAGATTTTTATAATAATTCAAAAAAATTGATTTATTCTGTTCATCTTGCAAAATATCATGATTGCCAGGTACAACATAATACGGAATATCTAAATTTTTGGCCATGTAATTTCTAAATTCCTCAAATTCTTTAGCCGTGCCATTTTGCGTAAAATCTCCTAAATGAACAAAAAATTTAGCATTGCCTTGATTAACCTTTTCAACTATTTTTTTATAAATTTGATTTAAATCATCACCTTCTCGTCCTGAATCAGAAGCAACAGCAAAAGTAAAATCTGTTTCATTAGAAACAAAATTTTTAATTTTATCAGTCAAATTCGCTTTGTTTACGGAATTATCAAGCTTTGGTTTTAAATAATATATATAAAAACCAACTAAAAGAAGCAAGCTTAAAATTAACGCTAAAATAAAACAAGAAATATGCTTTTTCATAACTTTATGATAAAATTATAATACAACTCTAATAATTAAGCCAATAATATGGACAAACTCAAAAAAATTAATCAATTCTTATTTTGGGATATCAATCTAAAGAAAATTGACCCAGAAAAAAATAAAAACTTCATTATTCATCGCATTTTATCTTATGGAACAATGGATGATATCAGAGAGCTTTTCAAAATTTATAATAAAGAAACTATCAAGAAAGAATTTTTAAAAGCTCAGCCTGGAATTTATTATCCTAATATTTTAAAGCTTTGCCAGCATCTTTTAGGCATTAAAGAAATTGATAAAGATAAATATTTAAAAAAAATAAGATAAAATAACATGAAATTTTATAAAGAAGAAGTCTTGAGTGAAAAAATGAAGCAAGATTGGGACAAACTAAAAAAACTCAAAGACATTGGCATTTTGGGAGGCGGTACTGCTTTAGCCTTGCAACTTGGACATCGCCAATCAATTGATTTTGATTTTTTTTGTTCAAAACTAATCTCCAGCAAATTGATTTTAAAAATAAAAGACATTTTCGGCGAAATCAAAATTTTAATTAACAATTCTGATGAACTTACCTTTTTAACACCGAACAAAGTCAAAATAACTTTTTTATATTATCCTTTCAAATTTAACAGCCAGCCTTTAAATTTTGAAGACCTAAAACTTTTAAACATTCTTGATATTTCCGCAACAAAAGCTTACGCCCTGAATCGCCGAGCAAGCATCAAGGATTATATAGATATTTATACTATTCTAAAATCAGGCATTACTTTGCCTCAAATTATCAAAAAAGCTATAAATATTTTTGGCGAACTATTCAGCGAAAAATTATTCTTATCCCAATTGTTATTTATGGAAGATATTGATCCCAGCAGTTTTGGTGAAATACTTTTTATTGGAAAAAATAAACCGGATTTTAAGCAAATACAAAACTATTTTAAAGAACAAATTAAGATATAACAGCGATAATAATATAAAAAATAATTAAAATATTATGCCCAGATCGCCAGAACATCCACAACAATTAGCTGATATTAAGGAGCCTGAAGAAGCAAAAAAAGCTTCAGGTTTTGAAATTGCCAGAACTCCAGAATCAAAAAGTTTTATTGATGTTGCTGATAATCTAGCAGGACAAATAGAGCGAGATGAAAATGTTACAGCAGGCCAAGTTTTAGAATTAGAACAAGCATTAGACAGATTAATCGAATCAGATCCAAGATTAGAAGCAAAGAGACTGTTTGGCGAGAGCTATATGGGACCAGATGAGATAGAACAGCACTTTACTTTAGAAAGCGGAGAGAAGCTATTTGAATACACAGTAGAAGAAAAACAAAGAATTAGCCAGATGCTCAGAGAGAAATTAGATGATCCGCAAATCAGAGATTTGATAAAGCGAACATCAAGAGAAGAATTGCGTGATAGATTCCAGCTATTTCTTTTTCCTGACAAGTTTAAAGATGGCACGCCTGTTACGATGAAAAGCTTGCAGGAGAGATTTGAACCGGAAATGATGAGGCGAGGTTTAGACAAATTGCTGAAGGATACAAGCTGGTATGAAAATGAAGATTTTTTTACTTCTGATTCCAATCCATTATCATGGAAATTATTAAGCCGTGGCAATATTGAAGGATCAACTAACAAGAATTATATTGAAGAAACTAGATTTTTTAGAGAATATTTAAGACAAAACAATCTAGCAACGACAGATGAATTAAATGAATGCAGTGATGCGAAATTAGAGGAACTAAATCAACTGATGAGTACAGATTTGAAAGAAGCAGCCAAACAACTATCTGAACTAAAAATTAATCAAAAATACCGAATTAATCCTTTAGAAGTAATTTTTATCCATGCAACTTCAAAGAGTGCTTTAGCAGGTGCTTATGCGAGGACAGCAAAGCGTTCGTCTGGTGGCGAGTTGGTCGGTGCTGGGCACTGTGGTGATGATGGTGCTAATTTGCATTGGTGGCCTGGCGGTGCTGTTAGTGATCTGGGCGTTTCTTTTTCCCGCTAATATATTTGAATTCTTGATTTTTGGTTGCTTGGACGCTTAAAATTTTTAGACCACAAAATAATTTATGGACAAAAAACAAGCCAAAATCAGAATAGAAAAATTAAAGAAAGAAGTTAATCATCATCGCTATCTTTATCATGTCTTAGACAAGCCAGAAATATCTGACTCTGCTTTAGATTCTTTGAAAAATGAATTATTTAAATTAGAACAGCAATATCCAGAATTTGTAACTTCTGATTCGCCGACTCAAAGAGTGGGAGGCGAGGCTTTAAAAGAATTTAAAAAAGTTAAACATGATGTTCGCATGCTCTCATTCAATGACGCTTTTTCCAAAGAAGATATGGAAGATTGGCAAAAAAGGATGGAAAATTATCTTAAAGAAAAAAAAGAATTTAATTTTTATTGCGAGCCAAAGATTGATGGCTTAGCGATTTCTTTAATCTATAAAAATGGGCAATTCGTCTTAGGTTCAACAAGAGGTAACGGCTTTGTTGGTGAAGATGTAACTTTGAATTTAAAAACAATTGAAAGTATTCCATTAAATTTAACAAAGAAAGATCATAAAATTTATTTAAAAAAACAAGACAGCAGATTAGCGAGCGAATTAAAAAAAGTTGACCAGATGTTAGAAAAATTTAATTTAGCCAAATCAGAACTTGAAGTTCGCGGCGAAATTTATTTAGACAAAAATGATTTTGAAAAATTAAATTTAGAACAAAAAAAGAAAAACTTACAAATTTTCGCAAATCCCAGAAATGTTGCTGCTGGATCAATCAGACAACTAAATCCAAAAATTACAGCTTCACGTAAATTAAAATGTTTTGTATATCATGTAATAACAGACTTAGGTCAGACAACGCACGAACAAGAGCATTTGATCTTATGCCGTTTGGGTTTCAGAATAAATCCTTATACTGAATTAGCTAAAAATTTGAAAGAAGTTTTTAGTTATCACAAAAAAATAGGTAAAGTCAGAAATAGGTTAGAATATGAAATTGATGGCATGGTCGCAATCGTTAACGATAATAAATTGTGGCAAAAATTAGGTATTGTTGGCAAAGCTCCAAGAGCTTGCATGGCTTACAAGTTTCCAGGCAGAGAAGCGACAACCATCGTTGAGGATATTAAGGTTCAAGTCGGTCGCACTGGCGCTTTGACTCCAGTAGCGCATTTGCAACCTGTTTCACTCAGCGGTGTCACTATTTCTCACGCTACTTTGCATAATGAAGATGAAATTAATCGATTAGGATTAAAAATAGGCGATACAGTTATTATAAAGAGAGCAGGCGATGTGATTCCTGACATTGTGAAAGTTCTAAAAAATTTGCGAACAGGCAAAGAAAAAGAATTTCATATGCCAAGCAAATGTCCAATTTGTGGATCAGAAATAATTAAAAAAACAGATCAAGTTGCCTATTATTGTTCCAACAAAAAATGTTTTGCCATGCAAGAAAGAAATATCAGCCATTTTGTTTCAAAAACAGCTTTTGATATTGATGGCTTAGGTCCAAAAATAATTGAACAATTAATCAGCAATGATATAATTGATGATGCTTCTAATTTGTTCACTTTAAAAATTGATGACTTGAAACCATTGGAAAGATTTGCTGAAAAATCAGCCAACAATATTATTAATGCAATCAACAAAGCAAAAGAAATTTCTTTGGCAAGATTTATTTATGCTTTAGGAATTCGTCATGTCGGAGAGGAAACAGCTTATGCTTTGGCTAATCATTTCAATAATTTAGAAAAAATAGAAATAGCAAAATTAGAAGAATTACAAAAAATTAGAGATGTGGGAGGAATTGTCGCTCAAAGCATTTACGAATATTTTCAAAATAAGAAAAACCTTGACATTGTCCATAAATTAATAAAAAATGGCATAAAGATTGAAAAACAAAAGCAAATTGCCCAAAAATTATCAAGTAAGACTTTTGTTTTGACTGGAACATTAGATAAATATTCCAGAGACGAGGCCAAGAAAAAAATCCGTGACTTAGGCGGTGATATTTCTTCATCAGTAAGTTCTGAAACTAGTTATGTTGTCGCAGGCAAAGAGCCTGGATCAAAGTATGAAAAAGCCAAGGCGCTTAAAATTAAGATTCTTGATGAAAAAGAGTTTATTAAAATGATTTAAAAATCTCTTATCCTCGTGGCCCGGCCTTTAGGCCGGGACGTTCCGGGCTAAAGCCCGGACCACAAAAAAGTTAATTTAAAAATTTTATGCCAGACATAATTACAAAACAGGAAGTCGAGAAAGTCGCAAAACTAGCGCGCATTAAAATTACCGAGCCAGAAAAAGAAAAATTCGCCAAGCAATTGACAAGCATTTTAGATTACGTTAATCAGCTTTCTGAAGTTGATACAAAAAATGTTCAGCCAACTAGCCAAGTTACAGAATTAAATAATGTAATGCGTGCTGATGAGGTCAAGAGTTATGAAAATAAAGTTCAATTAATCGAAAGCGCGCCAGAAAGCATAGACAATCAAATTAGAGTCAAAAGCATTCTATAATTTCGAATTTTGAATTTAGAATTTTAAATCAATTTCGAAATCAGAATTTTTAATTTAAAAAACTATTACGTTCCGGAATTTAGAATTTAGTCATTTAAAATTTATTTAAAATTTGAAATTTAGAATTCAAAATTAAAATATGTTAAACAAACTCAATCTTACCGATTTATCCGCCAAACTTCAGAGAAAAGAAATTTCTTCTTTTCAATTAGTTTCTGATTGTCTGAAAGAGATAAAAGAGCAAGACCAAAAAATTGGCGCTTTTTTAGAAGTCTTTGAAGAAGATGCGATCAATCAAGCTAAAGAAATTGATAAAAAAGAAAAACTAGGACCATTGGAAGGAATTCCGATTGCTATAAAAGATGCAATATTGGTTAAAGGTAAAAAAAATACTTGTGGCTCAAAAATATTAGAGAATTATATTGCCTCTTATGATGCGACTGCTGTCAAAAAATTGAAAGATGCTGGTATGATTATTATAGGTAAAACAAATATGGACGAATTTGCCATGGGCTCTTCAACTGAAACTTCTGCATATCATCAAACCAAAAATCCAGTTAATTTAGAATATGTTCCTGGCGGATCATCAGGTGGATCAGTTGCTTCTGTTTCCGCAAATTTTGTTCCAGTCTCATTGGGTTCTGATACTGGCGGATCAATTCGTCAGCCAGCTGCATTCTGCGGAGTTTACGGACTTAAACCAACTTACGGCCGAGTTAGTCGTTTTGGATTATCAGCTCTAGCCTCAAGTTTCGATTGCATCGGTCCATTTGCCAGATCAGCCGAAGATTGCGCTTGGATTTTTTCTGCGATTGCAGGATCAGATCCTAAAGATTCAACATCGTCAAAGTTAGATACTCAAGATCTAATTAATCAAACTTTTCCAGTAATTAAGGGCCTAAAAATTGGCCTGCCAAAAGAATGTTTTGGCGAGGGCGTAAATTCAGAGGTTAAAGAAAAAGTTAATTTAGCCATTAAAAAATTAGAAAAACTGGGAGCAAAAATTCAAGAAGTTAGCTTGCCGTATTCCAAATATGCCTTAGCAGTTTATTATATTTTACTTCCAGCCGAAGCTTCAGCAAATCTAGCTCGTTTTGATGGAGTTCGTTACGGCTACTCTTCAAAATCAGATGATCTAATTTCTAATTATTTAGAAACAAGAGCCCAAGGCTTTGGCGATGAAGTAAAAAGAAGAATAATGCTCGGCACCTATATCTTGTCAGCTGGTTATTATGATGCCTATTACAAAAAAGCTCAGAAAGTTAGGACAAAAGTCATCGAAGATTACAAAAAAGTTTTTGAAAAAGTCGATCTTTTAGCAACGCCAACAACTCCGACAACAGCTTTTAAATTTGGCGAAAATTCAGATGATCCAGTTGCGATGTACATGAATGATATTTTGACAGTTTCAGCTAATGTTGCCGGTGTTCCAGCCATCTCAATACCTTGTGGTTTTGATAGTAAAAAATTGCCAGTTGGCTTACAGCTAATTGCCAACCATTTTGAAGAAACAAAATTATTGCAAGCAGCAAAAGCATATGAAACATTAAAATAATTTTATGTCAGATCCAGAAAAAAATATTCTTGACGAGTTAGTTGAATGGAGAAAAACTGAAGACGCAATTGAAAGAGTTAAGGATTCTCCTCAGTATAAAGAAAAAGATGAAAATGCGCCTCATGGCTATTTTGCCGGAAGAAGAATTATCGGTCGAGATACTCCAATCAACAAAGGCATTTCTATCGGTGATTCAAGCAGAGAAATGATTGTTGTTGATGACGAAAAATTTCCAAAACTCAAAAAAATTTACGGTGATCTCTTTGAAAAAAGAAAGCAAGAATTAATAGGTAACAGAGAAAGAGAAAAAACAGGTACAGCCGAAATTCTAGATACTGTTTATCGTCATGTTTTAGATGTCATGCCATATAGTACAGAAATTGCTGAGGAAATAAGAAAACAAGTAATTGATAGAAAAATAAGTCTTACGGTTTTTGTTGACAAAAAAGGCGGTCAATGCCGTCATCAAGTCCTTTTAGCTGGTTATTTGATTGAAAAGATGATTAGCGAGGGCTTATTAGACGGCAAAGTAGCAGTCAATCGTAATTTTATTAAAATTATCGGTGGTCATACTTGGGTAAAATTTACTGATGAAAATAAGCAAGTTTATATTGTTGATCCTGCTCAAAAATTTTGTGGAACCTTGGAAGAGGCGAAAAAAATAGTTCCTTGGTTTTACGAAGAGCCAAAAAAGAAATAATTTTCAGCAAATTTTCAGCTAAAGTTATTAAACTGAAATTGTAAATAACTAACCACTATGTTAAGCAATCAAACACTGGACAAAGAAACAAAATCAAAAATCAATCCAGCAGTCAATTTCCCAACCCAAGAAAAAAAATCTAAACCTAAAAAATCTTTAGGAACTCTTAAAATCGTAATTATTTGCGTCATTGTCAGCTTTTTAGTTTCATCAATCGCTGGTTTTGCTTTTAGCGGTCTTGGCAACGTTATTGTCCAAAGCTTGAGCAATAAAAAATTAACTATTCCAGATAGAACAATAACTGTCAAAGAAGAATCCCAAACTATTGATGTTGTTAAAAAAGTCCAACCGTCAGTTGTTTCAATCGTTGTATCAAAAGATTTGCAAAAATTATATCAATATAATTCCTCTCCATTCCAAAATGATCCATTTTTCAAAGATTTTTTTCAAGGTTCAAATTTAGACGAACAGCAACAACAACCAGATCAGCAAAATGGCCAACAAGAAATTGGTGGTGGCACTGGATTTGTGATTTCTTCTGACGGCGTTATTTTAACCAATCGCCACGTTGTTTCTGATCAAGAAGCAAGCTATACAGTTGTAACAAATGATAATAAAAAATACGAGGCAAAAATTCAGGCAATTGATCCAACTAACGATGTCGCTGTTTTGAAAATTGATGCCCATAATTTGACTCCTGCTGAATTAGGAAATTCTGATTCCATTCAAATTGGTCAAACTGTCATTGCTATTGGCAATGCCATGGGAGAATACCATAATACCGTTACTAAGGGCGTTGTTTCTGGATTAGGACGCGCAATTACTGCTGGCGATGAATTTAGTCAAGCTATCGAACAATTAGACAATATTATTCAAACTGATGTTGCAATTAATCCAGGAAATTCTGGCGGTCCATTAATTAATCTTGATGGACAAGTTGTCGGAATTAATACGGCTATGGATTATTCTGGGCAATCAATTGCTTTTGCCATTCCAATCAATGATGCCAAAGCAGATATTGATTCTGTCAAAAAAGACGGCAAAATCAGCACTCCGTATATCGGTGTTCGTTATCAAATTATTGACAAAAGCATTGCTACTAAAAATAATCTAAAGTACGAATACGGCGCAATTGTTTTGCGAGGTACAAATCAAGACGAAGTTGCAGTTATACCAGGCAGTCCAGCTGACAAGGCCGGTATTGTTGAAAATGACATTATTTTAGAACTTAATGGTACAAAAACTGATTCTAATAACACTCTGGCTAAATTAATCGCTAAGTACAAAATCGGCGATGAAGTAACATTAAAAATTTCGCATAAAGGCGAGGAAAAAGAGGTTAAGTTAAAACTAGAAGAAAGAAAAAGTTAACAACGATATAAATAAATATAAAAAGCACTTCTTGCAGTGCTTTTTGCTTTTCAAAATCATTATTTTATTGTAATATATTATCAAATAGGCAAACCTTAATTATTTGTAATATTTAATATTTTTTCGTTATGCCAAAAAAAACCTTAACAACAACAACAACAAAGATTTCAACAAAAACAGCTCGTTATACAGCAATTGCTACCTCTGCCTTAGTTTTATTAGGAATATTAGCTGGTTTTTCTTACGGAATGTTTATTAAATACAAGGGTCAAAAAAATCAAAAAACAGCAGAAAAATTTTTCCAACAATATATTAAATAAATTAAAAAATTGTTCAATTGTTAAATTGTTAACATAGTTGTTAATATTTTAACAATTTAACCATTTAGCAATTAAACAATTTAGCTATGTTGAAAGAACAAATTAACAAAGACTTAATTACTGCTTTGAAAGCCAAAGAGCAGGCCAAAACATCAATTTTAAGGCTTATTAATTCAGAAATAAAAAACGAAGAAATCGCCAAGAAAAAAAGAGAGCAAGGTTTGACAGATGAAGAAACGCAAGCTGTTATTACTCGCCAAGTCAAACAAATCAATGACTCCATTGAATCCTTCAAGGCTGGAGAAAGAGAAGACCTGATCAAAGAAGAAGAACAAAAATTAGCAATATTGAAAGTTTATTTACCAAAACAAATAGAATCTGCTGATGTGGAAAAAATTGTTGACGAGATTATCGCCCAAATAAAACCGCAAGGTCCAAAAGATTTCGGCAAAGTCATGGGAGCTGTCATGGCCAAAGTCAAAGGCAAAGCCGATGGCAAGGTAGTGAATGAATTAGTTAAAAAAAAACTAGGCTAAATTAATGGCAAAAATAAAAATTAGAAAAAACAAAAAAAAATTGCTTAACGTACCGAACTTTTTATCTATGTTTCGTTCAGTTGTAATGCTTATTGTCTTTATCGCGTTATTCGTTGATATCAATTTTTTGCTTTTACAAATTTTAGTTGTTTTGGCAATAATCAGCGACAAAATTGACGGCAGTTGGGCAAGACATTTTAAAGAAACAACCAGATTCGGAATGCTTTTTGATTCTTATGCTGATGCTGGATTTATTGCGATCTGCTTGATTTATGCAATTTTTAAATTAGATTTTCCATTATACATTTTATATTTTGGATTGCCGTTTGTTTTTATTATTTTGATTTTTTATCTTATCTTCTCAATATTTGGCAAAAAAATTCTCTCATTTTGGAATTTTGGTAAAAAGATAGAATCCAAGTCAACCGCAGTCGTGCTTTTCACTTTAATTATTTTTTATTTTTTTGATCTGCCTGCCAAAGAATATATTGCTTGGTTCATGTTTATTTATATTTATATTTATTTATTTTATTATTTATTTTCAGTTATAAAAAATGCAAAGAAAAAATGAAAAAGCAAAAATTAAAGACATTATAAAAATTCCTAACATTTTAACTTGTATTAGGATTGGAATCTCTTTAACAATAATCACCTTATTTTTTACTGACAATCATATTTGGCTTGTAAAATGGCTTTTTGTTGTTGGCATTTTGACTGATACCTTAGATGGCAATATAGCGCGACTTTTTAATCAAAAAACAAGATTAGGAGTTATGTTAGAACCAATTGCTGATACCTTGCTAGTTGCAGGAACAGTATTGTTCGTTACTTTTAGGCTTGATCTGCCCAAGCTAATCTTTATGATTTACGTTGCTGTAGTATTTGTTGGATTTTTAGGAATTGTACTAGTTTATTTAATCAGAAGAGAATGGTTTGCCAATAAATTAGTTGTTTCAGAGATTGCTATTGTTTTTGTTTATGCAACTGGTATTTTCTATCTTTTTGGCTTTCCGTTCAAAAATTATTTAGCTTTATTTACTATCGGTTTTGGCATTGCCGCCTTGATTGATTTGATAATCAAGCTCAAAAAATTTAAAGGCCGTGCAAAATTCAAGTTAGAAAAACTTCAGAACAGCAAAGATTTCAAAATGTTAGACTAATGTCATGCAAAAATCTCCTAACAAAATAATCTTACTTGGCACGCTATTAATTATTCTAGCAATTATTGGAATTATTTTTTTTACCAAAAGCAACAAAAAATCTGTTGCTGAAGATGGAATAATAATTGACCTAACCTCATCAAAAAAAGACCAAAAACAAAGTGAAAAAAAAGTAGAAGAAAATCCAGAAATCAATTTGACAGCAGTTGGCGATATTATTCTGTCTAGAACTGTCGGTGTAAAAATAAAAGAATCTGGCGATAATTCTTTGCCATTTCGAAAAGTTAGCAATATTTTATCGCAAGGTGATATTACTTTTGGAAATTTGGAAGCGCCATTTTATAATCAAGGCGAATTAATTAAAGAAGGCATGACATTTAAAGCCGAGCCAGAATTTATAGAAGGCATTAAGTTAGCAGGCTTTGATGTTATGTCATTAGCTAATAATCATACCAAAAATCAAGGGTCAGAAGGTTTATTATTTACTTTTAATTTATTAAATCAAAATAATATCAAGTTTTGCGGCGCCGGCAAAAATTTTCAAGAAGCTCATCAGCCTGCTATTTTAGAAAGCAAAGGCAAAAAGTTCGCATTCTTAGCCTACACTTATTCTGATGGCATTGACTTTGAAACTCACTTGGGCGAGAATGAACCAGACGTTGCTTTTTGGGATGCTAATCAGGCAAAAATTGATATTGCCCAAGCAAAAACTCAGGCGGATTCGGTTATAGTTTATATGCATGCTGGACAAGAATATTCTCCCAAGCCAATTCAAGATCAAATCAATTTTGCTCACTCAGCAATTGATAATGGCGCAGATTTAGTTCTCGGGTCTCATCCGCATTGGGTTGAAACAACCGAAAAATATAAAGATAAATATATAATTTATTCAATGGGTAATTTTGTTTTTGATCAAGAATGGTCGCAGGAAACCAAAGAAGGAGTTATCGTAAAATTAAAATATAAAGATAACAGATTTAGCCAAGCCGAATTTATTCCAGTTATTATAGAAAATTTTAATCAGCCAAGAGTAGCTAATGATGCAGAAAAAAATAAAATATTTAATCAGATGGAACTAAAAAGTTCAGTTGTCAATTTCTAGATAAATAAAAAAATCATCGTGTCGATGATTTATAAAAAGGTTCAAAAAGATCAGGATATTTCAGTAAAATGAAAAGAGTATCAGGATCACCGTAATCAACCATTCTTAAGCATCTTGTTTGATCATAACAGAAATTAGAAAGATCAGAAAAATGATGAGTTATTGTGCTCGTTATTGGAACATTGTCTGCTCCAAGCTTGCTTTTCAAGCGTTTCCAAAGATCATCGTAAAGACTTCTATCATCTATTTTACAAGGAAAGCCTCTTCGTTGAATATTTACTACACCAATGGAAAAATAAGTTGGCATCATATTTTCTTTTCTAAATCGCAGATAATACCAAAATTCCCGGCAATTAATAATTAAACCATTAAAAAGATAATATCTTGCACCATCTTTAATAGATAAAGGATCATTCAAAAACCCTTTTAATGTATTACAAAAAGCTTTAAATTTATATATACCAGAAATCAAAAGTTGCAATTGAGATTTTATTTCTCGAAACACAAAATCTATTCTGATAAAAGCAATTTTGAATGCGAAAGGTCCAACCAGTATTACAATTCGCCAGCTGCCTCTCTTTATCTTCATATCTCTCCTCCTTCAAATTGTAGGGTGCGAATCACTCAAATCTATCAAAATTTAATCTTAAAGTCAATTCTCATGCAAAATATTTTCGAAATTAGAATTCACGCTCGAGCTCAACAAGGCGCCAACACCATTGCTCATTTTTTTGCTGAAAGCATTATTAATTCTGGCAAGTATGCTCAAGCTTTTCCATACTTCGGGCCAGAAAGATCAGGCTCTCCGTTAGCTGCATTCATCAGAATTTCTGATGAGCCGATCAGAATTTATTCTCAGGTTTACAATCCAAATATTTCAGTTGTTATCGACCAAACTTTATTAAGCACAGAAAATGTCGCCAAAAATTTTACAGAAAAACAAATGGTTTTAGTTAATTCTTCTAAATCAAGCGATGATATCCGTGAGATTCTAAAGAGCGATGCAAAATTTTATTCAATTGATGCAAATGTTATTTCAAAAGAAATCTTTGGCAAAACAATCCCAAATACTATTTTGCTTGGTGCGTTGATTAAAGTTTTAGAAATTAATAATCAAAAGTTTATCAGTTTAGATAATATAATTGAAACAATCAACAAAGAATTTCCAGCCAGATATGGACAAGAGATGACAGAAAAAAACTTGCAGGCAGTAAAAGCTGGTTATGATGGAATAAAATAATTTAAAATTATAAATTTATGTCAGATTTACATATTGGTGCCAAAATAATTACGCCGGGATCATCAAAAGAAAACAAGACTGGTTCATGGAAATTGCAAGTTCCAATCGTTGACAAAAAAAAGTGCGTTAATTGTTTGACTTGCGTTCAATATTGTCCAGAAAATTGCATCAAAGCAAAAGATGATAAATTAGATTATATTGATTTGAATTATTGCAAAGGTTGTGGAATTTGTGCTCATGAATGTCCGAGCAAAGCAATAACAATGAAGCAACAATAAAAATTAATTTATGAATAACCAAAAATTTAAAGCAATTACAGGTTCTCAAACTGCCGTTGAATCAATGCGCCAAATTAATCCTGACGTTGTTTCAATTTATCCAATTTGTCCGCAGACATTTATCATCGAATTTTTTTCCAAACTCGTTGCTGATGGCAAAGTTAACACAAAAGTGATCTACGCTGAATCCGAACATTCAGTCATGTCTGCTTGCGTCGGCGCATCTGCCTCTGGAGCAAGAACTATAACTTCAACTGCATCATTAGGCTTAGCTTTAATGTGGGAAGTCTTGGGAGTGGCATCCGGTTTTCGTTTGCCAATTGTTATGCATTTGGTCATGCGCGCTTTGTCTGCTCCAATTAACATCCATAGTGATCATTCAGATGCTATGGGAGCAAGAGATACTGGCTGGATCCAATTATTTTGTGGCAATAATCAAGAAGTTTATGATTTTTCGATCATTGCTCAAAGATTAGCTGAAAAATTATTCTTGCCAATAATGGTTTGCCAGGATGGTTTTACAACTTCTCATAGCGTTGAAAAAACTTTTATTTTGGAAGATAATGACGTCAAAAATTTTGTCGGTGAATTCAAACCAGATCGCCCGCTTTTAGATGTCGCAAATCCGACAACTTATGGTCCGTTGTCATTGCCAAATACTTTCACTGAAATAAAAAAACAGCAATTTGAAGTTTATAAAAAAGTTGGACAGGAATTTTTAGAGATCGGTTCAGAATTATCAAAATTAACTAATCGAAAATATAATTTAATTGAAGAATATAAAACAGAGGACGCCGACACAATTATAATTTTACTTGCTTCAACTGCATCAACCGCCAAAGTTGTTGTTGACGAATTAAGAGAACAAGGCCAAAAAGTTGGTCTTGTCAGGCCAATAATGTTTCGTCCATTTCCTTATCAAGAAATTGCTAGCAGTTTAGCAAATGCAAAAAAAATTGCAGTCTTGGATCGATCGATCGCTTTTGGTGCCATGCCTCCATTATATTCCGATGTCATGATATCTTTAAGTTTTACAAAATTAAAACCGCAGGTAGCATCATATATTTACGGTTTAGGCGGACATGATACAGTAATAAATGATATAAAAAAAGTTTTTCAAGATTTACAAGAAAATAAATTTTTGCCAACATCTCAGTTTTTATATGAAAAATAATTTCCAAGAACCGCCATTAATCATTGCCCACAGAGGAGCATCATCTTACGCTTTTGAAAATACGCTAGATTCATTCAGAAAAGCTTGTGCTTTTGGCGCGGACATGATTGAGCTAGATATCAGAGTTACAAAAGACAATGAACTCATAGTTTTTCATGATTCAGCAATTGATCGCATGACTGATGGCTCTGGACTAGTCCAATATTTTACCTTAGCTGATCTAAAAAAAATAAAAATCCATGGAGAAGCAATTCCAACATTGGAAGAAGTTATTAAAATTACACTTGGCAAAACAAATTACAATTTTGAAGTAAAAAATATTCCTTTAGAATGCATTGATAAATTAATCGCGCTCTTAGATAAATATGATCTACGTTACAAAGTAATTATTTCATCATTCAACAGAAAAATAATTTTAAGAGTTAGAGAAATTGATCGACAGATCAAAATTGCCTTGCTTTGCTGGCAATTACGCAAAAACAATCTCAAATTTTTGCAAAAAAATGATCTAAATTACGTCCATCCATATTATGGATTTTTAACCAGAAAGAAAATAAAACAAGTCCATGATTTAGGAATTAAAATTAATACATGGACTGTTAATTGGTCTCTTGATCTAAAATGGGTGATGGAATTAGGAGTTAATGGAATAATTACCAATCGGCCAGATATGGCAAAGGCAGTGTTAGGGAAGTTAAATCGTGAGAAGACAACTGTTATAAAAAACTCTAAATCCTAAATTCTAAATAAATTTAAAATCAAAATGATCAAAATTAAAAATCGACATCAAATTTTAATTTTTGTATTTTACCATTTGAATTTATTTAGGATTTAGAGTTTAGAATTTTTATTAAACCATTATGATTACTTTAAAAGAAATTTGCAAGAAACCGAACCCATTAGAATCCGGCCACGGCACCTGCCGCGGCTGTACTGCAATCCCGCAAATAATTAGGACAATTTTGAAAGCATCAGACAAGCCAGCTATCGTTGCCAATGCCACAGGCTGTATGGAAGTAACAACCACAATTTATCCGACAACTTCTTGGAATGTGCCATGGATTCATTCAACTTTTGAAGCAGTTGGAGCTTTGATTTCTGGAGTTGAAACAGCCCACAGAGCCTTGTTAAACAAAACAATACATGATGCATCAGGCAAAGAATTTAGAGTTGAAGATTGCAATTTTATTGCTTTTGCAGGGGACGGAGGATCTTATGATATTGGGTTGCAAGCCTTATCTGGAATGTTAGAAAGAGGGCACAACTGTCTTTTTGTTTGCTATGACAATGAAGCTTATATGAATACTGGCGTACAACGTTCAAGTGCTACTCCTTTTGGGGCTACAACTTCAACAACTCCAGATGGCAAAGAACATCATGGCAAGGAAGAAAAAAGAAAAAATTTAACTAAAATTGCAATAGCTCATGACATTCCATACGTTGCTCAAGCAGCAGTTTCTCATTGGCAGGATTTGTATGAAAAAGCAAGCAAGGCCTTCAAAATTAAAGGTCCAAAATTTATCAATGTTTTAGCGCCTTGTACTTTAGGTTGGGGATTTAAAGAAAATTTAGGAATAGAAATTTCTCGTCTCGGTGTTGAAACAAATTTCTGGCCTCTTTATGAAGTTGAAAATGGCCAATACAAAATTAATTATAAGTCAGAACAAAGAAAGCCAATTGAGGAATTCTTAAAACCGCAAAAAAGATTCGCCCATTTATTTGAAGAGAATAACAAGCACATAATTTCTGTCATGCAAAAAAATATTGATGAAGAATGGGAAAGACTAACTAAAAATATAAAAAACTAAAAAAATTTGTCATCCTAAGCCGAAGCGAAGGATTCCGTTATCTATTGGAATAATCACGGGATTCTTCACTGGTTAAATTTATTGGCACCAATAAATTTAACCAGAATGACAATCCATTTTTATGCTTTCAAGTTTTAAATTATATTTATGCAAAATAAAACAAACAATTCAGAACCAACACGTAAACACAACACCACGTTAATCATTAGTTTAAGTATCTTTGTGGGTCTTTTAATTTTTATTTTAATTATTTCGAGTGCCGGGTTCTTATTTATCAAATATATAAATCAGCAAAAATCTAATACTCCATCTAATGTCAAGAAATGGCAAGAAACATTAAATGGCTTGGTAGAAGAGCCAATTGTTACCGTTCCTTCCGAAGAGCAAGATAAGAGAAAACAAAATGTTGGAAAAATCGGTCAGACCATTTCTAATGAAATTTTAGATTTACAGATTAGTTCATTAGAAAAAATTAATTTAAAATCTAGCCAGCCAGCAAAAGATAATGAATTTTACAAAGTCGATTTTTCAATTAAAAACAATACCGACCAAGATCAAGTAATTTCTCTTCTTGATTTTTCATTGCTTGATCCAAGCGATGGCGAATTCTCTTTAGTCATTCCATCAAAAAATGAAGCTTCTGATTTGCTTGAACAGGAAACAAACTTAAAAGCCGGAGAAAAAGTCACTAAAAATTTAATTTTTGAGATAAAGCAAAATGTCAAAAAAGCTGATTTTGTGTTTGACGATGATATTGATACTAAAATTATAATAAAATTAGAAAAATAGATTTTAAACAAAATCATTTGACAAATTTTAATTATAAGAATAACATTAAAGTATCAAAGATAATTTTACTCTTGTTTCTGAGAGTAAAGACATACTTTCAGTAATGAGCGCATAAATTCCCCACAAGGGAATTTTTTGTTAGCACCTTACAACTAGCCCCCCTTCTGAGAAGGGGACCAACAAGCGCAGGAGGAAGAGATGGCCAAACGACGTAGATTGAAACTTTTAGTGTCAACCGTTTTAGCAAGTTTTAGCTTAATTTTTTGCAGTTTATCCTTCGGTCAATCAATCATTCGCAATGGCGGTTTTGAAAATGGCATGAACTCTTGGTTGAATGAAAACGACTTAAATGTCGCTCAATTTAGCACGGATTGTCAGCAAGCCTTTTCCGGCAATTGTTCAGCAAGAGTTGATGTTTCTAACGCAGTCAATGTCCACCAAGTTCAACTCAAACAGAATTTTGCAGTTCAGCAAAATGTTGCTTACGCGCTTGTCTTTTCTGCCAAAGCTTCACGCAATCGCACTATTGAAGTTGAAGCCAATCAAGACCACGATCCCTGGAATCAAGTCAGTTTTTACAACGTAATCAATCTGACCACTTCCTGGCAAACTTTCCATTATAACTTTTTTGGCGCACTTAATGACAATCTCTACAAGCTGACTTTTCATGTTGGCAACGATGTTTCAACAGTTTGGGTTGATGATGTTTCCATCACTCAGCAAATTCTGCCATTACCAGACGGCAGTCTAGTTTTCAATCGTGATTTTGAAGAAGGTACTCTTGACTTCTGGAATACTGAAAACTATGTCCAGGCCGGCCGATTCTCCAAGGATTGCGCTGTCGCAGCTTCGGGTAGATGTTCTGCCAAGATAGAAGTTCTCAGCGTCACAGATTGCTGGCAGGTTCAACTCAAGCAAGCTTTCCCCCTGGAACTGCAGCGTCGCTACCGTATCTCTTTTTCCGCCAAAAGCACAGCTAACAGAGTCATTACACTCGATGTGCACCGTGATTATAGTCCTTGGGGAAATAGCCAAATTTATCAGCAAGTCAATATTACTTCGCAATGGCAATCATTTGAGTATACTTTTACAGGACAGGTGAATGATAGTCGCTATCGCGCTGCTTTCCATGTCGGCAATAATCTTAATACTGTCTGGATTGATAATGTTTTTCTTCGCTATGACATTGTCCAACCACCACCCAACCAAGCGCCAACAGTCTCGATTACTTCTGGACCAAATGGTAACATCAATCAGAACTCAGCCACTTTCACTTTTAGCGGTACAGACGCTGATGGTCAAATCGCTGGCTATTACTACGGTTTAGACAATGCCAATCCTAACACATTCACCAATGCCAACAGTTTTACTTGGAGCAATCTTTCCGCAGGTCAACACACTTTCTACATCAAATCTGTTGATAACAGCAATGCTTTTTCTGCAATTGTCAATCGGACTTTCACTTACGTAATTCCGCCACCGCCTAACCAAGTACCAACAGTTTCGATCACTTCCGGACCAAATGGCGTTATAAATCAGAATTCAGCCACATTTACTTTTAACGGAATTGATTCTGATGGCCTTGTCACCGGTTATTATTATGGACTTGATCTTCCCAACCCCAACACTTTTACCGTCAATAATCAGTTCATTTGGAGCAATCTTATCGCCGGTCAACATACCTTCTATGTTCTAGCACAAGATGATGACGGAGCCTCTTCAGCGATTGTCAGTCGGACTTTCACTTACATTGTCCAACCGCCGCCCAACCAAGCGCCAACAGTTTTGATTACTTCCGGACCAATGGATATTATCAACCATAATTCTGCCACTTTCATTTTTGAGGGATGGGATCCGGATGGAATAATTGTTGGATTTTACTATGATTTGGATAATCCCAATCCGTCTAACTGGAATACAACAGGCAGTGTTGGTTTTTCCAATCTTTCGATTGGCCAGCACATTTTTTATGTCAAAGCTGTTGATGACGGAAACGCTTTTTCAGCAATTGTTTCTTTAGTCTTCTCTTATCAAGCGCAAGCTCCGCCTCCACCAGATCGTCCAGTTGTCAACATGTTGCGCAATCCTAGCTTTGAAGTTAACGGCGGTCTTGAATCTTGGTTGTCAGAAAATCATCAGAATACAGCTCAATTCTTTAGAGATTGCAATAATGTCGCCAGTCATGGTAGCTGTTCAGCGAGAATTGAAAATTCACGCATTGTTGAAGTTTATAATGTTCAGCTCAAGCAGATTATTCCGATGGAACAGCGAGAATATAAAGGATCGTTTTCGGCAAAGAGTTCCAGTAATCGCCCTATTACTTTAGACATTCATCGTGACTATAGTCCTTGGGGTGACAGTCAGATTTACCAGCAATATAATCTGACCACGCAATGGCAAACTTTTGAATTCTCTTTCACTGGAAGGCTTACCGATGATCATTTCCGAATTACTTTTCACATCGGTGACAACACTCCCGCAGTCTGGCTTGATAATATTGTCTTAGGCTATCGTAATGGCGATGCTCCAAATAGGCCAGTCAATCAACCTCCTCAGGCCAATATTCTTTCCGGTCCTTCTGGAACAATAAATCAGAACTTTGCCAACTTCACTTTTTCTGGCTCTGATCCTGATGGCCAAGTTATCTACTATATGATCGGCCTCGACGATCCTCTTAATTTGAATATTTACAATAATTCTGGCATGTACACTTGGGGAAATCTAGGCACAGGTGAAAGAACTTTCTTTATCAAAGCTTATGATGATTTGGGTGACGCTTCTCCGCTTGTTTATAGAACTTTCATTTATCAAATACATCAAGATCCACAAGCTCAGAATCCGCTTGCTCAAGATCCACCAGCTCAAAATAATCCGCCACAACCAGTTATTGAAGAAGATGATACTGTGGCTGTTGTTAGCACTGGCACATTGCGAATAGCTTCTGCAAACGATAACGACAATAATGCTATTTATGCAATTGCCTTAGTTATACCAAATCGCAATCCTATTCCCAAAGCTTACTTTGAAAGATACGCCTCGGCCAATAATCCGATAGTCGGTAATGTTAGCCGTGAAAATCATTTTCCTGAAGGATTCTATTATGTCACCACGCAAAATGGCTGGGTACTGGCATCCTATGATACTTCCAAAGCGCCACACAGCATTGGCAGCGGACTTTGGAATAAATATAAGGTCTTAGCCTCTGCCAGTTTCAATGCCAATGACAATGTTTTTGGTTGGCATCGTTATTTGCCGGTCAGTGGTGAACAAAGCGGTATTCCTTCAGCAATTTCCGGAAGTTTCAATCAGTACTTCAAGTTGCAAAATATTAACACCGATCAAATTGCCTCTATTGTCCACTATTCAAGTCCTTGGAGCAATTACTACGGCCAAAGCTTTGGTGTGCGTGGCAAACCATGGGAATTTTGGCGCAACTTTGGTTATGGCAGTTCAGGATTCGGTCTGCCAATTTCTGATGGAGATAGCAACATAGCTACCTTTGAAAATGGGCAAGTGGAGTATTTCAATGATTTCGAATTTGCAGTTCATATGGGTGGAGAATTAATTGCAAGTGGTGGCGGCAATGCCGTTGAACCATTTGGCGGATTCTTTGATCAGTGTGAAGGCATCTTAATTGATACCATAGAAGATTTTGGCAACAATGTTAATACAGTTTTTCTGAATGATAATGCCTCAGCAATCCAAAGAGGAATTGCTCTAGGCTTAATCACACTAGATATTGTTCCTGTTGGACGAGCAGCCAGAATTGGCGCTCGAACAACTCCAGTCATGCTTCGTCAAGCTATGGAAAGAATGCCAATCTCTATCCGACGAGCCATGGGTGGTGTCGGCAGGATCAAAAGTTTCGGTAAAATTCTTGTCAATGAAGAAGTACGCACTATTGCCAACAATCTCACAAGTCGTGGTGGCGTTAGACTCAGTCTTGACAAAGCCAAAAATATTTTGATTACTCATAGTCCCTTCCGTTTTCGCGAAGGTTCACCTTCCAACTTTTTCCCGCTCAATTGGAATGAACAGGAGATATTAACAACTGTCAAAAGCGTCGCCGATCAATGCGATCGAGTGGGGCTTTGTAGACGAACAGTTCGCGGAATCATCGTTGAAGTGCGCATTGAAATAGACAATGGCGTCCGTTATATCCAAAACGCCTGGCCAGTTTACTGAGCAGACACTCCAAGAAAAAGGAGGAAGTGATGAAATATTTAGCAATCATTATTTTTTCTTTTATTTTTCTTTTCAGTTGCGAAGTCAAAGATCCTGATCTGGAGCAACCGAAAGTCCAAATTTTTACCAATGACCCATCCACAACACCACCAAATAATCCAGCTACTCCGCCAGAAAATCCTGTTGCCGCTACACCCGAAGTCAGTACGGAGGCCAGCTTTACTCTAACTCAATATCCATTTCACTTTTACCTGCAAGAGAATGACAGATTAGCTATCAAAGGTCTTGATGAACAGTTTCTAAGCCTTGACCTTCTTCAAGATTTCAATCTTGCCGTTGATACAAACTATCGAATGCAAGATATCTATTATCCTGTTATTGACTCCGTGAATAATCAAGTCACAATTTTCCGACGCAAAGACAATTCTCAATTCATGATTCTAGACACTGGCCATAATCCTCAAGACGCTGTTCTTTTCTACAACTATCTATTTATTGCCAATACCAATGATCGCGAAATTGGCATTGTCAGCTTTATCAATCTAGACTAGTTCTTTCCTTGTTCTTTACAAAGATGCTTCAAAGCATCTTTTTTATTTTGCAAAAAAATGATATAATAACATTAATAATAAATATCGCTTGTGTTATAATAAAAACATCGATTTTATAACCTCATACTTTAATTTAATAAAAATTTTATGTCCAAAATAAAAAAATTACCAGAATTTTTGCAAACCTGCCTTTGGTCATACAACCTTGACGAATTAAATCCAAAAGATCCAGAAGACAAGCATCTTATCATTACGCAAGTATTAAATTATGGCACATGGGAGCAGTTGAATTGGCTTTTAAAAAACTATCCAGAAAAAGAAATTAAAGAAGTAATTAAAAATCCTGATCGCGGAATATGGCACAAAGATGTTTTAAATTATTGGTTTAACATTTTTGATATTAAGCTTCCAAAAGAAACAATTAATGAAGCTTTATTCTCGTTATCAGCAAAAAAAAATGCATCCAGAAGTTCTAAACAAAAATCAACAAGAAAAATTTTATTTAGCCGGTGGGGCTGCTTTGTCTTTGCAAATTGGTCATCGAACATCAGTTGATTTTGATTTTTATACCCCAAATCATTTTAAGGCCGGAGAGTTAATTTTGCTTTTTAAAGAAAATTTAAAAAATGCAGAAATTAAAATTTTACAAGACAGTGATGATACTTTTGAAATTATTATTAACGAAAAAGTTCGTTTAAGTTGCTTTTATTATCCTTACAAAGTACTTTCCTTGCTGCGATTTCAAGATATAAATATAGTTTCAGTCAATGACATTGCTACTATGAAAGTAGTTGCAATTTCCCAGCGTGGACGAAAAAGAGATTTTATTGATATATATTATTTAATAAATCTTTTGGGTCTAAAAAAAATATTAGAATTAGCTCAAAACAAATACCCAGAATTTGATATTTATCATGGTTTGCGCGCCTTAATTTATTTTGATGACGCAGAACGCGATCAGCAAGATTCAAGAATAAAAGTGTTAAAAGAAGATTTATCGTGGCCAAAAATTAAAAAATACCTTTTAAGCGAAATAAAAAAAATACAAAAAGAAAATTTATAATCTAAAACAAATAAAATAAAAACCTATGAAGAAAATAGTCGCCTTTATTATAGTTATCGGTCTTTTTTTTGGCATATCAAATTGTTTTGCTGCCAAAATTAATTATACAGACACAGGTTTAGGAATTTCAATTTGGCTTCCTTCTTCTTGGACAGTTTCTTCGAATAAGGGCAGTCGTTTTTTTTACGGCAAAAACATCATTCTTTTCAGCATTCAAAGAATCAGCGTATCAACTTCGGAAAAAAAGAGCTGGAAAAAGAATCATCTTTCAATGTCAAATGACTTTGCAAATGATTATGCAACTGGATTTTCAGGAGGGACTACATCTATTCATCCAACAAAAGTCAGAAACTATGCAAAATTACCATATAAAGCTTCAAGAATTGTTTACAAAGGAAAAAGCAACAGCACTGATATTCAAGCAGCGCAAATCCTGTTAATCAAAAACAAAAAATTATACGCTATCACCGGTTTTGCAAAATTGAAAAAATTTAAAACATCAAATACTAAATATTTTGCTCCAGCTTTCAAATCGTTTAGATTATTGTAATATAAGTTGTCGACAAATTGTCGGCAACTGAAATTATCACTCAAAGCAATCATGTCCAATAAAATAGAAACCACAACCCAAATAGCAATTTTCCGCAAAAAAGAAATTAGAAAGACTATTCATAAAAATGAGTGGTGGTTTGTAGTTGAAGACGTGGTTTTTACATTAACTGATTCAGTCAATGTAAAAGACTATATTAATAAAATGCGCAGGCGAGATTTGGAACTAAACAAAGGGTATGGACAAATTGTCCACACCCTTTTAATTGATACTGAGGGCGGTTCACAAAAGATGAATTGTGCCAATGCCGAAGGTCTTCTGCGTATCATTCAATCTATTCCATCTCCCAAAGCTGAACCCTTTAAGCGCTGGTTGGCCAGAGTAGGTTATGAGAGAATTCAAGAGATTGAGGACCCTGAATTAGCTACCAAAAGAACCAGATTTTTATACAAAGCCAAAGGATATCCTGACTCCTGGATTGCCAAAAGAATGCGTGGTATTGAGATTCGAGAAACATTAACTAATGAATGGGAAAAAAGAGGCATAAGGCAACAGAAAGAATATGAGATATTGACAGCTGAAATATCAAAAGCCACTTTTGATATGACACCTAGCCAGTATAAGAAGTTTAAGAATTTAAAGAGGGAAAATTTGCGTGACCACATGGATGATTTGGAATTGATTTTTACGATGTTGGGCGAAGCTTCAACTACAGAAATAGCCAAGGTTAAAGATGCTCAAGGATTTCCAGAAAACAAAGTAGCATCTAAAAAAGGCGGGAAAATAGCTGGCGATGCCAGACAAAAGCTAGAAAAAGAGACTGGCAAAAAAATTTCAACCAGAAAAAACTTTTTACCATCTAAAAAGAAATTTAAAAAATTAAAATCCTAAAATACCAATTTTAACTTCCATTTATCCCCAACCAATTATCCAAAAATAAATAAACATGCTATACTAAATTCAGTCAAAATAATATAATTTAATAATGCCAAAAACAAAAAATAAAAATATGCTTATAAAAAGCCAAGAGAGAGAGAGAGAGAGAGAGAGAGAGAAAGAAAGTAAAATCGCGCAAATCTTTTATTATCTTTAATATCCTTATTTTTTAATTAAGGATTTTTTTATTTTATATGGCCAACCCTTTTAAAAACCTGACAATTTCTCAAAGACTAATTTTAAGTTTCGGCGGTATTGTTGTAATTCTTGCCGTAGCTTTATATATCCTTGCTTTTTTCAGCCAAAAGCAAACACAAAATTATCTAATTAAAACAGAAATAAAAGATATAGATCATTTATTTAGTTTGCATCTAGAAGAAGACAGCAAATCTCTTTCCGCGCTTGCGCAAACTATTTCAGAAAACAAAGAATTTCAAGAAAGCTTCAAAGATAGAGACCGTGAAAAATTATATCAAGCAAGTTCGCCTCTTTTTCAAGAGCTTAAGAATCAATATGGCGTTACCAGTTTCTATTATCATTTGCCAGATAAAAATGTTTTCTTAAGAGTTCATGAAAAAGAACTATTTGGTGACAAAATGGAATGTCTTTCTCTTGAAAAAGCCGTAGAGACAAAAAAAGTCGCCTCTGGGCTGGAGCTGGAAGAAACCAATTTTCAGCTCAATGCCATTGCCCCTGTTTTCTATGAAAATAATTTAATTGGCTATCTTGAATTAGACGAAAATGTCGAACATCAAATTCAAGGACTGAAAGGCCAAAGCAATAACGAATATGCTGTTTTGGTTGGAAAAGAGTTTTTAGATAAGGAAAAATACATTGAAGAAAAGCAAAATTTAAAGGAAGTAAATAATTGGGATGATCTTACAAATCATGTTGTGGTTGATAGTTCTTCAGAAAATCCAGTAATGAATAAATGTTTAGCCCTATATAAAAAGGCAGAAGAAAAAGGTGAAAAAGGTACACATCAGGATTTAGGAGTATTGGGGATAATAAAAGAAAATAATAGAGATTTTAGTTGTAACCAGTCTATGTTTAAAGATAACGAGGGAAAAGAAATAGGAGAATTAGTCTCAGCGATTGAAATAACTGATATTTTGGCGCAAAGCAGACAAAACAAAAATTTAATTTTGATTTTTTCTGGAGTAATCCTCATTCTAACTTTGATTTATGGTTGGTTTATTTCCAAGTCAATTAATGATATTTTGAAAAAAGCAATCTTATCAGTTATCTCAGCGACAAAACAGCTTTCCTCTTCCGCGCAAAGTTCATCAAGCGCTTCCACCCAAAACGCCGCGACAACGCAACAAATTACCCAAGGCGCGAGTCAACAATCAAAACAGGTGGAAGAAATTTCCAAAGCCATGGCTGAAATGTCAGCCGCTATCCAACAGATTTCCTTAGCCACAAAAGAAATCTCAAATTTAACAATAAAAACATCAGAAATGGCCCAAAAAACAGGAGAGGGCGCGGAAAAATCTCAAAAGAGATTGACTGAGATTAAAAATACTTTTGACAGCGCTAGCAAAATTGTCGCGGTATTAGCCACCAAATCAGAGCAAATTGAAAAAATTACTGATGTTATTAACAAAATAACAGAACAAACCAATCTTCTATCATTAAACGCCGCAATTGAAGCAGCGCGAGCCGGCGAGGCAGGCCGTGGTTTTGCTGTTGTCGCTGATGAAGTGCGAAGATTAGCCGAAGGATCAGCTAAATCTGCTGAAGAGATTAGAAATCAAACTAAAGAAATGGTTGATCAAATAGAAAAAGCAACAACTTCTTTTGAAGGAGGGGCAAAAACAACTGAAGAAAGCTCAAAAGAAATTAGTAATAATTTAACTGGTTTAGCGCAAATTACAATGAGCGTAGCGCAAATTTCCACAAAAATGCAAGATGTGTCATCCGGGGTCAAACAACAATCTGTTTCTGTTTCTGGCGTGGCAAAAAGCTTAGATTCTGTAGCCGCGATAACCAGCCAGCATGCTTCTTCAACTCAACAGCTTTCTGCCTTATCTCAACAGTTAAATTCAGCGAATCAACAAGTCAGCGCTGCCGCGACACAGCTTAGCGGATTAGCCAATGTTTTACAAAAACTAACGGGCGGGCAAAAGCCACAAAAATAATATTCTAATTATGCCTAATTTTTTCAAAAAATTTACAGTCACGCAACTTTTAGCTCTTGGTTTCAGCTTGCTCATTATTTTATGGGTGGCGGCAGGGGTAGTTGTTTATTTAAGTTTTGTCAAAATAGAAAAAGGCATTAATCAGCTCACCACTATTTGGCGGCCGGGCGCGCGATATACGAGAGAGTTGCGCATTGAAAATATGAAATATTTCGCGTCTCATAGCGAATATATTGAAGGAAATCTTGCCTGGCATCATGCCAAAGAAGATAAAAAAAGCGAAGATGAGGCAAATATTGCGCAAGAAAAATATTTTAAAGAAGGAGATGAAAATTTTCAGAACTCTATCGATAGCTGGCACAAAATTCTTGAAGAACTTAAAAAAATAAATTTTTCTGATCCCAAAATTTCCGAAGGTGTTTTAAAGCCAACAGCAAATATGGAAGAAATGGAAAAATATAGAAATCAGCTAAAGGCTGCTTATTTGGCTAATGACGAAGGGTTAGCTTCAGAAGCAATGGAAAAATTTGACACGATAACAAGAAAAAACGATCAAGACTTGCTTAATCTCCAAGAAATGATTGAGAATAAATTGGCCCAAAGCACAAATGATCTAAATAAAACATCTTCTTTTGCTCGCAAGGCGATAATTATTTTAGGTCTTGCCGCCATATTTTTAAGCATTATTCTAGTTATTTTCTTATCTAAACTAATTAAAGATGTTTTAGTTAAATCTATAAAACAAATTATTTCTGCTACTGGACAACTTTCTAATTCTGCGCAAAGTACATCTTCTGCTTCCACACAAAATGCTTCTACAACTCAGCAGATTGCTCAAGGCGCGGCAACGCAATCAAAACAAGTAGAAGAAATTTCAAAAGCTATAGCTGAAATGGCCGCGGCAATATCACAGATTTCTATTGCCGCCAAAGAAATTTTGCAATTATCCGCCAAGACTTCTCAAACAGTTCAGATAGCCGGAGAAAAATCAGAGAAAATTAATAAATTTACCGAATTAATTACTTTTATTACTGAACAAACCAATCTTTTGTCTTTAAACGCCGCGATTGAAGCGGCGCGGGCCGGGGAAGCTGGCCGAGGTTTTGCCGTAGTCGCTGATGAAGTCAGAAAATTAGCCGATCGCTCTTCCAAAGCCACTGATGACATTAAAATTTTAACTAAAGATATTATGGCTGGTTATGAAGAAACCGTAAAAGCAACCTCGGGATTAAATCGCAAAATTCAAGAAATATCCTCTGGTGTGGAACAGCAATCAGTTTCAACACGGCAAGTAGCGAAAACTATGGATTCTATTGCCGTTGTCACAGAACAGCACGCTTCATCAGCTCAACAGTTATCAGCCTTGAATCAACAGCTAAATTCCGCCAGCCAGCAAGTTTCTGCCACGGCCGCGCAATTAGAGGGATTAACGAAAGAATTGCAAAAATTAGCCGGGGGGGGGTAAAGTTACAAGCAATAAACAGCAAATTAAAAAAATAAATATTAAAGATTTATGATTAAAGATTTTAGTTTGCTTTAATCATAAACTTTATTAATCTTAATCTATATGAATAAAAAAACAACGATCATTCTCTTGATTGTTCTGGCCACGGCAATTATTTCCGTTGCTGGAATGATCACTGCCTCATCGGTTAAAAATAAAATGACCGACAATTTAGTTGATGTCTACGCGGAGCAGGAATTATTAGTCGCCAAACAAGTAGCCAAGATTACTAGTGGAGAGGTAGAAGATATTCGGGAAAAACTCAATTTAATTGCTAAACTTCCTGAAGTAAAAACAGGAGATACTGAAACTTGCAACAAAAAATTAACAGAAGTTCTTTCTGGAATGGAGGAAAAACTCTCAAATATCGGTCGAATGAATGCTCAAGGTGTTTTTGATTGTTCAGTAAATCCAGCAGCTCTTGGCGTTGACGGCAAGAAAATCGCCCATTTAAAGCAAATTATTGAAGATCCAAAACACGAAGCTGTGCTTGGCTATTTAATTCCTCCTGCTCCTGATGCCGCTGATCCGCAATATGTCACTTCTTTGCATGTTCCAAGATATGATGACAACGGCAATTTTATCGGCACTTTAGGCGGAGCAATTAATTTTGGCCAGTTTCAAGAGCAATTCTTAAAGGATATTAAATTTTTGAAACAGGGCTATCCAGTGGTTCAAGATGACAATGGCGATATTCTTATGCATCCACGCAAAGATTTGATGGGGAAAAATATGTGGTCAGAAGAAATCCAAAAATTAACAGGAAAAAATCAGAAATTTAACGATGCGATTAAGATTGCAGCCGAACAAGGAAAAGAGGGTAAGGCGCGCTATACTTTTGAGGGAAAAGAAAAAGTTTTAGTCGCAGTGCCAGCTAACATTTTTCCAAACCGGCGCTGGGTAGTTTCTGTCACCGTGCCAATCGAAGATATAAAAGAAGCAATGCTGGGAGTAAAAGTCGGGCAGCTGCTTAGAAATCAAACAATTATTATGTCTGGAGTACTGATTTTGGTATTCATTATTATTTTAACTTATATAATAAAAACAGTCTTTAATCCTATAAAAGAGTTGGCCGAGTCAATGGATAAAATAAGCAAGGGCGATTTATCAATTAAACTAAAAGTTAAAGAAGGTAAAGATGAAGTTGGTCTTTTAGTCCGCGCTTTTAATCGCATGGTTGCAAGTGTAAAAATCCTGCTCGAGCGGGGGGGGGGGTAAGTAAAAGAAAGTAAAGATTTAAGATTAAAATTGCTGTCAGTTTTTAATCTTTTAAATTTAAATTTACATCAAACCTATGAATCCTTTAGTAAAAGAAATTACCACTGTAAGCGCTGAATATCTAGGCCCAGCCGCCGAGCGATTTATCTTACGCCAAATCAAAGGACACCTAGATATTGACCCAGAAGATCTTTCTCTTGAACATTTAGACAAGCTTGCTCGCTGGGTAGAAATCTCTGCTGGCTTGATTATTGATAAAGAAAAAGCCAAAGAGCTAGCGGAAAAAATAAAAGAAATTAGATAATTACTATGAAAAATACTGATTTAAAAAACATTATCTCCAAAGTAGCAAAGGAATCTGAAGCCGGAAAAACCAAAGCCGAAGAATTTATTCAGCTGGTTGTTTTTGAATTAGACAAAGAAGAATACGGCGTAGAAATCGAGGATCTAAAAGAGATTATAAGAATTCCTCAAGTTACGCCAGTGCCGGGCGCTCCAGATTTTATTTCCGGAATCCTGAATTTACGGGGAAAGATTGTTGTAACTTTGGATTTAGAAAAAAGATTTAAATTAGCAAGAGAACATCAAGCTGTTCCACAACACATTATTATTGTCGAAGTGGGAAATAGCCTATTCGGCGTTATTGTCGATAAGGTAGCCGGGGTTTTGCGAGTGCCAATCTCTCAAATTAAGAAGGCGCCAGGTTTAGTTACTGCGAAAATTCATGCTGAGTTTATTAAAGGAGTTGTAGTTCAAGAAGCAAAAGCTAAAATCAACAAAACCGAAGAAACTAAAAAAAAGGAAAAACAAAAAGAAAGCCGTCTAATTATCTTGATCGATTTGCCAAAAATGCTTTCCGACAAAGAGTTATTAAGCCTAGGAAAAATAACAAAAGAAGTTGGCAAAATTGATTAAAGACTTAATCTTATAATTTAATCTTTAATTTTAAACTAACATTTATGGACAAAAACATTAAAATTCTAATTGCCGATGATTCAATTTTTATGCGCCAGGTTTTGAAAGACATTCTTCAAAATATAGGCTTATCTAAATTTTACGAAGCAGGAAACGGCAAAGAGACTCTTGAAATACAAGAAAGAGAAAAACCTGGATTAATCTTACTGGATTTAATTATGCCCGAAGTTGATGGCATGGAGGTGTTGAAAAAAATCGGCCGTACGACAAATATCTTAGTTGTCAGCGCAGTAGGCCAAGAAAAACTGATTGAGGAGGCAAAAAGTTATGGCGCCTTGGGCTTTGTTGTCAAACCATTTGATTCTTCAAAAGTAATTGAGGAAATTAAAAAAATATTGAAATAAAAAAAGGACGGGAAATATTAAGTGAATCAAGTATTTAGCTTAATACCGTCTTTATTTGTATCAGATAGATTTTAAATTAATTTGTTAACAATCAACTAAATCAAAATGAATAAAATCCGAGTTCTTATTGTTGACGACTCTTTCGTTATGCGCACATTATTAGCTGAGATTCTGAATGTTGATCCAGAAATAGAAGTTGTTGGCATGGCAAGAGATGGGGAGACGGCAATCAAAGAAGCAAAACGTCTAAAACCAGATGCAATCTTGATGGATTATTTACTGCCCAAAATTGACGGAGCGCAAGCCACGGAGCAAATATTAAAATCAGAAAATCACCCGCCAGCGATTATCATGATTTCCGCTTTTACAAAAGAAGGAGCGGAAGTAACTTTAAAAAGCTTAAGATTGGGTGTGGCAGATTTTGTCCTAAAACCTTCAGGAGAAGTTTCTTTAGATATTGGAAAAGTGCGAGTAGAAATTATTTCTAAAATAAAAATTGCTGTCCATGCCAGAATTCTAAAATTCCATCGTATAAAAGAAAAGAAAGTCAAAAAAATAGAAGGAAACAGTGAAAATGTTTCAGCCATTGTGGTTATTGGCGCCTCAACTGGCGGTCCTCCGCTAATTGAAAATATTTTAGAAAAATTTCCTTCTGATTTTGGCGCTACAATTCTTGTTGTCCAGCATATGCCAAAGCACTTTACTGAAACCTTTTCGGAGCGCATAAACAAAATTTCACCATTAGTTGTTCGTGAAGCGCAAGAAGGAGAAACAATCAAGACCAGCCATGCTTTTATTGCTCCTGGTAATATGCAAATGGAAATTGAGAAAGTAAAAAAAATAAAAAATATTTGTCTTAAAATAAATTTGATTCAAGAATTAAAAAGTTGTCATTCATGTCCTTCAATTGATGTAACCATGATTTCTTTGGCTTATGCAAGACCCTCAAAAATTATCGGCGTGATTTTAACCGGCATGGGAGAAGATGGTTTGAAAGGCATGAAAGCAATCAAAGCCGTTGGCGGACATACTATTGTTCAAGATCCAAAAACCGCCGCCGTTGATTCAATGCCAAAAGCAGTTATTGAAGCAAAGCTAGCAGATGAGGTTTTACCGCCAGAGAAAATTGCGGAAAAAATAATGGAATTAATAAGATAATTTATGCTCGACCCCAAAAAACTTAAATCTATTTTTATCTCGGAAGTCGAAGATCATTTGCAAAGCCTAAATGCCAATCTTTTAAAATTAGAAAAAAGACCAAAAGAAAAAAAGATACTTGACGAGCTAATGCGTTCTGCTCATACGATTAAAGGCGCTTCAGCCATGATGGGATACAAGAAAATGGCTTTTTTAACGCATATTATGGAAGATGTCTTTGATTATGCTCGCCACGAAATGCTAAAAGTTACTTCAAAAACAATTGATGAACTCCTTAAAGTTGTAGATGCGCTGGAAGAATCTTTAGTGAATATCAAAAAAACCGACAAAGAAATTAATTTGGATTATCTTTCCAACAAACTCAAAAAAATAACCGGAGTGGCAACCGAAGGATATGGAAAATCTCATAGAATGGCTGGAGGAAAGCCAGAGATCGGAAATCAAGAAATCAAGAAATCAAGAAATCATAAAATAGAAAAAGTTAATTTGAAAATTGAAAAATCCCCGCTTCCGCAATTTATAAATTATATTAAAGTGCCGGTAGAGCGTTTAGATGATTTAATGAATCTGATGGAGGAATTGATCATTGACAAAATGAAGCTGGAAAGATTAGCAAAAATTTTGAATTTTAGAGAAGAAACAAAAAGTTTAGTTGAACATCTAAGCCGTCTTATTTCTGAAATGCAATATCAAATTCTTCAAACAAGAATGGTGCCACTCGAACAAATCTTTGCCCGTTTCCCGCGTTTGGTCCGAGATTTAAGCCATGAGCAGAAAAAAGATATTAATTTTAAAATTTTTGGCGAAGAAACAGAGCTTGATCGAACAGTCGTAGATAAATTAACCGAACCTTTAATTCATCTTCTTCGTAACGCTGTTGATCACGGCGTTGAAAAAAAAGGAAAAATTTCACTGACGGCAAAACGAGAAAAAGAATTTACCCATGTGGTAGTAGAAAATACTGGTCATTCGATAAATTGGCAGGTAGTTGTTGAAAAAGCGCATAAACAAGGAATGATTGATAAAGAAATTTACCATAAATATTTAGAAAATATTGAGAGTTTTAAATCAGAAATTATAAACTTATTATATCAAGGCGGACTTTCATCAAAAGAGAAAGTGACTGAAACTTCCGGCCGAGGCGTGGGACTTAGCATTGCAAAAAAATTTGTTGAACAAGTTGGCGGAAGAATAGTTATCGAATCGCCAGTAGATCCTATCAAAAAAGAAGGAACGCGAATAACATTAGAGCTTCCCTTGACTTTAGCTATTATCAAATCTCTCTTAGTCAAAGTCGTTAATGATTTTTTCGCCATTCCTTTTTCGGGCATTCAGAGAACAGTCAAGATTTTGCCAAAAAATATCAAAAGTATGGCCGATCAAGATGTGGCGATAATTGATGGTCAAGATGTTCCCTTAATTTGGCTTGAGCGAATTTTAAAGCTTCAGCGTCCAGAATCAAGCGTAATGCCATCAAATTTAATTATCGTAATCGTTAAAAGAGGAGCGGATAAGGCGGGTTTTGTTGTTGATGAGCTTGTTGATAAACAAGAAACCGTTGTTAAATCACTGCCACCGCTTTTGCAAAAAACAAAGGGTTTTTCTGGCTCAACCATCTTAGGCGATGGAAAAACAATCTTAATATTAGATATCGTAAGTTTGCTAGAGAATACAAAGAAATTTATAAGAACAAATAAAGTTATATCAACTTAAATTTAAAACCAAAATTATGACTTTTTTATCAAATCTTGAAAAAGACAAATTAACCGAAGTCGTTAATATTGGAGCCGGCAACGCTTCAACGGCCTTATCGCAGATTATTCATAAAACTGTGAATATAAAAGTTCCTGAGACTTTTGTTGGTCCTATAGAAAAAGTTCATCAATTTTTTGGCGAGTCAGAAGAGATCATGACTGCGATTCTTTTGAAAATTCTAGGGGATGCGCCGGGAGTAATGCTTTTAATGTTTCCGCCAAAAAATGCCATGATATTAGCTGGCTTTTTAACTCAAGGTCATAAAAAAGACTTAAAAGTTTTAGATGAACTTGATCGTTCGGCTTTGCGGGAAGTAGGCAATATTTTAGCTGGAGCATCGCTTACTGCGCTTTCCAAATTTCTTAATATGAATATTCTGCAGTCCGTGCCAGAGACGGCGACAGATATGCTTGGTGCGGTAATGGAAACAATTCTATCAGAAATTGGTAAAAAATCTGAAACGGTTCTAGTTTTTAAAGTTGATTTTAAGATTGAAGGCGATAGCGTTTCCGGCAATCTTTTTTTTATTTTTGATCCTCAGGCAACCACCAAAATATTAGATGCAACTAAAAGAAAAATAAAGGAGGCACCTCATGTCTGAAATAATTAATGTGAAAATAGCTGAAATTAGCGTTGGTCGTAATAATGGCCTTCGATTCAAAACCGGCAGTATTGGTTCATGCGTGATCATTATTCTTTACGATAAAAAAACAAAAACTGGCGGTTTAGCCCACGCAGTTTTACCGCAAAGGCATGAGCCAAAAAAAGACCAGATAATTGAATCTCCAGCAAAATATGTCTGTGAAGCGATTGATAATTTAGTTTCTGAAATTAAAAAACTTGGCAGTGAGAAAAAAAATCTTCGCGCGAAATTAGTTGGCGGGGCAAGAATGTTTAAAATATTAAGCGGCGATAAATATGGCATTGGCTATCAAAATATTGAAACAGCAAAAAATAAACTGAAAGAATCAAATATTCTTATCGCACAAGAAGATACCGGTGGCAATACGGGAAGAACATTGGAATTTAATCTAGAAAATGGATTAGTGAAAATAATAAAAAATTTATGAAAGTTCTTATCATCGACGATGATCGTTTTACCAGATTAGTTTATCAGTCGCAATTATCTCAAGAAAATATTAAGGTAGACTTGGCTTGCGACGGCGAAGAAGGCTTAAAAAAAATAAAAGAAACAAAGCCAGACTTAATTTTGCTAGATATTATCTTGCCGAAAAAAACAGGTTTTGAAGTTTTAGAAAATATACAAAAAGACCCAGAACTAAAAAAAATCCCAGTCATCGTTTTTTCTTCTTTAAGCCGTCAAAGCGATATTGAAAAGGCAATGAAACTTGGCGCAAAAAAATATTTGCCCAAAGATTCCCATACCCCAAAACAAATCGTTGAAGAAATCAAGAAAATTTTAATTAAAAAATAATTTCTTTAAAAAAATCAACAAATTTTATTGAGCCAAATCAAAAGCTCATTTTTTTGCTCCATAAACATTATTATGTTATAATAAAAAAATAATAGTTGATTGAAACATTAAAATCTGTCATCTTGAAGCAAATTTTTGAATATGACAAATCAAAATTAACAAAAATTAATAATTATTTTTGAACAAGCGTCAGTATTGTCAAGGCGGAAGTCAGGTGTACGATAAAATCATACAACTGAAATTATAACCCAAAGTAGTTATGCCCAAAAAAATAGAAACTACAACCAAAATAGCAATTTTCCGCAGAAAAGAGATTAGAAAAACTGTTAATAATAAAGAGTGGTGGTTTTCCATTATTGACATAATAGAGGCACTAACAGGAACAGAAAGACCAAGGAAATATTGGAGTGATTTAAAGCAAAAACTTATAAAAGAAGGATATCTTGAACTGTCCGATAATATCGGACAGTTGAAAATGAAAGCGCCGGACGGGAAAATGAGAGAAACTGATTGCGCAAATACAGAAACGCTTTTTCGCATTATTCAATCCATACCTTCTCCCAAAGTTGAGCCTCTTAAAAGATGGCTAGCTCGAGTAGGTTACGAAAGAATTCAAGAAATTGAAGACCCTGAATTGGCCACCAAAAGAACCAGATTTTTATACAAAGCTAAGGGTTATCCTGATTCCTGGATTGCCAAAAGAATGCGTGGTGTTGAGATTCGAGAAACCTTAACCGATGAATGGAAAAAAAGAGGCATTAGACAGCAGAAAGAATATGAAATATTGACAGCCGAAATATCAAAAGCCACTTTTGATATGACACCGAGCCAGTATAAGAAATTTAAGAATTTAAAGAGGGAAAATTTGCGTGATCACATGGACGACTTGGAATTAATTTTTACCATATTGGGTGAAGCATCAACTACTGAAATTGCCAAAGTTAAAAAAACTCAAGGATTTCCAGAAAACAAAGAAGCATCTAAAAAAGGCGGCAAAATAGCTGGTGATGCCAGACGAAAGTTAGAAAAAGAGACTGGTAAAAAAATTTCAACCAGAAAAAATTTTTTACGCCTAAAAAGAAACCTAAAAAACTAAAATCATAAATCCAAATCTTTAATCTATAATCTTTAATATGACAACCGCCGAACTAAAAAAAATCCTAGTTTATCCCGACTATATTGAAAAAAAAGATTTTGAAAAAGCAGAACAAGAAGCCCAATCACAAAAAAGGCAGCTTGAAGATATTCTGATCGAAAAAAATTTAATAACCGACGAACATCTAGGCCAGCTCATTGCCAATGACCTTAATTTTAATTTTGTCAATCTTAAAAAAGAAGGCATTGATGAAAGTGTTTTTCCGGAAATCCCTCAAATCGTCGCCGAAAAACAACAAGCAATAGCTTTTGCCAAAACAAAAGACGGCCTGAAAATTGCCATGAATAATCCGAATGATCTTGATTTTATTAGTTTAATGGAGAAGAAAACCGGTGAAAAAATATTGCCTTATTATGCCACAAAAAATGATCTTGCTTTAGCCCTAGATCTTTATAACAAAGGCTTAGAGCAAAAATATGCCGAACTAATCAAAAAAGATATTTCCGAAATAAAAAAGCCCGGAGCAAAAGAAGTGCCAATCATCAAACTAGTTGAAACTTTAATTGAATACGCCTACCAAAATCGCGCCTCTGATATCCACATTGAACCATCAAAGAAAAAAATAAATGTCAGATTCAGAATTGACGGAGTCTTGCATCAAGTTTTAGAATTACCAAAAAATTTATTAGAAGCTCTTATTTCTCGCCTCAAAATTTTAGCCAAACTTCGGACTGATGATCACTTTTCCGCCCAAGATGGAAAAATTGTCCAGAAAATAAATAACGACGAAATTGATATTAGAATTTCAATTATTCCAATCACCAATGGCGAAAACGCGGTCTTAAGAATTCTATCAGAAAGAGCTAGACAATTTACTTTAGAAAGTCTTGGTTTGCAGGGAAATGATTTAGAAAGAATCAAAAATGCCATTAGCAAACCTTGGGGTATGATCTTAGCAACAGGTCCAACTGGCTGTGGAAAAACAACCACACTTTATTCTATTTTAAAAATTTTAAATACTTCCAAAGTCAACATTGCAACTATCGAAGATCCAGTAGAATATGATATAGAGGGCGTCAATCAAATTCAAGTCAATCCCAGGACAAATCTAACATTTGCTAAAGGTCTTAAATCAATAGTTCGCCAGGATCCAGATATCATCATGGTTGGCGAAATCAGAGATGAAGAAACAGCTGGCATCGCTATCAATTCCGCCATGACTGGCCATCTAGTTTTATCAACTTTGCATACAAACGATTCTGCCACAACTTTGCCAAGATTGATTGATATGGATGTTGAACCATTTTTAGTTTCCTCAACAATTAACATCATCATTGCCCAGCGTTTAGTCCGGAAAATTTGTGAAAAATGCCGCGCCAGCGAAACCATAACTTCCGAAAAAATTAATAATCTAAAAAAACAATTAGATCCAAGAATCCAAAAAGAAATTGACAAATACATCGTTAATCATGAATTAACAGTTTACAAAAGCACTGGCTGTAAGGCTTGCCAAAATACCGGCTATTCCGGTCGAATTGGAATTTATGAAGTCATGGAAATTAAAGAGAATATCAAAGAATTAATTATGAAAAAAGCTAATGCCCAAGAAATAGAAGATTTGGCAATTAAAAACGGCATGACGACAATGATTGAAGACGGCCTGAAAAAAGTTGCGACTGGCATAACAACGCTTGACGAGGTTTTGCGTGTAACTAAGGAATAACATATTTTTCAATATGAAAAAAATAAAACAAAAAATAAACTTTATAATCGGCAAAATAACAATTACTGACAAGGCTTTATTCACCAAGCATATGGCAGTCATGTTGAAGGCTGGGCTTACTATCAATGATTCGTTAGACGTTGCAGTTGAAGAGTCAACAGGCAGATTCACTAACATTTTGATGGACGTTAAAGAAAAAGTTTTAGCTGGATCAACTTTGGCAGATGCATTAGCTAAATATGAAAAAGTTTTTTCCCCGCTATACGTTAATATAATTAAAGTTGGAGAAAAAAGCGGTACACTAGTCGGAAGTCTGGAGCAACTAGCAATTCAACTAGAAAAAGAGAACGAACTTCGCAGTAAAATTTCGCAGGCAATGCTTTACCCAATCATCGTTTTAGTTGCCGTAGTCTTAATTGGCGGTGGAATTTCAATTTTTGTTCTGCCAAAATTAACAAGTCTTTTTCAAGTCTTCCAAGGAGAGCTTCCACTAGCAACTCAGATATTGCTTTATATTGTGAATATTTTAACAAAGTATGGTATTTATATTTTTCCTGGGATTGTAGTTTTAGTTTTATTTTTAGCTTGGTTAACAAGGACAAAATTGATCAAACCGATTTGGCATGCTTTGCTTTTAAAAATGCCAATAATTAGTCCGATTATAAAAAATTTAAGTCTCGCGCAATTCAACAGAAATTTTGGTACTTTATTAAAAAGTGGCTTGCCAATTACCGAAAGCCTGAACATCGTAGCTGATAGTATGCAAAATGTAATTTATAAAAGAAAAATAAAATATATTGCAGAACAAATACAAAGTGGTAAAAGTATTTCTTCAGTTATTTCTCAGATGGACAAAATTTTTCCTAAAGTTACATCAAAAATGATCAGCGTTGGTGAAAAATCTGGAACATTAGATACAGTTTTAATTTTTCTTGCAAAATTCTACGAATCAGAAGTTGATAAAGCATCTAAAAATTTGTCAGTCACTTTAGAGCCAATCTTACTAGTTATTATCGGTTTTATTGTTGGATTTGTTGTTATAGCGATTATCACGCCAATCTATACATTGACTTCAACAATTGGCGAGCAAACACCATAAAATAATATGAAAGGATTTACATTAATTGAACTAATCTTAGTAATTGCCATCAGTGCAACATTGGCTGCTTTAGCTATCCCAACTATTGGTCAATTTTCAAATCGCACTCAAATTGATGCAACGGAAACAGAAATCATTAGCGCTTTACGATTTGCTCAAGCTAAGGCAATGGCAGTTAGACAAGACTCTAAATTCGGAGTTTATTTTGATAATGCTAACAGAAAATTTTACATTTTTAGAGGCAATAATTTTGGCGATAATCCAGCTGAAAATATTGAATATAATTATCCAAATACAATAAACATTGTTCAGGCTTTTACAAACAATCAGGCAGATTTTGAAAAACTTTTTGGCACAACAACAGACACTGGAAATATAACTATCACCAATAATATTGGACAAACTAGAATTATAAGTGTGAGTGCTATTGGAAAGATAGAGTTAGAGTAGCAAGTTAGATATTAGTAATTTATGTATAGCAAAGGTCAATCTCTTATTGAAATAGTTATTGCACTAGGCATCTTCGTTATTATAACAAGTGGCATAATAACGCTGTCTTTGGGAGCTTTAATTTCGGAAAGGCAAGGCGGAGAAATTACTCAAGCCACTTTTTTTATGCAACAAGGAGCTGAAGCAACTAGATCTATCCGTGATTTAGCCTACAACAAATTAGCTTATTATTCAGATGGTCTGACTCATGGCATTGATAATTCTTCAGGAATTTGGGAATGGTCAGGATTAAATAACGTTAAAGACCAATTTACAAGAACAATAAAAATAGAAGACGTGACTCGCGATATATCTGGAAATATTGGCGCTGGTACAAATGATTTAGAAACAAAAAAGATAACAGTTAGCTCAGATTGGTCTTTTGCTTTAGGCCGTGCCAATCAAGTTCAATCAATTTTTTATTTAACAAATTGGAATAGAGGTCAGTGGACAGAATCAACCAAAACTGAATTTGATGATGGCATATTTAATAATACCGAATCAACTAATGATTCCGGCGGAGAAATAAAACTTACCACATTACCGCCTGTTCCAGGCGATATTTACGGCAATTCTTTTTTAGTAAAAAGCACTGGCGGTATCGGCGCGATGCAAGATAATCAACGATGGACTTCTTTGCGTTTTACTGCCCAAGCTACAAAAACCGTTAATGCTTTGCGCGTTTATCTGCAAACAGAAAATGGAACGAGCCCTACTTATCGTTACGGTTTGCAAGCAAATTCCGGTAGTAATCCATCAGGTGTTTGGCTTGGCGCGGCTAATCAAGGTTACGGTGATTTTCAAGCAACAACAACTGGCTGGCAAACAATTAATTTGAATCAAAATGTTAATTTGACTTCTGGTACAGTTTACCACTTAGTTATTAAGCATCAATCTGGCACAGTTAACAACGGCCGTTATGTAGAACTTCGCAAATCCTCACCTCACAATCAAAGAATTCCATATAATAATGTTACAGATTCAAATTCCAATGTTTTATGGACAAGCAATTCCGGCGGATCATGGACAGCGCAAGATGCCCAACCTATTTATGTTCTTAATTATAACGACGGCACCTTTGAAGGCGATCCTTATTATCAAAGCAATATTGCTAAAATCGCCAACACAAATTTTCATGGCGAAATATTTACATTGGCTGGAGGAAATAGCACGGTGTCCAGTATTGGCTTTTATACTCGCAAAAAACCCGCTTCCGGCGATCCACAAGATGATCTTCATGTTATTTTGTACGATGTAACCACAAGCACTGAATTAGCCAATAAGGTTTTAGTCACTATTGCTAATATCACTACCACTTTTACCTGGCACGAGATAAATTTTGACAGTCCAATTAATTTAATCAACGGCCATCAATATCGTATTTATCTTACCAATCCTGGGTCTCCACTTGGCCGTCCTTATCAAATTTATGTCATGGACAATACTAATCAAGCCAGTGACAATGGTATTAATTATCTTGGTACAAATTCAAGTTATATTTTTAGCAATAACAGTGGCGGTGCTTGGACAATTCGAAATTATCAGGATACTGTTTTTCGATTTGGTACTCTAATAGGCGGTGTTTATCAATCGTCTGGCACTTACGAATCTTCACAATTCGGTCCAGTTTCAAATTTTAATTTAATAAAATGGACTGGCATTATTCCATCAGCTAGCGAAGATTTACAGGTTCAAATAAAAACCGCTCCAGACAACGCTGGTGTTCCAGGTGCTTGGTATTCAAATTGGTGCGGACCATTAGGGAAAATTGGTAATGATTCAAATTTTTTCACAAATTCAAATGGCCAGATAATCAATCCAAACATAATTGGTGATAATTGGATAAAATATAAATTGACTTTGACAGGTAATGGAACCAATACTCCAGTCTTGCAAAGTCATACGGTAAATTATAAACCATAGCAATGAAACAATTTAACAGTAGAACAATCAAGCAGAACGGTTTCACTTTAATTGAACTAATTATTTCAATTGCAATAATTTCAATCTTTATAACAGGTTTGGCTTATTTCAGTATTGATATTTTTAAATCAAAAGCTAAAGCTTCATCTGTTGCCGAAGTCCAACAAAATCTTCGTTTTGCACTTCAAAAAATGTCAACCTACATTTTGAATTCTCAAGAAGGAATAGATATTGCTGATTCGCAATTTTTTCCAACCAATCCTGGACGTTTGCATGTTAATATGGGAGCAGGAGTAGGAGATGATGTTATTTTTGATGTTAGTAGCAATCAAATACAAATTACGATTGGAGCAGCAGCTTCTGCACCAATTACAACTGATGAAATTAAAATTAATACTTTGACTTTCAAAAATAATTCCTCAGCTAATACGCCAGGAAATTTTACAATCAATATTTCAGGTCAATACAATAACTTAGGAACAAAAAAAGAATTTGATTATACGTATGATATAGAAACGTCTGTATCTTTAAGAAAATAAAAATTCATGAGACTTCTACATAAACAAAATGGCCAGATAGCTCTTATAGCTGTATTAATTATTTCAGCTGCTGTTTTGATTGTCTCACTTGCGATTAGCTCCATCGGTGTAAACGAAACTTTGATGAGCTTTGATGATCAGCAAGGAGAGCAATCTTTTCTAATTGCCAACGCCTGTGTTGATGAAGCTTTAATGCGTTTAAAAAGAGTTAAGGCCGGAGAAGAAGCGTCTTATACAGGTGGAACTTTGAATTTTGGTTCAGATTCTTGTATAATAACCGTAACTCCACAAGTCAACAATCAAATCATTGATGTGACTTCGACAGTTAATTCAAAAATTAATAGAAAAATCCAAGTCGTTTTACAGTGGAATCCAAGCTACGCATTAACTTCTTGGCAGGAAATACAATAAAACTTATGTCAATTTTTGGTAAAAAATATTTCGGCATTGATATCTATGACAATTCAATAAAAATAATGGAATTAACCGGCAATTCTAATGCCGCTAATTTAGCATCTTATAGCAATCTTGATCTACAGCCTGATACCGTTAAAAATGGGCAAGTTATAAATCAAAATTTACTTAGTCAGGCAATCAAGCAGGTTTTTTCAACTGCCCAACCTAAAAAGATTTCAACTGCAAATTGCATCTTTGCTCTTCCAGAATCAAAATTAGTTTTGACTCACATCAAAGTTTCAAAAAAGACTGATCCCAAAATTTTATCCAAAACAATTTTAGAAAAAGTCCAAGAAACAATTCCTTTTCAGACAAATGAATTATATTTTGATTATAAAACAATTTTAGACTACAAGGATTCTTATGAAATTCTTTTTGCCGGAGTTTTAAAAAAAGTTCTTGATGAATTTATTGTTGCTTTCAAGTCAGCAGGACTTAAAATAGAAATAGTTGATTTTGAATCAGCTTGTTTAATTCGTTCTTTGATTGCAAATTGCAACATGAATGACGCTTATGCTATAGTTGATATAGGTGGCAGGACAACAATTGCCACGATTTATGATTTTTGCAATATCAGATTTTCAGATAATATTGCAATCGCCGGCAATGAATTTACTCAAGCCATTATTTCCAAATGGAAGTTATCCTATCAAGAAGCCGAAGAATTCAAAAAAATTTATGGCCTAGACCCAATGGTTGAAGAAGGAAAGGTTTTGCTTGTTTTGCAAAAGCCGATCCAGGAATTAATTAATTCCATAAAAAAAGACATTAATTATTATCAAGGAAAAACAGGCCGGAATATTTCCAAAGTTATTCTTTGCGGCGGGTCTTCTCAAATGCCCAAGCTTGTTGATTATTTCTACAAGAATTTAAATATCAAGACTGAAATTGGCAATCCATTTTTGAAAATAAAAACAAATAATCAAATTAACGGTGGTATTGATTACACAACGGTTGCCGGACTTGCTTTGCGAAGCCTAGAAAAAAATCCGATAGAATCGGGAATTAATTTATTAAAAAATATTAAATAATGAAAATAATGAAAAAACTAACACAAAAAGGACAAGCAGGTTTTACTCTTATTGAGTTGATCCTAGTCATTGCAATCATTATCATCATTGCTGCAGCAATTTTTGTTGCTTTAAACCCAGCGAAAAGATTAGGTGATGCTAATGACTCTAGAAGATGGAGTGATGTCAATCAAGTCTTAAGTGCAGTTCATCAATATATTGTTGATAATAAAGGCGCTTTTCCAAATACAGCCAACTGGACAGCTGGACAAAATTTTGCTCTTGGAACAGCTGCTGCAGGATGTAATACAACTTGTACTGCTGTTGTTACTCAAGCTACTTGCTTGAATCTTTCTGACTTAGTATCAAACAATTATATTGGCGCGATTCCAATTGATCCTGTAACTGGTACAGCTGCAATTACTGATTATTACGCTACTAGAACAGCAGGCGGAATCGTTACGATTGGCGCTTGTGATCCATATGGTGCTACTGCGATTAAAGTAATGAGATAGTTTTTATTCAATTCCTAGAATAGTAACAGCCAAGATTGTTAAATAGTCTTTAAGCAATTCCAAATCTAAGCTATACTATATTTAAGAAGAACAGAATTTTTATGCTAACCAAAACCGATTTAAAACAAATTTCTAATTTGATGGACAAAAAACTCGACAAGTTTGCTGTCTTTGTGCAAAAAGGTTTTGAACAAATGGATAAAAGATTTGATCAGGTAGATATAGAGATTGCGGAAATTAAAAAAAGATTAGAATTTGTGGAAGATCGATTAGCAAGCCTGCAAGAGCAAATTAATAAATTAGAAAAAAAGATTGATCAGGTTTCTAATGTTGAAAAAGAAGATGTCGATATTTTAGTCCTAGATTTGGAAAAAGTAAAAAGAAAAGTTCAAGAATTAGAATTGCAAATAAAAAAATTACAACCAAGATCAAGTAATAATTTTATTAATAATTAAAATCAAAGTCCGTTATAAATAATTTTATTTTAACGGATGAATGGAGGTGTATTATGGAAGAAAACAAACCAATGGCGCCAGTAGGAGACAGCAAAGATGTTGAAGAAAACAAAATTTTCGCTGTTTTGTCCTATCTAGGTGTCTTAGTAATCGTACCGTTATTAGCAAAAAAAGAGAGCAAATTTGCTATGTTCCATGCCAAACAAGGATTAATCCTGTTGATTGGCTGGGTAATCTCATGGCTTTTGTCCTTTGTCTTTATCGGTTTTATCCTTGATGTTGTGATGATTGTTTTCAGTATTTGGGGAATTGTAAATGCTGCAACTGGAAAATTTGCAAAATTGCCAGTAATCGGAGATTTAGCTGAAAAGTTCAAGTTTTAAGAATCGCGAATTTGCACAAATCTGACACAAATTTCACAAATGACTAAACTTGGGCGAGGTGATAAAGCCTCGCCCTCTTTAAAATCATTATCTTTTTTTGTTTTTTTTGCGTTGAATTAATAAATTAAACGCACAAAAAACAGAAAATAAATTTATCTATATGACAAAAAGAACAAAAATTGTTTGTACTATTGGCCCATCAAGTGAAGACATTAATACTTTAGAAAAAATGATTGAAGCAGGTCTTGATGTCGCCAGATTGAATTTTTCTCATGGAACTTATGAAAGTCATTTAGAGCTAATTAATAAAATCAGAAATTTATCAAAAAAATTTGACAAGCCAATTCCAATTATTCAAGATTTGCAAGGTCCAAGAGTTCGCGTTGGATTATTGAAAGAGCAAGGAATTATGCTTTCCAAAAACCAAGAAATAATTTTATCTTGCCAAAAAGATGCAAAATTCGAAGAAGAAAAAGAAATAATTATTCCAGTTACATATCAAAATTTATGCCAAGATGTTAAGAATGGACAAACAATTCTGCTTGACGATGGCCAAATAAGTCTTAAAATTACAAAAATTAATAATCAAAATATTCATTGCAATGTCGTTAACGACGGTAAACTAATTTCCCACAAAGGCATCAATGTTCCAGAAGCCAAGCTTTCAGTGCCAACATTAACAGATAAAGATAAGCAAGATTTAGAATTTGGTATAAAAAATAATGTTGATTTCGTAGCTTTGTCATTTGTCAGAGAGGCCTCTGATGTTTTGGGAGCAAAAAAAATAATTGGCGATAATAATATTAAAATAATTTCAAAAATAGAAAAAAGAGAAGCAATTGATAATTTTGATGAAATTTTAGAGACCAGCGACGCTATCATGGTTGCTCGCGGAGACCTAGGCATTGAAATGCCAGCAGAAGAAGTTCCGATTTTACAAAAGAAAATCATTGATAAATGTCTAAAAGCAGCAAAGCCAGTTATTGTCGCTACTCAAATGCTAGATTCAATGATTAGAAATCCAAGACCAACAAGAGCTGAAGTTTCTGATGTTGCTAATGCTGTCATTGATCATACTGATGCGGTCATGCTATCAGGTGAATCAGCTTCCGGAAAATATCCAGTTCAAACTGTTGAAACAATGAAAAAAATAATTTTAGAAACAGAAAATTCACATTATGATGATTTAATATTCAAAGATTCGCTTAAAAAAATGCCAATTGATTCAGCAATTTCAGAAGTTGCTAATATCTTGGCCAAAAGCGTTGATGCAAAATTAATTTTAGCAACTTCTATATCAGGCGATACTGGCAGAATAGTTTCCCGCTACCGTCCAGAACTGCCAATTTATGTTGCTACTGACAATGAAAAAGTCCAGCGCCAAGTAAATCTTTCTTGGGGCACTTTTCCATTTATTATCAAAACATGCAAGACAGTTGAAGAATTAATTGAAGAATCTCTTACTCACATTAAGGAAAACAAAATCGTTAATATCAAAGATAAAATAATAATCATCGCTGGCGAGCCAGTTGGCAAGTCAGGCGTGAATTTAGTAGAAATAAAAGAAATCAAATAAATATTATGAAACATATTTTTTGGTTTAACGAAATAGATATCAAAGACGTCAGCAAGGTTGGCGGTAAAAATGCCTCACTTGGTGAAATGTATCAAAATTTAACTAAGCAATGCGTCCGTATCCCCAACGGTTTTGCAATTTCCGCAGAAGCCTACCGTTATTTTTTGAAAGCCACAAAAATCCATGACAAAATTAAAGAAATTCTAAAAGATTTTGACAAAAAAGATTTAGTTGCTAAAGGCACTTTAATTCGAGGCACAATTTTGAATTCTGAATTTCCAAAAGATTTGAAAGAAGAAATAATTTCTGCTTACAAAAAGTTAAGCACTGAATCAAAAAAAGATAATATTGATGTTGCAGTTAGATCGTCAGCTACAGCAGAAGACGCGCCAGATGCTTCTTTTGCCGGACAACAAGAGTCATATTTGAATATTAAGGGCGAAAAAGAATTATTGTTAGCCTGCAAAAGATGCATGTCGTCATTGTTTACTGACCGCTCCATTTCATATCGCTTAGACAAAAAGATAAGTTTATTTGATGTCGCTTTGTCAGTTGGCGTGCAAAAAATGGTTCGCTCCGATAAAGCAAGCGCTGGCGTTATGTTTACTTTAGATCCAGAATCAGGATTTAAAAACGTTATCGTAATCAATGGTGCATATGGTTTAGGAGAAAATGTTGTTAAGGGCCGAGTCATTCCTGATGAATATTGCGTTCATAAAGAATTATTGCAAAAAGGTTTCAAACCAATTGTTGGCAAGACTTTGGGCAAAAAAGAAAAAGCCTTAATCTATACCGATAATCCAAGTTCGCCAACTACCAATATTAAAGTTGACGAAGAAAAAAGAAGCACTTTTGTTTTAGATGACCAAGAAATTTTAGAACTAGCAAAATTCGGATTAGCAATTGACGAACATTACAAAAGACCAATGGATATTGAGTGGGCGAAAGATGGTTTTGATAGCAAATTATATATTGTCCAAGCCAGACCAGAAACAATCCACAAAAAAGAAAATGAAAAAGTTTTTAGCGAATATTATTTAGAAAAAAAAGGTAAAGTTCTATTAGAAGGCGCTGCAATAGGTTCAAAGATTGGTCAAGGAAAAGTTCAGTTAATTTTGGATGTCAAAAATATTGAGGAATTCAAAGAAGGCGAAATTTTAGTTACAACAATTACTGATCCTGATTGGGAGCCAATAATGCGCAAGGCAAAAGCAATTGTCACTGATAGCGGTGGCAGAACTTGTCACGCTGCAATTGTTTCTCGAGAGTTGGGAATTCCTTGCATTGTAGGAACTGGCAAAGCAACAGAAATATTGAAAGACCATCAAGAAATTACAGTTTCATGTGCAGAGGGTGAAAAAGGCAAAGTTTATCAAGGATTATTGTCTGTAAAAACTCGCAAAATAGATTTAACAAATCTTAAAAAAACCAGAACAAAAATAATGATGAATGTTGGAGTGCCTTTGGAAGCATTTGCTTTAACTTCAATTCCAAATGATGGAGTAGGGTTAGCTCGTGAAGAATTTATTATTGCTAATTCCATCAAAGTCCATCCGCTAGCCTTATTAAAATATCCGAATCTTAAAGATAAATTGGCCAAAGAAAAAATTGCCGAATTAACAAAAGGTTATAAAAACAAATCAGAGTTTTTTATTGATCAATTAGCTTGGGGTATGGGAAGAATAGCTGCTGCTTTTTATCCAAATGATGTTATTGTCAGAACTTCAGATTTTAAAACTAATGAATATGCATCGCTTATTGGTGGAAAAGAATTTGAGCCCAAAGAATCAAATCCAATGATTGGCTGGCGAGGCGCATCTCGTTATTATGATGAGAAGTATAAAGATGCTTTTATTATGGAATGCAAGGCTTTCAAAAAACTGCGTGAAGAAATGGGATTTACAAATGTCAAAATAATGATTCCATTTTGCAGAACTCCAGAAGAAGGAAAAAAAGTTTTAGCAATAATGAAAGAACATGGATTAGAACGAGGCAAAAACAAACTAGAAGTTTATGTTATGGTTGAAATCCCATCTAACGTAATTTTAGCAGATCAATTTGCCAAAATATTTGATGGCTTTTCAATTGGTACAAATGATTTAACTCAATTAGCTTTAGGCGTTGATCGAGATTCAAGTATTGTTGCTCATGTTTATGACGAGAGGAATGAAGCAGTCAAAACTTTAGTAAAACAGGCAATTGAAATTGCCCACAAGAATAAAATAAAGATTGGCATCTGTGGTGACGCGCCGTCAACATTTCCTGATTTTGCTCAATTTTTAGTTGATAATAAGATTGATTCATTATCATTATCACCAGATGCAGTTTTTAAAACTACTCTAGAAATATTAAAAAAAGAAAAATAATTTATAATAATCGTAATATTTTGTTTTGATTAAGCCAAAAATTAACAAATTTTGTTTGTCTTGACTTAATTTTATCAATATATTACTATATCTGCATCAGTTCATCAGCTTCCCGGAGCCAAGAGAGGCTCCTTTTGCCAGGAGGAAAACAGCATGGCAGAAAAAACCGCCCCGACCGTTTTCGACTTCGAACCCGCAACCAGCCAGACCGGCCGAAAGATGTTCAAGGTGATCGAGATCGCTAAGGACAATTCGCCGGGAGGAGGTTCGGACGACAAGCCGGAGACTGTGAGGCCCTGCAGGAGTCGGGCCATTCACATGCGGGGCAAGAAGCAATAGCTTCAAGCTCAGATCAGATCGATTGCATTTTTTAAAACACTTGTTCTTTTGACTATTTAGTCCGATTCGTCGGGCTCTTTTTTTAGGTAATGCTTTATTGTATACTTAACAAATAACAGAAATTTTGTTATTTTGAATTTAGTTATTTTATTATTCGCAGTGGAGAGGTCGCATAGTGGCCTAGTGCGCTCGCTTGGAAAGCGTGTATACCGAAAGGTATCGAGGGTTCAAATCCCTCCCTCTCCGCCAAGTTTTACATTCAGCGAAATTGAAAGATGTTGCCTCGGCGCAAAGCGCCTCGGCATGGTATTTTTCCGCAATTTTGAAGGCATTTTTGAAATCGCACGCCAGCGTGCGGTCGGCAATGCGGAAGTTCGAACCAATCTTTTTGAGAAAATCCCGAATCCTTTCGGGATTTTCTTGTTGAGCGTATTTTTCGGCTTGGTTGGCTTCTTTTAGAAAGGCAATGGCAAGTTCGAACCGATTATTGCTCTTTCGCCCAAAAGCGGATATTTTTTCTTCCAAATCTTTTTTAGCGAGAATGAGCTTGTACTTTTTAGCGGTATATTCCGTTTGCGACAAATTGCCGTCCAGTTGTAAATCAAGCAAACGATCAAGTTTTGTTTCTATCTCCACAAGCTCATTTCTCGCTTTTTGGGCGAAAGAGCTTTCCGCTTGGGCAGATTTCATTTTCTCGTTTTCAAAATAATTGATTGAAGCGTTTGCCCAAGCGGAAGACAAAGAAACTTTTTTGATTTCCTCTTTTATTTGAGAAGTGATGGCGTCCTCTCTGGCGTATCTTTGCGAACAAGGATTTTTCCGTTTGGTGCATCGTAAATAGTTATGACCTTTTTGCGTTTCGGTGGTAATGAAACAACCGCACTCTCCGCAACGGAAAAATCCTCTAAATATGTATGGTTTAAGTTTTGGCGATTTCGGTTTTGACTTGTTCGCCATCACTTCTTGAACGGAATCAAAAAGTTTCTTTGTAATAATCGGTTCATGCTTTCCGTCATACAATTCTCCATTATATTCAATCATTCCGTAGTAGATTTTATTCTTGAGCATATATTGATAATTTGAGACGGAAAGCATTTTGCCTTTCTTGCCAACCAAGCCAATGGAATTGATAATCTTTCGGATTTGAGCGAGGGGGTATTCGCCAGTTGAGTACACTTCAAAAGCCCGCTTGATATACTTTGCCTTTTCTTTATCAATCGCAATACAGCGGGCGTTTTTGTCGTTCACATAGCCCAATGGCGCCCAAGCGGGCCATATTCCATTTCGCAATTTCTGGCGAATACCCCTCTTT
>CAZNOH010000003.1:0-161998 GCA_964574655.1 uncultured Candidatus Saccharibacteria bacterium
TAGTAGTAGTAGTAGTAGTAGTAGTAGTAGTAGTAGTAGTAGTAGTAGTAGTAGAAGTAGTAGTAGTAGTAGTAGTAGTAGTAGTAGTAGTAGTAGTAGTAGTAGTAGTAATAAAAAAATCAATTTAATTTTGCCACAATATTATAAAAAATCTGATAAACAATTCCCCCGCCAAAAATTAAATAAAGAATATAAATCAAAATTTTTGGCAATTTCAAAGAATAAGCTGGTTTTATTTCGCCTTTCTTTTTTGCTCTATTAAACATCATTAAAATCAAAATACCTAGCAAACCGCCCATCACCGTACCAACAATTTCTATAATCGAAATAAAACTTCTGACGCCTAAAATGAAAATTAATAACGGCACGGCGCAAACCAAAATCCAAGCTAATATTTCTTTTATTTTGTAATCCTCTTTAAACATATCTTTCAAAGTTAAACCAATGCTGAAAAATGAAGTTGCAACAGCCAACACGCCCAAAATTGCGCCAATTATCACCACTTTTTGCCCCAAAATTTTTCCAACGCCGACAATCGCCTCTTCGCTTGTCTGGTCGCCAGTAATTCCAACAATAGTGAAGCTAAATAATAAATAGACAAAAAAAGCAATCAGCATTCCAAAAATAATCGCGATTTTTAATCTCTTTTTATTTTTAACCAAAAGATTAATCATTCCTGGAACAGTTGAAGATCCTTCGTAAGAAAACAAAATAACTCCATAAGGCAAGAACCAAAAACCAAGGCCGATTGTTGCCAAATTGCTTAAGTTTATCTCTCTAACACCAATAATACATATCAAACCGACAATTGCTAATAGAAAAAAGACCATTAAATTTTCTACTTTTTCAATTGCTTTTAAGCCAAAAAATAAAATAATGCAGGCCAAAAAATAAAATACCAAAGAATAAATAAAAGGCGTTCCGCCAAAAAAACGATTTAGCAAAATATTCAAAAAACTTCCCACGCCAATTGTGTAAGCCAAAAGCGCGCCATAAATACCAAAAATCATTGCAAAAACAGCAACCCTTTGCCCCCATATTCCTAAATATTTTTTAGCATAGCCTGTTATTTGATGCCTTGCTTTTGTCCTCAAAATTATTTCACCGAAAGCCAATGTTGTTACAGTCACCATTATTCCTAAAATCAACAGATATAAAAAACCAATTCCAAAACCAACCTTTGAAATAACGTAAGGGATACCAAACATGCCAGCACCAATTATTGTGCCTACCAGCATTGCCACCGCGCTAAAAAAATTACCTTTTATTTTCATAAATAAATTTGCAAAAACATAACATTGTTACTTTCAACTTTATAACCTTAGAACTTTCTAACTCCGCCAGAACTGCCACCATTTCTTTTGTGTTTTCATTCTTTCTTTGTCCGCCGACTTGTCCACCGAAGCTTTAGCAAAGGTGGAAGCAGGAGCGAAGGTGGATTCTCTGATTTTTTCTACCATATCTTCTTGTTCATCTGGCCTAAGATTTAGCTTACTTTCTTCGTTCAATTCTTTGTGCTGTCTATCAATAGTTTTTTCTTGCATCTTGTTAGCAAAACCAGATTCACGCGCGTCTTCTCGTTTTTTTTCTACGCGATCAAATGGAATTTGTGGATCTGTCATAAATTTATTTTTATTAGTTAATTAGCTCACTTTATAAACTTTATAACTTGTCTAAATAATATTTCATCACGCCAGTCCAAACTTCCAGCAATTTTTCTTTCTCGTTCAAAGGAATATCTGATCCCCCCACATCCGCCAATATCGCGCCGTAACATCTTTCCAACATCCCTAAATCAAAACCTAATTCATCAATAAATTTATTTTCCACAAATAATTTTTTCCATTTTAAACTTTCATTTATCGCCAAATCCAAATCAATATTTTTTCTTGAATCCTGAATTATTGACCAAACAATAAATGGTCCTTCGGCAAATTCTGCCTTCCAACTGCAATGGGCAAAATCAGTCAAACAATATTTATTATTTATTTTAAAAATTTCTTTTGATTTAAAATGTCCATGCACCCAGACAAAACCATATCTATCGCTCTTTTTTTTCAACACCTCAAAAGTTTTCTCGCACAAATCATAACTTTCTTTTTTCAGCCATTTTTTTTCTTCAGCCAATTCTTTCCACTTTTTGAAATGCCTTGCCAGCCAATCATTAATTGTTTTGGCTTTCGAAATATTTTGTTTAGACTGTTTTGGCCAAACTTTTTTATATTCTTTAAAAACATCCATAAATTCTAACCGCTCATTATCATTCGGCAAGCCGCTAAAAATCCTTTTGCTTGTATCAATAAACTCTTCAATCAGCCAGCCAAAGTAATTTGTATACATTTTATAATTATACAATTTCGGCGCCGTTAAAATATTGCTTTTGTTGTATTCCAGAAATTCGTTCAGCATTAATGGCTCAAAAATTTCTCTCGGATCTCTCCAAATTTTTAAAATTACATCCTTGTTTTTAAACTTTCCTTTATAGATAATATTTCTAATATTATCTTTTCTATAATACGTACTAGAATAAATCTCTTTTTCAACTAAAAAACCAGACTCCAAAATTATTTTCTTTATTTCTTTTTCAGTCAAAAAATCAAAATTCATAATTTAAAACATTTGTGTTATTTGTGCTAAATTTGTGATTATTTGTTGGCAATTGCAAACCAATTTTTCATCTCGGAAAACAATCTAATATTTGATATTAATAAATTATGAGCTTTCTTCAAAACAGTTTTGTCTTTCTTTTTCCAAGAATTAATATAGCTTTCTTGTTTCGAAAACAAAGCTAAGTTCTTTTCTTTTATTCCAGCTTTTTTTATTTTTTTAGACGTATAAGGAAAATAAATTTTTACTCTGTAATTACCAGCTATCTTTTTATATAAATTAGTCCTTAATTTCCAATAATACTTTAATGATTTTTCATTTTCTAAGAAATTCGGAATTTTTTTTACTTTATCAATTTGCATCCATAATTTCGTAGGATTGTCTGGCAAATTTAAAAATTTTATTCCAACACCAGTTTCACTCGAAACATACTTAGTGCCCAAAGAATCATTATTAAATCTGATATAATTATCAAAAATTTTTACAGCAATTTTAGAAAATGTTCCAATGCTTGATTCAGGTTCTGATATCACATATTTTCTATCTCCAAAAACTTTTATTAACCAATCACTATCAGATAACCCAGTTGAAAAACCAGCCAGAGCAAAATCATCATCGTTGTTAAAGTCAATTCCAGAATATGTTTCATTATTGCTCTCATCATCTAGCAATGAATAAAGAAGATTACCACTGCTATCATATTTTCTAAGCAATAGATCATTGCCACTTACTGCCTTAGAATTGCCAGCCAACATTATTTGATCCAAAGAATTTATTGCCAAACCATACAAGTAATCATTTCCTAGTTCGCTATCATACAATCTATCCCACAACAAATTTCCTTCAGAATCCAATTTTCTTAACAACCAATTATTATCAGTTTCATTGTAATATCCACCTAAATAAATATTATCATTTGAATCAATATCTACTGCTCTAAAAAAATCATTAGTCCCTTTTTCATAATTTGAATTCCAGTCTTCTACCAAATTATTATTATATTTAATTGTATAAAATCCATAACTCAAAGCTGTCGCACTATTTCCGGTTGCAATAATGTTATTTCCTGAATCAACTGTCAAATCATACAAGATATCATCACCTAAAGAAGAATTATAATCCTGATCAGTTATAATATTTCCATTTGCATCATATTTCCTAATATACCAATTTTTTGTTCCACTTGTTTTATATCCGCCAACAATAATATTATCATCAGAATCAACTATTACTGCATTTGCCTCATCAGCTCCTCCAGAATCATAAGTCTTGCTCCACAAAATATTTCCATCGCTATCATATTTTCGTATATACCAATTCTTATTTCCTAACGTTTGATAATACCCAACAACAATAAGATTATCATAGCTATCAATCACTAAATCTCTTACCTCGCCATTATCAAATCCAAATGTTTTTGACCAAATCAATTCTCCATCCTCGCTATATTTTCTCAATAACCAATCATTATTAATACTAGAGTTAACGTAATTTCCAGCTACTACCATCTCACCAGTTGACAAAAATTTCACGCTTTTTGCCTGATCATTTCCTCTCTCACTATCATAATTTTTAATAAAAAAATTTACTGGATCTGTTTCCATTGTCTGATCAAAAGAGCTAAAAGATCTAGCTTCCGAATTTCCAAAATAAAGATAAATTGTTTTATTGCTATTTGCCAAAATTTCAGGAACTTTCACCCAAATAATCGCCGAATTTTCTCCATAATCAAAACTTTTCACCCAAAAATCAAGCGACTCTGAGTCATTAGAATTAACAAATCTAATATCCGATCCATCGCTCTTTATTCTTGACCAAAAATCTGTCTGTTCATCTGAAAGAGTAATCTTTACTTGATAATCGCTTAGATTCTCCAAATTTAAACTATTGCTCAAAACCACAGGCAAACGATAATCATAATCATTGCTATACCAAGCTTTAGCCTGCGAGCTGAAAACAATCAAACAAAAAAACAATAAAACAAAAAGTCCCCAAATTTTTAACTTCATTTTTTTTCTTTTTATTTTAAAACTCTGTACAGACGAGGCAATGCCTCGTCTCTACATTTTTTTTAAAATTTCTACAGCCTTTTCAACTACTTTTTCCATATTCTTGTAGCTTGTCATTTCACTCAATCCTTTCACACTTACCCATTTCAATTCTGCAATTCCTTCTGCATCCTGTAGCTCAATATTAACATCTTCCGATGCTTCCATCAAATACCAATAAACCACCTTATGAATAAAATCTTTGACCCCTGGCTCACTTCTGCTTTCTGCATTAAACTGATAGTCCATCTCGCCTAATTTATCCCTTAATTTTAATCCGTACATGCCTGTTTCTTCAGCAACTTCTCGCAAAGCCGCCCTTTCTGGCCTTTCCCCTTCTTCAATATGACCTTTGGCAAAAGTCCACTTTTTGAAAGGATCCAAAATCAAAGCGATTCTAACGCCCTCTTTTGTTTTTTTGTATACTATACCACCTGCTGAAAATTCTAGTTTTGTTGACATATAAAAACATTATACACAAAAATTTTGAATTAAAAAAGACCAAAACGGTCTTTTTTTTATTAATCTTAAATATGCCTTTTTTACTTCTCGCGTATCTTCACATCATACAGAATCTCTTCCAATCTTTTCAAATTCCTTTTTGCTTCATCAAATTTCACTCTTAATTTTCCAGTCATATCAAATTTGATTAATTCACAAACAACATCATCAATTCCTTGTTTATAGTCAGAAATTTTGTCTGCCTCGCCTTTTGTCACCAAAATAACAGCCATTCTCACCATCTCTCCAGTCAAATCACAAATTCCAGAAATCATAGTCTCAAAACCAAAATTTATTTCTGATTTAAAATCAATATCGCCAGTCTTTAAAAATTCAAAAAACATTTTTGCTTCCACAAATTCTTCCGCAGCTTCATAATATGCGCCAACACCAGAAGATTTTCCTAAACTAATCAATTTTTCTTCAGCACTTGCTAAAACTTCCTCTGCCTTTTTAATATCATCGCGATGCATCAAAAAAATCGCTTGTTTCGACATTTTTAAAACAACTCTTGCTTCTCCAATAATTTTTTCGCGCATCAAACTATGCTCTTGATTTTCAACTAATAATCTTTCAAATAATTTTTGATTTAACATAAAATTTTATTTAATTTTGTAGAGACGCGATTAATCACGTCTCTACACGTAATTAATTTATTGAATATTCACATCCGCAATATTTCTGTCGATAAATTCCATATTCTTTGCACAATTCAATACTTCTTTTATACAATCCGTTAAAATCTTGATCTAAAAATTTCACACCATACTTTTTCTCTAATTCAAAACCAATTCTATTTATCATCATTGTATTCTTATATGGTGAAATAGACAAGGTTGTTCCAAAAATATCAAAACTTTTTTCAACTGCAAATATCGCTATTTTTTCTAATCTCATCCTTATGCAAACTTCACATCTTTTTCCGCCTTCTTTTTCTTTTTCTAAACCAGCAACTTTTCCCAGCCACTTTTTTGAATTATATTTTTCAGCTTTTAAGTTAATTTTGTATATTTTTATTAATTTCTCTAAATTTTTTAACCTCAAATTATATTCTTTTTCAGGATAAATATTTGGATTATAAAAATAACCAGTCACTTCAAATTCTGGCATTATTTTTTCTAACACTGCACTCGCGCAAGGAGCGCAACAAATATGTAGCAATAATCTATTCATCCAACAAATTTTAACTTAAATATAAATAAATTCAAGACATTAGCAATAAAATCATAAAAAATCGCCGAAACAATTCAGCGATAAAGGACTATTTTGTCCATGCAACCACACCCAACAAAGAAGTTTTACCCCTTTTTCCATACAAAGAATTATCAAGCAACCGATAAGTTCTACCAGCAAGATCGACAACCATTAGATACTGCCGAGATTCCATATAATATTCACCATCTGGATAATAATCATACATGACCTCGAAATACACAACAATTTGTTTGCTATCAGGAGACCAAGCATAACTATTAATCCAAACCCCATTAACATTTTCCGCAGGCAAAAACAAATCCTTCAAATCTAACAACTCGGTAATTTTCCAATTAGTTGTATTAGCAATGAGCAATTCATGAACAGCCTCATCCGAATCATTAGCACGAAACATATAATATTTCCCATCTGGTGACAAACCTTGTTCAAAAAATGGAGCATAGTAATCTATCACTCTTTTCACCACTCCATCAAGACCAGCAACATAAAAACCTTGAACATCATCATCCTCTTTAACTACCTGATATATCAATCTCTGCCCATCAGGAAACCATTGCAATCCCATTTGACAATCATCGCAACCCTCCATACTATCCTTTGTTAGTAAACGAAAATTTCTTCCATCTTTATTCATGACATACAAATCATATCTTGTATTATAAGTATGAAGAATAAAAGCTATTTGTTGATCATCTGGAGAAAAAATGGCATCATGCGGATACGACCTATTAAAACCTATTAGCTCTCTTGGATCTTCATCAATTGAAAAATCAAACACACTAACACCTGCAAAAAATGTACCCCAAGTCAACATTTTACTATCGTGAGACAAATTAGGATGCTCTATGTAAAAAACAAAATCCAAATCTCTCACAAATTCACCATTGCTTCTGATCATTTTCAAAAAATGATTGCTTTCTTCGCAATAACCCTCAACATATTCAGAAAAATCCGAACAGGCTTCATAAATAATGTATGCCCCATCCAAAGAAACATGCATCGCATAAGATTGCCCGCCTGATAACGAAAGAGAAACATCATTTGCAATTTCAATCAGATTCTGGCCATTGCCATCTACTTTCATCAACTTGTGCTCGCTCGTAAAAAGGATTTTTCCTTCAAAACTGCTCTTTGGTAAATCCATAAATCGCTCTTTAAAACTAGGATCAGAACATGCAACTAAAAATAACAAAAACAGCAAACTGGCTTTTCTCATTTCTTCTACTCCTTCCTGGTTGTAAGGTGCTACCTCTAGAATCATTTTACCATACTATTTCTTCAAAATTTAGTCAAGAATAACAATACTAAATTAAAACCGCCAACAATATGTCAGCGATTTTTACTAATTTTTACAAAATATATCCTATTTCACAACCGCATTTTCTAACGCATTCTTCACCACATCATCCATTGTTTTCACAAAAACAATTTTCAAATCTTTCTGAATATCTTTAGGCACATCATCCAAATTCGCCCTATTTTCCTCTGGCAACAAAACAGTTTTTACTCCAGCTTGCTTGGCAGCTAATATTTTTTCTTTTACTCCGCCAATTGGCAAAACCTTTCCACGTAAAGTTACTTCGCCAGTCATTGCCACGTCTTTTTTAATTTTCCTGCCAGACAAAACTGAAACCAAAACAGTTGCCATTGCCGTGCCTGCTGAAGGCCCGTCTTTTGGAATTCCGCCAGCTGGAACATGAATATGGATATCATCATTTTTATAAAACTTTTCTTCCACGCCTAATTTATCAGCAATCGTTCTGGCATAAGAATAAGCAGCCTCAGCAGATTCTTTCATCACTTTGCCCAGCTGTCCAGTCAAACGTAATTCTCCCTTACCTGGCATTCTCGATGCTTCTATATGTAAAATGTCACCGCCAGCTGGAGTCCAAGCAAGTCCAGTAACAACACCAACTTCGTCTTTCTTCTCTGTCTTTTCCTGAGTAAATGTTGCAGAACCTAAATATTTTTTCAAATCAGCAATTGTTACATTACTATCTCCCTTGCCACCAGATGCAACTGATTTTGCCATCTTGCGACAAACCGCTGCAATCTCCCTTTCCAAATTTCTAACACCTGCTTCCTTAACATAATCAGAAATAATATGACGAAGCGCTGGATCAGAAAAAAGACACTGTTCCTTTTTCAAACCATTTTCTTTCAACTGTCTTGGTATTAAATATTTTTTTGCAATATGAAATTTTTCATCTTCAGTATAACCGACGAATTCAATCATTTCCATTCTATCTCGCAAAGCCGGCGGGATTGTATCCAAAACATTAGCAGTTGTAATAAACATTACATCAGATAAATCAAATGGCACGCTTAAATAATTATCAACAAATTCTTTATTTTGAGCTGGATCTAAAGCTTCAAGCAATGCCGAAGAAGGATCGCCTCTAAAATCATTCCCAACCTTGTCAATTTCATCAAGCATAAAAACTGGATTTCTGGATTTCACAGTATTTATTCCTTGAATAATTCTTCCAGGCATTGCGCCAACATAAGTTCGACGATGTCCTCTAATTTCTGCCTCATCCCTTATTCCGCCCAAGCTCATTCTATGGAATTCTCTGCCCAATGATTTAGCAATTGACTTGCCAATTGAAGTTTTTCCAACTCCGGGAGGACCAAAAAAACAAAGAATCGGTCCCTGAATTTGGTTTGTTAATTTTCGAACAGATAAATATTCCAAAATTCTTTCTTTGACTTTTTGCAAACCATAATGGTCATGATCCAAAATTTGCTTTGCTTTCTTCACGTCAACCTTGCTCTCGCTTCTCTTCTGCCAAGGCAAATTCATCATCCAATCAATATAAGTTCTAATATAAGAAATTTCTGGTGAAAAAGACGGCATGCCTTTCATTCTATTGAATTCTTTCATCACTTCTTCTTCTGTTTTTTTCGGCATTCCCGCAAGCTTAATTTTCTTTTCCAAGGAAGCAGTCTCATCTTCCCCGCCACCAAGCTCACCAAGCTCTTTTTGAATTGATTTCATCTTTTCTCTCAGATACATTTCTTTCTGCATTTTTTCTAATTCTTTGCCAGTATTTTCTTCTAATTTTTGTGCCATTGCGAATACTTTTGTTTGCTTGCCTAAAAGCTCAATCAAGGATTTCAACTTTGCTTTTATATCATTTTCTTCTAATAATTTTTGTTTATCAGAAACTTTCAAATCCAAATTAGAAACAATCAAATCACACAATTGCCATGAATCTTTCATATTCAGAATAACCATCATCACATCCAATGGCACATTTGCTCCCATTGAAACTACTGACTTGAATTGATTGATGACTGTATACATCAAGGCTGTAATTTCTTCTGTTTTTTCAAATTTAGCTTCACCTAAAGATTCAGCAGCAATTTTCAAAAACGGTTCTGTCTGCGTCATCTTTTCTACTTTTGCCCTGCCCAATCCTTCTACCAGAACGCTCATTGATCCATCTGCAGTTACTTCCATGTCTCGAATTCTACCAATTGTTCCAATTTGATAAATCTCGTCATCCTTTTTGATTTCTTCTAAATCTTCTTTTTTTTGAGCAACAAAGAATAAAACATTATCATTATGCTCTTTAGCAAACTCAATTGCTTTGATTGATTGCTTCCTTTTTACAATCAAAGGAACAGCCAGCTTTGGAAAAATAACTGCATCTTTCAAAGCAACTGACGGCAATGTTTCTTTCTTCTTACCCAAAATAAGCTCTTTCAAGAAATTATCCTGCATGTATTTTTTATTTTTAATTATTTATAAAATCTAAAATTAAGTATAACAATCTTTATACTTTTAACCAAGTGTATAAAACAAAACACAAAGTAGTTCAACAATTTAGCAATCCTAACTTAATAAACTATCTGCCTTCATTTCTTCCCAATTATTTTTTTCTTCGCTAAAAATATAAGCTCTGACAAAATTAACCTTTTCTGAATTTGATTCAACCTGATCTACTTTAGAAGCAGAAGTTCCTAACCTCTTTGAATAAACAGTTTTAAAACCCATCATTCTTGGTTTTTCTATCCATTCTAATCTCATTTTGCCTTGCGGATTATTAAATTCAATCCACTCTGTTTTTTCTCCATATTCTTCATCAACTCCTCTATCTAATACTTCAAATTTTTTCTCAACGTTTTCTAATATAATATCCCATTTTTCTTTATTCATAAAATAAATTGCTGAATTGCTAAATTGTTGAATTGCTAGAAAATATTAACAATTTAACAATATAACAATTTGACACTCTAATGTTTAATCACACCAAAAAGATTATAGAACGAATATACTATTTTTTGATAAACAAAATCCCAAGACCCCACGTATTTTTTTTCAAATCCTCCAAATCCACGTTTAAATCTTGATATCCCTTCCCAATCTTCAACTTTTGTTGTCGGCAAAATAGAATTATTTGCAGGCTTAATTCCCCAAAAATCATAATACTTACAACCACGATTTCTAGCTTCTTTAATAGCTTCCCATTGCAAAACATTTGGCGCCATATATTTGCGATATTCATAATCAGAAGCTCCATGCATATAAACAGCCGTATCGCCCCAAAAAGAAACAATAATTCCTGCCACAACTTTCCCATTTAATTCTGCTAAAAATAAATTGATAAAATCTTTCTTGCCAAAATACTCTAATTGTTTAATATAATAATCTTTTGGATGCAAACCAAATTTATCTCTCGCTGAAGTCTTTTTCAAAATCTCCCAAAATTCTTCAAACTTAGTATTTTTAATATCACCAATATCCGAATATCTCAATATCCGAATATCTCGCCGTTGCGCTAATCGAATATTATATCTTGCTTTACCATGCATTCCCGACATTAACTCTTCTTCATTTTTGCTCAAATCAAGTATCCAAGTATCTTTTGGCTGGACTTCTTTTCTTGCTTTTTTAAATCCTAAATCTTCCAAAAATTTCATATTCACTTCATCCAATCCCCAATCTGGATCAATCCTCAAAAACAAAGATTTTTCAACAACAGCAACCTTTTTAATTTCATTCAGTAATTTTGTAATTTGGGTTTTGTAATTTGTTTGTTTTTTGTCTTTTTGTGTTTTTATTATGGGTCCTCGTGCACAATATAAATAATGCAGATTTTTCATCAAATCCATTTTCACAATCAAAGCACTAACAACTAATTCACCATTTTCTTCTAATCCAATTCTCCAAATTTTTCTACCCACCATCTTCTGAAATTCTCCCCAATCGAAACTCTGCAACATCAATGCCTTGTTTTCTTTTAAAAAAATATTTAATTTTTCACGATCTGTTATTTCAATGATTTGCATTTTTATCTTCCCAAATATTTTAACGCTTCTCTAATTTGCTCTTGCAATGCCAATTTTGAATCCACTTTTTTCATCGCCTCGCCTAAATCATCTCTCTTATATCCCAAACTCATCAAACTGTCAGCCAAATCTTTATTTTCACTAAATTCAAAATTATCATCACAAGATCCTAACTTATCTTTCAAACCAAAGCAAAGTTTCTCTGCCATCTTTTTTCCAATGCCTGGTACGCTTGTCAAAAAATCTAGTTTCTTATTTACAATTGCACCTCTTACCTGATCAGAAGGACCAGTTGACATTATCGCAATTGCTTTTTTCGGTCCAACTCCAGAAACAGAAATTATTTTCTCAAAAAAATCCATTTCATTATAATTTGCAAATCCAAATAAATCATTTATATCTTCTTTAATATTTTGAAAAATAAAAAACTCCTGCTCTTTATTCAATTCTGACGTCTTTAGAACATTTGCTGACAAAAAAATTTTATAACCAATATTATTTACATTAAGGATTATAAAATTATTTCCTTTAAATATGATTTTTCCGAATAAATAAGAGATCATACTACTCAATTTTAACTTTTTAATTTAATTTCGACAACTTCTATCTTATATCTTATACCTTTTGCCTTGAAATGAAAAGCACCCAATTCCTTAAGATGGGTGCCAAAAAAAGAACAATTTTTTCAAGATATTCATTTTTCATTCTACAAACCTCTCAAGAAGCCTGCATCTCTAAACTCAATTGCCTTGCTTCATCTTCGTTTGCTTCACTTTCTTCAATATTTCTCGACCTATCCAAATCAATCTCTCGCAAAAGAATATCACGTCCAAGTTCATAAACCGCATCAACTTGCCTTCTCAACTCCTGATGCAAAAAATATGGAAGCATGCAAACAATTCGATAAACACGATCGCCTTTTTTATGCTGATTGATCAAACTGAAAGTGATCGCAAAATTACGGCTCCCAGAAACCAAGACCAGATGAGTAATCTCGCCAGAAAAAGCATGAGCCAACATGATTGATGCAATCGCCGTATCCGTTCCATATACTCCTTCTGTTTCAATCTGAAATCCTATTCCCATTCTTTCAAAATCAAAATGCAACGCATTCCTAAAGGATTCTTCAGTCTTTTCATTTGCGACCAGAATAACTCTACAATCTTCTTGATCAAGACACATTCTCTCACAAATCTTCTCCGCCAAAGCCGCCAGATCGATCCGAAATCTTCTTCTTGCACAGGCAGAAATTATCGACCTGGCATCCATAACAATCAATGCTTTACCCGCTATCCTTCCATACATAGCCAATCTCCTTTGTCAACCCTCTTACTCTGGGGTTGACGAAACAGTGAAAATATCTTAAGATTACAAAGATCAAGCATTAAACAATATACAAATTTATCAAAGAAATGTCAAGGCTTCTTCAACAATTATATACAAAAATAAAAAATATTGCTATATATGAAATTCAAGCTATATTCAAAATTCGAACCAAAAGGAAACCAGCCTCAAGCAATTGACAAGCTTTATGCTAACCTAAAAAATAGCCAAAAATTTCAAACCCTTCTTGGCGTAACAGGCTCTGGAAAAACTTTTACCATGGCCAAAGTTATTGAAAAAAATCAAAAACCAACTTTAGTAATTTGCCACAACAAAACACTAGCTGCTCAACTTGCTTCAGAATTTAAATCATTTTTTCCAAATAATGCTGTTCACTATTTTGTCAGTTTTTATGATTATTATCAGCCAGAAAGTTACATGCCAGTTACTGATACCTATATTGCCAAAGATGCTAGCATCAATGAAGAAATTGAACGTCTCCGTCATGCAGCAACCGAAAGTCTTTTGACTAGAAAAGATGTCATAATCGTTGCTTCTGTTTCATGTATTTACGGCTTAGGATCACCAGAAGAATATCAAAAAGAAAGTATAAAATTAGTTTTAAACAAAAAAATTGAACTGCCTGATTTGCTTAGAAAATTGACTTCAATTAATTATGAACGAGATCAATTCAGTCTAAAACGCGGAACATTTCGAGTCCGTGGAGACATTGTTGATATTTTTCCTCCTTATTCGATCAACGAAATTATCAGAGTGGAACTGTTCGGCAATAGAATAGAAAATATCTCCAAAATAAATTATTTAACCGGAGAAATTATTGCTGATTCAAAAGATATTCAAGAAATAATTATTTTTCCTGCTTCTCATTATATTGCGCCAAAAGATGAATTTAATAATGCCTTAAAAAAGATTAATCAGGACATGATTTTAGAAATTGAAGAATTAAAAAAAAGAGGCAAAGAATTAGAAGCTCAAAGATTAAAACAACGAACAGAATACGATTTAGAAATGCTTAAAGAAACTGGCTATTGCAATGGTATCGAAAATTATTCTCGTTATTTTGATGAAAGAACGCCTGGCAAACCTCCATATACATTACTAGATTTTTTCTCAAAAAATTTCCTAATGTTTATTGACGAATCACATATGACTATACCTCAGATTGGCGGTATGTATTTTGGCGATCGCGCCAGAAAAGAATCATTAGTAAAATATGGATTTCGTCTTAATGCTGCTTTTGATAATCGCCCATTAAAATTTAATGAATTTGAAAAACATATTAATCAATGCATTTTTGTATCGGCAACACCAAGACCTTATGAATTCGAAAAAAGCGTAATTAAATCAAATTCGAGATCACATTCGATTTATTCGAAATCACATTCGAGAAAAGCCATCGCCGAACAATTAGTTAGACCAACTGGCCTGATTGATCCTAGCATCGAAATCAAGCCAACAAAGAACCAGATCGATGACTTACTCACAAAAATTCAAGCCAGAATCAAAAACAAACAAAGAATTTTAATAACAACTTTGACAAAAAAATTGGCTGAAGAATTAACTGATTATTTAAAAGATTTGAATTTAAAAGTCGCCTATCTTCATTCCGACATTATAACCTTAAAAAGATTAGAAATCTTAAGAGATTTAAGACTTGGAAATTACGATGTTTTAGTCGGCATAAACTTATTGCGTGAAGGATTAGACTTGCCAGAAGTAAGCTTAGTCGCTATTTTAGATGCTGACAAAGAAGGTTTTTTACGTTCAGAACAAGCCTTAATCCAAACCATGGGAAGAGCAGCCAGACATATAGATGGCCATGTTGTTATGTACGCTGACATAATCACAGGCTCCATGAAAAAAGCAATTTCTGAAACAAATCGTCGTCGCAAAATTCAAAAAGAATACAACAAAAAAAATCACATTACTCCAAAAACAATCGAAAAAGAAATTAGAGAGGAAAGATTATCTGGCCAGAAAAATGAAGAAGAAATTACTTCTAACGATTCTATAAAATTAATCGCCGACAAATCAGATCCTAAAAAAATAAAAGTTATTATCAAAGAATTAACTGATCAAATGAATTTATCAGCCAGAAATTTAGAATTTGAAGAAGCTGCAAAACTACGCGATGAAATAAAAAATCTCAGAAAAGCCTTGCAAAAAATGTAATAACGTGCTAGTCTAACAGTAATTATAAATGTTAATTGTTAACTTCTACATATGCCTATCAAACATGCTGCTAAAAAAGCTTTAAGAAAATCTAAAAGAAGACAAAAAGAAAATCTAGTCTGGAAAAATAAGATTAAAAAAGTCACAAAAAAAGTCCAAGAATTAATCAAGGATAATAAAAAAGAAGAAGCAAAAAAAGAATTGACTACTGCTTACAAAATTTTTGACAAAGCCTGCAAAACAGGAAAAATCAAAAAAAATGCAGCTAGCCGTAAAAAATCCAGATTAACAAAACTTCTAAACAAATCAGAAAAAGAAACTAAAGAAGTTAAAAAAGAAACAAAGAAAGAAGCAAAAAAATAATTACATAAAAAACAAGGCTTAAATTCTAGCCTTGTTTTTATTTTTTTGTAATTTGGGATTTGTAATTTGTTTGTTTTTTGTGTTTTTGTTTTTTCACAATTCAACAATGAATCTATCCATTTTCAACATAATATCACCCGATCCAGTTTTTAAGTCTCTTTCTAATCTAAAAAGCTGATCAAAAATCTTTTTCAAATCAGCCATCTCAAAATTTTTGACAACTTCTAAAGACTTTAAAACCGCATAAGGATGAATTTTTGCCAATTTTGCAATTTGATATTGATTCAAATTTCTAGAAGCCAAATCTTTTACTCTAATCATATTACGGAACTGAAAAACAATCATTGATAAAAAATAATTAAAATCATTATCTAAAACAAATTGTTCATGAAAAAGTTTCAAAGCTTTTTCTTTATCCTTTTTCCCCAGAGCTTCAGTAAAACTAAAAATGTTCTCATCAATGTTTGATCCTACCAACAAATCTACATCAGCGTTAGAAATTTGTCTTTTTCCACCCTCTCCAACAACAGTATAAGCAATCAATTTATCTATTTCTTTGCCTAATCTAAAAAGATCTGGACCGACAAAGCTCGCTAATTTATTTATCGCCATTTTGTCTATCAACCCGCCTTTATTTTTAACTTCATCTGCTATCCAAAAATTTAACTGCGAAAAATTTAAATGATTCAAAACAAAAACCTGATCAGATTTTAAAAGATTTTTAAATATTTTCTTTCTTGCATCAATTTTTCCTTGCTCAAAAAATAATACCACAAAATCTTTAGATATCTTTTTTTCAGCCAACAGATCAACAACTTTTTCCTGCAAATCTTTTTTGCCCTTACCAATGACATTCTCAACAACAATTAATTTTTTATCACTAAAAAAAGTGCTGGTTGAAACTGCTTCTTTTATTTTCAACCAATTCAAATTATCATCAGAAAAATAAATAAAATTCAACCCAGACTTATCAGTCTTTAAAAAATTAGCCTTAATTTCATTCAACTTTTGACGAACTAAAAATTTATCCTCGCCATAAATAAATATTGTCATATCACCTAATATTATAGTTTAAGATAATATTTGTAAACAATAAAAAAGTGAGTAAAAATACTCACTTACCACAAGGTGCATTCATTTTTCTTTCAACTTTCAAAATCCAATTGCCCATCATGTCCATCTCAAAATCATCAGGAAAAGTCAATCTGCAAAAACAAATCACGCAAGCATTTTTACAAGCACAATCATGCTGTCCTCTCATTATTCCCTCCTCTTTTTACTCTCTGGGCATATTCTCTCACCAGTTGGAAATGAACTAGTAATTATTAACAGATTTATTAATAATTATCAAGTCATTTTCCAAATCAGGAACTTCAGAAATTAGATAATCGGATATCAGATCATTCCGATTTCTGAAGCTCCGATTCTCCGACGCTCCAAAATAAAACACCACCGGCATGCGGTGGCTTGTTTATTATCTAGGTTTAGAAACTAAACATTCCACCACTGCCTATGGCTGATAATAATACTAATAATCAATCCGCTTTTCAAAACATTATTTTTCATAGCACTTAAATATTATTTCAAAAAAATATAAAAGTCAATTTTTTTATAAACATTCTTGACTTTTTATCTTCATACAATGTAATATATTTAGATGACTATCTGATCGCACCCTACAATTTCGAGGGACCAACACAAGGAGGAACAACAGATGCACCACTACGCAACACCACAGCCTGATCAGCAAATTCATCAGCATCCACATCTATGGTGCAATGGTCGAATCATCAATATTGAAGATTTTGGTTTTCCCGCACCTACCCATGGTTTTCATTATGGCACTACCATGTTTGGCGGAACTGGTGTTCGCTTATGCGCAGATGAAAAACATCGGATTTTCCGAGCTCAAGATCACGTAAGGCGCATCCTCGATCATGCCCAAGGTTTTGGACTTCAAGTTCCCTTTTCTGCTGAAGAAATCCTTGATGCTTGCGTAAAAATTAGCCAGCTCAACATGTTCAGATTAACAACAGAAGACCTCTATCTACGAATGTGCCTTGACCCATCTGACCAGCAACTTGGCGTCGGATCATCTGACAAAGCCGATTTCATTATCTTCTCTCAAGACCTCACTCAATATCTAAAAATCGCAGAAGGCAGAACTGGAGCATCGCTTCTCTATCCAGGCCCAGGACTCTTTCGTCGTGGCGATGAAACAACTTCTTTGTCCTTTTTTAAGAATGCTTCTAACTATGGCATTGGCAACCTTTGGAAACGGATCGCTAAAATTTTCGGCGCTGTTGAAACACTCGCCACATTCAATGATGGAGCAGATTTTATCAGTGAAACAACAGGTGCGTGCATTTTCATTATCAATCATGATGGAACAATCGATACTCCGAACTTAGAATGCATGTGTCTTGACAGCATTACCAGAAAAACCATTATCTGGATGTTGAAAAAAATCGGATACACAGTCCGAGAAACATATCTCACCGACAGACATCTCTTAGATGCTGCAGGTGTCTTTTTAGTCGGCACTTGGGCAGGTCCTGTTTTCATTGAAGAGGTTTTGTACGATGATAATGTATCACATATTCCGAAACACATCTCCACTAACGACAATGGCAGAGAATTTTTTCAATGGATCGTAAACAATCTAAATCCAAAACCTTATCGCTATTCCACAAATTGTCCAGCCTACCAAACCTTCAGAAAAATCGAAGCTGTTTATTGGAACATTGTTCGCTGTAATTTTCAAGGCCTGGCATCTGGATTACCTGTCCCAGAATCCTGGCACACTCTCGTCCCTCAAAATACTTAAATTCGTTCTTTATACTCAAAATCCACATTCGTGGATTTTTTAGTTGAGCAAGCCATTTTTTCAAAGTTCGTCAAATTTGTATATTTGTATATTTGTATTATATTTTTCCAAAAATCATTACCAATCATTCCTTTAACATTCCCCAATTTTCGCCAATCCCAACATCAACAACCAAAGGCACTTCTAATTTATAGATATTTTCCATAATATCTTTTACTTCTTTCATAATCGCATCAACCATATTTTCTTTTACCTCAAAAACCAATTCATCATGTACTTGCAAAATCATTTTAACCTCTTTTTTATTTCTGATTTCTAATTTTTCATTAATTTTAATCATCGCTAATTTTATAATATCAGCAGCTGTCCCTTGAATTGGCATATTAATTGCCATTCTCTCGCCTGCCATTCGAACCCTAAAAGCCGATCCATCTTTTAATTCCGGCAGATATCTTCTTCTGCCAAATAATGTTTCTACGTAACCATTAGCTCTTGCAAAATCCAAAGTCTGTTTCATATAAACAGCAATAGTTGGAAATTGTGCAAAATATTCATTAATAAATGTCTGCGCTTCTTCTCTTGGAATTCCTAATGATAAAGACAATCCATGGCTAGACATTCCATACATTATTCCAAAATTAATTGTCTTAGCCACTCTTCTCTCTTTATCAGAAATTTGCTCTAAATCTTTTTTAAAAATTTTGGAAGCGGTAGTAGTATGAATATCTTCACCTGCCTCAAAAGCTTTAATCATATTTGTATCGCCAGAAACATGAGCCATAATCCGAAGCTCAATTTGAGAATAATCAGCAGCTATTAATTTACAGCCTCGTTCTGCAATAAATGCTTTTCTAATTTGCTGTCCGACATCTGATTTAATTGGAATATTTTGCAAATTAGGTTCAGATGAAGACAATCTTCCCGTTGCTGTAATTGTTTGATTAAAACTTGTATGCACTCGATCATCGTTTCCAACTAATTCTGGCAATGCATCTAAATACGTACTCTTTAACTTAGACAATTCTCGGTGTTCTTCAACTAAAGATATTATCGGATGAACTTGTCGAAGCTTAGATAGTTCCGATGCTGCAGTCGAAAATCCAGTTTTTATTTTTTTTATTTCTGTTGTTTCCAATTTTAATTTATCAAATAAAACCTCTTTTAATTGCAAAGTTGATCGAACATTAAATCTGCAACCAGCCATTTTATATATTTCCTCTTCTAAACCCAATAATCTTTCACCAAATTGCTTAGATAATTTTTTCAAAAGATCAACATCTATTTTGATTCCATAATCTTCCATTTTAGACAGCACAGAAACTAAAGGAATTTCAATTTTTACTAAAACCTCTCTTAATTTATTTTCATTTTTTAATTTTTCGCTAAACTTCTTAAATAATCTAAAAGTAAAATCAACATCTTCGCAAGAATAAAAGGCCAATTTTTTTACATCGACATCTAAAATATCTTTTTTTACTTTTTTTCTTTCATCTTCTAATTTCTCCCAAAATGCCGGTCCTACTAAGTCATCAAAACTCATCATTTCATAACCAAATTCAGAAAAAGCCAAATCATCCAAGCCATGTTTTCTTGTTCCAGGATTTAGAATATATGATGCCAACATAGTATCAAAACTAGCATTTTTTACACTGATTCCAAATTTTTCCATTACTAACAAATCATATTTTAAATTCTGACAAATCTTTTTTATTTCAACATTTTCTAGAGCTCTTTTTATCCCCACCAAATTTAATTCTGAATCTGCAATTTGAATATAATAAGCTAATCCTTGTTTCCAAGAAAAACTTATTCCAACCAACTCAGCTTCATATGCTGACTTGCTCGTTGTCTCCGTGTCAAAAGAAAATTCTTTTTGTCTATTCAATTCATTTGCCAGTTTATCTAAATCTTGTTGATTATCAACTAATTTATATTCAACTTTCTTTTTCTTGCACCATTCATCTAAATTAAAATCTTCCCCTTCTTTCAAATCAAATAATCCGACTTGCTTTTCTTCTTTTATACTTTCAGGCAAGCGAGCGATCAAACTTTTAAATCCTAATTCTTGAAATAATTTTACAACTCTGTCCCGATCATAATCCTTTAATTCACACTTATCTAAATCAAAATTAAAATTAATATCAATTATTATTCTTGCCAATCTTTGAGACAATAAAGCTTGCTCTTTATCTTTTTTCAACAACTCGACTATTCTTGGCTTAACAACCTCAATCTTTTTTCCGCTATCCAAAACCTTGTATAATTTTTCCAAACTTTCATATTCTTGCAATAATTTTACAGCAGTTTTTTCACCAATTCCTTTGACTCCGGGAATATTATCGCTTGGATCACCACGCAATGCCTTATAATCAACTAACTGATCAGGTTTTAATCCATATTTTTCCAAAACTTGTTTTTTACCAAACAAGATTGTATCATTAACACCTTTTTTTAAAGTATAAACGCTTGTATTATTATCAACTAATTGCATCGCATCCATATCACCTGTTACAATTATGCTTTTAATTTTTTTATCTTTTGCTTTTTCCTTTAACGTTCCCAAAATATCATCAGCCTCATAACCTGCAATTTCAAAATGAGGAATGTTTAAAGCTTCAACAACTTCTCTAACTTTTGGAAATTGCCGATATAATTCTTTATCGCCAGCTGGACGAGTTGCTTTGTATTCTTTAAAAATCTTGTGTCTAAAAGTCGGCGCTTTTTTATCAAACGCAACTACAATATAACAAGGTTTTAATTCCTTTATTGCTCTAAATAAAACAGAAGAAAAACCAAAAACAGCATTAACTAATTCGCCTTTTGGTGTTGTTAATGGCGGAATTGCATGATAAGCACGATGAATTAATGCGTTTCCATCAATTAATAAAATAATTTTTTCTTTTTTGAGCATAACAATTTAGCAATTGAACAATATAAGTTTATTATACCAAAAATAGTTGTCAAACAAAACAAATTATGATATTCTCTCTTAGCACCTTTCAAAACCCCAAGCTAGGAGGGAAAAGTGAACGACGAAAAACCACAGCCAAGTTCACACTATTTCTCTGCAAAAGAACAATTGCGCCAAGCAAGCACAACTTTTGCTCAAGCCAAATTTGCTCATGAAACAGCCAAGCTCGAACATGATGCTCTGGAAGACCAAATTAACACTGCAACTTTTGCAGAAAGACAAGCTCTAAACAGAGCAGAAGAATATTATCACAGAGTTGAACAAAATCGCAAAGACAAGGACACTTTTTTCAAGCAATTGATAAAAACGGATGTTGATTATCATTCTGCCAGATTGCAACTTCAACAAGCACAAGAGTTCAAAAAGCTAGCCAAGCAGGAAAAAGATCAAGCTACAGAAAAACTAGCTTCTGCCAGAAAACCACATGAAGATCGTTTTACTTCACTCATTCAACGCAAAGAGGAACTCAAAGCAGCTTCTGATCTTGCAAAAGCAAATCTCGATCAAGCTCTCCAAACTTACAGCGCAATTTGTAGACAAGAATTTGCGAAAGAAGATGCAAGAACAGCTTTTGATGGCGAAATGACATTGCTTGCAGAAGAGATCATTCAAATCAGACAGCAAGTCAATCTTCTATCCAGCTGGGAAGAAATCGCCACCGATATTCTCCGCCAATTCGTCGGCCAAAACCCAACAGGCCTAACCAATGGTGATCTCAAAGAAGGAAAATCATATCCATTCTGGATCAATCTTACTGAAACACTCTTAGGAAAATTAATTGACAATCCTCGCCATACAATTTCCTTTGACAAGCTTGTCTCTCTAATTGGCATCCAAAGAGCACTCAGCTATATTGAAAAGATTGCCCGCTCCAAAGTTGAAAAAGACTTCAAGAGTGGAGCACTTCGCCACAAAGATGATGATCACGTTCTTTCTGTAACCGATCTTGATGAAATTACAGACACCAAGTTCACTACTCCTCGACTTATTCTTTGTCACCTCGGTCAGCTCAAACTCAGCGATATTGGACTTCTTCTCACTCCGGCCTTCTTGAAAACAAGTCTTCAAGAAATGGAAGGCAACGAAGAAATTCCAGCTGGAACTTCTGAAGTTTTAGAACAAGAAGGAATTACTGATGTCCGCCAACTTCTACAACGAGGCCTCCGAGAAGTATCAAGCTCGCTTGGCCAAACAGGTCAACAAGTTATCTCCGCTCTTTGGAAAAAAATTCGCTCCTAACACAACGCATTTTATGCGTTTTTTTATTTCAAAAAAAGCGCTCTGATTTTTTTCAAAGCGCTTAACTTATCACAAAATATTTTATTTAATCCACAAAAATAGCCTTTAGTCTGAACATCGAATAATTTCCTGCCTCGTCACAAGTAAAAATTGAATAATAATAAACTTCATTTTTACTTACGCTCTTATCTACAATTTTTCTCCAACCTGCTTTTCCAATTTTTTTACCTTCACCTTTATAAATCTGATCTCCTTGTTTTGGCAAAACAGGAAAACCATTTTCACTCCTTTTTATCAAAACCCCAGAAAAATCATCATCAATTGGATTTTTCCAAGCTATTTCAACTTTTCCATCAACTTGTCTAAGATTAAATTTTCGAACTGGTGACGGCGGAATCAAATCGTCGCCCTTGCTCTTTTTTGGTTTTGCTTTTGCAAAAGAAACTTCTGAATAATTATTACTTGCATCATAAGCAAATGCAGCATAATAATATGTTTTTTTGTTTTCCAATCCAGTATCAGCAATACTAGTCTCTAAATCTTGAAAAACTAAATATCCATCATCTTTATTAATTGGATATCCGCTCATTTTCCTTCTAATTACAACGCCTGCTAAATCAACATCATCAGGATTTGTCCAATAAAGCGTCACAGATTTACTTCCAGCTTTAGCCGTAAAATTATCAACCTTGGCTGGAGGCGTAACATCATCAACAGCAATAAATTCAATATTAACATTTCCTAAAACTTGTCCACTAACAGAAGCTTCAACTCTAGCAGTTCCAACTGTAGAAGAAGTTAAATTAACATCTAATTGCCCTAAACTGTCTGTATATCCTGATGCTTTACTCAAAGTACCAAAATCAGTTGTCCATGTTACCTTTTTTCCAGCTACAACTACGTCATAAATATTTTTAACATTAACAGTAATTGTTGTTGAACTATTAACACTAACTCTAGTTGGCAAAGCACTAAGTGTTGAATAATTTGCACTTAAAGACACAGGCGCTACCAACACTGCTTGTTCAGCGTTCACTCTTCCATAGCCGTAATATACATCAAAACCTGTTGCTCCTTTATCATCTGCATAATTCTTAATACTATTCTCAACCTCTTGATTTGACATTGTCGGATGAGCTGCCAATACTAATGCCGCAACTCCAGCTACATGCGGAGTAGCCATTGATGTTCCTGATGCAATTGTATAATTTGATCCAACAACAGTTCCCATAGTTGTTCCAGCTGCTCGCAACGATAAAGTATTTACACCAGGTGCTGCAACGTCAACTTTATTGCCATAATTAGAAAAAGAAGCTTTTGTATCATTATAGTCAACTGCAGAAACCGTCAAAACATTATCAAGTCCCGCGGGCTGAAAATAATAAGCATCCCAATTACTATTTCCTGCTGCAGCAACAAACACCGCTCCATTTGAATAAGCATAATTAACTGCATCTTGCAAACTCTGCGACCTGCCATATCCACCCCAAGAATTAGACAAAATTTGCGCGCCATTATCAACTGCATACTGAATCGCCAAAATCGCATCAGAATAATAACCAGAACCACCTGCGCTTAAAAATTTCAAAGCCATAATTTTTGACGACCATGAAACTCCAGAAATACCTAAACCATTATTTGTCACTGCCGAAATTGTTCCAGAAACATGTGTTCCATGTCCATGATCATCTATTGGATTTGAATCTCTATTTACAAAATCATAACCATAATAATCATCAACATAGCCATTACCATCATCATCAATAGAATTATTAGGAATCTCGTCGGTATTTATCCAAACATTGCTAGTCATATCAGGATGAGTATAATCAATGCCTGTATCTAACACGGCCACAACTACATTACTACTGCCAGTTGTCTGATTCCAAGCATTGCCTGCAAAAATATTGTAAAGACCATATAAATCCAGATAGCTTTGCCCCCAAGATCCTGTAGTAGAATAATAAGGATCATTTGGAGTCAACATAATTTCCGTTTTATAATTTGGTTCGGCATATACAACATTACTATTAACATTATATTGATTCGCTACCTCTGCAACATCTGTCTTCTTTGGAAAAACAAGCTTATACAAATTTTTTAGTTTTACACTCTTCACTCCTTTTGGCTTAATTAATGCTGTACTGCCTGTATTTGAAATATCGCTGCTTGTATTTTTATAAAGCTTCACAATCCTTTCAACACCAATTTTAGAATTTAATTTTTTGATCGAATCATCTTTGACTTTTTTAGGTGAAATGCTTGCAGTTCCCAACTTTGAAAAATTTTTACCAAAAATATTTTTCTTGAACTTAACAATCAATTCACCTTTTTTATAATCCGCCCTATTGGTTGGATTAATTTTTACTAAATTTTCATTGTTCTGGCCAAATGCTATCGGCTTATTTGCCAATAAAACACTCGCAAACAAAACAAAAACCGCTACCAATAAAAACACTAGATACTTTTTTTTCATTTTGTTTTTTATAAATTATTTAAATCAAATATATTATACCATAAAATATATAATGTTGTGTTGATAATTTTGACAAAACAAAACAGGCTATTTAGGCCTGCTTTTCTTGTCTTCATTATTAACCAGCACCACCTGAACCTCCTCCTCCTCCTCCGCCACCGCCTCCACCTCCTCCACCGCCTCCGCCTCCGCCAAAACCAGAGCCAGAAGATTGAACAGACGCCATCACAGAATGAACATCAGAAGACATGGATGAAATATTATTAACAAAAGTTGATGTTGAAAAAGAAATATCTGATGAAATTTGTCCAGACATCAATGATATTCCTGCATAAGCATAATATGGCGTATACCAATCTGGCGGTTCTTTATAAATATCAGAAAATCTATTTGCCCATTGCTTTTCAACTTTCAACACCATTGCATAAGGTAAAAACTCTTCAAATTTTTTCAGATCAACTTGATCCAATCTAAATCTTTCTGCTGTATATAAATAATCTCGAAAACCTATTACCTCCTCTAAAACTTTCATACCCTCTTCCGTTCTTTTTGGCATTGCGCCTGAGGAAATTATCGTAATAATTCCAGAATATAAAAGTCCAGTTCCAAGCCAGCCAGCAGAAATAAATCTAAATGGCAAGAAATAAACAACAAAAGCTAAGCACAACAACATTACTCCAAAGCCAATGTATGCGCCTCTAACCAAGCTAGGCCTTTTCTTGAAATATCCTTTCATCTGTAAATCACCATAGATCATGCCTTTGACACTAGCTAGCACATCTGAAAAATTATATTTCAAATCTTCTGTTGTAACTTTACTGTCAGTTCCTCCGGAAACAGCAAACAGTTGCCTCATAAATTCTTTTTCAAAATCAGCTAATTCAGAACCCTCTTTCAACTTCGTAAACTCGTACTTTCCTTTTTCGTATTCTTTAATATTAATATATTTCAAAACTGCTAAATTTATAAAAATCGCATTCACATCTTTCTTATGCACCTTTTCATCATATAATGCGCCAACTAAAGACGGCGACAAACCTTTTGGCGGTTCATATCTCGCATAAACTGCTTTCATTTTTCGATCTCTGCCATGCTTCAACCAAATTAAAAATAAAAACAAACCAGCAATCAACGGCATAAAAATACCAATAACAGTTGTTGTATTTCTTCCAGTTTTCCACCATCTGATCTCTCTCGTTATAACTCCTCTTGGCCAGCCCGAAACTATAGTAAAATTTTCTGAAGGCAACAGAACTCCATTTTCAAAAACCATAGTCTGACCATCTGTTATTTGCATTTTACTTGCTTGTTTTTTAGAACCAGAATAACCAACATAGCTAGTAATTTTTAAATCATTTTTAGAAACCTCTTTTGGCAAATGAACAGTCACTTTTGCTTTATTAATATTTACATCTCTAATTGCCGGAATAACATTCCAATAAAGTTCATCCCAAGTTTTAAAATAGCCTAACCCTCCAGTCACCAAATATTTTATTTTCCAAGTATAAGTCTTGTCATACAAATCTTGAAAACTTATTTTAACTTTTTTTTCTCCAGCTTCATTATAGATTTCCAAAGCATCCTTTGGCCAAGGTTTACCGTCCTCACCAAAAACTTCAATATTTTTTATACTGTCTAAATCTTTATAGGCAATCCCTCGAAAAATATAATGCCAAGGCCCGCCCGTAAATTTAAAAGTTTCATTTTCTTCAACAGTAAATGTTGAATCAGAATTTATGAAAATATCAACATCAAAATTATCATACACATATTCTTTTACTGCTGAAGGTTCGTTAAGATTAATATTGAAGTTAAAATTTAAATTTGTACTATCAAAATTGCTATTTTCTTGAGCAAAAACAGGAGTAAAAAATAAACAACACAAAATAAAGGCTATCAATAAAATCTTTAATTTAAATTTTGTTATTTTATTTTTCATTCTAAACAACTTTATAGACTTTATGACTTTAAGAACTTTATGAACTTCAAATTTTAACAAATAACCGACATCTTCTCAACTAATCTTTTTTCATACTCATTAATGCATTAACACGCTCTTCTATCGGCGGATGCGTTGAAAACATTTTATTAAAAAATCCTTTTTTCTTGAACGGATTTGAAATAAATAAATGCGCAGTTGCATGATTTGCTGATTGCAATGGATTCGAATCGCCAGAAATTTTTTGTAAAGCTGAAGCTAACCCTTCCGGATAGCGTGTCAATAATACGCCAGAAGCATCAGCTAAAAATTCTCTTTTCCTTGAAATTGCTAGTTGAATTAATATTGCTGCCAATGGCGCCAACAAAGATAATATTAATGCTACTATTGTCAAAATTCCACCAAGCTGATTATCATTATCTCTTTTTCCTCCGCCAAACCAAGTGAAATGCCGAAACAAATCTGAAAGCAAAGTTATTACTCCAACCAAAATCACAATGACTGTTGATAACAACATATCTCTATTACCAATATGAGAGAGCTCATGTGCCAACACTCCCTCTAATTCCATCTTATCTAACTTTTCTAAAAGACCTCTTGTCACACAAATTACAGCATGTTTTGGATCTCTGCCAGTTGCAAAAGCATTCATACTTTCATCCTCAATAACATATATTCTTGGCACAGGTAATCCTGCTGTAATACATAAATTTTCCACTAGATGATAAAGTTCTCGATTATTATCGTGAGATATAAGCTTTGCACGATACATTGCTAAAACTAATTTGTCAGACCACCAATAGCTCCCAAAACTCATCAATATTGCAAGTATTACTGCCAAAACTAAAATAAAATAAGAATCCATCACATAACTAAAAATATAGCCAATACCGATTACGAATAAGCAAAATATAAATATATACAACCAAGTTTTCCAGATATTTTTATCCTTCTCCGTATATAATGTTGCCATACAAGCGCTGATTTTATGCTGATTTCGAACGCTGATTAACGCTAATATCCAACGCACTAGATCGTATCTTATCACAAACTCTGCGTTTTATTTCTAATCCTTTTGGTCCGAAATTTATTAATAAACCTAATTTATATTTTGATCCTTTTAGATAATTCCAAAATTGTTTCAAATTAATATGTGAAATAAAAGGTCGACACTTTAATTCAATAAAAATTACGTCGTTTACAATTAAATCAGGAATATAAGTACCCACTTTTTGATTACAATAAAATATATCAATTCTTTTTTGCTGTTGAACTTCAAGATTTTGCTTTTTTAATTCTATAGCTAAAGCATTTTCTATTATTTTTTCATTCACCGAACCTTTAAATTCATTCCAAACTTTAAAACATGCGCCTCTTATTTTATAAGTAATATCTTCATACAAAAAATTTTCCACCCTCCTCATAAAAAATTTAATTAAAACAATAATCATAGCGCATCAGCATTTATCAGCGTCAGTATCAGCACGTATCAGCGCTTGTCAAAATTTGACTTCAACATTTTTCTTTTCTGCTTCATTTTCTATCTCAAAAAATTCAGCTTTTTTAAAACCAAACATATTGGAAATCATATTTGTTGGGAATACTTCTTGTTTTGTATTAAAATCTCTAACATTGCCATTATAAAATCTTCTTGATGCTTGAATTTTATCTTCTGTATCAGCCAACTGTTGTTGCAAATCTAAAAAATTCTGGTTTGCTTTCAAATCTGGATAAGCTTCTGCAACTGCAAACAAAGATTTCAAAGCTCCGCTTAACATATTTTCCGCTTTTGCAGAACCTGCAATATCGCCTGATTTTTCTGCATTCAAAGCATTAGCTCTTGCCTCTGTCACTTTTTGAAAAACTCCTGTTTCATGAGCAGCATAGCCTTTTACAGTATTTACCAAATTTGGAATCAAATCATATCTTCTCTTCAACTGAACATCAATATCACTCCACGCTTCACCAGTCCTATTCTTCAATGTAATAAGACCATTATAAGCTGCAATGATCCAAATAATTGCTATTACAAGAACAGCAATCAGAATCCAAACTATAATCATAGTTTTATTTTTAATTGTTAATAATAAACTACTCTCATTATACCAAATCTTGCAAAAATTGAAATATTATTATAATATAACTTAACCGCACCTTCCAAAAAACCTCAAGATAGCACTTCTTGAGGTTCATCAGTGGCATAGCACTTGCCACTTGCACTCGAATGGTCAGAAAAGGAGGCCGAAATGGCCGAAGAGCTGACACAACTCGAGAGAGAAGTTTTAACACACCCAACAGTCGATTATTTTTTGGATCATCCATTGGAAGAACTTGGACTAGATATCTGGTGTCTCTCAGCTGCTAATCTAGAATTTGATTTTGATCTTCAAAAATATTCACAAAAACAAAGCCCATTGCCAACTCCAACAGGTATTCGTAAAAACTGGGCAAAGTTTGCCAGACATTTCCAAAGCCTGCTTATTCTTTTTGCTAAAATACAACGCGATAAAAAAGATCCTCGCGAAGAAACGCTTGCTTCTGACCTTTGGCACAAATTAGAAGGCAAACAAAAATTCTGTTTTCGTTGGGAACAAGAAGCCCATAATCAAGAAATCACAGCCCGCCGTAAAGGCAACATGAATGTACTTTTTATTGATGCAAGCGAGCTAATAGGAAATCCTAATGATCAATTAGAGGCCTTGCATGAAATAATTAGACAATATATCCAATCCCTTATTGCTAACTATCGCGAGTATAAACATTATCGCCCAAACATTAAAGATTTATCTGAAATTGATCCCCGACATCTTTTCTTGCTAGTTGATATTCCAAACATAACTGATTTTGTAAAAAAAATCCCTCGCTCAATTCAAGTAAAAATTAATATTATCCGTTTCAGTATTCCCAAAATTTATCAGGAAGAAGAAACTTACACCTTTGATGTCCTAGCTAGAGGATTCTACCTTGTTACTTTCTTTCTGCCACAAAAAAAAGACGACCTCTTAGAAATAAAGAAAGAACTCAAGAAAAAAGGATTGATCTGTTTTAGACCGCGACAAAGCACTATGGCCTTACTTATCTTTGATCAAACTTTTCCTTCAACAGAAACAAAAGCAAAACCAGATATTGAAAAGGCCATTCGCCATTTTTCTAGCCACAGATTGTACATTATTGAACCTTAACCAAAAAGACGCTTTCGCGCTTTTTTTTATCAGCGTTAAATCAGCGTTAGAAATCAGCGTCAAATCAGCGCTAGTCCCAAAATCCTCCTGGCGTCTGATCATACCATTGACTCAAATCAGTTCCAAAATCTTTTACAACCCATTCTCCATTTTCTTTTTTCATCAAAACAATTGCCTCATCAGCTTTCTGCTCTCCAGTTGGAATTGCTGTCAATCTTGCCCATTCATCTGTTTGTTTATCCAAATTCAAATCAAATGTCATCCCATAAACAGCATTTGCTTCAACAAAATTGCGAGCTAAAATCATTATTTGATTTGTATCGCTTCCTGAAACACTAGATCCGACTTCTTTATCATAGATAGTTTTGTCTAATTTATAGCTATTAATAATCCTTTCCAAATTCGCACTATTTTTAACCCATTTATCTTCTGAACAAGTGGCCTCTATTGCCAACCCACCGTTGTCATCCAAATAAAATATAGAAATTCTTTTCATTAAAATAGGCTTGTCAAAATTCTTAGTTACTGTATAGCTTTCATCTAATCTTGTTGCATCTAATCCGCCTAATTTAACATTGCTTTTTTTATCTATCTTATAATCTGCATAAATTTGATTATTTGCAGCTTCATCATCGCTCAAAAATTGATCCAAAGTTTGATTGCTGGAATTTTTCCAGCCATAAGCCATTACACCAACAATACCTTCTGAATCATTAAATTCTCCTGAACCGCTAACATCAGGCGACATTGAAACTCCATCACCATTTTCCGATTGATCATGCCACCAGCCAACTGGATAGATCAAAGAAAAACCATAGCGACTATTTTTGTAAATTGCATCTGCTGGCAAAGTTGCGCTTTCATTTACTGGCACTTGTACATTAGTATTAATTTGATTAGTCAAATCTTCAACAACGCCTCTCCTAGCCCAACGATAAAATAAATAACCTGCAATTACCACAATTAAAACCAATACCAAACAAGACAAAAGCCCAATTGCAATCCAAGAAGTTTTACCTTTTTTTTCCAGTTGTTTCATATCTTTTTTTTCTAAATTTTGATTTTGTTTTTGTTCCATAAATTTATTTTTAATTTTTAATTCTATTTTTGACTTTAGATTTTAGACTTTCTATGGTTTCTAATATGCCTATAAACATATAAAACGATACACAAAATTACCAAAATCAAAATTGCCATGTCAAAATTATGCAATTTCTCTCTAATCAATTCCCAATTATTGCCCATTTTCACACCTAGCCAAGTAAACAAGACACACCAAGGAAAGGCGCCAATAAACGTAAAGAAAGAAAATTTAGCAATATTCATTTCTGCTATTCCAGCTGGAAAAGAAATATAAGTTCTAATTACTGGTAGGAGTCTTCCAAAAAATACCGTCCATTGTCCAAATCTTTTAAACCATGAATCAGCCAAATCTAAATCATGCTTTGAAATCAAAATAAATTTTCCATATTTTTCAATAAACGGCCTGCCGCCCTTCATGCCAATCCAATATGCTAAAAGAGATCCAATCAAATTTCCGAAAGCGCCAAGAAAAACAACTGCCCAAAAATTCATCTTTCCATCTGCAACCAAAAAACCAGAAAATGGCATAATCACTTCCGACGGCATTGGAATTCCACAACTTTCCACAAGCATCAATAAAAAAACACCAGGATAACCCAAAATATCAATAACTTTTACTACAAAGTTTGCTAAAAAATCTATAATTGCTGTTATCATTGTTAAAATTGTTTAATTGCTCAATTATTAAATTGTTAAACTGTCAACCACTTAACAATGGAACAATTTAACAATTTTCATTATCCCTTTATTACAGCAATTGGAACTAATCTCGCCACTTTCTTGCTCAAACCAGCATTAGAAACCACATCCACCACATCATCAATATTTTTGTAAGCTAAAGGCGCTTCTTCAGACAAGCCTGCATTGCTTTGTGCTCTAATAACAATGCCTCTGTTCTCTAATTCTTTTTTCAAACTTGATCCCCTAATCGATCTCTTTGCCTGTCCCCGTGACATTCTTCTTCCTGCTCCATGGCAAGATGAATAAAAAGTTTCCTTGCCAGAATTTAGTCCTGCTAAAACATAGCTCGCCGTTCCCATTGTCCCTGGAATTAAAACTGGCTGTCCAGTTTTTCTGTATTTTTCCGGAAGCTCCAAGCTATCTGACGGAAATGCCCGAGTCGCACCTTTCCGATGAACACATAATTTTTTACCTTCATATTCTTCTACCTTTGCCATATTATGCGCCACATCATATACAGTTTTCAACTCTTTATATCTACTTCCCAAAACTTGCTTCACAGCTAATCTTACTTTATGCGTAATCATTTGTCTATTTGCCCAGGCAAAATTTGCTGCACCAGACATTGCCTTAAAATATTGCTGACCTTCTTCCGAATTAAAAGGCACACAAGATAATTCTCGATCAGGAACAGAAATTCCATATTTTGGCATTACCGAAGCCATAAATTTGATATAATCACTTGCCACTTGATGACCCAAGCCTCGCGATCCAGTATGAATCAAAAATGTCACTTCTCCTTCAACCAAACCGAAAGTTTCAGCGATTTCTTGATCAAAAATTTTTTCAACTTTTTGAATTTCTAAAAAATGATTTCCTGATCCTAATGTTCCAACTTGATCCAAGCCTCTTTTCTTTGCTAATTCCGAAATATTTTTAGGCTCAGCATTTTTTAAACAGCCATTTTCTTCAATAAATTCCAAATCTTCTTCCGTTCCAAAACCTTTGCCAATTGCCCATTTTGTCCCGCTCTTCAAAACATTGTCTATTTCATTCAAACTTAATTTTTGCGCAACTCCTCGACCCAATCCTAATGGCACATCTCTCTGCATTTGATTAGCAATTTTTTTAATGTCATCTTTTATTTCAAAAAATTTTAATCCTGATGTCAGCAATCTTACTCCGCAATTTATATCAAAACCAATTCCGCCAGGCGAAATTATACCATTATTTTCAATGTCAGTTGCGCATACTCCGCCAATTGGAAAACCATAGCCAGAATGAATATCCGGCATTGCTAAAGAATATTTTACAATTCCTGGAAAGGTTGCCACATTTACAACCTGCTCTAAAGATTCATCCTTCAGCACATCATCCAACATTTTCTCCGAAATATAAATTCGACCAGGAACTCTCATGTCAGAACGATATGATTTTGGAATTTCAAAAATATAATCAGAAACTTTTTTCAAAACATTTTTGTCCATACCAAGAGTATAACAAAAAATATCCCGCAAGTCAGGATATTTTATCTTAATTCTTAATTCCTAATTTTATATCAATAAAAAACTGCTCAAACTTGAACAGTAATATCTAATGATCTTAAACTTCGACCGAACTTGACTGCCCGCTTTCTTTTCTCTCTTCACCTACAAAACCACATTTTGGACACTTTTCTGAAGGTTCAAAACCTATACCTAATAATATTTCAATCTTCTGTCCGCATCCTTCACATTCTACTGCGTCTGAAATTTCCGATTCATATTTTCGACTCTTCATCCAAGATTTCCTTTCGAACTCTGACATTTCTCTCCTCCTCTTTTTCTTGAAACACGACCTAAGCGAATCATCTAACAAAACATCACCAAAGTCAACTATTTTTAAAAACTAAGACATTCCTGTTCTAGTTTGATATTTTTTACTTTATAACTTTAAAAACTTTATGAACTTTTTAACTTGAGTTGTCCGCATCCAGCCCAAATTTCTTCACCCATGCTTTTTCTTACTGTACAGCTGATTCCATTCTTATTTAATTCCTGCTGAAAAAAGAAGATTGCTCGATCATCAGATGAGCCAAATTTAGAATTAGTATAATTATATTTGATTAAATTTACATGAAATAATGGATGAACTAATAATTCTGCTAATTCTTTTGCAAGAGCTTGACTATCATTAAAACCTTTCAACATCACATATTCAAACATCAATTTTCTGTTAGTTTTATTAACATAATCAAAACATGCCGGCATCAAAACTTGAAGCGGATATTTTTTATTTATTGGCATTATTTTAGATCGTAAATTATCATTTGGAGCATGCAACGAAATCGCTAAATTTACTTGGCAATTTTCTGCTGTAAATTTTTCAATTCCTGGCACAATTCCGCAAGTTGAAATTGACATTCTGCGCTGGCCAAAATTAAAACCTTTTTCATCGTTCAAAATTTTTAAAGCGGAAATAACATTATCATAATTCAAAAACGGCTCCCCCATACCCATCACCACTAAATTTGTCAATTTTCCTAAATTTTTGTCTTTCAAATATCTTGCCCAAAATAATACTTGATCAAAAATTTCTTCAGTTTTTAAATTCCGCTTAAATCCTAAATCACCAGTTGCGCAGAATAAACATCCCATTGGACAACCGACTTGTGAAGAAATACAGACCGTTCTTCTTTCATCTTCCAACATCAACACACTCTCTATCTGTTCATTATCAACTAAATTAAATAAAGCTTTATAAACTTTTTTATTTTCTGAAATTTTTAAATTACTTATTTTTACAGAATCAAAATCAATTTTCTCATCCAACTTTTCCCGCAAAAATTTTGACAAAGATGTTATGCTCTCAAAATTTTTTGCCAAACCAAAAAATTTCGCCTGATAAATCTGCTTAAAACGAAAATCAGGCTCATTATTATCTTTTAAAAATTTCTTTAATTCTTCTAGATTCATAATCTCTTATTCTACATCATTTTACCTTATTTATCAAGTTTAAACCATAAAAAAATCCGGCATTATCCGGATGTCTTTTACTTTATAACTTTAAAAACTTTGTACAGACGAGGCAATGCCTCGTCTCTACTTTTGAACTAACCCCCATTTCCTTCTCAAATTATTCTCCCACACTCCAAACACTAATTTATCAAAAATAATACCAATCATAATAATTACCAACATAATTGCCATTACCTGCGACATATCATTTAGTTCTCTGCCCATCATCAATAATTGTCCCAAACCAACTGTAATAAACAACATTTCACCAGACATTAAAGACCTCCAAGCAAAAGACCAGCCTTGCTTAATACCAGTAATTAAAGAAGGCAAAATTGCTGGAAAAATCACATAACGATAAAGACTGAAACCTTCAGCTCCCAACATTTTTCCTGCTCTGATAAAAATTGGCGGAATAGATTTGACTGCGCTTTCCACAGAAATTGTAATGCTCAAAATACAACCCATTATTACTACAAAAATGATTGCTTGTTCATTCAAACCAAACCAAAGCAAAGCCAAAGGCAACCAACAAATTGACGGCAAAGTTTGCAAACCTAATACCAAAAAACCAACCGTCTCATCTAAAATTTTTATTTTAGCCAGTAAAAATCCTAGCAAACCGCCAAAAATTAAAGAAAAACCAAAACCAATAAAAATTCTTTTCATGCTAATCAAAATTCCCATCCATATCGTTCCATTAGAAAATCCCTTGATCATTGTCTTGCCAACAGTAAATGGATCAGGAAAAAGCCAAGGCGTCCAAATTCTTAATTTAAAAACCAGCCACCACAAAAACACTAGAAATATTAAGAATAATATTTTAATAAATACGCTTTTTATTCTTTTTTTAGTAACAAAATTTCGCATTAATATTTAATATTTAATATTTTCAAAATCAACACGCACGGAGACGTTGCAATGCAACGTCTCTACAGTTGTTTAATTTCCGATTTCAAAACATCCATAATCCGATTGCTCATTTTGATTAATTCCAGATTTCCTAAATCCCTCGGCCTTTTCAAATCAATATCAAAAATTTTCTTTATTTTTCCTGGCCTCGCGCTAAAAACAACAACTCGATCGCCCAGACACACTGCCTCTCTAACATTATGAGTTACGAAAACTACTGTCTTTTTTGTTAACTGCCAAATATTCTGCAATTCTTTATATAATATTTCTCTTGTTTGTGCATCAAGTGCGGCAAAAGGCTCATCCATCAACAAAATATCTGGATTCAAAATTAAAGTTCTAGCGAGAGCCACTCTTTGCTTCATTCCGCCTGACAATTCATGCGGATAAGATTCTGCAAAATTCTGCAAATGAACCATCTTCAAATGCGCTTCAATGAATTTTTCTTGTTTTTCTTTTTCTAATTTTTTAATTTTCAAGCCAAAACCGACATTATCTTTGACCTTTAGCCAAGGAAATAATGCCGGCTCTTGAAACATCAGACCAATTTTTCCGTCAACCTTTATTCTTCCAGAATCTTGTTTTTCCAATCCAGCCATAATATTCAACAATGTTGATTTACCACAACCAGATGGTCCAACCAGGCAAACAAATTCACCTGGCTGGACATCTAAATTTATATTCTCTAAAGCGCCAACATATCCGCTTTTGGTCTTAAAATTTTTCCTAATATTTCTGACCCGTAATCTCATTTAAAATATTTAAATCATAAAGATTTGATAAATCAGGTTTTTTATCTCCTAGAAATCCAGCATCAAAGGCCCAATCTGAAAATGTTGTTACAGTATCTTTCAATGGATTAACAGTTACATCCATTCTTGCCCAAGCATCAGCCAAAACATCATCAGCCAATTTCTTTGTTGTCAGTTTTTCAATTTCAGAATTTACAATTTTTTGAGCTTCTACTGGATTTTCATTGATCCAATCTGTTAAATCAACGTGAGCCTGTAAAAATCTTTTTACTAAATCAGGATGCTCATTCAAAAATTTTGTACTGACAATCACATTAGCAACACAGAATTTTTTATTTGGCCACAAAGTCCTTTCGTCAATTGCAATCACACCTTCAGCTTCTTTTACTAATCTTGCTCCCCATGGTTCCGGAGCCCAAGATCCATCCAATTGTTTTTGAGAAAACATTGTCAATTGATCAGTATTCGCAATTGGCACAATCTCAACATTCTTCAGATTATTATCCTTAATATAATGCCTCAAAGAAATATCTTGTGTATTGCCTTGCTGAGGCGACGCAATTTTCTTTCCTTCCAAAGCTTTTGCACCATCTTTTTTAAATTGTTCTGCTAAATCTTTTTGCAAAACCAAAACAGCTGCACCAGATGTTGCGCCAGAAATAATTTTCAAAGATTCGCCATTTGATTTAATATAGCCGTTAACTGCTGGACTTGAACCAATATAGCCTAGATCAATCTCGCCAGCAAACAATGCTTCAATTTCTGTTGGACCAGCATTAAAAGTCTTTGTGTCCAATTTCACATCACTTCCCAAACTTTCCTGAAATTTATTATTCGCAATTCCAACCAATGCTTGAGAATGAGTAATGTTAGGAAAATATCCTAGCCTTACAGTTGCCTGTTTTCCATCTCCTCCATTTTTACAACCAACTCCAACTAGCACTAAACCTCCAAGTGCCAGAAAAAGAGCAAGCAATAATACTTTTGCTTTTTTCATATTTTTTCCTCGTCCGCCACAGCTCTGAGCTTAAGCGAAGAGCGAAGGCGGATTGCTTAAATTAATAACACTCTAACCATACTACAATTAGAGTGTCATTAGAATAGCTAGGCTGTGGATAAATATTTATCCTAAATATTATTTTAAATAACCTAACTTTTTTAATCGTTTCTTGATATCTTCTCCATCCTTGCCAGTTACAACGTCTCTCATGCAATAGACAATAAAATCAGTCACCGATTCAAAACCAGTTTCCTTCACTATTTTTTTTAGCTTAATATAGAGCGGTCTTGGAATTTTTATTGTTACTTTATCATTTGGCATAAAAATTTTATTACCTGACCACCACAGTCCAAAAGAACTAAGGTGGATTACTAAATAATAACAAAAATCCTCATAAATGCAATAAAAATGCGATTTTTTAATCGCACTTTTATACTTTTTGTTTTTTAAAACCTTATATTTGTTTTTTTGCTTTAATTATCTGCTTCCATCCTGATAAACATTTTCTATTACCGTTAGCATCGTTATTAAATGCATACATTTTTATTTTACTTTTTTTTATTGAACCATAATAATCATAAATCGACAAAGTATCATAAGTAAAATGCAGTTTAATTTTTTTGTTTTTTGCCAAACCTGTCACTTTATAATAGTTACCATCATTAAACTTTATTTTTCCAGTCATTTTGCCATTTTTTTTCACTTTCATCTTTAATCTAAGACTTCCTCCAAAATTATTATAAACTTTTGGACATGTCATTGCATAAGCCTTCCAAGTTCCCTTATAAGTACCAGAATATTTTTTACTGCTAGCTTTGATACCGCTTACTGGCGTTAAAAAAGCCAACAAACAAACCACAGCCACAAAACCCAATATTTTTTTTCTCATATTTTTATTTTAAATTAATAAATTATCCGCAAGTTATTAGCAAATGATTAACGATATAGCAAATGATTAGCGAATTGTTTTAAAAGTAGTCAACATTTTTTTCGCCACCTTATATTCATACAAATTTTTCTTAATATTCAAAGTACTGTACTGCACCTCATTTCCAGCTTCAAACATTGCTGACAATTCATAATTCCCATAATTACAATAACCCAAAAAATTAATTTCATTCTTGTCAGTATTAAAAATAACCTCTTTCGTTTTATTATCATATGCCCAAAATTTTGCCCAAACTTTTTTCTTGCCAATTTTTGCTTTCCTTATCGCTTTCACATCGCCCGCGCCAACTCCAGATCTAAAAGCAATCATTAAATTTTGACTATCTTTTTTAATACCCAAGTGCAGATAATATTTTTCATTCACAGAATTAAAAGTCGTATAACGCAACGGATCAGCATCAGAATAAAGCTCTGGATAATAATATTTTTTAACAAACCACTCTTTTGGCATCTTTATTTTATAGCCATCATTTTTGTCCTTATACCACATCCAATCAGTAGTAATAATTTTTGCAGAAGCTGTATTAAAGCCTGCTAATGCAAAAACTGCCAACAAACACGCCAACAATAATTTTTTCATATTTTTTAATTTATTAATAAAACAATTTATCTATTTATGTTTTTGTATAAAATAATTGTCTTAAATTTGAATCCGATTCGTGACGCTATAATATTTCCACAAAAACAGGCACATTTGACAAAGTAATCCCAGAAGAAGTTATCACTGAAGAATTACCATAAATGTCAGTCACCTTTAAAGTCTTATTCATAAACTCATTTGGCAAAATATCAAAACCGCCAGAAGTCCATAGCACATAAATCCATTTCTTGCCAACCTTAAATTTATATTGCGAACCAGATAATTCTTTTACTTTAGTAAAACCATCTAATTTTTTAATCATGGTTTTCATCGCATAATAAGCTGGTTTTTTTATGCCACCATAAATCAAAGCCGAATTTGCTAAATCTTCCCGAACATAACTATCAGCTTTATAAATAGTATAAAATTCTTTTACTGCTCCAGCCTTATATGCCCGCACATAACCAGAAACTAATTCCGCCGCCTGAATAATCGAAGAATCTTGATCTTCTTGTGCCGGCATAATTTCAAAAGTACCAACCTGAATTTCAGTAATCCAAAAAGGCTTTTTAATATTATATTTCTTTAAAAATTTCTTGTAATTTAATGCATTAAAATCATTTGTTTGCGCGCTAATACTATGAATATTCCCAATATCAAAATAATTACCACCGCCTAATTTAAAAACTTTCTTCCAAAAAGACTTCATAAAATCAGCTGTTCCAGCCATGCCTCCTGGCAAAACATAACTTTCAGAATCAGCCTTTTTAATCGTTTCATAACTTGCCTTTAACAAATCAAAATATTCTTTAGCAGTTCCTTTAAAAAATACTAGATCACCCGTCATCTCCGGCTCATTCAAAACCTCCCAATATTTCACGCCATATTTCAAACCTGGCATATCATCCTTGCCATCATAATCATATCGCCCAACCAGTTCTGTCAAAAAATTCTTGTAAGCCGTATAATCACAAGGTTCGCCTCTTTTTGTCGGCAACTCATCTTCAAAACCTTTTGCTTTTTTAATGTTTTTATGACAAATATTTTGATCCCAAGTTGCAAACGGCCAAATTGTTACTAATAATTGCAAATTATACTTTTGCGCGCCTTTAACTTCCTTATCCATCTTGGTCCAAGTAAAAGTTCCCTTTGTCCCTTCAATATTTTCCCAAATAGCCTGGCCAATGTGCGGCCTAAGCCAAAGCGTTCCTAATTTTTCAGCTGCTTTTGGCGTAATACCAATACCAGTTGACAAGAACCCAAAATTAGAATTCTCTGAATCAACCGCTGCCTGACTAATTTGCGCCATTGCCAAAATAGCTAGACTGCAGATCAAAACTCCAAAAATTTTTCTCATAACTTTTTATTATTTATAATTTATTGCAAATCTATTTAAACTCGTTTTCATCAATTAGATTTCTGTCCTCGTCACAAATCTGTTTTTGGTTATGTAGCTTCCCATTTCCAGAAAAAGTATTCCCTTTTGCAATATTATTTTCCGATATTTTTTTGCGCCATTTCGTAAAAAGTATTCCGCAATGTGCATCATTATTAGAAATTGTATTTGAATAAATCTCATTCTCATTGGCATCTCCTAACCAAATCCCCTCTCTACTATTACGCGATACAAAGTTACCGCTAATTAAATTCCTTTTGGCAGATAAAATATGGATTCCCTGCCATTTATTTTTACGAATTATGTTTCCAATAATCCGATTATTATTCGACCATCTTATTCTAAGACCAAATTCTTTTTTACTGCCAAAAATATGATTATCAAAAACAATATTTTTGCCTAAAGAAATAGAAGTCTTTGGTATATTTTTATTAACTGGCTTTTTCGGCACTGCTCCAGTTATCTCAATGCCCAAAACTCCACTATTTATTATTTTATTTTCAGCAATAAGGTTATTAAACGGCGCTGGACTTTTGACAAAAAATTTTGCTAGTTTTATTCCAATTTCAGAGTTATTTTTTATTGTATTTTCTAAAACTGCATTCTTTGACCCTGCCACGCCTATTGCGCCAATTGCCCCAGAATACGGTTGAAACAAAACTGTATTAACTATCTGATTTTTATAAACTATATTATCATTGCTCTTCGCCCGAAGATAAACACCGTATTTTTCATTATTACTTAAAGTATTATTAAAAATTTTATTATTATCGCCATATGCTTCAATCGCGCCTTCATTGTTATTAATAATGGTGTTTTTAGTAATTATATTTTTCGAACCGATTACTTTAATTGCAGTATCAAAAGATTTTATAACACAATTTACCACTGAAACATTATTTGCATTTATAATAATAGCAATCTCTGCTTCACTTCTCGGCCAAATTTCTTTTTGTTCACAATCAAGTTGAACATTATCCTGCGAAATTTCAAAATTATCTAAAAAACAAATATTATTCTCACAATTACTTAACTGCACATCCAGATTTCTTTTTTTGACCACCAAAGAAGCCCTACTTATTTTTAATTTGGCCTTCTTCATTCTTTTTAAAATTTCCGGATAATTCTGCTTCTCAAAATTGATCTGCTTTGCACAAACAAAACCCAGTGGTCCAAAAACAAACAAAATCAACATTAAAACCAAAAACACTTTAAAAAAATTTTTATACATAAACTGCTCTAATCTTACAACATAATCAATTTAATTCGCCAACATTTATCCTTTTATATTAGATATATCTATTTCCTTATTTTAATCTTTACCTGCTTTGATTTTGCAACTGCATATTCTTGTTTTGCCTTCTTTTTTGGCGTCCATTTTGCTTTTAAAAATAATTTTTTCTTTGCTTTAACCGTAACATAAAAATTAACCTTGCCCTTTTCATCAGTCTTAACAGTCTTAAATTTTTTGAATTTCTTGTTTTTCTTTAACTTCTTCATTATAGTTACTTTTTTATTTTTCAATTTTTTCTTGGTTGCCTTGTCTTTTAAAATTAAAGTCATTAAAACTTCAGTTCCTTTAGTAACTTTTTTCTTGTTTGTTTTCAAAGTCAAGCTTGCTTTTGATTTTAATCCATAAAGACCACGATCATTACCGGCAATTAAACCATCAAAAAGCAATGCCTGAATATTTTCCGACTTTTTACCACTATATAATACGCTCCAACTTTCACCAGCATCACTCGATTTATAAATCTTAGCTTTTGATTCATCTGAAGCCGAAATATAAATCGTATGAGGCGTAGTCGATTTTTGGATTGTCATCGCCCCAAATTCATAAGCATTTTCTAATCCTTTTTTAATGTGTTCAAAAGTCACGCCATCATCTATAGATTTATAAAATCCAACTTTTGAATTTGATGGAGTTTTTACTGCCAAAGCATAAACGACATCAGGATCAACTGGATCAGTTAAAACTGCCGTATACTCTAAATTCGGCGCGCCCATCTTCTCCCAACTTCCATTTTTATATTTATAAATACCTCTTACCGTACCAGTCCCTGATCCAGCGCCAACAAAAATATCTTTATCATCAGAAACAGTAATCGATAAAGTCGCCCCATTTTGTGGAAAACTCATACTTGTCCATGTCGCTCCATTATCAATGCTTTTCAAAACTCCGCCATCAGTACCTAAACCAGCGCTCCTCCCAACTGCCGTATACAAAGTTTTATAATTCAAACTGCTCGTTATTTCGTGAGCAACCATGCCAATCAAACTAATATCAGTTGTTGCTAAACTCCAAGATGTACCACCATCTGATGAATAATAAATTGCCGACGAATTACCAGTCACCACAATATTTGGATCTTCCGGATTTACCCAGACTGAATCTTTACCAGTTGAAGAAAAACTACTATCCCCTGGAGTAATTGGATAAAGCCAAATTGGTGTCTCTGCCAAAAAATCAGTTGTTTTTGCTAATCCATTTTGCGTTGCCACCCAAACAATATTTTTATCCTTAGCCTGCGAAATTGAGCTTGCCGTTACTGCTGTAATTCCCTCAACATAAGATGTAAAAGTTGTTCCAGTATCAATACTTTTTTGAAAACCAGGCCTTGCCCCACCATACAAAATATTATCATTAGTTGGATCAACAATAACAATATAACCATAATTAACAGTATTATTATAAATCGTCCAGCTATTTCCATTATCATCAGAATATTTATTGCCAACATAAATTCTGCCTGTGCTATTAAAAGACATGTAACTCGTCACTGGCGTAGTTGAACCTAATGTAGAAAAACTAGCTCCAGAATTTACTGAACGATAAGTTGTTGTTCCTTCTGTACCTGGCACTAAAAAAATATATCCATTGCTTGGATTAACATAAACATTTTCAACATCAATTACGCTACTGGCAGAAATATTTAAATCGGTCCAAGTAACACCTTGATCAATGCTTGCAAATAATTTTGGCGCATCTGAACTATATCTTTTCTGGCAAAGCGCATATAATGTTGTTCCATAATTAGCCAATGAAATTACATTATTATCAGCACTAACTGCATAATTAACAAAATTAGCGCCATCATCTGTACTTACATTTACCGTGCCATTACTTAATCCCACAAAAAGTCTATTCTGCGCGTAAAGCAAACTGTCTCCAGAAACACTATTGCCAAAACTATCAACCTCTGTAAAAGTTGCACCGTGATCTATACTTACAATTAAAGAATTTAATAAGGCATAGACATATCCAGTTGTTGGACTAACTTCCACATCATTTCCTTGACCATAATCAGCATCACTTGGCAAACCGCTCCAAGTCAAACCAGTATCAGCTGATTTAAAAAATCCGTTCGGTGATTTTGTCGCAATATAAACATAATTGCTAGTCGGATCCTTAACAATATCCCAAGTTGTACTCCCATACAATCCCAAGTTAGTTGCTTGAGAATTTTTTTGTGTTTCTATTTGACTAATTCGCCCCTTGCCCAAAACATTATCGCCATAAGCAAAAAAGCTCATTGTCAGCATCAAGACAAAAACCAAAAACACTAACAAGCTTTTGCCTAATTTATTCTTTAACATAATTTTTGTTTATTTTTAAACAATAAAACAATTTAGCAATTCAACTAGTCTAACCAGTCTAACTCGTCAATATTCAATATTATTTCTGTATTTTTATTTTAACCTGCTTTGATTTTGCAACTGCATATTCTTGTTTTGCCTTCTTTTTTGGCGTCCATTTTGCTTTTAAAAATAATTTTTTCTTTGCTTTAACCGTAACATAAAAATTAACCTTGCCCTTTTCATCAGTCTTAACAGTCTTAAATTTTTTGAATTTCTTGTTTTTCTTTAACTTCTTCATTATAGTTACTTTTTTATTTTTCAATTTTTTCTTGGTTGCCTTGTCTTTTAAAATTAAAGTCATTAAAACTTCAGTTCCTTTAGTAACTTTTTTCTTGCCAGCTTTCAAAGTCAAGCTTGCTTTTGATTTCATTTCATAAAGCCCTCTATCATTTCCAGCTGTTAAACCATCAAATAACAACGCGTAAAAAGTTTCCTGTTTTAATCCTTCAAAATATTGCCCCCAACTCTCACCACCATCACTTGATTTATAAATCGCTCCATTTAAATTAGAAGCTTGCCCAGCTAAATACAAAGTATTTGGTTTAGTTGAAATCTGCACTGTTAAAGCTCCTAAATGATTAACACTCTTTAATCCCTCATCTTTTTTTGTCCAAGTATCGCCTGAATCTTCTGATTTATAAAACCCTCCGCCTTGAGGAAAAGCTGTCAAAGTCGCATATATTATATCGGCATTTTCTGGATCAGCCAAAACACTGCTAACTGATTTGTCAGCTACTTTGCTACTAGTTAATTTTTTCCACGAACCTTTTTTATATCTATAAATTCCTTTTGGCGCTGCTATATCATTACTGCTTGCTCCAACAAAAACCACACCATCTTTATTAATTGTTAAAGAATAAGCCGGAGCATTATCAGGAATCTGCAAATCCGTCCATGTCTTTCCAGTATCTGTACTTTTATAAACATAACCGCTGTCCACTCCTGCTAAATCATCATTTCCCAAAACCGCGTAAAGAATACTATTATCATCTGGTACTGATTCTATTCCTCTGATATTGCCGCCACCAGGTCCAAATGTTGCTACAGATGTCCAGGTTGATCCACCGTCTAAAGATCTCATCATAGTATGACGATCGCCATATAAAACAATATTAGTATTATCTGGATTTACCCAAACAGCATAAGCCGTTGCATCACCAGTTCCAGAAACAGGATATTCCCAAGTCGGAGAAGCCGCTGTAAAATTAGTAGTTTTGCCTAAACCGCCATTTGCTGCTATCCAAACAATGCTTTTTTTATTAGCCTGACTTATATCATAAGTTTTTACTGATGTTACACCATTAACCTGATCTGTCCAACTCGCCCCTCGATTAATACTTTTTGCTAAACTATAAACACTATTTGTAAATAATATATTTACATTATTTGGATCAAAAGCAAAAACATCAGCGTAAATAGATGAATTTGGCGTCTGATTATTAAACTGATGCCAAACTCCACCTTCTTTGTAATGCTGACCAATATACATTCTTGTCCCATCAAAAGCCACATAATTAGCTGCAATTGGCTGTCCAAAAGAATCCGTAATTGCTGTCCAAATAGTTCCACCATTAATTGTCTCAATACTATTACTGGAAGTGCCTCTTGTATTAGTAATTACAATATGATTAGCATCGGCAGGATCAACTGCTACCACGCTAATCCTTTGCCCAGCAAGAATAACAACCTCACTCCAATTGTCTCCATAATCAACGCTTCTATATAATTTCTCACTCTCATTCCCGCTTACCGCAGCAAAAAAAGTCCCAGCTGTTGGCGACGCTGCCAAAGAATACACTGTACCTGTACCAATTGTTTTCGCCGAAAAACTCGCACCATTATCACTGCTAATTACTATATTTCCGCCTTGGCCAGGACCACCCATTGCTGATACCAAAAGTCTATTATGGCCATAAAGCATTTTCTCGCCTAAAGCGCCGTTGAATCCAAGATTAGCTGTTATATCACTAAAATTTACTCCGTGATCAGTACTTTTTATAATTGAATCGCCAATCAAAGCATAAACATCGCCATTATTTGAATCAATTTCCACTTGTTTGCCAATCCCAAAATTCACATCGCCTGGCAATCCATGAAAACTCGCTCCTTCATTGTCAGAAATAAAAAAACCATTTGGCGCCATTGTTGTTATATAAACATTACTGCTCGTTGAATCAACTGCAATATCATTAGACTGCCCGCCATAAAGTCCCAAATTTGTCGCTTCCGAATTTTTCTGCGTTTCCACCTGCCCCACTCTTCCTTTCATTTTCGCGTAAGACAAATTACCATAAGCAAAAACACTCATGGTCAGCATTATGACAAAGGCCAAAAACATTAACAGACCCTTGCCAAATTTTTTCTTTAGCATAGTTTTTTATTTTATTTTTTAATAAATAATTCAATAAATCAACAATCCTATTAGTCTAATTTATCTAACAAGTCTGACTAATTTAACTCGTTATGTTTCTATCTTAAATCTGTACTAATCTGTACCTGGTAAATCACCCGCTCCAACCACATTACCCAAATTATCCAAAAAATTAATATGCAAAGAATGCAATACCGGCAAAATTTGTTGAAATAATAAGCTGAAAGAAAAATAATGACTTATTGAAGTATTTCCAAAACAGACTTTTGAATTTCCAACAATATTGCATTGCCAATCAGCTGGCCAACCTAACCCATCAACATTTATATCTATGCTTGAAGGCGTCGGTAAACTTGGATTTTGTTTATCTAAAGGAATCGAAAAACCTTGAAGATTCATTTGTATCATTTCTGTATCAATCTGCACTGTTCCATTTACAGTCGTAGTACCACTATTACGCGAAACTACTGTATCAACAGAACCGGTAGCTCCAGTCAAAGTATAATCTGAAACATTTTGCGGCATTGGTCTAATAACTTTTTTGCTATAATGAACTACTGCCACATGACAAGTTGCCAAAACACTTGCTTCTTTTCCATATCTTGCTCTAACACTAAAATCTTCGAAAACTACTCTTGCTGGCGGATCAATTTTTTTCGATCTATAAGAAATCATGGCTCCTTTATTATTTTTGCCAAAAATTCTAACATCTCTAATGCTATTGTTTGATCTCTGATCATTGTTTCTTGGCGCAACACTATTTGCAAAAAGAACATTTGTAATATTTGGCGCGCCTAAATATTTTGGTCTAATTCTAAAAAATCCCGTTTTTCCATGTCTAATCACTCTTAAGTCTGGCGTACAAACAATTTTATATTTCTTTCCCGACTTTACCCACGGTCCATAATCCTCAACCTCGCCTTGTTCATATAAACCTTGGCCAAATGTATTTGAAGCAGAATAAACAAATCGTTCATCCTTTGTCAACAAAGCTCGATACCAAATGTTTGCCACATTGCTACCAGCCATAAATTCAGGAACATAAACTTTTACTGCTTTTGTTTGAAGACTTAAATCAACTGGAAAATTACGCACTGCCCATTCTGAAGGAATCGGATCAGTTGTTGCATCTTCCCATTTTCCATCTTTATTCCAGTCAAAAAATAAATTTATATATGCTGTTCCAGAAATTTTTCCTGGTTCTTTTACATGAACAAAAATATACGCCTTGCTATTTTTATTAGCCTTTAACTCAACAGCCACTCCATCATCAAATTGATCGGCTTGATTTGAATCTGCCTCTTTATTAACTTTTTCTCCCATCCAAACTACATCTGTATCAGCAATCCTCGCTCCATTTGACGACAACTTCGTTGGAAAAGCGCCAACTTTTGCCACACCTGAACCAGTATAAAAAGTTAAACCACCATCAGGCGCATCGCCAAATTCATATTTCGTCGCTGCCTGTACCAACGATCCAAAAAACAACAACACCATAACAACCACCAACATCGCCAGAAACATTTTCTTCATAATTTTGTTTTAGTTAATTAAAAATTCGCTAAATTAAAAAAATTCAAAATTTTTTAATGCAAACACTTGCTAATAGTTTGCGAATAATCTAACCAGTCTAACTCGTCAATTATTTATATTTATGTGTTAGATTTGTTAAGATTAAAAATTTTAGATTGCAAAATTTTTAATGTGTAAAATTTGTGGCTAATATTTTAACAACGACACATTCAACCCATCAACATACTTCTTGCCATAAGGCGCAAATCTTTTCAACATCTTAAATTTCTTTTTAGCGTACTTAAACACTTTTACATATTTACCATCTTTTTCCACTGCCACAATTTCTGCCTTGCCATCGCGATTCAAATCACCAACAGTCAAATTAACAGCATTTTTATAACCAGTACCAAACTTTTTTAACAATTTAATCTTCTTTCCATTCAAACGATAAACAAAAATATCTTTCTTCCCATTTTCCGAAGTCAAAACCATTTCATCCTTACCGTTTGCATTAACATCGCCTATCTGTAAATTCACGCCATCAAAATCATTAGCTATCAAACTTTTTTTCGCCAAAAGTTTAAATTTATTTTTCTTGAAATTATAAATCTTGGCTGAAAAATCATAGCAAGTTACTACTAATTCATCCAAATTACTTCCCTTAAAATTTCCAGCCTTTATTTTGCCATATTCCATATCAAACTGATCACCACAAGGAACAAATTTTTTAGTCTTTATTAATTTAAATTTATTTTTCTTTGTAAATCTATAAATACTGACTTTTGGATAATTTGCTGACCAAGTAATTAACTCTTTTCCAGCATATTTTGAAATTATATCAGCCATGACCGATTTAAAATTATTTACATTTTTTACCGGCTTTAAGCTTTTATATAATTTTAGCTTTTTGCCCTTTAATTTATAAACATTAATAGTTTTCCCAGAAACAACTAATTCTTGCTTGCCATCAACATTAAAATCATAACCATAAATTTCAAAATTTTTGTCATAATTCTTGCCAAAAGGATAAAAATTTTTCTTCAATAACTTCGTCCCATTTTTTGTCAACATCATTAATCCAATGTTTTTTAAAGTATTGTCAGAAAAAACTACTAGCTCATCAACAATATCACCATTAAAATCACCGCTTGCCGATTTAAATCCACTTTTTAATTTTTTCTTAAAAGCATAAAACTTACTATATTTTTTTCCAGTATACTTATAAAGTTTTACAAAAGCAGCCATGCCTTTACGAGGCAAATTCACAATATAATGATTGCTTTTTACAACCTCGCCAAAAGAAGTTGTCGCCAATCCAAAAGAAGTCAAATGATCAGTTACAATTACATCAGTGTTATTAGTTGTATTTTTAATATCCAGTCCCATACCTTGCCAAATAGAATTGTTATTATCCCAATATTTTGTTGTCAGAGTATCAATATCAGCTCCCATCTCATCAGTCATATTTTGATTCCAAGCAAAAATCATTGTAATTGGCTGATAAAGATTGCTGATTTTGATATTATTTTCATCCCTAATTTCCAAATCATAACCAATTGGCAAAGTCAAAGAATTAGTTTGTGAAGCCACATTAATAGTTGGTATTGCCATCAATGTTCGCTGACCATTTCCAGAACCTGTCGCATTAGCCGGCAATTGAATTACTGTTCCGTCTTTTAAGGTCATTACTCTTGATTCCGAAGCATAAAATTTTTCAATTGTTACTGGCGGAAAATTATAATAATCCTCGCCTAAATTAATATTTAAACTATTCGTTGTACCAGTCGATAATTCTTCAACAGCAGAAACATAAACTTTTGTTTCAGAATTATAAACTGCTGCCACAGACCATGTCGCGCCTGATGTCACGCCTAAACTATAACTGCCATCACTTCCAATATCGCTTTGCGCAAAAGCGCCACTAGTTGTCCAAGCTCGAACATATCCAGAAGAAACTACTGATCCGCCTTTATAAACTTTTCCAGAAATAGTTGCGTTTGCTGCCTGCATTCGAAGTGTTGCAATGCCATTCGCGCTCGTTGAAACAATTGCCGGCAAATTCCCACTCAAAGTAGCCGGCACTCCCATTGTCATATTATAAAAAAAGCCACTTCTGACACCCAAACTATAATTACCGCTGCTATCAGTTTTTGTCTTAAAATTTAAAGTTCCACTTGTTGCAATTACTGATGTATTTGCCACAATATTTTCATCTTTATCAAGTACTTGGCCAGTAATTGTTGAATCAACTTGACCCAAAGTCAAATTTAAAGAAACATTGGCATTATCAGAAACTACAACATCCGAAGCGCCCGCAATATAATAATTAGTTCCTTCTTGTAAAATCTTATAACTAACTTTCCAAGTCCCATCAGCCAAAGTCAAAGTATATGTTCCATTTGAATTAACATCAGCAGTTTTTACATTGCCATTACCATCTGCTGCCACAACTCTTATTGCTGTCGGCAACGAAGAATATGCTGATCCATTCATATTTAAAATATTACCTGAAATAGTTTCTTCATCTCTTTTCAAAACCAAATTTGCTGTTCCATGATCCGTTGTCATTGCCAAATTTTTTTCTTCCTTAAAAGAATAGCTAACACCGCCTACAGTAAAATTAGGCAATACTTTCAAGCCAACCGTAATATTTTCCGTCATATAACTGGATGGATAAATTATTTGATAACTGTTTCCTTCAATAAAATTTGTAAAAGTCTGGCCTTTTTCATCGCGCACATAAACTGTTCCTCCATCAGTCAAATTAACTGCGTTACCGTCTTCATCAGTAATTGATCCTGATACAAAATAATCACCAGTAACAAAAGGAAAATCAACATTAACAATCTGCCCATGGTCAGATACAACAACTTCAATTGGCGATCGCATAAAATGATGATGCGATTGCCCTCCGCCACCAGGACCTAACAACCAAGTTCCCGGCGCAACTGCAAAATCAAATTGTTTGTTAGAATTTGTATCAGTATTTAATGTTACATTGCCATCTTTTTGCCAGCATCTAATTGTCATCCCACTCCCAAAACCTTCAGACACACCTGTCACAGTTCCAGAAATATGAGCATCCATTAAAGAAGCAGTAATTGTTCCAACGCTTTGTGTTGCCCCGCTGCTTACAGTTACATTTTGCCTTGAAAAAGCCTGCGTTGACATTTCTGGATGCCAACCAACTTCCACAGAATAGACATCGCCCAAAACAGGAATACTAAAACTGCCACCAGCACCAGCCTGTACCGTTGTTCCTTTTCCTTCTCCATTCACAGCGCTTACTTGCGCGCCTGTTGCTGGACTCCCAGTTGAATAAAGCAAAATACCTGTAATTGTCGCATCAGTTTTTGTCACTGTAAAATCCTGCGTTTTTGATTCAATTGATTCATTATGATTAAAAACTACAATTACTGGCGATCCATAATACGCCCAAGTTGAAGCATAACTAGTTGGCCTGACCGTTAACGACCAATCAGCCGCTGGCAAAGCTAAAGAAAAATTGCCAGAACCATCTGTATTTCCAGAAATAATACCAGTCATATCACCGCTATCCACTCTCGTTGGCACAATCATTGCATTAGTTACATTTGCTCCATCTGAATCAACAACATGTCCAGTAATTGTTTTTGGCGTTGATGCCAAAACTTGAGGTGCTAAAACAAGACAACACAAAAATGCTAACAATATAATGCCTGAAAACACTATTTTCTTCATATATTTCAATTTTAGATTTTATTTTTAAAGCTTGATTTCTAATACAAACATTATAACACAAATTTACCCTTTTTATCCACAGTAATTATTTCCGAAAATATCCTCCTGCCAAATTAATCTCTGCCCAAGAATTTTTCGCGTCAGGCCAAAAAGATCTTTTTAATTTCGCCTTTTTCTTCTGCCAAGAATAAATTTTTATTTTATTTTCTCCTTTTTGTTTAGCTAATAAAATTTCATCAAAATCATTATGATTTAAATCTAAAGCTGTCATATTTATCCCGCCAAAAAAATTATTTCCAAAAGCATAAAAATCTTTTTTCTTTAATTTCTTGCCCTTATAATTAAAGGCCTTAATCGGCCCAGAATAACCAAGCTTAGGAGCAACTATGATTTCTGCTTTGCCATTATTATTAATATCCGCACTTGCCAAATTTATTTCTATCTCTTTGCTCTTATCATAAGCAAAAAATTGTCTTTTTAATTTAAATTTCTTCTTTTTTAACCTATAGATTGAAACTTGAGCCTCTGCTTTTGTCAATTTCGACACAGCTACTTCATCTTTATTATCATTATTAAAATCACCAATTGCCAAATTGCTGCCTAAATTCTTGGAAAAAGGATAAAAAGAATAAACTTTCTTGTCGCTTTTATTAAAAAAATTTACTTGCCCAAAACAATCTAAAGAAACTGCTATTTCATCTTTGCCATTAGAATCAACATCTCCAGCTGCCAAGTTTGCATTGCAATTTTTATACACAGATTTTTTTCCAAAAGGATAAAATATCTTTTTAAAAACCTTTTTTCCTCGCCAATTAAAAATCTTTATTTGCTGTACTTCTCCAGCTTGGGTTATAGTAATAATCTCATCTTCATTATCGCCATTCAAATCTCCGGTTGTTATTTTAATTTCTTTATTATAATTTTTTCCATAAGGATAAAATTGCCTTAACTTTTTGCCCTTAGCATTAAAAACTTTTATCGGCCCGCTTTTAGAAAAAGTTAAAATTCTCGGTTTTAAAACTCGAAATGTCTCCTCTCCATAATCAGATGTTGCTGTCCAAATCCCCAAATTATTTTTTGCTTTTACCTTTATCGTATGTTTGCCTTCTGATAAATTTGCCAAATTAAATTCAAAATCCTCCTCGCCAGTAGAAAAACTAGCATCTTTTGCCAAAGCCAATTTCCAGCTGGCATCGTCTAATTGATACGAAACCTCAGAAATCGTATTCAAAGAAATATCATTTTTCTTTGAAGATCCTGTCGTATACAAAGGATTTTGGTTTGCTAAAGGATTAACATTTGTTGATCCAGTATAAACAAAACTTGTTTTAGGAGTATTAATAATTATATTTAAAGAGACTGAAGGCGCTGTGTCTAAAATTTCCATAATTCCATCACTATTAGAATCTCGCCAACCCACTTGCTCTTGTGTTCCAGAGCTTAGACACCAAATTAATTGTTGCATTAAACAACCTGATCCTTCAACCTCATAAGCCCCAAGATAACCGCTTTGTTGAGGAGTACTATCATATTCATCAGTCGCATAAAACACATGGCCTGTTTCATGAGCAACAATATAATCCATATTTGCCGGCCCATAACCATTGTTATTATAAGTTGCAAACATAAAAGGCCCGCCATAATAACCGCCAGCATAGCGTCCATCAACAAAAGCGCCATCTGCGTCATTTAAACTATCCGCGACATAAATAACATAGCCCCAATTACTTCCATCAGCAGCAACCATGCTATTAATAAAAGCACGCGTTCTTTCAAAATAATCCCCGCTTTCAAAACCAAACTTACCCATAATTTCCGGAATCCAAATAGCAAAGCCTGTATCATCTTCAGACGGCCGAGAAATCGGTTCATAGCTTGTCTGAGCTCTTGAATCAGTTCGACCAGAATACAAATGCCAAACAAAAGAAATATTCGCTTTAGAATCTTGTCCCGCCCACCAATTCATTCCCGATTGAGCTAAACTATAAACCGATGCTTCTCTTACTGCATCCCATGATTCAGAACAAGAATCAACTACCCCATCGCATTGCGGTAAAATCACTGCAATCGAAATCTTGCCCATCATATATTCAGAAGTATCATAAAATCCAGCTCCATACGGAGCTGCTAAAAAATTTTCTCTTGGCAAACTCAATTTTCCTTGTTCTGCTGCTCTCATTCTATCCAGAGGCATCAACGCATCATTTTCTAAAGACGCAAATGGCGCTGCCTTTACATTACCAAAAATGAACAAACTAAAAACACCCACCAAAATCCCCAAAATCAATCTCTTTGGCATAACTTGTATTTTATTTTAAGTCATCAAAATCTAGCTTAGAGGTTCGGCCTCCCAGCTGGAGATCGAACCTCTTTACGCACTATCTTTTTATCTTTAATAAACCGTAAAATAAAAAGATCTATCAGCTAAAGTACCAGTTATATCATAAGTACGAATTTGCATAAAACCAGTACTCACATAATAAACACCAACAAATCCTAAACCTGAATTTTCTACGTTAGCCATAGTGGCCATTACTTTATTAGTCCCCGTCAATCCATTCATATCAACACGATATATTCCAGTACCCAAATAAGTTACAGATATTGTTCCGTTTCCAATCTGATTAAAACTATTTGAAAGAGTACCAGTTGATACAACATACCCTCCAGCCTTCACAAATCCATTACTTGAAAAATTAACTTGAGTATTACTAATACTTCCTGACACAATTTTCGCTCCATTTACAGAATCAATCTTTCCACTTGTCACACTACTATCCGCCAATTTATCTGTAGACACCGCGCCATCAGCAATCTCACTTGCTTCTACTGCTCCAGCTTTAATTTTTCCCGAAGTTACCGCATTACTATCCAACTTGTCATTTGTAACTGCACTATCATCAATTTTTGCAGTCGTAACTGCCCCTTTTGCCAACTTAGAAGTAGTCACACTTTCATCTTCTAAATCCTTTGTCTTAATTACTGTTACTTTTTCAAAAACACCTTCTACTTTTAAATCACCTGCTATTGTCAGATCTTTTTTCACTCGCATATCATCATTAACTACCACTTTTTCACCTTTAACTGGATTGGAAATTTCACCTTTCACAAACAATTTACCCAAATTGTTCTTCGTTCCAATTGTTACTTTTTTAACCACATTCAAGGTCTTTTTTATAGTCACTGGCTTTTTAAAAACTTTTGCTTCTACAAAAACAAAAGTTCCTGCCAACAAACCAAAAACCACGCATAATACAACGATCCACTTTTTTTTCATAATTTTTTATTTATTTTTTATTATCTTAAAATCTAAAATTATAATACCACATTATTAACAATGTAACAACAACCAAAATTTTCCACAAAAAAATCATGTCCTAAAACATGATTATAAAAAGTTCAAATCTAGCGAATTGCCAAATTAATGAAGCTTTGCAAAATATTGCCCATTGCTTCACCGACGATACATGCAATCGCAATCGTATTTAGTACATCCTCCCTGAATTTCAAAAAACTTCCCAAAATCCACCACATCAACACTCCGCCCAAAAAGAAACTGATCGAAATGCTTGGCGACAAAACAAGAGCCAAGCCAAATCCAATTGAACACGGCATGAATTTCCGAATTTTTCCCCTTGATTCCAACAAGGTATAAATAACTCCAACAATTCCAGCAATAATCATTGCTTGCACCGCAAACACTGGCAGTTGCTGATTTCTAGTCGGATCAAACAATATGGCTGTTGTAGCCCACATCTTCGCCACCGGTCCGAACTTACCATCAATCGTAATCGTTTTGGTACTCTGAATCCAATAATAGACCAAAGCTGACACAAGTGAACACGGAATGATCGTAATTGCCTGAGTCCAAAATTACCAACGAGAAGGAAACTTATACCAACGCCCATATGCAAGATCATTGGTAATTGTTCCGCCTTGCGACCCAGATCCAGCGATAAAACCGCCTCCAGCAACAATCTGACTGGCAACCCGAACCCCCATCAACGCAGCAATGCCTTCCAACAAGGCCCCCATTACTCTTGCCGGATTGAAATATGTCTGTGCAGCTGCACGAGTCGCAATGACATTCAAGATCAATCCGCCAATCACAATCATGGCCAAAATTACCATGATCGTCAGCTGGAAAAAGAAATGCAAACAAACACAAGTCAAAATAATCACAGCTGTGCTCAACAAAACAAACATTTTTCCAGACATGATTGGATCATCATCTGCAATGCCACCCTTAATATTGATCAATGATTTCATTGCATCCAACATAATCCTCCAGTGCAAAAGCAATGCCGTGATTCCAGATGCTACGAGAAACATCACGCCAGGCCAAACATACTTTTGAGGCGTTGCCTTCATTCCATCGGGCAACCAATTAAGCCATTACAATCAAGACAATCGCGCCCACAAGAAAACCAAAGCAAGTCCTCATTCCCATCAAATACGATCCGCCCCAAGCAAATGGAGACCACATAATCGCTGCACCGAAAGCAGACAGTCCGAAAACAGCAATTGCTGATTCTTCAGGAAACCAACCAAGCCCAGAAGAATTAAAAATCACATACAAAGTAGAAACAACAGTAATGATTAACAGGTACCGAGGAATCATTGGATCTGCTTTTTCAATCAAAGCATCAATAACGCCCTTGACTGCCTTTGCACCAACCCAAGGAAGTTGCTTTTCTTTCGGCAAAGTTTCGTCCTTCACAATCAAAAGCATTCTCAAAATAACAACTGAAATCAAACCAACCAAACTCGAAATAACTGCAAACAACGTCATCTCCCAAATCGTATATGGAGCGCAAAACACAGGTCCTCCAACCTCAATCGGCGCGCAAGTCATTGCTCTTGCAGCATAAAAATTGGAAATAAATCCCAAACTTCCGCCTGCACTGCCCATTGTCGATACAACAACCATTTCAGAACTGGTGATCTTTTTCCTGGAAAGAAAGAAAAATGCAAAGAAAAACAGAGCTGCAATCGCCGGACCTTCTTCCATGACGCCAAATGCCAAAGTCAAATAAGAATTGATCGTACACAAAAAGATCGCCAAGATAAATCCAGCAACCAAACTTCTCATTGTCACTTGATCTCTCATTCTCGCTACCGTTTCAGTCATCTTATCCTCCTGCCCGCCTAAAATTCTCACTTTGGCAGGCTTTTGCGCAAGACGCAAAAACATATTGTAATGAACAAAAAATCAGTTATTCAATCCAAAACACCAATATCCTAATATATAAGAAAAAATAGTTTTCGTCAACAAAAAAGAAGCAATCGCTTCTTTAAATTCTTATTTTTCTTAAAATATCAACTGTTCAAATATTCATAAATCGCCAATCCTGCCTTTGCTCCTTCGCCAACTGAAATCGCAATTTGCTTATATTTTATATTTGTTACATCTCCAGCTGCAAAAACTCCAGACTCTGTCGTCATATTATTTTCATCAACTACAATTTCACTTTTTTCGTTCAACTTTATCGCATCTTTAACTAATGCTGGCATTGAACCAATTTCCACAAAAACTCCTTGGATAGTCAAAATATTTTTTTTATTATCTCCTAAATTTTCATAAATAATTTCTTTTATAAATCCTTTTTCATCGCCAACGAATTCAATAATTTTTGCGCCATGAAGTGCTTTAACATTTTTATTTTTCAAAACTTTTTCTGACAAAAACTTATCAGCAATGAATTCTTTACCCGCATCTACAATATAAACAAATTTTGCAATTACTGATAATTCATTTGCTGCGTCTAATGCCGAATTACCGCCTCCGACAACAACCACATCTTTATCTTTGAACATTGGCGCATCACAAGTTGCGCAATAAGACACGCCCTTGCCGACAAATTTATCTTCATTTTTAACACCTAATCTTTTTGGCTTGCTTCCTGATGCAATCAAAATAGTTTTGCTCAAAAAAGATCCTAAATTAGTTGATACTTTAAATTCTGCTCCTTCTTTATCAATTTTATTCACCATTGTATCTTCTTTAACATCAATATTTTTGAACAAACTGATATGTTCCTGCATTTTCTTGACAAAATCTGTCCCTTTAATTTTTCCCAAACCTAAATAATTTTCTATCTCCCAAGCCTCGCTGACTTGTCCGCCAATTTTTTTGCACAACACTAAAGTCTTCAGCTCTTTTCTAGCTGAATAAATTCCCGCTGACAATGCAGCTGGCCCTCCGCCAATTATTATCAAATCATATAACATAAATTTTTATTAAACTATTTTGACCTGCAAAATTCTTGCAGGTTTTCTCGTAATTCAAGACATAAATCTTTCCATTTTTCTTTTTCTGTCCCTTCTTTAATATCATTCGTCATAGCTTCCATCCGCTGTAAAAAAAGATGAACTGAACCCCAATTGAAATTAGCTTTTATCACTTTTGCCAGTTCAACTTTTAATGCTTCTTTTCTTCTTGCAGATAATCCAGAAGCATCAATATATTGTCCCAACTGCTGTTCCCTTTCGCTTCTTTCTATTGCCCTCCTTTTCTCTGGACTGATATTTTCTGCCATATTTTTAAAAATTATTTTAATCCAATCGCAAAATAAATATTTTCCGCCCACAAATTAGAAGTTGTATAAACTAGAGTATTCTTCTTCTCAAATAAATTGGCCTTCAGAATCTTCCATTCATCATCATTATAAAAATACTTTAATCTTAAATTCTTTTCTTTAGCAAATCTGTTTCTCTTTTTTAAATTTTTAAACTCTTTTTGGGTATACTTAAAAGTCAATTTTAATTTATAAATTTTTCCTGAATACTTATCTAAACTATTATTCAGTTTAATATATCTTTTTAAGAAATCAGTTGTTAACTGGCTAGCATTAAAATATTTTTTATACTTCTTTACTTGTAAATAATATTTAGTCTTTTTTAATTCTTTCGGATATTTGGTAAATTTTAAAGTTAAATTATTTCCATAAAGTTTTCTGTTCTCTTTTATCAAAACCTCTTTAGACTTAGCTTTTTTTGTAACAAATTTATTAGCATAAATACTTTTTCCGCTCAAGCTAATTATTGTTGTCGCATGATCTGGATCGTTAGAAGTAATTGTCAAACTTGCTGTTTTTGATCCTGAAGTTTGCGGTTCAAAAACAACACCAACAGTACAATTTCCTTGCGGCAAAACTGCTTGATTAGAACAATTATCATCTTCCAAAATAAATTCATCGCTATCAGACTCTATTTGGCTTAAATTCAAATTTACTGTTCCTTGATTAGTAATAGTTAAGATTTTTTCTTTTTTCTCGCTCGCCAAAGTTCTGGCAAAATAAAACGAAGAATTTGAAACAGAAATTATTGACTGTTGTTCAACAAAATTACCAGCTACATAAGGCTGATTACCAACACTAATTGTATCAATTACTGTATTTGTTAAAGTGTCAATAACTAAAACATTATTTGTATCCAAATTTGCAACGTAAACTTTTGTTCCTAAATAATTAGATGCAATTCCCCATGGACCATCCCCAACTGGAATTGATGCTACTTCCAAATTATTAGCAGTATTGATTACCATGACTTCATCAATAGTATCATTAGCAACATAAAGTAAACTGCCAGAAGGATTTAATGCCACGCCAATCGGACCGCTCAAGACGCCTGTGCTAATAGTTGACAACAACAAATCACTGCTAGTATCAATTACTGAAATATAGTTGCTGCCTGTTGCCGCCACATATAATCTAGTGCCTGAAGAATTGATCACTGCATCATGGAGAAAATTTCCTGCTCCGCTTATTGTTTTTATTACTGAATTTGTACTTAAATCAACAACAGAAACATCTCCGCCATTAAAATTAGCCGCATATAATTTTGTTCCTTGTAGATTGATTGCTAATCCTGTCGGCGTATTTCCAACAGTTATTGTTGCTTCTTGCGTGTCATTCGCTACATCAATCACTGCTAAATAGCCTGGCAACATTCCCATAGAAACATATGCTTTAGTGCCAGCTGGATTAAAAACAACTCCATAAGGCGAATCGCTTAAACTGATTGTCTTGGTCACAGATTTTGTCACTGTACTTATCACCGAAACACTTTTTGAATTTACATTAGCAATATATACTTTTGTTCTGTCTGGACTGATTCCAACGCCAAACGGAAAATCTCCAACAGAAACTGTTTTTACTACATCATTTGTTGCTGTATCAATTATTGAAACATCATCTGAAACTGAATTTGTTACATATGCATATGGACTTGCCCAAACCATTGCTGGCAAAAAAAACGCTCCCAAAATCGCCAATAACAAATACCTTTTTTTCATTTTTATTTTTTTATTTATAAATAAATCTTATTTATTATAACACAATTATTTAAAACAAAAAAACCACTTTTCAGTGGCTTTTTTTCTAAAAATCAATATAATCTTATTTCTTTAATTCTTCTTCAATAATCTTCTCAAAAGCTTCATAAGGCTGTGCACCGACTATTTTTCTACCGTTAATAAAGAATGCCGGTGTTCCGTCTACCCCAGCTGCTTCTCCATCAGCTAAATCTTTTTTAACTTCATCAGCAAATTTATTGCTATCCAGACATTCATTAAATTTTGTTGCGTCTAATTTTAAATCAACAGCATATTTCTTTAAATCAGCAATTGTTAAAGCCTTTTGGTTAGCATAAAGCAAACCATGATAATCCCAAAATTTTCCTTGCTCATCAGCGCATTGTGATGCTTCAGCTGCTTTTTGAGCATTCTTATGAATTGCTAATGGAAAATCTCTGTATACCAACTTCACCTTGCCTGCATATTTATCCATAATCTTTTTTAAAGTCGGCTCAACTTTTTGACAAAATGGACACTCAAAATCAGAAAATTCAATAATTGTTATTTTTGCATTGGAATCGCCTTTTACAGGATCATCATCAGCGCTCACGTTAACAACTGCCTCTTCATTAGCATTGACTGCTTGTTTTGGCTCGCCTTTTACATCATTGCCCACATCACTACCCTTATTGCTAAAAATTATTGCACCTGCAATTATTGCCCCAGCAATAACAATTGCCAAAGGCATAAACATTGCACTAGACTTTCCTGATCTCTCTTCTGTCATAAAATTATTGTTATTATTTTTTAGTTTTTAATTTGAATATAATAATCAACCCAACAACACCGATTAGAATAGACAACCATTGCGAAATTGTTAGGTTATAGTATCTTACATCAAAGCTTCTAAACATGTCAATAATTAAAAATCTAAATAAAGAATACCAGACTAAAAAACTAGCAAATATTATTCCATCAGTTTTAATCTTTTTTCTTAAGAACCAAAATATAATAAAAAATAATAAACATAATAATGATTCATACATCGCTGTTTCATGTCTAATAACACCATTTTCCATATTAAGACCAAAAAACCAAGCTCTTTGCATTACAATGCCCAAATGGTCATGAATCATAAAACAACCGATTCTCCCAACAAACAACCCAAAAGATAAAGCAATCACCAAAATATCAGCGATCTTCCAAAAATCTATTCTTTTTTTCCAGATATAAATAAAATCTAAAATAAAAGCTAAAAATAATCCGCCATAAAAAACCATTCCGCCTTCCCAAACCTTAAAAATATCCCAAATATTTTTATATTCAGAAAAGTATTGTATTGCATAAAAAATTCTTCCTCCAACAAATCCGCCAATAAGACTTAACAAAACTAAATTTAAGATATGGCCAGTATTTATTTTTCTTTCTTTTGCTAAATAATTAGCAACAAACCAAGCCAATACAAAAGCAAGAGCTTGAAACAAGCCCCATACAAATATTTTAACAGGCCCTAAATTTATATACTCAAAAGTAAAATATGGAATCATGCAAATGAATTATGAATCAAGAATAATGAATTATGAATCTTTTTCGACTTTACAAACTTTATAACTTTAAAAACTTTATAAACTCACAACAATACCAAAATTATTCCCATTATAACTAAAGCAATTCCCATAATCAATTTTAATGTCTTGAGTTTTGATTCTTGCCACTCTTTCAACACTGCAATCTTTTTTCCAGCTAAAACCAAAATCCAAATTGTTATTAATGGCAAAACAAATAATAAGTTATAAAGCAAAAGGTAAAAAATAATTCGCGCAATTCCTAAATTATCATGCATTATCTGAACAGATCCAACATACAAAGGCAAAGAACAAGGCATTTCAAATAACGTTACTAAAATTCCCAAAATAATCGTTGACGGAATGCTCGCCTTTTCCACAAATTTAGTCAACATCCATCTTCTTTTTTGCGAAACTTCCAAAGAAAAACCCTTTCCATGCCACCAAAAATCTTTAATATTAATCAAGCCTGCAACAACAATAAAAAATGCCAAAACATATTTCAGATACAAAGAAACATCGCCAAAATAAGGCATTGTCACCAAAACATCGATAAATTTATAAAAAAACACACCAACTAAAAAATATGTTGAAAAGACAGTGATAATATAGATTCCTCCAATTTTCAAAATCTCTTTAAATTTTTTGCCATTATCCTCTTCTTCAGGATGTACAAAAATAATTAAATAACCTAACAACAAAATAATTAATCCAATTGCGCATGGATTGATTCCATCAATCAAACCAGCGACTATTACTATTGACAAGGTTAATTGTTCTGCATTCAAATGCAACATTTGCCCAACATCACAACCAAAAATAACAATTTTTTGCGCCTTACAAGTTGCTTCTGCAGCCAAAGCAAAATTAGAAAAACTAGCAAATAGCAAGCAAGAAGCAATAACTAACAAAATTATAAAATTTGTTTTTCTAAAATATTTCATAAACTAAAGATATCATAACAATATTAGATATTCAAGAAGCATATTTTTTACTTTTGCCTTGTAACTTTTTACTTTTTCTTTTTTAATTTTGCCTTTTTATAAAATTTCTTCTCGCTTCTCTTTGATATACACAATCCAGTCTTCTATTATTTCAATCATTAATTGAAATGGGGCTTCAATCAAAAAATCCATTACAAAAATAAAAATATTAACTCTGGAAAAAGTATTTGAAATCCATCTGCCAAACCTTAAAATTGGCAAAGTAAATATATCAAACAAAAAAGTAATAACATTCTCTTTTTCAGTTTGCAAGATTAATTCTCTAACAGATTGCCTCAATGACACTCCAAAGAAACAGACAATGCTAAATAATACGATGAAAATAGCGCCTGAAACATAATTAAAATCTAATCTATGCAATGCCCAAATTATAAAACCAAAAGTCATTGAAAAAACAAGCAAATATAAAAAGGAAAAAATAAAATTAAAAATAAATTTTCTTTTTCTTAATAAAACTCTTTCCCTAACAAATATTTTTCTTTTTACATCATCATAAACAATTTCTTTTATGCCAGAAACTATTTTATCAGAATTCTTTTCTCCTGGCACTCGCACCAACAAAGCAACTAAAAATATCAAAAACGGCGGAATCAAAATATTTACTGTAAATGCCGAATAATTTATCAACGAAAGAAAAATCAATTCATAAGGCACTTCAATAATCAATGCCAACAAAATTTTTGTAAGCAAAATATAAATAACAGCCCGAACAGCCTTGCGTCTTAATTTTATCTTAAATTCAGCATATTTTTCTAAACACACAGAACGCAATTTATCTTCCAAAGACAGAATATCAGGTGGCTGAAAAGGATCAAATTCAATTGATGGTTCTGGCGGATTCAAAAATAATTCCTTTGCATTTTCCGGACTTTGATCAATAAAGCTTTTTAAAATTACAAATGGCGCAACGTATTTTCTGACTAGCTGATATAATCTGTTCGACATTTTATGATTCAACTGTCGATCAATTCCCTCTTTTATTAAATCAATATCATTAGCAATTTTTTCAATTGTCAAATATGACGGCTTATCAAACCAATTCGGAAAATGCAATCTAAACAGATGATAAGACAATATATCATCGTCTGACTTAATCAACGCGCGATGTATTGCTATATAAACTTGAATATCTTTTTCTCCTTCTCTAATTCCTTGCTGTTCCAAAGAAATCTTTTTCGCCAACATGTCATACATGCAATTCACCAAGGCTGATTCCACTATTTTTGGTTTTAACAAATTATCAATTTCACAAGCTGCAATTGCCAACAACCACTCAATTTTTTTCGATGATCCAGGAACTTCTCTCTTTGCCAATTGATTGTTTAAGAAAATATATTTATTCAAGATACCGCCGATTTCATAAACAGTTTCTTCAGTCACGCTCATGTTTTCAAGATGCCTTGATCTGATTAGCTCTCTAACTAATGAATCTGCAATATTCCAAGCCTTGTTTTTATGGACAAATCTTCTTTTTATAATTCTCAAAATAGCGCTTTTTCTCAACAAATGTTCCTCCCGATAATCAACAGCTGTCCTAATTTTTTCATAGAAAAAAGACAGTGTTCCAATCACCTCATTGACTTTTATCAACGTTCCTTTTTTTTTCTTAGCCAAAGATGAAGCTTCTAAAAAAGCATCAAACAAATCATCGGCCCTTTTGGATAACCTTTTTTGCATATCAAACTATTTTAATTAAAAATACTTATTTAGTCAACAAAAAAGACAGACTTTTCAAATCCATCTTTGACTTTATAAACTTTATAACTTTATGAACTTTAAACTTCGATATATCCCTTCTCCCAATTATCAACAATCATTTTTTCCATCATTGTCTTACCACCCACATATTCATAAAAAATCTTATTCCATAAAGACTCTTGATGATGATAAAGATATTTGATCATTTCTTTCTGCTTTGCCAATCCCATCTCATTATCAATTAAATTAAAACCGATCAACTCATCCTCTAAATCTCCCTTGAAAAAACCTCCTACATAATTTAATCCTTCCCAAAAAGTGAACTCCAGTCCTTTATATTTAGCATCTAACTTTACCAATGATTCTTCAGCCTTAGACCAATGTATTGTTTCAGGATTGACATGTGGCTCAAATAATCTAAAATCATTCTCATCGTCTTTTGCTAAATATCGCTGTACTATTCTAAAAAAACCGAATGGCAGTTTCTCGCTCAAAACATCTCCTCTTATTAAAGAAACTAAAGTCTCGCCAAAAACACTGTTTTCTTTGTGTTTTTCCAATAATTTAGTATAAAAAGGAATTTCGTTTAAATAATGCAAAATTAAAGAAAACATTCTCAAAGTCTCGCCGCAAATTCCAGAAGAAATTGGAATAATAAAAATTAATCCTAATTCTTTCAAATGGCTGAGATTGTGATATTTTTTCTTAACAAATTTCTGAGCAACTTTTAACCATTTTACATCTAGTACCATAATCTCAATATCACGGTATTCAAAATCAGAAGGTTTCAATTTTAAATAAGCCTTGCTAAAAACATTATTCATCCAATCCCTTGATTCTACAAATCTTAATGCAGCGTAAACTTCTCTCCAATCTTCTTTTTCCAATAATTCTCGGGTGTTTTTATATTTTAAAGCCGACAAAATATTAGGTGGCGGATTTGTCAACAAAATTTCTTTTGCTTTATCTTTTTTAATAAAAAAACCATTCTTTTTATCAGTTATTTCTAAAGCCAAAGCTATTGCCTGATGACAACTTTCCTTTTTCTCACAATTAGGCTCGCCTAGTATTTCAAACAAATCCTTGTCATCTTTTTTCAATTTAGTAATAATTGCTTTATGGACATCAATCGCTTTGCTATTTTTAGGTACTTTTAAAATTCCCAATAGCTCTTTTATTCTAAAATTATTTTCAGCAATAATTTTATCCAAAACCAAAGTTTTATTAAACTTCTTTTCCATCAATTCAACAGTTTTTAGAACAGTAATCTTGTCGGTCCTCAGAATTCTTGCAATTTTTTCAGCTGATATATGATTAGCCATATCTTTTTTATTACCAATCACCAAGAAACAAGATACAAACAAATTTCAATACTCAATAACCAAAAAGCAAACTCGTCACTGTTTGGTTATTTTAATTTGGTTTTTGAATATTGTTTGTTTCTTGTATTTTGGTTATTTTAATTATTATAGTAGATAATCTTCAACATTTACTTTTTCAAATTTACTTAATCCGCTCTTTGTCATTAATCCATTTTTTGCTCCAATTTTTGTCACAACAGATGAAGCATTCGCCGTCGCCAACTGGATTGCATAATCAACATCATTTTTTAAAATTAATCCTGAAACAAATCCAGATCCAAAAGCATCACCAGCTCCTGTGCTTTCAACTGCTTTTCCGCCTAAAGCCTTAGCTTTATAACAAGTTTTCCCGCTACAAACCTCAACGCCTTCCATGCCATTAGTAATTACTACGATTCCGTCTGTCAAACTATCCAATTTTTCAAAAATTTCTTTCTTTTTATCAAGACCAGTTAATTCTTTTGCTTCCTCTAAATTCAAAAATAAAACTCCGACCTTAGCAAGAAAAGGTTTTAACTGATTTATTCCTTGTTTTATTTCACCACTTCCAGGATTCCAGGCAATTCTTATTTTCTTATCAAGAGCGCAGTCAAAAATAGTTTTTAAAACCTTTAGATTAGAAGAAAGCGAAGTAACATAAAACCACTTTGCATTAATTCTGCTGCAAGGAATATCAGACTGCTTGAAATTTTCACTAGTTCCACGATGCACCAAAGCTACTCTGCCATTTTCTGTTGAAATAATAATAGAATAAGCAGTATAAAGATCAGAGGTTTTAACAATAAATTGCTGACTAATTCCAAATTTTTTTAAATCTTCCAACACCGCCTTGCCACCAGGATCATTGCCGATCCTACTGATACAAGCAGTGCTTAATCCTAAATTAGAAAAAGTTGCTGCTGCATTCGTTGCTCCTCCGCCAGTAAAAAAGAAAATTTCATCAACATCATTTTTCGATCCCAAATCAAAAGACAAAATATCTTTTGTAATTGGAAATTTGCCCTTCAAAAAAACATCACGAGTCGCCGAACCAATTGTAATTACATCAAACATAAGTTAAAAAATTAAATTGCTAAATTGCTCAATTGTTTCATTGTTAAATTATTAAGACATTAACATTGCTAACAATTTAGCATTTAAAAATTTTGGATTGCAAAATTTTTAAACAATTTAACATTTTTATAATTTTGTTATTTTATTAACGCTCCAGACTTAATTACATGTTCTACCAAAGTCACCGCGTATCCCCACTCGTTATCATACCATGCCATAACCTTGACCAAATTTCCTCCAACAACTTTTGTAAGCTCTGCATCAACAATGCCAGCATGTACATTACCAATTACATCATGCGAAACAATTGGATCATTTGAAATCTCTAATAAATCTTTCCATCTGTCTTCTCTGCTTGCCTCTTCCAAAATATTGTTAACTTCTTCAACTGTTGTATCTCTTTTAGAAATAAAAGTCACATCTGCAATAGAACCGCAAACAACTGGTACGCGAACAGCAATACCATCAAAATTTCCCTCTAAATCTGTTATTGCTTCAGTCGTTGCTTTTGCCGCACCTGTTGTTGAAGGAACTAAATTTTGCGCTGCTGCTCTTCCTCTTCTCATGTCTTTCAAATCAGCCGGGCCATCAACAATGCTTTGTGTCGCAGTATAAGCATGAGTCGTATTTAGTAAAGCTTTTTCAATTCCCAATTTATCATTCAAAATTGCCACGACTGATGCAATTGCATTCGTTGTGCAAGATGCATTGGAAGTAATCACATCATCTTTCATTCTTTCCTCGTTTACTCCTAACAAAACAATCGGCACCCCATTTTTGGAAGGAGCAGAAATTACCACTCTTTTTGCGCCAGCATCAATATGCATTTTTGCTTTTTCCTTTTCAGTAAATACGCCAGTACACTCAACAACCACATCAACATTCAATTGCTTCCATGGCAATAATTTAGGATCTTTTTCTTGGGTAAATTTTACTTTCTTTCCTTCTACAACTAAATTACCATCAGCGACTTCAACCTTCTTGTCATATTTTCCATAAACAGTGTCGTTCTTTAAAAGATAAGCTAAATTTTCTAGATCGCCTAAATCATTAATTCCTACAATCTCTATTTCATCCTGGCGTTCAAACGCAATTTGAAAAAACTGTCGGCCGATTCGACCGAAACCATTGATTGCGACTTTTGTCATATTTTTATTTTAATAAATCAATAACTTAAATAAGTATAGCACAAAATATTTATAGCTAAAAATATTTAGCATAAATTTATTATATCAAAAAAATCTACCTTTAAAAGTAGATCTCTTTGGTACCGCCACGGAGAATCGAACTCCGGTTGTCAGGATGAAAACCTGATGTCCTAGCCACTAGACGATGACGGCATAATAATTCTATATACACAGAATAATACTAAATTTGCTTAAAGTCAATACCCAAACTACATATTATTTGATATAATAAAATAAATATATATAAAAATTTCATGAAAATAAAAACAACAATTATAATCTTGTTATGTTTTCTTTTTTCTCCTTTATTAACATTAGCTTCAGAAGCTTCAGAAAATTTATTATCAGCTAAAGCATATAACTTCACTTGGCCACTTGATAAATGGTCTTTTGATATGGAAGGTCAAAAATTTGGGACTATCAGAGGTAACGGAATTTACCATCTCGGAGACGACATCGGCATTTCTGCTGGATCACCAGTTTATTCTGTTGCAACTGGAACTGTTAAAAATATTGGCGTTTACACTGATTTTGGCACTGTTATTTTAATTGAGCATACTCTTTCAACTTCAGAAAAAATTGTTTCTTTATATGGACACTTAGGAAGAGATGTCAAAGTTAAAGAGGGACAATTCGTTAACAAAAATCAAGTAATCGGATATATCGGCACAACCGATGTCAATGGAGGCTGGTCTGAACATCTCCATTTCGGAATTAGAAAAGGAGCTTTTGTTAATGTTGAAACTAATTGGGTCTACTGGGGATTGGGTTCCAAAAATAAATTAAACGACTGGTATAATCCAACCGAATTTTTATGGTATAAAATCAACAATCCAGACATTATCACAGGAAAAATAATTACTGCACCAAATTATCCAGGTCGATCGCACATCAGAATTTTTAACGAAAAAGGTTACGCAATTCCATCTTTTGACTTCTTTGCCTATCCTCCAAAAAATAAAAAAGGATCTCAAATTTCTTTAGGCGATATTAATAATGACAAACAGCAAGAATTGATTATCAGCTCAAATAGTTACAAACCTCAAATAAAAATTTTTAGTAAAAATTCTCAAGACTTTATAACAAAATTCAAACCATTCTCAAAAAAATACAATGGACAAATAAATCTAATAACAACAGATCTAAATTCAGACGGTCAAGATGAGATCATTGCCACAACTGGTCCAAGCCAATATCCAAAAATAAAAATATTCTCTTACAACACAACAACAAATCTCTTTGAAGAAAGTATCAAGATTCCAAGTCCATTCAGCCGAAAAATAAAATGCGGGATTAACTTAACCGTCATTGATTTAAATAATGATAACAAAAAAGAAATTCTTGCCACTCCAGCCAACAACAAAAAATCAGTTTTAAAATATTGGAATGGATCAACTTGGAAAAAATTAAAATCAAAAATCTTCAAAAAAAATAATGCAAAATTAACAACTGGAGATATCGATGGAGATGGTATTGAAGAAATAATTGCCGGTTCTCAATCTGGCAAAAGATCAGAAATAAAAATTATTAATAAAGATGGACATATCAGAAAAAAAACCATTAAACCATTCAAATATAATTACAAAAACGGCATAAATATTACCACAACTGACTATAACAATGATGGAATTTTGGATATCGTCGCTTCCGTTGCAAAATCAGGCTTACCAAAAATTAAAGTCATTCAATACAAACAAAGACTTGTTTTAGCTTCTTTTTTAGCTTATAATGAAAATTTCATGGGTGGAGTAAATATCATCGGAATTAAATAACCAAGATACAAGAAACAAACAATAACCAATAACCAAACTCCAATAACCAAACTCGTCGCATTGTCCGTCGGTTTGGTTATTGGTTATTTTAATTTGAATATTGTTTGTTTCTTGTATCTTGGTTATTAGCAATTTATCAAATGCTAATTCTCGGAATCGACACATCCTGTGATGACACTTCGGCCGCCATCGTAAAAGACGGTTCTTTTGTTTTATCAAATATTGTTTCTTCGCAAACAGAAATCCACAAAGAATTCGGCGGCGTTGTCCCAGAAGTTGCCGCCCGAAAACATATTGAATTAATAATTCCAGTCATCAAACAAGCAATTTCAGAAGCAAAAATAACAAAAGAACAATTAGATTTAATCGCCGTAACAAATGGTCCAGGCTTAATAACTTCTTTGATGGTTGGAATTGATACTGCGAAATCATTAGCCTATTCTTTAAATAAAAAAATAATTGCCATTAATCATCTTGAAGGCCATATCTATGCAAATTGGCTTTATCCGCCTAATATCCGAATTTCCGAATTTCCGAATTTCCAGTTTCCCATTTTATGTTTAATAGTCAGCGGCGGTCACACAGAACTTGTTTTTATGCCTAACCATCTTAAATACAACGTCATTGGTCAAACCAGAGATGATGCTAGCGGAGAAGCATTTGATAAAGTTGCCAAATTATTAAATATTGGCTATCCTGGCGGACCAATTGTTTCCAAATTAGCAAAATCAGGCAATGACAAAGCCTACAATTTTCCACGTCCGATGATTAATTCAAAAGATTATGATTTCAGTTTTTCAGGACTCAAAACAGAAATTTTTAGGCTAACTCAGAAATATAAAAAATTTAACCAGCAACAAATCAATGATATCTGCTCTTCTTTTCAAAAAGCAGTTGTTGATACCTTAGTTTTCAAAACAATCAAAGCTGCAAAAGAATACAAGATTAAAACAATTATGCTTGGAGGCGGAGTTTCCGCAAATAAACTATTGCGTCAAGAACTCAAAAACAAAATTGAAAAAGAAATTCCCAATTCTCAATTCTCTCTTCTCAATTCTCAATTCACGTCTGACAATGGTGCGATGATCGCTGCTGCCGCTTATCAACATGCCATCGTAAGGAACAAAAATTTTTGTTCCTTACCGTACAAAAAAATAATTCCAGAAACAAATTTAAACCTATAAAAAAATCGCCCAAATATTTAAGCGGTTTTTAGTTTATACATCATTTTTATTTCGTCATGCTTCCCATACTTTGTTTTATAACAAATTCCGCTTTGCATTTTTTATGTTTTGCTTTTGTTGCTATTCCATTGTTAAGATAAAGCGCGCTATTTTTAAATTTCAAAGTTGCTTTGCCTGGAGCTTTTGCCAAAAAAGTAACTGTAAATAACCTCCCTTTCTTTCCAGAAAATCCTGGATAAAAAATTACTCCAGTAAATCGCATTTTGCCATTTACGATTTTATAGCCTTCCAAATTTCTCAGCCAATAAGTCAAAACATTTCTGTCTGGAGAAGTTCTTTTTACTTCCAGCAAATTCTTTGAAAAAATAATTTCTCCGTCTATCGCATTTATCGCCTTTTCCACATCAGCGCTATTTACAACATAATTTTTAACAAAAACTTCTACCGAAAATTCTTGCCCAACCAAAATATTAGCTTTTTTAGGCGAAAAACACAACTTTTTATTTGCTGCAAAACTATAAAAGGGCGCCAACAAAAAGCAGGCTGACAAACAAAATATTATTATTTTTTTCATTTTATTTTAATGACTTTTTACGCGCAACCAAATAAAAACTAATTATTATTAATAATAACACAAAAAATATAATTATATAAATCAGAGAATTATTTTCTTCTTTTATTTTATCGAAATTTACTTTTTCAATTCTTTCATTTCCAGCTTTGTCAATTACTTTCACTTGTATTTCTTGATTCAATCTTTGATTTTTCAATACATAAGGGCTTTCTGTTATTACAAAACTGCTATCTCCTTCTTTTACTTCATAATGATCAATTCCAGAATTCTTGTCAGAAGTCGCAAAACTTAAAAAATATTTTCCATTAAACAATCCATCTTTTTTGCTCATTTCAGGCTTGAAAGATTCAGGCAAAATAGTATCGCTCTTAATATCCGTCTCAATTCCATTTGAAGTTCTGCTGATTAAAAAATCTAAATTAGAAAAAACAATATTTGCCAGCTCGCCATTCTCGTTATTTTTTGCAATTTGCGAATTATCTTCAAAAAAAATATTTGCTGTTCCATCTTTAATCGCTTCAAAAGTCAAACTGCCAAGCAAGCCATTTTTTCCTTCATAACCATTAGCAATAATTCCTGCCAAATTTATTTTAGTATCATTGCTTTGAGGCCTAACAATCCAAAAATTTATTAAAGAATTTCCATCGCTAAAATCTTTATATTTCAATGTTTCAGAAGAAAAACCAACATTTAAATCAACAGCATTTATTGCTTCAAATCCTGTATCCAAAAAAACTTTAGCAGAAAAAAAATCTGTAATTCCAATTTCTTTTTTATCCAATTCAAAATACAATCTTGCTGCCTTCACGCCATTGCCAAAAAACAAGCATAAAAACATGCTTATTAAAACTAATACGAAAAAAGATTTTTTTTTACTTTTTACTTGCAACTTTTTACTTTTTAATTTTTAATTTTGACTTTTCTTAGCCTGTCCAATAATACGCCATTACGCTCAAATCTCTAATGTCAATAATTCCGTCCTTTTTAAGTCTTTCATCAACATTCTTTTTTGCCAGATCAGTTAAACCGCGCCCCCACCAATAAGCCAAAATAGACATATCAACAATATTAACCTTGCAATCAGTATTCAAATCAGCTCTTCCCGGACAAGCCCTTTCTTTTTTCTTTTTAGAAACTTCTTTGACTTCAAAGTCCACTTTTGGCGACAAATCAGAAATACTTCCGCCATTGCCAACGCTTGCCCTTGCCTTGGCTCCATAATCACCATACTCCATTGAAGAAGTATCTAAATTATAAAGCCACAAACCACTATCATCAGCAACCGTCAAGCCAGATGTTGGCGTATTCCAAATTGAATCAAAATACACTGAAACATTAACTAACGGCTTGCTCTTTCCAAAAACACTGACAATATCTCCTCTTGCCACCTCATCTTTATCAACATCAATTGTCGGCGACAAAAAGATACCGCTGATCTGCGTTGTCACGCCAGAAGTCACTGATATTGCAAAAGCTAACGAATTTGTCCTTCTGCCGTCTATATCATCGCCATACAAAGTAAACATATAAACTCCAGCTGACAAGCCAGTTAAAGTAATTTCAAAATTAGCATCTGGTCCAGCTTGAGTGCTTGCCGAAATCGCCCCATCTTTCAAAAGCGTTACAAAGCTTGAAGGCGCTGCCATGCCTTTGAATACTACGCTTGTTTCTGCTGGCGGAGTAATCGGCAAAATTTCAATGCGAAAATTGGAAGTATCCGAAGCTCTGCATGGAACACGTAACATAGAACATAAAACAAACGACAAAATTGCCATTAGAAAAAATTTATTCCGCATGTTCCATATTATATGTTTCATGTTATGTATTATATATTTCACACCTAATTCGCCACAACATCAACTGTCATAGTAATCGTATATGATCCAACTGCTTGTTCCGCTGGAATCATCTGCGAAACAGCAACTCCAGTCAAATCCCAATAACAACTTGTGCCAGCAGTAGCACCTGCAATCAATAATGTCGCGCTATTTGTAGTCCCTTCAACAAAAGAAGTTGAGCCACCTAAAGTTATACCAGTATTAGTACAACCTACTTGTGGCGTGCTAGTCGCAACAGAAGCATTCTGCGTCATTTGTCCACCATACAAATCAGCATCAACAACGCTATCCGCGCACCCACTACTCCCATTATCATTAAAATCAAAATTAGGCGATCCTGCTGACCATAAAGCTGTTGTTACCGAAGCAGCCGCACTTAATGTCCAAAGAGAATTGCCAGTTCCATTATTCACTCTAATTCTTTGAGAATCTATCCCAAAAGTCCCCGTTGATGTCTGGCAAGCAAAATCAAGATTCTTTGAAGACATATTTACATTTGGACTAATAACTTCTGCTCCGCCAGAATCAACAATCAACACGCTCAATGTTCCACTTAGTTTAGTTATTGTAATCTTGCTTGAATCTTCTGCATTGCTGTCAATTGAAGTATTCATATAACTAGTTGAACTAGTCGCCGAATCGCTTCCAGTTGTAATTAAATACATAAACCCCTCTGTCGCCCCAACCTTAATATTAACATTACCGCTAGCATGAGTATTAGTAATTCTAACATTATTCGTCGTATCCCAAGCTGCAGAGCATGTTGTGGTCCCATTATCACTGCCCGCATCATAAAAACCGCAAGTGCCAAGTGTTGTTCCAGTCGAACCAGCCCATCCCGCTTTAACATTAACATGATCAACATAATCTGAAGCTGTCCGCATTTTCGCTGTTGTCCCGCCATTATTTTTTAATAAAGCATCCACTCGATACTGCGTTGAGGGACTAATATCAGTACCGCTAGTGCAACTGATTGTATTTGCATTTGTATCTGTCAAAGTCCCCTCGCAAGCCAAAGTACCAGCGCCCCAAGTCAAACTAGCCGACTGATAAATTTTGAAATTAACCGCGCCTGTTATCCAAGTAAAATCCAGAGCTGAAATATCCGCTACTGTATTGCCAAAATCATCATCAGGTGTTGGCGCTGACCACATTGCATACATCCGCTCATTAGACGAAGCATTAATTGAAACACCCTGAAAATCACTTGTCGTCGAACTCAATATCGTATCTGCTGTCCAAGTTGAACCGCCATTATAAGAAACAGCTGAATAAACACTTCTAGTACCAACCACTGAAGGCGCTCTGGCATAAGAGACATAAAGATCAGCGCTATTGCTATCAATACCGATTGAAACATCAAAAATAAAAGAGGCGGCATCAGTTGTGTCCGGCCACGGATCAGTCAATTGACTCCATGTAGAACTACTATATTTCCAGGCTCTAATCTCGCTCGTATTCGCTGTTCCTGGATTAACCACATAAGAAATATAAAGATCATTAGTTGCCAAATCTACTGTTCCAGAAATAGAGCCAGGATAAGTTATGCTATCCGCCGCGCTAATATCAATATCAGTAAAATCAGTTACCCAAGTATTCGTGGCATCAGTATAAATTTTATATTCAATATCATCAGTGGCAATATCTCGATGCACTAACATCATATTTCCACTTGCCATTGGCAACAATAATACCTCGTGGTTGTCATTAGTATCATCTCCAACATTATCCCAAGGATTAGGTGTTTGCGTTCCTCCTGTCCACGAAGCCGCCAAAGTACAATCACTAGCGCTAGGACAACTTTCTACAAAATTTGCTGGCGCTGTTGGCGCTGTAATATCACAAGTTACAACATAAAGATCTCCATTTGTTCCTTTAGCGATATTAAGATCATTAGCAGTCGTAATTGACCCTTCCGCTCCGCCTGATACATCTCTCGCTGTACTAGCCGTATCAGTAGCAGTATTAAAACGGCTATACCAAAGTCTATCTGTGCCTATCTCAAAGAAAACCAAATGAATATAAGTACCAGTCGTATCTCCTGGCGTCCAGCGATCATACCATGCTCCCACGCCAATAAAAGTTCCTGCTGCTGCCACGCCACTCGCTGCCGCCCAGCTTGTCCCGCTATTAGTTGACTTATTCCAAAAAACATCGTCCGCGTTAGTCGCGTCAATATAAAAAGAATAGCAAACCGTATCCGAAATACAGACAATTTGACTTGTTGACCTTTGATGAACAGCTGTTATTGCAACCGTATTATCAATTGTTACCTGCGCTGCCAAAGCCTCTGGAACTTCTTGGGGAATTAAAAAAGACTTGTTTTGTTCAGCTAAATCCTTATAAAAATCTGGCGGATAACTAAAAAACCAGCTGGCTATCATCACGAAAATTAGTAAAAATCTAGTTGTCTTTTTAATAATTTTCATCATTATTATGAACTCATTGTAAGTTATTCTATATTTTGACTTAAATAAAAATATAATTCATCAAAACCTAGACATAAGCTTTACCAATATTCTCAAAACATCTTCTGCATTTTCTGCGTTAGCTTCTGCGTTATTCTGCGTTAAAGATTGATTAAAAATTGCTAGATTTTATTTAAGAATATGCCAAAATTTAAAATAACTCGCTATTAGTTCTATTAATAAAAAAATCTGAAACGCCTTTTGAAATTTCACGAATCACTTCTTTCTTGCCATCAGCAATATCACCTTCTACTGACACGCATAATAAATATCGATATTGCTTTAAATAAACTATGCCATAATCAGTTAGAATTTTCTCGCTTTCTGCTATTCCAATTTTATGCGCTATTTTAGTTCCAGAAGGAAGACCAGATACAATCAAATCTTTGCCTTCAGAATCAACAAGAAATGAAAGAATTAAATTGGAATTTTCTTGATTAAGAAAAGAGGCATTATAAAGCGTCCGAAAAAATAATCGCAAACTTCTTCAATGAAAGATGAGCTTCTTCTCCCTCTGGAGCAGAAAGAGTCAAATATTCAAAAGTATCTTTATATTCCTCAGCGCTAATATAGCGAAGTAAAATATTTCTAGCAGTATTATCAGAACGATTAAGCATTGCTTGCAACACCTCACGAAAATTAACAGTATCGCCTGCTTTCTTTTCCTTGCACCAATTTCCATAACCGCAATCTAGATCTTCTTTCTTTATTATCGGCGTCTGATCTAAAGTATAAGCCTTTTCCTCCACTTTTTTCAAAAAAGCCATTGCCAAAGGAATTTTAAGCAAGCTAGCTGGATAAAATTCTTCTTTCTCGCGCAACCCCACCCATCCGCCTCTCCGGAAAGATTCAAAATAAACTCTTGTTGTAAATTGCGGGTATTTCTTTATTATATCTTCCAGAATTTTTTTCAAAGGATCAGAAGCAATCAACAAATCCTTATATCGGCCCGCATCAGGACTAAGCAATTCAAATTCAGAATTTATTCCTGATCCTGAATCTTGTTCCTTCTGCAAAAAACCTTGAGAAGTTTTAAAAAAATTCTGTTGGCCAATAAAAAAACCGCCTAAAAATATAACAAAAAATCCCACTGCAACTAAAACAATAATTATTTTTTTATTTTTAATTAAGCTTAATTTCATATTTTATTTCCAAAAACAGCTAAACAAAACTAAAACAAAGAGATTCTACTCTTTGTAACAGCTTTAAAAATTATATCTTTTTTATTTTTCTTTGCTTTTTTCATCTTTTTTCTCCTTTGGCGGAACTTTTATTTTATCGCCTAAGCCTAAAACATAAGGCGCTTTCAATTTATTCACTCCTGCTAGAATTTTCCAAGACACATCAAATTTTTTCGCCAAATTTTTTATATCATCGCCTTGTTTAATCTCATAATCAATCCAAGATTTTGCAATCCATTTTTTCCTTTCTTGGTAAAACCAATACAAAAATCCCGCAAATAATATAAAAAACGCAATCAAACCTTGGACGATCAAACCATTTGTTTTTGGCATCACAAAAAACCAGATTGCCGGTCTTTCTAATTTAGTCAGCTCTTTGCCGCTTTCTATACCAACTGAAGCCTCCTTATTAGCATCGTAGGAAACTTCCAAAACAGCCTTGTACCAACCTCCCCAAAACGGCTTTTTTGCTTCAAAATTCCAATCTGATGTCTCGCCTCGCAAAACCGGATGCTGCCCGCCATTTTCTGTGATTGTTACTCCAAAAATGTTTTTTAATTTAGCCTTAATATCGGCATCTATTGACACATTGCCCAAATTTTTCACCAATGGATGCAAATTATAAACGTTTAGATTGTTCTTAACTGGCAATTTCTCAAACCCAGCAATTTCTAATTTTCTCACAATCTCTCCTGGAACTGTAATAGCCATTCTCATACCAGTCCGAACTAACAAATTTACTCCGCTTTGATTTTTTGGCGCTTCTTTTTTTTCCTGAACCATAATACAACCATTGCTTTCCCCAACAGGAGCATTTTTGGGCACATTTACGACAAAAGATACTGCTTCTGTTTTAGTTGGCTCCAATGTAACTTCCTTTTTTGCCAATTTAACCCAAGTTCCTACTTCTTTTTGTTGATCCAAAAATTGACTGCAAGCAAAACCACCGCCAGACGAATGCTCCGAATCAACAGCATAAACCAACAAAGTTTTTGTTTCTTTAGTATTATTAACTACTAAAACTGCATCGTCTTTTTTATCACCAAGATTAAGATTATATATAAAAATTGATTCTGTTCTGGGATTAGAAGAATCAGGATTTGCCGGCCGCCCACCGAAACCCCCATATTCAATTGCAAAAGATGGAAATGATATCAACAAGCCAAAAATCAAAAAAACAGCTATCCAAATCCAAGAACATCTGTTTTTACACCTCACAAAAAACAAGTTCTTTACAACTATAACAAATCGCCTCAACCATTTATTGGCGTTAACATTTTTCATATTATTCAAAACTCAATACTAACTAGCAGCAACCGTAATTACCATAGTCAAAGCATAATCAGCTACCGTAGGTTGCTCAGCAGGGATAGTCTGCGAAACAGTTGCACCTGTTAAATACCAATCACCAATATCATCAGACAAAGCAGCTGCATTCATTATTGTTACACTATTCGTCACACCTTCTGAAAGACCAGTGGAAGCACCTTTAGTAATATTTGCTGTTGTACAAACTGCGCATTGGCCTTTAGTGATCGTACCTACACTTGCATCGATTGTCATTTGTCCCGCTTTAACGTCAACATCAGCTCCATCTGTACAACCAGGCGTAGCACCAGTTGAATCATTAAAATCAAAATAATTCGGTCCAGTTCCTGTCCACAAAGCTGTTGTAGCTGATCCAGCAACTGATAAAGTCCAACCAGCATTGGCAGCACTAGGATTAGAAACATACAGCCTCTGAGTATTTGTTCCAAAAGTGCCAGTAGAAGCTGAAGCGCCAGACAAACAAGTCCAACTAAAAACTTTTGAACTCATAACAACAGAAGGGGCACCAACATCTACATAAGTGGCATCAACAATTGATGTTGATAAAGAACCAGCGCTTATCACTTGAGTAAAGCTTGAAGTATCAGTCAAAGCCGCCCATGCCACCAAAGAACTGCCACTTGTAAAAGCAATAGCTACAAAAATCACCAATAGAACATTAAATCTTCTAAAAAATTTTCCAGACATATTTTTATTTTTAATAAGAATTTTTTGAAATATAATCTTTGTCGACCAAGTCCCTTAATCGGCACTTCAAAGATTACAAATATACTTCATTATAGCCTATAACAAACAAAAAACAATACCACACTATGAAAAATGTGGATAACTTAATAAATAAAAAACCAGCTATTTATTTAGCTGGGAAACACAAGGAACATCATCATCAACAAATTGTTCAAGATCAAAACTAAGTTGTCCAAATTTGAAACGCAGTGACACAAAGTAACCAGTCTCTGCATCTTCATAGGCTGTCATTGCCCAAAAAATTCGCCGATATCGACCATAATCATCATAAAAATAGACATCTGGACCATATTCCATTGCTTCTGCAAGCGACACTTCTTTCAACTCATCTATTTGAACCCATCCGCCAGGAGAATCATCATTAGCTACAAAAGAATACTTTTTCATTTCAACAACAAGATATCTTGCTTTGACAACTTTGTTATTTTTGATCCAACAAGGCTTGATAATCAAAGCTTTTACTGTTTGCTCGATTATCATCACTTCCTCCTCTTTCCTCTCAAAGAACTAACATTAAAAGGCATTCGATAAACAATTATAAACTTAAAAAAACATTTTGTCAAGTCAAATTCATCTTGTAAAAACTCTCTCCTATGTTAAAATATCAGCATATTAAAAATTTTAAATCAGCGTAGATCAGCGTTAGAAATCAGCGTCAAATCAGCGCTTGTTATCATATGTTAAAAAAATACAACATTTTAGAACAGGAACAAAAATGGCAGAATTTTTGGGATCAAAACAATATTTACAAATATGATCCCTTTTCAAAAAAGCCAATTTTCTCAGTTGATACTCCTCCACCATACGCATCTGCCGCCCATCTTCATGTTGGCCATGCCATGTCTTATACTCAAGCCGAATTCATCATCCGTTTCAAACGCATGCAAGGCTATAATGTTTTTTATCCAATGGGTTTTGATGACAATGGCTTGCCAACTGAAAGATACGTTGAACAAAAATACAAAATTGCTGACAAAACCAAAATTTCCCGCGAAGAATTTATCAAATTATGTTTGCAAGAAACCAAAGAAGTTGCCAAAACTTATACTTCTCTTTGGAAATCATTAGGCCTTTCAGTTGATTGGTCATTGCTATATTCGACAATTAGTTCAATGTCTCGCCGTATTTCTCAAAAATCTTTTTTAGATTTATACAAAAAAGACTTGTTAGAACATCGCCAAGAACCAACAATCTGGTGTCCTTCCTGCCAAACAGCATTGGCCCAAGCTGATCTTGAAGATTCAGAAGAAAAATCCACACTAAATTATATAACGTTCAAACTTAAACACAGAAACACAGAAACACAGAAACATTCTGACGCTCCGACGCTCCAAAGCTCCGAAGCTCTCATTGTTGCCACTTCCAGACCAGAATTACTACCAGCTTGTGTCGCCTTATATATCAATCCAGACGACAAACGCTACCAAAGATTAATAAATCAAACTGCCATTGTTCCATTATTTAATTATGAAATCGAAATCAAATCTGACCCTTCTGTTGATCCAAAATTTGGCACTGGCTTAATGATGGTTTGTACTTGGGGCGATTCTGAAGATGTTGCCAAATGGAAAAAAGATCAACTTTCAACCAGACTGATCTTTGATAAATCAGGACACTTAAATGAAAAAGCAAAACCTTATCAAGGCTTAGCTATTAAAATCGCTCGTATTAAAATTTTAGAAGATTTAAAAAATAAAAATTTATTAATTAAGCAAGAAGACATTACTCATGTTTTAAACATCCACGAACGCTGCAAAACTCCAGTTGAATTTTATTTAACAAAACAATGGTTTATTAAAATTCTTGATAATATAGAAGATTTCAAAAAACAAGGAGACAAAATAAACTGGTATCCGGTATCAATGAAAAAGAAATATGATACTTGGCTAGATGGATTAAAATGGGATTGGAATATTTCAAGAGAAAGATATTATGGCGTTCCGTTTCCAGTTTGGTATTGTAGCAAATGTCATGAAACAATTTTGCCAGATGAAAAAGATCTGCCAGTTGATCCAATCGAAAATGAACCAAAAAATCCTTGCCCAAAATGCCAATCAAATAAATTTATTCCAGAAAAAGATGTCATGGATACTTGGATGACATCATCTTTAACACCTCAAATCAATTCGCATTGGCAAGAACAAGATGAAAACAAAAAACTTTATCCAATGTCTTTGCGTATTCAAGCTTTTGAAATTATCAGAACTTGGCTTTTTTATACAGTTGTAAAATCTTGGTATCATAAAAAATCTTTACCATGGCAGGATGTCATGATTTCAGGACACGGACTAGACGAACAAGGACGCAAGATTTCCAAATCATTAGGAAATTATGAACCAGTTAATAACATCATAAAGCGTTATGGTTCTGATGCACTTAGATATTGGTCTGCAGGATCAAATCTTGGCAATAATTTAAGATATAAGGAAGAAGAAGTTAAAGACGGCAAAAAATTAATTACCAAACTTTTCAACGCCAGCAAATTCGGCTTGATGTTCTTAAATAAGAATTCAGAATTGAGAATTGAGAATAGAGAATTTTCACCTATCGACATTTGGATTTTATCAAAACTACAAGATACAATTAAAAAAGTTACGCAATATTTCAATGATTACGAATACTCGAAAGCAAAGAAGGAAGTCTACAATTTCTTTTGGAAAAATTTTGCTGATAACTATATTGAGCTTGCCAAATCAAGACTCTATAATGATGAAAATAAGGAAGCTAAACAATCAGCTCAAGCAACACTTTATATTTGCTTAATAAATATTTTAAAAATGTTTGCACCAATCCTTCCACATATTACTGAAGAAATCTGGCAAGCGATAAAACAATTAAACAATGAAACAAAAAAACAATTTAACAATTTAACAATTGAACAATCAATCCACATCAGTTCTTGGCCAAAACAAGAAAACAAATTTATCAACAAAAAAATGGAATTACTTGGTGATTCTATTGTAGAAATTTTAAGTTTAGTTCGAAAAACAAAATCAAATGCCAATCTGGCAATGAATAAAGATATTAAAGAAATAATTATTGACTCTAAAGAAAAAGATTTAGAAAAATTCTTTCCAGATCTAGCCTCAGCCACTCATGCAGAGCAAATTTCTTTCGGAACTGGTGATCAAAATATTGATGATAATCTGAAAATAAAAATTATTTTATAAAAATAAATCACGTAGGGGTGGAGTCTCTGAATTATTAATAACAAAAAGACCGCTCATCGCGGTCTTTTTAAATCAATATTTTGAGGTTTAAAATTTCAAGCGTTCAAGAACTTAAGAATCAAGGATTCGAATTGTCCGCAACTAGCGGGAAACGGAAACGCCCACAATGCCATAGGCACTCTCAGGCTCCCACCCATCCACATGCGCACCCCGAGAATCACAACCGCCAGCATGGACCAACCCCCCATCAGACGAGCGCTTCGTAGTCCACGCATAAGCAATTATTAAAGCGCTTTTTTGTGTTGCATGGATAAGAACAACTTCAAGAGGGTTAATTCGGTATTTTTGATTAATCTTTAGTTCAGATAATTGCTTGCCTGCTTCTTTCCAGTCTGTTGCCATTAGTTGAGCTAATTCTGCTAATTTCGCATCACTGCATTCACTTAATTCATCAGCAGTTGCCAAGTTGTTTTGTCTTAAATATTCTCTGAAAAATCTTGTTCCTTCAATGTAATTTTTGTTATTTGATCCTTCAATATTGCCTTTGCTTAATAGTTTCCATGATAATGGATTAGAATCAGAAGTAAAAAAATCTTCATTTTGATGCCATCTTGTATTAAACAGTAATTTGCCTGAACCTCGTCTTTCCATTTCTGGCTGAAATCTGTCATTCAAGCTTTTCATTGTCACAGGCGTGCCATCTTTGAATTTATCAGGAAAAAGAAACAGCTGGAATCTTTTTTGTAATTCTTCTCTTGATGTTCTTTTTATTAAATCTCTGATTTGCGGATCAGCTAGTTTTTCTCGAAGCATCTGGCTAATTCTTTGTTTTTCTTCTTCAGTATATTCAAATAGCTTTTCACCATTTCCTAAAGTAAAATGTTTTTCAATTTCATCTGGTCCCATATATCCTTCGCCAAACAGTCTTTTTGCTTCTAGTCTTGGATCTGATTCGATCATCCTATCTAATGCTTTTTCTAAATCTAAAACTTGGTCTGCTGTAACATTTTCATCTCGCTCTATTTGTTCTGCCAGATTATTTGCTTCAGCGACAAACTGCTTTGATTCAGGAGTTATTGCAATTTCAAAGCCTGGAGCTTGATTTGCTTCTTCAGATTCTTTGATATCGGCTAATTATGGCTGTTGTTCTGGTGATGAGAGCATAATATTCTAATTACTTTATTTTTTTAATTTCTCATTATATTTTTAAAATAATTAGAGATAGCATTCGAAGTATTAGAGCTTTTATTAGAGAAAAATTATACAACTCTTTCTACTTCCTCAACAGTAGTTACACCTTCAACCGCCTTCAAAATTCCGTCTTGCTCCATTGTCATCATTCCTTGTGCAATTGCCGCTTTTTCAATCTCCAAATTTGAAACTCTATATCCAATCGCTTCTTCAATTTTATTATCAACCTCAAACATTTCATAAATTCCAACTCTGCCTTTATAACCAATGTTGTCACAAGCTTTACAACCTTTTGCTTTAAACATTTTTTCAATTCCCTTTTCTGGATAAAATTTTCCTAATTTTTCTTTTAATGTTTTTAATTCTTCAGCGCTTAATTCATAAGCTTCTTTGCATTTTTCACAGATTTTTCTTACTAATCTTTGCGCAATAATTAACTTTAAAGCCGGCGCCAATTCTTCAGGACGAAGACCCATGCTGATTAAACGCGGAATTGCGCCTGCTGCATCGTTAGTATGCAAAGTCGATAATACCAGATGTCCTGTTAAAGAAGCCTGCGCTGAGATTTCTGCTGTATCATTATCCCTTATTTCACCAACCATGACTACATCTGGATCTTGTCTCAAGACCGATTTCAAAGCATTGGCAAAATCAAACCCTTTGCTTGAATCAATTTCAGTCTGCGAAATTCCTTTTATTTTATATTCAATTGGATTCTCTAAAGTAATAATATTTTTTTCTGGAGAATTAACTTCATTGATGCAAGCATACAAAGTTGTTGTTTTTCCAGAACCAGTCGGTCCAGTTGTCAAAACCATGCCAGTCGTTGCCTTTATTGCCTTGCTTAATAATTTATGTTCCCGCTCTCTCATTCCTAATTTTTCCAAAGTCAAACCTGTCGCCCCAGTTCCCAACAATCTCATTACTAAAGTCTCGCCATAAGCAGTTGGCAGTGTTGAAACTCTTAAATCAACTTCCTTCCCATCAGAATCAATTGAAAACCTGCCATCTTGAGGATTATCAACAACATTAATTTTTAATTTTGCAACAAGCTTCACTCTTGATAAAATTTTCAAAGCTACGTCATTTGGCAACTCCATAATATCCTGTAAAACTCCATCTATTCTATAACGAAGCTTTGCTTTTTCTTTTTCAGGCTCTATATGAACATCCGAAGCATCAACACTCAAAGCTCCAGCCAAAATATAATCAATCATTTCCGTAACTTTCACTTTTTTAATTGTTGCTTTAAGATCTGTTAAATTTTGTATCTGCTCTTTTGCATTTGATAATTCTTCTTTTCCAACTTTTATCTCATCTTTTTCTGGAACGACAATTTTAATTTTTTTGTAAATTTCTAAAGCGCTATTCAAACCATCTAAAGAAATTACATAAAATTGGAAGCTGTACCCCATATTAGATAACTTTTTCTCTACTAGACTTAAATTTGGATTATCTTTATTTACAATTCCAATTCTAACCTCGCTATCTTTAATCAAAAAACATACTGCTTCTGCTTTTTTAGATAAATCCTCTGGAATCAAAGTAACTGCTTCTTTATCAATCGGAAAAACTCTCAAATCAATATAAGGCAACTTAGTAACATAAGAATAAACCATTGCCTTTTTTTCTTTTATCTTTTTTTCTTCACCAGTTAATTTTTCTTTTAATTTTCTTTCCCGTTCTTGCTCTAAAATTTTATCAGCATCATTTTTCGCCATATTTTTTAAAAATAAAAAACTATTCCTATAAATTAAGAATAGCAAATTTTAAATATTTACACCAGATTCAAATGCATTCGAAAAAGATATTCGTGTAATTCGAAAAGGTATTCGTGTGAAAACTAAAAAGGGCAACGCGCCCTTTTCTGAATATTAGCAAATTATTAGCATAAATTCGCACCTGCCTGCCGGCAGGCAGGAATGATTAGTGATTTTATTTCTTTATCTTTTTTATTATTCTTTCTACTGCCAACGCATCCGCTCCCATCCTCAAATCAACCTTATATTTCTCACTCATCTTCCAAACATCGGCAAAAGATTTTTTCATTGTCTTTTCTAGCTTTTTATTTACATCAACAAGACTCCAATATTTTCCATCCATATTTTGTAACCATTCAAAATAAGAAACGGTCACGCCTCCAGCATTTGCCAAAATATCAGGAATTACCACTTTTTTCTTTTTAAACAAAATTCTGTCAGCATCAGGAGTTGTTGGACCATTTGCCATTTCCAAAATAATATTAGCTTTTATTCTATTGGCGTTATCTTTCGTAATTTGATTTTCAATAGCTGCTGGCACTAGAACATCAACATCTAATTCTAACAATTCCGCATTTGTAATCTTCTGTGTATCAACTAGACCACTAACACTACCTGTCTTCTCTTTTTGTTTCATTACCTTCTCAAGATCAATACCATCTTTTTTATACACTCCACTTCTTGAATCAGAAACCGCGACAACAACGAACCTTTTGTCTTTAGAAATAATTTCCGCAATATTATATCCTACATTTCCAACACCTTGCACTGCAACAGTTATTTTTTCATTTGCTTTAATCTTTTTCAACGCCTCGTTTAATGTAAAATATCCGCCTAAAGCAGTTGCTTCCGTTCTCCCCAAAGATCCGCCCTTAGATATTGGCTTTCCAGTAAAAGTTGGTAGCCACTCATTATCAGCGATTTTTGAATTTTTACTTGTAGCTTTTACCTTTTTACTTTTAACTTTTAACTTTTTAAATTCATCGCTCATCCATGCCATTATTTCCGGAGTTGTATTTACATCAGGTGCTGGAATATCCTTATTTGGTCCGATACAATCAAAAATTGCCTTAACATAACCTCTTGATAAATTTTCCAATTCTTTTTTTGATAATTTTTTTGGATCAACAATTACTCCGCCTTTTCCACCGCCCAAAGGAATGTTTGCAACTGCGCATTTCATTGCCATCCAAAAAGACAAAGCTTTTACTTCAAAATCAGAAACTTCCTGATGAAATCTAATACCGCCTTTATACGGGCCTCTTGCAGAATTATATTGCATTCTAAATCCTTGAAACATCCTAATCTTTCCATCATCCATTTTCACTGGGAAATTAACATAAACTGCTCTTTCTGGTTTTGATAAAATTTCCAAATAGGTTTTATCCAACTTCATCAAATCAGCTACTCTCCCAAGCTGAACTAATGCATTCTCAAAAACATTTTCAGACATATTGCTTTAGTTAATTAGTTAATTAGTTAATTAGTTTATTAGTAATTAGGTAACAATGGAACAATTTAACAATTTATTTCTTGTTGATCTCATCAATTATAGCCTGGATCTTTTTTTCATCAAGTCCATGTGCTAAAGAACCCTGTTCGATTGTTTCTCCATGAGCCATCAAACAACCAACGCAATGCATTCCATGCTTAACTAAAATATCAACCGTTTCTGGTTTTTCTTCAACTGCCTTGCTGATTAAAGTATCTTTTGTAATCATAATTTTTTGTAAGAAACAAAAATTTCTTGCCCTGTCGAATGACAGGGTTGTTCCCTATTTTTTTATTATTATAATTTAGCCTGCCCGCCGTAGCTAAAACTTTAGTTTTAGCGAAGGCGGGTTATCTTAATGCATTGCACAGGACAAGCATCTGAAGCTTCCTGACTGCATCCTATTTGATCTAATTCTGATTTTTTTACAAAAGATTTATTATCTGCGCCTTTTAGTTCATAATTATCAGGACAAATTGTTGTACAAGCTCCGCAACTAATACACTTTTCTTGATCAATTTCGATTTTAAATTTCGCCATAGCTTTTTGTTTTACTTAATTATAATACGAATGAGATACGAATAATGCAAATGATACGAATTGCAAATCGTCGTATTCGTAATTCGCAACATTCGCATTATTCGTACTTTCATTCGTATTATATATCAAAAACTAAACTGCCTCAACTTCTCCAACACCACTTTTTCCACATCAAGCAAACTTATATTATCAAAATCAACTAAAATTAACCCATTGACTTTCTTGCCCATAAAAATATCCCTGATTTTTTCTTTTACAGAATCTTTATTAGTTTTAAAAATTGCCTTAACTCTTCCTTGCTGAAATTCATAAAAAATTATCACAATTTCAGCCAAATTGACCGACATCGCGATTTCCTCTTCAACGCCCAAAATATCATTTTCATTTTTTGATCCAGTCTTCTCAAAATCTTGATAATTCACTAAAGTCCAAGCAATCTTTTTATTGTCATCGAATTTTACTCTCGCCAATGCTCTTCCCCAAAGTTTCAAAGTTGATAAAGACTTATTCTTAAAAATAGATTTAATAATTTTTTGCTGATCAGCGCCAAGCGCAATTAATTGCGCTGCAATTGTAAAAGACCTTGGAGTTGTCGTTGATGTTTGAAAACTTTTTGTTGAAGATATAATGCCCGTCAACAAACAATTTGCAATATCCTCATCAATCATTTTTTCACCAAAAGATTCTAGCAAAGTATAAACAACTTCTGCAGTTGAAGAAGCTGTTACGTCGACTAAATTAACCTCGCCATATTGCTCATTAGATGAACTGCTATCAACATTGATAATCGGAGTTTCATAAAATAATTCTGTATTTTCTTCATAAATTTTGCCAAGCTTTTCTAAATCGCAAACATCAACACAAATTATCAAATCATATTTAAATCCTGAAGGCCTAGTCAAAACATTGCTTGCATCATAATTGCCTTTTTCTGGAGTAATATAAATATTCAATTTATTTCCATCTTCATCAAAATCATAAGAAAATTGAGCTACTTTGGCTTTTGAAGTATCCAAAGTAATAACAAAATTCTTAGAACCATCAACAGTATTTCCTAGCTTGGAAATATTAGGTAAAAAAAACAATGTCGAAGAAATCGAAGCTGAACAAACCATGTCAACTTCATGTCCGCCAATTTTTTCTAAAGTTAAACCCAAAGCTAACATGCTGCCAATCGAATCATCATTAAAATCAGCCCGCGTAACGAGCAGAATATTTTTACTTTTCTTTATTAATTCAAAAATCTGTTGCTTAGAAGATAATTCCATATTTTTTTATAATTCTAAAATATTAAGGATTAAATCATATTATAACTCCAAAAAAAATCTGTCAAATGTGCATAAAATTACTTAATAATATTCGCGATAACATTCTCAAACATTCGAAAAAAAATTAGAATGAGGCAATAAAAAAACTGCCTAAACTTTATAGACAGTTATACTGATTCACAAAGTGCATTTAAACCTCTTACTAAATCAACATAGCGTGCATATTCTTTAATTGCCCTATACTGGCTCTCTCCATCCAATCCTGCTTCTTTCAAAACCATTGCTGCCTGCCCACTGCCCAAATAATGCCCCTTTTTAAAAGGATGCAAGGTAACCAATCTACCCGATATTGACATTATCCATCTATCCATTGTTGGCTTTGTAAACCCAGTAACACCCATTGCAAAAGAAGCAACTCTTTCTGGAAAAATCTGTTCCTGAACTTCCAAATCAAGCCTGGCAAAAAGTTCTGCTGAAGCAACATAATAAACATTCGGATCAATACCATCTGCCAAAAGCCTTGGCAAAGTGTCAACCACAAAAGCATATGTCACTCCGCTTTCCTGCAAAATGATATTAACATCTGGCTTATTATTTGTTGCCTTCCGCAATAAATAAACGCCATTAATTGACTCTTCAAATCCTGACAATCCAAGTGCTTTTCGATCCAGCACTTTCTTTGGCGGACGAGTTACAAAGATTGCAATAATTGCCGGCCAAAGCGATAAAGCTTTTGCCAGCAATGGCCAAATTTCCTGAGGCTCCCAAGGAGTCAAGGTGATCATCGTATCACCAGGGAAATTCTCTTGCAACAATTGCAAGGCCTGAACATCAGCATGAGTTGGACCATCTTCTCCGGTTTCCAATCCAGCATGTCCACAAACCAAAATAAAAGGATTATATGACTGACCTGTTACTACCTTTTTCGCCTGCTGACCAATTGCATGCAACCTTGCTGCAATATGTCCAAGCGGTGCCATAAAAGCAGCATATGACCCGCCAACACCAATATGATGGCCATTGGCTGACAGTCCTGCTAGAATTGCAGACATTGCATCTTCACAAATCCCACCTGTCGAAAGCTTCCTTGAATCAGGATTCCTTTCAGCATGGAAAAATCCATCAGGAAATCCATTTCCAATATTTCCAACACTGACTGAATCCAAGAGATCAGCAGCTGCACAAAGAATTGCTCCATAACTTCCTCTATTCAGGAAGTTCAAAGCATCCCCTAAAACACCTCGCAAAGTTACATCATTGCCCGGCGTCAAAATCAAAGATTCTGGAGTATCGCCTTCTAACAAATCAATTGCTCCGTAGACATTACCAATTTCTGGAGCAAAAATTTTCTTTTCTCTACCATCTTCATTCAAACACGTCTGCGCAATTACCAAATCATTCGACAATCTTTTTATTATTTCATAATTACTAATTTCCATCGCCGAACGAATACTTAACAATGCTTGTGCATAACACACTTCAATCCTTTCCTGATCACTACCACTTTGGCACAAATTTTCACCAAAGCAGTTTGGCAAAGAAATAACACCTAATTCACGAAGCTCTTCTGTCGCTTCATAAAATCCCGAAGTGCAAAGCTTGTGGCCTGCACCATGAGATTTTTTGCCAGTAATTCCATATTTGTAACCTTTTTCAGTTCGATAGACAATCATTGTCGGTTGACCATTCTCCCTGTCTCCCAAAATAGCAAAAGCAGCATTAACTTGTGTAAAGCTCATGCCATCAGGTACATAGATTACGTTCCAATCATGAAGCTGTCCTAACTCCATTGGAGTCCATTGGACATAATCGCCAAATTGATCATCTTCTGCACAAACTCGATCCGAATCAATTGATGACTGATTCCAATCAACATGCAAAACAATATTGCTAAGACCCATTGCTGACGCAGCTGCCATAGCTTCAGAAACACGACCAGGAGTAAGTCCTCCCTCGCCTTCCAAAATATGGACTTTTGGTGCTTTTTCTTTTCCATAGTAATCGATTCTACCCAAAGCCAAACCAACAGCTGTAGCCAATCCCACTCCCGAAGCACCAGTCGCAATCCTTACAAACGGTGTTGCTGGCGTTGAATGTCCATCAAGCGCTCTTGCCCTGTATTGCTTAAACAATGGCAAATCAGTTTCAGGATTTCGCCTGAATCCCAACAAATCTTCTAATCGCAATCTGTCCTTCATATCCTCTGGCAATAAATGACTTGCCCCAATTCGAACAACCTCATCCATCAAAGCTAAGGCTGTATAGAGTCCCAAAGCCTTATGACCTGCAGCTTCTACCCAAACATCAGCATCTTCTCGATTTGGATTTGAAATATCAAAATACAAACCATGATACAACAGATAATTACGAATTACGCCAGAAGAAATTGATCCTCCAGGATGACCCGAAGTTGGCACAAAGTTGTACAAAATTGCACACAAGCTTCTATACAACTTGAACAGAAATTCCAGATCAGAAAAAGTTGAAGGACCTAAGAGCTGTCCGTTTTTCACTAGCTTTCCAACATCATGATAACTGCTTCTTCGCTGACTCATCTGTCTTCCCTCCTTTTTTGTGGGGATCTAATCAATAAATTTCTAGTACAACCGACCGCCACTTGCAACATAATCAGAAAAACCATTTACATCAAAAGCAGCTCTTCTTATTCTTTCCACTGCCAACTTCAACTCGTCCATGCTAGTTGCAAAAGAAATCCGCAAGAAATGCGAGTCTTCAACGCCAATGCTTCCAAATGATTTTCGATCCATTGTTGCTACTCCATAACAATACAGCAAGAACATTTGTAACAAAGTTGAAGGACTGGTTTTGCACCTCTCAACTTCCGGCAATCCATTATAGATCTTGATGATACCAAGATGATGACAAAGACTTTCCACAGCCGGAAAAACATAAAACGCTCCACCAGGATTTTGACAAGCAATTCCAGAAATTCGATTCAAAGCAGGAACAATAAAATCTCTCCGCCTTTGGAATTCCGCAACCATTCTTGCCAATTCAAGTTTGCTTCTTCTATCTTCCAAAGCAACTTGCGCTCCCATTTGCGTAAAAGCTGGCACGCAAGAAAAGAAATTAATATTGAACATCTTAAACATTCGCGCCTCTTCAACTGTTGGAAATATTGCCCATCCAACTCTGCCTCCAGTCCAAGCATATGACTTGGAAACTCCTGAAACAATAATTGTCAATTTTTCCATTCCAGGAACCGAAGCGATTGAAAAATGATGCCTACCATCAAACAGAATATCTTCATAAACTTCATCAGAATAAACTCTGATATCATTTCGCCCTAGACCCAATATAGCTTCCGCTATGTGTGTCAATTGTTCCTGAGTCGCTACTCCGCCAGTCGGATTGGAAGGAAAATTCAGAATAACCAACTTTGTTTTTGCATTCATCTGCAAAGACAATTGCTGACCAGAAAAAGTAAATTCATCCCTCGGATTCAAATACAATGCTCGAGGAATTGCTCCGACAAATCTTATAAAAGATTCATAAATCGGAAATCCAGGACTTGGATAGACAACTTCTTCACCAGAATTGCAATAAACCATCTCACAAAAACCAATCGGCGGTTTTGCACCAGGAAAAACAACCACTTGATCAGGACTGATTTTTAAACCGCGCCTTAAACCCATTGTTCTTGCAATTGCTTGACGCAAAGACAAAATCCCTTGCGGATCACAATAATGAGTCATTCCCTTATCAATCGCATCCTTCACTGCATTTCGAATATACTCAGGAACTTCGAAATCCGGCTCGCCCAAATTGCATCTGATAACTCTCATTCCTAATTTTGTTTCTGCTTCTGCAATATATGGTCCAACTTTGAAAGCATTCTCAGTACCCAAGTCATAACATCTTTGTGCAAACAGTTTCATCTCTCCCCTCCCTTTTTGTCTCGGGTTTTTTAAACCCTTGGCTGCTTCGTCTCTTTTAGATACCACAAATTTTAAAAGAACCTGCCTAATCATACATCATTAGATTCTAATATATTACACCATCATAAGTCAATTAATCTGTGGATTATTCTCAAAAATCTTGCTATCATAAATTTAGTTTTAATAATGTAGCAATTAAAAATTTTGGAATGCAAAATTTTTAGTAATTTTGTTGTTTAGTTATTTATCACCCCGCAGGGTGATCACCCTGCGGGGTGATAATTTAGTTATTAATTTAGTGGACATCTTTCAAGCCATAATTTTAGGCATAATTCAAGGCATTACTGAGTTCGTTCCTGTCTCATCAGACGGCCATCTTATTATTGCCAGAGAAATATTAGGTTTCAAAGATCAAGGACTTTTTTTTGATATCTTCTTGCATCTAGCAACACTTCTTGCTGTTATTATATATTTCTGGAAAGATATAATTGAAATAATCAAAAAAATCAATCAAAAAAACAGTTTATTTTGGAAAATAGTTGTCGGTACAATTCCAGCTGTCATCTTCGGATATTATGGCGAAAAATTAGTTGAAGGATATTTTAGAAGCATCAATTGGACAGCTTTATTCTTAATTATTAATGGCCTATTTTTTATTCTTGCTGAAAAAATTTCTCATCCCCAAAAAGAAGTTAAAGAAATTACTTTCAAAGATTCAATTTGGATTGGCCTAGCTCAAGCAGCAGCAATCCTGCCTGGAATTTCCAGATCAGGTTCAACAGTTGCAACAGGTTTGCTCCGAGGAATTAAACGTGATTCAGCAGCCAAATTTTCATTTATTCTTTCCATTATTGCAATTCTAGGAGCCGGAACATTATCAGCAATAAAGGTTTTTGTTGACAAAGAAAAAGTTAATGGCAGTCTTCCGGAACTTATTTTTGGCGCCATCTTTGCATTTCTAGCTGGCTATCTGGCCATCAAATTCTTAATGAACTTTTTCAAAAAACATGGCTTAATTCCCTTTGCAATTTATATTATTTCTTTAGGATCAATAATTTTGATTTATAATTTTGTTAAATAATGGAAATAATTTCAAAGTCTTCAGAACAAACTCAAAAAATAGCACAAGAATTAGCCTCTAATCTTCAAGGCGGAGAAATTTTATGTTTTTCTGGTGAATTAGGAGCTGGCAAGACAACTTTTATTCAAGGATTAGCAAAAGGATTAGAAATAAAAGAAAATCTAACCAGCCCAACATTTGTCATTTTCAAAAAATATCAAGCTAAAAATAATCTAGAGTTTTATCATTTTGATCTTTATAGGATTCAAGATCCTCAAGAAATTTTGGATTTGGGTTTTACTGAAATTATCAATAACAAAAAAAATATTACGGCTATCGAGTGGTCAGAAAAAATTAAGGATCAAATTCCGCTTAAAAATGTTATTTATATTAAATTAGAGTACTTAGATAAAGATCAAAGAAAGATAACTATAAAATAATGAACATTGTTTCTCAACAACAAGCATTGAATATCACCAAACCTTCGGGAATAAAAGTTTTGTATTATCTTTTTAACGAATACGAACTTCATTATAACGAACAGCCTGCAAATACAAAACAAGATTGGCATCATCACGAAAAAATTTCCGAAACTATTTACATTATTGATAACGAATTAACTTTGAAATGGAAAGAAAATGATAAAATAAAATCAATAATTGTTAGGCAAGGAGATTTAATTGAAACACAAAAGAATCCACATTGTTTTAGCAACAACACAAATAGAATCACAAAATTCATTGTTTTTAAACAAGTTTTTTCTGGACAAAATAAAAAAGAAATATTAAAAAACGATAAAATATTGGATGAATAAAAATTTTTATTTTTTACTTGCAACTTTTTACTTTTTAATTTTGACTTTTAATTTTTTCAAATGAAAATAACCATTTGCGGCAGTATTGCATTTTATGATCAAATGCAAGAAATAAAAAATAAATTAGAAAAAATTGGGCATGAAGTAAAAATTCCGCCAAATCAAATTTTAAATAACCAAAAAAAATTTATTCCGGTTTCAAAGTATTATCAACTTAGAAAAACTAAAAATGAAAATTGGATTTGGAAAGAATTAGGAATCTGTATGAAAAATCATTATCAGAAAATTAAAAATTCTGATGCTGTTCTAATTTTAAATTATGATAAAAATAAAATAAAAAATTATATTGGCGGAAATACTTTAATAGAAATTGCCACAGCTTTTAATCTAAATAAAAAAATCTTTTTTATTTATCCAATACCAAAATTATCTTATACCGAAGAAATCAAAGCCATGCAGCCAATTATTATAAATAACAACTTATCAAAAATATTAGACTATTCAATTAATTCTACAAAACAAAAAATGCAATTGTTTAAAAATTAATTATTAAGAATTTAATAGAGTTAAAAGCGCCCTTAGAAGCTTTTAACGGGTAGCAACCCTTTAAAATTAGAAATTAGAAATTATTTTATGATTTACTTATGGTACATCTTTGTCGCCTTGCTTCCCGGCCTTTTCTGGCTCTGGTTTTATCGTCGCAAAGATAGCAAAAATCCAGAACCATTAAAAGCAATTTTTAAAATATTTGTTTGGGGAATGGCTGCAACGATTCCAGCAATTGCCTTAGAATTCGCAGTTGAATTTTTTATTCCATATGCTTCCTCAACAAAATATATCGCAATGGTTCTAAGCTCCTTTTTGATTGTTGCGCCGATAGAAGAATACATGAAATACTTAGTCTTGAAATATAAAGCTTCCACAAGCAAAGAGTTCAACGAACCGATTGACGGAATTATTTATGGCGTTGTCGCAGGATTAGGATTCGCAACTTTAGAAAATTTCTTAGTCACTTTAAGCGATGGTGGCACAATTATAATTTTACGTTTCGCTACTGCGACTCTAATGCATGCAATCTGTTCTGGTATTGTCGGATATTATCTTGCTCGTCAAAAATTCCATCCTCAAGGAAATGGCTCAAGCGTTACTAGAGGCTTATTGCTAGCAATTTTCTTGCATGGTCTTTACAATTCTGTAGCATCTTACAACTCTTCATATTCTATAATTTTACTCGCAATATTGATCGTTGTTATGTATCTCATGTTTTCCCAAGACATTAAAAAAATAAAAAGATTAAAAATTACAACTCAACAAAATAATCAATCTTAAAAAAAATTTTTAAACTAAAACTCCAAGAAATTTCCTGGAGTTTTTTTATTTGTGAAATTTGTGTTTAATTTGTGCAGATTTGAGATTTACCTACCAATTACATAATATCTTTCTGAGAAATTAAACAGAGAATTCAGATAAATAGTGAAAGTATGATCTGTAGTATTCGGCGCAACCTGCAAATCTGCCCACTCCTTAGATTCAGAATTATAGTATTTCAAATATAAATCTTTCTCTTTCAGGCCTTTAACTTTTTTCTTCAAAACTTTAAATTCAGCCGTTGTATATTCAAAAACTAATTTTAATCTAGTTTGTTTGTTTGACTTATATTTATTAAAATCAGTCGTCACTTTCCAATATTTTTTTAACAAATTATTTTTTGCATTCGCATAAAGCTTTGTATATTTCTTTTGTCTTTCTGCCAAAAAATATCTTTTAGTACTTTTAAATTTAGTTGGATATTTTTTAAAATTTAAATAATAATCCTTGCCATAATATTTTGTATTTTTTGTTTTAACTTTCACTTCATCGGTTTTTGTCGCTTTTTTGGTCACAAATTTTGGATTTCCGACATATTTAATAGCTTGTGAAACAACTGCTGTCTCAGCATGCCAAGAATCTCTAAATTTTAGATAAATAGTTTTATTGCCTTTTTCCGAAGACAGTCTAAAAATTTTGTCCGCATTATAAGTCTCCCAAGACGCACCAACAAAATCGCTTTTCTCTGAAACAATCATTTCTGTTGGACTGCCTGTCAAAGAAGATTCAATACTAATGTTTCTATATGCGGAATAGCTTCGACCACTATTTATAGAAGTTGAAGAAACAGTTGGACCAGGAGTATAAGTATATTTCAAATCAGTTGGAGTTTTAAAATACGAAACATGTGTTTTATTATTTGAATCAAGAAACAATGAAAATTGATTATAATAACCCAAAAGAATAGCCAAAGCAAAATTTCCAGATGTATCTAAAGTAGTATATGTCCATTGCCCGGAAAAATTAGTTGCATATTTTAATGTTAAACTTGTTAATTCATAATAAACAATTCGCACTGCATTATCACTGTCAACGCCGATAAAAGTATCATAACCTGACTGATTAGAGGTATCTAAACTTGTTGCTACCCAAACTCCTGAAGAATTAGTAATGTATTTCAAATCAGCATTTGTTGCGTCAAGATAACTGATATGAATTTTATCATTATTTCCAATTGCCAAAGACATAAAAGCGCCAACTGAATTAGAATTGTCTATAGTGCTAACAGACCAAGCACCACTTAAACTATTAGTTGCATATTTTAAAGCAGTGTTAGTCACATCATAATAACCAATATGCACATTATTATTGCTATCTAGTGCAAGAGAACTATATTCTCCGACATTTCCATTGCTATCTATCGTTATAATCACCCATGATCCAGAAACATTTGTTATATATTTTAAATCAAGATTCGTTGAATCATAATAGCTGATATAGGCCTTATTATTACTATCTAATCCCAAAGAAGTAATATTCGCCTGAAAAAGACCAACAGAAATAGTTCCAGAATTATCAATCGTCGTTACCACCCAAGATCCAGAAGAATTGGAAGCATACTTTAAATTACTACTTGTATAATCAATGTAAGCAATATGAGCTTTATTATTGCTATCCATTTTGATTGATATTCCAAGACCAACATTCCCAACGCTATCAATTGTTGTTGCTACCCAAGTGCCGCTTTCATTAGTAATATATTTCAAATCAGCATTAGCAGTATCATAATAAGCAATATGAACATAGCCATTATTATCAACTGCCACAGCATTCATAACACCAACATTGCCTGTATCCAATGTTGATGTTTGCCAATCCGCAGCCAAAACATTTTGACCAAAAATTAATAAACCAAAAATAGCCACCAGAATTAATAATCCTTTTTTCATAATTTTTAAATTTGTTTTTAAAACTTTTTAATTACTAATAATATAACACATTTCAAAGATTTTAACAAAAGCTATCCACTCCCAAAATTTACATTTATCTTAAAATAATGTATAATAAGATAAAGAAAAAGTTTTTATTAAAAACAAAAGTAAAGTTTATCCAATATGACAAAAAAATCTTTTTTCGCGAGATTTTTACAATCCAAACAGGTCTCAGACAATCCAACGCCACCGAAGCCACCAGTCTCTCATTTACCAACTCCGCAAACATCAAAACCAGAAGCCCAGCCAATTCAAGTTCAACAACAACAACCAGCAGAGCCTCAGACCCAAAATAATCAAGAAAGTGAAAATTATGAAGGCCAGCTGGCTATTGACGTTTTTCAAACTCCTCAAGAAATTGTTATTAAATCAACCATTGCTGGCGTCAATCCAGAAAATATTGACATCAATATTGATAACGACATGGTTACAATAAAAGGCGAAAGAAAAAACATCAACGAAGCAAAAGAAAATGATTATTATTACCAAGAATGCTACTGGGGCGCTTTTGCCAGATCTATAATTTTGCCAGAAGAGGTTGATGCTGATTCCTCAACGGCTGAATTAAAAAATGGCATCTTAACAATTCGCCTGCCAAAATTAAGCGCCATCAAAACCAAAAAAATAGAAGTTAAAATGGCCAACGATCAAATTTAAAACAATAATATCTTGTAGGGGCACAAAATCTTGTGCCCCTGCTTTATTTATTTGCCAAAACAAGAATTCATTGCTACAATAATTAATCCAAAAACACCCGCACCTTCCCAAAAAAAGGAGGAATTAAATGCCACAAAGAAGCTATGAAAATAGTCAACCTATTGATACTTATACTTGGCAAGAATGCAAGGACTTAATTGATAGAGTAGCAAGAGATATCAAAAATAGTGGTTTCTCTCCCAATCAAGGATTTTGCATTGCCCGAGGCAGTGTAATTTTCGGTTATGGATTAGCAATCAAACTCGATATTCCTATGGCAATTCTAGCTGCTGAAAGTTACAGAGCCAAAGATCCTTCAGCCACGATAGAAAGTCCTTCTGCTGAAATTACATTCAGCCGAGAAATAGCTATCACTCAACAATTTATCGGCAATCGCGCTCTCTTGCTTGACGACTTGACAGAAAGAGGATTAACGCTAGACCTTGGAAAAGATTTTATTCAATGCCGTTATCCCAATGAACCAGATGAAACAAATAGGATTGAAAAAATAAGAACTGCAACTATCTGGCACAAAAATCTCTGCCAAGCACCAGATTTTTTTGCAAAGTCAGTCCAACCTGATGAACAAACCGGTCTTCTACCATACATTGTCCAACCGCACGAATTATTTGGCCCGCATGATCTAGAGAGAACGATCGAAATCTGTCCCATCCTCCCCAACGCAGATATTTTTAGAACCTGGGAACCTTACACAAATGATATTGTCAAAATGGTACAGCTTGCAATTCAGTTAACTCACAAAAAAGGTATCAAAATCAATCAAATTATTGCCCTTACCTCCGGTGGAGTCATTCCAGGCATTCTTGCAACAAGAATCTTGGATGCTTATTATGCAATTCTTGCTGCCAAAGATCTTTCAAGCTTGGGCATTCCAGATCATGTTCCATTTGCAAGAGACCTAGTCAAAACCTCCAGAGTTCTAGGAAATCATGTTCTCGTTGTTGATGATCGCACTTGGACGCCAACCACTTTGCAACACAGCCTCAAATGGCTCAATAAACAATATGGCTGGGCCATCAAATCTTTGCATACCGCTGTTATCTATCAAGGCCCAAATGGTTTTCCTGTTGATATCGCAGTTCACAAAGTCCAACCACTCGCCAATGGCAAAATGCCAAATCTCACTCAACCAATGAAGTCCGAATTCCAGCCCCTCTAGCAAGGAAGGAGAGAGAAAAGAATGAAAAGAGCGCCAAAGCCTGAAGTATTGTTTCATCTCGCAGTAGACATCAATCAACCTTTCCCAAAAGACGTTTTGATCTGTGGCGATCCCAATCGAGTCAATTTAATGCTTGAAAAATTCTCTACCGGAACAATTGTCACTGATCCCAAAAAAGATCGAGGCCTAAGGATTGCTACTGGCACAATTGCCTGTCCTGAATTTCCAAAACATCCATTAGAAATTGCTGCCGTTGGTTGTGGCATGGGTGGACCGACAACTGCTATTGTTGTCGAAGAATTAATTCACCTTGATATTGAGCGTTGTATTAGAGTCGGAACTTGTGGGCTCTTGGACAAAAGACTGCAACTTCATGACCTTATTTTATCTCAAGCAGCCTATCGTGGCGATGCCACTGGCGATGACTATACTGGCTGTCTAGGCAAAGCTTTTCCTGCTGTTTCAAGTTATGAACTTCTAAAATACGCCGAACAAGCTGCCTGCCAGCTTCAATATCACTTTGCCATCGGTGTTACTGCTCAGATTGCTGGTTTTTATCCATTCAATTTTCCTGCTTATGCACTTGATGATACCAACACCAAGAAAAAACAAGCCTTGATTGACATGGATTGTCTGGCATTGTCTATGGAAGAAGACACAATTGATCTTCTTGCTCAATTGAGAAGAATCCTAGTATTGTCAATTCTTGCTGCGACTGACGTTGCTTATGAATGCCAAGAAAAACATATTGACGGACCAGGTGTTAACAATGCAATCGATACCGCAATTCAAACGCTCCTTAACATGCACATTTATAGACTAAGAAAAAAATTAGCCTAACAGAGTTTTACTCTGTTTTTTATTCTTTACAAATCAAAAAAATCTTGTTATATTATCACATTAAGATTTCAGTAATTTTTTTTAATTTTTACTTGGAACTTTTTACTTTTTAATTTTTACTTTTACCTTTTAATAATGCAGACTATTAAAGTTATTTTAGACCGATTTTTTGACGATTCAGTTATTCTAATCACTGAATCTGGCAAACAAATTTTATGGCCAAAAGAAAAGCTTCCAGAAGAAGCTGAACTCGGCCAGACTTTGCATTTAACTTTAAATTCTAACCAGCCAGCAAAAAATATTTCGGAAAATAAATTAATTACTGCAGAATCAAAACAAGACCATATCAAAATCGCCAAAGCAATATTAGAAGAAATATTAAATGGCAGCGAACAAGAAAAAATAGAATAAGATCAAGACAGGAGGAGAAAAAGTGGAACCGCAAGATGGAATTGAAATGTTTGATTTTTCTATAGATCCATCTCAAAGAAGAAAATGGGCAACCGGATTTTTTCTTGATCCAAAATCACCCCTTTTTTCTAAACATACAGAAATTTGCATTGGCACTCGTGATTCAAAATCACAACCAGAGCCTCTCCATTTTCATCACGAAACTCAAGAATTCTATCTTGTTTTTTCTGGACAATTAACTCTCCAGATCCAAAATCAAAAGATAGATCTCTTGCCAATGCAATTGCTTGCTGTCTCGCCCACAATTCCTCACGCAATAATAGAAGCCACTGATAACACAAAATTTGTCGCCATCAAATCCCCTTCCAAACTCAATGACAAAGTCGTTCTTTAATTCTATATTCATAGAATTAAATCCTACATCCGTAGGATTTTTTTTACCTGCCTGTCAATAGGCAGTTTCTCTATTCACAATTCTCTATTCACAATTCTCATGTTAAAATATATTAATGCCCAAAAAAATAATCAAAACATTTTTAATTCTATTAATCATTTTCTTAACGACATTAAGTGTCTATTTAATTATTCTAAATTTTTATTACAAAGATAAATTTTATCCAGGAACAACAATTGCAAATTTCAACGTTTCTGGAAAAACAAAAGAACAAACCATAAAATTTTTAAATAAAAAACTAGAAAAATTTAATAATGGCATTATTTTTCAGTCAAAAAATTACAACAAAAAAATCCAACCAGAACTTTTTGGCGTAGAAATTGATTTGGAAAAAACAATTAATCAAGCTTTCAATAAAACAAATTCTGGTCAAAAACATAGTCGCACTAAAAATATTGTCAGAACTTTAATCTTTAAAAATAATAATGATTTAATTTACTCAATTCTGCCAGTTAAATTAAGTAATTTTTATGATCAAGAACTTGTCCAGCTTAATCAAAAAAAGCAGGAAACAAATATCGCCTATCAAGATAATGATTTTAAAATAGTTTTGGGCAAATCAGGCTATTCTCTAAATAAAGAATTCTTGACAAGTTTAATTAATAAACGCGTCAAAAATTTATCAACAACAGAAATCAAAATTCCATTCCAAAAAATTAATCCTGTCAAAAATAAAAAAGAAATTTTCAAAGCCAAATTAGAAGCAAAAAATATAACCTCGCAAAATATACTTTTAGAATTAGAAAATAATCAATGGGAAATCAATCCAGAAATTCTAACATCTTGGGCTAATTTTGCCATGCAAAAAAGTCTTCAAAATAATCGTTTAAATTTAGAAAATAATTTAAGGTTGCAAGAAATTATTTTAAACGCTTTAGCCACAAAACAAAAGTCTTATCAATATAATCTCATTGCCTATTTTGACCGCCAAAAAATTGGCAATTATTTATCAAAAAATATCGCGCCAACAATTAATCAAGCTCCTTTAAATATCCGCTTGCAAATGCAAAATAATAAACTAGTTGTCCTGTCGCCTGCCAAAAAAGGACGCGAATTATTAATCGAAGGCAATTTGAAAAACATTATTAGTAATATAAAAAAAGAAAACACAACAATAAAATTGATAACCAAATCATTAGGCGCTGAAATTAATGAAAAAAATATAGAATCTCTAGGCATTAAAGAATTGCTAGGCAAAGGCGAATCAAATTTTTCTGGAAGTCCAAAAAATAGAATCCAAAACATTACTATCGCCTCCCAAAAATTAAATGGCATTTTAGTAAAACCAGACGAAGAATATTCATTAGTAGATAATTTAGGCGAGGTCAATGCTGAAGCTGGCTATTTGCCAGAACTAGTCATCAAAGAAAACAAAACAATTCCAGAATACGGCGGAGGATTATGCCAAATTGCTACAACAAATTTTAGAACTGCTATAAACTCAGCTCTGCCAATTACAGAACGCCAATCACATTCCTATGCTGTCCAATATTACGATCCTCAAGGAACAGATGCCGCAATCTACATTCCACATCCTGATTTAAAATTTCACAACAATACAAAAAATTACATCTTAATTCAAACTTCTATTTTTAACGATATCTTAACTTTTGAATTTTATGGAACCAAAGATGGCCGTTCTGTAAAATTTGAAGGCCCAGAATATTGGGATCAAAAACCTGACAAATCTTTTAAAGCAAAATATACACAAATAATTACCTATTCTGACAAATCAGAAAAAAAGTCAATCTTTTATAGCTTTTACGACAATCCAGACAAATACAAACACGAAAATCAACCATAATTTTTGCCAAATAAAAAACTGTAGGCTAAATGTCCAGCACCTTCTTCCTTGAATAAAACATTCTTTCAAATGCTTCAGGGAAAAAGGTGCTGGACGAAGTAACAATCCCAAGTGATTCAGTAGTAAAACACCACCGAATCCTTTCTGATTGTTCCTTATAAAAACTGCCTACAGATTTTTATTCACGAATATTATTCATGAACAGTAAAACTTAACATAAGATATTCTCATTGTCAATACTTTTTGTTATAATGTCATAAATTGACCAAAATAATAAGCAACCAAAACTTTTTTCATGATAAAAAATACATCTCCAAAAATCATTGCGCCAGAAGAAAAACAAGAAGATAAAGCTCTTGATTTTACTTTACGTCCCAAAAAATTAGATGAATTTATCGGCCAAAACAAGCTAAAAGAAAACCTTAAAATTTTAATTCAAGCTGCAAAACAACGAAAAGAACAAATTGATCATTTGCTACTTTATGGCCCGCCAGGGACAGGAAAAACAACCCTTGCTAATATTATTGCCTGCGAAACTAATGTCAACATTAGAATTACATCCGGCCCAGCTTTAGAAAAAACTGGCGATCTCGCTGCAATACTCACAAATTTACAAGATAATGATATTTTATTCATTGATGAAATTCATCGCATGAATAAAAACATTGAAGAAGTTTTATATCCTGCCATGGAAGACTATGCCTTAGACATTATTTTAGGCAAAGGTCCTTCTGCAAAAACAGTCCGCCTAGATTTACCAAAATTTACATTAATTGGCGCGACTACAAGAATTGGCCTTTTATCCTCGCCTCTTCGTGATCGTTTTGGCGCAATTTATCATTTAGATTTTTACGAAGACCATGAACTAGAAAAGATTGTTACTAGATCAGCAAATATTTTAAACATAAAAATTGAAAAATCTGGCTCGCAAGAAATAGCAAAAAGATCCAGAAAAACTCCACGCATTGCTAATAGATTGCTAAAACGTGTCCGCGATTTTTCACAAGTAAAATCAGATGGTACGATTACGATGGAAACAGCCAAACAAGCCTTAGCTTTATTAGAAATAGATAGTCTAGGATTAGATGCAGTTGACCGCAAAATTCTAAAAACTATAATCCAAAAATTCAACGGCGGGCCAGTAGGTGTTAAAACAATTTCTCAAGCAACTGCTGAAGAACAAGATACATTAGAAGAAGTTGTTGAACCATTCTTATTGCAACTTGGCTTTATAAATCGCACTGCCAAAGGTCGAGAAACAACCAGTCTCGCTTATCAGCATCTTGGCCTAACTAATCTAAAAGATTGGAGTGAAAAATAATATTTTTACTTTTTAATTTTTACTTTTTTAACATGCCAATTTATATTATCTACATAATTTTCTACATTCTTCTCGCAATTTATATTATTGCTAGTTTTTTAGTTATTAACTATATTTATAAATACAAACATTTAGGTCCAGCTGTAAAATATATTATCCCAATGTATATTATTACCTCATTAATCATCGTAATAGTCGCAAATTTCTATATCATCAAAACAGGCTTTTCAGAAATAATAACGCTAAACATTTTTTAATTATCATGCTAACTTTTACTCTCCATCCTGAAGAAAAATTAGTAATGCTTATTAGAAAGCACAAAATTTATTATCTAAAACATCTTCTTGTTTTAATATTTCTTTTCAGCTTACCAATCTTAGGCTACATTGCCCTAGCCTCTTTTTTTGAAAATTTATTTAATCCTACTATCAGTACTTTATATATAATTTTGGGTTCAATATATTATCTTACTGCCCTCTTTTTTTCACTCCTCAGTTGGATGAATTATTATCTTGATGTCTGGCTCATAACAAATGAAAGAATAATCGAATACGAACAAAAAAGCCCTTTTCATCGAGAGACTTCCGAATTAATGTTAGAATCAATCGAAGATGTTTCTGTCAGAATAGAAGGCATATTTCCTTCATTAATCAAATCCGGAAATGTCTATGTTCAAACAGCTGGCCAAGCAGAAAGATTCATTTTTGTTGATGCGCCAAATCCAGAGGTAATAAAAGAAACAATAATCAAACTCACTCATCAATCAATTCATCAAAAATAATTTACGCATAAATAAAATAAGCCTTGAAAATATTCAAGGCTTTTGTTATATTTATATGCAAAATTGACATTGTCATTCCGAAGCCTCAACCGCCTGCCTACCGGCAGGCAGGTGTCTAATCAATTTCAAATTATAAATTATAAAATTAGTTATTAAAAATTGATTAGTAATTAGATATTAGTAATTTTTAGCCATAAAAAAAGACTCCGGTCAACACGACACGAAGTCTAAAACAAAGAACAAATTTATTTGGGAATTTTAAGAATTGGAGGTAGGCAGAATTGCAGATTGCAGGTAGGTCTTCTAGAAGACGACCGGCACGAACCCATTGGGGTTGTGCCACTCCGGTCGTTCGCCGATCGCGAACCCGAACGGGTCCTCGAATCGACGATTCTCTTCGTCCTCGATCTCGGGTGCCTTCATAACACAACTGGCCTCACGCTTCCCGTTGATGAGCCTGGACCATCCGGACTTGCTCACGGAGCATCGCCGACCCACGCAGTGCTTGCCGCCCTTCACCTCGATCCCCATCTCCAGCATGAACTGGATCTGAGTCTCGAAGGTGCTACAACCGTTGTTGTTCCCGTCCTCTCTGTCGCTCTCGCCACCACAGTCCTCCAGCCCCTCTGTCTCCACCTCATCTCCCTCCTCTCCCTCGTCGTCCCAGCCACCGATCCAGCAGAACTGCTTGACCGGCTCGTTCTCACGCGACTTCTGGAGCTCGTCCTCCGCCGCCATCCAACGATCGATCTCCTCCTCCCACTTCTCGAACGTGGAGTCATCGACATCCGAGACCGCACCACGCAACTGCACCTCACGCTCGAGCTCCTTCCGTCGATCCTGCTTGATCTGCCACGACGCCTGATAGTTCCGGCTTTTTCCATGTCCACCGATCAGCCGACCCCCACACTTGAGCCTCAAGCTCGAGTACGGAGTACCGTCGCCATTGTCGAAGCGATGCTTCCCTGTCCCCTCGATCGGCTCACCCCGCACCGGATCCTTCCTCCACTGCGCCACTGCCTTCTTCTTCTCCCTCTCCTGCTTCTCCCGCTGTTGCCGATAAGAGTCTTCGGTGCTATATTCACTGTCTGCGGACATCTCTCTTTCCCTCCGACCCATCAAAGCTCTGTGCTTGTGGGCATTTCTCGCCTTTTCCCTAGCGAGTCCCAAGGTTTTCGTACCCAAATATAGATAGAACTATCACAAAATATAGCATATTATTGTAGCATTACTAACTAATAATGTCAAGACAAAAAACAAACCATCGTTTTTACCTTATTCAAGCCAAAAATATTAGTAATTAAGATATGGAAGATGTCTTGTTCTTCAATCTTGCAAACCACTCACTAATTTAGTAAATTTATTATTTTACAAAAATTTAAAAAATTGCTATTATGACTTAATCTATTTTTACCTGCTCCTTGAAAACAAGGAGAGATTGTCAAGACAGGAGGGAGAGAAATGCAACTGCCGTTAAACCAAATCGATTTACTTAATACTTTTTCTCCTGAAGAACAACAATTTTTCCAACGTTTTTTTGTTCGCGATGGACATAGCATACACTTTGCTCCGAATGCATCGATCATTCAAAAAGGTGAAGAACACAATACCCACCTCTATGTTATTGTCTCTGGAACTGTTCTTGTCAATGTCGCTCGCCGGCGCATCACTCTGGAAACTGGCCGCTGTTTTGGCGAAATCAACTTCTTTGCAAAAAGCGGAAGAACTGCTACTATCAATGCCGGACCTTCCGGAGCAATTGTTCTGGTCATCCCGAGAAAACTGTTCGATATCTACATGCTCAATCGTCCTGCTACCGCTCAAGTCGTCATCGAAAATCTCGACAGCTTGATTGCAGAAAGACTTGCTCAGATCACCCAATTCTTGAGAAACGAACAAGAAAAACTCAATCAACTCCTCCCAGCAGATGAAGCTAATCTCCAAAGCAAGGCTTTTATTGGCCAGCTTTCTCAATCACTGCTCAAAGAAACTGTCACATTGTTGGCTGGACTCACTTCTGAAGAAATTGAACAGTTGAATCTAGCCTTCAAAATCAAGAGATTCAAACCAAACCAACAATTCATTTTTGAAGGCGAAAGATCCAAAGAACTTTTGCATATTGTTTCCGGAACAGCAATCGTTCAAGATGTTGTCCGTTTGAATGTCGGCCAAAGTCTTGGCGATATTGCCTTTATTACCGATCTTCCCCGTACTGCCAATGTCTTTGCCGGACCTGTTGAACTAGAAGTTCGAGTTTTCACTCCTGAAACATTCAAAGAATTTGCCAGTTTCCTGCCATCAACAGCTGGAAAGATCAGACTCAACCTTGCTGAAATTCTAGCCACCCGCCTCCGTGCCACCCTCGAAATTATTGAAGGCTATCAAGAAAGAATCCATGAAACTGAAGAACAAGAAGAAGAAGAACCTCGCACTTTCACCGGTCGCCTCTTGCGCACCCTCACCAAGCCAATCAAATTTAATCGTTAGCACCTACTCGCATCTTGCGAGTTTTTTTGTACAAAAAAATCGCCAGACAGCGATACTTTTTACTTTTGCCTTTTTACTTTTTAATTTTGACTTTTACCTTTTATAGCAATCATCAATCCAACAATTACCCAAAAAAGTAATGCCAAATCATTTTTAAAATATGGCACATCAACTAATCCATGCATAATTATGCAAACCATTGCTCCCATCAGCGCAATTTCCAATTTCCAATTTCCAATTTCCAATTCCGTCTCAATCTGTACTTTGGAATTTGTTATTTGTTGTTTGTTTGGAATTTGGAATTTGGAATTTGTTTGTATCTTGTATCTTGTTTCTTTAAACCCAGAAATAAAGAACAAAACAATAATCCACAAAAAGGATATTAATCCAAGCAACCCTGTCTCTACCCAAAAATTCAAAATAATATTATGTGGATAAACCAAAATTTCTGTATGTTTATTTAATTTATAATTTGGATACGCCTTTTGAAACCCAGCTAATCCGACACCAAAGATCGGATTTGCTTTTAACAAATTCCAAGTTCCTTCCCAAAGAACAATTCTCACATCACCAGATGTTTCTTGAAAAGTAATAATTGGCACAACTTTTTTTGAAGTTGCTGGAATAATTAAAACTAATATTATTGAAACAATTGCCAATCCAACAACAAACCATCGCCACTTTGTGAACATCAACATAAAAAACAATCCAACAAAAATTCCAAAAATCGCACCTTTTGACACAGCCAAAATGACTGCCAAAATTCCTAAAATAATAACCACTAAACAAAAAAGTAGATTAGAAATTTGGATTTTGTCATTTGACATTGATTCGGAATTCGGAATTCGGAATTCGGAATTAAAAACATTTTTAAAAATACCAATCAGCAATCCCAAAAAAAGCGTAATAATTGGAGCTAGATAAAGTCCAATTGCGTTTGGGTATCCATAAAAACTTGTTGCTCTTTTTAAATTCGGCAGATTATAATCAACCGGAATATTTATATTAAAAATATATTGGACAATTGTTGAAATAGATATGAATAAAGAAGAAAATCCTAATGCCCAAATTATAATTTGCAGTTGTTTTTTTGATTTTACAACGTCAAGCAATATTAAAAAAACAAGAAATGGCTCTACAAAATAAGCTCGCCATCTTCCTAAAGCATGTTTTAAATCAACCGAAACAAAAACTGAAATAGTTGCCGCTAACAAAAAAAGCAAAATTGGCAACCACCATTTTTTCAGTAATTCTCGCCAATTATCAAAAGTTGATTTAACTTCTTGATTTACTATTTTTTTAATAACAAAAACCAAACTCAAAGTTAAAATTAATAACTCCAAAAAAGTTGATGGCAAAGGACCGATATCCAATCTTAGCAAATAAAACGGCATACCAAAAACAACTAAGCCTAAACCAAAATCAAGTCTTTTCCAAGAAATAATAATAAAAATAATAATTACGATGCTAGACACAATCCATAACATAATATTTAATATTTAATATCCGCAATATTTACTTCTCAGGAATATGAAATACTAATATCGATCCTCCAATATTTTCAACAGGAACATACTTATCAATCCAAGAATAATCCTTTTCGAAATTTACTCGCGCATAATATTTCGAATTTTGATAATAAGTTGCTGAAACTGCCAACCAACCAGTTGTTTCTCCAAAGCTAGATCTCCATGTTTCTTGCTTGTCACCCAAATAATATGCTGGCACAGATCCACCAAAATAATCAACCTTAATTTTTTCAATATTATTATCATCAACAAATTTTGCCAGTCTTTTTAAATCCTGACCCCAATCAGTATTAGAATCAACAGAATATTTATAGCCATTTTTATATCCTCCGACCATTTCATTATAATAAGATAAATAATACGGCCAAATTTGAATTTGCACTATGATGCACCACAAAACCAAGACAACGCCAAAAATAATTCTAGGAATTTTAAACTTTTTCGAAATGAAACATTGATCATTGCCCTTATCCTCTCGCATTAGAGATTCCTTAGAAAAGGGAATTAAGCAAATTTTCGAAAATCCCCACCCGCACAACATTATCATAAAAGGCCATAAACCCAAAATATGCCTTAAGCCAATATTTAAGTTCCCTAAAACTCCAACCATCATAAACATTAACATGCAAGTGATTGCAATAAAGAAAAACAAATAATCATTCGCTATCTTCACAAATCCAGTCCAAACTCTATTCCATCTGCCTTGTACATCAAGTTGTTCTCGATCTTTTTTTGCTCGCTTAAAAATACAAAAAGCTAAAATAATTAATGACAGCCACATCAAAATCTGCAAGACTAGCGTTGTTTTGATTAAAAATGAAACTGGGTAAAAATACCACCAAGACTGATTAGATGTTTGACCCAAAAAATATGTCGTATTTCCGCCAGAAACTCTTGCAAAAACCATCCGAAGCCCTAAACCATAATAAGCATAAGGCCGTAAAATATTATTGTCTGACATTTTATGCAAAACATTTTTTACCTGAATGGACAAATTATCATCTTGCTGCAACGATCCATCAATTGTCTGATGAATTTTTGCAACCGGCATATTACTTGTGAATACTGCATACACCGCTCCAACAAGAGAAAATCCAATCGCGCAAATCAAAATAAAAGAAATTGAAAACATCCATAATCTGCCAAGCCAAGCTCTTTTAAATTTATTATATCCCAAAAAAGTTATTGGGCTAGTTGGCCTCCACACAAATAACAAAACAAAAATCAACAACATCATATAAACAACCAACAAAATATTAGAAAATTTTGCCAATTGCGCTATTCCAAAAAATATCCCGCTCGCCCACAAATACCAGCCTTGCGGTTTTTTAATGAATTTATAAAAATAATAAATTGCAAAGAAGAAAGTTGCCATGGCACCCAAATCAGTTGTTACTAATCTAGAATGGGCTAAAATATTTGGCGATAAACAATAGAAGAATAAACAAATAAGTCCGACTTTCCAACCCCAAAGCTCTCTTGCAAATCGATAAATAAACAATCCTAATATTAATGCCAAAATCAAAACCGGAATTCTTGTTAATAACAAAATTTGATCAGCATTATTGCCCAACCTATAAATAAATTCCCATCCGCATTCCCACTGGCCATTTGTATCTATTGTCCAGCAAATTTTATCCAATGGGAACTTTAAATCTTTAACAAACAAAAGTGGCAAGGCATCCCAAGCTTTAATCAACGGCGGATGTTCTGGATTCAATCTATAATCAAAATACTTAATGTAAGAATAACCAGCTGGAATATGCGCCACTTCATCAGTTGTGCCAGAATCATTCATCAAAGAAAAAAGGCCCAAAACAAACATTGCGCCTAACATTAGTAAAACGAATAACCATTGAAATTTTTTCATCTTTTTGTTTTATTTTTTTATCTCTTCTTTCTCCACAACTTTAAACAATTGTTTCTTCAAAAACATCACGATAAAAACAATTATTAGTCCAATTACAAAAATCAATGTCATAAACAACACGCCATTCTGAACATACTGCCTTAATACTTGCCAAGACTCTCCGAAAAAATAACCTAATAAAGTCATTACAGTTGCCCAAACAAAACTGCCGATTGCATTTAACAATAAAAATTTTCCAAAATTCATTTTCAATGCTCCAGCCAAAATCAAAACCATCGCTCTAACTCCATACACAAATCTAACTAACAAAATTGTTTTGCTCGCATTTTCTTTTAAAAGTTGATCAAGGCCAATTGCTTTTTCTTTTTTTCCAATCAATACTTTTTGCAATCTTGCAACTAACGCTTTTTCACCAAATCTGCCAAGAAAATACCATACAATATCAACTAACAATACTGCAACAGTCGCCAGAAGAATAACTAAAAAAACATTAAAATAACCTTGAGCAGCTAAAAATCCAGCTGCCAAAAGTAAAATTTCTCCACCAACAACAACGCCGGCAAAAACACCGATATAGCCATATTGTATTAAAAGCGCCGAAAGCGCAGGTAATTCTAACATAAGTAATTAATTATTTTGTTTTTTTAATGCTAAACTCTGTCCAGCAATTATTAGACCTATCAAAAACCAAATATGAATAATATATAAAGATGAAAATGTCATATATTGAATTAGGATGCCAGCAAAAGCAATTGTCATGCCGATAACTAAAGTTTTAACAATAAAATCATTGCTTTTCATCCAAACTTTGATTGTTCTAAAAAATATAAAAAATATCATTCCTAAAAAAATCAACAAACCAAAAATCCCATTCTCTGCCCAAATTTCCAAATATTCATTATTAACAATTGCCCAACCATTTTTAGGAACTGACATCGCACCTTGTGCCACTTCTGGTCCAAAGCCTCCGACAGAAACTCCAAGCAAAGGATTTCTTTGAATTATAAACCAAGCTTGCTTATATGTTGAATATCTTTCTTCTATCGATGCGCCTTCTTCAAACTCTGTTGCTTGCTCTGTGAAATTTTTAAGATTAACATCTTTCCTAGTAAATTTTAATAAATAGATTGTCGAAACAATCGCAATGATCGCAATCGTTGCAATTATAATAATTCTTTTAGGCGAAAAAAATGATTTAAAATAAAATATTGCGAACAAAACAAGCATGCCTGCAAATCCCAAATATGCGCCTCTAGAAACGGTTAGAACTAAATTCAATGTCGTCAAACCCAAAATAATAAATAGCACTGCCGAACCACCAAGTTCAAAAATTATTTTTTGCGTTTTCGTTAACTTCTTTTTTCCTTCTTCTGCAATAGATATATTATCTTTAACATCGCCTTTTTTTCTAGCTAATATCAAAGCCAAACAAATTCCAATTGGTATCAGCAAAAAGTTAGCAAAATACAATGGCTCGCTAGATGTTCCTTGAATTCTTGGAAAACCAAAGACTTCAGATGTGTAGATATTTCTAAGTCCGGTAATTTCTTTCGGAATGCCAATCATATCCCCCACAAATTGAAAAAGACCATAGATTGCAACAACTAGACTAGACAATAATATTACCCAAACCATTTTTTTAAATAATTCTTTTGAATTAATTAAGCTCGGAATAATCAACGCCACTAACATTACAAAAAAATTAAAACCAAGAATAGTCAAACTTCTAGTAATATTTTGCGCATTCACTAATGACAAAACTGAAACACCAGTAAACAAAAAAACAAAAATTACTAATGGATTTTTAACATAATTATTTTTTTTAAAAGCTAATGAAACCATTGCAAAAACAAGCAAAGTAATCATTGCAAAAACTTGCGAAATTCTAACTGTCATACTGCCAACTTCAAACGATCCTAATCTCTCAAATGGCAAAAAAAATGCTACCAAAAATAATCCAAAATATGGCTTTTTAAATATTATTAAAGACAATCCGATAAAAATCATTGCCCCGATCAAAAAAACAAAAACAGACTTGTACTGATTATTAACTAAAACGCCAGTTATCGCGCACACAACCAAAACAACGATAGTTTTTACTATGTTTTCTTTGCTAAAAATATTCAGTTTTTCAATTGCTAGAGCCATAACAAAAATAGTTTAGGCTTCAAAAAACTTAGCTTTATTTTACCTTATTTTTAACAATTTAACAATTGGGCAATTCAACAATTCAAGATATTAAAAAAGAGCATAAATTGCTCTTACTTTTTACTTTATAACTTTAAAACCTTATAAACTTTCGTACACGCTCAACGTCTCTCTCGCACATTTTTCCCACGAAAAGTTACTAGCTTGTTTTAATCCATCAGCCTTCATCATTATTTGCTTCTCGCCATTATTTAAAACATCAATAATATTTTTTATCCATAATTCTTTATTTTCCGGATCCAACAAGATTCCGGCATTACTAACAACTTCCGGCAACGATGAAGAATTTGAAGAAATAACTGGCACACCGCATTTCATTGCTTCCAAAATCGGCAAACCAAAACCTTCATAAATTGATGGAAACGCAAACAATTTAGCGCCATTATATAAATATGGCAGATCCAAATCATCAACGTAATTCGTAAAAATCACTTTATCTTTAATCCCTAAATTTTCAATTTCACGAAACAAATTTTCATATCTCCAACCTTTTTTTCCAGCAACAACAAGTTTCAAATCACCAATACCCGAATTTCCAAATTTCCGAATATCTTTTACCACATCAGCGAAAACTTTAACGAAAAATTCCAAATTCTTTCTCGGCTCCAAAGTTCCAACATTCAAAATATAATCTCCGCTAATTTTATATCTTTTCTTCACTTGTTCAATTTTATTTAAGTCAGTTATCACTTTAAATTCATCGCCAGCTGCTTCATAAATTACTTTTATTTTATTAGAATCTAATCCCAATTTTTCAACCAAATCTTTTTTTGCACTTTCTGAAATCGTAATATAATAATCAGCAAATTTATACGACCAAGGCATTAATTTTGTAAAATAAAATCTTGAAGCTCTGGAAAAATTTTCCGGATAAATTAATGGAATAATGTCATGAATTGTCACAACCTTTTTAAATTTTCCAAATCTTGGCACCGAAAAACAAGTTTTATGAATAATATCAGCCTTAACTTTTTTTGCTTTTTTAACAAAACCAACTTGATCCCACCAAATTCTTTCATAAGTTCTCAAGTCTTTTTCTTTTCCTGAATCAATTAAAAAATATTCATTTTGAGTATCAATTTTTTTCAAATTTTCAACCAAATTTTTAACGTAAAAACCAAAACCGCTCTTCTTCCCTAACATTGTTTGTGTATCAATTACGATCTTCATTTATAAATCATTATTTTTAATAACAACACCTTCTTTTGATAATTCATCTTTGCGCATAGAAATAATTTCTTTTACCTCGCCAATCAAAATCGCTTTGATCAAGAATGCTATTCCAAAATAAACTGCCATTGCAATTAATCCTCTAATGGCAAAATTCCAAGAATCAGGCATTAGAAATAAAACTATTACCATAAAAATTCCAGCAAATAAAGACTTACCAGCAATTTTATAATTCAAGCCAACTTTTTCTAACCGCCAAATAATCAAGGCTGTAAGTATCGCCACAGACACTTCAGAAACAACAGTTGCGATTGCCGCGCCATAATATGAATATTTTGGAATCAGCCATAAACATAAAACAACTGCTAAAATTGCTGTAAAAATATAAACCCACATTGTCTTATGCTGTCTGTTAGCTGCGACTGCTGCATTGCCAAAAAGATGAGAGAAAAAAATCGCGCCAGTAGCAATAATTAATAATTTCAAAACATTCCCAGAATCTGCAAAATCAACGCCTCCAAAAAATGCCATTATCGGTTCAGCTAAAAAGAGTGTTCCAATAATTAACGGCACAACAAAAATTATCAAAACATCAAACCCTTTTTTGTAAATTTCAGCAAACTTTTTTCTATCTTCTTCAAAAAACTTTGACATTACCGGCAATAGCAATCCAGCAAATATTGCTGCAAAAGTAATCAAGACTTCCAGAACTTTATAAGCAGCGCCATAAACACCGACATCGCTTTCTGATTTCATAATTGATAAAAACAAAGTATCAACTTTAAAATAAATCAAATTAAAAACAACAGAAAAAGCTAAAGGCGCAGTCATTATTAATATTTTTTTCCATAATGAAAAATCAAAAGCTAGCTTTACTTTCACATATTTTCTAGAATAAAAAAATAAAACTAAAAAATTAACTAAATTAGACAATGCAATTCCAAAAATCATGTACAAAATTGAAGACTGCGTATAGATAACTAATACTACTGCTATCAACCAAACTATTCTGCCTGCAACTTCTGCAACAGCAACCTTATACATTGAAAAATATTTTTGAAAAACGCCAATCAAAGTCTGATTCAATAAAATAAATAAATAAGAAGAAGCTCCAACCACAACGCCCCATTTTACAATTGGATCATAAGGAAAAAGCCAAATTACTAAAGAACCAATTGTCAATATTACTAAACCAGACAACCCCTTTATTGTCATCGCATTGCTGACAAACTTATCTTGATCAATATTCTTCTTAGATATTTCACGAGTCACAACCAAATACAAACCCAAATCAGCCATAATCGAAAAAACAGACAAATAAGCCATAATTGTCGTGTATTGTCCAAATCCTGATCGGCCTAGATACCTCAACATTAATGAAACAGTCACTAATGCCAAAACCATGCCGATCCCTTTTCCCACAAATTGTATTAAAGTATTATGCGCTACTTTTTGAGCTAAAGACATTCCTAAAAAGTTAAATCTAAAAAATCAAAATTAAAAAATATTTCTTTCTTTAAAATTTTACCATTTTTTCAAATTACCTTCAATAAAAAACAGATTTAAAAAAATCTGCATATTTAATATCCAAGTATCAGATTTTCTACTCTGTATCTTTCATTACCACGTCCGACACCATTTCTTTATGTTCAATTTTGGCAACTTCCGGCATCAAAATTTTATCTTTAACAAAATCATCTTTTACAACTATTGCGCTTTTACTTATTGAAACAATTTTGTCAAAAGAAATAATTAACCTTCCCTTGAACAAATCTCGCAAAAAATTAGTTTTTACGTACAACTTATCAATCTTATAAGAAATATTATCAAGGAAAAAATTAAAAACAATCCCTAATTCCTTATTGCTTTCTGTTACCACATTATTGCCTTTTATTTTAATATCTTTTTTCAAAAGCTCTTCGAATAAACTAAAATTTCTTAAAGGCTTCACTGCAACATCACTTGCAACAAAAATGCCATCATCTTTAAATTCTTTAATTTCTTCCAACCTCAAAATTCTTTGCTCCTTCAAAAGACCTTCTGAAAGTTGCAGTCCTAATAATTTGCCAGTCTCAAAATTAATAATCAATTCTTTCACTCTGCCAACTTCATTACTGCCTCCAAAAATCATAATTGGCAACCCGATTGTCTTGTTATAATTAATCATAACATTTTAAAAACATAAAAATAAAATTTTTTATATTTTTAGTTTTTTAGATTTTTAAGTCTCTTGGCTTTACAATTATTTTTCTATTTGGATCTTCTCCAATACTTTCTGTACAAACTCTTTCGTCATTGGCAAGAAACATATGAACTACCCTTCTTTCATACGCTGTCATTGGTCTTAAAACAATTTGCTTGTTCATCATCACCACTCTCTCAGAAACATCAAATGCTAATTTTCTTAAATACTCTTCTTTTTCCTGCCTATAATTATTTACATCAATATAAAATGGAATTTCAGAAACATTTTTTCTTTTTAAAAATACTTTTGCCAAATACTGAATTGCAAATAAATTGCAACCCCTTTGACCAATTAAATAATTTGCGTCATCTGCTTCAATATTAAAACAAACAATTTCCTTTCCTTCTTTTTCATCAATCTTAGTATTAATTTTTGCAGAAATTCCCATTTTAATTACTAAATCGTCAACTACTCCTTTTACCTCCTCAATACTTGTTGCATTGATCTCGTTCATAAATTTGACAGTTAACAATTAACTCTTAACAACTAACAAACATTAATTGCCAAATTGTTAAATGTTAACCAAATTTATTTTTTCAATAATTTTTGTTCTTCCTCAATAATTTTTAAAATGAGTTCTTCAATATTTATACCTCGCTGATAAGCTAACATAACTAATTGCATCAATGAATCACCAATTGCATTATCAAGTTTCTGTTCGCTAAATTTTTCTTTACGAGATTCTTGATTCACATATTCTCGCGCTAATTCACCAATTTCTTCAACAACATGATTAAAAATAAGTTGTTCATTTGATTTAATTTTTCTTTTTTTATCCCAAGCTAAAACAAATTCTACTATTTTATTCTGAAAATCATTAACTTTCATCGACATAAATTTAATTATTGGTTATTGATTATTATTCTAAGCCGTTATTCCTGTCACGCCAGTCTTTTTTGTCATAATATACTGTTGTACAATTGCAAATAAAGTCGTTGTAATCCAATAAACTGCCAACCCAGCAGGCAAACTCATCGCAATAAACACTGTCATAAAAGGCATAAAATATGTCATCTGCTTGCCCAACATTCCAGCCATTTTATCTTTAGTTTTTTTCTGTTTTGAAAAGACCATCCATGATTGTACAAATTGCAAAAATCCAGCAATTATTGCCAAAATTAGATTTGGGGCAAGCATGCTCACTAATCCGAGAAACATCGGATTAATACTTGCTGGATGACTGACAAAAGAATAAAGCATATCCATATTAGAATTCATCAGACCCTTCTGAAATACTCCATATAATGCAAAAATAATTGGCAATTGAACTAACAAAGGAAGACAAGATGACATTGGATTTATTTTATTATCCTTGTAGAACTTCATCAATTCTGCGCTTTGTTTTTGTTTATCATCTTTATATTTGCTTTTGATCTCCTCCATCTTCGGCTGTAAACCTTGCAAAGATTGTTGAGACTTCATCGACTTTAAAGATAATGGCAACAAAAGAAAACGAATCAAAATCGTTACAATAATAATTGCCACGCCAATATCGCCTATCAGATTATAAAGCCATACTAATAAATTCAGTAATGGTTGGAATAAAATAATATTATATAGTTGAATCATAATTTTGTTAAAAATTCTAAACACTAAATCCTAAATTCTAAATAAATTCAAAACTCAAATTCCAAATTTTCAAAAACGCTTTAGAATTTTTAATTTTGTCCTTTGAATTTATTTAGGATTTTGTGCTTAGAATTTAGAATTTTTCAGGAATATTATCAATTCCTCCCTTGCTCCATGGATTACACCTTAATACTCGCCAGCCAGCCAATAACACGCCTTTACAAATTCCATGTTTTTCAATTACCTGATATCCATATTCTGAACAAGTCGGATGATATTTGCAAACTCCATATGGAATATAATGAGAAATAAATCCATGGTCAGGAGAAATAGTTTTCTGATAAACTCGAATTAAAAATAAAAATGGAATTCTTAAATAATACAACATCGAAATTTAATATTTAATATTTCAAATAACCAATCCAGCTTCAATCAAAACTCTGTCTATCGCTTCTGCAATTTCAGAATATTTTTTATCCACAATTTCAGGTTTCACAAGCACAATAATCTCAAATCCCTTTTTTAAATTACAATTTTTTATTTTTAATCTAAAAATTTCTCTCAAAATTCTTTTTATCTTATTCCTCACAACTGCCTTTTTCGAAATTTTCAGTCCAACCAAAAAACCAACACGCGTTATTTCTAATTTGCTTGGTACAACTTTGATTGCTAGATACTTGTCCTTAAAAAATCTGCCTTTCTGATGAATGCGCGAAAAATTATCTTTTTTAGTTAATCTATTCTCTTTTGAAAGCATAATTAAAAATTAATGCAAAAGAATTTTTCGCAAGATTGCTAAACAGTCAGTCTTTTTCGACCTTTGGCTCTTCTTCTTTTCAATACATTCCTTCCGCCCTTTGTGCTCATCTTTTTCAAGAAGCCATGAGTTCTAGCTCTTTTTCTCTTTTTCGGTTGATATGTTCTTTTTGTTGCCATATGTTTTAATTTACCAGAAAAAAACTCTTCCGTCAATCCAATTCCGTTGTTGAAGAATCATCAAAATTTTGTTAATATTAGTAAAAGTTTATTTATATCAAAACAAAATGCCACAAACAACAATACCTCCAATAAAACCTCAACAAAACAGAGATGCGAAAAAAAATAAAAAACTAATCATCGCCTGCTGTTCAATTTTCGGTGCATTTTTTGTTATTCTTGTTGCCTCATTCATTATCCTCTGGATTGTCAGCTTTTCTAAAGATTTAAAACCAAACACAAATCTTCCTAATATTTCGCAAAATATTGCTCAAGTTGAACCAATAAAATCACAATCTCAAATTTACAACATTACTGAAAACATAAATTTGCAAAACACTGGCCTTGAAGATTCTTATATGCAAACAGTTTATATTGCTAAATTTCACGACTTAGCTCCATATCAAGATGTCTTAGAAGAAACAATCTCTCCAACAAATTATGAATTGCTTAAAGATGAAAATAATAATGAATATCTAAAATACACTTTTTATAATTTATCGCCTAATAGCTCAAGGACTTTTGATCTTCAATATAAAATAAAATTAAATAATGTTAATTATGATTTAAAAGATTGCCAAGGCGAATCTATTAATCAGTTCTTACTTCCTGAAAAATCAGTTGAATCAAATAGTCCAGAAATTATAAACTTAGCGCAAAATATAACTAAAAATTCCAAGAATCAATGCCAAGCATCAAAAGATATTTACAATTGGATTGGCAATAATATCAGCTATCCAGGCTACATTCCTGATGCCAAAGGCGCTTTTTGGGCATTACAAAACAAACAAGGAGACTGCACTGAATTTGCTGATTTAAATATTGCTTTAAATCGCGCTGACAATATTCCAGCCCGTTTTATCGAAGGCCTTGTTTACCAATCAGATCAAGAAACAGATCCATCCCAAATGAAACATGACTGGACAGAAGTCTATCTGCCAAATACTGGTTGGGTACCTATTGATCCAACTTTTGGCAGGATAAAATCAAAACGAAATGATTATTTTGCTAAACTTCCAGATACTCATGCGACTTTAACAGTCGGCCAAAATCTAGATATGTTGCATGGATATTATTTTTATTATTATGAGTATAATGGCTCAACGATTGAAACCATTTCTGAACAATGGAGAATGCAAAAAGTAAAATAAATAATCTTAAAAATACCTTAACTAGGTATTTTTTGATATAAAAAAACTAGATATAATCTAGTTCAAGGAACTTTTATTTCTTGTTTCGCCAAAGCAATATTTACTAACACCGAAATCCCTTGTTCAGTAATCCGATAATAATTTCTCAAAACCTTAGCATATCTTCCATTGCTCGGTTTTAAATTAATTTGAATATCGCAATGCAGAACCATTTTCATTAACCATTTTCTAATCGAATATGCGTCTAATCTATTGCCAGAACAAGCTACAATATCATCACAACACATTTCCTCGCCATTTTCATGTAAAACTTCCAAGATCGCTCTTTCTTGCCAAGAATAATCGCTAGCGTTTTCGCTCATCTCAGCTTTCCCTCCTCTTTCTAATTTCAGGAAATCGCAGAATTAATTCTGTGATAGAGATACCTAAAACGCAGAGGCAGATGACTTCTTTTTTGATCTTCCACAAACTGCTTTTTTGCTTCCAAAATAAATCCAGCCCAGCATATAATACTTGGCACATTCAAAAGCCTAATCCAATCCATAAGTTCGCTAACAGAAATTCCTACCTTTCGTCTGTCACAAGAAATGTTACGCAAGCCATACCCAATTCCTCTAGCATTATCATTCACACCAGCAAAATAAACATTTTTCAAATTTTGCGTATCTCGTATAATGCCAAAGCCAATCATTCCGCATGACGAATCCACAGCCTCTGTCCATTCAACAACCAAGATAGTTCCAGAGCTTACAATTTCAGTAACCACATCATCTACCAACAATCTCTCCAAAAATTCACGAATTGTCATGTTATACAGACAATTCCTCACCTGTTTTTCGTTACCGGAAAACATCGTTGCCATCGTCTCTCCTCCTTTTTTCTGCAGCAAAAATTTTTCAAAGAACATTGTCATAGATTAACTAATTTTTACCAAAAAGTCAACAATCATTTTCAAAAAAGAATTAAAATAAAAAAAACTAGATCAAATTCAATCTAGTTTACGAAATAATTCTGAGGTAAAGATCAGCTACCTCCTTCAAACGCCTGACAACTTCATCATGAGTGATGCTATTTAATGCCATCTCTCTTGCAACTGTCTCCTCGCTCACAATGTCTCCATCGCTGTCAACTTCATCTTGAGGATCCTTAATATGGCAAGTGAAAACCAATCTTGTCCCATTTCTCTTTATCCGATAGTTGCGATCACTTTTGCGAAAAATGACTATCGAACCATTCCTCGTGATCGAAAAAACAAGATCATCGTTCAACACATTTCTCAAAAACTCCAAGTTGCCATAAGCAAAATTCGCTCTTGCAATTTTGTCTCTCATTTCTTCAAGGTACGAGTTTGCCATTATTTCCTCCTTTTGCAACCAGTCTAACTATATTCTAGCTGACCAAAAAAGCTAAAACAATAGCTTTCAACAAAAAAAACAAGGCCAAAACCTTGTAAAAAGAACTTTACTTTGAAAGATGCTCAAAAATAACTTCAACTGCCTTCAAAATATTTGCTTCACATTTTTCTGTCCACCTTACCACATCAGCGATGCTAACCTTTTGTTTACCTCGCTGCTGATCATCATTGTCCTGAACAAACAAGTCAAAGTAAATTTTTCCCTTCTCCTCATAGCAAACTACAATTAATCTTTTCAACCCATAAAAAAAGCTATCAATATCAACCGAACAATCAACAATGTATGGAGCCCCCTTGAATCTTGCGATCAGAATTTCATCTTCCTGAACAAGCCTCAAAAATGCCTGCCAAGACATATCCTTCACAAATTCAAGGACTTCTTCTTTCGTGTTTGAAAACAAAATCGACATCGCTGCCTCCTTTATCTGCTACACTCCTCGTGTAGCAAAAAATGATTTAAAGAGCATACTTCAAGATACCTCAATTTGAATAAAAAAGCAAGGCCAATACCTTGTTTTATATTACATAAAATTTTTTCTATTTCCTTTTTCTCGGCCGATGCAAAAGATAATCTAATTACTCTCTTTCTTGATCAGTTTTTGCCATTTCCTGCATTTTCAGAAAAGCAGCTTTCGCAGACTTACTTTCTGGTTTTGCTAATTTGTAAACCGCCAGATACTCATCAAAACCAATTGCCAAATTAAACATTTCTCCGACTGCAACGACACTGAATGCTCCAGCTGTCCATTTATCAAATTTTGCATTTACGTCATCAATAAAAAATTGCCAGTCAGTAAATGAAGGATTTAATTTTCTTAAATTCTGTAAAGTCTCAAAAAGAGTTTGTTCTTTTTTAAAACATTTTTCGATTTCCGATGAAGCAACCTCATTGATTAAGCTCGCTTCTCTATATTCTGTTTCAGCTGACATATTTTTCCTTTCATTATCATTTTTACAATTTTTAATCTTTTCGTCAAATAAATTTGGTAGGGACAGAACATTGTTCTGTCCCTACGCTTGCCAAAAGGCTTTTTCAAGACTAAAATAATAATATTGGAGAGGTGCCAGAGAGGCTGAACGGGCTGGTCTCGAAAACCAGTATGCCCGTAAGGGCATCGTGGGTTCAAATCCCACCCTCTCCGATTATATAAACTAAAATAAATCATATGCCGAATAAAAAAGAGATCCTAGGTACACCAGCTTTTCAAACTACAAGCTTAATTAATATTGATGGCAAACCATCTAGAAGATTTATGACTGTTTATCGCACCATTGGTTGTCAGTATAACAAATGCACAATGTGTGATTTTTCTCATTATGCTGACAAAAATGTCAGTTATAAAGATATTATTAATCAACATAAATCTAGTTTAAAAATTTTGAGAAAAGAAAGAATTTCTCATTTTGATTTATTAACTCTAGGAAATTTTTTTAATGATAAAGAGATATCCCCAAAATTAAGAAAAGATTTTTTAATATCATTATCAAAAATTAAATCTTTAAAAAGAATTCTGATTGAATCAAGAAGAGAATATTTAACTATTGAAAAGCTAAAAATATGCAAGGATTATCTCAAAAAAGACCAGATATTAGAATTCGCTCTAGGATATGAATCATCCAATCCATATATCCGCAATAAAATTTTAAATAAAGCTGTGCCAGAAAAATATTTAGACGATTGCCTAAAAATATGCAAAAAAGCACATGTCAATTTTGTTTCCTATGTGCTAATAAAACCACACCTAATTTCAAAATCAGACGCTATTAAAGATTCAGTCGATACCGCTCTACACGTACTTAATAAAGCAAAAAAATACAAAGTAAGCGCAAGACTATGCTTTGAACCTGTTTTTGTCACTACTGGAACGCCATTGGAAACCTCATGGAAAAATGGCCAATTTCAACCACCAATGCTATGGACCATTATTAAAATAATGGATGAAATTGCAAATAAACTTAAAACAACAAATACAAAAGGCAAGCTCTTCATTGGTTTGAGCGACGAAAACCTATCCAAAGAAAGATTCACCAGCAACTGTAATCTTTGTAGTAAAAGAATAAAATCTGAAATTCAAAAATTTAATGGCCACCAAAATATTTTGAAAATCAAAAATCTAACACATGATTGCAAAAAAGACTGGCAAGAACAACTTAATAAACTTTAAAAAATAAAAAAGCCTTACATTTAACATTATATAAAGCTTCATGTTTATTAGACATAAATCCACTACAACGTTCCCAAATCCAATTCCTCATCAAATTTTATTTGTTTTACAAATTCAGGCATGTGACTAACCATGATCATTGCCCCTTCATAATCATTGATTGCCTTAGCAATTATTGGCAAGTGGCGAAAATTAATATGATTAGTCGGCTCATCTAAAATCAAAAGTCCAGGCTCCATGAGAGTAAGACGCGCAAAATTCAATAAACCCTTTTGTCCTTCCGATAAATCACCGACTTTATGGCTCATCATACTGCCATCAATCAAAAAGCCAGATGCAACTGAACGCAATTCTTGTTCACCTAATCCTTCAGCCATAATACTCGAAAGAGAATCATAAACAGTTTGATCAAAATCCAAATTAGAAAAATCTTGACTATAATAACCAACACGCACACCTTCTAAAATTTTTGCATGCTCATTTTCACCACTTACCAAAGATCTCAACAGAGTACTCTTGCCTATCCCGTTCGGTCCAATAACTAACAGATGCATCCTTTTACGTATAACTCTGTCAACTTCTTTTATTACTGGCTCGTGGTTATAAATGACTTTAACCGCACTAATTTTAACAATTTCACCAGCAATATCTTGGACTGGAATATCAAATTCCCTAATAGTCTTGTCTTCTTTTCTAACATCAACCATATTTTCCTCCATTTCAATAGCTTCATTTTTAAGCTTTCTAGCCAACTGACGCATTTTTCCACCTTTGTTAGCAAAAAAATTAACTTTTTCCTTGCGATCTATAATTGATTTTTTTAGCTGAGCATTTTTTCTTTGTTCTCTTTCAACTCGATTTTTAATTTCCTCAACTACAGAATAATAATCACCAACGTAAGTTTCAATTTTGTGAGTAAAGACGTCAAGATAAATAACACCTTCTGTAAAACAATTCAAAAAATCGGCATCATGCGAAATCACAATTACGGTTTTATCATACATCACTAAAAATTCAATTAGATGTTCAATGCCAGCTTGATCAAGATTGTTAGTCGGCTCATCAAGCAAAAGAATGTCAGAATTCTGAATTAATGCAAATGCCAATAAAAGTCTAGCCTGTTGTCCTCCAGATAAATCGCCTACTTTTCGATCAGTTGGCACATCAAGATTTACCGCAGTCATAACTTTAAAAATTTGGCTAGCTAAATTTCCAGGCACCACATCATATGCTTTAGCAAAATAGTCAGTCACTGACAAAACAAAATCTTCACGCGCCATAACTTGGCGAGCCGTAGCAATAGTAGCGCCATTAGAAATAGATACCTGGCCAGATTTAGGCTCTAATTCACCCATAATCAAGGCAAACAAAGAACTCTTGCCAGCACCATTTTGACCCATTAAAGTTATTTTAGCGCCTTTACGCACGCTAAAACTAGCCTCATCTAAAATGGGCTTATCATGATCATATTCAAAATTTACCTCGTCAAATCTCAAAATTACTTCTTCAGCCATAATTTATATGCAGTGAAATAAAAAAGGCGCTATCACGCCAGCTCCAATAATATAACATATTATTTAAAAAAGTACAGACTATTTCATGGCACCACATATAAAAAAAGACCAAAAATATATTTGGTCAAAATGCATAACGAACACAATCGCAAACTTCTTTTTGGCAACTATGGCAACAAGTGCCATAGTTTTTTACAACTTCCGCCTCCAAATCAATATTTAACAAATTAGCGATTGCAATTGTCCAAGCCAAAGCATCTGCCAGCTCTAAAGAAAAGTTTTCTTCAGTAATCTCCATTACAACATCATAAGAAACATTCATCGAAAGCTGCAAAAGCTCGCTTACCTCCTTGAACAACCGATTCAAACAATTCTCCAAACCTCTCTGCTTATTTCTTTCGCCATAAACAAATTCCAGCTCTCTAGACACGCGACCAAGCGACGTATCTGTCTGACCATCGTCATTGTAACAAAACGCAATAGTCGGCTTTGCTCTTTTTTCTAGGCATTCGCAAGGTCCCTTCATACAATACACGCAATGTCCCCGAAATAAGTATTTTCTTTTGAAATAGTCCTCAAAAGGCAATCTCTGAAAATGATTAGCAACACAAAAAATTCTTGCTACTACGCTTGCCAAAGCTTTTCCAACGTCTCCACTCTTTCTAATCGCGTCTTGCAAATTACCAATTCCAACATTCAAAAAATTTATCCTCGCAGAAAGACTTGGCAAAAAAATCCGATTCCGCCTTTCATAAACATTGCCAAAATGATCCATAAGCTCTTGTAAAGTCATACTCCTCACAACTTCAGTCATGTCTCCCCTCCTTCCCTATTGATGTAAAGAACTAATTATTATATGATAATATGAATTATAATTTAAGTCAATTATATGACAATTGCAAGCCAAATTGATCAAGAATTGAAAAAACATGTCAATCCAAAAAACAAAGAAGGATCAAAAAAATTCTTTAAAGAAAAAGTAAAAGTTTTTGGAGTAGGCTCTCCCATTACTAAAAAAATAGCCCAAAAATATTGGCTAGAAATTAAAACAAATTCAAAATTAGAAATTTTTAAATACTGCGAACAACTCTTAAAAACTGGCTATAACGAAAAAATTAAGATTGCTCTAAATTGGGCATATCGCCTTAAGAAAGATTATAATCAAGCAGATTTCAATATATTCTTATCATGGCTTAAAAAATATATTAGCAACTGGGGATCAGACGATGATTTATGTACTCACTCTCTTGGATATTTAATCTTTAAATTTCCAAAGCTCCAAACAAAAATATTTAAGCTAGCAAAATCAAAAAATCGCTGGGAAAGGCGCGCTTCTGCAGTTAGTCTAATATATCCTATTCGTTATAATCAAAAAATTTTGCCAAATGTTTTTAAAACCGCGGAAATTTTACTTCAAGATAAAGACGATCTCGTTCAAAAAGGATATGGCTGGATGCTAAAAGAAACCAGCAATAATTATCCAAAACAAGTCCTAGAATTTGTTAAAAAATACAAATTAAAAATGCCCAGAACAGCATTAAGATATGCCATCGAAAAATATCCACAAAATATTAGAAAAGAATTATTAAAAATTAATTAATACCTATTTTCTCATGAAAATTTCCAATCGCGCGTTTAACACGCCTGCCTCACCAATCAGAAAACTTTTTCCAAAAGCAGCTAAAACTGAAAAACGAGGCATTAAAATTTACAAACTAAACATCGGCCAACCTGATTTAAAAACTCCAGCTTGCATTAAAAAGCGCTGTCAAAATTATCCAAAAGATTTAGTTTATGAACCTTCACCTGGTATTCCAGAATTAATTTCAACATGGGCAAAATATTTTGAACAAGATAATTTGCCAGTCACAAATAAAGACCTAATTATTACAACCGGAGGCAGTGAGGCCATTGTTTTTGCTTTGTTAGCAACTTGTGATCCAAATGATGAAGTTATTGTTTTTGAGCCTTTTTATACTAATTACAAATCCTATGCTATCCAAACTGGAGTTAAACTAGTCCCAGTTACCTTAAAAATTGAAGATAATTTTCATTTGCCAAACAAAGAAGAAATCGCTAAAAAAATTACTTCAAAAATAAAGGCAATTTTGATTAACAATCCAAGCAATCCAACTGGCACAGTTTACAAAAAACGAGAATTACAAATTATTACTGACCTTGCCTTAAAACATAACTTATTCATTATCTCCGACGAAGTGTACAACGAATTTGTTCTTGATAAAAAAAACAAATTTATTAGCATGATGTCTTTTTCAAAAATAAGACAACAACTAATTTTAATTGAAAGCGCCTCCAAAAAATTCAATGTTTGTGGAGCTAGAATCGGCGCTTTGATTTCTAAAAATCAAGAAATAATTGCAACAGCTACAAAATTCGCTCAAGCTCGCCTCTCTTCCCCATCGATTGAACAACATGCCTTGCTTTGTATTTTTAAAAATGCCAAACAATACACTCAAAAAATCTGCCAAGAATATAAAAAAAGAAGAGATGTTATATTTAAAGGCTTGCGAAAAATCAAAGGCACTGTCTGTCTAAAACCAGAAGGCGCGTTTTATATCATTGTTAAATTGCCAGTCAACGACACAGAAAAATTCTGTGCCTGGCTTCTTGACAAATTTGAATACAAGAAGCAAACTGTTATGTTAGCTCCAGCCAAAGATTTTTATGCCACACCTAATAAAGGGCTGCAAGAAGTCAGAATTGCTTATGTTTTAAATAGCAAAGATCTTAAAAAGGCAATGGAGATCTTAAAAATAGCCATCGAAGAATACAATAAAATTTATGCCAAAAAATAATATTCCCAAAACTCATCTTTTCACTCCAGAAAACCTTCATTTATATGAGTTGCAAAATATTTATCCAGCCTGTGCTCTTTGGCATGAAAACAAAATGGAAAAACAAATCGCTACCTATGATCTCTCAATTCGCGATTTGCCAAAAAATCGCAACTTTTTATTATTCGGCGGTCTTGAAGAAGTACTTCAAGAAATCACACAATGGAAATACACAAAAAAAGAAGTTAACTACCTTTTAAAACAACAGCTAATCACACCGAGACTAGCCAAATATTTAATTAACTTTAAATTCACAGGCGATCTATATGCCTTGAAAGAAGGCTCAGCTTTCTTTCCTGGCGAACCAATCATCAAAATTATAGCACCATTGCTAGAAGGCAATCTATTTTCTTTATTTTTGATGAATTCAATTTGCAGTAACACAATTTTTCTATCAAAAATAATTCGATCAAAATTAGCTGTTAAAGAAAAAAAGCTTGCTTTCGGCGGTCAAAGAAGCCATTCTTTTGAATCAGGAATGAAAGCAACGCGTGCTACGCATATTGCTGGAATTGATACTGGAATGCCTGGTTTTTTTGTAAAATACAATATTGTTAATCCTCCAAAAATTTCACTTAACACCTATCATGCTGTCATCAAATCTTTTCCTACAGAATTAGATGCCATGCGTGCTGCTGCCAAACTCTTTCCAAATCGTTGCCGTCCAATGGTTGATACCTATGATTTCAAACAAGGCATAAAAAATGTGATTACTATATCAAAAGAACTTTCAAAAGAAAACAACTCCATTGCTGCGATCACTATCGATAGCGGTGATCTAGCGCAAAGAGCAATCTATGCTAGAAAAAAATTTAATCAAGCAGGTTTTCCAAATATTAAAATAGTTGCAGCTAGCAATTTAGATGAATGGAAAATTAACGATCTAGTTACAAGAAAAATTCCAATTGATAATTTTGTTGCTGCAACTGAATTGTCTACTGCCTCTGATGATCCAAAATTAGAAATTGTTTATAAATTAGTTGAATTAAGAGATAAAAATAAAATTAAACTTTGCGCCAAATTTGCCAAAAATAAAATCAGCTATCCAAGCCGAAAACAAATTTTTAGAATTTATAAAAATAATATTGCCCAAAATGATATTATTGGACTAGAAAATGAAAAACTTGGCAAACCAAAATTGCAGAAAATGATTTCAAAAGGAAAATTAATTTATAATCTGCCCACATTAAATCAAATCAAAGAATATTTACAAAATGAATTAATGACTCTGCCAAAAAAATTATTAGATATCAACAAAAATCATAAATATCCGGTCAAATACAGTCCGAAAATACAAAGCCTACTTGAAAAAGCAAAACAAGAACATCTTCATAAATAAGCGAGCATTCCTCGCTTTTTTGAAATAAAAAATAATGTCAATAAAAATTTTATCTTAAACATTGACAAAAACATAATCTTTACATACACTAACTTGCACCCTAAAAAAGCCCGCCATTCTCAAATTTGGCGGGCACGGAGGACAAAAATGGAAAGCAAAGTCAATCTCATTGCAATCATTTGTATAGTATTGCTTGTTCGTGCTATTATTGATTCTTTTTTGCCAAACAAACCAATCAGACAACTGACCGATTCAATCGCCATCCTCCAAAAATCAGTTGATGCTCTGCAACCCGCAAAGCCAGAAAAAACAGCGCTTCTAAAACCAACGACAACCAAACTTCCAGAAAAACCTACTTCAAATCTAAATCCAATTTCCATTCCCAATCGTTGTCAGACTGAATTAAAAACACTAGTCCAAACCAGAGACGATTTTACTTTGCATTGTGATGAGTCACACTCAACGCTATGCAAAATACAAGGAGCTGTACTCAACGTTGCTGTTTCCTCTTTCCTCTATTGCCTCAGTCAGAATTAACATTTCACGCACACTAACCCCAACCTTGACTTTTCAAGGTTTTTTTATTTTAAAAACAGCATAGAGGAGGTCCAACCTCCAGCTGGAGGTTGGACCTCCTATTTTGAACCTTCCATTTTGAAAACTAAATTTAGAATGTTATAATTTTATACAAATACATCAACATCAATATTTTTTAATTTCTAACATGCTCGAACAAATTCTCCAAAAATACTTCGGATACACCTCATTCCATCGCTTCCAAAAAGAAGCCATCCAAGCCATCCTCGACAAAAAAGACACCCTCACCGTCCTTCCTACTGGCGGTGGAAAATCAATCATCTATCAAATTCCAGGCATTATCAATCATGGCCTAACTTTAGTTTTCTCTCCGCTCATTTCTCTAATGAAAAACCAAGTTGACCAACTCAAAAAACTCGGCATAGAAGCCGCCTTTTTAAATTCAACACTAGATTACAATCAAAAACAACAAATTCAAAAACAAGCTCAAAGCAAACAACTCAAAATATTATACATCGCGCCAGAAGGATTTTTCACCGACCAATTTCAAATTTTTCTAAAAACATTAGAAATTTCCTTAATCGCTATTGACGAAGCCCACTGTATTTCCGAATGGGGCCATGATTTCCGTCCAGAATACCGCAAACTCACTATTTTAAAAAAACTTTTTCCTGAAATTCCAATCCTTGCTCTAACCGCGACAGCAACCAAACAAGTCCAACAAGATATTATCAAACAACTAGACAGCCCAGAAATGATTCCGTTTATCGACAGCTTTGAAAGAAAAAATCTCTCCATTTATGTCCAACAAAAATATGATATCTTAGAACAAATTGTCAAAATTTTAGAAAAAAATAAGCGAGAATCAGGAATTATTTATTGCTCAACCAGAAAAACAGTTGATCAATTATCAAAAACTTTAAACAAAGTTGGCTACAAAAATCTACCATATCACGCTGGCTTAGAAACAAGCAAAAGAACCAACAATCAAAACAAATTTTTAAACGAAGAAGTAAACTTAATCATTGCCACAGTCGCTTTTGGCATGGGCATCAACAAATCAAACATCCGCTATATTATCCATGCCAACCTCCCAAAATCAATCGAAAGCTATTACCAAGAAATCGGCCGTGCCGGTCGAGACAGTCTGCCCTCAAATTGTTATCTTTTTTATGGAAGCGGAGACATAGCCACTCAACAATTTCTAATTGGCCAATCCGAAAGCCATGAGTATAAAGACATTGCCTTTAAAAAACTTCAACAAATCACTCAATTTGCCCAAAATCTAGAATGCCGTCACAAATCAATTCTCCAATATTTCGGTGAAAAAAAAGAAAATTATTCCTGCAAAAGATGCGATGTCTGCTTATCTCAAAATATTAAACAGCTTGATATTACAAAAGACGCCCAAAAAATTCTCTCCAACATCTTTCGCGTTTCTTTTTCAGTCGGCATCTCAACTCATGCTTTAATTTTAGCCGGCTCAAAATCCCAAAAAACCACCAAATATCAACACATCCCCACTTTTGGCATCATGAACGACAAAACCCAAGATCAAATTAAAGATTTGATTAATAATTTAATTGAACTAAAATTAATCAAACAACTTCCCGGCCAATATCCAGTCATCATTTTAGAGCCTTCTGCTAAAGCAGTTTTATTAAACAAACAAAAAGTCATCATCAAAACCCGCCTCATCAAAGAAAAACAAACCATTATTGACTACGAACCAGAACTATTCGAATACCTTAGACATTGGCGTCGCAAACAAGCCATCAAAGAGAATGTCCCACCTTTCATTATTTTCTCCGACAAAGTTTTAATCGACCTATCAACCTATCTACCGTTAACCCAAAATGATTTACAACGAATTCCAGGCATCGGCCAAAAGAAATTTTCACAATACCAAAGATTTTTACTCTCAACAATCCAAGAATATTGCTACGGCGAGAATAAAGAAACTCGCATGAATCTTTTAAGCCTAGAACAACAAAGAAAAAAACATCAAAGATACGCCTCCGGATCCGACACCCTCTCCCAAACATCAATCCTTTACAAACAAGGCCTGACATTGAAACAAATCGCCCGACAAAGACGAATCAACACTTCCACAGTCTTAAGCCACATCTGCGAACTAATCAAAGAAAATCGCCTCCCCAAAACAGAAATCTCCAAATTCATCTCTAAAGATAAAGAGCAAACCATCCGCCAAGCCTTTAACAAAATAGGAAGCTTTACCGCCCTAAAACCCGCCAAAGAAATCCTCCCCGCCACTTTCTCTTATGACGAACTCCGCCTTGTCCAAGCAACACTTTTAACCAAATAAAACCATTTTTTTGTCAAACAACTTTTAAAATGTTATACTTAAGTTAAGTTTTTTTACTTTTACCTTTTAACTTTTAACTTTTTTTAACATGTCCAAAACAAAAAAAATAATTTTAATCGTTCTTGCCTTATTAATCCTGCCCTGTTTTTCCCAAGCCAAAACAAAGTATCATTCTTTTGCCAAAAAACAGTTTAAAATAAAGTATGATGCCAAATCATGGCAGAAGAAAAATGGCTCAACTTACCTTAAATTAAAATATAAGCAAGAACCAAAAAAAATCAAAATCCAAATCAAGAAAGTTCATCTAGGACTTAAGGGCCGAAAATATTTAAAAAAACAAAAAACAACAAAATTTGCCAACCAATACAACGACAAAATAAAAACACAATTTCAAAACCTTCAGCCAATGTTTCAATATGCCGAAAAATATAAGATTAAAAATAAAAATTATAAAATAATCAAATTAAACTACGCTTTAAATACTGGCGGATTATATATTTACTACATCACCAACAAAAAAGTCTATTTTCAATATGCCATCACTTGCAAAAAGAAAGATTGCATACCTTATAATCCAGAGCTTCGAAAAATCATCCAGTCATTCACAATTCTATCAGACACCCAAGCTCCCACATTTGCCGGAGCAAGTACAGCAATTTCAACTTCAACATCCAGCATCACTCTTTCATGGGTTGAGGCAACAGATAATTGTTCTGAATCAGAATACATTAAATATTTAATTTACCAAGCCAATCAGCTGGAAGAAGAAAATTATAGCTCCATAAATTATACAACCAATAAGGGCGTTTCCTCTTATACAATCAGCAATCTCCAAGAATCAACTTCTTATTATTTTGTAGTTCGCGCTCAAGACGAAGCTGGCAATGTTGATTCAAATACTTACGAAACAATTGCCACAACCAAAGCAACTTCAAATAACGATCCTACTGCTGGCAGTCTCCAAAATGTAACTTATCAATCCAATGGCTCAACAGTTATCGGAAGAATGTACAGACCAAATGGCGCTGGCCCATTTCCCGCAATAGTCTTCAATCACGGAGGCATTACGCCTACCGATCCTTCTGCTAACGATGGCAACATAAACGAACTCCGCCAAGGCAATACTTACGCAGTTTTAGCTACAGCCTATCGTGGAGATACTTTGTCCCAAGGCACATTAAGTGTCAGTGTTGGCGATGTTAATGATTCTTTAGCCGCCATGGAATATCTAAAAAGCAAAAGCTATATTGACTCAAATAAAATCGGCATGTTTGGAGAAAGCAGAGGCGGCAATGTCACATTGTCCACAATTGAAAGAACAACAGAATCAAAAGCTACCGTAACTTGGTTTCCTTATACCAATACTATCACTTTTTGCAGATATCTTGATGAAAATATTTATGACGGACTATGCCTTATTTGGCTAAATTTTTATGGCCTAGCAAACCCAGCTCACTATGCTCGCATTTCTTCTCCCGTAAATTTTGTTTCTCGCCTGAATACACCTCTTCAAAATAGCCATGGAACAGCTGATCCGACAGTTCCATATTCTCAAAGCGTTGAACTAAATACCGCTATGACTGGCAAACCAAATTACACTTTTTATGAATATATTGGCGCTGATCATGGAGGAAGTACTATCTGGACAACAACAGCCATAGATAGAAGAAATGATTTTTTCGCTAGTTATTTGCAATAAAAAAAGAAGCTCTAAGGCTTCAAAAAAGTTCATTCTAATTTTCTTCTACGCCGACAAGCATGAATTGACACTTGTAATTCTTTAACGCCCAACCATCGTGTCCGAATAGTTACAATATCCTTCCAAGAATTACCCAAATCTTTCATAGTTCGCCGAAGATGATCAAGAGTCCTAAAACTAAACTTCTTAGCATCATCTCGGCTATAGGATCTAACATCGCTACCTGTCATCATCACTCCAGGCAATACAGCATGATTATAATGCTCAGCAAAATCAGCAAATCTTGCTCTTCTAATCATCTGAATTAAATAAATGCACAATTTTTCTCGCTTTTCGTTGATCAATCTCTGCTGATCAATCAGATCGTAAATCATTCTTGACTTGATATCATTTTTTCTCATCTGTCCCTCCTCTTATCAGCTTAACTAAGAATAATACAAAGACAATCTTTTGTCAATTCACATGTCAAAAACAATCAAAATAATTTTAATTATAATTTCAATCTTAATTGCCATTGCTATCACAACTTTGGCAATTTATTTTGTCTTTTTTAGTAACGAAACAAAAACTTCAAACCAAATTTTTCAGCAAAATCTTAATATAATAAGTCCTGACACAGATACAGATACAAATACAAATTCAGAATCACAATCGCAATTTACAAATCCGATCCAAAACTTCACAACCAATCAAACTAAAAAAACTTTTGGCCAATTTATAACCGCTGAAAATTCACCAATTCAGCCAGAAAGATTTGGAGGCTTCCATACTGGCGTTGACATTGAAACTGATTCAGATCAAATTAATCAAGATATTCCTATTTTTGCAGTTAAAGATTCTGAAGTTATTTATCTTGGTTTTGTCTCAGGCTATGGCGGCGTTATTATCTTGCAAGGGAATATAAATAATCAACCAGCAACCTTTTTATATGGACATATCAAATTATCTTCGGTAAACTTGTCTGTTGGCGATCAAGTCAAAAAAGGACAGCAAATAGCACTTCTTGGCACTGGCTATTCAAATGAAACAGATAACGAAAGAAAACATCTCCACTTCTCTATTCATAAAGGATCTGATATCGAATTACGTGGTTACGTCAACAATCAATCAGAATTAGATAATTGGTATAATCCAAACGTAATCATTAAATAAACAATGAAACAAGAAAACAATAAAACAATTATCGTCCACTACTCCGAGATAGGATTGAAGGGTAGAAATAGAAAAATTTTCGAAAACAAACTAATTAAAAACATCAAAGCCCACATTTCAAAATTGGGCTCTTTTAAACTTGTCCACTTGCACGACAGGATTTTGATAGAAGTCGATAATATCCGCAATATCTCTGCCTGCCAGCAGGCAGGCGAATATCCGAATATCTTAACTAAAGTTTTTGGCATTGCTAATTTTTCATTTGCCGATTCTTGCAAATTAGATTTTGAAGAAATAAAAAAACAAGCTTTAAAAATCGCAAAAGGCTATTATGGCCTGGGCTTTAGCAAAGGAAAGTGGAAAACCTTTGCCATCAAAACAAATCGCGTTAACAAAAAATTTAAATTATCTTCTCAACACGTTAATGAACAAATCGGCGGAGTAATTTTAAATAATTTTAAAAATAAAAAAGTAAAATTAAAGAATCCGGATTTAACAATTTATATTGATATTCTAAACACTCAAGCCTTAATTTACGCAGAAAAGATAAAAGCCAATGGCGGATTGCCAACTGGCACTGCTGGCAATGTTATCTCCTTAATTTCTGGCGGCATTGACTCGCCAGTTGCTTCTTTCCAAATCATGAAACGCGGCTGCCAAATCATTTTCTGCCATTTCCATTCTTATCCGCAAACATCAACAGAATCACAAAATAATGTCAAAAAATTAGTCAGCATTTTAAATCAATATCAACTAAATTCCAAATTATACTTAATTCCAATTCTAGATATTCAAAAACAAATAGTCGCCAAATGTTCAGCCAAACTTCGCGTTATCCTATATCGTAGAATAATGATGCGTATCGCTACTAAAATCGCTGAACAAGAAAATGCCAAAGCTTTAATTACCGGCGATTCAATCGGCCAAGTCGCTTCTCAAACATTAGAGAATATCCAAGCCATCTCTGAATCCACAAATTTGCCAATATTTCGCCCTCTAGCAGGCCTAGACAAAGAAGAGATAATAATGACCGCTAAGAAAATATCAACTTACCAAACCTCAATTCTTCCATTTTCTGATTGCTGTTCACTTTTTGTCCCTCAAAAACCTGAAACCAAAGCTAAATTAGAAGAAGTTTTGAGAGATGAACAAGAGCTAGAAATTAATAATTTAATTAAAAAATCGTTAGATAATATTATCATCAAACAATTTTGACAGAATTGAATTATTTTTCTTTCCTGATATAATAAAAATATAAATTAATTTTTTGTAGGGACAGAACAATGTTCTGTCCCTACGCTATCATAAATTTATGCCCAAAAATAAAATCAACGAAATTTTAACTCGCGGAATCGAAGATATTATTGAGAAAGACCATTTAACAAAAGCTTTAGAATCAAAAAAGCTCAGAATAAAGTTTGGCATTGATCCAACAGGCCCGAAAATCCATCTTGGACGAGCCATTCCACTTTGGAAACTTCGCGATCTTCAAGATCTAGGTCACACAATTGTCTTGATTATTGGCGATTCTACTGCTCAAATTGGCGATCCTTCTGACAAATTGTCAAAGAGACCATTCTTAACAGAAGAAGAAATAAAAAAGAATCTTGAAAATTATAAAGAACAATTAGGCAAAATTTTAGACATTAAAAAAGTTGAATATCACTATAATTCAGAATGGCTAAAAAATCTTACGTTCAAAGAAATCAGCCAATTAGCTGAAATATTTTCTATTCAACAAATGTTAGCCAGAAGAAACTTTAAAGACAGATTTGATAATAAACAAGAAATTTCACTTCGCGAATGTTTATATCCAATTATGCAAGGCTATGATTCAGTACAAATCAAATCCGATGTCGAAGTTGGCGGTTTTGACCAATTATTTAATCTAAAAGCTGGCCGATTAATTCAAAAACATTTTAACCAGCCAGAACAAGATATTCTAACTTGCAAGATGCTTTCAGGTCTTGATGGCCGAAAAATGTCTACTTCTTGGGGCAATATAATTACAATCGTTGACGAACCAAATGATATGTTTGGAAAAATAATGTCTATGCATGATGAGTTGATTTCAGACTATTTTTTACTTTGCACAAGACTCCCTCTTGAAGAAGTAAATAAGATTAAAGAAGAATTAAAGCAAGGCACAAATCCAAGAAATCTAAAAGCCAGATTAGCCAAAGAAATCGTTACTTTATATCATAATAAAGAATTAGCAGAAAAAGCCGAACAAGAATTTAATCAAGTTTTTAAAGACAAAGGCAAACCAACAAATATTCCAGAAATAGAAATTACAGATAAAAAAATTAAACTTCTGGATTTAATCATGCAAACCAAACAAGTCACATCAAAATCCGAAGCTCGCCGACTTATCGAACAAAAAGCTGTCAAAATCAATGATCTTGTTAATAGCAATTGGCAAGGCGAAATAGAAATAAAATCAGGCGACATAATTCAGATCGGCAGAAGAAAATTCGTCAAAATAAGATAGCAAATCCCAAATCCCAAAAAACAAACAAATCGCAAAACACAAATCACAAAACCTGCAAAATTCGCAGGTTTTTACTTTATAAACTTTACAACTTTATAACTTTTAACTTTCTTGTTCAATCTGTGGTCTTTTCCTAAAAAAATAACCATTAAATCTGCATTTCTGACACATCATTTTTTCTTTAGTCTGAATCCATCCGTGTTCTCCTTCATAATCATACTCCTGTCCACAACTTGGACAATAAACTTTGATTTTGCTCATAATTTTATTTTATTTTATTTTTTACAACAATTTAACGATGAAACAATTCGACTTTATAAACTTTATAACTTTAAAACTTTACGAACTAAAAGAAATCGCTTACCGCTTCTTTAAAAATTTCAAAATGTTTTTTTGCAATCGCCTCCCATGTTGTCCTTCGGCCAAATTCATAAATCTTTTTTTCCATCTCTCTCTGAACTAAAGGATGATCTAAAATATAATTTATTTTTTCCGCAATCCCTGGCAAATCACCAAATTTGACCAAAAAACCTCGCACATCTTCACCAATTAATTCTCTTGCATAAATATATGGCGTTGACACAACACATCTGCCACAAGCAATCGCATAAGCCAAAGTTCCAGACGACACCTGCTCAGGCACGTCATAAATCGTTGTAAAAATATCAGAAGCCTGAAAATATGCCATCAATTCTTCTTCAGTGAAATATTTATCAACCCTCTTAATATGGCTAAAAACTCCTAACTCTTTTGCTCGAAAAAAAACTGTTGCTAAGTACGCATCTACATTCCTTTTATCTTTTGGATGTACTGCTCCAGCAATCAGATAAACAACATCTTTATGTTTTTTAACAATCTCTGGCAACACTTCAACCATTTTTTCAATTCCTTTGTGCGGATTTATCATCCCAATTGTTGAAATAACTTTTTTGCCCTCTAAGCCAACTCTTTTTTTTGCCACATTCGGATCAATCAATTTTACATCTGGAGTACCGTGCAAAATAACTTTCAATTTTCGGTCTGGCGCGCCTGATTCTTTTTTCAAACATTCTTTTGCATATTCAGTCGTCAACAACACCCTTTTGCTATATTTAATAATCTCTTTTAAAATTGCTAATCTTGTATCCCTTCTTTTCGCCTTTTTTGTAATAGGCACGGTATGCAAAGAAGTCACAATCGGGACTTTAATTCTTTTCATCATTTCCAAAACCATTGTTCCATCAAACCCGCCATAGATTCCAAATTCATGTTGCATACAAACTAAATTTGCGCCCGAACTATTTATGTATTCAGCTGCTTTTTTATATGATTCAACAGTTTCATCTCTTATTACATATTTAACAAAATCAGGATAATCCCTAAGTTTGCCTTTCTCTTCTACTGCCAATACTAAAATCTTCAATTCCGGCAGATTTTTTTTCAAAGCCGAAAGCAAATGAGTAGCATATGTTGCAATACCACATTCTCTTGGCGGATAAGAAGAAACCAAAACAATATTCATTTCTTTTAAATGTTGGGCCATATATTTTAGATTTATTTTTTCAAAACCTTAAAAAACAATTTTACATACTCCCATGCCACATCTTCCCAAATCATTGTCTGCCCGTATTCATATGCCCGATCCTCAATTCTTTTTTTAATTTTTGGATGTGAAAACAAATAGACAATCTCCTCGTAAATTTGGCGAGAATTTCTAAAATTAACTAGCTTTCCTCTGCCTTCTGATAGAACATCTTTTGCATACAAAAATTTAGTTGAAATGATCGCCTTCCCGCATCCCAAAGCATAACAAACAACTCCGCTGCTAGTCTGTTCTGGCACTAAATAAGGCGTTACAAAAATATCAGACGCCAGCGAATATCTAATAATCTCTTTATAAGTCAAATATTGCTCATAAAAAATAACATTCTTCTCTAATTTCAATCTCTTAACTTCACTTCTTAAAAATTCATAGTATGTCCTTGTTCTTGCTGGATGAGATTCGCCCAAAATTAAAAAAATAGCTTCTGGATATTTTGCCAAAATTTTTGGCATCGCATAAATCACATACTCTAATCCTTTTTTCTGCCGAATCAAACCAAAAGTCGAAATAAGCTTATTGTTTTCAAATCCTAGCTTTTTCTTATATTTAAAAGAATCTTGTTTTTCTACATCCGGCAATCCATGCGGTATTACAACTACTTTATTTCTTGGCACCTTATATTTGTAGACCAGTAAATCCTTTACCGGCTGAATCATCACTACAATTTTCGCCGAATATTTTACAATTTCCTTAGTAATTTTAACAAAATTAGTTTCAACTACTTCAAATTTGTGCGGTTTCTTTTTTGGCTGATAAACCATGTGCATTGTCGTAATGCACGGCTTTTTTAATCTTTTCAAAAATTCTAAAATCAATTCACCGTCATTTCCGCCAAACAAACTAAATACATGCTGTACGCTCACCAAGTCAATGCCTTTATGATTGTTAATAATTTCTGCTGCCTCAATATAATCTTCGCGATTATCACGTCTTACAACTTTTATTACTCTATTTGTATATTTTCTTCTTTTTCTCGGCTCATCAATTGCAATAATCCTAAATTTTACTTTCGGCAAATTTCTTTTTACTGCCTCTTTCAAAGCAGAAGTAAAGGTTGCAATCCCGCACTCTCTCGGCGGATAACTTGAAACAAAACAAACATTCAAACGTTTCCTCCTCAAATTACCAAATAAATTTCTAGCCATAAATTGCTTAATTGCCAAATTGTTAAATTGTTAATATTCGTATGTACCTTTTCGCTAAAGCATTTGCATACAACAATTTAACAATTAAACAATATCAACATTAAAAAAATCACGCTTTAAATCTAATTAGATGGATTTATTCTTTATTGCTCGAAGTAAATCAACCATTTTACATGTTGCCAATCCAATCACCGTATCAGCTCCTCCATAATAAACAAACAATTTATCTTTAATAACAACTGCTCCACAAGTAAAAACAACATTTGGAATCATTCCTATTTTTTCATAATCTTCTTTTGGCTCTAAAATAAATCCTTTTGATCTGTATAATATTTTTTCTGGATCTTTTTTATCAATTAATATCACTCCCAATCTGTATGTCCTTTCGTAATCAACTGTTCCATAGCTAGTTTTTTCAACCTTTAACCTAGAAGGTCCTCTTCTATCAACGCCATGATAAATAAATAACCAGCCTAGCTCTGTTTTTATTGGCGGTGCGCCAGCTCCAATTTTATCGCTATCCCACATCCCTTTTCGAGGAGAAATCACCATTTTATGACCTCGCCAAACAGGATGCTCTAATGTTTTTGAATATGCAACATAAATATGCGGGTCAATCCTATAATAACAAACATAATAACCATTAATCTTTTCAGGAAATAACACGCCATTTTTTTCTGGCTTTTCTACTTCAGGCAACAAAAGACCTTGCCTGTGCCAATCAACAAAATCTTTTGTTGTTGCAACTGCAATGTTCACTCTTTCCAATCCTAAAAAAGGATCAATTTCTGTACCTGAATAAGCAGTATACAGCAGATAATATTTACCGTCAATTTGAGTAATCCTCGGATCTTCACAACCAGCTGGCTCATACCACTCTTTTGGTTCAAAAATCGGATTTTCAAATCTCTTTTCCAAAGTAACTCCATCTTCTTTAAAAATCGCATGACCAAGCCTTGAAATCAAAATTCCTTTAAATTCATGCTCTCCTCTTGCACGATAAATAAGATGGATCTTATTATCTTTTAATACTACTGCTGGATTAAAAACCATTTTTGATTCCCAAACATGATCTTTGATTGGTTTTAGAATTGGGTTTCCAGAATACCTCTCTAATTCAAACATAATATTATTTTACGTTATTTAAAATTAATTCAACTATTAAATCCGAGACTTCAACTCCTGCATCCTTGAATGCTTCCGGATAAAACCCTGGAAAGTTATTTTCATCAACTATTTTATAGCCATCAGCTGTTTTAATAAAATCAAATCCAACTATAGACTTATCCAAAATCGCTGCTGCCTTTTCTGCATATTCTCTAACAGGTGCTGGATCAACATAATACGCTCCTCCGCCTTTTGCCTTAATATCATAAACCTTCCAGCCAGCAAATTTTTCCTCTTTTTTACGATAACCATAAACAACTTTGCCATTAATAATTGTCGTGCTCATCCAAGCTTTTTGGTCATTCTCAAAAAATCTTTCCACAAAAATCTTTTCTTGCTTGTGCTCCATTCTAAGCATTCCAGCAATATCTCTCAATGTTTCAAAATCACTGACTTTTATAATTCCTCTGCCAAAACTGCCAAATCTAGGCTTCACAACAACTGTCTTCCACTCTTTCATAATTTTTTCCATTATTTCCAAATCATTATAAGAAATCAAAGCAAAATCAGTTATTGGCAAGCCTTGTTTTTTCAAAGTTACATGAGCTTTAAATTTGTCATCAACAATCTCTAAAGATTCTGGACTTTTTAAAACTTTTGTTACTTTTGACAAAGCTTTAAGCTCGTCCATATTCTTTTTCATATCTGGCGCATACCAAAAAAATAAATCGCATTCGCTTAAATTAACATCACCACACCAAAAATTTGTATCTAAAACTTTCAAATTATCAAAATTAACGTTTCCCAAAAATTCTATTTCAGAATTTTGCTTTAATTTATCTTCCACTTCTAAAACTTCTTCTTTGCTTAAAAATCCAGTCTTCTTTTTTGAATTTGGATCCATACTTGGCAAAAAAATTGCGACTTTTTTATTTTTCATTAGGTTGTAGATTTAATTCTTTATAAATAACTTCAACAATTTGTTTAGCAAAAAGGTTTAATTCTGTAGCATCATTAATTGACAATTCTTCTTTTGCTAAAACTTTTAATAGTTTTCCATTTCTCTTGTACACAAGACTTTTGATTGGCACGCCTTCAGTTAAAATAAATTCGCCTTTATTTTGAATATCAATTAATTCAACTCCAAGCCTTACCCATTCCATCTTTCCATTATTTAATTTATACACACCACCTTTTAATTCCTTGCCACATTTTGCATCATAGCCAGTTGGATTAAAAAGCAATAAGTGCGCGCCGTTTCTTGCTTTGTCTTTTCTAAAAACACTTTTATCCTTAATCTTATATTTTATTCCTAAAAAATCTAATATGTGAAAACCAACTAATGGCACTTCACCTTTATCAAGCTGAACATAAACAGTTGTTGGATAAGTACCCAATAATCTTACGTTTATTTCTAATGGCACTAAATCGTTTTTTTCTTTATCCCAAATCAAATCCAAGCCAAAAATTCCCAACATTCCGCCTTCTTTTAGTTTCTCGCCAATTTTAGTAATTAATTCAATGCCTTTATTATTTATTTCATCTGGAATTTGTTTTGACAAAGACCAATCATGTCCACAAAAAACACCAACCGCGTCTTTCTTGTTTTTTATGGCCTCTGGGATATCAATCATTTGGTATTGGCAATATGACGCCAATATTCCATTATCGGATGTAATACAGCCTGTAATGCTCAAAACTGGACCTTCTACAAACCTACTCGCAACGATTTTCATGCCAATACTTTTTTCCTTATCAATCAATTCAAATCTTTCTGAAATTTTATCCATAATTTCTGAACGCTCTTCTTTCTTGAAAAAGAAAGTTCCTCTGCCTCCGCCTTCATCAACAAACTGAACTACAATTTTTTCACCCCAAATTTCAAATAAATTATCTAACTCTTCATCCAACTTTTCCAAATCAAGAATCTTCATGTCTCGATTCACTTTCAAATCTTCCAAGATTTTGTAAAATGCCAGCTTACTGCTATGTTTCTCAAACAATTCAAAACTATTCGCAATCATTACCCAATTATTTTCCTTGCAAATTCCTTCAACTTTTTTTGTCGGCTTATAAAAATACAAAGCAACTTTTTTATTTTCACTAGAACTATTTATGTGTTCAACAACTTCTTTATCGCTCAAAATAACTTGCGGTTTTTTTTCTGGAATTTTATTCTTTTCTGTTTGCAGAAAAACAGAGACTTTAGTCCGCTGTTTTATTGCATCCAACTCGCCAGAAGGATTTCCGCAGATTACTTCATAATCACTTACCAATGGCCAGATTTCTGAGCGAGTTGAAGGATACCCTCCAATACCAAATAATTTAAAATTATTTTCTTGCAATACTTTTGATATATCTTCTTTTTTCTCAATTATCGTCATAATTTATTTACAATATATTCTAAAATCTCTGTTGCCACATCTCTTGAATTGCCCTCGTTCGGATAATAATGAATATTCAAATCTGGTTTGCTGTTGACTTCAATTATCGAAAAATTCTTATCCGCATTCTCAAAAGAGCCTTTTAGATCTTTGCATTTTACATCAATTCCAGCTAATTTTATACCAGCTGATTCTGCTGCTTGATGGCAGATTTCAATCATTTTTTCATCAATCTCATCTGTGCATTCAACAGTAATTCCTCCTTCATCAAGACAGGAGTTTCTTTTTAAATAAACCTTTTTTAAAGATTTTGGAACAGAATTAAAATCTTCATCTTGCTCCTGTAAAATAATTTTTAAGGCTTCATCTTCCTTTGTCCGCTGAACTGTTTTTTCCTGTTTTTCGTGCATTAAATTTAATATGTTTTTCTTGCCATCGCCAACAACAAAAGGAGGAACCATTCTCAATGCTCCGATAAGTTTGTCATCCAAAATTAATATTCTATATTCATCTCCAAAAACCATTTCCTGAATAACCATTTTTTTATAGACTCCAATCTGTTCCCTAACAACTTTCAATACAGATTCTTCATCCTTTAAATTCATAAAGATTCCTTTACTTTTTGATCCTTCGGCATACTTCACAACTATCGGATAATCCCAATTTAAAATTATTTTCTTGACTTCTTCATCTGTTATTTTCTCGCCAATAAAAACAGTTTTTGGCGTTGCAATATCTTTTCGCAACAAAAGCTTTGCCATCAAGTCTTTGTACAATGCCGAGTCTCTCAAAAAATTATATTTTGCCCGAACAAAAAATTTGTGCGAAAACAAAAATTTCTTTTCACCGAAAACAGCCTCGTCAACCGTTCTTTCTTTATCAACTTCAGAAACTGTACCGCCCATTTTTTTTATAGTATCCCAAACTAGTTCTCTATTTTCTTTCATATCTTGTTTTTTATTATTAATGCTTTTTCTCAACATTTACTAAATATCCCTTAAGATCCTTCATGCCAATAATCATTTGATATTTTAAAAGTCCTCTTTCTGAAAGATTAACAATTGAAATCTTTTTTTCAGAAGCCACAAAAAAAGCTAACTTAATATAAGGCCGGAGTGTCAAACCATGAGCCGATCTAACATAATTAACTTTCTCTACATCTGAAGATAATGCCTTCAATTCTTTTTCTGCCTTCTTTGCAGCTTTTTCTGCTTGAATATCAGTCATCTGCGAATCTAATTTATAGTTGCTGATTAAATCCAGCAAATCTCCATAGCCAAGTTTTTTTGCTAAAACCAAATCAATCGAAGTTGAAGCAGCTCCTGTATCTATTTTTGCTAATATTTCAAAAGTGCTCTTGCCATTCTTGCTCAAAACCTTTACTTTTTCAACTGATCCCAAAACTTTCCTGCCCTTAACTTCAGCTTTTTTTGTAGAAACTGCTCCAAAAAGTTCCTTTGAGATTCGAACACCATGATCAATTGTTCTTATTGCCAAACCAGATACTCGTTCTAATCTCCTCGCCAACCCGAGTAAATTTGCATTCTGTATTTCCAAGCCAGGTCTTGCATTCAATTCTAGAATTTCCGGCCCAAATTTACTGTCAACTGCAATATCAACTCCAATAAAACCTAAGCCTGATGCTTGTTGTGATTCAATAGACATTTTCAATATCTCTTCCCAAAAAGGCACTTGAAAACCAACTAATTTTTGCCCCGTATCAGGATGCGCTATCAATTCAGCCCTTTTTGGCACTTTAACAATCGCGTGCGTTGTAACACCAGTTGCAATATCAACACCAACGCCAACTGCTCCTTGCGCTAAATTTGCCTTACCCTTAGACATCCTCGTTGGCAACCTTAACATCGACATTACCGGAACTTTATTAAAAACAATCACTCGAACATCTGGAATGCCTTTATAAACATATTTTTTTAACAACGGATGCAAAATAATCTTCCTCTCAAAAAAAGCAACATCTGGTATGCCTGCCAAAGAAAACCTGCCATCCAGAATATCAAGTATGTGTGATTTTAAATTTTCAAAAGTCACTTCCTCGTTTTCACTTTTCAGCCAAACCCTCTTGTCAATTGTTTTTTGCATGAACTCCTTCTTCTTTTCAAAAGACCTTAAGACCATTACCCCCTCTCCGCCAAAACCATGATCAGGCTTGACCACAAAGCTAACTGGCAATTTGTTCCAATCAAAAGTCTTTAAATCTCGAGATGTTTGAATTGCACCATAAACACGCGGCGTTTTTATACCAGTTTTTCTTAATACTTCTTTAGTTGCTAGTTTGTCATCAACCACCCGAATATCATCGCGACGGTTATACACACGAATATAGCGCAAATTACGCTCATTCATGCCCAAAATGTCAGTTGCTCGCATACTTTTTAAAAAAACTCTAAACTCTAAACTCTAAACAAACCCAAAATTCCAAAATCCAAATTCCAAAAACTCCGAAGTGTGCTTTTGAATTTTATATTTTAGCTATTTGAATTTATTTAGAATTTAGGATTTAGAATTTTTCTTTAGCAACGCCTTAAACCTTATATATTCCGACAACCGTAATCCAGTCCATTTACCCAAGACAATGTTTATTACAATCGTCAACAATACTAACTCAGGATAAGACAAAATCAAAGTCTTGAACCATTCCCAATTCACAATCCAATAACAAATAACCGAAACCAAAATCGTTTCCAAAGATAACAAAATCGCTGTTGTCCCGCCTTTTTCAATTTGTACGGCAATAAATTTCTCAACCATTATTATCAAAACCAAGATAGGCAGAATTGACAGAGTGATCATTCCTGTCTTATTCAAATACCCTCCCAACATAAATAGCAAAAGCAAAACTAAGGCCACAACACACAAAACGATTGCCATTCTTGGCAAATAAAGCAACTTAAATCTTCTTAAAATAAATCTTAATGCAGTTGCAACCAATAGAATAATAATGAAAATAGTCAATCCATACTTAAGTCCAGTCGCAATAAAGCACAGAGTAATGATTGTTGGCGTATAAATTCCGAATGTCTTGATTCCCAATATTTGCCTTAAAAAAGCAATTAGAGTTGCAATAATCGGCAACATCAACAATAAAAATAAGTTATCAATTGCAACGCCCTTATTAATCAAATAATTTATTGAGTAGCTTAAAAAATTAGTTATTCCCAACTTTGTCACTGCTCTTTCCGAATGCTTGCCAATCAACGTATGCTCCGCATTATCTGCTTGGGCTAGTGACAATAGATCTCCTGAATTTCGAGAACTTATTACCGAATTTAAATAATTATCTTTAACTAACAAAATATATTCTGGCTTCAAAACATCATAAGTTGATTGCGCAATTCTCGCATTTGATTTTACATTTTTACCTGCACTGACAATTCCCTTTTGATCCATTCTAAAATCAGCTAAATTGCCAGCAGACTGAGCAAATTTAGACATCGCATTTAAACCTAGGCTGCCTGAAGTCCAAAGGATAACGATGTCAGCATTCTGAACGTCTTCTTTCGCTTCTAACAACGCATTCGACAAAACTCCCTCTACAACATAATCCGCTTCTCCTTGTCGATTCATTATCGTAACCAACAAAACCTGGTTTCTCACCGCCTCTCTTTTCAAATCCTTGATTTGATCAGATGTTGGCGTTTTGTCTGCAACCAAAAGAACTAAATCCTTATAGACATTTACGGTAATTTCATCTTTGTCAGTTTCATATCCATTATTCACCGTCAATATAACTTTATACTCGCCTGGCAAACTATAACTATGAATTGCTTCCTTGCCTTCAGAATAGCCTCCATCGCCAAAATCCCAACGATAGCCAAGATATCCGCTATTCCTAAAATCAGTCGTCTTTGAAGCATCAAAAACAACCTTTTTTCCGACTGCGACATTTTTATCTCCTCCTGCAGATGATCTCAGTTCTAAAGATAAAAAATTATCTTGTTGAGCTTTTGCAGAAAAACAAAAAGACACTGTCAGAAAAAAAGCAAAAATTAATAATATGATTCTATTTTTTTTCATGTGTACTTTTTTAAATCGATTTTATTTTTTTACCCAATCCAACACAATCATCTCAATACTGTCAAGTTTCCTACCAAAATTATAACAAAAAAAAATTAAAAAACAAAATTTTTGTCAAGATCTTCTTAGAAAATTCATCTATTTTACACAATTGGCATAACAGATTGCAGAAGCAACAGCATCAGCAACATCATCTGGTTTCAAATATCCACTCAATCCAAGCAAGCTTTTTGTCATTTCCTGAATCTGCCTTTTATCAGCTCTGCCATAACCAGTTAGAGCCTGCTTTATTTGCAAGGGAGTATATTCATAAAAAGACACTTTCATATTTTTCGTAGCTAGCATAATCACCCCTCTCGCCTGAGCAACATTTATTACAGTTTTTGCATTCTTAAAATAAAAAAGCTCTTCGCAAATTACTGCATCTGGCCTATATTTCTTAATAAGCGAGATCACATCTTTATAAATTATCCCAATTCTATCGCAAGTAGATTGCTCTTTGGGCGTCAAAATACATCCGCTCGCCAATAGCCTTATTTTATTTTTATTTTTTATGACCAAGCCAAACCCAACAATTGCCAATCCAGGATCAATTCCTAATATTTTCATCAATTTATGTTAGAATTCTCAATCTCAGATTATTTCAAAACAGCATTGGAATAAACACCAGCTACATCAAGATGATCCTCAAGCTCAAATATTAGCTTTTTTATTTGAGACAGATCATTGTTATTGCTAACATCAAGAATAGTTCTTGCTTCTAACTAAGAATAAACTGAATCGATTGAGATGTTCTTCTTTTTTATAGTGCTCCATTTTGAATGACCAGACACGTTAAAAAATTAAAAGGTAAAATTAAAAAGTAAAAAATCGGGTGTCGCTAACGAACGTCGTTTTTTTACTTTTTACTTGCACTTTTTGATTTTTTCCTTTTTAATTTTACCTTTTAATCGGCATTACAATATAAAAATGACCAGATTGTCCCTTCCCAACGATCATTCCTGGTCCAGAGTCACCCAGCATTTTCATTAGCACGGCCTCAGAATCAATAGAATTCAGTCCTTCTAACAAATATTTAGAATTAAAAACAATTTTAACGTCTTTGCCCGCAAAACCACACGCCAACTTTGTAATATTTTTTCCAACATGCCCAGACTCAGCACTCAACGAAATTTCTTTTCTTAGACTGCTCGCATCTAATCTCAGTTCGTTTGTATCTGTTTTAGAAAATAGGCTAGTTGTCTTAATCGCTTTAATGAAATCACCTTTATGAATTTCAAGAGTTGTTGTAAAATCTTTGGGGATTATCTTCAAATAATCTGGATACTGCCCCTCAACTAAACGAGACACAAGTATCACATTGTCAGCAATAAATTTAACCTGATTTTCCATCGCGAACATCTCTATTTCCGAAGCGCCTTCTTCCAAAATGCTAGAGAGCACTTGCATCGTCGTGGCAGGAACAACCATAGTTGCTTCTTTTCCATCTTTTTTTGCCAAATTGATGGTCACTTCGCTAAGACGATAACTATCTGTTGCAGCTAACCGCATTTCATTGTCTCTTGTATTCAAAAAAACTCCTGAAATTTCTGGTCGCATCTCGTCTCTTGCTGCTGAAAAAACGACTTTATCTAAAGCGCCCTTCAACACGCCAGAATTCACGCTACAGAATGACTCACAATCAATCTTCGGAATCAAAGGAAACTCAGAAGCAACAATTCCATTAATTTCCCCTGAATAGCTGCCACATACTATTTTAACAACGTTAGCTTCTGTAAACAACTCAACATTATTATTTGGCAAGCTAGCCATGTAGCTTTGCAATAGCTGAGCTGGAATCGTAATAGATCCTTCTTTCTCAATTTTCCCTCTCACTAAACAAATAGTGCCTATCTCTAAATTAGTAGCTGCTATTTTTATTATTCCCTTTTTTGCTTCAATGAGAAGATTGGCCAGCACAGGTAAGTTTGCATCTTTGCCAATGCTCTTGCTAACCAAAGAAATGCTCCTTGCTAGATTTTCTTGAGTACAAACAATTTTCATTTAGTTAACAGTTAGTAGTTAGTATAGATTATATATAAATAAATAATAATACGTAATAATAGAGATAAAATGTGTGCATAACCCACTATTTATTCCTCGCTAAGCCATAATCACTTCTAATATCTGCAGGATAACAAGTGATTTTCAACTTAATATTTTCTAATAAAATGTTGATAACTCTAATAGCTTATACTCGAGTTGTTGACGGCACAGCCATTTTAATAAGTTTTCAACAGGTTATTAACTGTTGTTTACGTACATTTTTTGCTTTATAGCTTCAATTTCCTGTTTTAAATTATCGTTCTTCTCTAACTCTTTCTTAACTTTTTCAAAGGCATGAATTGCTGTGGTGTGATCTCTCCCGCCAGTGTCGTCCCCGATCGTTGGATAACTTTTTTTTAATTCCATCCTCATCAAAAACATTGCAATTTGCCTTGGCCAAGATATGTCTCTCCTTCTGTTCTTTGCAAGAATATCAGATGGATCAATGTCATAGAACGAAGCAACCGCCTCAATTATTCCCCTAGAGCTTGTTGTCTGCTTACTAGGTGCGCTTATTATGTCTGTCAAAATAGTTTTGCAACCTTCTAAAGTTGGAACATTATTGCTTAGCTGGCTGTGTGCAACAACTCGGCTTAGAGCACCTTCTAGCTCCCGTATATTGCTTTGAACATTTGACGCAATAAAATCCAAAATTTCGGTCGGAATCTCGTAAGATTTTTCTTTACATTTCGTAGACAAAATAGCCTTCCTTGTTTCAAGATCAGGAGCGCTGATATCCGCAACCATTCCGCCCTCAAAACGAGATGCAAGCCTTGCTTCAAGATTGGCAATTGCTTTTGGCGGTCTATCAGAAGTCAAAATAATCTGCTTATTGTTTTGGAACAAACTGTTATAGGTATGAAAGAAAGCTTCTTGCGTGCTTACTTTTCCAGCTAAAAATTGAATATCGTCAATAATCAAAACGTCGCAATTGCGATAAAAGTTTTGAAAGTTGCCGGAAACGCTGTCGTTGTTTTTATTTTTTATAAAGTTTATAAAATCATTTACAAATTTTTCGGAAGTCGCGTAAACTATTTGGGCGTCCTTATTATCTTGTAATATCTTGTTGCCGATTGCTTGGACAAGATGAGTTTTTCCAAGACCGACTCCTCCGTAAATGAAAAAAGGATTATAAACTCTGCCAGGATTCTTGCAAATTGCAGTAGCTGCTGCTTTTGCCAGCTCATTGTTTGAGCCTATAATAAAATTCTCAAAGATATATTTAGGGTTCAATCCAGTCTGCATGCCTTGGCTCGGTAGCACATTCTGTTTTCTCTCAAAAGATTCTGCTGGCCTTGTAACTGGTCTCGCAAAATTGATGGCCGATTCAGGACTCTTTTTATTAATCTCATATGTGATCTTTGTCACTCTGGACGATGTGATATTCTGAAGAGCCCTTGCAATATCCTTGTGATATTTATTTTGCAACCATTCTTTAGTAAATCCGTTAGGTACGCCAATCGCATACTCGCCACCAGAAACGAATAATACTCTTGTCTCCTTGAACCAAGTCGTAAAATTTGCCTTGCTTAAAGAAAGCTCTAGCTCTCCAAGCACGCCTTGCCATATTTGGTTATTGTCCATAAAAAATAAAATTTACTTTTTATTTTAAAAAATACCTTTAAAACTTTTCGTTAACTAAGTATATCTTCAAATTAACAAAACAGTAATAGTCTCATGTTCATAACATGTTGAGAACCTGTGGATAACTCAAGTTTATGCTATATCTTAAATAAAACGCTGTCAAGAATTATGCTATAATAATAATCAGAGCTTCGGACCTTCGGAGCTTCAGAGCCTCGGAAAATAGGAGTCTCGGAAGTTCTGACGCTCTGACGCTCTGACACTCCATTGCAATAAAACAAAAAGCATGCTATCATCTTTTAAAATTAAGCATAATCTATGTTTAACCTTCAACAACAAGGCTTAAATAAGCCAAAAGTAATTAAAATTAATCCATCTAATATGGCAAGTCCAAAGAAAAAATCAGAAAAACAGCGTAAGATCGTTATTGTCGTTGTTTCAATTATTACCTTCTTCTTTTTAGTTTTTGGCGGAATATTTGCTTTTTATGCTAAAGATCTGCCATCTCCAAGTAAGATCAATTCAAAAAATACATCTGAATCAACCAAGATTTATGATCGCACTGGCGAAACCCTTCTCTACGAAATTCACGGAGGAGTAAAGAGAACTTTGATTCCTTTATCCGAAATGCCAGAATATATTCAAGAAGCAACGATATCAGCTGAAGACAAGAATTTTTACCATCATTTCGGCTTTGATCCAATTGGTATTGTCCGTTCCGTCCTTAAGAACACAAAAAGCGATGAAAGAGTCGGAGGCTCAACTATCACTCAGCAACTAGTTAAAAATACCGCTTTATCAGCAGAAAAAACATATACTAGAAAAATCAAAGAACTAATTCTGGCTGTTGAAATAGAAGCTATTTACTCTAAAAAAGATATTTTGCAGATGTATTTAAACGAAATTCCTTATGGCACGAACGCTTATGGTGTTGAATCAGCTGCAGAGACTTTTTTTGCCAAGAAAGCCAAGGATTTAACATTAGCTGAAGCCGCAACGCTAGCTGCAATTCCACAAGCTCCAACTTATTATTCTCCTTATGGTGCCAATACAGATGCATTAAAAGCTCGCCAAGAATGGATTCTTGACCGCATGGTTGATGACAAGTATATTACAAAAGAAGAGGCAGAAAAGGCCAAGCAAGAAAAATTTGCTTTTATTGAAAAACAAGAAGGAATTATCGCTCCTCACTTTGTTATGTATGTAAAAGACCTGCTTGTTCAGCAATATGGTGAAAAAGAAGTTCAGAAAGGTGGCTATAAAGTTTACACAACATTAGATATGAGATTACAGAAGATCGCCGAACGAGTCGTCCCAGAAGGAGTTGACCGCAATTATTCTTATGGCGCCTCAAATGCTGCTTTAGCAGCCGTTGATCCAAAAACTGGCGAAATTCTGGCTATGCAGGGATCAAAAGACTATTTTGATAAAGAGAATGAGGGCAATGTTAATGTTACAATAAGAAATCGCCAACCAGGATCTTCCTTCAAACCAATCGTTTATGCCTTGGCTTTAAAAAGGGGTTATACGCCTGACACAATTTTATATGATGTGCCAACTGACTTTGGTAATAATTACAAACCAAGTAACTATGATGGCAAAACTCATGGCCCAGTCACTATGCGTCAAGCGCTTTCAAACTCATTAAATATACCTGCAGTTAAAACTCTCTATTTAGCAGGTTTGGAAAATACGATTGATTTTGCTCATGAATTAGGTATTACAACGCTTGGCGACCCAAGCAATTATGGTTTATCCCTTGTTCTCGGCGGTGGCGAAGTTAAATTACTGGATGAAGTTGCTGCTTTTAGTGTTTTTGCAAACGATGGTCTTAAAAATGACAAAAAAGCTATTCTTAAGGTTGTTGACCGTAAAGGCAAGGTGATTCAAGATAATACTAAAACTGATACAAAGCGCGTAGTTGAAGATCAAGTTGCTCGTCAACTTTCTAGCATGTTATCTGATACGAATGCTCGTCAAATGGTTTTTGGTGCAGCTCCTGATTTAAGATTATCTGACCGACCAGTAGCTGTAAAAACAGGAACAACCGAAAATTATAAAGATGCCTGGACAGTCGGCTACACCCCAAGTCTAGTTGCCGGAGTTTGGGTTGGTAATAACAACGGTGCGCAAATGAATTCCGGAGCTGACGGCTCATATGTTGCAGCACCAATTTGGAATTCGTTCATGTCCCAAGCAATGGAAGGACAGCCTGTCGAAGAATTCAAGGCCTATGATCCCATAAAAGTTGACAAACCAGTGCTAATGGGCAAATCAGGTTCAGAAGAAAAAGTCAGAATTGAAAAAACAACCAAAAAATTAGCTACAGATGATTGTCCTGCTGAATCAGTTGAGGAAGTTGTAATCAGAAGCGCGCATAACATTTTGTTTTACGTAGAAAAAGATAATCCTCGCGGTGAAGTTCCAAAAAATCCTTCAGCTGACCCACAATATAACAATTGGGAAAGTGCAGTTCAATCTTGGGCCGGTAAAGACAACAAGGGCATTACTCAAATTCCAACTGAAAAAACGGATGTTTGCAGTCCTGCCAAAAAACCAAAAATAAGCATTACTTCTCCTACTGGCGGTTTAATAAAAGAAGGCACTATTACAGTTAGCGCCTCTGTTACTGCTCCGAATGGCGTTAAAAGCGTTGATTTTGCGGTAGATGGTACATCAATTGGCTCATCGTCTTCAGAGCCTTATTCGGCTGAATTCTATACTGGCAGATTTGAAAACGGTTTCCATACAATTTCAGCTTCAGTTATTGATAAAATTGGTCAGAAAGCAAGCTCGCAAGTTACCATTGAAACAAAAGTTGATCGCGCTTCATCTATTTCACTTTCTTCATCAGGTTCTGGCAATTTAACCAAGCAAGACTTCCCAATCAGTTTAACTGCAACTGTTGCTTACTCTGGCACATTGCAGAAAGTCCAATTTTTACTTAATGGCTCTGTTTACGATGAAGTTGGCTCGCCTTCAGGCAATTCATTCTCTACAAGTCTAGCTTATCCTGGCACAGGCTCCTATTCTGTTCAGGCAGCTGCAGTTGATGAAACTGGACGAGCAATTTTCAGCAACCAGGTTTCATTTTCTGTTGCAGAAGCTAGCGCTCCAGAAAAGCCAACGACTCCAGAAAAACCAGTTACGCCACAAAAGCCAACTCCAGAAAAACCAAAAGATACCAAAAAGAATTCTAGTTTCTTATTCAAAATAATCAATAATTTAGCTTATCTAAGCGGGTTTAATTATCAAAGCACTTAATATTTTATGCAACAATTATGATTGATCCAGAAAGGGGCGGATTTTCGCCAGAGAAAAAAAATCAAGAAAAAGGAAGTAAGGCCTGGTTTGGAATTAGACCTCATTTCTATCTTCTAGCAGCCGGTTTTTTAACAAGTATGCTTGCTGGCACTTTTGGAGCATACGAATATTCAAAAGGCAAAAGAACCAAGCCTCTTCAGCAATATTCCGAAGAAATTAAACAGCTAGAAGAAACACATCCAAGAAAAATGATTAATCTGCGTTATGCAACAGACTTAGGAATAAAACCTGAAGAAGCTGCAAAAATAATTCTGGAAGAATTAGAAGAAAAAGCAGAATCAGACGAAGATGATGAAGTAAAAAAGGATAAAATTGAAGAGAGCAGTTTAATTTTTTTTGATCAAGTCGAAGTATCTTTGCTTGAAAAAATGAAACAAATGAGCAAAGAGCAAGATATTCCTTTAAATCTTTTGGATACTCGTGACGTAACGCCTTTGATGGAAGACGCAACCGTTGTATTTGAAAATGGTGAAATAACTGATAAAAAATGGACATATAGCGATGACTATTTGAATTTAAATATCGACGATGATTCTGTCTCCCTAGTTTCAAATAGAAAGATAGATGACAGAATTGTTCGCGTTTCAATCGGTATAAGGCGAGATTATTCCTATGAGCCTGCAGAATCTAAATTTATAGCAACTGTAACAACATCAAATGTTACTGCTAAAGAAAAAGAAAAAAAGGCACCTTACGAATATGAAAAAACAATTGGAATAGATTTAACTAGTGAAGGAAAAGATTATTCTTTAGTTAATCCAAATGAAGTTGCGGAAGAATTACTTAGAATATTACTTATAAGCAGATAAAATTAATTACCTTGAGTTTAGGCCATTTTTGACCCAGAATTATCAATAATTTGGCTTATCTCGGCGGATTAAGCTATAAGATTTAGAATTAAAATAGAAGTATTCTATGGAAAAAGAACCAGAATTTATCCCAGAGCAAGAAGCCGAAAAGAATATCATTAATATTGGCTCCAGAGAAGGAACAGAAATAGAAGATCTGTTATCTAATTTTGCCCATACGCCATTTGAGCTTGATGGTGTTCATTATGAATCTGTAGAGGGATTCTGGCAAAGCATTAAATTTCCCGAAAGCAGTAAAGAAAGGATAGAAACAGCTGGATTAGTCGGTGGCAAAGCAAAAAGAGCTGGCAAACTCAGGGCAGATATAAAAGAAATTGAATACCAAGGGCAGACAATAGAGGTTGGCTCGCCACAACATCACGAGCTAATGAAAAAAGCGATAAGAGCAAAATTAGTACAGAATCCTAGAGTGTTGGAACTATTGCTAGAAACCAAAAATAGGCCGATTACTCATATCTTAAAAAATAAAAACAATCAGATCTTGCCAGACAGTAGAACAATCCCAGGAGCGATATTAGCCAAAATTGTAATGGAACTAAGAGAAGAATTTACGAATCAGGCAAAAACAGAATAATTAACCATTTATAAAATCATAAAACTCGCCACAAGCGAGTTTTTTTATTACTAAAGCCAATTTAAAAATTAAAAAAGTCTGTTCTTTCCTGCAATTACCTCTATAGCCTTAGGCACAATTTCAAATACTTCTGGGACTTTCTTTATTGACTGATCATCGCAGGACATTATTAATTTATCCTTGCAATCAAATTTGATTTTTCGACCGCGAAAAAAAGAAAGATCTGATTCTTTTTTCTTTTTATTGCCACTGAACATGACCAAATCCAATATTTGATCATTAGGCTTTATTTTTGACAATTTTATTTTATCTTTTCCTAAAAAATCAGTATTTCCTAATGAATTAATAACAGATAGACTAGTTAACCTAGTTTTCGCAAAGATTTGTTTATCAATATCAAAAGAAATCTCTGGTAATTTTGTTTTTGAAATAGTTTTTATTACTGTTGTTATTTTTTCCCAGACTGTTTTCTTGCGATCTATGACATCAGCGTCAAAAGAAGTCATAAAATAACTGCCATCAGCCCTGCCTAAATCTACAACTTCAACTTTTCTGCTAGTCAGCGTGTCGCAGATTGTCGGGTCATACGGTACGCCCAAGACATCCGCTATTTTAGATTTTCTAAGAGGCACTATTCCAAAAACAGGCCAGTTCTTTACATTTGGATTCGCTTTTTTCAATTTTGCTAATGTGTTTATCACCTGGCTGGCAGTCTTGTCTGATCCAACAGCTATAATTGTTTTATACTTACCCTCCAAGATGGCATCATGCGCTAAAATATCCGCTGTTCTAAGAGGCGTTACAGACACTTTATCATAACGAATTCCCATGTCAGAAAACTTCAAGCTAATAATATCCAAAAGTTTGGCTTGCTTGTCATTCATTCTATTTGATTCGTAAATAAAAAAATACATGTTTGTAAAAAAGCTAATAATCAATAGCCAAGAACCAAGAAATAACCAATTTCCAATAATCAATGACCAGCTTATTTTTAAAATATTGGTTATTGAATATTGATTATTTACTGATTATTGGTTATTGATTATTCGTCAGTTTTTAATTAGTCTTCTTTTATACCTTCGGCCGTCTCTTCTTCAATTCCCATTTGGCAATGACCTGAAAACATCGCGCCATCGCTGATTGATATCGACGAAACTATAACATCGCCAAAAACTTTGCCAGTCTCAGTAATACATAATTTTCCTCCTGCTTTAACGTTTCCTTCTACTCTTCCGCCAACAGTTACATTGTCTCCAGCAATATTGGCTTTTATTGTTGCAGAATCTCCGATTACGACATCTTCTTCAGTGCTAACCTGTCCGACAACGTCACCATAGATGCTGATATTGCCAGTGCTTACTAAATCGCCTTCTAGCTTTACCGAAGATCCAACAATTGTCTCGTTATTTTCCCCTCCCTCTAGATTCTCGATTGGTTTCTCATTCTTCTTGAACATAAGTTTATATTAATCTCAAATTAAAAATTGCAAACATCAAATTAGTTCCAAATCTCAAATGAGAAAACTTGCTATTCTGACATTTGTCATTAGGCATTCATTTGAAATTTTAAATTTGAACTTTGAAATTGCGTTCTATTCTTGCGCTTTTTCTATCGCCTGCTTTTCTTCATCTGATAAATTGTATTCAGATTTACCGCCCTTAATCGGCTTAGCAAACATTCTTGTGCCTGCCCTCGAGTGCAAGCTGGAAATAATAATGCCATTATTATTAGCATCTAAAAGCGCCAAGGCAAAACTTTGATCGCCACCAGTATCACCGAATGGATTAAAGCGCACTAATCCAACTTTAGTCAGGCTATTCATCATGATTTTATTCAGCTGATCAGAAATGTTGTAAAGCTCTTTAACGTCAGTATCAATTCTTTTAATTTGCTTTGAACAATCATCAAGAACATTCTCTAGCCCCTTCTCTTTTGCCTCAGCCAAAACACCTCTTTTGTCAGAAACATATGATCTAACCAGAAAAGTTAAATAAATTACCCATCCGAGTAGAACAAAGACAATAATGAAAAAGAAAATCAGAAATAAATTAGACATTTTTGTTTTGCTAAATTAATTGGTTATATTATTATAGCAGAATATTTATATTTCTCAAATAATCAAGAAAGGATAGCTCTAGAGACCTAATATTGTTTTCTGTTTAATCTAACGAGCCAAACAATCAAGACTATTATGCCAGTCAATATTAGAATTGTTCCTAACAAAAATAGTCCAACTCTATTTGCAAATACTGAAAAATATGACTTGCCAAAATAATCATGTTTTAACTTCGGCAAAACTTTTATCGTATCAATAATATCTTTGCCTAAAAACTGCTCTTTTTCGCCTATCGCTATTACGTATTTACCTTTGTTGTCAGGACTGAATACCTTAACTTTATACTTGCCAGGTTCAAACTCGCCTCTTATTTCTGGCCCTTGCCAATAAAAATCGCCAGCAAAAGGTTCATAAAATTCTGACCAGACTCTATCTTTTCCGCTTAGTTTCGCGATTAATTTATTATTATCGCTTTCATTGTAAATCTCAAAAGTATAATCTTTATCTATACCATCAATCTTTGGCGCTAATAATCCAATATAATAAGGAGATCTCTTGTCAAAAGAAAAATAATAAACATCAGGCTTTCCCTTTAGTTCTGCATAGAAAGCTTGCGAGATGTCCGGATTTTGCACTTGAACTTTATTTTCTGAAACCAATCGAGGAATATGCGCGAAAGTTGTGTAAGGAATAAAACACAATAACAAAAAGATAATGTATTTTAATATTTTTTTCATTTTATTTTTAAATTATTTATAATTACATTATAACACAAACAAAAAAACAGCTATTTGCTGTTTTTATTTAACTTCTCTGTTATTAATTTGGTGGACCTGAGCGGACTCGAACCGCTCACCTCCTGCTTGCAAAGCAGGCGCTCTACCAGATGAGCTACAGGCCCAAACTAAATTTCTAATGTCTAATTACTAATTTCTAAAACGAGGCTTACTTCTCTTCAGTCTTACTTAACGTATCAGTCATTTTTACATATAAGTAAACAACTAGTACTCCAGTTAACGCGCCAATTGTGTTGAAGAAGATGTCATTTGGCGTATCAAGCCTATCTCCAAGCCTGTTATTTCCCAAAAACAGAGTTTCTGCATATTCTTCAAGCTCGTATATAGTTCCTAAGAAGCAAGCTGCAAAAAAGGCATAGCTAGCGATTAAGTATTTTTTGAAATCAACGCGTCTTCGTTTTAATAATGCGCAAACTATAAAAAAAGTTACTCCAGCAGCAGATGCGCCTCCTAAAAAATGCGCCATTTGATCATACCATGAGATTTTGCTATATAATTTGCAGAAATCACCAAAAAAATCAATTAGTATATTAGCCAATGGGATTAAGAAAACAAATGCGGGAATAATATAATTAAATTTCCTTTTTACATAATATAAAACAAATTCCAGAGCTACCCAAACAGCCAAAGCAGTTAGCGATAAACCTAGCCAACTGAAATCAATCTCATAATTCAAAATTCCAGCCAAGTTCGCCAATTCAAACAAAGTTAGCGCCACAAAAGCCAATCTTACAAATCCCATTATAATGATGTTCATATAACTAAATTATTGTAATCCGCCTCCAAATAATCCTTTTATCATATTTGGCAAGGTATTCTGTATAAAACCAGTCATGTATAAAGTTGAAAAAGCAGCTACTAATATTCCTAACAATTGCCAAAATAACCTTCCGCCACCGAAAGTTCCAAAGTATTTCTGCGCAAATCCTGGACTTCCAACATTGTTAATCAGCCATTCAGATTTTACAGTCACCAAAATTCCTAATCCAATACCTAATAATCCTAAAAATATTTGGCCAATCAATGACATAGAACTTTTGAAAATCCTAAATTCTAAACTCTAAATCCTAAATAATCTCAAAATCTAAAATCAAAAACTTTTGAATCTTTGAATTTTTAATTTATTTAGAATTTAGGATTTAGGATTTTTATTACATGGTGGGCGCACTTAGATTCGAACTAAGGACCTCGTCATTATCAGTGACGCGCTCTAACCAACTGAGCTATGCGCCCATAACGATATTATTCTAACAACAAAAAATGTTTATTTCAATACCTTATAAACAAAAACCGTATACTATGTACACGGTTCATGCGACTTTGATAATCAAAAAGTGATAAGAGGGTCAATTAATTCCTTAAACAAAATGAAAATAAATTCACTCTCGACAGATCTATAACAAGTCATTAAGACTTGAATAGATCAATTCTCCCTAGAAAGGAGGTGATCCATCCACAGCTTCCGCTACGGATGCCTTGTTACGACTTCACCCTTCTCGCTGATCTCACCGTGGTTCCTCAGTAAAGAGGAGCTTCGGGTGCTATCAACTTGCCTGATGTGACGGGCGGTGTTCTAAGATATTCTTGAACATTACTGCTCACGATTCTTCGGCCGCCGGACGCACGGTTTTCCCGTATCCTGGCGGAACTTCTGTTCCACTAATTAATCCATCATATTTATTTATCTTTTTCTTTAAGACAAGCAATTTTTGCATTCCTGATTTTGTTAGATGGTCTTTTGATGACATGATTTCTACAGCTTGGCAGAACAAATTGAAACTAAGTTTCTTTTTTGCTTGCAATCTGTATTCTTTGAAAAAAGGAATTACCTTATTTCTTAGTTCGACTAAGGAACCAACTTTGAATTTAACATGAGGATACCAATTGTATCTTTCATAATTCAGAGTGTAGATGTTTCCACAATCTAATGTCCTTTTTAGTCTCTCTAATATTTCTCTGTCATCTGCTCTTAGTTCAATTTCAAACACTAACTTTACATCTAATCCGTGCCGTCTTTCTTTGTGTTTGTAAATTGAAATACTGAAGCAACCTTCTCCATCTACAAAACCAGCAATATAATATGGATTTAAAACAGAATTCGCTCCTTCCTCAACTTTTTGCTGAGTACTACGAGCTCTGCAGACCTCTTGTTTTTCTTTTGAGTTGTTTGCACTTCTCATACCTTGATTATAATATAAATCGAGGAAAAAACAAGATCTCCCTTCGTATCCTATTAGACATTTTGATACATTTTGACTCCAATTACTTAACAAATTTTTGAAAGACTTCTCCATTTGTACGTAGGATCGTCTATTTGTCAAGCCGTTTCAAGTTCAAACTATATCTGCTACTTTAGCCCTTCATCCCATCTGTCGCCAGAATGGGACTGCTATTTCGCTTCAAGATAAAATAAATATCTTGGCTAATATTAATTAGCTAGCCTAATAAAACGGAAGGCGCATATTTTTTTGTACAAGACCCGAGAACGTATTCACCGTGGTGTGCTGACCCACGATTACTAGCGATTCCGACTTCATGAGGGCGAGTTTCAGCCCTCAATCTGAACTGAGGCCACTTTTGTTGAGATTTGCACTGCCTTGCGGCTTAGCTTCTCTTTGTGTCCCGAAAGACTCTAGATAATTCTAGAACGGCCATTGTAGCACGTGTGTTGCCCAAGATGTCAAAGGGACGTGCTGACTTGACGTCATCCCCACCTTCCTCCGACTATACGCCGGCAGTCTCCAAGGC
>CAZNOH010000004.1:0-130158 GCA_964574655.1 uncultured Candidatus Saccharibacteria bacterium
CATATTTTTTAGTAGTTTTGGGTGAAATAGGTGCGAGCGTGGTTGTAAAGTGATACGACAATCACACAATCCTCGATTTTCCCGATTTTCGCGTGGGCGGCCTCAACGGCCGCCCATTGGTTTTTCGGCGAATTGTCGCCGTTTTTTAATTCCCCCCACACCACTTTACCGCCAGTGAGGCGGAGGTTCGCCTCCCATGCGATTTTGAAAATTCTAAAAAGAATTTTTATTTTATGGTTGTTAGAATTTGTGATATACTAAATACGTGCTCAACTTAACCAAAGGATTTTTTTAATTGCCGTCTTGGACAATCCTAAGATTCTAAATTCTTTGGGTTGAGCACACCAGGACGGCAATTTAAGTTTTAATAAAAAATATGCAAAAATTCTTTTTGTATGCCCGCAAATCCACAGATGTGGAGGATAAACAAATTTTAAGTATCGAAGCTCAGATCACGGAATTGCGTGCCTTTGCGAGAAATGAAGAATTGAATATTGTTGAGGAATTAATAGAAAAAAAGTCAGCTAAAATTCCAGGCAGGCCAATTTTTAATTCTATGCTAGAAAGAATTGAAAAAGGCGAGGCAAATGGAATTATTAGCTGGCACCCTGACAGATTAGCGCGCAATTCCGTGGACGGCGGAAAAATAATTTATCTTTTGGATTGCGGGCATATTACGGCATTGAAATTTCCACAATTTTGGTTTGAGCCAACACCACAAGGAAAATTCATGTTAAATATTGCTTTTGGGCAAAGCAAATATTATGTAGATAGTTTGAGCGAGAATGTTAAACGAGGCATGCGTCAAAAAGTTAGACGGGGCGAATATCCAGGCTTAGCACCGTTCGGGTATTTCAACGATCCCCGTACTAAAAATGTGGCTGTGGATAAAAAGAAAACAGAAATTTTACGCAGGACTTTTGAACTGTACGCACAAGGTAATTCTAGATTAGAGGATATATCTAACTTTTTGGCGCAACAAGGAGTTGCCACCAAAAGTGGTAAACATTTATCACGAGACAGAATTTCTTTTATCCTCTCCAATCCGTTTTATGTAGGTTTTTTTAGGTACAGCAAAGAATTATATGAAGGTAAACACCAGCCTATTATCTCAAAGAAAATTTTTGATACTGTCCAAAATAATTTAAAACAAAAAGGACGACCGCACCACAAAACTAAAAATGAACCACAGGCATTTTGTGGAATGTTAAAATGTGGAACTTGTGGAATGGGCATAACTGGTGAATATAGGGTTAAGCGTCAGAAAAACGGGAATACTCATGATTATATTTACTACCACTGTACTAAAAAGAATAAAACAATTAAATGTGACGAACCCTGTATTCGCCAGGAGAATTTGGACGAGCAAACATCCTTTTTGCTTCAAAAATTTTCTTTGAGCGAAGATTGGGCAAGCCAATTAACTGCACTGTTAGAAAAAGACAAAAATAAAAACGCCCAATCTTCGGCTGCTTTTGTTCAAGAGACCAGAAATACTATAGAAGCCATAAAAATGAAGCTACAAAGACTTTTAGATAGCTATTTAGAGCAAGATATTGAGCGGGAAGTATATCTGGAAAAGAAGGCAAAGTTTATGAGCGAAAAAAAGTCGTTGGAGGAAAAGATAATCCACTTAGAACAAAAGCGGACTGGCTGGATCGAACCGATGCGAGCATGGATAAAACAGGCAGAGAATCTGCCTCAAATCGCGCGGGAGCATAACCTTTTAAATAAAAAGGTTATGGCCAAAGAAATCTTTGGCTCGAACCTCCGCCTCACTGGCGGTAAAGTGGTGTGGGGGGAATTAAAAAACGGCGACAATTCGCCGAAAAACCAATGGGCGGCCGTTGAGGCCGCCCACGCGAAAATCGGGAAAATCGAGGATTGTGTGATTGTCGTACCGCGTACGGGAATCGAACCCGTGTTGCATGGTTGAGAACCATGTGTCCTAGCCACTAGAAGAACGCGGCGCAATTAAATTAAAAATATCAGAAAAATTTAAAAAGTCAATCTAATTTAAAAGGCTGGATTAATTTCTAGCCCGTAACTATTTCCTATTTTCCCTGCCTGCCGGCAGGGCAGGTATTAGCTATTAGCAAGTTTTTTTAATTCTAAATTCTGGCTGATAACTCCTTCTCTATCTCCGCTAATATCTATTTTGTGCTGAGGCAATTCATAGCCTTGCTTTTGAGATGTAAGGACATATTTATCCTTGCCGACTAAGAAACCATAACGTCCATCTCCTTTAGAAATATCAGCTAAAAGCATTCTTCCATACTTATTATCAAATAGCCTTATAACTGCTTGCGGTAAGGCCTTGTGATTGCTTTGATCAACTGTTTTGCCCCATGAATTTTGACGCTTAACCGCTAATTTTCTGAATACTAGCAATAATATGATGTCAAATACAAAGAGTGCTCCGGTTAGAATGGATGGACTAATGATTAAGCAAATTAATCCAACGATCGGACCAAATATCGCAACGAAATGATTAAATTTGTGTTGCTTTAAGACTTTTAATAATTGACTATCTGCTTTTTTGATGACTTCTTTTGGCAGGGTTTCTAAATCATTGATATTTTTAATTGGCGTGGTGATAACTTTTGATGGATTGACTGGATTCTGGAGATAGCCTTCTTGAGGATCAAGAGGAATATCAAATGAAACAACACCTTTTTCTTTTTGATCATTGCTGGATTGCACTGAGATTGTTTCACCGATATAAGTATTTTCTGCTTTTTTTGTTAGCAAGCGAGAAGGAAACATATAGTAGGATTTTGCAACTGTTATAAAATAATCTCCGGGATCAACAATGAACAGATAACGGCCTTGAAAATCGGTAATTCTGGTAGCTAAAAGCTTGTTAGTATTTTTATTAAACAATCTAACGATTGCCAAATCAATTGGCTGTTTGGTTAATGAATTATAGACAATTCCCCATCTTTTTCTTTTGCCAAAAAATAGAACTGGATGAGTGATGTATTGCAAAAGATATGCTAAATATGGAAGCAAGGCATTAACAAAAGGAACTGCAGCTAAAAGACCTAGGGCTGTTATCGCTGTCATGATCGGAGCAACATATTTTTTTGCAATTTCTTGCAGGGTCTTATTTTCAAGAAACTTTTGGATATCTTTGATTATTTTGACGGTACCATCAATAATATTTTTTGGTATTTTTTCTTCTATAATCTTTATAATTTCAGGTTTTTTTGGTTCCGGCTTTTTTGGTTCAGGTTTTGGTTTTACTGGTCCGCCAAATGCAGAGCCAGAAACTGTGTTAGAAACAATATTACTTTCAGTAAATATTATACCAGGATTATAACTGCCAATGCCCTTATTTTCGATAACGGTTCCGAAAGGAACAAAATTGTTTACTTGAACTTGGAACTGAATAGAGCCAGAAGTATTTGGATTGACTTGACCTAAATCGACAGTGATTGCGCCTGGATTTGTTTGATTATAATCTGTATTGTCATTATCTCTAAAATCTGAACGGCTAGCTCCATTTACTACAATCGAATTAGCAATATAACGAGTTGATGAAGAAATCGGATCAACTACTCTTAAATCGGTAGTTTCTTTTGCCCCTTGATTTGAATAGTCAATTCTGTATGTAATAAAATCACCGCGTGAAATTGCAGAAGCTCTAGTTCCAATTCCTATAAATAATTCAACTATTAAACATAAAGCAATAATAATTGAAACTGTTGAACAGAAAGCTTTCTGTTTTTTGAATAAATATCTAAATGTTTGCGATAACTTTCTTCTATTCTTAAAGAAGGAAATTATAAAATAAACAAACGAAACTACTGACCAGAATATTATGATGATAAATAATATAAGACTAGTTTTTGATTTTATATTGAAATTGCTAATAAAAGACGTTGCACTTTTAAGCATTGAACTGCCGCTGCTTGATGCACCAGATGCAATTGGCGAGATGCCGTAAGTTTTTGTAAGTGAAATAAATGGACTTGTTGAAGTAATAATGTATAGCTCGGTATGAACTCCTTCTTTATTACCTGCTCCATCAACACCAAAAAATTTTAAGGTAGTATTTTGACTGATCAATATTTTGCCATCATAAACGTTAGAATTTTCTGTTGGCTCTCTGCCATCTGTTGTGAAATAAATTGTGGCTGGTTTGTTTGAAGATAATGTAACTGCTTGCGGATTATCATAAACTCCACCTTGCGGATTAGCTTGTGTTTCTGGAGCTTCGTAGTCAAAAGTATAAACCTCTTCTTTTGTGTCAGAAACATTTCCGTATAAATCATTGCCGTAAAACTTTAAAGTAGTATTGCTATTAATATGAATAGCGCCAAGATAATTTGTTCCATTTACTTTTGGATCGTCGCCATTTGTCGTATATTTAATTTTTCCAATTTGTTCATTAGCTGTAAGCGTAACACCGATCGGACCATTGAATGATCCACCGCGCGGATGAGCAGTGATTATTGGTGCGGTGAAATCTAATGACACGGTTGTTGATTTTGTGCCAATATTGCCAGCTGTATCTCTAGCAGTTGCAACAACTGGATCAGCACCTTCATTTTCTGTGCCTTGAACACGATAAGAATATCTGATTGATTGAGCGCCGGCTTGAGCATTGTTTGTGGTTGCAGAATTGCCATCTACTGTCACGGTTGGATTTTCTGACTGAGTGCCATTTATACTGACCGTGATTCTAAGCTCAGTATTTTTTCTACCACGACTTGGCAATACAGAAACATTGCTAATGACTGGCGCGACATTATCAAGACTGAAGCTAGCAGAAGAAACTGCTGTGCCATTATAAGCCAAGTCATTTGGCGTGACACGAATCATCACACTATTTGAACTAGTATTTGGAAGATTAGATTTTGAAGTCCAAACAACATTAACTGTGTTTGGGACTGAAGATGTTGTAGTTGTAATATAACCGGCAGCTGTACCGACTTGATAGTCAGCGCTATTATTTATCTTTGGATCGCCATAAGTTGCAGTTGTATCTGCGTCAGCTGTTGATAATGTAACTTTGTCGCTCCATGTAGCACCGTTGTCTGTTGAATATTCTAGTCTTGCTCGAACATTATTTTGATCTGGATCATTGACTTTGAATGAAATATCGACATTACCTGTGCCATCTAATCTTTGAGATGTGGTAACACTTCCTGATGTTACAACTGGTCTTAGATCTGTTCTATAAATATAGCCAGTTCCAGATCTTCCTGTACCAGCGAAAAGATAATTATTGTATTTACTTAAAGTCCAAACTTGCGTTGCAGCTGCTTCGTTGAAATTATCGTCATTAATTTGATCAAAAGCAGCACCATCTTTGGTATGCCAAACTGTACCTAGCAAATTCAAGTTGCTTCCAGAGCCAATATAAAAATCATCACTGTCAACTAGCATAGTGCCGAATGCACCAATATTTTTTCCAAAACCGCTGCTTCCGACTTGCGTCCAAGACCCAACAGCGCCTGTTGAAGTCTCCCAAACTTGGCCTAATCCCCCGCCAGATCTTCTTGTTCCGGCATAAAGCTTGTTATTATATTCAGCTAAAGACATTACCTCAACATTTGTTCCACTGCCAAAACCGTCATTGTTTGAAAATGCCCAATCAGTGCCATCGCAAGTCGTACACGACCAAATTTCATTAGCAGTTACATTTATGGTTCCGACATATAATTTGTTGCCAAAACTAGTCATGCTTGAAGCACGAGTATTACTGGTATCACCAAAACCAACTGCACCATCAACTTCTACCCAATTAGCTGATCCGCATCCACTGGCAAGTGAACAACGATACATTTCAAGACCTGCTCCATTGTTAGTGCCAGCGTAAAGATAACCGTTGAATGAATAGAGTGATGAGATAATGTCATTTGCGAATGTGCCATCTATGCCATGAGAGCTCGCTGTAGCCCAATCTCCAGGCGCGTCACAGCCAGTTGATGAGGCGCATTTGAAAACAACTCCTCCTGCAGCATTTGTAGTTCCGGTAAATAACGTGCTATTAAATTCTGCGAATGAATTAATGATCGTATTTTCATTGGCAATGAAACCACTTGTATTGACTTGTGTAAAATTGATGCTATCTGTAGACATTAGAACTCTTGCGCCACTACCTGATGCATCAGCTGTGCCAACATATAGCTTGTCGTCAAATACAATACTGCGATTATATTGCTGGTCTGCAACGTTTGAATAAATATTTTGCCAAGTCAAAACATAGGCATCTATTTTTTTGGAAAAATAAAATTCGCTTACGAAAATAAGCAAAAATATTATGCCTAAAATTATTGGGAAAATAAGCCAACTCTTGTTTCGCTTTTTCATTATTTTATTGTTTGTTTTATTATACTATTTTTTTGTTTTGTATACAATTTCGATTTGAGATAAAATTGAGGATAACTTTTCAGTCTTAATTTTCAATTTCTAATTTCTAATTTTTATTAAATTTTTAATTAACTAATTTCTAAACATCGACGACAGAAAAATATTTAAAAATTTAAACATTAAGAATTTATTAGAAATTGAAAATTAGAAATTAAAAATTCGTTCTTTGCCACTCTGCACTTTGACGAACTAACAGTTCTTGAGCTCTCTCTGGTTCAGCCATTAATTCTTTAGTTATTTTTTCCATTCTCATGCTTTGAGATCCTTTTATCAAAACTAAATCACCTGATTTTAAGATTTTGTTTTGAACAAAAAGTCCGGCTTCTTCTGAATTTTGAAATGTAAAAACTTTGTCTTTTGAAAAGCCAAGACTGATTGCTTCACTTGCAATATATTCGGATGCTTTGCCAACTGCGACAATATAATCTGCAGATTGAGAAGCTAATTTACCTATATCTTTATGGGCTTCAACTGTTAATGCGCCCAACTCTAACATGTCGGCTAGGCAAGCTATTTTTCTGCCAGATGTTTTTATTTCTTTTAAAGTATTTAAAGCTGACAACGTTGCTTCTGGAGAAGCATTATAGGTATCATCAATCAGATAAGATCCTTTAATGCCTGGAATTAGATTCATTCTGCCTCTTGGAGCTTTATAATCAAATAGCAGTTCTGAGATTTCAACTAAATTAATTTTCATTGAGATTGCACATGCAGCTGCTGCTAAAACGGCATAAATTTGAGTTTTACTAAAAATATTTTTCAGCCTGACTGGAACTTCTTTGCCTTGATAGCGCATTTTAAAATTATAGCCTTGCAAACTTTGTCCTTGAGAAAAATCTGCATTTAAAGATAAATTATCTGCTTGTAATTCTGATCCTTTAATAAAACCAAAAGTAATTGTTTTTGCTTTTGTTTGTTTTGCTGATAATCTGACGGCAATATCATCATAATTCAAAATTGCAGTATCTGCTGAATTTAAGCAACTGATTATTTTTGCTTTTTCTAATAATAACTCTTTTGGACCTTTGAAAAATTCGACGTGAACTGGCCTTTTGCCGATAGCAGTTATAACAGAAATACTTGGCTTTGCTAAATCTAATAGATAATCCATATCATTCGGCTTGTCAACACCCATTTCTAAAACTAAAATTTTTGGATAATTTTTTGAACGAATTTGTTTTAGTCCAGAATTAAAAATCTTAAGCCAGCCAATAAGCGAACGGTTAGCTGTTTTTTTACCAATTATTGTTAACGGTAATCCGATTTCATTATTATAATTTCCGATTGTTTTTCTGACAGAAAATTTATTTTTCAAAACATGATAAATCGCCTCAACTGTTCCAGTTTTTCCAACACTGCCAGTAACGCCAATGATAATTGGTTTTTGATGTTTAATTATTGATTTCGAAATATTTCTTAATATTTTTTGGAGAATAGACTTCATATTAATAACTAAATAACTAAATTATAAATAACAAAATTATTTTTTCTTTTCCCTGCCAAAATATATTGAACTCAATATTTTGATTATTTCCTGATATTCTTTTCCTAAATCGATGACTTCTTCTTTATTACCCAAATTAAGAGAATATAGCATTCTTAACCAACAATCAGTTTCACATGCTTCTTTTCTGGAAATGTTCAAGGAACTTTTGAAATCTTTATAGGAATAACCACTACTTGCTTCTGTTAAATTCGCTACAACTGACATTGCTGATCTAATTATTTGCTTGCTGATTTCTTTTGCTTCAATTGAATAAGGAATTTTCCTAGCCAATTTGATAACTCGAACTGCTGCTTTAAAACATCTCTGCCAAATATCTTTTTTCTTGTAATCTTTAGACCAAACCATAATCTTAATAACTAAATGATAAATAACATAATGACAAAATACTTTAATTTATAATTCTTTTTGTTATTTATAATTTAGTAATTTAGTTATTTCAATCGCTCGGTGCTATTTGATAGTATTTTAATAATTCTTGAGCAATAGATTTGAATGCTGGACCGGTTACTGATTCGGCCCATACATCTCCACCAGGATTATTTAATTTTACTAAAATTACAAAACGAGGATATTTAATCGGACCGAAACCGACAAATGTTGTAATTTTTTTATTTGGATCATAGCCCTTGCCGTCAGCGCTTGGAACTTGAGCAGTACCTGTTTTTCCAGCTATTTTATAACCCTCAACTCTGGCTGGCTGTCCAAAACCTTTTTCCATAACTGAAACCATCATTGCTGATAGAGTTTCCGCTGTTTCTGGTTTAATAACTTGACGGACAGCTTTTGGTTTTGTTGTTTCTTCTGAACCATCTGGCCTGATAACTTTTTTAACGATATATGGTTTTAATAAACGACCGCCATTTGCAATGCAAGCGATTGCATTTGCAAGCCTCAATGGCGTTGTAGCAATGCCTTGACCAAAACTCATTGTAGCAAAATCCATTTCCGACCATTCGTTTGGTTTTTTAACTACTGTGCCTATTTCTGTATCTAAGTCTATTCCAGAATTTTCATCAAAGCCATAGTTGATCAAGTAATCGTACATTTTTTCTTTTCCCAATGTTCTAGCAATTTGAACCATGCCGATATTGTTTGATTTTTCCAAAATCTGCGTGATTGTCAAATCTCCATATGCTTTTTTGTCAAAGTTTTGGATAGTATACTCGCCTATTTCCATCTTACCGTTATCATTAAATTTTGTATCTGGCGAAATTAAATTGGAATCTAAAGCCATAGAAACTATTAACGGCTTAAAAGCTGAACCAGGCTCATATTGTTCATAGATATTTGAGTTGCTAAAATCATTAACATTTGCAACGTTAGAATAATCATTCGGATCATAATCTGGATAGCCAGCCATGGCAATTATCGCGCCAGTCTGCGGATCCATGACAATTGCTGAACCGCTTTCAGCGCCATTTTTTTCAACAGCATCTTTAACAACTGTCTCAACTTTATCCTGAATTAAGCGGTCAATTGTTAAAACAATATCGCTGCCATCTTCTGCACCTTGAACTAAATTTTTTGTACCAGAAATAATTTCACCTAGAGTATTTTTTTCACTTTGTAAAAAACCATTTTTTCCGGAAAGCGTATTGTCATAATATCCTTCAACTCCGTATTGCCCCTTTTTCTGATCATTGACAAAGCCAACAAAACCTAAGATATGAGATCCTAAACTCTTGTCTGGATAGTATCTCCAGTCTTCGGTTTGATAGCTAATGCCAGAAAGATTAAGATTTTTAATTTGCTCAATAGTCTCACTTTCAACTTTATGCTTTATAGGAACATAAAGCCTTTCCTCGTCAGAAATTAAACCAAGAATTTCGTCTTTTGGCATTGAAAGCAGAGGTGTAAGCAAAATACTGGTAGCATTTTTATCTTCAACCTGCTTTGGGACAGCAAACACCAAATTCATTTTTTTGTTGATAGCTAGAGGATATAATTTTTTGGAAAATTTATCTTCAACATAAATCTCGCCTCTTTCAGGAACAAGATCCTCAAACAAGCTATGTTGACCTGAAGCTAATGCTTCGTAATAACCGTATTTAACTACTTGTAAATTGAATAATCTAAAAACAATTGCAATAACAACGATGACAACTAAAACAAATAGAAAATTTAGGCGATCAAATATTCGGCTTTTTTTTTGCTTTTTATATTTATCCACAGGGTATGCTTAAAATTGGTCTTTTGAAAGACACTTAAAAATCTGTTAAGATGATAAGTGCTCTACTATTACTGCAAAGATATCTTGGCCAATTAGTCATTTATATTACCATACTTGCTTGTCTTATACACAGGCAATTGGTTATCCATTCATTTGGATAAGAAGCTTTATTTATCTAGTTAGTCGCTAGATTGTGGCCTTGTTTGTTAAGTGCAGTACTGGTAGAGTTTTTTTGTTGGATAATATACGATTAAATTTGTTATATTTTATCTGTTCATGACAACAACAGAATTGCCTATTTTATTTATATACACAATATTTTTTGTTTCAACAAGATTCAATTGTTTTGCTGATTGTTTGATATGATCCATTGATCGCAACTCAGCAGATTTAATTTCTAAATCTTTATTGTCTTGCTTGAGTTCTTCTGTTTTTTTATTAAGCTCTAGTACTTCATAGCTCTTTGTTTGAGATTGGAAAACCTGTGCTAAAAATAATAAGCCAAGAGCGCAGAATAAAACAACAGTTATTATAGATATTGTAACTGGACCAGCAGTTAATTTATTTTTAACTGTTTTGGTGCGATTTTTAGAATTTAAATTTTTGTTGACTGTTAAATAGTTTGACATTTTATTTTTGTTTATGTTCAAGCGCTGATTGAACGCTGATTTTGAACGCCGATCAACGCTGATTTTTATATTTTTATTTTTCTTTGTCCGCCGAAGCTCTGAGCTTAAGCGAAGAGCGAAGGCGGATATTTATTAAGTTTTTATATTTTTACGGCAACCCGTAGTTTTGCTGATCTAGATTTTGAATTATTTTTGATTTCTGAATCAGTTGGTATTATTGGTTTTTTTGTCAATATTTTTAATGATGCTTTGTGATGACATTGGCAAATTGGAATTTCTGGCGGACAAAGACATCCTTTGCTTTCAGCTCGAAAAAATTGTTTGACGATTCGATCTTCTAATGAATGGTAAGAGATAACTGCAATTTTCCCTTTTTTTTCAATTACTTTTGTTGCATCTTTTAAGGCGTTTGAAATATTTTCTAATTCATTATTAACCGCAATTCTGATAGCTTGAAAAACTTGGGCTAGATATCTATTTCTGACTCTTTCTGGAACAAGCATCTTTATTGTATCAGCCAATTCAGAGCTCGTTTTTATTTTGCCTTCTGTTCTCTTGCTTATTATTGCTGAGGTAAGTTTTCGATAATTTTGTATTTCACCAAAATTTCTAAAAATATTCATCAGCTCTTCTTCTTTAGCTTCGTTGATTATTTGGAATGCTGATCTGTGTTTTCTCGTTGCTTCGTCAAATTTCATATCTAGCTTTCCCTCTGTTTGAAAAGAAAATCCGCGAGAGCTTTGAAGCTGATAAGTTGATAGGCCTAGATCGAATAGAATGCCAGAAATTGGAAAAAACTTGTTTTCGTTAACTATTTTTTCTATTTCTTTAAAATTTTTATTGATAAAAATAATTCTGTCTTTGTCACCCTTTGGGTGATCACCCGTAGGGTGATATTTTTCTAATCTCTTTGATGCTCTGATAATTGCGTCTTGGTCTAGATCAAATGCCATTACTTTTCCATTCGGGCCAATCTTTTCTAACAATAATTGCGTGTGTCCGCCATCGCCCAATGTTGCATCTATATAATTTTGATTTGGTCTTGGATTGAAATAATCAAGTATTTCTTTTGAAAGGACTGGCACGTGGTAATTGTTTTGCATATTAGTAAATCATGTTAGTAACTTAGGTACTTAGTTTCTTAGGGCTTAGGGTTCTTTCCCTAAGTACCAAAGGAACCAAGCCCTAAGCAACTACACCCCAAGCTCTCCTAATTTTTCAGCTATTTCACTGCTATTTTTTTCAGTTGCTAATTTATAAGTATTCCATTTTTCTTCATCCCAGATTTCCAAACGATTGAATAATCCAGCGATGATGACTTTTTTTGTGATTGATGAAAAATTTCGTAAATATTGCGGAACAATTATCCGACCATGGCTGTCTAATTTAACATCCATTGCACCTGCTAACATAAGTCTTGAAAATGCTCTGGTATTAGCTTGACTGATTGGCAAGCTGGCTAATTTGTTTGCAAGCTTTTCCCATTCTTCTTGAGTATAAAGAAATAAACAATTATCTAAACCTCGTGTAACAACAGCGCCTTTTTTTATTTGGGCGCGAAATTTGGAAGGAATTGCAAGACGGCCTCTGTCGTCAATTGAATGTTGATATTCGCCGATAAACATCAGAATAAAACTAAAAATATAAGAATGTTGTTAACTGAAAATCTCCCATTTTGTCCCATTTTGTTCCATTTCAGGTTTATTATACGCCATTTATATACAGTGTCAATGCTCATGAAGAAATTTTCTGGTCGTCTTTAACCTTATTCTAGCCAAAATTACTGCATCTAAAGTTATCAACAACACAAATATTAAATATCGAATATTTTAAGTATTAAAAAACTGCCTCTTCAGACAGTTTAATCTAAAAAATAATAACTAAAATTTAACGAAATAATTTCATGCCAAATTCCTGTTCTTTTTTTCTATGTTTTTCATCTTTTAATTTGTCAACTAAGACTTTGTGTTTATTATCTAAAATGCTTTTCAAAAAACGATCTTCAATTTTCCTGCGATAGTTAAATTCCTTTTTGCTCATTATAGTATAATTCAATTCTTGTCCTTGCTGTTTTTCTAATTCATTAATAATTTTTACTAATTTATTTTTTTCAACATTGTCGCCAATAATTAGAATATCAACTCGACTGTCTGATCTGGTAAAAATTCCAGACAGCGCTGCAAAATCAATGCTTTGAATTTTTTTTATTTCATCTGCAACTTTTTCCTTAGAAACTATGTTTGCTTTTAAAACCAAAACACTTAGCTCTTCAATAATATTGCATTCTTTATTGATTTTATAAAACTTTTTTTGATCTTTATCATAAGTCTTTAAAATTCCAACACTTGTTAAATTTTCTAGCTCTCTTCTTATTGAATTGATTCTTTCCTGTAATTTTCTGGTAATCTCACGAACATAAAAATCGCTGTTTGGGTTTTTAGCAAATAGACTTAAGATTTTAACTCTTGATTTAGAGCCAAATAGTTTTTCGAGAACGTTTTTCATATTATTATTTATCTGCCAACCGAAATGCTACAAGTTAAACTTGATAAATACGATCGGCTGATAATAAATTGAACAGCTTGTATATTTCAGGCTAAAAATGCATAGAGGCTAGCTTTAAAAAATGTTATCATTTACAGTATAAAATGTCAACATATGCATGGTTTTTGCGTCTTGCAATATATTCTATGTAAGCTATAATTAAAATAGTAAAAAATTATATGCGAATATACGGATTCGTTGATTCGTAATTTGTAGCATTTGAATTGTTAAAGCAATTTTGTTTTATGTCAATAATAAAGTACGAAAATTTAACGGTTCATGATATTTCAACTAATGAAACATTTAGCAAATCTTTTGTTTTTGATGCACCGAATAGAAAGTCAAATGAATTAGGAAAATTGGCTGTTGTAGTTGATATTAATATGAATACTGATTTTGCTTCAAAAATGTCGGAGATTATTTCTGATTGCATTAAACAAGAATATTTCAGATTCAGGTCTTCAGAAAATAAGATGATGATGCTTGGCCATTTTGAATCTGCATTAAGCAAGCTGAATCAGGCATTATCAACATTAGCAGCCGAAGGCTATGTAGAATGGATTGATAAATTACATGTCGGAATCGCTGCTTTGAGTTTGAATAAAATTCATTTGGCTTATACAGGATCAACAAAGATATTTTTATATAGACAAAATGAAGCAATAGACATAACTTCAGGTCCGACATCTTCGCAGTCTAATCCGATGAAAACTTTCATTAATGTTGTTTCTGGAGATATGCAAATCAATGATAAGTTATTGATGGTTTCTCCAAATTTTTTGAAATATTTTTCTTTAGAAAAAGTAAAAAGAACCTTATCACAATTCTCTGCCAAAGATTCAATTTCTAATTTCAAAAACTTATTGCAAAATTTTGATAATTCGGCTTTATCGGCTGTTGTCTTGGAACTAAAAGATGAAAAGGAAGCCTATGAAGAAAATTTTGATTTTTTGAAAAAACCAAGAAGACAAACAATTGAAGATTTAATTAATGAACGTTCTGATAAGAATAACCCAACATCAGCTGAGGAAGAAAAACCGACACCAGCAGTTCGACCTGTCAATTCCGAAGATTGCAAGGTCTATAATTATCATGAGGCAAAACAAAAAAGCCCAGCCTTGAATATTGATTCTGATAATGATGTTTTAAAAACTTTGCCGAAAAGGAAAAAAAACGGATCTGGTTTTGAAAAATATACTGAACTAGCAAAAGATAATATTTTGAGATTCAAAGATTATGCTTTGCCTGTTTTTGAAAAAGTCGTTGGCTCAATTAAATCATTGAAACCAAAATCAAAAGTTCCGGAAAAAAGAATTTTGAGCCGAAAAGCAATTTCGACTCGTTCCTATTTATCTCCCAGAATTCTGCCTTCTGAAAACAAACTGCCAAAATTAGGATTAGATAAATTAAAAAATGTTTTTACTAATGCATTTTCTTTTGTAGCTGGTTTGCCTACAAAATCAAAAATGATTTTAGGCGGAATTTTGAGTGTTAGTTTAATTTTAGGATTTAGCATATTCTTTCATTCAAATAGTCCGGAGCAAAAAGATATAACTGCAACTAAAAAAGTTGATGAAAATTCAATTGTTCAAGCGCAAGATTTGAATAAAAAAGCTTCAGATGCCTTGATTTATAATGATAATGAAAAAGCAAAAGGATTTTTAATGGAAGCAACTTTGATTTTAAATGATGCAAAAAAAGATAAAAAATATCAGAAAGATGCTGAAGATTTATTGAAGAGCGTCACAACTCAGCTTGATAAAATTAATAATGTTACTAGATTAAGCAGTTTAGATGCTATTCCTTTGCCAGCTGATTTTACGGCAAAAGGAATATTGGGACTAGGCGGAAAATTATATTCTTACGACGAAAATAAAGGCGAGGTTTATTTAATTAATGAAAGTAAAAAATCTCTAGAAAAAACATCTAAGGAATCTAATGGAATCGGCAACTTAAAATATGGAGCGGTAAATTTATTCAAAGATTATATTGAATTTTTGACTGATTCAAATTCTGTTTCTGAATTTGTCTTAGATGATAATAATATTTATAAAATTGATTTTACTTTAGATCCAAAAGAGAAAGTCACAGCTTTTGCAAATTACTTTGATGCTTTGTATGTTCTTGATTCTACTAATAATCAAATCTGGAAACATCAAAGAACAATTGATGGCTATAATAAAGGAGAAGAGTGGTTAGAAGGCTTAGATAATGGAATTAAAGATGCAAATTCATTTGCGATTGACGGCAGTATTTATGTTCTAAAAGATAGTGGCGAGATTGTGAGCTTTTTGTCTGGAAAAAAGGAAGACTTTTCTGTTAAAAATTTAGATAAATCTTTTGCAGGTGGCAGTAAGATATTTACTTTATTAGACTATGATAATTTGTATGTTTTAGATCCAGCTAACGAAAGATTGGCTGTCTTGGATAAAAATGGAAATGTTTTGAAACAATATGCAAATTCGGATTTCAAAAATGCAAAAGATATTTATGTTGATGAAAGCAAAAACAAAGGATATGTTTTGAGTAATAATAAAGTGCTGACTTCCGATTTAAAATAAAGATATAAAAAATTAATTAATCAAAATTTATGTCGGAAGTGCTAACTGGTATCCCCGAGAATGTGAAGAATGAAGAGAAAAATATCGAACTTACACCGGAACAGGAACAAAGCGTTGAAGCTTTGACGGATAGGATAAGATCACTTTTGAATGATTATTCAACTCATAAATTATCGCGCAATGGTGCAGAAACAAGGATAACCTATATTGAAAGCGCTTTAAGAAAAGAACTCGACGAAATCGACAAAAAGAGACAAACGAACTAATCTCGATAAACAAAAACCGAGGCATTAAAGTCTCGGTTTTTTAGTATTTGTAAATTCTGCAAAAAAGAGGTCCGACCTCCCGCTGGAGGTCGGACCTCTTACGTAATTCGCGATTACATTCGCGAAATTCGTACGATATTATTTTAATTCAACTGTAGCGCCGGCTGTTTCTAATTTCTTTTTCAATTCTTCTGCTTCAGCCTTAGCAACTTTTTCTTTAATAACTACTGGAGCTTTATCAATCATGTCTTTAGCTTCTTTAAGACCCTTGCCTGTAATTTCTTTTACAGCTTTGATAACTTGGATCTTTTGATCGCCGACAGCCTTCAATTCAATGTTGAATTCTGTTTTTTCTTCAGCTTCACCTGCTTCGGAACCTGCAGCACCTGGCATAGCCATGCTCATTGGAGCAGCTGCTGATACACCGAATTTTTCTTCTAGAACTTTGACTAATTCAGAAAGTTCTAAAACTGACATTTTTTCAATTCCTTCTACTAAGGTTTTGAATTTTTCTGGAACTACGACGTCTTTTTTTTCAGAAACCTTTTCTTCAACTTTAGCTTCTACTTTTTTTTCTTCTGCCATAAATTTATTGTGGTTTATTAGTTAATTAGTTTATTAGTTAATTAGGAAACTGATTAAGATAGCCTAATCAACTAATATAACTAATTAAACTAATCAAACTTTATTATTAATTTAGTTATTTAGTTATTTATAATTTAGTTATTTCTTGTCTTTCACGGCGCTTAATACATTAATAAGGCCTCGCAAGTTACCTGCCAACACGTTAACAAAACCAGTGATTGGAGCTTTGATAGTACCAACAGTTCTTGCAAGCATTTCTTCTTTTGAAGGAAGCTTGGCTAAATTCACGACTTCTTTGCTTGAAAGCAATGCCTTGCCTAAAATACCACCTAATAATTGCATTACCTTGTGCTTTTTAGCAAATTGATGCAAGATCTTTGCTCCTGCTACTTCATCAGCATATCCGAAAGCTACTGCGTTTGGTCCTTTAAATTTTTCTAATTTAACATCTTTTAGATCTGAATTTTTCAATGCTAATTCGAATAAAGAATTTTTAACAACCGATACTTCAACATCTTGTTTCTTAGCTTCTTTTTTTAGCTCTCTGACTTCATTAACTTTCAAACCTGTAAAATTAGCAAAAACTAATGATTTTGCTTTGTTGAGCTTGTCAGTTGTTTCTTTGACCATCTTTTCTTTTTGTTCTCTTGTTTTGGCCATATATTTTTAATTAAAAATCTAAAATCTAAAGTCTAAAATAAAAATCTACGGTTTTGCCGTAGGAAATAATATTTTAATATAACATTAGAATATTGAATGTTTTCCTCGGCAAGATTTATCCCGCACATAAAGCGTTATGTGCTGAACTTGCTGTCTTTGGACTTGTCCTCCGGAGTCTAGCAAGACGGAGGAGGATTAAATTAACTTGTAACTATATTTTAGCAAGAAATATTGCATTGTCAAGAGAAAAAGAAAATATATTGACAATTCTGTCTTAAAGGTGTATATTTTAATGTTGTGGATGGACTTCCGGAAAGGCAGAACAGGAGGAAGAGATGAAAGAAACGCTCGCGGTTTTTATTGGCATGCTGCCAATCATCTTTTGTGTTGTTGGCATCATTAGTGCTTCTTACGCAGTTATGCTTCTGTTGTACATTAAATCAGAGAAGTTCATGCAAATACGACGCTATGTAGCCATGCTCATTATATCCAGCGTTGTTGCTTCAACAGCTGGTTTTTTCATGGTATTCAATCAGTGGAAGGATGACATAGCTATTTTGTCAAATGCAAAACAATCTTGCGATGTAGAAATGCAGAATTGCAAAGAAAAAATTCGAGGAACAATTATTAATTTACATGGCTTAGACAGGCAATCTCTTGGGATCCGCTAACTTCACCCCCCCCTATCAAGCTGAATGACTGTTCTTTCTTTACCCTATTTAGTTAGGGTTTTTTATTGACAAAAATATATGAAATTGGTATTATGATGCTTGCATTGTTCAAATTGCCCTTCATAAAAAAGAAGGACGAGGAGGTCAGGATATGAAAAAGACGGCGTTGATTTTTTTGTTAATGTTTGTCACTTCTCCAGTTTTTGCAAAACCTCAAGTTCAATCTGCTTTTGTCAGCGCAAGGCGTGAAGCTTTCCAAAGCTCTTATGCGATGTGTCAAGACAAAGGACTGGCAAGAGAGTTGGGATATGGTACTGGAATTTATATTGAGGACGGTACGGAAAAACCATTTGAATGGTATGCTTGGACTGTTATTGATGGTTTTGTTCAGTTCCAATTCAATGTTTTGGTGAGCTACGGTGATCGCTACAAAATTATGGTAGAAACTGATTCAATCTCTGACAGGCCTTGGGATGCAAGAAGTGAAGATTATGAAACCTGTCTTGGAATTGACAATTCATGGGCTTCTTGTTTGCAAAAAAATAATTGCAATTACAAAACAATCTTGGATAGCTATTTGGTAAAATTTGAGCGATTTATTTATTTCAAGGAAATGAAAGTAAATGCCTATTACTGATGCTTCAGTTCGAAAAGGAGGAAGGCAATGCTGACGTTGACAAGAAGGTCTGGCGAATCGATCATGATTGGCAATGATATTCGAATCGTTGTCCGTGAAATCAAGGGCAACCAAGTGAGAATCGGTATTGATGCGCCTAATAACGTTCCTATCTGGCGCGAAGAAATCTATGTGAAAATTCAAGACGAAAGTCAAGATCAAGGTCAACAAAATCAAGACAAAGATCTTGGAGTAACTGCTCGCTTAGCACTTTAAAAAAACAACCCTATTAACTAGGGTTTTTTATTTGCAAAAAATTATGACTCTAAATTTTTATTTCTAATTATCTAAATATTTTTGTACATTTTTGACATGTTCCTCGCCTGTTTCACTAAAAATTGCCTTTCCTGATTTATCAGTAATGAAATACATATAATTACTTTCTGTTGGATTTAAAACAGCGTTGATTGCAACCAAGCTTGGATTGCTGATTGGACCTGGCGGTAATCCTTTATGCGTATAAGTATTGTATGGGCTTTTAATTTTTAAATCCTGAGCAGATGCGCGACTGTCATAATTTCCAGTAACATAAGTGATTGTTGAATCTGATTCTAGTGCTTTTTCTGCTTTGAGACGATTAAAATAAAGTCCGGAAACTAGATTCATTTCTTCTGGCGATTTAACTTCTTTTTGAATAATTGATGCTAAAGTCAAAACTTGATTTAATGTCATGTTTTTGCTTTTCACCTGTTCTCTGATATCTTTAGTTACTTTTTGTCCAAAATTATCGAGCATTTTTTTAATTATTGTCTCTGGATTTGAATCTGCATAAACAAAATAAGTATCAGGATAAAGATAACCTTCAAGGCTGGCATCTTTAGGCTTGTCAGCTAAAAAATCATAATTATATTTTTGCGGATTATTAACTTCTGCTAAAAATTTTTCTTGAAAATCTTTTTTTAATTCATCATACTTAACATTTCTGCTGGCGTTATTTTTTGCATATAAGTCGCCGAGATAATCGGCAATTTGTTTTGAATTCCAGCCCTCTATAATAACTATTTTTTGTTGTTGAGAAGATTTATTGCCAGTAATCATTCTGGCAATATCAGCAATACTCATTTTTTGATTAAGTTCATATTTTCCCGGATTAACCTTTTTATTAGCAAGCTTTAAGGAAACATAAGTTTTAAAATAGAATTCACTGCTTATTAAACCTTGATTATGCAAATCTTTGGCAAGATCTGAAACGCCTTCGCCTTTAGCAACATTGAATTCAATAAATTTGCTTGTCTTGCTATTTGATTGATAGAATTTAAAACTAAAAAAAGATGCTAGCAAAAAAAGAATTGCAACAATGATAATTATTAATAATCCAAAAATATTATGCTCTTTTTGGAGATGTTTTGATGGCTTGTTGGTAAAAATATTATTTTTGTTGATTGCTTTTTTGATGATATCCATGAGTGTTAATTTTTAATTTTCAATTTCTAATTTTTATTAAATTTCTAATTACCTAATTTCTAAAATATTTCAAGGATAGAATTAAATTTTAATAAAAACAATATTCAAAACTGTTTGAAAATTATTCATTAATTATTTAATAGAAATTTAAAATTAGAAATTAGAAATTTTAGAGATATTGTTCTTTCTTTTTTTCTTTCAAGCTTTCAACTATTTTCTTAACATCCTGAGCTCTACTTTGTGGGCAGACTAACAAAGCATCAGGCGTATCAATAATAATCATATCATCTACTCCAATTGTGGCAATTATCTTGTCCTTGGGACCGTAAACTAAACATCCAGTTGTATCAAGACCTTCCCATGTAGCTTTAACCATGTTTTTAGAAGCGTCTTGTTCTTTTGATAGCTGATCGTATAAAACATCCCAAGCACCAATATCGCTCCAGCCAAATTCACCCTTGATAATTAGGACATCTTTTGGATCCATTTTTTCAGTTATCGCATAATCAATTGAATCTTTAGGCATTTTTTTAAATTCTGCATCTGCTTTTTTCAGATCTTTGTTTTTTAATAATTCTTTAATTTTTGCTAAAGATTTATAGTGAACTGGAGAGTATTTTTTGTAGGCTTCTAGAAATAATTTTGGAGTCCACATATAAAAATTAGCATGCCATAAATAATCGCCGGCTTTTAAATAGCGCTCGGCAGTTTTGTAATCTGGTTTTTCAACATGTCCTTTGAATTCAAAAATTTTGATGCCATTTGTTTCAGAGTGCTTCTTGCCAATATGAGTATAGCCTAATACAGTACTTGGAAAATTTGGAGAAATAGCAATATCCATCATCTTGCCAGTTTTATCAATTATTTTAGACGCTAACTTGAGAGATTGAATGAATTTTTTAACATCAGCAATATAATGATCTGATGGAATAAAAACCATTGGATCATTTGGAAATTTGTTGTCTAAATAAGCAGCGACAAATCCCATAGCTGGAGCAGTATCTCTTTTTTCTGGTTCAACAATAATATTTTCTTTACTAATCTTTGGAAAAATCTTTTTGATAATTTTGGCGAATTTTTGATTGGTGGAGAAATAGATATCTTCTTTTTTGAAGTCATTCAAAAATCTTTCATACGTTAATTCAATCATTGTCTTTTCAGAAATAATTTTGCTGAATTGTTTTGGAGTTGCTTCTCTGCTTTGAGGCCAAAATCTAGTGCCTGTTCCTCCTGCTAAGATAACGATTTTGAGCATAAATTTGAAATTAAATTACAAATCCCAAATTCCAAACAAATCACAAATTCCAAATTACAAAATGTTTGAATATTACAATTTGCAATTTGTTTGGGATTTGGAACTTTTTTATTGGTTATTCGATATTGTTATTTTACCAGAATAACAAAAATGAGACAATAAATAAAAAAAACTCGACACTGAATCGAGTTTTAAGGTTCTACCGCCCTTTAGGGCGGGTTGGGGAAACTTTAGTTTCCAGCGATTTTGATAACTAAAAACTAAAGTTTTTTCGACCCCAACTAAAGTTGGGTAGAAGTTTTTAAATATTCATAAACTGAAGTTGCAGATATTGCCCCTTCTGATGCTGCTGTCACAATTTGTTTTAATTCGTTCGATCCAGTTGTAATATCGCCAGCTGCAAAAACGCCATCAACATTTGTTTTGCAGGCATTGTCAACAATTATTAAATTATCTTTGTTCAATTCAACATGCAAGCATTGAGCTAAAGCTGTCTGCGGTTTGGCACCGATTTCAATAAATAATCCGCCGACTTCCAATTCTTTGCCATTATCCAAAATAATTTTTTCTAAGCATTTCTCGCCTTTAGCTTCAATTACATTGGCATTATAGATAACTTCGATTTTTTTATTCTTTAATATTTGATCAACCCAAATTGGTTCAGCCTTTAATTTTTCTTTACGATAAATCATATAAACTTTGCTGGCATGTTCTGCTAAAAGTAAAGTTGAAACAGCAGCTGAATTTCCACCGCCGACAACTGCGATTACTTTGCCTTTGCAAAAAATAGCATCGCAAGTAGCACAATAAGCAACGCCTTTGCCAGTTAATTCTTTTTCTCCAGGAACATTTAACTTTCTTCTTTCAGAACCTAAAGCTAAAATAATTGATTTTGATTGATAGTGCTTGTCAGGAGTCAAAATAGTGAAAAGACTGTCTTCTTTTTTAATATCAGAGATTTCTTCCATCAAAATCTTAACGCCATAATGTTCAACGTGTTTTTTAAAATCAGCCATTAATTCAATACCAGATTTTCCTAAAACGCCTGGCCAATTTTCTACTTTTGGAGCAGACATTGCAAGTCCGCCGATTTCTTTGGCCAATACTAAAGTATTAATTTTATATCTGGCTGCATAGATTGCAGCTGTATAACCTGCTGGACCAGCTCCAATTATTATTAAATCGTATATCATAAATTATTTTAACTTCTTTAAAACTTTATCCTTACTAGGTTCTTTACCATGTTCAGTAATATATTCCAAAATGAATTTGTCTGCTTTTTCTAAATATTCTCCAATCTCTTTACCAGGTTTTAAATTAAAATTAGCCATAATATCTTGCCCATCAATAACATGTCTAAATGTTTTGATTTCTGATTTTTTGAATTGTTCGCGCATATTATTAATATAATTGCGAACTTCTGTAATTCTTGCTAAATTTTTTTCTTGAGTTGGACCATATGATGCTTTTGTATCAACATAATATAAATCTAAAAGTTCATCACCTAATTTCGGATCATCAATAAAATATTTTTTGATAGTATTTGGACGCATATCTTCGACTTTTCCGGATACAAAAAACATGTGGTATTTTACCAGCCAGACTATTTCGCTAGTTAATTTGTTTGGCAATTTTAAACGGTTGCAGACTATGGAAGCTACTTTTGCTCCTTCTTCAGAATGTTCGTCTGATCTGACTCGGTCAACTCCATCTTTTTCTGGAGTTTTTGTTGTGCTTGGTTTACCAATGTCATGAAGTAAAGTTGCTAGCTTGAAGCGGACTGTTGTATTTTTTTGAATAAAACTTAAAGCCAGTTTTGTGTGTTCATAAACATCACCTTCTTCATGAAATTCTTTTGGCTGGACAATTCCTTTGCATTCTTCAATTTCTGGCAATAAAATATTTAGTAATTTACATTGATCATAAAGATCTAGAAATTTAACTGGATTTGCATCAAGTGATTTTAATAATTCTTTGGAAACTGTTTCAAATGGAACAGCATCTAAAATTTTTGGAGCATCATCTTTGATTGCCGTCCAAGTTTTTTCTTCAATTTTAAAATTAAATTTTAAGGAAAATCTGATAGCTCTTAAGATTCTAGAATAATCTTCTTGGAATCTTTTTGCAGGATTGCCGACTGCTTTGATTATTTTATTCTCAATATCTCGTTGACCTAAATATGGATCAACTAAAGCGTCATTTTTAATATCATAAGCAATGGCGTTGATTGTTAAATCACGTCTAGATAGATCAATTTCAATTGGCAATTCTGGATCTGATTGAACATCGAAATCGCGATATGCGCCAGTTCCTAAGGCCTCTTCTGTTCTAGGCAAGGCAATATCAAAAGCCTCCATTTTTTGGCCCATAAATTCTGGATCTTTTGGAACAAATTTAAAAACACCGAAAGATGCGCCAACTAATTCAACTGATCCATATTTTCCTAAAAACTTTTTGAGATCATCTGCCTTAATCTTAGTAACAACAAAATCAAGATCTTTAGATTCTAAACCTAAAATTTGATCACGCACAAAACCGCCGACTAAATATATTTTGGCGTCTTTAAAATCGTTAATTAATGCATCAAGAAATTCAAAAGTCTTGGCTTTTTTAGCATTAATGATATAATTCTTTAGGTTTTCTGTAGGATTATGATTCATGGAATTATGCACTGAAACTCGGTTTTTGAAAAAACCGAGTTTCTAGGTTTCTAAAAAACTAGTTTCTCATAAATATTTTACCTTAAATTTAACTTTGCGTAAATAAAAAAAGGCATTCTAAATTGATTATGCCTTTCGCAATTCCCAAATAATAGTGCGACGTTGATCATCAAGACCGCATCCAATTATGAACGAGATTTCATCTTCTAACAATGTTTCAACAAAATCTTCCAAAATAATTCTTGGAATCGAGGATTTTGGAGTTCTGAAATCGATGATCACGTCTTGATCCTGAAAATTTCTGGCAACAACAATTCGTCCATCCCAAAGCCTGAACTCAACTTCTAGATTATGCTTGAGCTGATCATCTAGTTGATAAGGATTCGACATGTATCCGAGTAAATCAGACTGGTCTTGCAGTTCTCTCAAGGTACACCTCCCTTTTCTGCGTGTATTCAATACTATACTAATTTATCATTTAAGTCAACAGGATAAAGACCTTGTCATTTTTTCTAACTCGCTTATCAACTCTCAAAGCCACTAAGTCACTTTTTTTAGCTTTTGTAATTTTTTGATGATTGTTTTCGAGTGAACTAATTTTTTGTTCAAAGAAACTTGTTTGTCCTTCAACTAAAATTTTATCGCCAATCTTTAATGAATGGTGTTTCAAATCAATTTCCGCAACTTTTATATTAGCATAATAATTTGTTACATAGCCAACTAGAACTTTTTTAACTGCACTTGCATTGTCAGCTTTTTCATAACTAATTCCAGATTTATCAGGCTTACTAAAATAAAAGCCAGTTGAATAGCCTCGATTATAAACAGTATCTAATTCAGCCTGCCATTTATTTACTTTTTCCTGACTAAATGTTTTATCAAAATAAGCATTAACTGCTTCTTTATAGCATCTTGAAGTTACTTCGATGTATCTTGGATCTCTGCGCCTACCTTCAATCTTAAATGAATCAATGCCAGCTTTGATTAATTCTGGAACATATTTGATCATGCATAAATCTTTTGCAGACATAAAATATTGGCCTTTGTTAACTATTTTTTTTCCTTCTGGATCTTGCAAAATCCATTCTTTACGGCAAGGTTGAGAACAAGTTCCGCAATTAGCTGATGTGCCATATAGATAGCTAGATAAAATACAACGGCCAGAAATTGCCAAACACATTGCGCCATGGACGAATGTTTCTATTTCTATCTTAACTTTTTTCTTTAATTTCTTGATATCCTGCAAAGACATTTCACGTGCTAAGACAATTCTTTTTGCGCCAAGTTTTTGATAAAATATTGCTGTTTTGTAATTGCTAATATTCGCTTGTGTGGAAATGAAGAAATTGACCTTAAACTTTTTAGCTAGCTCAACTAAGCTTAAATCCCAAATTATAATGGCATCAACGCCTACTTGTTTGGCTTTTTTTATCAATTTTTCGGCTTTTTTGAGGTCATTATTATAGATGGCGGAATTGACCGTTAAGTAGCTTTTTAAGCCAAATCGATGGCATTTTTTAATAAATCTAGGCATATCCCTTAATTTAATGCCTGAATGAGCGCGCATGCTTAGATTATCAGAAATGCCAAAATAGACTGCGTCAGCGTAATCTTTGCAGGCATCAAGTGAAGCAAAATCGCGAATTGGGCTCATTGTTTCTGGTTGTTTCATAATTTGGTATTGTCACATTTTAAAACATAAAAGTCAAGAATACAAAAACAAGGCCTAAAGCCTTGTTTTAATTTTACTTAACTCCGATTCCGAACCAATATTTTGTCTTTTTGAATTTTGTAAAATATTTAACTTTAATTTGCCTTTTATTTTTGACCTGAACAATTTTTGTGTTCTTCCAATATTTGGTTAATTTTTTCCAGTCTGATTTTTTAGTTCTAAATTTTAAAGTCAGATCAGATTTTTTAAGATCGCTTTGTTTCTTTTTTAAATTATTATAAATTTTCTTACTATATTTGAAAGTAACTTGAATTTGATATTTTTGGCTAGCATTAGCAGATATATAATTTTTTAAATTTGTTTCTAGCTTCCAATATCTTTTTAAAGTCTTGTTTTTGTTGTCTAACCATTTTGGCGGATATTTGTTATATTGCGTCCATTTCATCCAATAAGCCTTGTCTTGAGTTAAGATGCTTGGCAGGCTTTTAAAATAGATAACTAGTTTTTGACCTGTTAAGGTATATCCGTTCAAAGCATTTTCTAAAACAATTCTATCATTATTAACTAAATTCTGTTCTTCTTGTTGCCTTTCCTCCTCTTCTATTACTTCGGCGCAATTTTGATAATAAAAAGGATAATTAGAATATGCAAAAATTTGCGGAGTGGCATCTTCGGCTAGATAAATATTAGTAGTTGTATTTGGACAAGCAGGCTGTACAGCAACACCTTCTTGAGCGCTACCTGGCATATTATAGCTATTTAAAACTGTGCCATTAGCTTGCATTTCTAAAAGTAAATCAGAACTATCAAAAATAGCGTACAAAATTTGAGTTGAAGGTTCGTAATCTAAGCCCGATAAATCTGTTGTACCTGCTTGTGGAATAATGTTACCAATAAAGCCTACTGAATTGCTGACGCTTAAATTAATGTCAAAAACATAGATCTTGCCATCACCTTGATGGCCGGTATAAAATAAACCGCCAGAAGCAGAATTAGAATACGGATGATCGTTGTTTGGGACAAAGGTTAAAGCCTCTAAACCTTGACCTGAAATATCCGGCATCCAAGATGACAAATCCCAAGATTTGCCAGTCATTGCCCAAGTATTGAGATCAAATTCATAAATAGTTCTGTTATCCTCACGGCCAACGTAAATATAATTACTGCTTGGATTAGCAACTGTAATGCCCTCTAAATCAAAGGCACTACCATAATACCAATTGTGCAAAATTGCGCCTGTACTAGTCATTTCTGTAATATTGCCAGAATCACCAACTACAAATAATGTGCCTAATCTAGAATGCCAAGCCAAGCCGCTTGGTTCATAAACTATTGGATCAGGAGGTAAATTTGTACCAATATCCGTGCCTGTTCCTGCTGGCCAAGGATTGGCAGCATAAGAATTAGAAGAAAGCAAAAAAAATAACCCGAAAATCAGTGTTGCAGAATAAGATAATATTTTTGTCATTTTGTTTTAGTATTTTCTTTTTTTATAAATTTTCTTAAATCTGCTTCAACAAGAATTCTCTGAATATCAGTACAGGCAATCATTGTTTGTAATGGCTTGGTTGCATTTTCTTTGTTGACAAGCATAGAAAAACCAATGTATTCAACTTTTTTGTGATGTCGTCTCCTAATCCAATCTATGGCTGGAACTAAATCAGCATCCGAACTAATTAATATTGCTGTATCATATTTGTCATCAACTGCGCCGACGATTAAATCAGTTGCTAATTTTACGTCAATTCCCTTTTCCCGCATTCTTTCATATTCAATATACTTAACACCTTGAGCTAAAAGTTTTTTATAATTTTTTGTTCTGCTATCTATCATTGTTTTTTCTGTTCTGATTCTAAGCTTACTTGTCTTAATATGCCATTTTGTTGCTTTCAAAATATTAAAAAATTTGGTCTGCGTTGACATTGCTATTTTGCTTTTTGGATTATCTTGTTGCTCGCGAACACTTCCGACATAAAATCTTTTGCTAACAACATTCCTGCCATTTGCAAGAAAATCAACAAATTCGTCAAATAAAAATGAAGATTCTTGAGTATTTAATTTTTTGATTGCTAAATGATGAAAATTACCGCCATCAATATAAATACAGATTCTTTCTTTTTTGTTTATCATATTTTAAATTTTAACATAAAATAAAAAATCCTGCACACTCTTCCACTTGCGTGGAACAGGCACAGGAGACTTTATGTTTTTAATATAACAGGAATATAGATGTTGTCAAGATTTTTTGGGTATAACATATACAAACTCGAACGGGCGAGGAAGGAATTGAACCCTCAGTTTCAGCTTTGGAGGCTGATGGTTTACCGTTAACCGACTCGCCCATGTATATTCAAAAATGCTTTTGCTATATATAGAATTTCTTTTGCGAAGCTAGTATCATAATAACAAACATTCACACAGCCGGGATAACCTTCTTTAATGCGTTTAGCAGTATGCGGTTTCTGATATGGCTTTATAAATTGCGATTTTTTTATGCCCGTAACTTTTGACCAGAATAAAATTTGTTTCTGAATTGAATGATACTCGTGCAAATGTAATGCAACTCTAAAATTTTTTTCATCAATATCAAATGCAGATCGCAATAAGAAAACAAATGTTTTAATTAATTTGGGATCAGAATTAGTAAATTGTATCTTTCGGGGACTTTTGGCGCCTTCACACCAATATAGCAACGCGCAAATTATTTTTTGATGGTCTTTAGAGAATAAATTATCTCTGACTAGGCTTTTTGACTTTTCACTAATTATTTTTTCAAAATTTTCTCGCTTTCTTCTTTGTACTAATTTTGACTTTTCTCTTCCGAAAATTCCTCTTTTAATTAGTCTAGTTTTAGCTTGATTAGATAATTTAATATTTTTTAGCCAAAAAGAAGCAGTACTCTTAGAAATTACTACTTTCTCGGAGATTTCATTCAACGAAAAACCGGCTTTTCTCAACTTGATTGCTTTTTGGTATTTTTCTTTTAATCTAATCATCGAACCTATAATAATGATTACGTATAAGCACTATTATTATAACGTAGATTTTAAAGGACTGAAATCCTAAATCCCAAATCCCAAAAAACAAACAAATTACAAATCACAAACTACAAAATTTGTTTCTTGGTTTGTTCTTTGTAATTTGGGATTTGTTTGGAATTTGGAATTTGTTATTTCGTCTCTTTATGCATTGCATGCTTCTTGCATTTCTTGCAGAATTTTTTAATCTCAATTTTATTTTTAAGAACTTTCTTATTCTTGCGAGAATAATAATTAATTGATTTGCATACTGTGCATTCTAGTTTGATGAGATTATCTTGTGGCATCGTGGTTGAAAATTAAAAGTTTTATAATTAACCTCAGTATAAGTAAAAAAAATGATTTGGTCAAGGAATTTTGGAAATTGGAGCGTCAGAACTTCGGAGCGTCAGAGCGTCGGACGTTACGCCGTTCTGACGCTCCGATTTCCGACGTTCTGAAGCTCCAATTTACGAATAAAAAAAAGAAGACCGGTAAGGGTCTTCTGAAGGAACGGGAATAGATAGAAATGTGCGGGTAGGTCTGCGTCACGTTGCGTGAGCAGAAACTGAAGTTGTCTGAAGTGTTGTTGGAAGGTTTTATCAGCCGCCGTTGCCCTTCAGCCGTGGCTTGGCGCTGATCTGCTCGACCGGCTGACCATTGAGCCAGGCGGCCGTCTCGTCCGGCGTGGCCTCGTTGCTCTGCCCGCTGCCACCCTCGTTGCCGTGGGTGCCGCGCGGGTTCCTCTTCTGGATCGCGCTGCGGACCTGCGGCCCGTCCGGGTTCTTGGCCATGTACTTCTCGATGCGCATCTTCAGCGTCATCGTCCACAGCTTCCCGATGGCCAAACTGCCGTCCCGCCAGCTGTCATGCTGGTCCTGGGACATCTCGTACAGCTCCGCGGCTTGCTCGGGCGTGAGGCTCGAGTCGCTCTTCAGCTTCTCGACGATGAGCTGCTTGCGCAGCTCCATCGCCTGCCACGCCTCCCACGCCGTCAGCACCACCAGCCGAGGCACCCAGAACTTCCCGCCGCCCTCGGCCTTCTTCAGTCGCCCCTCCTTGTCCACGACCCGGACCGGCACGATCGCCGTCCGGAAGAGGGGCTTGTTTTCCCGCCCGTAGGTGGTGAGCTGCGTCCCCTCTTCGCTGTTGTTGGGGTTGTCGCTCTTCACCATCAGGCCAGGGTCGGCCCGGAACCTCTCCAGGTCACCCCAGGACCGAGAGATTTCGGCCGTATTCAGCTTGCCACCGATCAGCCGACGCAACCACTCGATCGTGGCCTCGTGTTCCTTGTGCTCCTCGCTCGGCGCGGTCTCGGGGGCCAGCTCGATGAGGTCGGCGAGGTCGTCCACGACGCCCTCGACGTACTCGGCCTTCTTGCCCGCCGCTTCCTTCGCCCGCTGCTCCATCTCGGCGATCTGCTGACGCTCCCACGTCTCGCGGTTGATCTCGTGGATGTTCTTGAGCAGCTGCCATGCTTCCGACCCGCGGTACTTCCGGCTCTTCTCCATCAGCTCGACACGGAGCGCATCCATGCACTCCTGCGAGAGCTTGCCGGCCAGGGTCTCCGCGTTGCGCTCGTCCTTGAACTCGGGGTGGTGCTCGGCCATGATCTTGTCCCACACCGCCCACGAGCCTTCGACCATCTCCTTCTCGCGCTTGCCGGCCCACCGAGCCCACTTAATGTAGCCGTCCTTGTAGGTGAAGCTCAGGGGCTCCCGCAACGCGGGGTTTTCCCGGTTCAGGAGCGGCCGTAGCAGCTTCATCCCCGTCTCGATCTTGCCCAGCACGGGCATGCAGATCGCCGGGGGCTGCTGGTCCTTGTTGAAGTACCCCGGCTTCAGCTTCTTCATGAGCTGGACGACGGTACCTCGCTTGTCGCCCTGGGACAGGTGGATCTCGCTCATCGCGATCACCACGATGCCGTTCGGGCTGAAGGCCTGGTTCTCACCGAGCTGATCCGACACCACGAGCACCTCTTCCGGGTGGAAGAAGCACCCGACGGCCTTCGGGTAGTCCGGCTCGCTCGCCTTGTGGTAGTCCTCGTTGTCCTTCTCGCGCTGCTGCCGGTTGCGCTCCCGCGCGGCCTTCCGCCGTTGCTGCCGGGCGCGCCTCATGTCCTGCTTCTCCTGCCGGGTGAGCGGGCGCCCGACCTTGGCCTCCTCGGCCGCCTCCTCGGCTTGGGTCTCCTGCTCGTCCTCGTCGTCCCCGTCCTCGACCACGACGCCGTCCTCCACCACGGGGGCGGGGGGCTCGGCGACGGGCTGCTCGGTCACGATCTCGGTCTGCTCGGTCTTCTTGACGCGGGGCTTGCGCACCCGCTTCGGCTTCTCGACCTTCTCGGGCTCAACCTGGGCCTCCTCGGCCTGGGTCTCGCCATCCTTCACCTCCTTCTTCTGCTCGGTGTTGTTGACGGTGATCTGGGAATCGGTCTTGGGTCCGCGCTTCGTACTCATCTCTTCTACCCTCCTAGGAGTCTTGGAACCAGAAACTGAAAACGCGCGCGCTCTAAACGCAGCATTGCACTGCGAAAAGCCATGTCCTGGAATAGTGGGAATAATCTGAATAATAATAATTTTTTATAACCTTCCAAATTGTCAGTGTTCTAGAATTACTATCAATATCTTGGCTCAAAATATTTTGAGACAAACTGCTGACAGCTAACTTTTAATTTACAATTATCAATTATCAATTTTCAATAAATGACCAATTACCAATTTTCAATCCGACGACAACTGTCATTGTAAATTGATCATTGAAAATTTATTGTAAATTGGAAATTGATAATTTTTAAACGTCCGCCTCAAATAACAATGTATCCATTATTATTTCAGGTGGTGCCACAGAAAATGTGGCAAGAAAAGGTACTGGGGGATGGAATGTGGGGTTCGCTGAAGTGCTTGGGTGAGTTACTAGGCTCGTCGCTTGATCAGGTCAGGCTCAGCCCGACTTGGATCCCCGCGACTTGCCCTTCGCGCTGAGCTCCTGCGAGGTCTTGCCGGCACCAGCGACGACGGCGCCACGTGCCGGGGCCAGGTCACCGACGGCGACCTCGCCAAGGTTCTTCTCCTTCGTCTTCGCCTTCGCCGGACACATGCCCTTGCCATGCCGGTCGCCTCCGCTCTGAACTCGCTGGTGACAGTAGATGCAGTTCGACATCGCGACTTTTCCTCCTTCTCTCGAGTGACTCTCTATTGGTCCCCCTCCCCGCAAACGTGACTGAGATAATAGCTAATAGTTGATAGCTAATAGTCGTTCTATTAGCTCTTAGCTATAAGCTATTATCACGATTCCGTCCATTTATTAGAGGCCGAAATGGCTCGGCAAGGACTAAAAAAGATTAATTCCCTGGAGACCATTTCACCTCCTCTAATAGATAGACGGAGTTCGCAAGTTCCTAAAGTTATAAAGTTCATAAAGTAGGGACGAAACACTGCTTCGTCTGCGTTGATTGACATATTTGAAGTAAGCTTGATTTGAGCTTGAACCTTGCATTATATTACTGTATTTTAACCGTGTCAAGGGTATTCTACACATTATTATGCTTTTTCATTGGCTACTACTACTTTTTGCTTTAGATAAGGCAAAAACAAAAATGTGCTTTATGGCACATTCTGTCTATTTTTACTGACATCTTATATAATATCAACTAATATATATTTCGCAAGCTTTTGTCTTCAAATTGCTAGTTTTTGCTACATATTACTCTAATCTGTTGAAAAGTCTTGACAAATTCTGCGGGTTTGATATATTACTAAGTTATAAATTATCTTGATCTTTATCTATCTTAGAACAGGAGACAACGCCCGCATGAGGCGTGCTGTTCTCCTTCCCCCTGCGGAAGAGGAGGTGGCTATGGGCGACGGAGACTAGACGAAGTACGAAAGTTAAAAAGTTGTAAAGTTGAAGGTCAAAACGAGCGTCGCGGAGCAACTAAAAATGAATTCAAAATTTGAACCCTGGATCAAAAAGCCGAGCTTATGCCCGGTTTTATTTTGCTTGCGAGTTAAAAGTTAAATGTTAACAGTTAACTTATAACTTACTTGCTGATTCCCATGCAAGATAGAATAAGGATCTTATCGTATTTGCGATTTCTTTATTTTCGATGATTACGCCGGATAGTTTGCCCTTCAAAGATGCAATGGCAACTTTATTATTATAAATTGTTAAATCTGAAGTAACCGGATATTTATCAAATGGAACAAATCTTCTCTCCCCTAATCTTTTTGGGCGGATAACTTCTCCTTTTACTGCAGTATAGATTGCATAGGTAGCAATTTTTTTTTCAGTTCTTCTTTCAGCAAATTCTTTGTTTTCTTCTGGCGTAAAAACTTTATTAAGATCATCAAGGCAATACATTGATTCTATTTTTTTGTCTGTTGTTTTTAAAAAATCTTCACGCATTGATAAAAGTCCTTGTCTGCCTTCAAAAAATCTAACTGTTGGTTTTTCAGTTGGTAAATTATATAATGCCTTGAATTCTGGCAAAATATTTTCAAATTCTTTTTGCTTTTGATCGATGTCTTCTTTTTGTTGGTGCAAAAGACTAACTAGCTTGTCTGGAGATTCAGCTACAAAATATGTTTTTTTATCTTTTTCGAAAGTTGTTACAATTCCTTTTTTTTGTAATGACTCTAAAATAAAATAAGCAGTTGGTCGATTGATCCCTGCTTTTTTAGAAATATTTAAAACTGTGTCATATCCCAATTCCAAAGCAGCCAAGTAAACTTTTGCTTCCTTGTCAGATAATCCTAGCTTAATAAGTTCTTGAGAGAGTAAAGACATGTTAAAAAATTTAAAAGTAAAAATTCAAAAGTTAAAAATATTCGTCGACGATAATTTTGTTATTTTTAATTTGAAATTTATAATTTTATGGAGCCCTCTGTCAGAATCGAACTGACATATGCAGTTTACAAAACTGCTGTTCTGCCACTGAACTAAGAGGGCAACGTGAATTTTAAATTTCTAATTTTAAATTTCAAAACTTGACGGTTTCGAAATTCGAAATTTTAAATTCAAAATTTAGCTTGGGTAGGGCAGGGTTCGAACCTGCGAAGCCCGAAGGCATCAGATTTACAGTCTGATCCATTTGACCGCTTTGGTACCTACCCATTTGTTTATAATTATAATTTATTTTGCTTGAAAGATCAAGCTATCCGCCTCCGTCCTGCGGGACTACGGTGGATGAAAGCCGTTGACCGGAATCGAACCGGTGACCTACTCCTTACCATGGAATTGCTCTGCCGACTGAGCTACAACGGCCCCGTACCAAGTTTCTTGTAATTAAGACACCTAATTTTGATTTAAATAAATCGTTAAAAAAGTTTAGAGCGTCAAATACAGAAACTTGGTTCGGGGCAGGCCCAGTTCACCCCGTACCAAGTTTCTGTATTAATATTTACGAATATATTTTTTTTATATTCAATATCCAAAGCCAGGAACTTCGACTTGATTAACTTGGTTCGGGGTTATTTCCTTCTGATTGATAAGTCTTTTTTTAGATTTCTGATTTTGTAGATTTCAGTTTGTGATTCCAAATCATTAGGATTCAATTTTACGGCTTGCTCGTATGCTGATTGCGCATCACTCAGAATTTGTTGGATAAAATATATTTTTCCTAAACCTTTGTATGCAACAATGTCTTTTGAATCTTTTTTGATTAATTCTAAATAAACTTTCTCTGCTTCTTTGTATTCTTTTTTTCCGGTTAGAAGCTCCGCTTTCGCGCGAAGACTAATTGGAGATTTAGTTTCTGTTTTGGAAATTGGTCTTACAGCAGAAACAGATTTTGGACGATTAATGATTAGTTTTCTAACTTCTTGCACAGATGCGCTGTCTTCCCTACTATCTTCCTTTTTAATTTTATCTTTAAGATTTCTTAAATTTACAATCTTTGCAAAAACAGCCTGCATAATACTAACAGAAAAATCAATTATTGATTTTCCAGCTTTTTGAAATAATGATTTTTCTTTATTCTTATTCTCTACTTTTATCTTTGCAACTTCGGGAAATTTTCTAGCGACAATTACAATAATACCAGCTAAAGCTAGAATGATAATTATTTCTGGAATTAAAGTTTGTAATGTAAACATTGCTATCAATTTCAAATTCTAAATTTTAAATTTCAAATTAATTTTAAATGATCGAATTTTAAAAATATTTTGAAATTAAGAAATTTGAAATTTATTTAAAATTTTAAATTAGAAATTATCTTTCGGGTAATTTTACTGTTATTCTTGTTTTGTCATCTAGTATTATTTCCAGGCTTCTAGTTAATAGATTTCGGCCGATAACTGTGCCGACGCCTTCTTTTGCCCTAACTCTTTTGCCAATTGGCGGAAAATCTTTGGATAATTCTTGATATAATTCTTTTTCGTATGCTAGACAACAAACAAGCCGACCGCAGACGCCAGAAATTCTTTCAGAACCTCTTTGGACCATTTGCTGTTCACGAGCCATATCTGTTGTGATGCTAGCAAAATCTTTTAAGAAACGATTACAACAAAGCTCACGTCCGCAAAGTCCACAGCCTCCATATTTTGCTGCAACGTCGCGAGAGCCTACTTGTTGCAAGCGAATTGATTTTTGGAATTTTTTAGTTAAATCTTTTACTAACTCTCTAAAGTCAACTCTGCTCTCGGCTGTGAAATAAAAAATTATTTTTGATCCATCAAAAGCATAATTTGCCGCAACTATTTTCATGTCTAGATCATGTTTGCTAACTAACTCCTTGCAAACCTTTAATGTCTCGTCTTGCTTTATTTTATAGCTTGCTTGTTTTTCCAAATCAGTTGTAGTTGCTTTTCTTAAGATTGTTTTTAAAGCAAACTCTAGCTTTGTTTCATCAACTTCTTTGTTTGCAAAAACAACCGTACCGATTTCTGTTCCTTGTTCGGTCTCGACAATTACCTTGTCTTCTTTTTCCAATAAAATATTATTTTGGTCAAAGTTATAGACTTTATCTAAAACGTTAAATTTTATTCCAGCTATGATCTTCATAAAATTCTAAACTCTAAATTCTAAACCCTAAATAAATTCAAAATTCAAATTTCTAAAACTCAAAGATTTTAAAGCTTTTGGGTTTTGTTATTTGAATTTAGGATTTAGAATTTTGTATTTCTAAATAATTCAATATTATTTAATAATAGTTCCAATCTTTTCACCTGCAATAACTTTTTTCAGATTGTCTTCCTTTTTAACATTAAAAACTACAATAGTCAATCCATTATCGCGCGCTAGAGAGAAAGCAGTCTGATCCATGACAGCTAATTTTTTAGATAGTACTTCGTCATAAGAAAGTTCATCATATTTTTTTGCATTTGGATTTTCATTTGGATCAGAATCATAAACGCCATCAACATTAGTTGCTTTTAAAACAATGTCACAATTTGTTTGCAAAGCATGCAACACGGCACCAGTATCAGTTGAAAAAAATTGGTTACCAGTTCCTCCACCCATAATAACAATCTTTTTTTCATCCATATAATGGATTGCTTTTCCAGGAGTGTAATATTGAATAATATAAGGCATGTAAATTTGCGATAGTGCCCTTGCTTCTTGATGTCCAAATTTATCAATTGCTTCACGCAAATTAATAGCATTCATCACTGACCCTAGCATTCCGAGATTATCAGCAATAGTTCTTTTCATTTCTTTTTCTTCCTTGCCACGATAAATATTACCAGCGCCGATTTCAACAATTACTTGCTTGCCCATTTTTACTAATTCAACAATTTGGCTAGCATATTTAGAAACTGTTTCTTGGTCGATTCCAAAATCTTTGTCACCCATCATTAATTCACCTGATAATTTTAACATTATTCGATTGTACATAGTTTTGTTTTTAAGTAAAAATTAAAAAGTAAAAAGGTAAAAGTTACAAGTCAAAAGTCAAAAAACTATTAATAATATTTTTTGGCTTTTGCTTTTAAAATTATTGAAGCTAAAATATTTGTAATTTCGTTTAATTCTTCCAATAAACTTTTTACTTCGCTTAAAATATTTTGATTTTTTGTAAGATCAGAATCCCTCAACAATCCTAACCAAAATTTTGATTCATTGCCAGACCTTAAAGCAATGCCATAATACTTAATAAATTCTTTCTTAGATGAAGACGCCTGAACCTCAATGATATTTGCACCAATGCTACTTCCTGACCTGAGCAATTGTTTCAAAATAACTTCCGTTGATAAATTTCTAGGAAATTTGTTAGAAAGTTTAATTATCCTAATAGCAAAAAAATAAACTCTTTTCTTAATATCATAAATTTTCCCTTCTTCGTTCGTCATTTTTTTACTTTTTTACTTGTGGCTTTTTACTTTTTCCTTTTGACTTTTACCTTATCATTAAATTTCGAATCTCGTAAATCTTTTGATCACAATTTTTTCTCCCAACTTCGCAGTTGTTTCAACTAATAAATCTTGAACAGTTTTTTCAGGATCTTTAACTAGAGCTTGAGTTGTTAAAGCATTTTCTTCACAATATTTTTTTACTTTTCCGTCCATAATTTTGTCAGCAATCTCTTTTGGTTTGCCCATCTTATTGATTTCTTCTTGCCATTCTTTTTTTAATTCTTCTAATTTTTCAGCTGGAACTTCTTCAGGAGAAATACAAATTGGATTTGAGGCTGCAACTTGAATAGCAATATCGTGCGCCATTTGTTGGAAATCTTGGTTTCTTGCTACAAAATCTGTTTCACAAAGCAATTCAACCATTGTGCCAATTTTTTTGTTAGCATGAATATAACAATCAATAATGCCTTCACTTGCTTCTCTACCTGCTTTTTTAGCCATGATTTCTTGGCCTCTTTTCTTTAATAATTTGATTGCTTCATCATAATTTCCATTTGCTTCTTCTAAGGCTTTTTTACAGTCCATCATGCCTGCTCCAGTTTGCATTCTTAGATTTTTGATGTCTTCCATTTTTATTTGCGTCATACGTTTATTGTTAAAATTTTGAAATAGATATTCCGCGATTTCTGCGTTTTATTCTGCATTTTCTGCGATTAGGGCTTTAACGCAGAATGACGCTGAAATGTACGCAGAAGACGCAGAATACAAATATCTCGTAATTTATATTGTTGACAAATTAATAATTATATAATATAATATTTAGTGCTCTTTTTAAATTCAGCTATTGTTTTGATCATGAGTTATCCCTATTATCCGCGTGTAATCCGTTAAAATCCGTTTTTCAAAAACGCGGGTGCAGACTGATTGCACACGGATAAAACGGATAACTTGCAACTTCAGAGTAGCAGAACTAAAACGCAAAGTCAAAGGCAAAACGAGGAGGAAGAGAATGGCTGAGCCAGTAGATCTTGATCTTGATGATCTGCTCGAATTGCTTGTTTCTACAGATCCAATGCCAAAGTCTGGTTCTTGTGCAAAAGCTTCCACTTGTTTGGAAAAAAAAGATTTTGCTGGTGCTTTGTCTCATTGTGAGCAAGCTCTTGAAGAAGATCCTTGCAATGGATTGGCAATGAATCTCCAAATTCATGTCCTGTTCGAATCTGATCAAAAAGATTTGGCAATGGCAAAGCTTGGATATTTGCTGAAATTCTTTCCAAATCTTCAAAGCGCAAATCTTACTGAACTTGTAGCATTGTTTTCTGATCGAGATGACGAGATTGGTTATCTCACGTTTCAAGTAAAAGCTTGCTTGGAACAAAGGAGATTTGAAGATGCAACTAATTATTGCAATGATGCTCTATTGATAAATCCTCTGTCTTGCCAAGCACTTTGCTTGCAAGTGCAGATTCAACTTTCCATGAAGGAATTTGACAAAGCTGAATATGGCCTGCGCCATTTACTGAAATATTATGGCCAAAACAAGCAAGTAGGTTTTCTAGCAAGAAACTATATTGAAGCAATGATTGCTGAAGACAAGTTTGCTGATGCATTGATCTTCTTTGTCCAGTTCAGAGAGGATCGCTCTCTGGCTTTGAGCTATGTTGGAACAGCTTGTTCAAGGTATGCAGAATACGAACGTAAGGCTGTCAAAGAGCTTGAAGACCGCAACGAACAAAGATTAAAGCTGGCTGAAGCAGAAATAGTTTTCAGAGAAGCAATCGCATATTTGCAAGACTTGCCAATCTTTTTGATTCAGGCCTTTGAGGGCTTGCTCTATGTGTATCTGGAATGGTCTAAGAAATTCAAGGATGACAAGATCGTTGAGATGCTGGCACTCCTGAATCAAGCAGAAAGTCTGCAAGTCAGAGTGCCGCCAAGAATCTATGCTGCTTTTGTCTTTTACTATGCACGTAAGCCGTCCTTTTTTTGCCAAGCAACAGAGTACTTGGCGAGATGCAGATTGGCTGACGCAACTGATGAAAAAGCTGTACAGGCAACTCGCGCATACTTGGGACATTTGAAAGAGCATCGCCGAACTGCAGCTAACGTAACAGATCGCGAAATGAAAATAACAAGACTGCAACAACTGGCATTAGTCTGCAAAGATGCTTTGAAGTTATTTAATGATAGAGAAATTCTGGCAGCGATTTCAGTGAATCTGCTCTTCATCTTTCTCTTGATCTCCAAAATGGTTGCCAAATCACGATTATCAGATATGCTAGAAACACTGCAATCTTTGGAGATGGTGGTTGATGAAGAAAACCGTACGCCAGAAATGTATCTGCCTTTTGTCTATTATTTCACGCAAGTGAGAAAAGACAAAAATCAGGCAGATTATTTCATGGCTCGTTGCGAACAACATATTTGTTCAAATGAAAAAGAGTACCTTGAACCAGCATACGTGGCTTATCAAGTCGCATTTGGAACGTCCTTTGGGATTGATCAGTCTTCATGAGAGGCTGATTTTTTTTGCTTACGAATCGCACAAATGCCTTACGACCGCGAATCTCGCTAATACACTTTTTGGCTTATTCTTCCCATTTCCCACGTCCTATTTCCCATTTCACAAATGGCATTGACAAAAATAAGGTGCTGTGATATGATGAAAGGCTCTAAATTCGGAGCGTACTCTCACAGCGTGGAGGTATGAGATGTCTCGCCAGGTTCCGGTGGATCAGTTCGAAGGGCTGGGGCTCCTGCCCCTGATCATCCTCGTAAAGGTGGCCGGAATCGGTCCCTGGATTGAGGCTCTGCTGCCCGAACGGCAGTACAACGCAGACGCGGTTGCCGCAAGGCGCCGCAAGGAGGCGGAGGAACTCGGAATCTCGTTCGGGATCCGACGTGACGGGATGGATGACACAGGTTGCAACGTGATCTGCAACCGGCAATTCGTGTGGATCGACGCTCTTCTGGCGGGATTCGCCATGGAGAGATACAAGATCACGGAAGCGAGCTGGTTCTGGCGCGAGGATGAGCGAGGACGGAAGCGCTTCCTCCAGCTCGCCTTCACCATGACCGGCGATGCTATTTCTCTACCGAAACGTGTTTCACGGATGTTCGCCGTGGGCGTGGTTCCTTTCGTGAACGTCTGGGCAAACGTTCGCGAGAGTGGTGAAGAGCTGTTTCGGCTCGACACCATCAATGTCCCTAGCCCCCGCATGAACGTGGTGGCCGAGGAGGAGTTGCACTGCAGCTTCTCTCCCGGTCGATACACCTACCTCACCACCGCTCCCCACCGCTAGGCCCCCCCCACACACACCCGCACCTTTCTACCCGCCCTTTGAAACCGATTGCATTCTGCAGTCGGTTTTTTCTTGGGAAAAATTTTGAAAATAAAAATGCCCGACCTGTAAGATTGGACAAAATTTAATTATTTAAAAACTTATTTTTTAACTGGTGTTAAAACTGTAAACAAATAATCTTTAAATTTTGTTTTTATATTCTCTATTGTTCCAAGTTCTAATACTTTCAAAGAATCAATTTCTTTTTGCGAAACCCATGATGGAAGTGGCAGGCCTTGGCACAATGTAAAAATATGAGATAAAAACGTTGTAGCGTAGGCGCCTTTGTGCAGATCAAAAGAAATTGCTACTCCCTCTTCTAAACAGCAAAATGAATTGATTGTTGGAATTAATTTTGATGGCACTTCAGAATGCTTTAGCCAGATGAATGGAAATGGCTTTAAATTTTTGACAAAATAATTTGTTTTATCAAAAGTTAATAAATCATTATAGAAATTTTGATCAGAACTATTAGTGCTTAAAAACAAAGGAAATTTTTGTGGCAAGCTAATATTATTTCTAACAAACTGAGACATTTTTTTGTTGAATAAATAGCTCCCATAGGCATAGACCCATAATCTTACTTGATCTTTAATAGTAGTTAAAGCTTGAATGTATTCATCTTTATTCTTGCTTAGATATTTTAAAACCTTGATTTCATTCTGGAAAGTATGTGGAAGCTGTTCATAAATTTTTAAAATTTTGTCCCACTGGCCGTAAATTAATTTTGCTTGATCACGGAATTCTTGAACAAGCGGAATTTCATTTTTGCCTTGAGCAACTAATAAAGCCTTAACAGCCAATTCATATTCTCCACGGCAAACTATAATGCCAAGCTTGTGAGCAATCCCCCTGCTTCCTCCAAATCTTTGACTGCCGAAAAAATTATAGAAACCGCTAGTTTTAATTTTTTTTATTTTTTCATACAGAGAATTTGGGTTGTACAAATTTTGTGTTCGGATAAAAATAGTAAATCTATTTCCTTGTAAATTGCCTGGCTGTAATGCACCCTTGCCCAAGACAATGTTTTTCAAAATTATACCAGGTATTTTTAATTCTTTGATTTTGCTCAAAGCCACTTGTCGAAAGCTTAATCTTTGAGAAGTAACGGCAATAGCATCTTTTAGTCCAGCATGTCCGATTTGTTTTTGTTCAATTCCTAATGATTTTGCAATTCGCTCAATTGCGACCAATGTTGAAACTCCAACTTTGATCATGTCAGCATAGACTGTCTCGCCTTCTTGATCAATTAAGTTTTTGTCATTTTCTGGATCAATTGTGGTAATTCTGCCATCTTGAGTAATCTCTTCAACGATAAAATCAACTGGTGAAAAACGCAAAAAACCCAAAGACAAGTCAGAAATAATTTCAATACCAAAGTCTTGGAGTAATTTTTGATCTTCGGTGATTGGATTTTGCCTTTCTAACTTTTTTGGGTTTTCTTTTCTAGCTTTTTCAAGAAAATCACATTCCTTCAACCAAGCATCGTACGATGTTTGATTTTGATTTTCCATTATATTTTATTATTTATTATTCCGGCCTGAAGGCCGGACCACAAACAAGATAAATACATTTTTCACCAAGTCGTGGGCCAGGCTTTAGCCTGGCAATTTTATTTATCTTGGATTTTGTGTTGGAAATTTTTTAACGCTACCAACTTCTAGCTCTGGTTCTTTATGACTTTCTTTTATAGCTTCAGCAAAAGTATCAGCCATAAGTTGTATAATTTTGATAGCATCGTCATTGCATGGAACTGGATAATTAATGATTTCTGGATTTGCATTTGCATCAACTAAAGCAATCGTAGGAATGCCTATTACTATCGCTTCTTTCACTGCAGATTTATTGTCCATTACATCTATAAAGAATAATGCTTCTGGCAATTTGTCTAAATTCTTTAAGCCACCGATTTTTTGATTTAATTTTTCTATATCTTCTAGCATTAATTGTTTTTCGTATTTTGTATAATTCTTTTCCATTTCTCCAGTTTCTTTTTGCTTTTCTAGTGTTCTTAATTTTTGAATTAAATTATGGATTGTTTTGAAATTTGTCAAAGTTCCACCAAGCCATCTTGTTGTAACATAAGGCATATTGCATGAAATAGCTGCTTTTTTTACAATTTCTTTGCCTTGTCTTTTTGTACAGATAAAAACAATTTTTCCACCTTTGCTCGTGATTTGTGTAACGTAATCCAATGCTTTTCCAAGCATTTCTTTAGTTTTTGAAAGATTGATAATATAAACGCCTTCTTTTTTAGTGAAGACATAATCTTTCATTCTTGGATCCCACTTTGCTGCCTTGTGGCCAAAATGAGCGCCGGCTTTTAGTAATTCTTGGATTGTTGGAGTTTTCATAATAATTCTTAATAATTAAATTATACTTTATAAATATTATATTAACAAAACTTCACGCATCCGCCTACGCTCTGCGGAGCTATGGCGGATAAAAAAAATTCGCCCATGGCGAACTAAGAAATTTGTCCTTAGTCCGCCGTTTTCGTCATCCCATATTACCACCCAGCACATAAATACGTTATGTGCATGGGAGGAAGGTAAATGGTCAGAAAACGTGTGGTGTATTAGTCAGCTGTTATAATTTAACAGTAACTTGAAATAAATATAACATGATAAAATAATTTTGGCAAGAGAAATAAAAAAGACCGGTAAACCGATCTAAAATGAACTTATTGAACTGCTCGAACTCCAATGGAAATTTTTTGCTTTGACGGAGCAGATGTGCTCTGATTTTCTATAAAGATTTTGGCAACTATCCAATCGTTTCTTCGGCTGTATGAAGTCCAGAGGTAGGTTGTTGCATCTTCCTTGTCATGCCTATAAATTTGTTTATCTTGATCTGGAAATTCAATGCTGATTGCATAATTTTCTGGTGCTTTGACAACGAATGTATACCAGCGCTTGAAGAATACAATAGGAATAGCCAAACAGGCTGGAATCTTTTGGTTATCAATTTCAACCAAAATATATGGCGACTGGACATTGACATATGGCTCAACAACTTGACAGCCTGTCTTTTTCAAATACTGCTTGACTACTTCTGGAACTACTACTTTTTGAGCGAAAGCTTCGGTTGCTAAAAGGAACACACACAAAGCAATCAGTCTGATAAGCATCTCTCTCCTCCTCTTTCTGACTGTGAATGGGACCTTTTATTGTATTATAAATTCAACTAATTGTCAAGTCTAATCCTTTTTCGCAATCGTAATCAGATTATAACCGTTCCTCCAATTTGATCTTTCACCTTTCTTAACATAATACTGCTCTTCAACTTTGAAGCCTGTACTTTGTAATAAACTTGCTAATTCTTTCTTAGTAAAAGCATGATAATAGCGATCAACAACTCCAAAGCGAGCTTTCCAAGGCATGTAAACGTCCTTCAAATCTAATTCTCGATGCTTGCCAGCAACACTTGAAAAAGAATATTTTAATGTCTGCCAGAAATATTTTGCTTGAAAGAGATTCCAGTTGGTCATTAATAAATAGCTATTTGGCTTCAAAATATGATGAAAATCTCTTAGAACTTGCAAACGCAATTCTTTAGATGGAATGTGCTGATATGCAGCAACGCAGAAAATTATGTCAAAAGTTTCTGTTTCAAAATGTAAATCCAACAACTCCATTTGTCTAAAATTTCCAAATTGATATTTAGTTTTAGCTTCATTAATCAAAGCATAGCTATTATCAACGCCAAGATATTTAATATTTTTATTCTTCAACAATTGATAAAGACGGCCATTGCCACATCCTGCATCAAGGATGTTTTGATTGGGCTTTACAAATTTCATTAAATCTTCTAATTCTTGCCACGAAAAAGCACGAGTTGCAGAGAATTCTTTGGCTAAAGATTTGTAATCTTGCTTTGTTTTATCGATTAATTTTTGGGCATATTCTTTTTGCATAAAGGTAAAAGTAAAAAATAAAAAGGAAAAAGTTACAATTCAAAAGTAAAAAAAACTGACGTTGACAAGAATGGCTTAATGTTATATTCTTGGTAGAACTATGAAACCAACAGAAGAATTAATAATTAAAACTTTAAAAAAAAAATCTTTTTTAAGATCCAAATTTGAATTGGAAAAAAGAAAAATTTCTAAAAAATATAAATGCGAGTTACCTACTAATATTTTAATATTATCAGTTTATCGCGATTTAATCAAAAAGAAAAAAAATAAGCCTAACAAAAATTTTGAAGAATTATTAAAAAAACAAAAAACTAGAACATTATCTGGCATTGCTTCAATTGCAATTTTTACAAAACCATACAAATGTCCTGGCAAATGTTTGTATTGTCCAAGTCAACCGAAAATGCCAAAAAGCTATTTGAATGATGAGCCAGCAGTAATGCGGGCAATTCTTTGTAACTATTCGCCTAAAAAACAGATTGAAACAAGATTAGAAGCTTTGAATATCTGCGGACACAAGACTGACAAAATTGAATTAATTATTATGGGTGGATCATGGAGCGCATTTCCGAAGTCTTATCAAAACAATTTTGTTTGGCGATGCTTTAAGACGGCAAATGAATTTAATCATGGAGTTAAAAGTTATAAGTTAAAAGTTAAAAGTAACTTAACGACTGAACAAAAACGCAATGAAAAAGCGAAACATAGAATTATTGGAATGACTCTTGAGACAAGACCAGATTTGATTGATGAAAAAGAAGTAATCAGAATGCGAAAACTTGGCGCAACAAGAGTTGAGCTTGGTGTACAAAGTGTCTATGATGATGTTCTAAAATTCAATAATCGCGGACATCTTGTTGCTAGAACAATTTTGGCGACTAAACTTTTGAAAGACGCTGGATTTAAAATCAACTATCATATGATGCCGAATTTGCCAAAAAGTAATAAAGAAAAAGATCTGCAAATGTTCGAAGAATTATTTTCTAATTCTTCTTTTCAGCCAGACATGTTAAAAATATATCCTTGCGTTTTAACTAAGAATTCTAAATTATTTAAAGTTTGGAAGGCCGGAAACTATAAACCTTACAATGACAAAGAAATTGTTGATTTGTTAATTAAGATTAAACAGAATATTCCTAAATATGTAAGGATAATGAGATTAGGTCGCGATATACCAGCAAATGATATTGTTGCTGGAAATAAAATGTCTAATATTAGACAAGTTGTTCATGCAAAGATGATTGAACAAAATTTGATTTGTAAGTGCATAAGATGCAGAGAAATAAAGAACGAAATATTGAATATTAAATATTTAATATTAAGAAGACATGATTATTTTGCGTCTGGAGGCAAAGAAATATTTTTAAGTTTTGAAGATATCAAATTAAACAAAATTTTGGCTTATTTGAGACTCAGGATCCCTTCTCAATATTTTAGTCATGAAAAACATTTCGTTAAAGTTTTAAATAATTGTGCTATAATAAGAGAATTGAAAAGTTTAGGTCAGATGGTGGAGATTAATCAGAAAAATAAAAAAGCATCTCAGCATAAAGGCTTGGGTAAAAAGTTGATGCGAGAAGCAGAAAAAATTATAATAAAAGAATTTAAGCTAGATAAAATTGCTGTAATTTCCGGAGTTGGAGTGAGAGGTTATTATAAAAAGCAAGGATATAAATTCAAAGATAGCTACATGATTAAAAATATAAAATAAATTTGTTCTTTTAAATTTGGAGAAAGAGAACCCAAGCAGGAGGGAAAGATGACGACATGCGAACGGCATCCTGAATCAAGACAAACTTTTTGTTTTTTCTGCGGAGAATATGGATGCTCGAAATGTATGGCAAGAATTGGAAAGCACAACATCTGTGGAAAATGTGCAAAACAACTCCATGAAGCAATTACTCCGCATCAATTGGCAATCTTTTCCGGTCGGTCCAATGAGCCTTTGGCACAAAGAGTTTGTTCTATTCTAGGTATTCCTTTGGGACAAATGCGTTTTAAGGATTTTGAAGGCTCAGAAATGCGTCCACAATTTTTGGAGAATATCAGAGGTAAGAGAGTATTTATTTTGCAACCAACTGTTGCCGGCGAAGATGCAATTGGTGCAAAAATGCGTGAAGAACTTTTATTAATGGTTCGAGCTGCAAAACAGGCTTCTGCCCAAGAAGTTTGCGTTGTAATTCCAGATTTTGCATATCAACGACAAGAGCGAAAAACACAAGCAAGAATTGCAATTTCCGCTCGACTAATGGTTGATCTTCTTGAAACTGCCGGTGCTGATAGATTTGTTTTCCTCGATCTTCATGCTGGGGCAATACAAGGCTTTACTTCTAAGCCTGCTGACCATCTCTGGGCTACTCCGCTACTGTTGAAAGAAGCTTTAGCCGATCATGTTGCTCCTGGACAAACAGTTTTTCTGACTGATGCAGGTTATGCCAAAGTTGTCAGTGCGTATGCAAGAAAATTTGGAGTTGATTTTGCAGTTGCCCATAAAGAAGGAAGAGACAAAAAAGATGATCAAATTGATAGCATCAGAATTGTTGGCGATGTACGTGGAAAAATAGTAGTAATCATTGATGATATCGTTAAATCAGCAAAAACGATGATTGAAATGGCAAAGGCTTGCTTGAGAGATGGAGCAATAAAAGTTGTTGGCGCAGGAATTCATGGAGAATTGACAGAAGGTGCGGCTGAAAGAATTGAACTTTCTTGTTTGGAATTTTTGGCTATTACTGATACTGTTCATATTTCTGACAAAAAACGCAATAAGAAAATTGTGATAGTGTCTACAGATAAGCTAATTGCTCAAGCAATCAAAGCAATTTACGAGTATGGATCAGTTTCTGAACTTTTTGACTAGTTAACCGCTTTTACGCGGTTTTTTTATTTACCATTGGCTTGTTAAAAGTCTATAAATTATGCATTTTTACCGACTAAATACATAATCTTAGAATATCGAACAAAGCCTAATTTTTTGCATAAACTTCTAACTGGCCTTGCAATTTATTATATTTAGTGTATAATGGTTTCATATGAAAGAAAAAATCCATCCAAAATTTGGTCCAGCAACAATCAAATGCGCTTGCGGAAACACAATCAAAACAGCATCTACAGTAAGCGAGATGAATGTTGAAATTTGTTCATCTTGCCATCCAACATTCACTGGCAAAGCAAAATTTGTTGATACTGCTGGTATGCTTGACAAATTCAAGGCTAGACAAGAAAAATCTTTGAAGCTTAAAGTTGCTAAAAAAGACAAAAAGCCAAGAATCAAAAAAGAAGCTAAAGAAAATAAATAGCTGATTTTTAAACAGAGTTTTTTGTTAATACTCTGTTTTTTGTTATAATAAACATGTGAAGATTAAATTGTTATATTGCCAAATTGCTAAACGTAATTTGCTTTAACAATTTAACAATTGAACAATTAAGCAATTACGACTATGGAAGAAAAATTAAAGAAAATTAGAGAAGAATACAATAAAATTAATCAGGAACTAAGCTCTTCAGAGATAGTTTCTGATAGCTTAAAATTGACAAAATTATCTAAAAGAGCAGCCGAATTGAGACAGACTATTGATTTATTAAATAGATATGAAGAAGTTGCAAAACAGATTAAAGAAAATGAAGAATTGATTGCATCTGAACAAGACAAAGAATTAATTGCCATGGCGACCGAAGATTTGGATGATTTGAAAATTGAATTTGAAAATTTAAGGAAAGATTTGGAAGTTGAATTATTGCCAAAAGATCCAAGTGATTCTAAAAATGCTATCATGGAAATTCGTGCTGGAGCTGGAGGAGACGAGGCAGCTTTATTTGCAGCCGAGCTTTTCAGGATGTATTCAAAATTTGCAGAAAGCAAGAATTGGAAAATAGAAATAATGGATTCTAACAGAACAGGAATCGGCGGTTTTAAGGAAATTATTTTTGTTGTAAAGGGCGATAATGTTTTCAGAACTTTAAAATATGAAAGCGGAGTGCATCGCGTTCAAAGAGTTCCAGAAACTGAAAAACAAGGCAGGATTCATACTTCAACTGTAACCGTTGTGGTCTTGCCAGAAGTTGAAGAAGTCGAATTTAGCATTGATCCAAAAGATCTAAGAATTGATGCTTTTTGTTCTCAAGGAGCAGGCGGACAAAGCGTTAACACAACCTATTCAGCAATTAGAATTACTCATATACCTACTGGTGTCACAGCTTCTTGCCAAGATGAAAGATCTCAGCAAAAAAATAAAGCGAAAGCAATGAAAGTTTTAAGATCAAGAGTGCAAAATAAACAAGAAGAAGAAAAATCACAAAAGGCTGGACAAGATCGTAAAATGCAAATTGGAACTGGAGATAGATCAGAAAAAATTAGAACTTACAATTTTCCTCAAGATAGAGTTACTGATCACAGAATAAAATTTACAACAAAAAATTTGCCGACTGTTTTGGCTGGAAAGCTGGATCCAATATTGGATAAACTTAAAGAAGAAGATCAACGTCTCAAAATGAGTATTAGTTAATTTAAAAGCATTTTTTCTTAAGCCTGAATACTTCTTGATAAATTTTGCTAAGATATTCGGAAATTCTGATATTAGATATTACGTTAAAATTATTTTTAATATCTTAATTTCTTAATATCCGAATATCTAATATTTGATTTAAAAAACAAAATGTTAAACCTAAAGTTGACTAAAAAGGAAATATTAAACATTGTTTTTTTGTTTGTGGGCTGGCGCTTGGTTTTGCAATTCATTGCCTTCCTTGGAAAATATCGCCTTTTTTTATCAACTGACAATGCTTATGATCACCTTTCTCCCTGGCACATTGATAAATTACCAGAATTTCTACAATATTTTGTAAAATGGGATTCTGGTTTTTATTTGGAAATCGCGGAAAAAGGATATTTTTTTGATCAAGCAAAAAATTTGTATAATGTAGCCTTCTTCCCTCTTTATCCGTTGTTAATCAAAATATTTAGTTTTATTTTTCAATCTCGAGTAATTTCTGGAATTATTATATCAACTTTGGCTACTTTTGGCGCTTGTTTCTTTTTGTATAAACTTGCTAAACTTGAATTAAAGGATAATAATTCTGCCTTAAAATCAGTATTTTATTTTTTGATTTTTCCAACAGCTGTTTTTATAGCATCAATTTATACTGAATCTTTATTTATATTTTTGGCAGTTGCATGTTTGTATTTTGCGAGAACAAAAAGGTTTGCGATTGCTTCATGTTTTGGTTTTTTTGCTGCTATATCTAGACCGATTGGCATAATTTTGTTTTTAGTTTTGATTTTGGAATATTTGGAACAGATTAATTTTAAATTCAAAGAAATTAAATTAGACATCTTGTGGACGTTGCTTGTTCCAGCTGGTCTTTCAAGTTACATGATTTTTTTATGGATAAAGTTTAAAGATCCTTTATTATTTTTGAAAGCGCAAAATGCTTGGGATCGTAAAATTGGTTTTGATTTTTGGGGAATTTGGGTTGATCTAAAAAATCACGTTCATGACATTTTTTATCCATCACAAAATTTTGCTTTTTCGTTAAGAAATGACTTTGAGTTTTTTTTCTTTATAACTTTTTTAATTCTGTCTATAATAGTCTTTTTTAGACTAAGAAAGTCTTATGGATTATATTGCTTTCTTGCTTTACTAATTCCTTTTTTAACTGGCTCTCTAATTTCAATGACTAGATTCACATTAGTTTTATTTCCTGTTTTTATTTTGTTAGCTAAATTTACGATAAAGAGAGAATGGCTGAATTACTTTATAATTATGCTATTTTCAATGATGCTGAGTTTATTTACGATAATGCTTGCAAATTGGTATTGGATAGGATAAAATAAAATGCTCTCTCAAAGAAGGAGGAGAAGAGATGACTACTCACCGAATTCATCTAGATACTGGCGAAGGTAATTATATTTTCATACCGGAAGAAAAAAATGGCTTTTTGTTTTTCAAGCCTGAAGATCAACATTTGTTTGACTGCGGACCAAATTGGACAATCGGATATGTCTTTGAAAACGGAATTCCGAACGAAAATATCAAACCAGAAAAGATTGAAGATTTGAAAATCGGAATGGAAATGACATTGTTTTGCACAAGCTACGTTGATGCTTGGACAAAAGGCACTATTGAAAAAATCGAGCAAGTTCCTTGACGAATTGCACATTAGGTTCATAATATTTATGAACCTTTTTTATTAGAACAACTTTTTTAGAATAATATGACTATAAAAGATATTTTAGAAAAATCATCATTAGAATTGAAAAATATTTCTAGCTCTCCAGATTTAGATGCAGAAATTTTGTTGTCTTTTGTTTTGAAAAAAAATAAAGAATTTTTATTTGCAAATCCAGAAATTAAATTAAATCAAGAACAACTTAGACAATTTGATCAGCTTTTAGAGAGAAGAAAAAAACATGAACCAATTGCTTACATTATTAATAATAAAGAATTTTTTGGAATAAATTTTTATGTTGATAAAAGAGTATTGATTCCAAGACCGGAAACGGAAATTTTGGTTGAAGAAGCAATTGAAGAAGGCAAGAAGAGGATTGAGAAAAAATTTATTAATAAAGAAATAAAAATTGTTGATGTTGGAACTGGATCTGGATGCATTGCTATTTCATTGGCATTAAATTTGCCAGAAGCGCATATTTGGGCAACTGATATTTCTAAAGACGCTTTAGAAGTTGCCGAGAAAAATAGAATTAAAGAAAAAGTTGGAGTTGAATTTATGCCAGGCAATTTACTTGAGCCACTTGAAAATAACAAGGTTGATATAATTTGTGCTAATTTGCCATATATAACTGTTGAACAATTAGATCTGACTGAAGAAGATGTGAGAAAATTTGAACCAAAGACTGCTTTAATTGCTAAAGAAGAAACGACGTTATATTCTGAATTGCTAGACCAAGCTCCAAAATATTTGAATAAAAATGGCATTATATTTTTGGAAATTGATCCGGTTTTTAAAGATAAAATAATGAAGCTGGTTCAAGAAAAAATGCCAAATGCAAAATACGTGATTAAAAATGATTTAGCTGGATGTGAGAGAGTGATGATAATTTGGACATAAAAAAAGATTAGAAATGAATCTAATCTTCAGAAAAGAGCTTGAACTGATTCTAGAAGTCCTTCGTTGAGAGCTACTTGGACGAAAATATGTGCACGATCAAGAATGTAATAGACCCTATCGCTCTGTTCTTTTTTGAGAATGTTACAATCGATCAAGACGCTCAAAATTCCTCTGATGATGCCCTCGTCAAAGAAATGACCAGAAATCGCAAACCTTCCTTGGTCTTTCAAATAGTCCAGATAATATTTGAAACCATATTTTCCTGGCTTCATCGAATTAATTGCAATAATTACATCTAGAGAAATTTTTAGATCGCGACAATGCACAAGTCCGGAATTTTCAAGTGCATCAATTAACCGGCTCGGACTTTCAAATGGTTGATTCAAAAATGTTCTTATATCATCAGAAACTTGAACTGCTGGTGGCTTTTCGCACGGCACTTCCAGCCTGATCGTTTTGTGCACGACTTGCTGGAGACTTTTGTTGCCTTCAGGACTATTGATCACAAGAATGACTGTTTTACGATGTTGTCTGGCGCGATTGATCACAGGAAGAAAGTCGCGATCGTGCGTGGCAAAAACAAAGATATTAATATCTGGACGTTTTTCTAGAAAATCATACACGTCATTGACCATCATTTCATCAACAGTATCCTTGGGCTTTTCAGATCCATTAAGCTTCGGGCAATGAATCACTTTAAAGCCCTGAATTTGTGCCTTGGTCAGTAGATCATAACTGTTATTTCCTGCATTAGCGATAAAACGAACATCTGTGTAAATGCCAAGATATTCGATTGTGCCAATCACCAAAAGTTCCTGAAACAGAAATGAAAAAGTCTCAACACTCATTTGATTGCCTGCAAGCATATTATCGTAATCCATGAACAAGGCAATTTTGTTGATTACTGTATTCTCTTCCCTTAACTGAATTTGACTGTTTTCTGCCATCTTCTCCTCCTCGTTGTTCAAAGGTCAAGAAAATCGGTATTTTAAAGCATATCATTTTTTTATTGTTTTGTCAATCGTAATATTTATTTTTACTTTGTTTAAGCCAAAACCACGCATGAAGCGTGGTTTTATAATATTTGTGAAATTCCTGCCTACCGGCAGGCAGGTGTGATAAATTCGTGCAGATTCGCGATTATAGTACTTCAACACTGAATCCTTCTGGTACAACTGTAATCCATGTTTGACCTCGATTTAATTTTATTTCGGAACCTGTAGAATCATAGAATTTTGTTCTGTCTGTGCGATCTGCTTTCTTCCATATTCCTTCAACCATTTCTCCATCGCGGAAAACTTGAACTTTGCCCTCGCCAGTAACAATTAACTGCAATCTGCCGTAGTCATCCATAACTTCTTCTTTTGGAATATGCTGGATAATAACATTTTTTGGAGCAATTTGACTATCATTAACTACGTCTTTATGTTCAATGCCGATTGGATTAAAACGGAGATAAGTGTTTGTTTCTGGATCGTATTTATATTCTACAGAATAATCGCCAGCAAAATTAATTTTTATATCTTGACTTGTCGTTGGTAGATTTTCTTTTCTTTTTTGATCTTTAAATTTCCAAGAATCATATTTTGATTTTATGCTTTCTAGCTTTCGATCACGCAAGGCTAAATTTAATGTTTTGGTTGATGCAAAAAGATTATGCGGAGCTTCACCTTCACCTCGCCAGAAATATGGAGCGCCAACACCGATTTGTTCAAGATCTTCAATCTTGAAATCCCTAATTGCATCTAATGCTTCTTGAGAACCGCCGCAATGAGCATATAAAGCATTATATTCTGAAACCCATTGCAAGAAATATGGACGAGCAGATCTGACTGGATGAATTTCATCGGCTTGATTTCCAGCATAGAGTGCCATGAATCTAGTGATATTTCCTTCTACTACTGTTTCATAAACAACTTGGGCTTGGCTTAATGCGTGCTGAGGACGAACATCAACTAAGTTTTCAATCATTACTGCAACAGGATATTTGTTAGCATCTGCAGTTGGAACAATTACGCCATCTAAACGCCTAGGCATTTCTTTTGGCTGATCCTTGACCATTTTTAATTTTTCTTGAAAAGTCGTGTCCTTATCTTTAGTAACTAAAAAATAGATGCCAAATCCAATTCCTATCAATAATAAAACTCCGACAATAATACCAACGATTTGCGCCCAACGATTGTCTCTGAAAAACTGAATAATTTTATTCGGCTTTTTTGCACCTAGATTTTCTTTTTTTGGAGCACTTTTAGTGTCATTTTTAACAACTTCTTTTGAATTTAAAGTTGGTTTCATCTGGTAAGTATTGTTCGTTTTGATGTCCAAACTTGGTTTTTTGTTTTCCATGGTCAAAATTTAAATATTAATTTTATAATTCTTTTAATGTTAGTTTTTGTATTTGTAATTCTAAAACATTAACCTTACTTTTTACTTTTTCTAAATCTAAAACCAAAGCGTTGACATCTTCTTGTTCTGTTATTGAAATTTGATTATCTTTTTGTTCCAGCTGTTCCGTTTCTCTCTCAATGATTGTTAATCTTGATCCGACACTTTCTAGCCCTTGTTTAATTTCTGATATTTCGAACTCTATCTTATCAAATCTTTTATCGACTTGCTCAAATCTCTCATCAACTTGATCGAAGCCTTTTTTAACAATCAAAGCTAGGTGATCAATCTTTTGATCAAACTTTTTCTCAACTCTCTTCTCAAATTTGTCAAATCTTTGATCTAATTTTCTGTCAATCTTTACATCAAGCTTAGTAAATTCTTGTTCGAATTTTCTGTCAATCTTTTGTCCAAATTTATCAAATGCTTGATTGAGATCGTTTTTAGTTAACATAAAATTATCTTTATGGATAAATTTAGAATAACATCTTTTTTACTTTTTGTCAGGTGTTGATAACGTGGGAAATGAGATATGTGAAATGGGAAATGGGAACTAAACTTTTTCAAAAATTATTTTTTTGTTTTTAAGATCAGCAAAATATATTTCAGTTTTTACTCTTTTATACTTTTTCTCTAATATTTTTTTTGATTTAATCAAATTTTTAAGATGCACTTTTTTTTCTTTTTCAGGATTATTGTCAAATGCTTTTAAACCGCCATAAGCCCCGCAATCGATATGGTCAATCAAAATAATGTTTTTGATGTGATGTAGTTTTGTGGAAACTTCTAGTTGATCAAAAACAGTTTTTTTGTGAGCTAAATCTTTTGGATTGGCAATTGTTTTTGTAGCACCAGCTAGAGTAATCAAATCAACTTTTTTTAATTTTAACTCCTGGTTAATAAATTTAATTGTTGCATCTTTAAAACGAAAATCAATGCAAAATATTGTAGCAGCTTCAGCATGATGTTCGTTGATAAATTTGTAGGACATAAATTACAATTTCTAATTATTAATTCCTAATTTCTATTCAATTTTCAATAACTAATTCCAAAATTACTACTAAATTTGAATAACTTTTTTTAAAATTTTTCATTTAAAATTCAATGGAAATTAGTAATTAGAAATTAGTAATTTTTATCTATACACTTTCTTAGATTTTCTCTTCTTAACAACTTTAAGTCTTGCCAAAGATCGGCGCAAATCAGCGGCTGCAGCAGAGTATTCTTCTTTTTTCAAATCTTTTTTAGCCATTGTTTCTTTGGCTTGCTTCATAGCTTCTTCAGCTTTTTGCTCATCAATTTCTTCAGCATGTTCAGCAGCGTCGGCTAAAACGATTGCTTTGTCAGGATTAATTTGGGCAAAACCACCAGAACAGGCTAGAATTGTTTCATTACTGCCTTGTTTTATTCTAATTTCTCCGGGGGCTAAAGAAGTGACCAAATGAAGATGTTTTGGCAAGATTCCAATTTCGCCTTCTTCGGTTGGCAAAACAACGGAGTCAACTTCGTCATTAAAAACTTGTTTTTCTAAACTGATAATTTCTAGGATTAATTTAGACATTCCATTTTAATAGCTAATAACCAATAACCAATAATCAACGAATAACCAATATCCAATAACTAAATAATCAAAGATCAAAATTGGTTATTGAAATTTGATTATTGATTATTCTTTGGATATTGATTATTGGTTATTTTATTTGACTTCACTAATATCTCCTTTCATATAGAAAGCATCTTCACTCTTTTCATCATGTTTTCCTTCCAAAATTTCTTTGAAACCTTTGACTGTATCTTCGCGAGAAACATATTTTCCAGATGTGCCGGTAAAAACTTCTGCAACAGCAAATGGCTGCGATAAAAAGCGTTGAATTCTTCTGGCGCGATTAACTGTAATTTTATCTTCTTCAGATAATTCTTCCATGCCTAAAATGGCAATAATATCTTGCAAATCTTTGTAGCGTTGCAAAACTCTTTGAACTTCACGAGTTACTTTGTAATGCTCTTCGCCAACTATTTTTGGATCCAAAACTGTGGAAGTTGAATCTAGCGGATCTACTGCTGGATAAATACCAAGCTCGGCTAAATTTCTGGCCAAGACAACCGTTGAATCAAGATGGGAAAAAGTTGTTGCTGGAGCAGGATCTGTCAAGTCATCAGCAGGAACATAAACGGCTTGAACTGAAGTAATTGAGCCTTTTTTGGTGGAAGTAATTCTTTCCTGCAATTCGCCCATTTCTGTAGCTAATGTTGGCTGATAACCAACAGCTGAAGGCATACGGCCGAGAAGCGCGGAAACTTCTGAACCGGCTTGAGTGAAACGGAAAATATTATCGATAAACAGAAGAACATCTTTTCTTTGTTCATCGCGAAAATATTCTGCCATTGTTAAACCAGATAAGGCAACTCTTTGACGGGCGCCTGGCGGTTCATTCATTTGGCCAAAAACTAGGGCAGTTTTATTCAAAACTCCTGATTCTGACATTTCTTGATATAATGCTGTTCCTTCTCTTGTTCGCTCGCCAACGCCAGTAAACACTGAATAACCGCCGTGAACCTTGGCAATATTATGAATTAATTCCATAACAACGACTGTCTTGCCAACACCAGCTCCGCCAAATAAACCGACCTTGCCACCTTTAACGAAAGGTGCAATTAAGTCTATAACCTTGATGCCAGTTTCAAAAATTTCAGCTTTAGTTTCTAGTTCAACAAATTTTGGAGCTTCTCTGTGGATAGGCAATCTTTTTTCAACTTTAACCTCTCCCTTATTGTCAACTGGTTCGCCAAGCAAATTAAAAACTCGGCCCAAAGTTTTGTCGCCAACCGGCACTTTGATTGAATCTCCAGTGTCAATAACTTCAATATTTCTTTTCAAACCATCAGTTGAGCCCATGGCAACAGTCCGGACTGTTTTTGAGCCTAAATGCTGTTGAGTTTCCAAAACAATTTTTTTATTGCTTAAGACAACCTCTAAGGCATTATAAATTTTTGGCAAATCGTCTTCGAATTCAACATCGACGACTGGACCGATGATTGAAATAATTTTTCCTTTATTCATATATTTATTATTTAATTTTCTCTAATTCCTCTCTAATACTTTTCTCGAATGCGATCTCGAATTCGCTCATTAGAGATAGCATTCGGTTTATTAGAGATGAATTAGGGAAATTTAAGATTTAAGGGCTTCTGCTCCTGCTGTAATTTCCGCTAACTCTCGAGTAATATTGGCTTGTCTTGCTTGATTATAAGTGAAGCTTAAATCGGAAATCATGTCTTTAGCATTATAAGAAGCATTTTGCATTGCAACCATTCTAGCGGAATGTTCGGAAGCAGTTGATTCAACGATTGCTTGGTAAACTTGCATGTCAACTAATCTTGGCAAAAGAGTTGCTAAAATTTGTTGAGCTGATGGCTCAAAAATATATTCAGTCTTTGTTTTTTGCAAAGTATTTTTTTCAATTACCTCTTCTTCTTTTTTGCCAGTTTTGGTCAGATCAATTAATTTATTTTTTTCAAACGGAAGCAGTTGTTGCATTTTAGCGTCTTGTTTTAAAGTGGAAACATATTCGGTAAAGAGAATATTTATTTGATCATATTTTGCTGATGTGAAAGTATCAATTGGAATTTGAGCAATTGAGGTTGCATCAGTTATTTTAATTTTGTCGCCGATTCTTTCGTATTGAGCAATAATGTTGCCGATTTTTTTAACAAAATCAATTCCCTTTTTGCCAACGCAAAGAAAATCTATTTCTTGATTTTCTTTTTTTGCTTGGTCTAAAAATTTTAAAGTCTTTTTAAATAAATTAGAATTCAATCCGCCACAAAGTCCTTTGTCAGGAGAAACTAGGACAACTAAAACTTTTTTGACTGCTCTTTTGTTTAATAATGGATGCGCGCCTTTTTGCATGTTCTCGGAAATACTGCCCAAAACTTCAAGAGCAGTCTTGGCATAATATCGCGTACGCAAAGCAGCCACTTGCGCTTTTTTCATCTTGGCAGCTGCAACCATCTGCATGGCTTTAGTGATCTGTTTTGTATTATTTATAGATTTGATGCGACGTTTTAGGTCTCTGGTAGATGCCATAGTATTGACGCAGAATTACGCAGAAGCTAACGCAGAAGACGCAGAACTTTTGCATCTTGCTGTGTCATAAACTCTACGAATTATTTCTGCTCCTTTAGGATAACCAAAATTGACTAGAAATCCTAATTTATATTGTGAATTCTTAAGGTAATGCCAAAATTGTTCGATGTCTTGTTTGAACAAATTTGGTTTTGCTTTGAGTTCAATTAGAATTTTATCATTAATAATTAAATCTGGTATATAAATTCCAATTTTCTTGTTTAAATAATAAATACTTATTCTCTTTTGTTTATCAACTTTAAAACCTTGCTGTAGCAATCCGAAATAAAATGCTTCCTGATAAACTTTTTCTTTATGTCCGCTACCTAAAGTTTTATAAATCTCAAAGATAATTCCTCTGATTTTATATGATTCTTGTTTATATAAAAAGTCTGCCATTTCCCTCCTAAAATAACTTACTTATTTTTTATCTGCATTGTCTGCGTCAACTTCTGCATTATTCCGCGATTTGTTTTCTGCTTTTTCTGCGTTCGCTTCTGCGTCATTCTGCGTTATAACCCATTCTTTTGGAACAACATTTTTTTTGAAATCATCAATTGCAGTTGTTAATTCTTGTTCAATACTTTCAAAATCTTTAGTTTCTTCAATTTTCTTTAATAATTCTTTTTTATTATTATTAAAATTTTCATGCATCTTTGATTCAAATTCTGAAACTTTTTCAACTTTGATATCATCAATTAAGCCTTTTGTAGCAGCAAAAATAATTGAAACTTGATTGCCAACTGAAAGTGGACTATATTGTCCTTGCTTTAAAATTTCAGTAACTCTTTTACCTCGCTCTAACTTGTTTTGTGTTTCTTTGTCTAATTCAGAACCAAATTGAGCAAAGGCTGCTAATTCTCTAAATTGAGCTAAGTCTAGACGGATTTTGCCAGCAACTTTTTTCATTGCTTTTGTTTGAGCAGCTGAACCAACACGAGAGACTGAAAGACCTGGATTCACAGCTGGACGTGTACCGGCATAGAACAAATCTGATTCCAAAATAATCTGGCCATCAGTAATTGAGATAACATTTGTTGGAATATAAGCTGACATATCACCACCTTGAGTTTCAATGATTGGCAAAGCTGTTAAAGATCCTCCGCCAAGTTTTTCATTAAGACGAGCCGCTCTTTCCAAAAGTCTGGAGTGAAGATAAAAAATATCGCCTGGATAAGCTTCACGACCTGGTGGGCGTCTTAATAAAAGTGAAATTTGACGATAAGACCAAGCATGCTTAGATAAATCATCATAAATAATTAAAGCATCTTTTTTATTGTCCATAAAATATTCGCCCATTGCACAACCAGTGTATGGCGCTATATACCAAAGCGGAGCTGGATCAGATGCAGCTGCAACGACAATGATTGTGTGTTCCATGGCGCCATTTTTTTCTAGCTCGCTAACTAATCTAGCAATTTTTGATGCTTTCTGACCAATGGCAACATAAATACAAATTAAATTTTTGCCTTTTTGATTGATGATTGTGTCAATTGCAATAGCTGTTTTTCCAGTCTGGCGATCACCAATGATAAGCTCTCTTTGTCCTCGACCAACAGGAATCATCGAATCGATAGCTTTGATACCAGTTTGAACTGGAGTGTCAACATTTTGTCTGGCTAAAACGCCTGGCGCGATTTTTTCTATTGGATAGCTTTTGTCTGCCTTGATCTCGCCCTTGCCGTCGATTGGTTCACCTAACGCATTGACAACGCGACCAACTAAATTTTTTCCGACATTAACTTCTAAAATGCGACCAGTTGATTTTACAGTATCGCCTTCTTTAATTTTTAGATAATCTCCCAAAATAATTGTGCCAACATTGTCTTCCTCTAAATTCAAAGCAACGCCAAAAACCGACTCGCCTTCTGATGTTACGAATTCAAGCATTTCTAAACTGGCACAATCAGAGAGGCCATAAATTTGAGCAATGCCATCGCCGATTTTGGTGACAATGCCGATTTTGTCTAATTTTGTCTTGGCTTCAAATGATTTTATTTTTTCTTTTAAAGCGTCTAGAATTTGTTCTGGCATAATTTTAAAATTAAAAAGTAAAAATGATGTAACTCTGTCATCCTGAGCCGCAGCGAAGGATCCCCTGCTTAAAATGCAAATCTTTTATCCATGGGATTCTTCGGCTGCGGCCTCAGAATGACAATTGTTGCCGTAAATTATTTATTTTTCCTAATAAGCTGGCATCAATCATTTGATCTCTTGTCTGGATAATTAGGCCGCCTAAAATGTTTGGATCAATTGAAATATTTAAATAAACTTTTTTATTAGTTTGCTTGACTAATTTTTCTTTAATTATATTTTGCTCTTCAGAAGTTAATGGAATTGCGGAAATTATTTTCGCTTCAATAATATTCTTTCGTTCTTTAATTATTTTTTCAAAATATCTTTGAGCAGATTCTAGAATTGCTAATTCATTCTTCTTTAAAAATATTGAAATAAAATTGTGAGAATAATTTGATAATTCTTGCTTGAATAAATCTTTGATCGTTTGATTTTTATCTGCCAAGTCTTCAATTGGATTGGAAAGATATTTTTTTAATTTTAAATCTTCATTTGTTTTGGCAACAAAAAGTTTTAATTCCAAATTTATTTTATCTAAAATATTTTCTTGACTGGCAAGACTGTATAATGCTTCAACATATTGTTTGATTTCTTGTAAACCTTTTTGCATTTTTTTAAATTGTCATTCTGAGCCGTAGCGAAGAATCCCGTAAATGTTCAATAAACTTTGGGATCCTTCACTGCGGTTCAGGATGACAGGGTAAATTATGACTTAATTTTAAATTTATCAATCTCGTTGATTGCTTCGTTAATTAATTCGCGCTGTTTTTGCTCATCTAGAGCCTTCTTTAAGACAGATTGCGTTGCTAACATTGTTAAATCAGTGGCTTCTTTTTTGACATCGCTAAGCAATTTTTCTTTTTCGCCTTGCATTTCTGCGGTTGCTTTTTTGACAATTCTTTTGGCATCATCTTCGGATTTGGAAATAATATCTTTGCGAACTAATTCGGCATCTTTTCTGGACTGATCTAAAATCTTAGTTGCTTGTTTTTTAGCGGATTCTTCTTTTTCTAATTTCATTTTTTCAGCATTGGCTAATTCTTTGGCAACTTCATCAGCTTGTTTCATGCTGGTATCAATTTTTTTCTTTCGTTCGTCAAACATTTTGAGGATTGGCTTGTATAAAAATCTTTTCAATAAAAATAGAAGAATTAAAAAATTAATAATTTGAGCTAAGAGCAATAATGGCTTGATGCCTAATTGATTGAGAACTTCCATATGTTTGTTTGAAAATATAAAAAAATAAAAATATAAAACTTGTTAAAAAGATTTTTTATATTTTTATATTTTTAGGTTTTTAAATGCAATCTCTTTAAATTTACGCCAACAATCTAAAATTATTGGCGCTTTCTAAAGAAATTAGACAAACTTGACAATAAGAGCAATAACTAAAGCATAAATAGCAATAGCTTCAGTAAATGCCATGGCTAAAATCATCGCTGTTTGGATTTTTGGAGTTGCTTCTGGATTACGGCCGATTGCTTCCAAGCCTTTGCCAGCCAAAAGACCAATGCCTAATGCTGGACCAATTGCGCCAAGTCCAATGGCAATGGCAGCGGACAAAGTTTTGATCATTGCTAGATCCATAGTATTTTCTAACACCAGTCATTTGCGATTAAAATTATTCATTTTAAATCGATTGTCTGGAAGTTAGTGAATTAGTTTTAAAATTAGAAATTAAATTTAATTATGGGCTTCTTCATGAACTTGTGATGCCATTGTTATAAAAACTAAAGTCAACATTGAGAAAATTAGAGCTTGAATGAAACCAACAAATAATTCCATGCCGATAAAAGGAAGGGGCAGTAAATACGGCATTAAAAAAGACATAACTAACAATAAAACCTCGCCAGCAAAGATGTTGCCAAAGAGACGAAAGGAGAATGACAGCAGGCGTGAAACTTCGGAAATAATTTCCAAAAGACCGACGGCAAACTGAATTGGGCCGGAAAAATTAAAGAATTTTTTACTGTAAGCTTTAGCGCCAACAATCATAATGCCAAATATTTGAATACTGACGACAGAAATAATTGCTAAGGCTAGCGTAAAATTCAAATCAGAACTTGGCGAACGAAGAAATGGAATAAGATGTTCTTCTTCTTTCGTTTCTTTTTCTTCAGATTTTTTGTCTTCAATTTTTAGAGTATCAGCTTTTTCGGCATTTTCATAGGTGTTAATTGACTTTTCATCTTTAATTTGTATTTCTTCTTTGTTGGCTTTGGCAATGGCAATCAAGCTTGGCAAACCGGAATTTACATGCTTTTGCTCGCTAACTTCATGCTGAGGTTTTAAACCAATACTGTCCAGACCTGGCAAGGCTTCAGTCCAATTGCAGGCAATGACAAAAAGAAAAATTGTGGCGACAAGCGGAAAAAATCTGCGAGTCAATTTTTCACTTTGAGTAATGCCATTAAAAAGTCTAAGCAAAGCTTCAATAATTGTTTCCATGAAATTTTGCAAACCAGATGGAACAAGCTTCATTTTTCTGGTTGCTAGAATGGAAATAATAATTAAAAAAGCCATTACAATCCAAGTAATGATTAAAGTATTAGTAACTGGCAATGGGCCGATATGAAATAATTCTTCGGCAACTAATGAAATCTTCATGTTAAATTATTTTTTATTTTTTGAATCTGGTTTTTTAGAAACTTCTAAAAATGGCAAAACTGTTTTATAAACGCCAATTGTTGATGCAACAATTGAAATAATAAGGCCGATAAAGAGAAATAAAGGAGAGGTCTTGAAATAACGGTCTAAAAATACGCCAGCAACAGTAAAAATTACTAATGGAATAACAATTGTATAGCCCATTTGAAATGAGAGTCTTAATGCTGAAAAATCTTTAGGAGCAATTGTTATTTTTTGAGACATTTAAATGAATAAAGGCAAAAACCATTATCTGGCTTTTGCCTTTTAATTATTCTTTTTTAGCTTCTTTTTTTACTTCTTTCTTTTCAGGTGCTGCTTTTCCTTCTGTTTCTGTGCTTTCAGCTTCTGGCTCTTCTTTTTTGACACCTTCAACTTTTTCAACATCTTCTTCAACGTCTTCCTTCAAAGATTCAAGCTCTTTTTCAGAACGAGGAGGCGTAACTGTTGCAACAACTTCTTCTTGATCTAAAGAAGTTACGACGTTTTGAGGAAGTGGCAAATCTTTTATTTTAATAACATCTTCAAAAGTATTAAGAGATGAAATATCTACAATAATTTCTTTAAGCAGATCAGCTGGCAAGCATTCAACTTCAATTTCATTGATATTTTTAACTAAAACACCTTCTAAATCTTTTATGGCCTTTGATTGACCAATAAATTTCAATTCAACGTTTGCAGTGATCTTTTGAGTCATATCAACTCTTAAAAAATCGATGTGGATAACAGTATCCTTGATTGGATCAAATTGAACATCCTTGATAAGTGCATTTTCTTTTTTTCCATCAATGTCCAAGCCAAGAACTGTACTCTCGCCTGCTTCTTTGTATAGCTTGACAAAATTATTATATATTAACTCAATATGCAATGGTTTGAAATTTTTTCCATACAAAACAGCTGGAATTAATTTATTTTCTCTCATTTCACTTAAGGATTTTTTTAAATCTCTTGTTTTTGCTTTCAATATTAGTTCTGGCATAGGATAGATTAGTTAACAGTTAACAGCCAAGAGTTAACAGAATATGATAACTTAGAAACCGCTAACGATTATGAATTTAATAAAATAAAAAAGACTATTTTTCGCAAAATCAATCAAGAATAATTATAGCATCTTTATTTTTTTTGGCAATATTAAATTCTAAATTTTAATGTTTTGTTTTTGACAAATGCTGATAAGCATAGATTACATCGTCAGAATTTATTTCTTTTGCTTTTCTGAATCTTAGAACATCTTCATATGTGAGATCAGTAACCAAGCCAATTGAGCTGATGCCCATTGGATTTGCTATTAGACTGGCCAAAACAGAGCATCTGCATTTTTGACAGTAAGCATGGATTAAGAATGAGTCTTTTTTTTCAGAAATAATTCTCGCTTGATCGATGCTGAATTTGGTATTGCAAAATGGGCAGATGGAAAGCCATTTAACTTTTTCTAGCATCTCGTGATTGTTCTTCTTAATATTATCTTCAAGCATATTTACATTATATATGTAATGGTATTTTTTTCAAGAAATAATTGACGATACTGACTTTTTTTGTTAAGCTCATACTAGTTCTTTGCAAGAAGGGAGAGGAGGAGAAAAATGGGAAACAGACAGATTAGCATGGATGATGCTCTAGTATTGTTAGCTCAACAACAAATAGATCAGTTTAATCAATGGAGGCAACAGAATAGTGTATCAAAAGAAACGCTTGTTATCCCAGGCGATTTTTGTCAGCACTTCAATATGTTTGATTTTTCTGGCTGTAACTTAAGCGGGGCTAATTGCAGAGGCTTGAAATTGTCTGCAGAAGACGGTAAATTTTTGGTAAAAGCATGCCAAGTGGATTTTTCTTATTCTGATTTGAGCGATGCTTATTGCAAAGGCGTTGATTTTTCAGGATCTGATTTTACTGGCACGAAATTGAATGGGACTGATTGCAGATGTTGCAATTTCGATCGCTGTAAAATTTCGGCTGAACAGCTCAAATCTTGCAAGATCAGCGATGCAAAATTGACTAGAATTAACTTTAGAGACGGCTTTTCCTCTCAACGTCAAGATTTGCGCGGAGTAGACTTTTCAGAATCAATTTTTGGAGACTACTCATCACTAGAGAATTGTGATTTGCGAGGAGCAATGTTTTTTGGCACTTATTTGAAGGCTTCAGCAAAATTTGATGGCGCTAGGTTTTCTGGAAATATTGAAGATCTTGGACTTTCTTTACATCAAATGGATGGACTTAATTTATTGAACAAATCAATTCTGCCTCTGCCTTGGCTGACTCTTCTGATGGAATACAGAAAGATGACATTACGATTTCCAAAAAAATAGACGAACGTTATTTCAATCTCACATATTTGTGGGATTTTTTATTTGAATTCTAAACCCTTATATCTAACAAAGATACTCTGGACAATTCCCAAAGAGATCATGCTGGCAATCATGGCGCTTCCGCCATAGCTGACTAGAGGAAGCGGAACTCCAGCAATTGGCATAATGCTTAAATTCATTCCTATATTAACAAGGATCTGGAAAGTAAAACCAATGGCAATTCCACAACAAACCATTAATCCAAATTCATCGCGCGCTTTCATGGCGGTTCTTAAGATTCTAAAAATTAGAACAAAAAATAGCACTAATAAAAATGAACTGCCAATAAAACCAAGCTCTTCAGAAATTACTGCAAATATAAAATCAGTGTGTTGAGCTGGTAAAAATTTTAATTGGCTTTGACTGCCATGGCCCAAGCCTTGACCTGTCATTGCTCCTGAACCGATGGCAATTTTGGCTTGAATCATATTATAGCCCTGACCTAGAGGATCTGCTTCAGGATTGATAAAGCTAGTAATTCTATTTTTTTGATAATCATATAAAAAGAAATTCCAGACAATGGATGTAAGTGCCAAGCCAATAATGACGATTGCTAGAATGTATGATTTTTTTAATCCTGATATCAAAAGCATTCCAAACCAAGTAACAACCAAAACTAAAGCTGAACCCATATCAGGCTGAAGCATAATTAAAAATGAAGGAATCGCCATGATAATTCCAGAAACAATTACGTGTTTTAAAATGCTTTGCTTTTTTGCATTGACAAAATATCTTGCCAATATAACGATTAAAGCAATTTTAATAAATTCTGCTGGCTGGAATTGAAAAAAACCAAGATTAAACCAGCCCTTGGTGCCTTGAAAAATTGTTCCAAAGAAAAGAACCAAAACTAAAGAAACCGTAAAAATGGTATACAGAATATACGCGTAGCTTTGAAAAATTCGGTAATCTAGAATTATCATTATAAAGAATAATACTAGACCAAGAACAACAGCAATTATTTGCTTAACAACAAAGTCTTGCAATCCTTCTTGATAAGTAGTGCTAATGATCGCTGCTAAACCTAAAACCGCCAATAAAAGCATTGACGAAAATAAAAACCAATCAAGTTTTTTAAAAATTTGAAGAAACTTGAGCATAAAAAAATTTTCAATTATCAATATTCAATTTTCAATGTTCAATTCGTTCGTTTGAAAATTGATTCATTGATAATTTAATGTAAATTGGAAATTGTAAATTTAAAATTTCAGTATTCCAGCATCTGTCCTTGGCTGTAGATATCTAAAAATGGCTGAGAATTATAAGGATTGACATAAGATTCAACGACTATCTTCGGATTTTTGACATTTAAATTTTTGCGCCAGAAAACTGTAAAATCTCTTCTTTGATTTGGGGTAAGGTCATTAATAGTTGTGAAATTATAACCGACTAAACTGTTTTGTCCATCGTAAACTAGGACATTGATAATAATTTCATTAAAACCAAAAGATGTTTGATTGACAATCGTGCCAGTGACCTTGCTTTTATTGTCAATGACTTGATAGGCTAAATTTTCATTTACAAAATTCAAGACTGGCGGCTTGGTCAGTTTTTGGACTTCTTTTATTTCTAAATTTGTTGAAGCTGTCGCTGCTTTTCCTGTAGTATCAATGCCAAGCTCAATAATTGATTTTTCTTGATTAGGCAAGATAAATGTTGTGCCAGCGCGTTCTCCGACAACGCTTTTATCCGAACCTTTCAAAGAAATCGTATAATCTAATTTTGCAACTCCCCAATTCTGATCAGAATCTACTACTTTAAGAAAGGCATCATATTTATTAGCACTTTCTGGAAGAATATCAACTTGTTTGGTTGTAATTGCAAATCCAGCAGGAGGCGCATCAACAACGACCTGATTAACTGGTTGATTTTCGATAGGATTATAATAACGGTAAACAAGAAAACTAACAGTTGCTAAAACTGCGAGAACAACAACGACTATTATTGCAATCATTACCAGCTTCTGATATTTTAAGATCCTTCTTTTTCGATCAAACTCCTTTGATACTTGTTGCTGTTCATATTTAATATAATCTTCACGCGATACTTGTTTTTTGTTGTCCATATATTTGTTTTAATTTGTTTTACTATTTGAATTTATCATAAATAAACTAAATTGTTAAATCACTATAATTGCTACATTGTTAAATTGATAAATTGTTAACAGTTTTAGACGCTTAACAATTTAGCAATGTAGCAATAGAACAATTGTGGTTATCAACACTTGTTGCCTACATTATTTAATGTTATTATAAAAATGATAATAAATATTTTTAAAAAAAATTAACAATTAAAACCATGTTAGAAACAAGCAACGATGTTTTGCTTATTGCATCAAGCATTGCGATTTTGACATTTACTGGATTTTTATGCCATCTGGTATTTAATGTGACAAAGATTGTCCAAGAATCAAAAAAGACTGTTGAAGATGTCAACAAAAAATTAAACGAGATTGATCCAATGGTAAGAGATCTAACAACAACTGTGAATGGCCTGACAACTACGATTCAAGATATCAATAATAATATTCTAAAACCGATTGCTTCTATTTCTCAAGTTTTTAAAAAGGTCAAAAATATTATGGGAGCTTTCAAGAAAGAATAGGAAAAAATACTAAAATCTAAACTCTAAATCCTAAATAAATTCAAAATTTAAAATGACAAATCTTACAAAGTATGATTTGGAAGAAAGAACTTTGAATTTTGCTAAATCGACTAGAGATTTTGTCAAAAAGATACCTTTGACTATTACTAATATTGAGGACGGAAAACAATTAATCAGATCATCTGGCTCAGTAGGAGCTAATTATATTGAGGCAAACGAATCGTTAAGTAAAAAAGATTACTATCATCGGGTCAGAATCTGCCGCAAAGAAGCAAAAGAAAGTAAATATTGGTTAAAACTTTTATTTTTAGGTCAGGATTTATCATCGCAAAATGAAAGGGAAAGATTAATACAAGAATCTTTTAAATTAACTAGGATTTTTGGGGCAATTCTGACACAAGGAAAATAATATTTTAATTTTGAGTTTTTAATTTATTTAGGATTTAGAGTTTAGATTTTAGAATTTATATAATTAACACAAACATTATGTCATGCAATAATTGCAGTGGGGGCAGTTTTGTAGGAGGAATTATCTTGGGTGCAGTAATTGGTGCTGCATTAGGAATTTTATATGCGCCAAAAGCTGGAGAAGAAACAAGAGAAGACTTAAAGAAAAAAGCTAATGAATGGAAGACTGCTGGCTTAAAAAAAGCAGACGAATTAAAACAAGCTGGCATGAAAAAAGCGCAAGAAATTTCAGAGCAGACAAAAACAGGCGTTACAGAATTCAAAAGAAGAGCAAGACGCGTTGTTAAGGAAATAAAGAGTCCAGTAGAAAATGTCTAATTCTTTATTAATTTAGATAAAATTTTAATCTACCTACGTCCCTCGGGACTCCGGTAGACAAGAAGTTTGTGCTAATTCCTACAAGTCGTCTTAAAAAAGAGGTTCAGAAATTGTCCTAGTTTATGATATTAATCACAAACTTTTATTTGTAAATGTTTATTTTTGACATATTTTTGTGTTATAATTTAAATTAGTTATTAAAATTAATTAATATAATGGAAAACAAAAATAAAACTAATAATAATAAGAAAAAAAATATGAATAATGCAGAAACTAAAACAAAGGTTTCAAGCAGATCCCGAGTTGTTGTCGGATTAGTCACTGCTCTAGTTGTTGCAACTGCAATAGGCTCAGCAATTTTCTTTGCCGGTGTTGTACCGCCTGCTGGATGCCAGAAACAGGATGATGATACATACAAATGCGACTTTTCTGAAGCCTTTACTAATAATTCAAATATTGACAAAGACAAAACTGACGATTGGATGCAAATAGATGAGGGACATCTTGTTTTAAATCCCTCTGAACAAATTAAATTAAGAAAAGGACAGGAATTTTCAGATGACGATAAGCCAGCTCAGCAAATATGCGGAACTTTTTGCACTTTTGGAGAATGCACTGATCAAATTTCTATAGCGCAAATGAGCAGAATAGTATTAGGACCACTCAAAAAAAATAATCAAAATACACCTGATGCTTCCTTGAATTTTGTTGATGCGCGTTTAGGAAAAAATTCTAGCTTGCCTTATGAATTAAATACAGAGTTTTTTAGACCGAATGGAAATCCAAATGATATTGGCATGGCAATATTTGATTCTTCTAATCCAGATTCAGCAATTGTTTATAACGACTTTTTTGGTTCAAGCAAACCTTCAATACTCCCAATTTCACCAGGTGGCAGAACTGAACTTCGAGCAAATACATGCGGTCAAACAAGAGAAACTTATTTTTTGCCTGTTGATTCAGAAGGTTTTTCTGATTTTAATCCAGTTAACCAAGCATTTGATACTCGTTTTATACAAGGAGCTACTGTTTCAAAAGATGTTTCTACTAATTTAAACGATAAATATAATATTACATCTGCTGATTTTAATCCACAGATTGCAAACTTAGATGGAGTCATTTTTGGCGCTCAAAAAATTAGAGGAATGGTTTTGATTCTTGCTTCAAACAATAACGGAAATACTTGGTATATACCTTCTGAATATTCAATTGACCAAGGCCAGACTTGGAAACAGGTTGGCAAAGAAGACTTTTTTATAGATAGGTTAGCTGATAAAAGATATAGATTTAATTTTACAAACTCAGAAGGCCATAATTTAAAATGGGCTGCTGTTATACAATCTGATGATAATAATTTGCATGAACAAAGAGAAATAAACGCCGGAGATAGATTCGAAAATCTTGGTGGAATGCTTGAAGCTGGTGGAGGTGCAGATGATTTTGATATTGGAATGACAAACTCCGAAATATTTGACATAAACACAAATACGCATGTTAATCCGATGACTGAAAAACAATTGATTGCTGGCGGTATTATGACTGCTGGACAAGCTGGAAACAAAACCTATTATTTTATGAATCGTGCTTATTGGCCAAATTACAGCGATGCTGCGATTCAAGCGTCACAAAATTTTAATGAAAATAATGTAATAATTGAATCTTTGACTCCAGAAATAGTTCAGGTTTTTGATGCTTCAAAAGGGAATAAAACAATTGTTGGTGGTTCTGAAGATGGCGCGAACAATGATCAGTTTAATGTTGTAGATGTTGTCATTGGTGGAATTAAACCAGGTTATGGAAAATTAAAAGTAAGTTTTTTAGGGCCTGCTGGTGGTGATGCGCGAAGAATTATTTCAGAAAAGGAATTTGGATTTCTTGTCCTCCCTCAAGCTTATTTGAATCTTGATAAATTAGATATTTCTTATACAGCAGTGAAGACTGATGAAGTTCCTGACACTGGCGGAGATGTAAATGATCCAGGCGTACAAAATCAAGGAATTGGCGCGTCAACTTATATTTACAGAGGTCATAATAGAGTAATTGTAAAATTAGCAGGAGCTAATGATGAAACAAAAAATCAATTAAAAAGCTCTTTTGATGCCAAGACTTTGAAATTTAATTATGGAACTGACAAAAATAATTTAGATAAAACTGCTAAAGTATATTTTGATACTAAAGATTCAAAATATTATGCAGTATTGAGAGATCTAAAAGGCGGAGAAAAAGATGGCTACAATAAAGACGGATTTAGTGACGGAAGAATGCAATATTATTATCAATTCAAGGCCGGAAATAGCGATATTTTTCTAGATGCAGAAAAACAGAATACTGTTGGCGATTTCAAAACATTAAATAGAAAAAGAACAGTCCTTTATTATTATAATTGGATCTTTGATCGGAAATATGATTTAAACAAAGATTATGCTTGGGCAGATGTCCAAGATGGCGGTGTAAATTTCTGGTATGACACAAATATCACTTTGCCTGGCATTAGATTCATGATGCTGAATGACAGAAGATACAAAGAATTTAATACTTATTTGAATAAGAAAAAAACAACAAAGAAATTAGTAGCCTGGCTATACAAAAAAGGCTTAGATAGAATCTATGATGACAATCTCTATAAATTTGCTGATGATAATGGCGTAAATTATTGGTATCGACAGATGACAAAGATTAGGAAAAAAGACAGAATTTCTAAAGAAGGCGCAAAGTTTGCAATTTCAGCAAGTACGGAAGCTCGAAATCAATTGCAAGAATTATTTAATTCTAAAAATGAAGCAAACGCAGAATTTTCTTATAATGTTGTTTTGAAACGTGGCGGTGATCAAGGCGGTGTTGATTATTTGATTGATACTTTCAAGGATTCTCAAAAAAGAATGCGTGAAGATTTGGCAAATAGTTTTGAATATAATAATAGATTAGAGACTATTGAAAAAGAAGGTGGCAGAAAATCAGCAATTGCCGAATTGTACGAAACATTATATGCAAGACCTGCTGATGTTTCTGGAGTTGATTATTGGGCAGAATCAAATCAAACAATTCCTCAAATCAAAGAAGATTTCTTGAAGAGCAATGAATTCATTAACGTCTTAAAATAAAAACAAAATGACCCTAAAAAAGATTTCTAAAAACGGTCAGAACAATAAAAAGAAAAATATGAATAATCAAGGAAAATTAGCTACGCAAACGAAAACAAGAAGCAAGACAAAAATAATAACTGGAATCGTTATTGCTGTATTAGTGATAGTTGGATTGGGAACGGCAATCTTTTTTGCTGTAAATCCTGCTCAGACAAAAATCATAAATTTTTCAGACGAATTTCAGAATGCTGATAATCTTGTTTTAGAAGACGGAATAGCGATAAATGCGGATCAAGCAAATCTTTATACATCAGATGCGAATTTTAGGAGACAACTTATCAGCGAAGACACAAATTTTATTTGTCCTGGCGATTTGAAGGACAAGATTGCAACAATCGAGGTAACTGGCAAACACGCATATTCTTCTGAAGAATTAAAGCCAGATTTAGAAAATGATGTGTACCGTGAAAAACTTGGCGTGAAAATTAATGGTCAAGAGATTAATACTGATTCAAATACTGCCGAAGATATTCAATTAGTTAATTATTTTCATAATTTTCCAAATGTAAAATGGTCTCATCTTTTGCGATGGCAATCAACAAATCCCAGCACAATGCTTGTTTTGAATAATGGCACAATAATTCCGGTATCTAAAGGAGAAACAAACATAAAAGTGGCAATCTGTGGTATTGTCAGCGAAGAAGATTTCAGCATAAATTTAGGAGCTGATGAGGCTGAAATGCTGGTATTCAACAACATTACAGCTCTTAGTGGAATCGGAACAGCAATAAGTCTTTTTCAGGATAAATTTACTAATCATATTCTTGTTTCAAAAGAAATAACTAGTTTAGACGATAAATTCCTAGTAGCGGATAATATGGCGATAAATAAAATAGAAGGCAAGCTTTATACTAATTTTGATAATGGAAAAAATATAAAACTTTTGTTCAGTTTTGACAATGGAGATACTTGGACATTAATTGATAATTTGATACTGCATCAAGAACAGAATTTGCTTGCTCCAGAAAAATACTTAAGTTTTTCTCAAGATATCTCTCAGGAAAATGCTCGCCATCTTCGCTGGATGGTTATTTATGAATTTAATGAAAACATGGGCGAACTTAATGATCAGCTGGATACTTCCCCATTATTGAGTGTTTTACAAGGTCTTGTAACTCCGATTTCTGGAATAGAAGTTGCAGGACAAAATAAAAAAGCAATTTTTGTCGGACCAAACAACAGCACGCAATTAAATATTGGATTACCAGCGAATGAAATTGGTAATCGCGTAGTTGCCTATTCACATCATTTAATTAGAAATACTTCTGGAGATGGGACGCAATTTCCAACATTATTAGCAAATAATCCTGGCATCACCAATTTCCAGCAAGGATATCCTTTGGGTTTGATTAATTCTTTTGAAGCGGCGACGATTGTTGCATTGCCAGGCAATTTAGAAATTTTAAAAATAGATTTATCAGCAACAGCTGAAGCAAAAGCAGGATGCTCTGAAGGGCAAGAATTAGTAGCTGGCAAATGCACAATTCCTTTGCCTCCGAATGGAGGAGACGCTGAACAATGCAATGATGATTTTAGATGTCCAGAAGGACAGCTCAGGCAAAGTTGCTTGAAAGAATGCTTGGGGCCGGAACCGTTGATTTGCAACAAAAGTGAAATTTTGATCAAAGATAATTGCCAGAGTGTCTTGCATAGTGAAACTGATTCTGCTCTAATGGTAAATCCAAGAATTATATACAGAGGAGACGACAGAGTTATCATATTTTGGAAAGTTGGCAAAGATGAATATAAAAACAAAGAATTACAGTTTAAATATGGAACATTTGATCCAAATAATTTGCAAAAAGATGCGGATAACAAAGTTATTTTGGAAGATTTCAATAATGCAACAGTTCATTATAATGAAGAAGAAGACTACTATTATGCAGTCTTAAAAAATCTGAAAGGCGGAGAATTAGTTGATAAAAATGATGCTGGCTTTATAGATGGCCGAAAACCTTATGCATTTCAAATCAGCTTAGGAGAAAATTATGCCCGACCAACAGCATTTAAAACTTTAAACAGATTTCAGACAATTCTTTACTATTATAATCTGGTATTGAGCGAGAATTTTAATTTAGAAAATTATGAACAGGTTGATGATTCGTTAAGAGGAGGCGGTTCTGCATTCTATTATAAGCCTGAAGGGCAAGAGCCTCTGAGCTTGAGAGGCGTGCATTTTACATTGCTAAATGACAGACAATACGAGGAGTTTAATAACCGAATCAGTGCAACAGCAAAGAAATACGGCAATAAAAAAACAGTGGAAGAATTATACAAACGTGTTCATGACAGAATTTATGATGATAATTTGGGCATGACTTTTGATAAAGCAGGCGTTGATTATTGGACTAAACAAGTTGAAAGAAAAGATGATAACAGAATTGATATTTTGGGCGCGAAATTTGCAATTTCGGTCAGTCCTGAGGCAACTGGTGATATTTCAAAAATGGCGTTGAATGAACAAAAAGTAGCAAAAGCTGACTTATCCTATGAAGTTGTGCTAAGACGCGGTGGTGATCAAAAAGGCATTGAAAATCTAATGACGCTAGCAAATACAAAAGAAATGAGACAAAAGCTGGCGATGAGCAGAGAATACGATGATCGATTAAATTCTATCAGTGACAGAAGAGCGCAAATTGAAGAATTATACGAAACTTTATATGCCAGAGCTGCTGATGTCGCTGGAGTGGATTATTGGGATAATACTGGAGAGTCAATACAAGAGATAAAGCGAGAATTCTTAAACAGCGCAGACTTTTCTAGGATAACACAATAAGATTTTAAAAAAGCGGATCTTCATGATCCGCTTTTTTTTTGTTTGAATTTGGCTTTGTTTTATTATATAATGATTTGAAGGATATTATTGTATTTAAAGCTAAAAATGGCAGAAAAAAATAAAGAATTATCATGGGAAAGAGTGGAAAAATATCTGGCTGAAAAAACTGATACTGGAAATATGATGGCACTGATTGAAACAGAAAAGCTTTTTAAAGATGCAGTAGCTGATTTTGATTTACCAGGCGATGACTTAGAAAGGCAGATAACTGCTCTAAGCTTTGTTTTTACAGATATAAGCGATTTGCATAAAACAAGATCTTTATGCAAAAAAATAACTGAAAAAACAAATTTTTCGCTGACAAAGATTGAAACAATTCGTAATCTAGAAATTTATTATCAAGCAATATCGGATCTAAAAGATTTTAGAAAGAAAAAAATATCTTCGTTCAAAAAAATAAAGATGTACTTACAAACTTTCTTGCCACAGCCAAAGATTTTTATTAGAAAATTCGTTTTAATTTTTTTGATCTTTTTTCTAGCCATTTTTTTATTAGATGCAACAAGCTTCGGAAGAATGGTTGTTGATCTTTTTGTCTCGTTATCTCATTTAATTTTCAGCTGGGTATTATTTATTATTCTATTAATTGCTGGCATTGCAATATTAGTTGTTGGAACTATATATTATTTTCAAGGCAGGAGAAATCACTAATATGCACAAATTTCCCACAAATTCCACAAACATGGATAGAGTTCTCTTCCCTCAATTAAGTTACCAAATTATGGGGATTTTATTTGAAATAAATAGTAAATTGGGGACTAAATACAAAGAAATAAATTATGGCAATGCTTTAGAAATCAAATTAAAACATCTTAAAATTCCGTACGAAAGGGAGAAGCCAGTTAAGGTTTATTTTGAAAACGAAAAGTTAGGTGATTTCTATTTAGACTTTGTAATAAATAATCAAATAATCGTTGAGTTAAAAAAAGTTTGGTCAATATCTTTTGATGATATTAAACAAGTCCTGCGTTATTTAGAAGCAACAAATTTAAAGTTAGCAATAATAGCAAATTTTAAACACAAAAGTTTACAATACAGAAGAGTTTCGCGATAAATTGTTTGTGCAATTTGTGATTAATTTGTGTTAATTCGCGATTTATGAGCTTTGTTCATCTCCATACTCACAGCCACTATTCTCTGCTTGATGGCTTGCCAAAAATTGACGAGCTGGTTTTGCATGCAAAAGAATTAGGAATGGAAGCACTGGCGCTGACTGATCATGGCGTGATGTATGGAATTGTTGAATTTTACCAAGCTTGTAAAAAAGCTGGCATTAAACCAATACTTGGCGTGGAAACATATGTTGCGCCGAATAGAATGAGCGATAAAAGAGCACATATTGATATACGGCCATATCACTTAATTTTATTGGCGAAAAATCATGAGGGCTATCAGAATTTGTTAAAACTGATCTCAAAAGCACATGTTGAGGGCTTTTACTATAAACCAAGAATTGACTTTGAATTATTAAAAAATAACTGCAAAGGATTAATTTGTTTGTCTGCTTGCATTGAAGGACAAATAGCTAGAGAAACTTTGACCAATATTGATAAAGCAAGAGAAACAGTTTTAAAATACCAAGAAATTTTTGGAAAAGAAAATTATTATTTAGAACTTCAACATCATCCAACCATAAAAAGACAAGGCAAAGCAAATGAAAAATTAATCTTGCTTGCAAAAGAAACCGGCGCTCCTCTGGTTGCAACCAATGATATTCATTATTTGAAAAAAGAAGATGACAGGATTCAAGATATTTTGCTGTGCATACAATTGCAAAAGAAAGTTGATGATAAAAAAAGAATGTCAATGATGGGTGAAGATTTTTCCATGAAGCCGACAGAAGAGATGGAAAGATCTTTTATCAATACTCCAGACGCAATTTCAAATACTTTAAAAATTGCCGAACAATGCAATGTCGAAATTGAGCTAGGCAAAACTAAGCTCCCCATTTTTATCGTGCCTAAGGAATTGACTCCAATAGATTATTTAAAAAAGTTGTGCGAAGAAGGTTTGCAAAATAGATTTGAAAAAAGCAGAGAGAGCTTAGATAAAATTATTATAGAAAGATTAGATTATGAATTATCAGTAATTGAAAAAACCGGTTTTGCCTCATATCTCTTGATTGTTTCTGATTTTGTTAATTGGGCAAAAGAAAGCGGAATAATTGTCGGCCCAGGCCGTGGCTCTGCTGCTGGCTCGCTAATCGCCTATTTATTGAAAATAACTGATATTGATCCGATTAAATATGATTTATTGTTTGAAAGATTCTTGAATCCAGAAAGAATAAGCATGCCTGATATTGATATGGATTTTGCAGATACAAGGCGCGATGAAGTTTTGCAATACGTTAAAGGTAAATATGGCGCTGATCATGTTGCCCAAATCATAACTTTTGGAAAAATGGCGGCAAGAGCAGCTGTGCGCGATTGCGGACGCGTTTTAAGCTATCCTTATGAATATTGCGACAAATCAGCAAAAATGATTCCAATGGGGTCCACTATTTCTGAGGCTTTAAAAATAAATCCCGAACTAACCTCTTTTTACAATAGCGATCCTCAAGCAAAGGTATTGTTCGATTCTGCCAAAAAATTGGAAGGCGTTGCTAGACATTCATCAACGCATGCTTGCGGTGTTGTGATCACAAAAGATCCGCTTGATACTTATACTCCTTATCAATTTTCAACTCGCGGTGACGAAGAAATTACTACTCAATACGAAATGCACGCCATTGAAGACCTAGGTCTTTTAAAAATGGACTTTTTAGGTCTGGCTAACCTTACAACTATTGAAAAAGCTTTAGAAATTATTGAAGCAGTCCACAAAATAAAGGTTGACATTGGCAAGGTTGAAATGGACGATAAAATAACTTTTGATCTTTTGCAAAAAGCGCAAACTGTTGGAGTATTTCAGCTTGAATCTGCTGGCATGCGCAGATATTTAAAATTATTAAAACCAACAAATTTTGAAGACTTAATTGCGATGGTTGCATTGTATCGTCCAGGACCAATGGAATGGATTCCTTCCTATATTGATGGCAAACATGGGCGGAAGAAAGTCAAATATGTTCATCCGAAGTTAGAGCCAATATTGAAAAAAACTTTTGGTATTGCTGTTTATCAAGAACAAGTTTTGCAAATTGCGAGAGACTTGGCGGGCTTTACTTTAGGCGAGGCTGATGTTTTAAGAAAGGCTGTTGGCAAGAAGATCAAGGAATTGCTGGAAGAACAAAAAGATAAATTTATTAAAGGATGCGTAGCAAATGGTATAGCAGAAGAAGTTGCAAGAAAAGTTTTTGCTTTTATTGAACCTTTTGCTGGCTATGGATTTAACAGATCGCATGCTGCATGCTATGCGTTGATTGGCTACAGAACTGCTTATCTAAAATCTCATTATCCAGTGGAATTTATGGCTTCTTTACTTACTTCTGATCAGGAAAATATGGATAGAATTGCGATAGAAATAACAGAATGCGAAGAAATGGGTATTGAAGTTTTGCAACCAGATATTAATGAAAGCTTTCCAAATTTTGGCGTGGTCAAAGAGCGTGGAAAATGCATTAGATTTGCTTTTAATGCTATAAAAAATGTCGGCTCAACAATCGCTGATGCAATTTACAAAGAAAGAAAAAAATCTGGCAAGTTTAAAGATTTTTTTGATTTTGTTAGACGTGTTAGACATAAGGATTTGAATAAAAAATCAATTGAAAGCTTGGCAAAATCTGGAGCTCTGGATTCTCTGATTGAAAGAAATCAAGTGTTGAATAGTATTGATAAGATTCTAAATTTTTCTAAATCCATACAAAAAGAATTAGACTCTGGTCAGACTGATTTGTTTGGCAATAAAAAAGATAACGTTTCAACAATAAATTTTAAACTTGATCAAGCAGAGCCTGCCACTAAAAGAGAGCGCTTAGCTTGGGAAAAAGAATTATTGGGCCTCTATGTTTCCGAACATCCTGTTGATGAGTACAAGGATTATTTAAGTGCTGTTGCAATCCCAATTAGCCAACTAAATATAAGCATGAATGAACAGAAAATTAAGGTTGGCGGGGTTATTTCAAAAACTAAAAAAATATTTACAAAAAAGAACGAGCCAATGCTTTTTGTTGAAATTGAAGATACAACTGCAAGTGTTGAAGTTGTTGTTTTTCCGTCTGTTTTAAAAAATAATCCTCTTATTTGGCAAGAAGATAAGGTCGTCTTGATTGACGGAAAAGTTAATGACCGCGATGGCGAGGTTAAAATTTTGGCTGATAAAATAAAAGTAATTTCTGATAAAGATTTAGAAGTAGCAAAAGAAGACATTCCAAAAGCAATTGAAATTAATTTCCCAATTACTGCAAGCTCAAGAATTATCGAGGATTTAAAACCGATTATATTAAATAATCTTGGCTCTACTTCTGTTTTTCTCAATATTCCGCATCATGACGGCAGTACTAAAAAAATTAAAGCGAAGTCTTCTATTTTGTATGACCCAAAGATTATTAGCCAACTTGAAATGATTGTTGGCGCTGGCAACATTAGCATTGTTAAAACAGAAATTAATGATTAGAGATAATGATTGGTTAAAAAATAGGCTTTTATTTTTTTTACAAAATAATTTTTCTGACGTGCCTGTTAATAATAATATACAGATTTGTTTTGGAAGATTTGCAAAGGCCCGTCTTGGATCAATCAAATTAAACCCCAAAAATAATCAGACTGTTATAACTTTGACTTCATATTTTAAAGATGAAAAAATTCCTCAGTACGTTGTTGATGGCACGATAATTCATGAACTTGTCCATTATGCTCATGGCTTTTCCTCCCCTTTAGCTCAGTCTTTTCGACATCCTCATCAAGGAGGAGTCATAAGACAAGAAATGACAAAGCGTGGTTTAGATAATTATTTTATAAAATCGAAAATTTGGCTAAAGCAAAATTGGCCAAGCATTGTTGGAACAAAAACAAGAGCTAGAAGAAGACGAATCATTAGAAGAAGGCGCGTAAATATATTTAGTTTATTAAGATTTTTTGATTTTTAAACACATGAATTTAGGCAAAGTTGGACCATCCCGTTCGCCATATAAAATAATTTTTGTTTTTGGGATTATCAGTTTTCTAGTGCTTGTTTTTGTTTTTTATACTTCTTTTTCTAAAGCGAAAATAACTTTGAATTTGCGAAAAGAAAAAATTGATACTACTTTTGAGATTGCTGTTGGCAAAGATAAAATTAACGCTACATCTGTTAGCGGTAGGTTTGTTGAAAAAGAAGTTGCAGGTTCTGATGAAATAACTGATATTAAAGAAAAAAAAGTAGATGATTTTGCTTCTGGCAAAGTTACAGTTTTTAACAAACAAAATAAAGCATTAACATTAGTTGCGTCTTCACAATTAAAACCTGAGAATTCGGAAATAATCTTTAAAACAACTGGGCCTTTAATTTTAAAACCAAAAGGCAAAGTTGAAATGAAAATTGTCGCCGGACAAAAAGGCGTTGCTGGTAATTTAACGCCTACAAAATTTACTTTTGTAAAACTTTGGCCAGGATGGAAAGATTTAGTCTATGCTGAAAATAAGGAGGAATTTACTGGAGGCGAAAAAACTGGCAGAATTGTTTCTGAAGAAGATATAAATAATTTAAGAACAAAAATAGTTGATGATTTGTTTGCTAAATTTTTTGTTGATATAAAAAATGAGGAAAAAGACAATGAAGAACTCTGGGATCAATTATTCAAGAAAGAAATTTCTGGCTTTAAGACGTCAGCTGATGCAAGTGAAGAAGCAGATAAATTAAAGGCTGATTTAAAATTAAAGATTACAGGAGTTTTGTTAAATAGAGAGATGCTAGAAAATCTAGCAATCGCAAAGTTAAAAGGACAAATTATTGGCGAAAAAGAATTTGCAAAGCTTGATGATGATAATTTTAAAGCTGAAATAATTGAAATGAATCCGCAAAAGAACCAAGCAATTTTCAAAATATCTTGCTCGGCTTTTTTAAAACCAATATTAGCTAAAGAAGCATTGGATAAAGAAAAAATTACAGGATTAAATTATGATGAAATAAAAACTTATTATAAAAAATATCAAGAAGATATAGAGAGTGTTGATGTTTTTTTCTCGCCTTTCTGGCAGAAAACAGTGCCAGGTGGAAATGGAAATGTGGAAATAGTTGAGGAATAATATCGAACCAAGAGATCAACCAAGAGGTCCGACCTCCAGCTAGGAGGTCGGACCTCTATGAAAACAAAAAAACCTAAAATTTTATTTTTAGGTTTTTATATTTTTAATTATTGTCTTGGTTTCAGCTTTCTAGCATGTCGTTCAAGAATCTGTTGTATAGCTTCTGGAAATTCGTTAAGTGATCTTGGAACAATACTCTGCGGACCAAAGTGGTATTTAACCATTTCTGGAATACCTTGCTCTGAAGTAATGGCTGTTCCTTCCATTGGACCAAATTGTCTTGCTTGTTCAACTGCATCTTTTGTATCTGCACTTTGGGTCGTACTATCAGTTATGTCAATAATCAAAGATCCAACTCGATCTGCTTCGGCACGCAAAGTTTGAATTCTTTTGCGCAATCTTGGCACCGCTGCCATAATAGCTTCAGCATCTTTGTTTTCTCCGCCAAAAGCTTCAAGCATTTGCACAATCCTTGATTTTGTTTTGCCATCGAATGATTCCTTAAATCCTTTGATTTGATATCTTAAATCAGTCGTAACATTGCCCTGATCATTGGCAAGAATTTCAACTGTAATATTATTCTCTTTTGCAGCTTCACAAATTGCAATACAGGCTTTGACGGCATTTTGAATTCTTTGTCTATCCTGATACATAGAACCGCTGACATCAATCAATAGTTGCAAAGCTAAAGCTGTTTCTTCAGGATGTTCTCTTTTGCCCATTGGTTTTTCATGTCCTGATCCGGCTCGCATGATTCTTCTTCGTTCAGAATATCGTCCGCCTTTCCTACCCCATTCAAGTCCTGGATCTGTAACTTTTGGCACAAATCTTTTGAATGCCCTTTTTAATTGATCGGTGATTGGTCGAACTTCAGCGCTTAAGGCATTATATTTTTCACGCATTTCTGGAGTATCAAATTGATCGCGAGTTTTTAGAAGCTCATACTTTTCCCCTGCTAGTATCGCTGCATTTTCTGCATTTTTTTCGGCATCAGTCTTAGCTTGATCAGCTTTTTGTTCTAGTCTTTGTTGATGTACTTTTTTAAATTTATCAATAATCCTCTTTAATTCTGGCGGCCACTTGTCAGTATTATTTGGATCTAATGGCTCTCCAGGCTCGCCTGGTTGTCCCCCCTTGCCTTTGCCCTTACCCTTTCCTGGTTTGCCTTCTTCTTTTTTTGGTGGGAATTGATCAATCAATCTTTTTTGGGCTGGCCAAATCGTATCTACAAATAATTTTTCTACTTGAGGCATTACTTTTAAAGCTGGATTGGTTGCATCTCCGGTAATTCTTCTTAAAGTTGGTTCAACTGCTTTAAATTCTTTGGCAACTTCTGGGTGCAATTTGTCTATTGACCAAGGCTTTGGAGTGTCCTTTAAATCATTAGCATAAACATTCCATAATGCTTCTAGTTTTAGAATAAATTTGAATTGCTCAGCAGGTTGCATCTCGCCAAGGCCTTTGGCAATGCTTGGAATAATTAATAATCTATTTTTTGCAAACATTTGTTCTCTTTCATTTGCATGCATTGGACCGCCGACTAGCCTTTCCATTCTTGGATCTTCGACGCAATTAACTAGGCTCATGATTGCACCTTCATCATATCCTTGCTTGCGAGCTAGTGTTCTTAATCTCTCAAACATTGCAAATTGAGAAAATTCAGCGTGTCATCGTTCATGCAAAATTTCTCCGCGCAAAAAACTTCTTGGAGCTTGACCTGCAGCATAAACAAAAGGAACACCAATTAAATATGTTTTTCTGGCTGGATCATCAACTACTTCACCTTTTTGAGTAACTCTTTTTGCTGGCACTTCAGCGCAACAAAAAGTATCTAAGTCAGGATCAGTATAGATTTCGACATTTCGATCTGTAGTTGTTGCATAACGTTCCATTTCCAGCAATAAAGCTTCAGTTTGCTCTGGCCTTGCTGTCTCTGCGCGCGTTTCCATTTCTTGTCTAAAAGCATCTGGATCGCCCAGCTCTTGGAATTGAGGTCTTCTTTCAAATGAATCTAAATATGGCATAAAATTAATAATACGTAGGGGGCACAAAATCTTGTGCCCCTACAAAATTTAATTATCTACGCTGTCTCGCCAAGCGTCTTGTCAATCAATTCTTCTAAAGCTTTTAAGGTCACGTCTAAACCTTCAATTGGATTTTTTCTAAAATCATCCATAACTTCCAAATATGCTTTGCGAACATCGCCAGTATTTTTGTAAGCTTGAGTAACGGCAATTGTATCGCGCATACTGACACCAATAATATCCATACCGCCAGCTCTTCTTTCATAATATTTTCTCCAAGCATCGGCGATTCTTTCGATATCGCGAAGATCTGTAAGGATTTTTGTAGAATGCTCTTTTACATTATCGCTAACTAAATTTTTGAGGTTTTTATTTTTTTCTAAATCTGCTATTTTTCCTCCTTGAGTTGTTTCATTAATTATGACATCCCAAAGCAATTCAAATTCAGTGTCAGAGAGATCAGAAAATTCATTGAATTGTCCGCGCAAAACTGATACTTCGTCGCATACATAATCACGCAAAGAATTATCTTCTGCTTCTTTTTGAGCTAAGACGGCATCTGACCATTTTTCTTTATGTTTTTCAAATTCTCCCTTTCTCAATGCTGGATATTCCATGACAACTGCTTGACCTCTTGTTCTGGAAAGCAAGGCTTGGCCGATATCTCCGGCTGAGCCATAAGTTGCAGGATTGCCGGCAATGATAATGACAACTCCTTCAGCAACTGGAATATGAACTCCATCATAATTCAAGCTTCTATTTTCATCACCAAGTCCATGAAGCATTGCTTGGACTTCTGGCTTTAAGGCATTGACTTCATCAATAAAAACAATAGCGCCTGGAGTTTGAACGCCTTCGGCAAGATCAGTTAAGAATTTTTTTGTGCCTTCTTTTGAATCAAATTCATAATGAACAACAAGCTCAATTGATTCCATGCCTCGAGCGCAAGGAAACCAAAAATAAGGACGATTGGTATTTCCAGCAATATGGCCTGCTGCTTCGTTTTTTCCTGTTCCAGCCTCGCCAATAATTAATGTCAGACCTTTATTGCTTTTTAGTTGAGTATCTAAAGCTTTTACTATTTTTTCTAGTCCTAATATAAAAGTTGGAAATTCTTTAATGCTTTTTTTTATTTTTGGCACTCTTTCTTTAGCATCGCCTCTTGTACTATTCAATACTACTAGCTGGCTTAACATTTCAGCAATCTGTTGAGTTAATTCTTCTTGATTAATTGAATCGCGCTTGAAACCTCTAGTTCTTTCAGAGACAGTTTCTATAGCATTTTCAACTTTATCAGCCAAAATATGAGGCGTTTCACCTTTGCCGCGTCTAAATTTATTTTCCTCGCGTAAAATTGCTAAAATTTGTTTTCTGGCATCTTTGTCTCCTTGGGCAGAAAGTACTGACAATTTTTCGTAGTCATCAAAAATTTGTTTAGCAACTTTCCATTCATTTAAGGTAAGTGTATTTTCGACTGGCTCTAATGTTCTTCCTTGCTCTTCAACAGTTTTGCCAGGTTTGTATTCTCTATTGCGTCTTTTGTATGTAACAGCAACTTCGCTGCCATTTTGTGTTGCTTTGACTTGCCATCTTGGATTATCATGCGCGCCTGTCCAAATCAAATCTTCATGGCCTCTCAACCATTCTGGGATATTGGCTGGTGCTTCTTCTTTTCTTTCTGCTTGTTCGCCTCTGATTATTGGCGGTTCGTACTGTTCAAGCGGTGCCATTAATTGATCAAAAACTTGAGCGAGAGATTTTCCTGAGACATCAATCTCGCCAATTTTTGTACCTTGTGGCATCATTAGTTGCATGCCTAATTCTTCGCCTAAATCTGTACAATATTTTGTTTTTAAGCGACTTAATTCTTGTCTTAATTCGTCTGGAGTTAATTCTCTTTTAGGATCTTTTTCTAATGGTGCTTTTTCTACTGCCATAGTTTTAAAAAATTATTTTATATGAATTATTATATCATTTTTCTATCTTTCATGCTTGCCAAACCGATCATCAAACACAAGATTCCTTGAATTTTGGATAATATCAAGCTGTTCTTTTGTTAAATCTTCTTGTTTCAAGCCTGTAAGATAAACTTTTTTTGGACGATTGGTAAAATATTGCAAAGCTTGGACAGAAATTCTTTCAAGATTAATAAAACTTAATCCTGCGTTACTTTCACTTAAAGCTTCAGCAACTTTGTCATCAATTTTTTTGAAACTATCAAAAGATAGTTGACCAGAATATTCTTTGAAACCTTTTGCTGCTTCAACGCTTATTGACTGCATTACTGTGAAATCCAAACCATTCTTGCAACCAGCAAATTGAGCAGCAGCTTCTCTAGAAATTTTTGTCAATGCATGAAAATTAAGAAATTTTCCAAGGATTGAATTAACTTTGATGAATCTAGCTAATTCTCGAGTAATATCTTCTGGCAAATCCGTCAGACCAATCTTTAACGCCATCCCATTAAAATCACCTAGCTCTTTTGCAGTTTCTTGATCAATTTTTGTTAAATCTGGCAGACTAATTATTCCGCCAAAATCGACAAAAGCATGGGCCTGCTCTTTTGATAAAGATGTAAGACCAAGACCAATCTCAACTCTATTTTTTCCTTCAATCAAAGCTCTGATGGTATTTACTGGCATTTTTTTTATTCCTCGAAAATATAAAGGTCCTTGATGTTTTACTAATTCTTTTGCAGAAGCTTCTGAAAGACTGTTTAGGCTATCAAGATTTAAATTGCCATGATGATTCGGAATCATTCTTTTGATCATTCTTTTTGCGATTTGATTGGGAAGAAATGTTAATCTCCGGATATCTCTATCATCAAAATTCCTACCAGTAGAAATCTTTTCATAAATTTCAAAATTTGTTTTTCGGGCTGGAATATCTTTTACTTCCTGAACGGTCATTTCTTCACCATAAAAATTTACTCTAACCTGCGATAAAGCTTGGTCTAATTTATCAACTGCTTCTTGATGAATAGGCGCGTCTGCTTGGATTGCTTCGGATATTTCATCAACTTGATCGATCGCTTGATTCAGAGCATCCGTTTTGGAAATTTCAAGAGAACCACTAGAATATTTTCCTGGCTCTGTTGCATCAAAAGTTTTTTCGGATAATTGTTCCTTGCTCATATTTTTGTTAGGATAATTGTTTTTTGGTTGCTTCCGAAAAAATCAGCATATTAAGAAAAAACTGTCTGTCTGGGCTTGTCTTAAGAAATTGAATAATATCATCATCTAATTCATTAATGCGTTGCAAAGAGATTGTGACTGGCTGGGTTTTTGAAAACTTTTTCAAAGTTTCAAGATCAATTCTTTCTAAGGAATATAAATATAAAGGGTCTTCACGCTCTGCTAATTTTTCTGCTAAACCTGGCGTAATAGCCTTTATTTCTAAATAAAGCTGGCCTTTAAATTTTTCTAATTCCGAAACTGCGTCAGGCTGGATCTTATCAAGACCATAAATAGTCAAGTGAGTTCCCGAAAAATTAGCTATTGAGGCTGCAACTTCTTTTGTTAGATCTTTAATGCCGTATAATTCTAAATCAGGAGTTTTGATTGAAGCAAGGTGTTGCACGACTGTTTCATCTAGTTCTTTGCTAACAACAAGACGCAACTTTTTTCCCTCATAGGTCGAGAGTATTCTTGCTTGATGTTCTGACAATTCAGAAAGACCAAAATCCAATTCTCCTTCATGTGCTACAAGCTCTTGCAAGGCTTGCTCTGACATTTTTTTAATACCACATAAATGCAATTTCAAAGGTAAATTGCTAGGTCTTTCTCCATCAGCTTCTCTCCAATATTCTTCGCTAGTTGCAACATGTTTTAGATGCTTGATCATTGCTGAATTTATATAAGTTAATTGTCGTGTCACAGCATCAAAAATGCCAGATCTAAAAGTTTTATCCTGAATTCTTTGCCAGATTTCTTTATTTTTTTCTAAATCTGGAATTTGTCTATATTCTCCAACAGTCATTTCTTCTCCGAAAGCAGTAATTTTTAATTGCTCTAAACTGCTTTCTAGATCTAAAACTTCTTGAGCTGTGACATTCTGATCTCTTTCTATTCTTTCTGCTAAATCACTTGCTTGATCAATAACTTGTCTGAGCTCTCTTGTTTGGACAATTTCAAAACCATGGCCTTTTTCTTTTCCTGGCTCGTTAATATCGGCTATATTTTCATGAAGCTGTTCTGGATTTGGCATTATTAATTTTTAAATTTGGCAATTTGTTTTTTGAATTTATCAGGACAGTAGATTTTTCCTTCGAATTTGCTTAAAGATTTAGCTGCCTCATCTGACAGCTCAGTCAAACCTTGTATGGAAAGATTAAAATGATATACTCCTTCAAAAAGTTGGGCAATATCGGCTGGAATTGCAGTTAGGCCGTCTAAGAGAAGCAAGTTTTCTACTCCTGTTTCTAGATTTTGACGCAAGCGTACAAGCTCTTTAGCAGATTCAAAAGATAATGATTTTAGACTATGCAAATTTAATTTACATTTTCCGTCTATTTCCACGATCCCTCCGTGTTCACTTAATATTTTAGCAAGTCCTACTGGAAGATAAGTTAAAAAAAATGACATCCTCTCAACAGTTAGATATTCATGAGACATTATTTTTTGAAAAAGTTTAGTATTCTGTTGCCTGTCAGGAATTTGTCTTATTTCATCCATTGTTAATTGGTCGCCGTAAAAATCAATTTTCATTCTATTCAAAGCACTATCTAAATCTAAAACTTCTTGCGCTGAAACATTTTCATCTCTTTCAATTTTTCCTGCAAGATCATTAACTCGTTCAACTATTTTTTCTAATTCCGAAGTTCTGGCAATTTCAAGACCAGCTTCTGTTTTTGCAGGCTCTTCGATGTCGGCTAAATTTTCATGAATTGGTTGTTCTGGTTTCATTTTGTTTTACTAATTACCAAAGCGGTGAATAAATATATCCGCCTGGCACTTTTCTATCTTTAAGAGCCTCTTGAACTTCTTTAGTTTGCATTTCAAAAAATAAGCTTCCAAAATTAATGTTGCCATCATGATAAGCTAAAGCTTTTGCTGAATCTACTGAAAGCGTGATAACTGAAAGACCGATATCGCCTTTATGCTTTTTGGCAAGATGTCTTGCTAATATAGCTGGCAAGTCAACAAGCCTCTGGATGCTACTATAATCATTATTATCCATGTCTCGCAAAATTTTAAGATTTCTTTTATAATCTGGCATGCTTCTTAATTCTTCTAATGTCATTATTTCGCCATCAATATCGATTTTAAGTTGGTCAAGCGCTTTATTTAAAGCTATTACTTGCTCAAATTTAACTGGCTCATCTTGCTGGATAGCTTCTGCTAATTCATTTGCTTGGTCAACTAATTTTTCTAATTCCGGAGTTTTGGCAATTTCAAGTCCGCCTGCTGGTTTTGCTGGCTCTTTGATGTCGGCTAAGTTTTCGTGAAGTTGTTCTGGATTTGTCATTATTTTTTGGTTTTAAAATAATCTATTTGCTGTTGTAAATTATCTGGAACATAAATATTTTCTCTACGACTAAATATTTCGGCGGCAGAGTCAGATATTGATCCGAGACGATTAAAAACAATATCACCTTGATGATGACTTAGATGTTCTGCTACAGCATCAGAAATTGATGTAACATTAAGAACAAGCATGCCTTGATGATGGCTTAGATGCTCTGCAGAAGCATCCGAAAAAATATCGAGTCTAACAAAATAGATATCACCTTGATGATGACTCAAATATTCAGCTTGTTTGTCAGATAAAGTGGTAATACCAAGTGCTAGATTATCTTTGTGATGGCTTAAATGTTCGGCAGAAATATCAGATAAAGACTCTACCTCTCCCAAGCCGATAAACCCTTGATGTTCGCTCAAATAATTAGCAGACTGATCCGACAAAGAAGTCAAAGCGCGAAAATGCAAACTACCCTTGTGTTGACCAAGATATTTGGCAGCTGAATCTGGTAAAAATTCAAGCTTCTGGAAATCAATTGTATTGGGATTTTTGCTCAAAGTTTCTGCTGCAAAATCGGTTAGAAAAGTTAATGCCTGTTCACTGTAAAGCTTGCCTGCTTGTATCCCCCTTAACCTAGGCAAATTTTTTTCTAAATCGGGAATATTTTTTACTTCGGCAACTGTCATTCTTTGTCCGCCAACATCAACTCTTAGTTGTCCTAAAGCTTTATCTAAATCCAAAACTTCTTGAGCAGTAATGTTTTCATCTTTTTCCATTCTCTCGGCTAAACTTTTTACCTCATCAATGATATTTTCTAATTCCGGACCAATGGCAACCTCAAGACCAGCTTCTGGTTTTGCTGGCTCTTTGATATCGGCTAAATTTTCGCTGAGTTGTTCTGGTTTCATTTTTGTTAATAATGTCATCCTGAACCGCGGTGAAGGATCCCGTGACAAAAAGATAACAACGGGATTCTTCGCTTCGCTCAGAATGACAATTTTATTTTGCTGTTTTGTTTATTTTAACAAATTATTAGATTTTGGACAAACAGGAATTGATTTGAAATAATCTTGTAAATCTGTTAATCTGGCTATATACTTATAGAATTTAAATAAAACTCATGGAAAATAATAAAATACAGAAAAATAGACATTCTTTATCCCACTTAATGACAATGGCGATTTTGGAAAAGTATCCTAAAGCAAAACTTGGTGTTGGGCCAACAATTAAAGATGGATTTTACCAAGATTATGACTTGCCGATTAAATTAACGGAAGAAGATTTTAATTGGATTGAAAAAAGAATGCGAGAATTGATCAAGCAAAGAATAGCTTTTGTTCAGCATCAAATGTCCTTTGATGAGGCTTCAAAATTGTATAAAGACGATCCATACAAAACTGAATTAATTAATGATCTTAAAAAATCTGGTGAAAAAGATGTCAGTTTTTACAAATCTGATTGGTTTGAAAATTTATGCTTAGGACCTCATGTAGAGAATACTTCTGAAATTAATCCAGATGCTTTTAAATTGACTTTTTTGGCTGGCGCATATTGGCGAGGAAATGAAAAAAATAAAATGTTGCAAAGAATTTACGGCATTGCTTTTGAAACAAAAAAAGAGTTAAAAGAATATTTGGAAAGCTTGAGATTAGCTGAAGCAAGAGATCATCGAAAATTAGGCAAAGAAATGGATTTATTTATTTTTTCTGATTTGATCGGCGCTGGTCTTCCTGTTTATACTTTTAAAGGCACAATTGTTCGGAGAGAAATCATTAATCATCTTAATGAATTGCAAAAAGAAATTGGCTATCAAGAAGTGCATTCACCAAATATGAATCGAGCTGAGCTTTTTAAAGTTTCTGGCCATTTTGACAAGTTTAAAGATAGCATGTTCAAGGTTGTTTCTAATTATACTAAAGAAGAATTCTTTTTAAAGCCGATGAATTGTCCTCAGCATACTCAGATTTTTGCATCTCAACAAAGGAGTTACAAAGATCTGCCAATCAGAATTGCTGATTTTGCTAATCTTTATCGCGATGAAAAACCAGGCGAATTGAATGGCTTAACTCGTTTAAGATGCTTTTGCCAAGATGATGGACATAGTTTTTGCCGAGAAGATCAGATTACAGAAGAATTTTTGTCTGTACTAGAAATTATTGGAAAAGCAATGAAAACTTATAATATGGAATATTCGGTTAGATTATCATTATGGGATCCGGAAAAAAAAGAAAAATATCTCGGCGAGCCTGAAATTTGGGAAAAATCACAAAAATTATTGGAAAATATTTTAATTGATAACAAAATTAATTATACAAAAGCTTTAGGCGAGGCTGCTTTGTATGGACCAAAAATGGATTTGCTGACTAAAGATTCTTTGGGACGCGAATGGCAGATTTCTACAATTCAATTAGATTTCATTATGCCGAAAAGATTTGGCTTGAAATATATTGATAAAGACTCAAAAGAACAAACACCTGTCATGGTTCATCGGGCAATTGTCGGCTCTCCAGAAAGATTTTTAGGAATTTTGATTGAACATTACGCTGGAAAATTTCCAGTCTGGCTTTCTCCTGTTCAAGTATTAATTTTATCTGTTTCTGAAAAATTTGGAGATAAAGCTAATGAGCTAGCCAAGAAGTTTAAGGATCAAGGCATAAGAACCGAAGTTGATAATCGCGAAGAAAGCGTTGGCAAGAAAATTGCAGGATCGAGAAAACAAAAAGTGCCTTATACTATTGTTTTTGGAGAACGTGAAGAAAAATCTTCTGAGTTGCCGATAAGAATGAGGGATGGCAAAGTTGAAAATTTTGCAGTTGATAAATTTATTGAAAAAGTTAAAAAAGAAATTGTGGAACGAAGTTTATAAAGACTAAAAATATAAAAACTAGCTATCATAAAAGGCTGGTTTTTTATTTTAGAGAAATAAAAAAAGGCTTTGAGGGCCTTGATGAAATGAACTAGAATAATCTATTTTTCCATTGATTTGAGTTTTTTCTTTGCTCGGAAAAGATGAATTTGATTTATGATTGTATTAAAGAAGATAGTTAACGCAAAAAATGTAAGCCAGATACTGATATTTAAATTTAAGACATTAACTAACAATTTGGCTATTAGCATCGAGAAACAAATGTCATTAAAAAGAATAATAAATGAAGTGCTTTTCTTTATTTTTAATAAATTTGTACAATAATTTATTATTTTAGTGCAATTTGTTATTGCATTTAAATAACCGACGCTTACAATCCAGAACAAGAGAGGTACCACAACAAAATAGTTGCTCCAATTTTGCCAAATAATAACTTGCGTTCCAACAAGACATGCTAACACAATAATTGCAGTAATCAGATTGGCAAACAGCGCCAAGTGAATATTTTGCTGAGGAAATCTTACTTCATCCGCTTTCTTTTTCATGGATTCGGGAATTACTGGTTCTTCGTATTTATATTCTAAGGGAGTAAAGGAAAATGGTTCTAATTTAAATTCTACTTCAGAAACTTTTTCAGCTGATTTTTCGCTTTTGCGCTTTTGCCATGTTTTTCGCCACAAGGCTTTCGTACTATCCTTAATTGGTCCAAACAATCTTTGTCGCAAACTAAAAGCTTTTCTGAAAGCACCATTGAACGCGCCGAAGAGGCTTACTGGTCCATGCTTTTGAAGAGATTCTCTATAATTGCTACAATATTGCTTGAAAGCGTCTTGACACAGAGGATCATCGCAAAATGTAAAAAATTCATAGATATCAAGAAATCCTGTTGGAATCATCACCGAATCCTTATCGGTTTGATTGCCACAGAATTTGCAATGTCCGTCTTCATCCTGGACTGTCAATTTTCCTTCTTTTATCTCAATGAATGGGAATTGAAATTCCCCTCCCGCGAGTGAACGATTCAATACAGCCACTCGATCTTTCAGCTCTTGGACTTTTGCCTGACTTTCTTCAATATTGCCTGACGCTAGGTTTCGACTAGCTTCTGCATATAGTTTGGCTGCCCAAAGCAATGGGTCGTCTGTTTTTTGATCTGGTAACAAAAAAATTGGAGGATCATCGATGTCTTTTCCTTCCTGCCAGCTTTTGTTTAACAATACCTTGTAAGAAAACTTGTGGGAACCAATTTCATAATTCACGCGTACTCTCGGAAATCGACATGCCAAATTTTCGGCCAAATCCCAAGCAATACTTCCAATGCTTTTGTCAACAAAAGTAATTTCTAAAGCTTCACGCATTAATTCAATTCTGATTACAACTTCTTGGAATTGCAAATGGAACTCTCCAATCATATCAGGCGGAGTACGGAATCTGAGAGATTGCAAATTAGGAAGCTCACAATACAATTGTTTTGGTTCATCGCCTCGTTTATCTGCAATCCGCGCTAACATACCACTTCGATACGAAGGTTTGCGCAAAAGCTGGAATATTGCGTTTTCAGGCAAATTAATGACATGGCTAACGACAGCCTTTGCCCACTTTTGCAACCAAGACCAATTTTGAAAAGTCGCCAAATTCTTTCTTAATCCTCCACCGATATTACTGATGCAAATCGTTGGTTTTCCGTCAACAAGTTCCAAATCTAGTTGCGGAGAAATATTGTGCCTTTTGGGATGTTCCATGATTTGCTGATAAAAAACTTCCGGCAGAGTACACCAGGCATGATATTTGACTAATTCAGGCGCACCTAACTGATCAATAAGTAGTTGCCAAATGCCGGCATAATCAGCACGGATATAATCTTGATTTCCTAGTCCTCTTGTCAAATCCCAAATCTGCTGTAAATTAAGTAATTCTCTTGCAATGTCAATTATCATCTTGTCCTCCTCTTTCCTGTTATTGCAGGAACAAATTTTGAAAGTACAATCTGGATACTATAATCTTTTTATTTCTTTCTGTCAATCATTTTCTTTACAAATAATGTTTTTTTGATATACTTAAAATGAAAAAGAAACTCAATTTTAGACAAAACTGAGTTTTAAAAATCATTAAGCCAATTTTATAATATCTATATTATCTAAATACGAAAAGCTTTTTGACACGCCTACGAAAAAGAAGGCTTGGTTAGATTTGAGAAGAGTTGAAATACAAAAAGGCAATTGTTTTGTTCTCAGCCAAGATTACTAAAGATGCAAAACAGAATTTAAATATTTTAAAACCAATAATTTTTGAAATTATATTTCCAAAATTAAAAATAGATTTAATGCATCAGCCAGAACAGCTTAAAAAATATTATAAAAATGGACAAATTATGGAATTAAATTTGGCAATCAAAAAAGCCATTGATTTGGCTTTGAAAAATAAACAACCTATTTTAATTTGTGGATCAATCTATTCTATACCTTGTTATAAGAAACTATATCGCTAGTTTAGATTCTACATGGCTTTAGCCAAGGGGTATTAGAGCTTTAGCTCCAGCAATAAAATGGCTAAAGCCATTCTACCCCTCAGCTAAAGCTGGATAGAAACTTCATTACTTCCACATTCCAAGATGTAATTTTTGAGCCCTGCGTTGGGCTTTTTTAAATACGGATCGATATTTAACATTTGGCTCGTAGGTATCAACTTTGGCTAAGCCTTTTTTAACTAATATTTTGTTAACAAATTTTTTACCGACAAAAACATAAGCTAAATCTCTGCCAATATGATCTTCTCGATCAACATCGTATTCTAAAGTAATATTTTTATTTTCGACTAATCTTTTATTCAAATTGATTGCTTGTTCATAATATCTTTTACCAACCTCTGGAGTGTTAACGCCGATATAGCGCATTTCTCTGCTGTCTGTCAGATAAACACTGTCGCCATCTTCTACATAAATAACTTTTTCTTGAGATTTATTATTGGCAAAAAAAGGAGCAACATCAATTCCCGAATCATAATTTTTAGGAAATGGATAAAAATTGATATTTATTGGAGCGCCTGATGCTTCAAAAAAACGAACTTGAGGAACGCCATGAGCTGTGCCAGTGATTACTTCATCGCGACCATCTGAATCCAAATCAGCAAAATCTATTCTAGCGCCTACTTCGAAATTGCTATAAGCAAGCCATGATCCGATCAATGGAGTAGCATTTTTATATTTATAAATCTTGCACCATGCTTGTTGTTGTGATTGGCAAGTCCCAATTTCATCAATGCCGTCTTTGTCTACGTCGCCAACTGCAACGTCAATTCCACCTAAAAAATTTGGATTAAAAGCATAGAATTCTAATGGCAACATTCTGCCATCTGCTTCGTAAACACAAATTTTTGGAGAACATTTCGGTCCATTGCCGACTATTATTTCATCTTTATCGTCATGATCAATATTGCCAGATGCAACTGTTGCTCCACACTTATCATTGTCAAAGGCTTTAAATTCTTTTATAATTTCTTGTTTTTTATTGAAACGATAAATTTTTACTTGCGCAATTCCGCCTTCAGCTGGCACTGTAATAATTTCGTCTTTCCCATCTCTATCGACATCACCTGTTGCAACATTGACACCAGTTTGTGAATTTGGATATGGATTTAAAATTGGCTTTTTTAATTTACCATTTTTTTCAAAAACTAAGACTTCTGAATTACCGCCAGCTCGCTGAGAAATGATAATTTCATCGATTGCATCGCCATCAACATCACCTGTTGCGATGTTGATGCCTTTATTGTTCTTTGGCAATTGTTTTAAATTTGATAAATAACTAGCAATTTTTCCAGTATTGGAAAATTCTTTTATTTGCGGATTGACTCCAAATCCAGTACTGACCAAAATATTGAATGGAATTTTGGCAAAAGAAATTTTTGGTAAAAACAAAACTAAACCTAAAATTAAAATTATTTTGGTATAGATTAATTTGTTATTTAAAATTTTATTACTTAATAATTTTGCCTTCACCATTAGGATTGTAATTGTTTTTTACTTCATCGCCATCGCTAAAACCATCACTATCTGTATCTTTTGTGTTTGGATTTGAATTATATTGCAACTCTTGAAGATTAGTTAAGCCATCTTCATCGTTATCTCTAATTGCATCAAGATAATCTTTGGGGTCTAAATTATTTTTTACTTCCCAACCATCCGGTATCTTATCAAAATCAGTATCATATTGATTTGGATCAGTACCATTTTTTAACTCTTCAATAGTTGTTAAGCCGTCGCCATCCATATCCTGATTAGAAATATCTGCTGTCAAATTAGCTTGTCTGTTTTTTTGGAAAAAATTATAGGCAATAATAACCGCAATAGACAAGATAATTATGAAAAATATAATTAGTAAAACAACAAGAATCGGATGTTTCTTGTTGTTTGTTTCCAGATATTGGAATTCTAGATTTGGTTTTTGATTTTTTGGAATATTGATAGGCGGTGCTGATTTGTGAAATCCAGAATTTTGCATACTATTTTAATCCTCCTTCGTCCTACGGGACTCCGGAGGACAAAAAGTTTTCTAATTTTGATGCTATTCGAAATTAATTATGTACTTCGGATATTAATTTTTTTCTTTACTTAAGTTTACCTGTTCCATTGGGGTTAAATCCTTTTTGTATTTCAACATAATCACTAAATGTGTCTCCATCTGTATCTTGGCTGTTTGGGTTTGTTTTATATTTGAATTCTTCGATATTGATTAACTTGTCTTTATCGTTATCTTTTTGAGCATCTAACGGATCATTAGGATCAAGACCATATTTTATTTCCCACTCATCAGTCATTGTATCGCCATCGGAATCTGTTACTTTTATTTTCTCTTTAATGATGATATTTTCAGGAATAACTTGTTGGTTTGTGTTCAAATTAGTATTAACATTAGTATTTGTCTTTGAAGATGGATTAAGCCATTTATTATAAGCAAAAACTCCACCTAAAACTAGACCGGCCAATGCAGCAACAACAACGATTAATATAATGATTTTGACAACTAAATTCTTTTTTTCAACTTGTTCAATAGAAGGACCGTCTGCTTGCTGAGGCATTTCCGGGCTTTTTGACTGTGGAGGAATTGGAGCTTGAGGTTTTGGCATTGGTGCAGGTGCTGGTTTCGGAGGCATTGGAGCTGGTGCTGGCGCTTTTGGTTGAAATTGAGGAGGCTCTTGGACTTTAGGCTTTGGTGGCATTGCTGGCTGTGGCGGTTGTTGTGCCGGAGGTGTTTGAGGCTTTGGAGGAGCTGGCGGTGTTGGACGACTTGGCATTCCTGGGTCAGGATTTATTTTTCCCATTTGCTGGCGAAAATTTTGGACGCGATCAGGAGAAGGCTTGAATCTTGTTTTAGGTGGTTCATTGGCAGGCTTGTTTTGATCGTTTGTTGGTAAATTTGTTGGTGGAACTCCATTTGGCATTTTGTTTAAAAACTTAAAAAATATTGATCTAAAAATATAAATTTCTAGAGATACTTTTTTAAGCTTGTATTTTTATTTTTAATATTTTTAAAACTTTATTTTATTATACAATAAATTGCACTTTAAAACAAACAAACTGTTGATAATTTCGTGAATCGCAAATATGCACAAATGCCTTAAGGCCACAAATCGCACAAATTATTCGCTTTATTTGTTGCCCTCAGGCATTCGCGGTATTTGTGAGCAATAAAAAAAGACCAAAATATGGTCTAATAGGGTGCAAAAAAATTATTCAGCTGTAACTGCCCTGGCCTGCTGTTCAGCTTTGACTCTCTCTTCAACATCAGTGAGCAGAGTTTTGAGACTCTCAATGTTAAATGATGATGCTCTTGCCCGATAAAGATTGCTAAGAAGACCTTCTAGATAGCTTTTTTTTGTTTCCAGAACAAGAGCAAGTTCAATAATCTTCTGGTCTGCGTCTCTTTCGACGAGCAAACTATTGTATTCTACGATTTGCTCGTTGACAAATTTTGCAAGAAGACAAATCTGAATACAATATTTTTCGTAAGCAGTTTGCGGTTCAGAATAGCCATTTTCAGGACGAAAGATATAATAACGCGCCACAATCTGATCAAATTTTCGCATTCCCAAAATCGCAGTCGGAATCAATGAAAGCAACAAGACAACGACGCTGGTGATGCACACAATTGCGTTCTGATTGCTGATTGAAAAAGTGAAATATGAGATTATAGAAATTGAACACGAAATATAAAGGAGCCAATCCTTGATTTTTCTATCCATTTTCTTGATCTCTTCTTGGATTTTGAGAAGATCGGGATGATCATCTAATTTCACAAGCTGAATTTTTTTCATCTCTTTTCCTCCTCTTTGGAAAGAACAACTTGTAAGATTATAATATTTAACTTGCCTTGTCAAGACTAAAAAATTATGGTACTTTAACGAGATATGAAAAATAAATTTTTTATTAAAACATTCGGCTGTCAGATGAATATTTCTGATTCTGAAAGAATTGAGGCTGTTTTGTTGAATGCTAAATTTAAGAAAGTAGATTCTGAAAATTTGGCTGATTTTGTAATTGTAAATTCTTGTTCTGTAAGGCAAGCTGCTGAAAATAGAGCGATTTCGACATTAAAAAATGCAAGAAAAAATAAGCAAATTGCAATTGTCACTGGATGTTCTGCAGTAAAAGAAAAAAATAGATTCAAAAAATTTGCTGATTTTGTTTTGGATATTAAAGATTTGAAAAAATGGCCAAGCATTCTACCTTGCCCCCACCTTCGTAAAAACTTCGGTGGGCAGGCATGGCAGGAGTCGCGACAAAAACGAACCTTTGCCATGGGCAAAGTAGAAACTAACTATTTCAAAATTCATCCAAATTATTCAAGTAAATTCCATGCTTATGTGCCGGTAATGACTGGTTGTAATAATTTTTGTTCTTATTGTGTAGTGCCTTATGCTCGCGGACGTGAAGTTAGCAGATCTGTAAATGAAATTATTAAAGAAGTAAAATCTCTTGTTAAACAAGGTTATAAAGGCGTAACTCTGCTTGGTCAGAATGTAAACAGTTACTGCGGTAAGGTAAAAGTCAAAAGTAAAAAGGAAAAAGCTGCAAGTAAAAAATCAAAAAACGATGTCGACTTTCCTACTCTTCTTAAAATGATTAATGACATTCCTGGCGATTTTTGGATTTGGTTTTTGACTAGCCATCCAAAAGACATGAGCTTGAAACTGATTAAAACGATAACAAAATGCAAGAAAGTCTGCCGTTATATTCATTTGCCTGCTCAAGCTGGAAATGATGAAATTTTGAAAAAAATGAATCGCAAATATACTCATGCAAAATATTTAAAGCTTGTTCAATCAATCAAAAAATATTTGCCTGATACTTGCCTTTCAACGGATATTATTGTTGGTTTTCCTTCTGAAACTAAAAAACAATTTCTTGATACCTGCAAACTTTTTAAAGAAGTGAAATATGATATGGCTTTTTTAGCTAAATACTCGCCTAGACCTGGAACAGTATCATTTAAAATGAAAGATGATGTTTTGCAAGACGAAAAGAAAAGACGTGAAAATTTCTTGAATAATATTTTGAGAAAAACAGCCTTAAAAAATAATAATAAATATTTAGGAAAAAATGTTGAAATATTAGTTGAGAAAAAAAATATTGGCAGAACTAGAACTTTTAAATTAGTTAAATTTAATTTTGATAAAGATTTGATTGGACAGATTGTTAAAGTGAAAATTACGAAAGCTTTAGCTTGGATTTTGGAAGGAGAAATAAAAAACTAGGTCAAAAACCTAGTCAAGGAGCAAAATTATTATTTCTCATATTCCATCAGCGTTCCGCATTTTGGACAAATATAGAGCTCAGCTATCTTTTTGGGCAAGAATCTAGCTTTACATTGTGGGCAATCGATTGCAGCAAGATTGAGATCAATTCTTAATTTTTCAAAAATAGAAGGATCAGATTGTTCCCGTAGACTTGCAATGATTGCATCTATCTCAGCTTGATCTAATTCTACCCTATTTCGTTGCTTCTCTAAAATTCTGTCCCTTGTTGCTTCGTCCATTTCTCCCCTCCTCTCTTTAGAGAACCTTCAAGAATATCATTTTAAACGATTTTGATTTCTGCACCACACTTTGGACAATGATAGAGTTGCCATATTTCATAGGGCAAAAAAGTGGCATTGCACTGATTACACGCTGTCTTAAGCATCTTATCAATTCCTAATTTCATGAACATATTATGATCTGAAGATCCTGCAGGAGTGCCAAGAACAGCCTCTTTCTCAGTCCGATCTAGCTTTTCGCCTTTTTGACGCTTCGTCAAAATTCTGTCTAATACTTCTTGTTCCACTCTTCCCTCCTTGCCTGAGAATATTTAAGAATATAATTTTTAATATACTATGTCAAATAATTTACCTAAAGTTATAGTCATTCTTGGTCCGACTGCCTCTGGCAAGTCTGGTTTTAGTATTAAATTGGCTAAAAAATATAATGGTGAAATTATATCTTGTGATTCAAGACAGTTTTATAAAGAAATGAATGTTGGCACTGCCAAAGTGACCAAAAAGGAAATGCAAGGTGTGAAGCATTACATGATTGATATAATTAAGCCTAATCAAAATTTTTCAGTTGCTAAATTTAAAAAACAGGCTGAAAAAATAATTAATGATATTTTAAAGCGAAAAAAAATTCCGATTTTGGTTGGCGGAACAGGATTATATATTCAATCTTTAGTTGATAATTTAACTATTCCTCAAGTTCCTCCAGATTTTGAATTAAGGAAAAAACTTGAGAAACAAGATATTGAAAAGTTATGGGCAAGATTAATTAAATTTGATCCTAAATCCGCTAATTTTGTGCAAAGACAGAATAAAAGAAGAATCATTAGGGCTTTAGAGGTTTGCCAGAAAACAGATAAAACTTTTTCAGGATTTCAACAAAAAGGCAAACCGAAATATACTTTTTTGCAGATTGGTATTAAAGTAGATCGCGAAAAACTTTATGCAAGAATTGATAAAAGAGTTGATCAAATGATTGATGATGGATTGATTCCAGAAATTAGAAAATTAAATAAAAAGTATTCATGGAAATTACCAGCAATGTCCGGAATTGGCTATGGTGAATTTAAGGGAAAACTAAATAAAATCAAAGATAAAAAAATTCTGGCAGAAATTGTCCAGAATATTAAATTTCATACTCATCAATACGCCAGACGGCAGGAAAGTTGGTTTAAAAGAGATGAAAAAATAAAGTGGATTAAAAAATATAGCCAGGCAGACGAATTGGCGAGAAAATTTGTAAAGTAGTTCTACCTTGCCCACCTGCCTACCAGCAGGTAGGTGGCAAAGGTCAGCAAATTAGTAACCTCTGCCATGGGCAGAGTAGAAGCTAATTAAGAAAAAAACCGACGAAAGTCGGTTTTGTGTTAAAAATAAAAGATCAGCGAGGTTGAATTTTGGGAAGAAGCTGTTCGAAATGTGCGCTCGTTTCAGGAAAAACTGAGGCAAGAATTACACGGAAATATTGAGAGAAAACATTGGGATTCCAACGACTCCAATCTTCCCTGCTAAAATCCATACCAATCAAACGCATATCATCAAGGGTTTCCATTGCATAACGTTTTGTGCGATGAACAGAATCTCCAATGTCGCCAACGAAACAAAGACCTGTATCTTGATAACGTCTCCGCAAGGCAGTACAGAACTCACGGGTAACAATTGTCAGCGGCCGTAAACCTAAATCAGTATATGGCAATTTCAAACCTTGTGGCGCGACATCAACTAGGGCAGAATTAAAAACTGGAATAAGTTCGACATCATTTTCTCGGCAGGCTCTGAAAGTTTCCTGAAGCCCATAAAAACTGCCACAGACTGGAAAGATGAACATTTTTTTTGGTTTATGGTGCGGAAATCCTTCACCGACAAAATGCGCAATTGTACTACCAGAAGCTACACATTCTTCCAAGCACAACCAAACATTGTCTTCCCACCATTTACCGGCAAAAGCAAGCCTTTCAATGCGAAAACCATTCGGCTGTGTTTTGTCTTCCTTGCGTTCATATTTGATGTAAGTAGAATCAATCATAATACCGCTAACCAAAGGTGGCTGACAGAAATGCATGTTGTAAGCCTCGCCACCATAAAGAATAATGAATTGAGCCAGCTTTTCACCATCAAACATACCCATTTTTTTGCAGATCTGGGCAAGAGCATGACCAATCTGTTGAAGCATAAAGAACTTGTCTGGACCACAGAGCTCCCGACTAAGCAAGAATCTCTGACCTACTCCAAGTGCTGGAAAATCAACAACGAAGATTTTCCGTGGCAAATCAAATTCCCTAAAATCTGAATAATGACCAAGATTATCAATTCTCCAAACATTTTTTCCATCATGAGAATGAACCAATCGACCGATGTCTTCCAAAAACATCTGAGGCATGTTGTCCGTTGTCATCCTCTTTTCCTCCATTGATCGCCGAAGCTCTTTGAGCGAAGGCGATCTTGTTGCAAGGTGCAAGTATCAAAAAATCCGCTAGATAGCGGATTTAAAAGGGATTAAAATAATCCTCCGAAATAGAAATAGTTGAAGCGAATTTTTCTGTTCATTGTTTGCATACACATTATTCAAAGCATAACAGGTTTTTATTATCAAGTCAACCTTCATCAAAATTTCGGCTGATAAATCATACAAGCTTTTTTTGCAGAATTTCAATGACTACTTTTGGATTTGCCTTGCCTTTTGTTTCTTTCATGATTAGGCCGATAAAAAACTGCAAGGCGTTTTTATTGCCAGCTTTAAAATCAGCAACTGGCTTTGGATTTTCAGAAATAAGCTTATCTAAAATTTTATCTAATTCATTTTCATCGGATACTTGGCCTAGACTTTGCTCTTCAACAACTTGGGATGGATCTGAACTTTTATCAAACATTATTTTCAAAACTTGCTGGCCAGTGGCTGAAGAAATTTTGTTTGTATAAATCATAGCACAAAGTTCAGCAAAATTTTCTGGCGTTATTTTACAATTTGAAATTGAAATTTTTTCTGAATTTAATAAGGCAAACAATTTTGACGTCAGCCAATTAGAAACTAATTTTACGATTTCTTTATAATTTTTTTCTGTGATATCAGGAGCTTGCTTTAGCTCGTCAACCCATGATCTAGTTTCAGTTAAAACATTTTCAAAATATTCTGAAATCAGCCTATTTGAAATAATCAATTGCGCCTCTTTTTTATTTAAATTAAATTGCTTGATAAATCTTTCTTTTTTGGCTTGAGGAAGTTCAGGCAATCGCTGTCTTAAGTCGCTAACCCAGGCTTGATCTAGCTTTAATGGCGGTAAATCTGGCTCTGGGAAATAGCGATAATCATGAGATGCTTCTTTTGTTCTCATCTCTGCTGTTGTAGCATCATCATCATTCCATAATCTTGTAGTCGAATATTTTGGCGGATTATTTTCCTGCCATAATTTTGTTTGGCGCTCAACTTCATATGTCAAAGCTTTTTCAACAGCTTTGAATGAATTCATATTCTTTAATTCTGTTTTTGCAGATAATTCTTTTGTCCCTTCAGGTCGCATAGAAATATTTGCATCGCAACGAAGATGGCCTTTTTCCATGTCAGCATCTGAGACGTTAATATAACGGATTAAATTGCGAAGTTCTTGCAAAAATATTTTGGCTTCAAGAGGACTTCTAAAATCAGGCTTTGTTACAATTTCCATCAAAGGCGTGCTGGCTCGATTATAATCAACAAGACTTGCACCTAAACTTTTTGAATGTGTTAATTTTCCAGCATCTTCTTCAAGATGAATCCTTTCTAAATTAATTCTCTTATTTTGTCCATTAACTAAAATATCAAAATATCCACCCATGCATATAGGCTCGTCATATTGTGAGATCTGATAATTTTTTGGCGAGTCAGGGTAAAAATAATTCTTGCGGTCAAATTTAGAATTTTCTGGAATTTTGCAATTCAAAGCAAGACCAGTCATAACTGTCCATTCAACTGCTTGGCGATTAATTACTGGCAAAGCTCCAGGATGAGCCATACAAACAGGACAGACTAAAGAATTAGGTTGTTTGCCTTCTGCATTGTTGTCACATGAACAAAACATTTTGGACTTGGTTTTGAGCTGGACGTGGATTTCTAGACCAATTATTGTTTCTAATTTTTGTTGCATAAACTTAACGAAATTTTATATTCCTTAAGAATTATAGCATAACAGAAAAATGTTAACGACTCTATTTTTTCTTTAATTTTTTGATAACAATTTCAAAAATATCATTGAAGACTTCCTTTTTGTCGCGGTTGCCATCAACGACGTGAATGCTTGGAAAAATTTTAGCTAATTTATTATATGTCCGCCAAATTTTCTTTAACTTCTGCTCTTCTTCAAATAATTCCTTATGGAAACGAGATGATTTTATTCTTTTAACACATTCTTTTGGCGGAACTTTAATCAAGAAAATTAAGTCTGGTAAAATAAAATGCTGATTGAGTGAGACAAGCCAATCCAGATCTCTAATATTAAGCGAACCAAAAGCAACCGTAGAAAAGAAATAGCGGTCAGTAATCATTATTTTTTTCTTTTTTAAGGCAGGAATAATTTCCTTTTCTAGATGAAGAGCACGATCTGCTGTAAATAATAATTGCGAACATTCATTGCTGGCTTTCCAAATATGAGTTAGCAAACCTCTGATTAATCCGCCAATTATATTATTTGTTGGCTCTTTGGTTGCAAAACTTTCGTAGCCTTGCTGGTTCAAATATTTGTTCAATAAATCAACTTGAGTTGATAGTCCAGATCCATCTAATCCTTCAAAAGCAATGAATAAGCCCTTGAATGGATTTGTAATGAAGCTATTTTTGTTCATAACTTTTTAAATTTATTCATGTTGAAGTTTCTGCATCTTCTGCGTTGGATTCTGCATCTTTCTGCGATTAAATTTTTTACGCAGACTAACGCAGAAATGAACGCAGAAAACGCAGAATATCTAATAAACTTTAATAAATGTATTCAAAATATTTATTTAGCTGTTTACTGTTTTGGTCAAAAATATATGGCAGATACTTCATTAAAGTTGGAAATTTTTTAGAAGCCTGCTCATACATTTTCGTGCCAACGAAACGGTAGGAAACATGACCGCCTGGATTTGCGCCGCGATAAAAACAGAAATAATATAATTCTCTTAAGTTCATTTTCATTAAAAATCTGCGGGCAAATGATTTCGTTGCAATATAACCAGCTTCATTAGGAAATTTTTTGGAGATCATTTTATATGCCTTGTCTGTTTCTTCCATAACTTCTTTGTATTCTTTTTCTAAACCGGCTAAAACAAAAGCTCTTGGAATAAAATAACCATGCTTTGTTGTTACTGTTTGCGCTAATTGAGTCATGATTCTGTTTCTTTTTAAATCAGCATAAGCTCCTTGATCAATTAATACATCAAAAGTAAAATAAGGAAGCTCTAAGGCGCGCAACGGCTTGTCATGTTTACCGATCCTCTTCAAAATATTATCAAGCAATTTTTCTCTGTCTATTTTTTTTAAATTTTTTGCTTTTTGATAAGCTCTTTTATATGGGATATTCGAGAATTGATAAATAACTGCTGCCAATACTTTGTTTTCGGAATCTAAGTCAAAATCAACTAATTCAACTAAATTTTCTTTGCCTAAGTATTTTTTTTCAGCGCCTAAAATTGTTTTTACTTTTTTAGGTAAAATTTTATAAGAATCAATTAGATAACTATTTGGATCAGCATATTTAACTAAAGTTGGCGTAATTTTTAATGCTTCTTTTTTTACTTGTTTAGCAATATTTTGAACTTCTGACAATGGATGAGAAAACCATTTTATTAAAGCATTTTCATAAGTCCTTGCATTTGAAGTCATGCCAAGATTTGCGAAACACGCATTTGGCAAAAGATAACGGCACATATCAATCCATTTAGATCTTACTCTTCCCTCATATCCTTTTTGATCTTCTTCTTTTTCTTTTGGATTTTCTTGAAAGATAATTTCTTGGACTGGCTTGATGCTTTTTTTATACAACGCGAACTGCAATTTTATTGTCTCGTGAAATAATTTGTTTATTAGTTTATCATTCTTAAATTCAGAAGGATAATAAACTCGATCTTCATCATAAATTTGATAGCGTGAAGATTTCTCTGTGTAAGAAGCTAACCTGTTTGATTCAATTGCTTCAACTGCTAAAAGAGAAATATTTTCCATGGCAATAGAAATCGGCGCGTGTTCCGCAACTGAAGAGTGGCCATAGCCGACAACCCATTTTTCATGGAATTTTGATGAATTTTCGGCAGTTAGGCCGGCAGCAATTTCCTTAAAGGATTTGTCTGAACGCGAGCACTTTGCAAAAGTAACGGCGCGAACTTCTGGCGATAATCCCTCCAACGCATAAATTTGACAACAGTTTTTGCTTGGCATAAGATGATTTAATATATTAAGATGTTCTTTTTATTTTATGAAAAAATTAAGAAAAAGACAAGAGGGAAAAGGAGGACAAGCATGCAACTGCACGAAATTGAAGCAGGACTAGCTAGCATAACTTCGGGTTTGCAGGGAGAAATTAGGTATGGCAGTCTGACATGTGCTAATCCGGAAAATGTTTTAGCTCATACTGTAAAACTTGGCATTGTAATCCAGTGGCTGAAACTGATGATTGAGCTTCATGATCCAGAGAAATACTTTGACGGAGAATTACTTTCTGATTTGGCCTTGATTCATGATTTCGGCGAAGCTCATGAAAATTTCGGCGACATTGCAGAGCCTCTAAAGACAGAAATGGATGAGGAAACTGAACAACTGTCATTTTTGGAGATGATCGAATTCTTGCCTGAAATTGTCAGAACAAGGCTTTGGAAACTGTATGATGTCCAAAAAGCGGACTCAATTGAAAGCAAACTTTTTAGAGTTTCAGAGCTATTGGTAAGAATTTTTTATTGTTTGAGAGAAATCCAGGTTGGAAATACATGCTTTTGGAAAGTGTTTTGGAATGAGTATGAAAAGATTCAGCCTTTTTTGAAAGAATTCAATGGCTTAAGAGTTATGTTCGTTCCAATCCAAGAATTTGCTGATTTAGTACGATCGCAAACACCAAGCGAACCTTAAAATAAAAAGGCTATTTCTAGCCTTTTTTTATTTATCTTTTTTTAAACTTTAATTTTTATTCCAGGCCCCATAGTAGAGCAAATTGTAATGGTCTTAATAAAGTTGCCTTTTACTTTTTCTGGTTTTAATTTTTTTAATTCTTCAATGAAAGTTGTTAAATTTTCAGCTAATTTTTTGGAATCAAATGTGGCTTTTCCAATCATCAGATGAATAATGCCGTTAGCATCATTTTTGAAAGCTGTTTTTCCGCCCATCAATTCCTTGATTGTCTTTTCAGGAGTCGGACTAACTGTCTGATTTTTCGGAGTTGGCATCAAGCCTTTTGGACCAATAATTTTGGCAATCTGGCCTAATTTTGGCATCATTTTTGGCTCAGCGACAGCTATGTCAAAATCGCATTTTTTAGTTTCTTTGATTTGCTTAATCAATTCTTCACCGCCGACAATTTCAGCGCCTGCTTCTTTACAAGCTGCTTGATTTTGTTCTTCAACGAATGCGGCTATTCTAATTTTTCGGCCAGTTTCATTTGGAAATTTTACAGAGCCGCGAACCATTTGATCAGATTTGCCTAAATCAATTCCAAGTCGTGTATGGATTTCGATTGAACCATCAAATTTTGTTGTTGAAGTTTTCTTAGCTAATTCGATTGCTTCTGCGATAGAATATCTTTGACTTTTAATTTCTTTTTTTAATGCAGAATATCTCTTGCTTCTTTTGCGAGGTTGTCTTATTTTAGGTTTTTTAACTTTTTCTTTCTTTTCAGTTTTTTCAGCCTTCTGTTCCTTGTCTGTCTTTACTTTCTCTACAGTTTCTTTTTTTTCGTTCTTAACTTCGCTTGCTTTTTTCTCTTTAATTTCTTTTTCTTTTGCCATTGTAATTTGCTTTAAGCATTTTTAATTAACTTTACTTGTCCGCCGAAGTCATCTGGACGAAGGCGGAGATATAAAGATTAATTAATAAAACTTAAAGTGTGTGGTTTTAACGCTCGTTTAAGCTCCCACGATTATTATTTTAATGATATTAATAAGAATAAATCACGAAGCCAATTCCTGTAATAGCTTTTTGAAATAAGCTAAACTATTTATCCGCCGGAGTTCTAGAGGACGAAGGCGGATTGATATTTAAAACAATTATCGTAATCGTATTAGTAAAAAGAAGAATAAATGCAACTATTGCTTCCAATGTTGCGAACAACTCAACCTGATTCAGCAATGCGCCATAAGGTATCAGGTAAAAAACATTGAGCATAAATGGGAAATGACGCAATTTATATGATTCTACCACGCTTGATGAGAAAATCAAGAGCAAATTGAAGGCAATTAAAAGGGCTGCAATTTTGAAAGTGATTATATTGCCAAACGCTAAGGAAAGTGGCCAGCCTGCAGTTCTAAAAAACCTATCTAGAACTGTGTCATAATAGGTCCCAAATGGCGTGACTTTGCTTAATCGCCTTGCCATGGTGCCATCTAAATAATCAAAAAAATAATCACAAGCAATAAAAATTCCACCTAGAACTATTTGCCCATTATAAAAAAAATATAGCACTAAAATCTTAAAAAAAAGAGCGAAAAGGGTAAGCTTGTTTGGAGACAACCCCATTCGCTCTAAGATTTTGTAGAACTTAAGCGGTAAAATATTGTCTGAATATTTTTTTATTTCCCTGATGAACATTAAAGTTTTATTAACCTTTGACGGTTATGCCCATATTTCTTGCTGTGCCTTCAATAATTTTCATTGCTTGTTCAATATCATCGGTATTAAGATCAGGCATCTTTTTCTTAGCGATCTCTTGAATTTGAGCTTTTGTAACAACACCAACTTTTTGTTTATTAGGTGTTCCTGAACCTTTTTTTATTTTAGCTGCTTTTTTTAGAAGTTCAGCTGCAGGAGAAGTTTTTAAAACAAAATCATAAGTTCGATCTTCAAAAACTGTGATTTCTACAGGAATAATATCGCCTGCTTTATCTTTTGTTGCGGAATTAAATTTTGTACAAAATTCCTGAATATTCAAACCATGCTGACCCAATGCTGGGCCAATTGGAGGGGCAGGATTTGCTTTTGCAGCGGGGATTTGAAGCTTGATAACTGTTTTGATCTTAGCCATAATGATATTTAATACTTAGTTAATAATTGACGTGAGTATAATACGAATGACCATACGAATAATGCGAATGATACAAATTGCGAATACGTCGATTCGTAATTCGCAACATTCGCATTATTCGCATACGCATTCGTATCATCATATTTACCACTTTGTCTTGTGAATGCCTAGCCAGAATCCAATTCTGTTGATTAATATGTGGAAAAACGGAACTAGAATTAACAAGATAACGTAAACTGGCCAACTCGGACGAAAATAGAATGATACGAAGATTAATGCGCCTAGAATAAAATCAATCTGATCCCAAGGAATAAATTTCTGACCTGGCTTTACATCGACTTGACGTTTGAAAAAACTTTTGATTGTATCCCCGACCATCGCACCTAGTCCAGACAATAAACCGAATAGTATAAAATTATACTCTCTAAACGGGAAGATTGTCAAGGATTGAAAGAATTCAAAACTGAAATAAAGATAGGCTTGAATGCCAGCAATTATGACACCAACAATTATAGCTGCAAAATATCCACGCCATGTCTTGTGATCACCGAAGATTCTCTGACCGCGAAAACTTTTTCCGAAATCAACAGGAATATTTAGGAAATTAATTTTTTTAGCAAAAACAGGAGCCATGTTGGCAATACCCGCTGGTAAAATAAAATATAACGCTTGAATTATTAAATAGAACATTTATTTAATATAAACTAAATAATTATTATATTTTCTTGATTTGCAAGAAATCTAATTCAACTGGAGTTTCACGTCCGAACATATTAACTAATACCTTAACTGTTCCTTTTTCTTCATCAATTTTGTTGACCTTGCCATCGAAATCTTTGAATGGGCCATCTGTGATTTTGATAGTTTCGCCTATGCATACGTCAATTTTGAATTTTGGCTCGTCTACTCCCATTCTCTTTTTCAATGATTCATATTCTTTTTCTGAAATAGGCAGAGGAATTGTTCCAGAGCCGATGAAACCTGTTACATTAGGAGTGTTTCTGACAACGTACCATGATTCATCAGTTACAATCATTTCAACTAAAACATAGCCAGGATATACCTTTTCTTCAATTGTTTTTCTTTTGCCATTTTTAATTTTGATCTTTTTTTCTTTTGGAACTAAAACATCAAAAATCTTGTCCTGCATATTCATGGACTCAATTCTTTGTTTTAGGTTTTCAGAAACATTCTCTTCGTAACCAGAATAAGTATGCAAAACATACCATTGTCTTTCTTTCGGGCCTATTTGCTTTGGCATAAGTTAAAAAAGTTAAAAGTAAAAATTCAAAAGTTAAAAATAATATTAAATAAATATTTGCAGAACTTTGGCAAACGCATAATCAAAAATTCCCAAAAAAGCAGCTGTTGCTAATGAGATGCCAATGACTATTAAAGTATGGCGAAACAATTCTTGTTTGGTTGGCCAAACAACTTTTTTCATTTCTTCTTTAGATTCTTTGAAATAATTAATGATCTTTGGAAAAATCTCTTTGATCTTCATAAATTTTTTTTACTTGTCCTCCGGAGTTTCGCGGAGCGAAATGCAGGAGGATTAAAAAACAGCGGCTGGAACCACTATTTATTAGTTCCATTATAATTTATTAAAAATGTATTGTCAAGAGCTTTTGTTTTGTATATACTTGAGTATGCTCTTTCAAGGTCAGAAAAAATAGCTAACCCCTAACCGAGGAGGAAGGAAAATGAGAAAGACAGGTTTGTTGTTGGTTGTTATGCTCATTATTTTGGCAATTTGTTCTTTTTCAAAAAACATTTTTGCGATGGCTTGCGAAGGTGAAGCAGAAAAAGCTTGTGATTATAACTATCATGAATGGTTTTATCCGGCTGAAGATTTCGATTTGATGAAATGCGTTGCAGGTTGCTACAGCTTGGAAACAAATGCCAGAACTGATGCGAAGAGGATTTGCTGTTGGGATGATGATGACGGAAATCTCGAAGAACAGTGTTACTTTTTCTTGGATGATTATTTTGCTTTTTATGATGAATTGTACGAAATTTCTGATGTGGGAAATTTCGCTGTTTTCATGATTCAGTAGCTCCCCAACCAAGGAGGAAAGACGATGAGAAAAGCAAGTTTGTTGTTGGCAATTTTCATTCTGATGCTGTGTTCATGTATCATGGAAAAGAAAGCAAACGCACTGTTTTTAGTTGGAGAGGGAGTACCCATTTTCGCATTTAATGACATATCTTACTGTATGTCGCAAGAAGGCTTTACTGGCAAAGAAAAAAGCTGGAAGGATTCTAAGAGTTTGATCAGGGAATGCATCTCTTGGCTAGAAGTTTGTCAGCCAGAATATCTTGATGGCACATTATCAGATTGGATCGATTATGCAAATTCTTGCCATCCCTAGAAAAGAAGGAGGAAGGAAGATGAGAAAAGCTGGACTAGCTGTGATTCTCTTTGTTTGTCTGTTGTGTTTGGCAACTGACAAGGCCGAAGCTTATCTGAGCCATTTTGGCGGACACATTGAGATAGTGGTGGCTTCACCAACCAAAGAAGATTGTTTGGAAGATGAATCTTTTCCTTGGAAGGATTGCTGTTGGAAAGACGAGGACAGTCTCTATGAAGCCTGTGATGCATGGTTTCGTGGCTGGCCTTGGTCGCCAGAAGAATTTGAAAAGGAAAATTCTTGTCGCCACTAGAAGGAGGAAGGAAGATGAGAAAAGCCAAGTGGTTGTTGATGTTGATGTTTTTGTGTGTATGTGGAATTTGTCTGACTGAAACGAAAAGTGAAGCATTGACTTGCTGGGATGGTTATTGCTGTTGTGATAATGGCGATATGGTCTGCAATGCAATTTGTAGTTCTACAAGGGAATTAGCATGCTATTTGGAAAATAATAATAAAGATCGAGCTTGCTGTTGGCTAAAAGATGGCGGATCAAGAGAAAGTGATTGCAAGGCAGAACTGGCAAAAAGCAAATCAGGACATGTGTTCATTTTGTACTAAGAGACTAGGTCTCTTTTTTTATTATATATCAAGATTCTTTACACTCGTAGCATGTGTCTGAATGAATCTTTTTCTAGGCTCAACTTCATTGCCCATCAAGATATCAAAAGTCTCATCAGCCTTAGCCACGTCTTCAACATTAACTTTTAGCATGACTCTATTCTGAGGATCCATTGTTGTTTCCCAAAGCTGACTAGGGTTCATTTCTCCCAAACCTTTGTAGCGCTGAATATTAACACCAGTCATTTTTTCCTCTTCAGCTACTTCATCCCCTTCTTTCAATTCCTTTATCGTAAATCCGGCTTTTTCAATTTTGCTTTTTTTTGTTTTCTTAGCAGGTAACTTTTCAATTTCTTTTAAGATTTTTACTTTTTCTTGGTCTGAATAAGCATAATTCACTTTTTTGCCTTTTTCTATTCTATACAATGGCGGTTGAGCAATATATAGATATCCTTTTTTAATTATTTCTTGATAATATCGGTAGAAGAAAGTTAATAGCAATGTTCTAATATGCGCGCCATCAACGTCAGCATCAGTCATAATAATTATTCGATGATAACGCATTTTTTCAATTTCTTTTTCTTCACCGACTCCCATGCCCATAGCAATGATCAAAGCTTTGATTTCTTTTGAAGTCAACATTTTGTCAATTCTGGCTCTTTCAACATTTAATATTTTACCGCGGAGAGGAAGAATGGCTTGGAAAGTTCTGTCTCGGCCTTGTTTGGCGCTATTATGTACAAAAATTCCAGAACTTAGGGCGAAATTGTGTGAATTTGGTACTTCAAAATCATAGACATCTATTTTTTTTGATATTTTTTTAATGCATTTGATCTTGTGGTTATAATTTTTTACAGCTTCGTAAAAATTTTCTTTTTTTCCTTCAAAAAAGCGTTTTACTAAAGTTGTTGCTTTCAATAAATTAGTATTTTTTTTCTCTAAAGAATTTCTTTCTTGATCATATGAATCAATACTACCGTTTTGTTCTAAGATTTTTTTAGCAAATTGCAAACTAGAATTTAGATAAGTCTGGCTATAAGCCTCTTTTCTTTTCTGGCGAAATTCTTTTGTCCATTGTTTTTTGGTTTCGTTTTTTCTCCAGCTTAAAAGCGCCTTATCAGACCATTCTGCTTCAGCTTTTTTAACTAAATGCAATTTCATTTCTGGATTATTTTCAAAATATTTTTTAGTTTTTTCTGATTGCTTCTGTCGATTTTCTTTTTTTGCCCAATATTCTTTCTGTTCTTTATCTAATCTTTGTAGAGTTTTTTTCTGATAGGCTTTGTTGCTATTATAAAATTCTAAATATTTTTCAGCCATGTATTCTTTATAATCAGAATTTTTCCATTGTTTTTTAGCTCTTTGACTCAATAAATTTCCCATTTTTTTCATTGTTTGAGAAATTTTTTGGCGATAAGCTTGTGTTTTTTTTATTTTGTTGCATTTTTCAATCGTATCTTTTCGATGAAGAGTTGTGCTAGCAAAATCTTGATGAAGTTTTAAATGCTGATCTTTTGTCATGCGTACAATATTGTTGGGGTCGTTATTTAACTTGTTAAAATCGAAATGATGGCGATAATAATTTTCATTTTCTTCGTTATAAACATTATGTTCTAAATTATACTTATCAGCTAAACTGTGCGCAAAAATCCAGTGGTGATTTTTTGGATCAAAAATCATTTTGTAACCTTCAATAGTAATTCTACCTTTTCTTTGTGATAATTTATTTATAAAAGGCATTAAACTCATATCAGATTTTAAATCTTGCGCTTTGATATATTTTCCATCACGCAACATAAATTTATGATCAGGAGTTGCAATTATTCCTTCATTGTTATCTAAAATGATTTTTATAACTTGAGCATTTCTTTTAGTAATCCTCGGATTTAGAATTTTTTCAATGCCGATGCTATTGTTATTTTTGATAGTGTAGCAATAATTTTGTTTATTTTGTTTCCATTCTTTAACTAATTCTTTTAAGCTCAAATCTCTCCCATCAGCTAAGGAAATTTTTGTATTTCCGTCAAAACATCCTCCAGCGGAGTCACCCTCGACAATATATAATTCTGATTCTTCTGGATTTTTTGATGAGCAATCAGCTAATTTTCCAGGCAGAGATAAACCATCCATAATACCTTTTCTGATGACAGTGTCTTTCGCTGCCTTAGCTGCCAATCTTGCTTTGCAAGCTAATAATGTTTTCGCCATGATTTGACGAGCATCTTGAGGGTGTTCTTCTAAAAATTGCGCAAAATATTCGGCAACAACTGAACTAACGATTGGTCTGATTTCTGAATTGCCCAATTTTGCTTTTGTTTGGCCTTCAAATTGAGGATTAGGAAGCTTTAAGGAGATAACAGCAGTTTGACCTTCACGAACATCATCGCCTGTTAAATTGTCTTCTTTTTCTTTAAGATAGCCATTTTTCCTAGCATAATCGTTGATAACACGAGTTACGGAAGTTCTGAATCCCATTAAATGAGCCCCACCTTCTGGCGTGTAAATATTATTAGCAAAAGCCATTTCAATGCCATTGATCTCTTGAGTATATTGCAAGGCGACTTCAACTAAAACATCGCCCTGTGCTTTTTCAACATAAAAAGGATTTTCATGAACAACTTTTTCACTGCGATTCAAAAATCTGACATAAGATAAAATTCCACCTTCAAAATAAAAAGTCAAAGCACGTGGAATTTTTGGCGCAAGTTCATGACCTGTTCTTTCATCAGATATGGAAATTTTGACGCCTTTTGTTAAATAGGCTTGCTGACGCAAATGAGTAATGATTGTCTTCCAATCAAATTCTATTTTTGGAAAAATCTCTGGATCTGGCTCAAAAATAACCGAAGTGCCAGTGCCCTTAGCTTTTTTTTCTTTTATTACTTTTGTCGAAGTCTTGCCTCTTTTATATTCTTGGCTCCATAAGTAGCCATCTCTTTTCACTTCAACGCGAACGAGTATTGATAGAGCATTTACAACTGACACACCAACGCCATGCAAACCACCAGAAACTTTATATCCGCCATCGCCGAATTTTCCGCCTGCATGCAAAATTGTCATGACAGTCTCTAATGTCGATTTTTTAGTAGCTTTGTGAGTTTCTACCGGAATACCACGACCATCATCTGTAATTGTGACTTTAGTGCCTTTATGCAAGGTAACATGAATATTTTTGCAATAGCCAGCCATTGCTTCATCAATAGAGTTGTCAACAACTTCCCAAATTAGATGATGAAGTCCTTCAATACTAGTACCGCCAATATACATGCCAGGACGTTTCCGAACTGGCTCAAGGCCTTTTAAAACTGTAATAGAAGAGGCTCCATATGACTCTGATGGGTTTTTTGAAATGTTCTTTTTATCTTTTTTCTTGATAGCCATAAATTTAATCCGCCATCGCTCTTCGCATGCTCAAAGCTTCGGCGGACAAGAAGTTAATTTATAATTAAAAGTCTATATTTTTCAAAAACAAAATAAAATTATACTCTGATTTGTATATATCAGTGCAAAAATAAGTGTTTTCTAAACAATATAATTATAGCAAATATATTGCTTTTAGCAAGGTTGATTTTGGGGATATTTATTATTATCTTTTGGCTTGTTAAAGCAAAATTATCAAATATTGATTGACAAAATAAAAAAGATATGCTAATATACCTTGAACCTGTGCAAGGAAGCACCTTGAATTTTTGACTCCAAAGGAGGACACAATGCATAAGCTACTGAAGGACTTGTTTTATTTTCTGCATTTGGATTATATTCTTTTTGTCGGGCATCAGTTGCCTGACCGCGATGTGGCAAGTGCTGAGTATGTGTTTTGTGAGGCTTTCGGCTTGAGATGGAAGGATGCAAGAATTCGTCTGCTTTTCGTCAAGAATGGCGAGGAATATGAACAGAATGGATTTTTCCATACCGACTTGGATAGATGGATTCCATTTTTGGATGATGCTGACAAAGACGCTGATGGAAATGAAAGCAAGGAAAATACAGTGCAAGATGGCGTCAAGCGTTCTCGCTTGATGATTATCCATTTTGATACTGGTCGGAAGTTTGATCCTTGGACTGCTGAAAAGTTCAAGGCTGGGCAGCGAGTTTTCTTTTACGATCATCATGGGGATGTTGACCAGGGATATTCAGCAACGGGAGTTGTCTTTCTTACTCATGAAGATCGGCTTTTGGAAAGTCCAAAGTATGAGCATCTCAGGGTCATGACCACATTCATCAATGCCAAGGATTATGGCAAAGAGTTTGATGGCAAAAATGAATATGAGATGCGAAATCTCTATGGTTTGGCGGATCTGCTCCGAGGCTTGAACTACTGCCAGACTGGTGAGCGGACCAAGAAAGACGATGCGTATTTTGCAGATTCGGTAATCGCAGCGTTCTATAGCTTGGATGCATATATGTCGGTTCGACTGATGTTTGGTCGGAACTTCAATGAAGCCAAGAAGGGTACGTACAAGACGCTCTTCGGAGTTCGTCTGTACTACCACGACTTCAGCGATTCCTGCGTCAATGGCCAGACAGCAAGAATTTTCTTTGGCAAACCGCCTTACCTCGATGGTAAGCAGCCTGTGGATTGTATCATCACAAAGCATCGCGAGCGAATCCAGTTTGTGATCTACGATGATGACTACAAGACGCCTGAACATCTGGACACTACTGAGATTCAGCGAAGATTGCAGGAATACTATCCAGAGCTGGAAGATTCCGCAATCTATAATGATAACAGAGATTTCTGTCTTTATATCACTTCGAATGAAGTTGACTTGGATGTTCTGATCATGATTGTTGAATATCTGATTGAAGAACGCAAAGACAAGTTTGTCGGCCAAATGCTTGATGATCAGCAGGAAATGCGAGAAACAGTCGAAAGAATTGCTTCTATGCATAATCCTGTTGAACAAGGCTACCATTGGGTAAACTATTATCACACAATCCAAAATCAGCAGAAGCAGAGGCTGGCGATGAGTATGTTCTGCCAGGCAATGTCAGATCGAGGCGAGGAGGAAACTTCTTCGCAAATTTTGGAACGATGATCTTTTGACCGATTAACCCTCGGTCTTTTTTTTTGCCTCACACTAATATGACACCAATAACACTAATTTAAACTAATAAAAGAGAGCTTAACTCTCTTTTATAATTAGTGCTAATTAGTGCAATTAGTGATTAATTAGTGTGATCTTATCTTAGCATTAAATATCCTACTGATATGGCTAACTATTTTTTGCTGAATTGCTTGGACTTCTTGATCTTGCAAAGTTTTGTTGGGATCTTGATAAGTCAAATGATATGCTAAATTTCTTTCATTTGGCAGTAATGGCTTGCCAGTATAAACATCAAATAATTTTGCTTTTATTAATAATGGCTGGCCGATCTTTAAAATTTCTCGCTCCAATGTTGCTGCTGGAATTGTTTTATCTAAAACAAAAGCTAAATCTAAAGTTACGGCTGGAAATTTTGGTATCTGCTGGAATTTCTTTTCTTTCTTTGAGGCGTTAACTAATTCATCAACATCTAGTTCAAAGAAAACAACTTTAATTTTCTTAATTCCCATTTGATCAAGATTGCTTTGATTAATTAATCCCATTTGGCCAATTATTTTTGAGCCTTGTCTTATTTCGATTGATTTGCCAGTTGCTAAATATTTTGGAGTTTCTTCTAATTGAACAAATTGACAGGCAACATTTAATTTAATTAACAAGCCTTCTAAAATGCCTTTAAGATTATAGAATATCTTTTCTTTTTTACCGCAAATTATTCCTGATAAATATTTTTTTTCAAAATCTTGATAGACATGGCCAATTTCAAATATCTTGATACTCTCAAATCTTTTGGAATTTAGGCGAACATTGTCTAAAAGACCTGGCAAAAGTGAAGTCCTCAAATATTGCAAATCTTCTGATTGCGGATTTAAGACTTTGATATTTTCTGTGAAATTAAATCCAGATTTCTGTAATAAATTTTGCGAAACAAAAGAATAATTATAACTTTCGGAAAAACCAAAACCAGCTAAAATATCACGAGCTGAATTCCCTAATTTTAAGTCCGCTAAATTTGAGACTGGCTCTAATTTTTGAATTAATGCTTGGGGCTTGATATTGTCATAGCCGTAAATTCTGGCGATTTCTTCAAAAAGGTCTTCTTGATAATGAATATCCATTCTGAAATATGAAACTTCGACAACTAAATTTTTTGATCCTGTAATCTTGAATTCTAAAGATTTTAGAATTGATTTAATTTTTGTTAAGGCAATTTTTTCTCCTAAAAATTCTTCTGCTTTTTTAGGATCAAATTTAATTTTGATTGCTTTGTGCTTTGAAGAATACACATCGCTAACTGAACTTGCAACTTTTGCTTTGCAAATTTCTTGGAATAATTGGACAGTGCGTTGCAAAGCATAATTTGTCAATTCAGGCGCGATGTTTTTTTCATAGCGAGTGGCAGCTTCAGATTTTAAGCCTAATTTTCTAGCAGTTTGCCTGATAGAATATGCGTAAAAATTGGCTGATTCTAAAATTATTGATTTGGTATTTTTGGAAACTTCAGAATTAAATCCACCCATAACGCCGGCAACGGCAACAGGCTTTTTACTATCAGTGATAACTAGCATTTTTGGATCTAGCTGTCTAATTTTGCCGTCAATTGTTTTTAAGTTCTCACCTTTCTTAGCTTTGCGAACTATAATTTTATCGCCAACTTTCTCTGCATCAAAAGCATGTAAAGGCTGGCCGAATTCCAACATTACATAATTTGTTATATCAACAACATTGTTAATTGGTCTCATGCCAGCAGAATTCAATCTTGCCTGCAACCATAATGGAGATTCTTCAATTTTTATATTATCCAATTTTACTGCCATATATCTTGGACAAAGTTTTTTGTCTTTGACTTCAACTGAAATTTTCTTGGCAGTCTTTTTTATTTTTGGAAGTTTTGGCAAAGATAATTTTTTATTTTCTTTCGCTGCGATTTCTCTAGCAATGCCAATATGACAAAATAGATCAGACCGATGAGTCAAAGATTTATTATCAATATTAAAAATGACATCGTCTAAATTCAGGTACTTACTAAATTCTTCACCAACTTTTGCACCTTTGTCTAAAACCATGATACCTTCTGATTTTTTGGCCAAATCTAATTCTTCTTCAGAACAAATCATGCCAAAAGATTTTTCGCCTCTAATTGCAACTGGCTTAATTACTAAGCCATTTGGTAACTTTGTGCCAATGATTGCAACTGGAACTTTCTGATTAACCGCTAAATTTGAAGCACCGCAAACAATGTCTAAAATTTCTTTGCCGACATTTACTTTAGCTAAATTCAAACGATCAGCATTTGGATGCTTCTTTTTTTCGATAACTTGACCAATAATTATACCGTCAAACTTTTGAGCTAAATCTTCTACGCCTTCGACTTCAGCAATAGACATAGTTAAATTTTCAGCAGTTGCCTGCGGATTGGAAATTTTAACATAATCTTTTAGCCAATTGACAGATATTTTCATAATTAGAATTGATTAATAAATCTTAAATCGCCAGACATGAATAATCTGATGTCAGTAATTCCATATTTCATCATGGCGAGTCTTGTTAAACCCATGCCAAAAGCAAAGCCTGTATATTTATTTTTTTCGTAACCTGCAGATTTAAAAACATTTTGCTGAATCATGCCACAAGGAATTAATTCTACCCAACCAGTTTGCTTGCAAACAGGGCAGCCAGAACCACCACAAATCATACATTCAAAATCTAATTCAAAGCCTGGCTCAACAAATGGGAAATAGCCTGGTCTAAGTCTAACTTTAACTTCATTTTTTTTGAAATAGGCTTTCAAAAATTCTTTTAAAGTATAAATTAAATTGGCAACAGAAATTTTTTCATCAACAATGAATCCTTCACATTGGTAAAAAGTATGTTCGTGAGAAGCATCAGTTGATTCATTTCGAAAACAGCGTCCTGGAACAATGACACGCAATGGCGGTTTTTTATTTTCCATTATCTTTACTTGCATGTTTGAAGTATGCGCGCGCATAACTCTTTTGTTTTCTAATTTAGTATCTTTTTCTTTATTTTCAATAAAAAAAGTATCATAGCTATCCATGGCTGGATGGTCTTTTGGAAAATTCAAGGCAAGAAAATTATAATGCAAATCAGTAAGTTCATTTCCTTCATGAACTTGAAAGCCCATTGATTTAAAAATTTCTTCAACTTCGCGAGAGACTAAAGTAATTGGATGAAGATGACCAATCTCTGGTCTAATGCCAGGTAATGTTATATCAAAAAATTCATTGGTTTGAGAGCTCTTAGATTTTAAGACGCTAATTTTGTTATTCAAAGCCAGATTGATTTCATGCTTAACTTGATTGGCTTGAGAACCTAATGTCTTTCTTTGTTCAACGTTAAGAGTTGGCAAAGTCTGAATTATTTTTGTTAATAAGCCAGATTTTCGGCCTAAAAATTTAATTCTAATTTGTTCAACAATGCTTGTTGAATTAGCATTATTGATTTCTGATAGAGCTTGCTGTTTTAATTCAGTTAAGTTCATAAATTTGAAGATATTACGGATATTACTTTATTTTACAAAATCAAAAAAATCTTTTGAATTAATTGTCCTTCCGAACATAGTGGGCCAAGTGTATTCTTTCAATAATTTTTGTAATTTTTGTCGAATTACAACATCAGTTGTTTCTATTAAATCTTTTAGAATTATAAAATTATATCCTAAAGAAAAACCTCCTTGGATTGTTGACCACACACATCCATCACCAAAAATACCTGCAATAGCAACATTTTTTATCTTTTTCTCTTTCAAAAATTTATCCAATTTCGGATTTGTAAATGCATCATAGTTATTTTTTGTAACGATAAAGTCGTTTTTTTGTGGTTCTAATTCAAATAATTTCTCGCTAAAATCAGATTTATCAGAAGAATAATATCTGCATTTTGGATCTTTATATAATTCCACAATATTCTTAGGCAGGAATTCTTTTTTCCATGGAGTACAATTAACAAAAATTACCTGGCCTCCGGCATTCCTATATTGCGAGATGAACTTTTTTAAAGTAGGAATCATTTTCCTAATCTTGTTGAAAGAAACGTCCCATTTTTTTATCTCACATTTTGGATGACAACAGAAATTAGTAATATCAACTACTATTAATGCGACTTCTTTAATTTTAGATTCCATTATTTTAGACATGTTTCTAAATAATATCCTTAAAATTTGGCTAATATTCTCAAGTAAATTTTTAGCGCGAAATAAAGTAGAATTCTATTAACACAATACTTATGACGAATAACGATCCATCCCACCAAGTTAATAGTCTGAAAGCTTGCAAAACTAGTGAGCCAACTAAAATTATTGATAATAATATAGCTTGACGGAAAGATGGATTGACATGAGCAAATAAAATTTCGTTTTTGGAAAACCAAACACGCAAATAAAAGCCAGCAATAGTCAAAGTTCCGATACTTGCGAAAAATAAGCTGATATAAAAAGCAATTAAGCCTAAAGCACCAGAATTGTAAGGATTAACATAATATAGAATTAGACCAAAAGCAAGCCAACAGACAATTGTGGATAAAAACATGCCCAGTAAATATGAACGAAGAGTCATAATTAATAATATTGAATATTTCTTGTCTTTAATTATGATTATACACAAAACAGAAGACTTTGTCTATCATCGTTTAGCGTGTTCACAAATGTCACGATAATCACAAAATTTGCAGGCAAATCCTGGAGTGGCAGTAAATTGTGACTCTTTTATTTTCAGAATTAGTTCTTGGACTTTTTGGATTATTTTTTCTTCTTTAATATCATTTTGCTTAGCTGTAAACTTTTTGTTCTGATCAATGAAATAAAGGCTAAGTTTTGAAGGCTTTAATTTTAAAACTTTTTGGCAAGCATAAGAATATAATAATAATTGCTCATTTTTTTCAACATCTTTTTCTCTTTTTGGCGGCTTGCCTGTTTTATAGTCAATAATTTCAATAGTGCCGTCTTCTAGCTTATCAATGCGATCAATTTTGCCCTTTAAGGAAACATCTTTTATCTTCAAGTTGAAACCCTTTTCTAAAAACAATGGAGCTTTGAAATTATTCTTATTAATTTTGTAAAATTCTTTTAAAGCTTTTTCACCTTCTTTTTTTCTTTCTAATTCATGTTTTTTTGAAAGATAATGATCGCCAATCCAAAAGCTTTGATAATAATTTAATAAATCCTGCCTTGATGGCATTTTTCCTTTTTGCAAATCCTGATAAAAATTTTGCAAGGTTGCATGCATTGTTTTGCCATAACTAAAAGTATGCGAGCCTTGAGATGGAATTCGTAAGATGTGAGCAAAGCGGTATTGATGAGGACAAGTTTCGAAAACTTTGAGTTGAGTATAGGAAAATTTTGTTGGAAGTTGGTATTTTATTTTTTTATTTTGGCTAACTAAAATTTCTGGTTCATTGATTTCTGCTTGAAGATTAGGTAACTCTGTCTGAATTTCTTTATCAGAAAAATGATCAGAATTCTTTTTTATTTCAATTAAAAATCTAGACATTTTCTTTTTTCTTTTGCCTCCATAATCATTTGCAGAAGTGAAAAATAATCTTTTCTTAGCTCTTGTCATAGCAACATAGAATAGCCTCCTTTCTTCTTGGATATTTGAATTAACGCTTGGCAGTTGTTCTTTAATTAATTTTTCTGGAAGTTCAATCAAGTCTCTCCTGTTTCTTGGCGGAAATTTTCCTTCAACTAAATTCACTATAAAAACATTATCAAATTCCAAGCCCTTGGAAGAATGAATCGTCATTATTTTGATTGAGTCTGGGCCTTCATCTAATTGCACTGGCGATGGATTGTCGCCTGCTTCAATCATCAAATCTAGCTGATCAACAAACTCTTGAACTGATAATTTTTTGTTTTCCTGAGATTCTTGAATTTTCTTGAAGAATAAAGAAATATTTAAAATCTTTTTTTCTGATTCTAAATCCTTGCTCTCTTGAATATATTTAAGATAATTTGATGATTTCAAAAAATCTAACAAAACTTCAGCGGCATTTTTTTCTTGGCTTTGCTTGGAATGTTTTTTCACTAGCTCGCTAACGATTTTAAATTTGCTGATGCTTTCTTCACTCAAGCCAACAATTCTATTTGGAGTCTGGCTTAATTCAAAGAGAGATAAATTTTTTTTCCTAGCATAATTTAAAAGCTTGATTATATCTTCTTGCAATAATTTGAAAATCGGTAAATTTAAGACGCGATAAAAATTGATGTCATCGTAAAAATTAGAAATAACTAGAAGATAAGAAATCAAATCCATTATTTCAGTCTGAGAATATAATCCCCTGGAAGCAATAAATTGATAAGGAATCTTTTTGCGAGATAATAAATTTATAAAAATTTCAGCTGAAGAATTAGCACGCACTAAAATTGCAAAATCTGACCAATTTGATTTATCTTTTTGCTTTAACTTGATTATATTATTTATAACTTCAACTGCCTCTTGCTCGTAAGTTGCCTTGTGAATATGGGTAATTGCTAAATCGCCTTTTGACTTAATTTGAGATTTTAGCTTTTTATTAATTTTATATTTTGCTTCTAGACGATCTGGATTATTTAGTTGAATTGAATTATATGCGAGATCTAAAATCGGCTGAACTGATCGATAATTCTCAGTCAAAACTATTTTTTTGCTTTTTGGAAAATCTTTTTGAAATTGCAAAATATTGCTGACAGAAGCGCCGCGGAATTTATAGATCGCCTGATCATCATCGCCGACAACTGTTAAATTTAATTGTGGCGATGCTAAAAGTTGGAGTAATTTATACTGGGCAAAATTAGTATCTTGAAATTCATCAACTAAAATATATTGAAATTGTTTTTGATATTTTTTAAGTAGATGTTTTCTTTTCTTTAACAAACTTAAAGTCTGGATAATTAAATCACCAAAATCCATTTGGCTCTCGCTAACCATAAGTTCTTGATATTTTTTGTAAGCTTTGGCGATTTCTGATATCTTATTAATTTCTTCCTTGTCCGCCGTAGCTCCAGCAGGAGCGGAGGCGGATTGATCTAAATCGTCATTTGGTTTTAATTTTTTAACAAACTTTAAATATTCATCTGGCAAAATATTTTCATCTTTGGCGCGGGAAAAATGTTTAATTAATTCGGAAATAAAAGAATTAGGATTTCCTAATGGCCTGTAATATTTCAAATCAAAATCAAAAATTTTGGATTTGATAAACATCCATTGCTCGGCTTGCGTTAATAATTTGTAATTCGGATCCAAGCCCATATCTAATGCATTGTCTTTTAAAATTCGATCACAAAAACTATGAAAAGTTTCAATCCATAAATCGGTGTAGCCATAAGGCATTAATTTATCCACTCGCTCCTCCATTTCAGAGGCTGCTTTTTCTGTAAAAGTTAAGGCTAAAATATTTTCTGGTTTGACCTTTTTTTTCAAAATTAAATAAGCCAATTTTTTAGTTATGGCTGTTGTTTTTCCTGTGCCAGCGCCAGCAACAATTAATAATGGGCCTTTCTGATGAGTGACGGCTTGGCGTTGTTGTAAATTAAGATCTTGTAGCATTTTGTTGAACTTTCAATTTCTCTAATCTTTCTTTAAGTTTAAAAGGTAGCTGAATTTTTTCGTCATCTAGAAATTTAAGTCCTTTGTCAGAAACATGCGCTAGATTATTTAGCAATGTTGGTCTTGAAGTTTGTCTTTTTCCAATAAGCATTGCCGCGGCGTCTGAAAGTGAATCAACGCCTCTCAGCCAGAGTGGGCCTTTAAAATGAGATAAGTGTTGTGCTTGTGAATCTGAAATCGATGCAAGACCATCTAAACAAATTGAAGAACTTGCTGATTGACCTAATTCTTGCGTAGCCTCGTCTGATATTTTCATTAAACCATTCAAAAGGATGCTTCCTTTAAATTTTCTTAATTCTTTTGCTGTTCCTGTAGAAATTTTTTTTACATTGTTTAAATCTATATGAACAAAGTTTTCTGGCTGAGGACCGGAAGGCTGCCTGTTTTCAAAAAGTGTGTTTAAAAGATCAACATATTTCTGAGCTACTGTTGGAATAATATATGTTAAATCAGATGTTTCGATACCGCCTTCCATTATTTTTTTCCAGAGTACTAAATTATGTTTAAAATCCGGAATTTCCTTAATTTCTGCCAAAGTCATTTGCTCGCCACAAACATCAAATTTTAATTCGCCCAAATCTTTTTCTAAATCTAAAACTTGTTCGCCTGTTACATTTCTGTCTTGTTGTATTGCTTCTGCAAGTTGATTTGCTTTAGCAACAACACTTTCTAATTCTGGAGTTTGAGCAATTTCTAAACCATCAGAAGATTTTTCTGATGGTTCTTGGGTATCTTTTAATTCTATTTGTGGTTTTTCGGGCATAATTTTTAATTTATTTTCTACCTGGCTTTAGCCAAGGGGTCGGTGAACTTTAGTTCACAAACGACGGGAGCTAAAGCTCTACAACCCCTCAGCTAAAGCTGGGTAGAATTTATATATTTTTATTGATATAGATTAATATTTTCTTGTCCGCTAACTGGAACAGCAACTTCTGGTTTTATTGGTAAAGCTTTTGCACTTACAACTAATTTTTCAGGCTGTGGGATTCTACTATCAATTTCAATTAACTTGTCATGAAACTTGCCTAATCTTTTTTCACTATCATCAAATTTTTTATGGGCATTATTTAAATGATTTCCGAGAACATCAAAGTCGTCCTCAAACTTGCCAAAATCACCTTGTAGCCTTTGGATATAGTTCATCATATCTTTGGCTCCTTCTTCAATTTGCATGCCTTTCAGACCAAGTAAAATTGCTTGAACGTAAATGTATAAAGAATTTGGCGAGACTGGAAAAACTTTTTTGGAAAAAGCAAAATTAACTAAATTATTTTCATCTTCGTCCTTAATGATTGTCTCGTAATAAACATTTTCAGCTGGAATATACATTAATGCATAATCTATTGTGCCTTCGTCTGGCAAAATATATTTTTTGGCAATTGCTGTTATGTGTTTTTTGACATCGTCTTTAAACATTTTTTTGTACTGCTTTTTTTCTTGTTCGTTCTTGGCTAAATTAATCATTTTGTGAAAATTTTCCAATGGAAATTTGGCATCAATTGGAACAAGCATATTGTCTTTTAGCTTAATAACAGCATCGACCTTTTCACCTGATTTGAACATGTACTGTTCTTCAAAATGATTTTTGGAAAAAGTCTGCGATAATAAATCACCTAAAAATAATTCTCCCAAAGATCCGCGAAGTTTTGGAGCTTTCAAAATTTCCTGCAAACCTCTGATATCTTTGCCAACTTCAAATATCTTTTTGTTTGATTCTTCCATCTGCGCTAATTTTGTTTGGACTGAGCTTACAACTTTGGCGGCGTTGTCTAAACGAGAACCAACTGTACCTTGTGATTTTTGGATCAATTCACTGTTTTCTTTTAAACGCTCGTTAAGCTGAGTAGTTTGAGAACTAATTTGAGCCAACATTGTTTTAGTAACTTGATTCAAATTTTCAGAAATAGATTTGTTGGTTTGATTTAAATTTTGAGATACATATTGATTTAAATTATCAATGCGCTCATGTAAAATTTTATCATTTTCTTTATTCTCTGGCTCTGATAACTTCTTATTAATTTTGATTAAACTAAAAGCTAAAAAGCCACAAGTTAAGACTAGAATTGATGTTAAGATTAGTAAAAACGTAAGCATGAATGTAAGTTAATTTATTAGCATAGTTTATTTTAACAAATATTAACAACATTTAAAAGGTTGCTAGTTTATTAAATTTTACTTATAATATAAATATAGAAATAATTACTAATCGCTAAATATATGGAATTAACTGAAAAATTATTATTATTTTTAGCTTGCTTGTCAGTAGTTTTATTGATAGTTTTGATTTATGTAATTAGACTTTGGATCAAATGTTAGCAGAAGCAAAAATCTTGAGAGTTTATTTAATTTTAGTGGCAATTTTGGCATTTATTTTTTATGCTGGTTTACCGTTGTTAAAATACTTTTTTGGACCGAAATAAAATTGGCATTTATTGATTTGTAGCAAACTCACTTAGCAAGTCTTGAACTTGCTTTTTTTATTGTTTAATATATAATATACGTATTGTCGCGGGGTAGAGCAGCTTGGAAGCTCGTCAGGCTCATAACCTGAAGGTCGGCGGTTCAAATCCGCCCCCCGCAATATTAAATTTTAAATAATTAGTAATTAGATTTTGACAGAATCTTGCTAAGGGCTAGCCCCGAACCAAGTTTCTGCATTTTATATTTCTAGCTTTGATTAGTGATTATTTAAAATCAATGTTAATGGTTTGATCACCAGAAACTTGGTTCGGGGCAGGGTAGCTCAGTTGGTTAGAGCACCACACTCATAAAGTGGCGGTCGACGGTTCGAATCCGTCCCCTGCTATTGATAAAATTTGTGTGCAAACCGTTGCTTTCTTCTAGAAATTAGATTTTAATTATTAGTGAAATTTAATTATATCTCCCTGTCACGGAGTTAATAATTTTCTAGGAAAATTATTAGCGGGTTCGAGTCTTAAAAAATATTTTGGGCCGGTAGTGAAGTGGAGTTCACGTCTCCCTGTCACGGAGAAGGTCGCGGGTTCGAGTCCCGTCCGGCCCGATTAAAAAATTATTTTGAATAAAAAAACAGGTCATTGATCTGTTTTTTGTTGCTTTTATTTATGTTTGGGTTAATATATATAAAAGTTCTTTATATACAAGGAGGAGAGAAATGAGCCAGGAAATTGAAAAACCGAAATTGATTTTGATTGCTGATAAAGAAGGATTGACTCTGCCTGTTCAAAGAATCAAAGATCTTTTGGAAAAAGAGGAATACTTGGTGCATATCGAGACTGATGGATTCGAAGCCTTAATGTGGCTGGAAAGTAATTTGCCAGATCTTGTTTTGATTGATCTTTCCTTGCCAAGATTAAATGGTTTTGATTTAATGAAGACGCTTCGTTATTTGTCTAGAAGCTACCATGAATATCGGAAAATTATTTTCGCCACAACCTATACAGCAAAAGACAGCAAAAGTTTAGCGCAGGCGATAAATGCTGGAGCAAGATTCTTGATTCCAAAGCCATGGCAAATTACTGATTTGCTGAACAAAATCAAGAAAGCATTGGCTGGCAGTAAAATGTAGATCTTTGGAAAACAAAATCTGCTATGATAGCAGATTTTTTATTTCTTATTTATTGTTTTAAAGTAAGAATGGCCTTGTCTAGCCTGATCTCTACTTCTTGCCAATTGATATTATTCCAAAATGCTTCGACATATTTTGGACGTTCATTTTTATAATCAAGATAATAAGCATGTTCCCAAACGTCCAGAACGAGAAGAATATGCATTGCTGGAATAATATTAACATTATGTTTTTCTATTTGCATAATTAGTAATCTGCTAGTATAGCGATCAAATGCCAGTGCTGCCCAACCTGATCCTTCGCAATTGACTGCGCAATCGCTAAATTCTTTAACAAATCTTTCATAACTTCCAAATTCTTTTTTAATTTCGTCGCCAATAATTTTTGTCGGCTCAGTTTGTGTTTGATCTTTTGGAGCTAAATTTTTCCAAAATAATGCGTGTAATAATGCTCCAGCTGCTTGAAATGATAAATTTTTCGATACTGCTTTAATATCAATTTCGCTTCCCTCTTTGCGAGCTAATTCCAATTTATCTAAAACTTCATTAGCTTTGTCAACATAAGCTTTGTGGTGTTTGTCATGATGAAGCTGTAATTGTTCTTCAGAAAGAAAAGGAGACAATGCTTTGTAATCATAAGGCAGGGCTTCCAGTTCGTACATTTTTTTGTCCATAATTTTTGCTTTATTTACTAATAATTATCTAACCATTTTTTTGTATAAATCATTAAACAAATTATTGGGATCAGTTTTTTGTTTAACTTTTTTAAAATTTTCTAAGTTATATATTTCCCAAAATCTTTCTTTAGAATAATGATTTTGCGAAATTAAAGTTTTGATGCCATCAAGTTCAAAAACCTTGTTCTCTAATATTTTAGCATAATCAATATTTTTTTTATTATTTTGTTTGCCATAAATTGCAGCGTCAATAAAGAAAGCCTCGTTATTTTTTGATGCTAGTTCATCTGAAATCCAAGGATATATTTTTGGAGCTTTGTACGGAACAATCCAGAGCGGAAAGAAATCAAAATCTTTTTCGTACCAAGCATAAAATTTTGGAAAGTTATTATTTGGAATAAAAACATCAACGACGACATCTGGATTTTTGCCTTTGTTAATTATTGGACCGAACTTTTTAGAAAGCTTTATTAAATTGCTAGAGCCTAAAATAAATTTACCGAACAATAATCTGCCAAAAAATGTTTCCATGAATGGAATTTTTTTTGATAGCCAATGGCAGTCAGCATCATAGCGATAAAAATAATCGTAAATTTTAAAATAATCTTCTTCTTTTTTTTCAACAGATTTATAGAAAATTTTTAGCCAATCATATTTTGATTTATAAGGAGCATAATCTACCATATTACCTAAACAGAGGATAAAAAGATTTTTATTATATATTATTCCATCAATGAAATCATATTGTTTTTCTTGGCAATATTTTTGCAAATCGTTCCAATACTGCTCGAAATTATTATATTTTTTATAACATAAATGAACGTATGGTTTAGCAGGTAAAAGTTTAAATTTTATTTTCGAAATTATTCCTAAAGTTCCATATGATCCATGAATCATGTTAAAAATATCTTGGTTCTTCTCTGGAGAACAAGCAACAATTTCTCCATTGCTAGTGATTATTTCATATTCTAGACAAGTGTCATGAAAACCGCCATATTTATAAGACATTGATTCAATTGAACAGCCGGAAATCGCTCCGCCCAAAGTAATTGTTTTTAATTCTGGAACAACGGCTGGAATTAAATTATATTTTAATGATTCTTGAAGTAATTGCGAAAAAGTTAAACCTGGTTCAGCAACTGCTATATTTTTTTTTGAATCAATGTTAAGCAAAGAATCTAGAGATTTTAAATCTAGTTTTGGCAGTTTTTCTTTTTTTGTATGAGCCAACGGAACAAAATGAGAAACTGTTTTTTTGGAAAAAGAGACTGGTTGATTTTTTGATTTTAAATTTTTTAGTTGTTTTATAATATCTAAAACTTTTTCTTTGTGAGACATGTCAAAATTATTATCTTAATGTCCAACCGCCATCAACAATGATTACTTGGCCTGTAATATAATCTGATTTTTCTGAAGATAAAAAAACAACGCAATTTGCAATATCTCCAGGAGTGCCCATTCTTTTTTGAGGGATCGCAGCAACTGTTTGTTTCAGAGTTTTTTCGTCCATTGCTTGTGTTACTCCTGGCGTTTCAATCATGCCTGGCGCAACTGCGTTAACATTAATTTTTTTTGAAGCTAATTCTAAAGCCAAAGCTCTGATCATGCCATTCACTCCACCTTTAGAAGCGCAGTAGTGAACTAACCCTTCAAAACCGACAACCGATGCGATTGAAGAAATATCAACTATTTTTCCATTTTCAGGCATTTTTGAAGAAACAGCTTGAGAAGTTAAGAACATGCTTTTTAGATTAACGTCCATAACCTTGTCCCAATCATCTTCAGTCATTTTGGCAAAAGGAACAAACGGAAAGATGCCGGCATTATTGACTAGAATATCAATTTTGCTGAATTTTTCTGAAGAAACTTTTACAAGATTATCAACTTCTGATTTTTTAGAAACATCGCATTTTACGGCAATTGACTGGACTCCTAGCTTGGTAATCTCAGCAACAACTTGATCGCAAGTTTCTTTATTAATATCGGAGACAACAATATTGCAACCTTCTTTTGCTAATGCTAAAGCAATTCCCTTGCCAATACCTTGACCAGCGCCAGTTACAATAGCAGTTTTGTTTTTTAACATGCTTTTTTTGTTATTTATTTTTTTAATTTGGTTATCCAAAATTTAGCTATTTTTAATTCGGAAGGGGTGGGATTCGAACCCACGGCAACCGTGAGGCTGCGCTAGTTTTCAAGACTAGTCCTTTCGGCCGCTCAGGCACCCTTCCATGTCAATGACTAAATAACTAAATTATAAATGACAAAATCATTATAGCATTTTTTAATTTTGTTATTTAGTTATTTCTAATTTTGCGATTAAAACACGGTGTTTTTTGATTGATGTTCGAACATTTTTTGAGCAAAACCCCCAATAAGGAA
>CAZNOH010000005.1:0-2561 GCA_964574655.1 uncultured Candidatus Saccharibacteria bacterium
AAAATCTTGTTGGTAACGCTGTAAAATTTGCTACTACAAAAGCCGGTTATAGACATATTGACTGTGCACATATTTACGGCAATGAAAAAGAAATTGGCAAAGCATTTACGGAAGTTTTTAAACAAGGTGTAAAAAGAAATGAACTTTTCATTACAAGTAAACTCTGGAATACAGATCATAAATCAGAAACCGTTGAGAAAGCGTGTAAAAAAACTCTCTCAGATCTTAGACTTGATTACTTAGATTTATATTTAATGCATTGGGGAATTGCTTTTAAGAATGGGAAGAGTCTCGAACCTCTAGATCGAAACGGAAAAGTGATTATCGATAAGGTCTCTATACAGGAAACTTGGAAAGCAATGGAAAATCTTGTCAAAAAGGGATTAGTCCGATCAATTGGAGTTGCAAATTTTACGACAATTATGCTCGTAGATTTATTAACATATGCCAAAATCCCTCCGGCGATGAACCAAATTGAATTACATCCATATAATACTCAAGTTGATCTTGTTACTTTTTGTAAAGACAAAGATATTGCTGTAACTGCATATTCGCCTCTTGGACGTTCTGGAATCCACAGAGACAGTAGCTCAGGACCGAAATTATCTGATGAGAAGATAATCAAAAAAATCGCAGCAAAACATAAGAAAACACCGTCACAAATCTTGATAAATTGGGCACTATCACGCGGAACAATTACAATTCCAAAAAGTGTTACTCAAGAAAGAATTACAGAGAATTTTGATGTTTTTGATTTTGAACTAACCAATTCTGAACAAAGCGAAATAAGTTCATTAAACAAAAATTACAGATTTGTAAACCCAGGTGAATTTTGGGGCATCCCATATTTTGTCTGACATCAGGCAGGAAATCGGTTTATTTAGCTTCCTATTTGTGCTAAAAGAAAAGTAAACGGAAAAATTTAGTGCCAAAACTTACGCTCGTGTGTTATAACCATTGGAATTTTCGCTTTATTTGCAGCTTCAATTGAAGCCTTATCGTTTATCGAACCACCTTGTTGAATAATTGCCCCAATTCCTGTTTTTGCCGCCAAATTAACAGAATCGTCAAATGGGAAAAAGCTATCACTTGCCAAAATTCCATCATGAACAAACTTTCCAGCTTGATCAAGGGCAATTTTTGTAGCTCTAACTCTGGAAGTTTGGCCTGATCCAATTCCTCTAGTCATAGGCATTGCCTTATCAACAACAATAATAGTATTTGATTTGATTCTGCTGATAAATTTCCATGCAAGTTCCATTTGCCGGATTTGTTTTTCTGTGGGTTGTATTTTTGTAACCACTTCCCAGTTTTCAAAATTCGCATTGGTATCATCCCAGTCCTGCATAATAAATCCTCCATCAAAAAACCTTAAATGTTTTTTATTTGACCTTTGTTTAGGAATTTGTCCAAAAATATAAATACCTGTGCTTTTACGAACCTTTTTTACAAACTCTATTGCGTCATTTTTTATAAGAGGCGCTGCAATAATATCAATAAGAACTCCGTTTTCTTCTTTAAAGTTTGCGAAAGTTTTTGCGGTTTTTAAATCCATCGGTTGATTCAAGACTATTACTCCACCAAACGCTGACTCAGGATCTGCTGCAACTGCATTTTGCAAGGCATCAGATATCGAACTACCCAATGCGATTCCTGATGGACTATTGTGCTTTATAACTACAGCTGCCGACTCTTTAAAAAAGCGAACAGATTCAAGTCCAGCGGAAATATCAGTAAAATTAGTCGCTGAGAGGTCACGTCCTGTAATTTTTTGTAATTTCGCTAAAGGGGAATTTGTATTAGGCTCTATATAAACTGCTGCCCTCTGGTGAGGATTATCTCCGTATCTGAGATTTATATTTTTTCTCCCGGGAATTGCAATTTCATCTGCAAATAGTTTTTTATCAAACTCTAAATAGCTTGCAATTTGGCAGTCGTAAAATGACAAATGGCGAAACGCTTTTGCTGCTAGCTTTAGACGCATTTTGTCGTCAATCTTTTTTTTCTTCAATAGATTGGCAATTGAGCTATAATCAGAAGGGTCAGTAATTATTACAACATTTTTATTGTTTTTAGCAGCAGCTCTAATCATTGTTGGCCCACCAACGTCAATATTTTCAATTGCGGCGTCTTGACTTACTTTTGGATCCGCGATTGTTTGTTCAAATGGATAAAGATTTGCAACAACAATATCTATTGGAATAATTCCAAGAGTTTTTGCTTCTTTTACATGCTCCGGATTAGTTCTGTCATAAAGAATTCCGCTTTCGATTTGAAAACTAATTGTTTTCATTCTGCCATCAAAACTTTCCGGATTTCCCGTAATTTTTTGAATTGGAATCACCTTTAAACCAGCACCTATAAGAGTTTTTGCACTGCCTCCTGTTGAGATAATTTTATATCCTAACGAACTTATTGTTTTTGCAAATTCAACTATCCCTGTTTTATCAAAAACGCTTAGCAAAGCATACCTTTCAGGAAGTTTTGTGGGTTTTTTCCTTGCTATCATTGTTTTTCTTATATATGAAAGCTTATCATAAAGTCAAGTAATATTATCTTCT